>CAKNFJ010000001.1:3853770-5142540 GCA_930633495.1 Hyphomicrobiales bacterium | reverse complement strand
CACGAATCAACATTTGTGCGGCCGCCGGCTGCGATCTCTGGTGGATGCGCCGAAGATATCTGGCGGCGGGCGTCCGGTAGATAATTGGCGGACTTTGCCCCTAACCCATTGAGAAATAACGCCTCGGATGTTCCTCAATGGCAACCCCTAGGCGCCGCTGCCTGCAACTCCGACAGTTATCTCTGAACTCATTGATAAAGCTTGGCTTATTGCGGCGCTGTGGCGGCTCGCATTGGGGCTGCTGTCGCGATTGCGGACCCTATTGCGGACCCTACTTCGCTTTTGTCAGGCGTGAGATCAGGGAGCGCTTTGCCTCTTCAGGAGACATTGCTCCCTCACTTGTCATCTGATCCAGGAGGCCACGGGTATCCCGATGCAGCACGGCGAACTCCGCCGCCGCGCGCTGAGCTGGGTCGTAGTCGGGCGCTAACGGCTCTGGCAGCGTCAGGAAGCCATATCGCGCGAGAATGCGAAACAGATACCCCACTACCTCTACATCAAGGAGCGGCTGATTGGCATGCAGCAAGTCGCCCGTAAGCAGGTAGTCAATCGGAATTCTGTATTTGCGGCATGCCTCTCTAATTCGACTTAAGGGCACAGAGTTTCGAGCGCGCCAATTCGATAATGTGGTGCGGCTTATGCTCAAAGCGGCCGCGAGATCGGCATCTGTATTCACATCAATCGCGCCTTTGAGGCGTTCGATTATCAAGCCGGCGTCATGAGCAGCCAGGTGATCGCTCGTCTATCGCGTCTTGGATGGAAGCGCGAAGGGTACGAGAGGCGAAGCTCACCGCATCGCGTGCGCTCTCGGCCTGAAATCTGAGCCGTCCGAACTTCGCTTTCGCCAGGCTGATGCCGCGTGATGTGGTTGCCGTCTGACCAGTTTGCAGAGTTGGCCGGCATATCCAGCCGCAAAGCCAGATCGGCGTTGGCGTATGCGCTAGCTGGCACTCGGAACTGGCATGGCGCGAACTTGGCAGTTCGCACGGTGCACGGTCGCGGCGGTCGCTCAGGCCGCCAGTATGAGGTCCGCCGCGACAGCCTGCCGCTCGATCTTCAACAGCATTTCAAAGACCTTTACGGCGAGGCCCCGCCGCAGCTCTCCCATGGTCCGAAGGCCCAGGAGGAGCGGGAGTGTTGATTTCCGCCGAGAAGTGACCCGGGGTTTCCACTGAGAAGTGACCCGCCCAGATGGTGTTTGTGGTTCAGGTTGCGGTCAAGTTTTTGGCTTTCTCCCTGGCTGGCTTGTCGGGTTTCGCGGAGCTGTTCTTGAAGCGGAAGCTGTCGTTTCCGGTTTCGATGATGTGGCAGTGGTGCGTGAGCCGATCGAGCAAGGCGGTGGTCATCTTGGCATCGCCGAAGACGGTGGCCCATTCGGAGAAGCTGAGATTGGTGGTGATGACGACGCTGGTGCGCTCGTAGAGCTTGCTCAGCAAGTGGAAGAGCAAGGCACCACCCGACGCGCTGAAGGGCAGGTATCCGAGCTCATCGAGGATGACGAGATCGGCGTAAGCGAGCCCGGCGGCCATCTGTCCAGCCTTGCCCCGGGCCTTTTCCTGCTCGAGGGCATTGACGAGTTCGACCGTGGAGAAGAAGCGGACCCGCTTGTGATGGTGCTCGATGGCCTGGACGCCGAGAGCCGTGGCGACGTGGGTCTTGCCGGTGCCCGGCCCTCCCACCAGGACGACGTTGTCGGCGTCCTGGAGGAACTCGCAACAATGCAGTTGGCGAACGAGCGCCTCGTTGATCTCACTGCTGGCGAAGTCGAAGCCGTTGAGGTCGCGATAGGCCGGGAAGCGCGCGGCCTTGAGTTGGTAGGCCGTTGATCGGACCTCTCTTTCGGCCATCTCCGCCTTCAGGAGTTGCGAGAGGATCGGCACGGCGGCCTCGAAGGCCGGCGATCCCTGCTCCGTCAGTTCGCCGACGGCCTGGGCCATGCCGTGCATCTTGAGGCTACGCAGCATGATGGCGATGGCGC
Organism: Hyphomicrobiales bacterium; assembly: GCA_930633495.1. NCBI lineage: Bacteria > Pseudomonadati > Pseudomonadota > Alphaproteobacteria > Hyphomicrobiales > Hyphomicrobiales bacterium. The sequence continues at coordinate 5,140,562 of CAKNFJ010000001.1, read as the reverse complement.
CGCTCGCAGGGTTATGACGCATGGCGCACGTCCTCGGCTTGGCGCAGGGCGTCATAGCGTTCGACATTGGCGCGCGGCTCGGTGGTCAACGCAAGGACCGAAGGGGTGTCGACCGTCGGCGTGGTCAACGGCGTGCCGTCGACCAGCCGGTGAAGGAGGTTGATGATGTGGGTCTTGGTCGGCACGCCGGCCTTCAGGGCCAGTTCGACCGCCGTCAGCACGATGTGTTCGTCATGCTGCAGGACCAGAGCCAGGATCTCGACCACCTCCCGCTCGCCACCCGGGCTCTTGAGCAGATGCTGCTGCAGGGATCGGAAGGCTGGCGGCATCTCGGCAAAGGGAGCACCGTTACGCAGAGCCCCGGGTTTGCGCTGGAGGACCGCCAGATAATGTCGCCAGTCGTAGACTGTCCGGCTGAGACGATCATGCGAGCGGGTGAAGACCCGGCGATGTTCGCAGATCACCTGTCCCTCAGCGACAATGAGGATGCGATCGGGATAGACGCGCAAGCTGACCGGGCGGTTCGCGAAGGACGCCGGCACGCTGTAACGATTGCGTTCCAGATGGACCAGGCAGGTTGGGGAGACGCGCTTGGCGTACTCGACGAAGCCATCGAAGGGGCGCGGCATCGCCATCAGGTGCCGGATCTCTTCAGTCCAGACATCGGCAACCGTTCCAGGTTGGGTGCCGTGCGCGGTCTGCGACCATAACTCCCGACACCGGGTCTCCAGCCAGTCGTTCAGTGCCTCCAGCGACGGGAAGTTCGGCAGAGGCTGCCAGAGTCGATGCCTGGCATCCTGGACGTTCTTCTCGATCTGCCCCTTCTCCCAGCCTGATGCCGGATTGCAGAACTCGGCTTCGAACAGGAAGTGGCTGACCATGGCCGAGAAGCGGATATTGACCTGGCGGTCCTTGCCGCGGCCGACCTTGTCTACGGCCGTTTTCATATTGTCGTAAATGCCCCGCCGCGGCACGCCGCCCAGCGCCCGGAAGGCGTGGTTATGGGCGTCGAACAGCATCTCATGGGTCTGCAGCGGGTAGGCTCGCAGTGTGAAGGCGCGGCTGTAGGACAGCTTCACATGCGCCACCTGCAGCTTGGTGCGCTCGCCAGCGATGATCGCCCAGTCCTCCGACCAGTCGAACTGGAACGCTTCACCCGGCACAAAGGCCAGGGGGACGAAGGTGCCACGGCCGCTGGTCTGCTGCTCGCGCAGGCGGGCTGCCTTCCAGTCCCGGGCAAAGGCCGCGACCCGATTGTAGGAGCCCTCATAACCGAGCAAAATCAGATCGGCATGCAACTGGCGGACCGTGCGCTTGTGCTTGCGCGACTTGCCGCCTTCGATCCGAAGCATCGCCGAGAGCTTGTCGGCATAGGGATCGAGTTTGCTCGGCCGGTCGGGAACATGAAACCGGGGCTCGACGCTATCCGCACGCAGATACTTGCGAACCGTATTCCGCGAGAGCCCCGTGCGCCGGGAAATCTCCCGGATCGAAAGATGATTCCGCCCATGCCAGCGGCGGATGACACTCAATAACTCCATGTCGATCACTCCGAGGTCCCCCGCATAGCCCGCGTGAGACGTGGTCAAAACATGGGTCAATTCTCGATGGAAAAATCCCCGCCTAACGGGTCAATTCTCGACGGAAATCAACAATCTCGGCGAGCGCCGCCTCGGGAATGCTGATCCTGAACGGCCGCACCGCCGCGTTTCCCGAGGCAGGGACGGACTCCGCCGCGGCAACTCGTGGCAGACCGATGGCGACCGCGCCGGCCAGTGACGTCGCGAGGAACTTGCGCCGTCCGATTTCTATATTGGCAGATGACATGATGCTTCTCCTGACGGGCGACGCGAGGCTTGACCTGTTGGGAAAGCGGCTGCCGCTCTTGTCGGCAGGTTTGGGATCGCCCGGTCGCGCTCCCCGTCAAGTCGCTACGCCGGGCAGGACCGGGTAGCTGCCCGATTTGATAGGCTGCCTCTCGCTAGTTTGATGTGGGCGGCCGGAAGATCTTTCTCCCCGCCGCTGGATTTCAGGCAGCCTCCTTGATGTTTACGAGACGGCGTTGGTTGAAGCCCGCGAGACCTTCGAGGCAGCTCTAGACGCCAATGCGAGGCTGTTTAGTGGGGCCTAACTATCGCGGATTCCCAGCGGCCAGAGCCACGTTCACCTTGAAGCTCCAAGTGTTTCGCTAGAATAGAAGCGGTATACTGCTTTTCTCCTGTTAAGGCGGCGATCGATCGAGAAGTGGAATCCCTCACGGCTTTTCTGGGAACCAAGGCAAGCTCGGCGTCTGGGCCCAAGGTCGGCACCTCCCTCAGAAATGGATTGCTGCGGGACACTCGTAGACGAAAAGAGCATTCGAAATCCATTGGCGGACGTTGCCAGAAGGATTCGTCTCGGAAACAATGGCCGGACACGCGCGGCGCGAAGGCCTAGAGGTCTTACAACGTTTCCGCACGCCTCTTGCCCAAAGGCGAGGCAACATCGAGGGGGGGAGATGGAGAACTCATCGGCAGCCTTTGCCGAATCCGATCTCAACGAACGCTCCGATGTCGGCGAGCGGACCAATGTAGCACAGGAATTGCCCAAGTGGCCGGCTGTCAGGAGGCGCGGGAGATGAGCAATATCCTCAGTCATTTGATACGGCCGTCTGGCTAACCGTACCATGCTCTTCCGCTACCTTAGCGACGATGCGTTCCTAATATTCTCACGCAAGCACCGCTTCCTATACGAAGCGGCGCTGCTCGAGGTTCACGATCGCTTCTTCTCGTCAGGCGCGATTTTTCCGACTCCGCAGGAGATTACTCACGCCGTCTATGATCTCGTTGCGCGTCAGCCGGAGCTGTTGCTCGACGAGGAGGATCCCAGCGAGGGTTTACCCGAACTCGTTTCGAAAGGCCGCCGGAGGCTCAGGTTTGCTGGAAACGGCGGCGAAACCGGCGATCGGGTTCTGAGAGCAGCCAGTCAGGTCTACCAAGGATTGGTTCGGACTGGTTGGCTCGAGGAGGAGGAATACGGCCTCAGGACCACGGTCGACATGCCGATGGGAGCGTTGCTCGTCGTTCAGCGGCTCTCGAGTCTCAAGTCCGATGTTTCGCAGCGGTTCGGCGGCTTGGTCGTCCACATCAAGACCAGCCTCGAGCTTGTAGAGGGCCTTGTCGCCGAGCGCAGCCCGGAGAAGGCGAGGTCGACGGCCGTGCACGCGCTTCGCGAGGCTCGAGTCCAGGCCGACCAGTTCGTGAAGACTCTGCGCGCGATCCTCTCCGACCTGAAGCGCATCAGGAAGTCCCTGATCGAATCGCAGAGCCTGCGCCAGAAGATGGATACCTATTTCGAGGAGTTCATCGGCGAGCTGATCCTCAAGGATTTCCAGGCGATCCTCACCTTCAACCATCCGTACCGCTTCCGGGACCAGATCGTCTCGACGGCGCGCCGGATCGCCTACACGGAGGAGCTGCTCGCCCTCATCGCCGAAGGCTACGTCGAGATCGGAATCGCTCCCGACACTCAGAACGACGCGCGGCTTTCCGGGAATGGGTCATGGGCGCGAACTCGTGGATTGTCGCGGAATAATGCGCCTGCGCGCGAGACGGTTCCGGCAAGTGCCGCCGCGCCATTGACGTCCGGTTCGTCCTCGTAAGCCCAGAAGCTCGGATCTTCCTCGGACCTCGATCGCCTCCCGCCGCTACACTGCGTCATCCACAAGGGAACCGGGCTCCTGCCACGCGCATGGTCTCGCCTTCCGAGCTTTTGCCGATCCTGGCGGCACCGCTGCGCGCGGCCCGTTTACAAGTCTAGGCCGCGCCTCATACTGTCCCGGACCGCGACAGACACGCCGATGACCTCATCCCCATGACACGCGAGATTGCGGCCCGCCGGCATCGGGCCATCCTGGCAGAGCTCGACAGGACGGAAACCGTCACCGTGGAGGAGCTCGCCCGGTCGCTCGACGTCTCGCGCGAGACCATCCGGCGCGATCTGAAAGCCCTCTCGGCCGAGGGACATCTTTCGGTCGTCCACGGCGGCGCGCTCCGCAACGAACGGTCGGAAGCCCCTTTCGTCAACCGCCGCACGGTGAACCGCACCGGCAAGGAGGCGATCGCCGGCCTTGCCGCCTCGCTTGTCGGCAACGGCATGACCGTGCTGCTCGATTCGGGCACGACAACGGAGGCCGTGGCGCGCGCGCTCGCCCGCTCCGGCTGCGAACGGCTGGTCGTGCACACGACATCGCTTGAGAACGCGCGGCTGGCGAGCCAGCTCCCGGGCGCCCGCGTCTTCCTGATCGGCGGTGAGTTCGACCGCAACGAGGATGCGACCACCGGGCCTGAGACCCTGCGGGCCATCGCGCGGCTTTCGGCCGATTTTTCCTTCGTCAGCGTCGGCGGCGTCGATGCAGAAGGGCGCCTGACCGACTACACCCGCGCCGGAGCGGCCATCCGAAGCGCGCTGCTGAGCGCCGCCGAGCAGGGTTTCATGATGGCCGACAGCAGCAAGTTCGGGCTTGTCCTGCCCAGCCGGATCGGCACCGGCGAGCCCTTCGCGGGGTTGCTGGTCGACCGCCTTCCGCCGGCCCCCATCGCTTCGAAACTGACCGAAAACAGAGTGCGCCTGCTCGTTTCGTAATTTGACTGTTTTTGTGGTTTTTTGTTGTTTTATGAATTCAGCTCGCTAAGCTGCCTTCCATCGCGGAGGCGCTCATGTCCATTCCCACCCAATCCCGTGTCGTCATCATCGGCGGCGGCATCATCGGCTGCTCGGTCGCCTATCACCTGACCAAGCTCGGCTGGCGCGACGTGCTGCTGTTGGAACAGGGGCGCCTCTCCTCCGGCACGACCTGGCACGCGGCGGGCCTCGTCGGGCAATTGCGCAGCCAGTCGAGCATGACGCGGCTGATCCGGTATTCGACCGAGCTCTACGCGTCACTGGAGAGCGAGACCGGGCTCGCCACCGGCTGGAAGCGCTGCGGCTCGGTCTCCGTCGCGCGGACGCAGGAGCGGATGACGCAGCTGCGCCGGACCATCTCGGCGGCACGCGCCCAGGGCGTCGAGATCGAGGAGCTGAGTGCCAAGGAGGCCGGCGAGAAATGGCCGGTGATGCGCACCGACGATCTCGTCGGCGGCGTCTGGCTGCCCGGCGACGGCAAGGCCAATCCGGCCGACATCACCCAGGCGCTGGCCCGGGGCGCCCGCAGCAGCGGCGCGACGGTGCGCGAAGGCATCCGCGTCACCGGCATCGAGACGAAGAATGGCCGGGTCAAGGCGGTCCAGACCGATCAAGGCCGGGTCGAATGCGAGGTGCTGGTGATCTGTGCCGGCCAGTGGTCCCGCACTGTCGGCCAGATGTGCGGCGTCTCGGTGCCTCTGCATTCGGCCGAGCACATGTATATCGTCACCGGCAAGATCGCGGGCGTCTCGCCCGACTTGCCGGTGATGCGCGATCCCGACGGCTATATCTACTTCAAGGAAGAGGTCGGCGGGCTCGTCATGGGCGGCTTCGAGCCGGACGCGAAGCCCTGGGGCATGGACGGCATCCCCTACCCCTTCGAATTCCAGCTCCTGCCCGACGACTGGGACCAATTCGGCATCCTGATGGAGAACGCGCTTCAACGCGTGCCGGCGCTGGAGACGGCTGAGATCAAGACCTTCCTCAACGGTCCCGAGAGCTTCACGCCGGACAACAACTTCCTGCTCGGCGAGGCGCCGGAGGTGGCGGGCGTCTATGTCGGTGCCGGCTTCAACTCGATGGGTATCGCGTCCGCCGGCGGCGCCGGCCGGGCGCTCGCCGAATGGATCGTCGAGGGCGAGGCGACGAGCGATCTCTGGCCGGTCGATATCCGCCGCTTCGCCGATTTCAACAACAACCCCGCCTGGCTGAAGGACCGCATCAAGGAGACCCTCGGGCTGCATTACGCCATGCCCTGGCCGAACCGCGAGCTCGACACCGCCCGCCCCTTCCGCCGCTCGCCGCTCTATGACCGGCTGGCCGCCAAGGGCGCCGTCTTCGGCTCGAAGATGGGCTGGGAGCGCGCCAACTACTTCGCCCGCTCCGAGGACGAGCGCACGATCGGCTATTCCTTCGGCCCGCAGAACTGGTTCGAGACCGTCGCGGCCGAGCATCGCGCCTGCCGCGAGGCGGCCGGGCTCGTCGATATGTCCAGCTTCGCCAAGTTCCTGCTGCAAGGCCCCAAGGCCGAAGCGGCGTTGCAGCGCCTCGCCGCGAACGATGTCGCCGTGCCGGTCGGCACCTCCGTCTACACGGCGCTGCTCAATGCGCGAGGTACGTTCGAGAGCGACCTCACCGCCGCCCGGATCGCGCCCGACACCTATCTCCTGCTCACCGGCACCGCACAGGCGACGCGCGACGCCCACTGGATCAGGCGCCAGTTGCCCGAGGGCGTGACGCTGACCGACGTGACCTCGTCCTACGCCGTGCTCTCGCTCGCCGGGCCGAAGGTCCCCGAGATCCTGGCCCGCCTCTCGCCGACCTCCTTCGACCTCGCCGATTTCCCGGCCAACGCGATCCGCAAGATCACGATCGGCTATGCCACGAGCTGGGCCTGCCGCCGCTCCTATCTGGGCGACGGTTTCGAGCTCTACGTCCCCGCCGAGTTCACCGCCGCGATCTACGACACGCTTCACGAAGCCGGGGCCGATCTCGGGCTCATCGATGCCGGCTATTACGCCGTCGATTCCTTACGCATCGAGAAGGGTTTCCGTGCCTGGGGCCGCGAACTGACGCCGGACGTCAATCCCTACGAGGCCGGGCTCGGCTTCGCGGTCAAGCTGAACAAGGGCGAGTTCCTCGGCCGCGAGGCGCTCGTCGCGGCGAAGGCCGCACCGCGCACGAAACGCCTGATCGCTCTTGTCGGACCGCGCCCGAACGGGCAAATGGCCTGGGGCGGCGAAGCGATCCTTGCGGATGGCAAGCCCGTCGGCGAGATCACCTCGGCCGCCTTCGGCGCGAGCCTCGATGGCATCGTGGCGCTCGGCTGGGCCCAAAGCGACCAGCCGATCGACCAGGCTTGGCTCGATGCGCGGAGCTGGTCTATCGACCTCGCCGGCACCACCGTTCCGGTCAGCGCGAGCCTCGCGGCGCCGCTCGACCGCAAGGCGCACTAGATCATCGCGCGTCCTATAGGGCGCGATAACGATGATCTATCTCATTGGCGTTGCATCGGATTTATCCGAAAAGTGGATTCCACTTTTCGGTCCGATGCATTAGAGAAACGAGACCATGACTGAGGCCCATTCCGCGCATGCCCCCGCCTTGGGGCGGGACTTCAAGGTGCAGAAGCCCGACCGCATCCTGACGCTGTCCTGCGAGGACAGGCCGGGCATCGTCCATGCCGTCAGCGGCGTGCTCTACCGTCATGGCTGCAACATCCTGGAAAGCGCGCAGTTCAGCGATCCGCGCGACGGGCGCTTCTTCATGCGCGTCGCCTTCGCAACCGGCGATCACTTCGACGACGCAGCCTTCCAGCGCGAATTCGACGGTATCGCGGGCACCTTCCGCATGAATTGGGATACGGTCGATGCCGCGGCGCCGGCGCGGGTGCTCCTGATGGTCTCCCGCTTCGGCCATTGCCTGAACGACCTGCTGTTCCGGCAGGCGACGGGCAATCTCAACATCGAGATCCCGGCCATCGTCTCCAACCATCGCGATTTCGAAGCGCTGGCGCAGAGCTACGGCATCCCCTTCCACTACCTGCCGGTCACACCCGCCACCAAGGCCGAGCAGGAGGCGCGGCTGCTCGAGATCGTCGCGGAGACCAACTCTTCGCTGGTCGTGCTGGCGCGCTACATGCAGGTTCTGTCGAACGATCTCTGCCGCGCGCTCGACGGCCGGGCGATCAACATCCACCACTCCTTCCTCCCGAGCTTCAAGGGCGCCAAGCCCTATCACCAGGCCTATGATCGCGGCGTGAAGCTGATCGGCGCGACCGCACATTACGTCACCTCGGACTTGGACGAGGGCCCGATCATCGACCAGGATGTCGGGCGCGCCGACCACTCGCTCGCGCCGGACGATCTGGTCAGCGCAGGCCGCGACATCGAGGCAGTGGTGCTGGCGCGGGCGCTCAGGCTGCATGTCGAGCGCCGGGTGATGCTGGCCGGCCGCCGCACGGTGATCTTCCGGTAGGATCGGCGCATTTCCCTCGGAACCACGGCGTCATCCCGGGCTTGACCCGGGATGACCCGCACCTTTCGGGAGCATGGGAGGGGTTTTGCCCGCTCTCAGGCGAAGGCGACATTCCGCGTCTGCGCCCGCAGGCGCGGATCCTGCGAGCGGATTTGCACGGGCAGGCCGTCCAATATCTCGAAACAGCGCGCCAGCGTGTCGTCCGAGAGCCGCCGCATCGCCTCGATGGTGAAGAAGGTCAGGTGCGGGAACAGGATGACGTCGTTGCGACCAAACAAGGGGCTGAGCGGGTGTCCCTGCAGGGCGAGCGGCTCCTGGCTGTAAACGTCGAGTCCGACGCCGCCGAGCCGCCCGGCGAGTACCGCCTCGACCAGCGCCGCCTCGTCGATCAGCGCACCGCGCGAGACATTGACGAGAATGGCATTGCGCTTGAGACAGGCCAACTCCGCCCGGCCAATGATATGGCGGGTCGCGTCGCTCAGGACGCTGTGCAGCGAGACCAGATCGCATTGCCGCAGCATGGCGTGGAGGTCGTCGACCTTCTCGATCCCGGCGGCAGCCATCGTCTCCGCATCGACATGCGGATCATAGCCAAGAACCTGCGCGCGGAACCCCTGCCCCGCCATCCGCGCCATGCTGCGGCCGATCTTGCCGGTTCCGACCAGCCCCAGCGTTGCGCCGGCAATGTCGCGGCCGAGCCAGCGCTCGCCCGGCCAGATCCAGCCCTCGTTTTGCATTGCGTGGCCGATTTCCGGCATCCGTTTCGCCAGCGCGATCATCAAAGCGAAGGCGCCTTCCGCGACCGTCTCCTCGGCATATTCGGGCACGTTGACGACCGGGATACCACGCGCGATAGCGGCGGGGATGTCGATCGCGTCGATGCCGACGCCGTATTTGACGATGCCCTTGAGTTTGGGCGCCGCCGCGAGCACCCGTGCGGTGACCGGCGTGTAGCACATCAGCAGGAGGTCGGCGTCGGCCACCTCCCGCATCAAAGATTCCTCCGAAATGCCGTCCGGCAGGGTGACGAGGTCTATGCCGCGAGCCCTCAGCCCGGCATCGATCTCAGGGCATTCCAGTTCGCGATCGGTCCTGACGGCCTTCATCGTCATCCTCATCAGCCCGCGAGGATCGCCTGCTCGACGATGCCGAGCGCGCGTTCCAGATCGGCCCGCGAGATCACCATCGGCGGCGACAGGGTCAGCACATTGCCCTGGCTGATCTTGAAGCTGAGCCCAGCCTCCAGGCAGCGGTAATAGGCGCGCTCGGCCAGCCCGTTATCCGGCGTCCAGGCATCGCGATCGGAGACGAGTTCGACCCCGAACAGCAGCCCGCGTCCGCGCACATCGCCGACGGCGGGGCAGCTTTCGCCGAAGTTCCGCAGGCGCTCCATCGCATAGGCGCCGAGTTCGGCGGCCCGCTCCGTCAGCCCCTCCTCGCGGATGATGTTGATCGTCGTCAGTGCCGCGCGGGTGGTGACCGGGTTCTTCTCATGGGTGTAGTGGCCGATGGCATAGCCTCCCGCCACGTCGAGATCGCGCCGCGCCACCACAGCGGCGATGGGCAGGATGCCACCGCCGAGCGCCTTGCCGAGCACGACCATATCAGGCTCAACCCCGTCATGCTCATGCGCGAAGAAGCGCCCGGTCTTGCCGAGCCCGGTCGGGATCTCGTCGAAGATCAAGAGCGTGCCATGCTGGTCGCAGGCCTCGCGCACGCTCTTCCAGAAGCCGGGCGCAGGCGGATAAGGCGTCGCCCGCATCGGCTCGGCGACTACGGCCGCAACGTCCCCTTCCCGCGCCAGCACATAGGAGATCATCTTGGCGCAGGCCCGCGCGGAATCCTCCAGATTGTCATGGCCATAGGCGCAGTTCCGGTTCCCCCATGGCGCGACATGCTCCGCACCCGGCAAAAGCGGGCCGGCGATGCCGGAACGGAACGTCGCTTCGCCGCCGACGCTGGAGGCGCCGAAGCCCGCGCCGTGGAAGGCATCCCAGAAGGACAGGGTCTTGAAGCGGCCGGTCGCGGCGCGGGCGAGCCGAAGCGCCACCTCGATCGCATCCGAGCCGCCGGTGGTGAAGAGCACCTTGCCGAGGTCTCCCGGCGCCAGCCGCCCGAGCGTCTCGGCCAATTCGACCGCGGGCTCGCAGGTGAAGCGGCGCGGGGCGAAGCAGAGCTCGTCGAGCTGCGCCTTGACCGCCTCCTTCAGGCGCGGGTGGCCGTAGCCGATATGATGGACGCTATTGCCATGGAAATCCATGTAGCGACGCCCCATCGTGTCCTCGATCCAGATGCCCTCGGCCTTGGCGATGGCGGAAAGGCAGGGGCTCGACAGGCTCTGGTGCAGGAAGGCAGCGGAGTCGCGTGCGAGCAAAGCGCGCGTTCCTGCGTCCCCGATGCCGGCGGCCCAGTCGCTGCGCGCCGCGGAGGTATTGGATTCGCCTTCGGTGTGGACGATCGCAGTCGCTTGAGCGTGCATGGCCGATTCCTGTTTCGCGCCGATCGGGCGCGTTGGGATTCACGATGCCGGCCTTTCAACGATCTGAAAAATCGTTAATTCATATCCTTCAATAAATTCTAGCGATAGGATCAGCCACCGATCCACGGGCTACTTCCCGCCATGCGCTATGTCCAGCTTCGCGCCTTCCATCACGTTGCGATCTCAGGCGGTTTTTCGAAGGCCGCGCACGCCCTGCACCTCACCCAGCCGGCGATCTCCGATCAGGTCCGCAAGCTGGAGGAGGAGTATGACGTGGCCTTGTTCAGCCGGCGCCATCGCCAGATCGTCCTGACGCCGGCAGGCCACAGATTGCTGGCCGTCACCCGCCGCCTGTTCGGAGCGGAGGATCAAGCGCTGGAGCTGTTGCAGGAGGAACGCTCGCTGCGGACGGGAACGCTGCGGATCGTGGCCGACTCCGTGCATCACGTTCTCGACGTGCTCACCGCCTTCCGGGAGCGTTATCCCGGCATTCAGGTCTCGATCGCGCGCGGCAACACGGGCAGCATCGTCGATACGCTGACCGGTTACGACGCGGAGATCGGCGTTCTCGGCGAGTTGGTCGACGAGCGCCCTTTCGCCGTGCTGCCCCTCAACGTCTCGCCGATCATCGCTTTCGCGGCGAAAGCTCACCCCGCCGCGACCGGGGCCAGCTTCTCCCTGCAGGATCTCGCCGGTTGGCCGCTCGTCATGCGCGAGCGCGGATCACGCACGCGGCAATTGCTGGAGCAGCGGGCCACGGAACAGGGCGTCGCGTTGCGGTTCGCTGTGGAGGCCGAAGGCCGCGAGGCCGTGCGCGCCATCGTGGCGGCCGGCGACGGTATCGGCTTCGTCTCGGCCGCAGAATTCGGCGAGGACGACCCGCAGCTCACGCGCATCGCGCTCGACGGGCCACCGCTTCTGATGCACGAAAAGCTGATCTGCCTGCACGAGCGCCGCAACAGCAAGACCATCCAGGCCTTTTTCGCGCTGGCGCAATCCCTGCGCGGCTGAGCGGGCCGCCTCAGGGCTTGGCCGTTCCGGTCCGCAAGGCATGCGCCCAGTCCGCGCGCATATTCGCCTCCGCGCGTCCGGCAGCGCGTTCCCAATCATAGACGACGAGATGGTGTTCGATCGCGATCTCCGCGCCGAGCGTGACCACGGCGAAGCGGGCATGCGGCATGCCGCTTTCGGAAACATGGGCGGGATTCGTGTCGCGATAGGCCGGGTTCCCGACGCTGCCGGGGTTGAGCACGACCGCACCGGAGCCTAACCGCACGGCGCGCGGCAAATGGCTGTGACCGCAAAGCATCAGCGCCGCCACCCGCCCGGCGAGGCGCTGTTCGATCGTCGCGACCGGCGACGGCACAAGATGGCCGTCATGCACCTCCTCCATCAGGTAGGTCTCATCGCAACCGGGGCTGGCATGGAAGCAGAGCGCCCCCTCGACCGTGGCCTCGGCCGGCAGACCGGCGAGCCACGCACGGGCTTCCGGATCGAGAGCCTGCCAAGCATAGTTGTCGGATGCGCCCAACGCCTCGGGCGAGGCCGCGCCCAGCACCCGGTCGTGGTTACCCCTGACATGGCTGATCGCGCGCGAGCGCAGCAAGGCGACGGTCTCGGCCGGCCAAAGCGGGCCGGAGGCACAATCGCCGAGATTGATCAGGCGATCGACGGACATCTCGTCGAGCCGCGCCAGCACTGCTTCGAGCGCGGGCAGGTTTCCGTGGATATCGGCGATCACTCCAAGGCGCACGGTTCGTCTCGATCTTTCTTGCGGCAAGCAGTCGGACCGTCATTGCGAGCGCAGCGAAGCAATCCAGAGGGCATAGAGCTCTACGCCCCTTGGATTGCTGCGTCGCTCCGCTCTTCGCAATGACGGTTCGCGTTCGGCATGAAATCAGCGCTGCCGCCAACGCTGCAGGCGGCCGAAGACGAACCTGTCGAGCCCCGCATGCGTCAGCTTCACCGCAATGGCGGTGATCATGATGATGCTCGCCATGCCGGCGGCCGAGGCCATGGCGCCCGCTTCGTCCATATGCACGATCGCGATCGAGGCGAGCTTGGTATCCGCCCCATAGAGGAAGATCACCGCCGAGACGGTGGTCAGCGCATTGACGAAAACATAGACCGCGATGTCGAGGATCGCCGGCAGGCAGATCGGCGCCGTCACGCGGCGGAAGGTCGACCAGAACGGGACCTTGAGCGAGGCGGAAACGGATTCGAACTCGCTGTCGAGCTGCTTCAGGCTGGTCAGCGCCGTGATGTGCCCGACCGTGTAGAAATGGGCGACGGTGTTGATCACCAGGATCGTCAGCGTCCCGTACAGGAAGCCGAGCGGGTTCCAGCCCGCATTGTAGAAGAAGACATAGCCGAGGCCGAGCACGAGGCCGGGCACCGCCATCGGCAGCATGGCCAGGAATTGGGCGAAGGCACGCAGACGCGGGAAGAGCTTCACCTTCTCGATCAGATAGGCGCCGGTGAAGATCAGCGACGTGCCGATCACGGCGGTGAGCGAGGCAAGCAGCAGCGAGTTGCCATAGGGCGCCCAGCCATCCGGGTCGACCGCGGAGAAATCGTAATTGGCGAGCGTCAGGGACAGGTTGTAGGGCCAGTACTTGACGAATGAGCCCCAGAACGCGATCGCATACGGGCCGACGATGGCAAACGCGATGACGGCGACGAAACCAAGCAAGGCGAGATCGCGACGCCGGTCGGGGCGCGGAATATAGGGCACGGCGCGGGCCGAGAGCATGGCGCTCTGGCGCCGCTGGACCATGCGGTCGACGAAGAAGGCCAGGACCGCCGGCACCAGCAGGATGATGCCGACCACGGCGCCCATCGGGAAGTTCTGCTGGCCGACGACCTGCTTGTAGGCGTCGGTCGCGAGCACGCTGAACTGCCCGCCGATGACCTTGGGAATGCCGAAATCGGTGATAACCAGCGTGAAGACCACGAAGGCCGCGCTGATCACGCCGTAGCGCGCACCGGGCAAGGTGATCGTCCGGAAGATCCGCCAGCGCGTGGTGCCCATCGCCTCCGCAGCCTCGCGCAGCCGACCGTCGGACAGCGCCAGCGCCGTGACGAGGATCAGCATGGCATGGGGAAAGCTGTAGAGCACCTCCGCAGCGATGATGCCGACCGGCCCATAGAGCGAGGCGCCCATCATCCAGGATTTGAGAATGCCCTGGTTGCCGAAGACGTAGATGAGAGCGAGACCCGAGAGCAGCGATGGCGCGAAGACCGGGATCATCGCCGCGGCATGGAAGATGCCCTTCGCGGGGATGCAGCTGCGGCGCAGGGCATAGGCATAGAGGAATGCCAGCGGAACCACGATCGCCGTCGTCACGCTCGCGACGAAAAGGCTGTTGAGCAGGGACGCGAACAGCGTCGGGTTCGTCGCATAGCTGACGAAGTTCGCCAGCCCGACGAAGCGTCCATTTACGTCCTCGAGGCTCTTCGAGAGCAGCGCCCAGAGCGGCAAGGCGATGATGAGGACGAGCACCGCGCAGAGCGCCAGGATCAAAGCCCCGGCGACATGGCGCTCGCTGATCCGCATCGGCGAGGCCTTCATGGGCGCATCGGTCATCGTCAGCGGCTGTGCGAGATCGCTCATCGACCATCCCCCGCGAAGACGTGCAGGGACTCCGGCGGAAAGGCGACGGCGCGGACCTGCCCCGGCGTGATGCCGAGGTCGCGCATCGCATTGGTCGAGAAATCAGCCGCGATCCGGGTGGCGCGGGAACCGGTCGGTTCCAGATGCGCCCGGCAATAAGAGCCGAGGAAGGACAGTTCTCCGATCCGCGCCTCGAAGCAATTGGGCGTCTCGGCGCCGATGCCGCGGGTGCGGACCTCCTCCGGGCGCATCGCCAGCCTGACCGGGGTGCCGGCTGCGAAGGAGCCCGCATTGGCGACCTGCAGGTCGAGCTCATCGACACGGACCTTGCCCGGCCCGGTCACGATCGCATCCATGAAGGTCATGTGGCCGACGAAATCCGCGACGAAGGGCGTGGCGGGCCGCCGGTAGATTTCCTCGGGCGAGCCCACCTGCTCGACGGCGCCGTCCCGCATCACCACGATGCGGTCGGCCATGGCGAGCGCCTCCTCCTGATCATGCGTCACCATGATCGTGGTGACGCCGAGCCGCTGCTGCAGGGAGCGCATCTCGTCGCGCAGGCGCAGTCGGACCTTGGCGTCGAGGGCGGAGAGCGGCTCGTCGAGCAGCAGCAGTTCCGGCGAGGTGGCGAGCGCGCGCGCCAGCGCCACGCGCTGCTGCTGCCCGCCCGAAAGCTGGACCGGATATTTCTTGCCCTGATCCGGCAGGCCGACCAGCGTCAGGAGCTCGTTGACGCGCTTGGCGATCTCGTCGCGGGAGCGGCGGCGGTTGACCAGGCCATAGCCGACATTGTCGATGACCGTCAGGTTCGGAAACAGCGCGTAGGATTGGAAGACGATCCCGAAATCGCGCTCCGACGGACTTGCCCGCGACACGTCGCGCCCGCCCATGTGGATGGTGCCGCTATCCTGCTGGTCCAGGCCCGCGATCGCCCGAAGCAGGGTGGTCTTGCCGCAACCGGAGGGACCGAGGAAGCAGACGAACTCGCCGCGACGGATATCCAGATCGATATCGCGCAGCGCCCGGAACACTCCGAAATTCTTGGCGAGGTTGCGGATCGAGAGAAAGGGCGGCGGCGTGGTGGACATGGTGGCGACCTTCATCTGAACGGGCAGAGATCGGGCTCGCGGGCAACGGCGAAGCCGCTCTCCTGCGTCGAGAGGCTGTTGGTGAGCAAAGGTCATGCCGCCGGCCACAAGAGCCGGCCGGCGGCATGACACAGGCTCAGTTCTTCGGCGCCGCCTTGGACTCGTAGCGCTTCGACCATTCGGCGAGCACGCGGTCGCGGTTGTCAGCCATCCAGCCGAGGTCGTTCTTGATCATTCCCTCCTCGGCATTGGCGGGATAGTTCGCCGGCTTGGTTCCGACGCCGGGAGCAGCGACGACCGCATAGGTCTTGGAATAGAGTTCGTTGGCTTCCTTGGTCGTCGACCAGTCGGCGATCTTCTTGGCCAGAGCCAGGTTCTTGGCTCCCTTGACGATGGCGCTGGCTTCCATCTCCCAGCCCACGCCCTCCTTCGGGATCACGACCTCCATCGGCGCGCCCTTGCTCTTCTCGGAGGCGCCGCGCATGTCGAGCGCCAGGCCGACCGTGCGCTCGCCGCGGGCCGCCTGGACGCAAGGCGCCGAGCCGGAATGGAGATAGGCGCCGATGTTCTCGTGCAGGCCGTCCATGAACTTCCAGCCTTCGGTCTCGCCCATGCTCTGCAGCCAACCGGCAACCATCAGATAGCCGGTGCCCGACGAGGCCGGGTGCGGCATCACGATCTTGCCCTTGAGGGCCGGGTTGAGCAGGTCCTTCCAGGAGGTCGGAACCGGAACGCCCTTGGCCTCCGCCGTGTTGAAGCAGACGACGCCGAGATAGGCGTCCATGCCGGTCCAGGTATAGGGCTCCTTGGCATCGCGGAACGCCGGCTTGAGCGCATCGGCGCCGGCGGGCTTGTAGGTTTCGAGCAGCCCGGCCTTCTCGAACATCAGCAGGCTGGATGCAGCCAGACCCATCACCATATCGGCCCGCGGATTGTCCTTCTCGGCCAGGAAGCGCGCGGTGATGACGCCGGTGGAGTCTCGGACCCAGACGACCTCTGCCTCGGGCACGGCCTTCTCGATCGAGGCCTTGAACGGCGCAAGCTGGTCGTTCTCCAGCGCGGTGTAGACCGTCACTTTCGTTTTCTGCGCCTGGGCCACGCCCGGAAGCGCGAGCGCGAACGCTCCGATGACGCAGGAAGCAAGCCAGTTCTTCATGTTCTCATCCCCTCGTTCTGGTTGGTTGGAGCGCTCTTTCGGCGTTTTCCCCTGACAAAATAAAACGCAGGCGGTTTTTCCGCCTGCGTTTATTTGTGTGGTTCAAGCGGTCCAGGGCATCGACCACGTCTTGACGTTGGTGAAGGACTTCATGGCTTCGACCACACCCTCCTTGTAGCCGAGGCCGGAGTCCTTGATGCCGCCGAAGGGAGACATCTCGATCCGGTAGCCCGGGACCTCCCAGAGATTGACCGTGCCAACCTCCAGCTCTGCGACAAAGCGCTGGATGTAATCGTAGCGGTTGGTGCAGATGCCGGAAGAGAGACCATAGGCGGTGGAGTTCGAGATCGCGATCACCTTGGCGATGTCGTTCGGCACGCGGATGATCGGGATCACCGGGCCGAAGGTCTCCTCATGCACCAGCTCGCAGGTGTAGGGGATCTTGTCGACCACGGTCGGGTGGAACAGCGCCCCTTCCGCCCGCTTGCCGTAGAGAACCTCGGCGCCCTTGCTGACGGCGTCGTCGACGCGAGCCTGGAAGAGCGAGGCCGAGCGGGCGTTGATGACGCAGCCGACATCGGTTTCCGGGTCCATCGGATCGCCGCATTTCAGCTTCTTCGCCTTCTCGACGACGAGCTTGGAGAAGGCGTCGGCGACGCTCTCGACCACCAGGATGCGCTTCACTGCCGTGCAGCGCTGGCCCGAGTTCTTGGTCGCGCCGGTGACGGCGAGCTCGGCCGCCTTGTCGAGATCAGCATCCTCCATGACGATCAGCGGGTCGTTGCCGCCGAGCTCGAGCACGATGCGCTTGTAGCCGGCGGTATTGGCGATGTGCTTGCCGACGCGGACCGAGCCGGTGAAGGTCACCAGATCCGCATCGGGATCGGTGATCATCGCATCGCCCATGGTCGAGGGGTTGCCGGTGACGACCGAGAGCATCTCCGGCGGTAGCCCGGCCTCGTAGAGCACGTCGGCCAGCGCCAGCGCCGTCAGCGGCGTCAGCTCGGTCGGCTTCAGCACGAGGCGGTTATTGGTCGCGATCGCCGGCGCCAGCTTGTGGCTGACCATGTTGAGCGGATGATTGAACGGGGTGATCGCCGAGATCACGCCGAGCAGCGGCTGGCGCGTGGTGAAGATCTTGCGCGCCTTGCCGTTCGGCGAGATGTCGCAGGAGAACATCTCGCCATCGTCCTTGATGGTGAGCTGCGCCGCAAACGACCAGACGTCGTAGGCGCGGCTCGCCTCGTAGAGCGAATCCTTCCAGCACAGTCCGGCTTCCGCCGTGATCAGCTTCGCGAACAGCTCCTTGCGGTCGCGCAGCAATTCGGCGGTCTTCTGCAGGATCTGCTGGCGCTCGTAGCGCGTCAGCTTCGGCTTGAACGCCTTCGCCTTGGCGAAGGCCTCGCGGACATGTTCCGGCCGGGCCGCCGGCACGAGGCCGACGACGCTGTCGTCATAGGGGTTCTTGACCTCGACCATGTCGTCGGTCGTGACCAGCTTGCCGGCGATCCGCATCGCCTCGCGCCGCACCGGCGGCTTCACCCTCGCGTTCATCTCAGTTCACCAGGTTCAGGGCGACGTCGAAGACGTCGAAATTGCGCAGGATCCGGCCCTCGGGAACGGTGATCGGCCGGTTGGCGATCATCGGCACGCGCTGCTCGGTGATGCCGCCATGCGAGCGCAGCGGCTCGGTCAGGCCCGAGAGATCGTGCTTCTCCGGCGAGGTACCGATCACCTTCTGACGGGTCGAGACCACGACGACGTCGCCGATCCGGTCGGCCGGCAGCTCGAAGCGCTCGCAGGCTTCCGCCGAGGTCACCGCCAGAGCGATGCCCTCGATCCCGGAGATGCGCGCCGCGACCTCGGTCTGGTCGGCACCCTCGGGCAGATAGACGGTTGCGAAGGAGCCGAGTGCGCCGTGGTGGACGACGTAAGGATCGGTGATCGGCAGGATCACGCGCATCGTGCCCTTGCCGTACCATTCGTCCATCAGGGTCTGGAGATAGACCACATCCGGCTCGCCATTGGCGAGGTGCTTGTCGTTCATGCCGTGGTCGGCGGTGATGACCAGCGTGCAGCCGAGCGCGTCGAGCTTGCCGACATAGCCGTCGAACATCGCGTAGAACGAGTCCGCCATCTCCGAACCGGGCGCCGCCTTGTGCTGCACATAGTCGGTGGTCGAGAGATACATCAGGTCCGGCTTGAAGCTCTCGAGCAGCTTGACGCCGGCGGCGAAGACGAACTCCGAAAGATCGGCCGAATAGACCGACGGCACCGGCATGCCGACGAAACCGAGCACGTTCTCGATGCCGTTCTCCGCCTTGTTGGCCTTGTCGGCCTTCTCCGACGAGAAGGCGATCGCGCTGCCGGAGGCGAAGTCCAGCCCTTTGCCGAGCAGGGTGCGCAGCTTGTCCTTGGCGGTGACCATCGCGACCTTGAGGCCGGCCTTCTGGAACTCCGCGAGGATCGTCGGCGCCCGCAGGAAGCGGGCATCGTTCATCATCACCTCTTCCTTCGCCTCGCGGTCGTAGAAGAAGTTGCCGGCGATGCCGTGCACGGCCGGCGGCCGGCCGGTGATGATCGACAGGTTGTTCGGATTGGTGAAGCTCGGGATCACCGAATAGGCGTGGGTGCTGGCGCCGGTCTTCATGATCCGGTCGAGGTTCGGCGTCAGGCCCTTGGCGCTGGCCGCCTCGATATAGGCCGGCTCCGAGCCGTCCATGCAGATCACAACCGTCGGGCGCTGCGGCCGGGCATAGGCCCGGCCATTCGCGGTGACGTCCGAGCCAACCTTCGAATGCATGTTCATCACCTGCTCCTCACGCGGCCGATTTCAGGCCGACGCCCATCTCATCAAGGACGTCTGACACCGTGGCGACGAAGGCGCGCATGTCCTGAGCGCCGAGCGCGCCGATGCAGCCAATGCGGAAGCTGTCGGCGACCGTCAGCTTGCCCGGATAGATGACGTAGCCGGCGTCCTTCAGTGCGTCGTAGAAGCGCTGGAAGACGAAGTTCTTGTCCTGCGGCATGTGGAAGGTGACGATGATCGGCGCCTGCCGGGCCGCTGGCAGCAAGGTGCGGAAGCCGAGCCCTTCCATGCCCTCGATCAGGATGCGGGCGTTCTCGGCATAGCGCTCGCCGCGCCCGGCGACGCCGCCCTCGGCCCAGAACTCCTGCAAGGCCGCATGGAACGCGACGATGACGTGGATCGGCGGGGTGAAGCGGTACTGCCCCGTGCGATCGAAGCCGGCATTCTGGTCATGAAGGTCGAGCACCAGCGTGGTGGCGTTGCCCTTGGTCTCGGCGAGCGCGCTCTTGCGGGCGATGACGAAGCCGAGGCCGGGGACGCCCTGGATGCACTTGTTCGAGGAGGCGGCGACGGCGTCGAAATGGACCTCGCGGCTGTCGAGCGGCAGCGCGCCGAAGGCGCTCATCGAGTCGATCAGCAGGCGGCGGCCATGGCGCTTGACCAGCGCCGCGATCGCCTCGACCGGGTTGCGGATGCCGCTGGTCGTCTCGCAATGGACGGTGAAGACATGGGTGATGCCGGCGTCGGCCACCAGCATGCGGTCGATCTCGGCGAGATCCGGCGGGGTGTCCTCGGCCGTCTCGTGCACGGCGACGGCGCGGCCGGCGATCTCCAGGATGCGCTTGGCGCGCTGGCCATAGGCGCCGTTGATCAGGACCAGGATCTTGCCGTCACGCGGTACGAAGGTGGTCAGCATCGCCTCGACGGCGAAGGTGCCCGAGCCCTGCATCGGCACGGTGACGAAATCCTCGCCGCCATGGATGATCTTCGGCAGCTCCTCGAGAACGGCCTTGTTGATGCCGACGAAGGTCGCGTCGCGCGAGCCCCAGTCATGCACCATCGCCTCCTTGATGGCCTTGCTGGTCGTCAGCGGGCCGGGCGTGAGCAGGAGCGGATCACCGGTTTCGGAAGAGGCAGGACGGCGGGCTTGGGCCATGGCGCTCTCGCAATGTCGTTGCAGCGGATGACCCGACGCTAGGCCGCAGCTTGACATAGTTCCAATACATCGTTTCCATCTATTCTATAGATAGGATCTATAGGTATGTCGGTCAGCTATTCGGGCCTTGCCGCCTTCCACGCCGTCGCCGAGGCGGAGAGCTTCACCGGCGCGGCGAAGGCGCGAAATGTCAGCCAGCCGACGCTGTCCGCCCAGGTCCGGGCGCTGGAAGACGCCTATGGCGTGCGCCTTTTCGACCGCGCCGGCCGACAGGTCCGGCTGACGCCGCTCGGCCAAAGCCTGTTCGTGATCACAGCCCGACTCTTCACGGCCCAGGACGAGGCGCAGGCGCTGCTCGCGGGCACACGCACCCTGCAGCGCGGCCACTTGCGCATCGCGGCCGACAGCGCCACCCACGTCATGACGGCGCTGGCCCGCATGCGGGAAAAATATCCGGGCCTGACCTTCTCGCTGACCATCGGGAATTCGTCCGAGGTCGTCGACCAGATCATGGACTTCGCCGCCGATGTCGCGATCACGGCCCGGCCGAACTCCGACCCGCGCATCCACAGCGTCAAGCTGCGCTCGGACAATCTCGTCGCCTTCGTTGCGAGCACGCATGAGCTGGCGCGGCATGGCAGCCTCCCGATCGAGGCCTTTGCCGGGCAGGACATCGTCCTGCGCGAACGCGGCTCGATCACCCGCGAGGTGTTCGAGGACCGCTTGGCGGCGGCAGGCGTCAAGCCGGCCAATCTCCTCGAAGTGCAGTCGCGCGAAGCCGTGCGCGAGGCGGTGGCGGCCGGATTCGGGCTAGGCGTCATTTTCGACGCCGAGTTCAAGACCGTTCCCGAGCTCAGGCGCCTTGCGATTACCGGCGCGAATTTCGAGGTCGGCGAGTATGCGGCCTGCCGGGCCGAGCGCCGGCGCCTGCCGCTGGTCCGCAGCTTCTTCGAAGCGGTCCAGGTCCTGACCGACGAAGGCTGAGCCCTAACGGCCTCTAGGCACCGGTCAGCGTCCGTCTCACGGCGTCATGCCAGCCCTTGACCTTGTGCGCGCGTTGCGTCGCGGCCATCGCGGGCGAGAAGCGTCGTTCGAGCCGCCACAGATCGGCGAAGCGCTCCGGTTCCGGCAGCACACCGGCATCGAGCCCGGCCAGATAGGCCGCGCCCAGCGCGGTCGTCTCCAGCACGGTCGGCCGGTCGACCGGCAAATCGAGAATGTCGGCGAGGCGCTGCATCGTCCAGTCCGAGGCGACCATGCCGCCATCGACCCTGAGCACCGAACGGCCGCCCTGCCCAGCTTCCGGCCAGTCGGCATGCATCGCCTCGATCAGGTCGAGCGTCTGGTAGCAGACGCTTTCGAGCGTGGCGCGCGCAAACTCGCGCGGCCCGGAATTGCGGGTCAGGCCGAACATCGCCCCGCGCGCATGGGCATCCCAATGCGGGGCTCCCAGCCCGACGAAGGCCGGCACGAGATAGACGTCCTGTTCAGGATCGGCGGCCTCGGCCAGCGGGCCGGTATCGCTCGCCTTCTCGATGATGCCGAGGCCGTCGCGCAGCCACTGCACGGCCGCCCCGGCGATGAAGATCGAGCCTTCGAGCGCATAGGTGCGCTTGCCGCCGAGCTGATAGGCGATGGTGCTGAGCAGGCGGTGCTTCGAGCGGACCGGCGTATTGCCGGTGTTGAGCAATGCGAAGCAGCCGGTGCCATAGGTCGACTTGACCATGCCGGGCGTGAAGCAGGCCTGCCCGATCGTCGCCGCCTGCTGATCGCCGGCGATGCCGCGCACCGCGATCGGCGCGCCGAAGAGCTCGGGCGCCGTGTTGCCGAAATGGGCGGCGCAATCGCGCACCTCCGGCAGGATTGCAGCCGGAATGTCGAACAGCGCGAGCAGCTCCGGGTCCCAGATCCCCCGGCCGATATCGAACAGCATGGTGCGCGCCGCGTTCGACGCGTCGGTCGCATGGACCGAACCGCCGGTCAGCCGCCAGAGCAGGAAGGAATCGACGGTGCCGAAAGCGAGTTCGCCCGCTTCCGCGCGCCGCCGTGCACCGGGCACATTGTCGAGCAGCCAGGCGATCTTGGTGGCGGAAAAATAGGGGTCGATGCGCAGGCCGGTGCGTTCCGCCACCAGGTCTTCATGCCCGGCAGCCACGAAATTCGCGCAAGCCTGGGCCGTGCGGCGATCTTGCCAGACGATGGCCCGGTGGATCGCGCGGCCGGTCCGCCGATCCCAGATCAGCGTGGTCTCGCGCTGGTTGGTGATTCCGATTCCGGCGATGTCGCGCGCAACCAGTCCGGCCTGGGCGAGCGCCTTGCGCGCGGTCGCCAGCACGCTCTCCCAGATATCCTCCGGTTCATGCTCGACCCAGCCGGAGGCCGGAAAATGCTGGGGGAACTCCTGCTGGGCCGTGGCGACGACCGCGAGCGCGGAGTCGAAGAGAATCGCGCGCGACGAGGTGGTGCCCTGATCGATGGCGAGGATATGTGTGGCGGCCATGGCGAATCCCTGCCCTGTCTGTTCTGGCCGGCATGCCGGCCCGGCGGACACTGGCCGATCGCGCCGCTCCCGCGCAAGACCGGCGGCGACAGAAGCAAAAACCCCGAAGCACAAGGCCTTCGCCGGCGAGGTTCCCTTCGCTGGCAAGGTTCTGCTTGGCATGCGGCTTGCGCTGTAGTTAGCTCGTCGTGAAGCAACAGGCTGCGCGGCGCCGCGGCCCCTGCCGGATCGTCGTGTCGGGCAGGTCGAGGGATTTGGAACGGTGGCGGTCGAAGACCGGCAGCAACGGGACGTCACGCCTGTGACGCCGCCGCAAGGACTCAACGTCGATCCGCACCGGGCCGGCGCTTCTCCGTTTGCCGCGGTCTTCAAGGAATTTTCGCCGGCTGCGCCTCAGCAACGCCCCACCGTCACCTATGCGGCGCTCGATCTCGGCACCAACAATTGCCGCCTGCTGATCGCGCGTCCGGCCCAGCACGGCTTCCGGGTGGTCGACGCCTTTTCCCGCATCGTGCGTCTCGGCGAAGGCCTGGCGGCCAGCAGCCGCCTGGCCGATGCGGCGATGGACCGGGCGGTCGAGGCGCTGAAGATCTGTCGCGGCAAGATGGCCAATCGCGGGGTGACCCGTGCCCGCCTCGTCACCACCGAGGCCTGTCGTGCCGCCACCAACGGGCTCGACTTCATCCGCCGCGTCGCTGCAGAGGCCGAGCTCTCGCTTGAGATCATCGACCAGCGGACCGAGGCGGCACTCGCGGTCTCGGGCTGCGCGGCGCTGACCGACCCGGCGGCGGAAAGCGTCATCGTCTTCGACATCGGCGGCGGCTCGACCGAGATCGTCTGGCTGGGCGGACGCAGCGAGGCGCGAGACCCGGCCGCCCGCATCCGCGAATGGGCTTCGCTGCCGATCGGCGTGGTCACGGTCGCGGAGCGCTACGGCGGCATCGAGGTCAGCCGCGAGCTCTTCGAGCGAATGGTTCGGGATTGCACGCAGGCCCTTGAGCCTTTTGCGAAAAAGGCGGCTGGCGCGCGCAGCGCCAAAGGCTTTCATCTGCTCGGGACATCGGGAACGGTCACGACCGTCGCCGGCATCCATCTCGACCTGCCGCGCTATGATCGCCGCGAAGTCGACGGGCTGTGGATGCAGCAACGCGATATCCTCGCCGTCATCGACCGGCTGATCGCCATGGACTATTCCGCCCGGGCAGCCAATGCCTGCATCGGCCGCGAGCGTGCGGATCTGGTGCTGGCGGGCTGCGCGATCTTCGAGGCGATCCGCCGCGCCTTCCCCAGCGAGCGCGTCCGGATCGCCGATCGCGGACTGCGCGAAGGCATCCTGCTGCGCATGATGCACGAGGACCGCGCCTGGTGGCGGCGGAAATAGGTTTGAGTCGATGACGACCGGAAAATCGGGTGGCAAGACCGGCGGCGGAAAAACGACCGCAGGCGCGCGCGACATGCGCGTCAAGGTCAAGAAGGCCGGCAAGCTCAAGCATTCCTCGCAGCTCTGGCTCGAGCGCCAGCTCAACGATCCCTATGTGAAGCGCGCCAAGGAACTCGGCTATCGCTCCCGCGCCGCCTTCAAGCTGGAGGAAATGGATGACCGCTTCAAGTTCCTGAAATCCGGCCAGCGCCTCGTCGATCTCGGCTGCGCACCGGGCGGCTGGTGCCAGGTCGCGGCCAAGCGGATCGGGCTGGAGCAGGGCAAGGGGTGCATCGTCGGCATCGACCTGCTGCCGGTCGACCCGATCCCCGGCGTCGACCTGATCCAGCTCGATTTCATGGCCGAGGAGGCGCCTGCCCTGCTGACCGAGCGTCTCGGCGGCCCGGCCGACGGCGTGATGTCGGACATGGCCGCCAACACCACCGGCCACAAGAAGACCGACCACCTCAAGATCATCGCGCTGGCGGAAGCGGCGGTCGAATTCGCCCACAGCATCCTGGCGCCGGGCGGCTTCTTCCTCGCCAAGCTGTTCCAGGGCGGCGACAGCGCCGAGCTCCTGACCGGGCTGAAGCGCGATTTCACGACGGTGCGCAACGTCAAGCCGGCGGCGAGCCGCGCCGATTCCTCCGAGCTCTACGTCCTGGCGACGGGCTATCGGCGGGTACGACGGCCCGAAGACGAAGACGCCTGAACGCGTCCGGCTGCCGCCTCCGTTTCGACGGCCGTTATTCGGGAAGGATGTCGCGCGGCAGGCTCCCGGGGTCGTAGCTGCCCGGCGCGGTGCGCGCGACGGAGTTCCAGATCCAGAAGCCGAATCCACCGAGCCCGACGAGCGGCCCCGCGACTTCGAGGAAGCCGGCCTTGCCGCTGAGCCAGATGTAAAGCACCAGCAAGCCCGCGCCACCGAAAAGGATGGCCGCGACGAGCGCGACGCCGACCAGGAAGCGGTGGCGCCCCTCCGGAATGCCGCGCCGGAACGCGACCTGACCGTGACCGCCTGCAAGCAGGCGCCGGTGCAGATCTTCGATGAAGGCGATGAAGACGGCATCCCGCTGCGGATCGTCGACGCCCCAGGGGCTGCTCGAATGGACGAAGAGTGGCCGGCCGCCCGAGAAGGACAGTTCGGCCAGCGCCTCCCAGGGCGCCCGCGGCCCACCATTGACCGCTTGCAGGCGGAGGGCGAGCAGCTTGGCGAAGGGCCTGAGGCCGGACCGGCCATCGAGTTCGTAGGCTATGCCTTCGTCGTTGAGCGTCAATTCGGTTTCGGCGAGCTTGAGCCGGGCCGTGCCATTGCCGACGCAGAGCGTGTAGCGCATCTCATCCGCGGGAGCCGGTGCAGCTTGCATGCACTGACCCTGCGGCAAGCGCCCGGATGAGGCAAGCTAATCGAGCGACTTCTGGTCGGCGAGCGCCTCGGCGGTGACCTTGCGGGCACTGACCGGAACATGGCCCGAGACCTCGGCGCCCGCATCGGGAGCCAGCTGCATCATCCACAGCGCCGACGAGGCCGACACCAGCCCGACCAGCGCGAAAGCGGGCCAGAAATCGCCCGCCGCCAGCGCCCGGCCGCCATGGAATGCGTTCACGCTTTCCAGCGCGAAGGCGCCGATGGTGACGCCGAGGCTGAGCGAAAGCTGCTGGGCGACGCTCGACATGCTGGTCGCACTCGACATCTCCCTGTTGGAGACGTCGGCATAGCTCAAGGCGTTGATGCCGGTGAACTGCAACGAGCGGAAGCAGCCGCCGACCAGCAGCACGGACAGCATGATCGCGTAAGGCGTGGTCGGGGTGAACAGGCCGGATGCCGCCAGGAAGGCCGCGCCGATCACGGCATTGACCGTCAGCACGCGCCGGAAGCCGAAGCGCGCGAGGATGGTCTTCGCCAACGTCTTCATGACCAGAGCGCCGGCCGCCGAGACGAAGGTGATCAGTCCCGAATGCAGCGGGTCGAGCCCGAATCCGAGCTGCAGCATCAGTGGCAGCAGGAACGGAATCGCGCCGATTCCGACACGGAAGATCGAGCCGCCGATCACCCCGATGCGAAAGGTCGGGATCCGGAAAAGGGAGAGGTTGAGCACCGGATAAGGGATGCGCCGGGCGTGAAACCAATAGGCGGTGAGAGCTGCCGCCCCGAGCAGCACGCAGCCATAGGAGACCGCCTCCGGCACGAGATGGCGCCCGCCCGTCGCCAGTCCGAGCATCAGGCTGGCGAAGCCGAAGGACGAGAGCAGGAAACCCTTCACGTCGAGCGGCGCGACGTCCTCCTCGCGGATATCCTCGAAGAACAGGCTCGACAGCACGATGCCGACGAGGCCGATCGGAATGTTGATGAAGAAGATCCAGCGCCAGTCGAAATAGGTGGTGATGAAGCCGCCCAGAGGCGGCCCGACCACCGGCCCGACCAGTGCCGGAACCGTCAGATAGGCCAGCGCCCCGACGATCTCGGATTTCGAGACGCTGCGCAGGATGACGAGACGTCCGACCGGGACCATCATGGCGCCGCCCATGCCCTGGATGAAGCGCGCCCCGACGAAGGCGGCGAGCGAGTTCGACATCGCGCAAAGCACCGAGCCGAACATGAAGACGCAGAGCGCCGAACGGAAGATCGTGCGCGCGCCGAAACGGTCGGCCATCCAGCCCGAGATCGGGATGAAGACGGCGAGGCTGACGAGATAGGAGGTCAGCGCGAGCTTCAGCGCGATCGGGTCCTCGCCGAGCGATTTCGCGATCGCCGGCAGGGAGGTGGCGATCACGGTGGAGTCCGTGTTCTCCATGAACAGCGCGCAGGCGACGATGAGCGGGAGCAGTTTGGCGCGTTGCAAGGCTGTGACCTTTCGCCCTCACGATGATGCAGGGCGCGTGGAAATCATAAGCTAGGCTATTAATGTCAGCGATGCGGCATGACGAGAGGCGGCCTTGCGATTTCCGGCCGTTTCACGCGCCTCAGACGCGCTTCCGCTATGCGCCGACTTTATGCCCATCCTCGAAACACGCACCCGCCATGCGCCTGCCTCACTGCTACAGGCGACAGGGTGGCACCATCTTTCTGGTGTCCGGCAGAGATCCGGATCGGCGCGAGGGGCGCGCGTCGCAACTCCCGGAGACGCTGACGATGATCGATACGTTGAACGTTTCTACCGTTTCCCGCCGGGCTTCGACCGGCATGCGGCTGGCCGCGCTGGCGCTCTTCACGGGCTTGGCCTATGCGGCCGCCCCGGCGGCACCGGCCGCCGCGGCATCGACCGATTGGCAGGCGGGCTGCGAATACAAATCCGCGCCGCAGGGCTATGGCGACAACATCCGCTACAACAACTGCATGCGCCAGTTCGATTGCGAACGGCTCGCAAACGCGGCCGGAACGACGATGTTCTCGGCGGGCTGCTTCGGCGTCGCTCCTGACGCACCAGCGGGGTTCGTCTCGAAACACCCGGCCCGCTGAACCTACTACCGGACAGAAACGGCGCAGCCATGCGCCAGCGCCGTTTCCGCACTGCAAAAGAATCCCGCCCGGCGCACTAGCGAAGGCAACGCGCGCATGCTAACGGGCCTCGTCAACTCGGCATCGGGCCTGTCGCCCTGCCCCCCTGGAAAGCCGGTTCCGCCCGGCGTCGGAGTTGACGATGACGCTTTCTCTCGACGGTCTCATTCGCGACGGTTTTACCTTCGACGACGTGCTGCTGGAGCCCGGCCCGTCCGAAGTGATGCCTGCGGATGTCGACATCCGCACCCAGCTCACCAAGTCGATCTCGCTGAACCTTCCGATCATCGCCTCGGCGATGGACACGGTGACGGAAGCCCGCATGGCGATCGCCATGGCCCAGGCCGGCGGCCTCGGTGTCATCCACCGCAATCTCGAAGCCGATCAGCAGGCCGCGCAGGTCCGCCTCGTCAAGAAGTTCGAATCGGGCATGATCGCCAACCCGATCACGATCTTCCCGGACGAGACGCTGGCCGATGCGCTCGCGCTGATGAAGCAGAACGGCATTTCCGGCATTCCGGTGGTCGAGCGCGGCCCGCAGGGCCACAAGGGTAAGCTGGTCGGCATCCTGACCAACCGCGATGTCCGCTTCGCGGCGAACCCGGCCCAGCCCGTCGCCGAGCTGATGACCAAGGAGCGGCTGATCACGGTGCGCGAAGGCGTCAGGCCGGAAGAGGCGAAGCGCCTGCTGCACCAGTTCCGCATCGAGAAGCTGCTCGTCGTCGATGATCACTACCGCTGCATCGGCCTGATCACCGTCAAGGACATGGAGAAGCAGGTCGCCCACCCGAACGCGGCCAAGGACGCGCAGGGCCGCCTGCTCGTCGCCGCCGCCACCACGACCGGCGACCAGGGCTATGAGCGCTCCGAGATGCTGGTCGACGCAGGCGTCGACCTCATCGTCGTCGACACCGCGCACGGCCACTCGGCCAAGGTGCTCGATGCCGTCAGCCGAGTGAAGAAGCTCTCCAACGCTGTCCAGGTCATCGCCGGCAACGTCGCCACGGCCGGCGGGGCGCAGGCCCTGATCGATGCCGGCGCCGACGCGGTCAAGGTCGGTATCGGCCCCGGCTCGATCTGCACCACCCGCATCGTGGCGGGTGTCGGCGTGCCCCAGCTCACCGCGATCATGGACGCGGCGTCGGCCGCCTCCAAGGCAGGCGTCCCGGTCATCGCCGATGGCGGCATCAAATATTCGGGCGACCTCGCCAAGGCTCTCGCGGCCGGCGCTTCCTGCGCCATGGTCGGCTCGCTGCTCGCCGGCACCGACGAGACGCCCGGCGAAACCTTCCTGTACCAGGGCCGCTCCTACAAGGCCTATCGCGGCATGGGCTCCGTCGGCGCGATGGCGCGCGGTTCGGCAGACCGGTATTTCCAGCAGGACATCAAGGACTCGCTGAAGCTGGTTCCGGAGGGCATCGAGGGCCAGGTCGCCTACAAGGGACCGGTCTCGAACGTTCTCCACCAGCTCGCCGGCGGCCTGCGCGCCGCGATGGGCTATGTCGGTGGCCACACGCTGGAGGACTACCGCAACAAGGCGCGCTTCATCCGGATCACCAGCGCCGGCCTGCGCGAGAGCCACGTTCACGACGTGACGATCGTGCGCGAGAGCCCGAACTACCCGACCCGCTCTTGAGTCGGTCCCGGCTTCGTGCAGCACTGGCCCGACTCATCCGGGCCGGTGCCGACACGAGGCGACTCGCATCATGACGCTCAAGCTGATCTATCCGACGCTGGCGATGATCTTCTGGATCTTCGTCGTCGCCGTCATCCTGATGCTGCGTCGCAAGGACGCTTTCGCCTCCGGCGCGGTCAAGGCGGACGACGTCTCGGTGTCCACCGAGCGCTACCCCCTGCCCGCGCGCCTCGCCGCTGCGAACTTCTCGAACCAGTTCGAGACGCCGGTCGTCTTCTTCGCGCTCATCATGCTTGCGATGGAAGTCGGCGCGACCGGCCATGTGATGGTGCTTCTGGCCTGGCTCTATGTCGCCACCCGCGTCGTTCACACGCTCATCCATGTCGGGCCCAACAAGCTGCCGCTGCGCGGCGTGGTCTACGGCGTCGGCATCGTCGCGCTCTTCGGCATGTGGGTCGGCATCCTGCTCGCGGTCCTCTGATCGCCCGCGCAACCTCCCGTCCAGTCGTTAAGCATTCCAAGCGTTTGCCGCGCGAACCTCGGCAAAAACGTTGAATCTTAACGAAACGTAAATTACGCAAAACAAGCGGCGGACAGGTGGACAAGCGTAGGTTGGAGTAGCGCGATGTTGCGCGTCCGTGAGGTTCCCATACCGGCACATTCCCGTGACGGCGAAATCGTTGCGGTCGGCAGCAGGACCGAGCGCCGGTCCAGCACCGGTCGCTGGGCTGCGGCTGCGTTCCTCGGTCTCGCCATCGGCTCCGGCGGCATGGTGCTCACGGCTTCGCTGGTCCAGGCTGAAGACGATGCCGGAATCCGCTCGTTCTTTCTCGAGGAAGCGGCACGCCGGGCCGGGCGCGCGCCTACGCAAAACGGCTTCCAGACCGCCTCCCGCGCCAATGCCTACGCCTACGCGCCTGCGGTCCAAGGCTCCCGCTCCTCGCTGCTGCAGATGCAGCCGAACGGGCGCATCGCGCATCCGCCGGTCGAGCTCAATCCCTTCAAGCGCGCGCAGAAGACGGCGGCGCGGCAGCGCAAGCCCGCGGAAGCGGGCCTCGCCACGGTCCCGTCAAGCAATGCCCAGACGTTCTGCGTGCGGCTTTGCGACGGCTTCCACGCCCCGATCGGCTATCTCGGCAAGGCCAGCGATGCCGGCGCGCATGAGGCGCTCTGCAAGGCCGCGAACCCCGGCATCCCGGTCAAGGTCTTTCGCGTGCCGGCCGGTGCGGGCGGCATCGAGAACGCCGTGGCAGCCGACGGCCAGCGCTATGCGGCGCTGCCGATGGCCTACAGCCATGAGAAGGCGGCTGATCCCGCATGCCGTCCCGCCATCGTCCAGACGGGGGAACGGCGCGTCTCGCTTCTGCGGGACATCACCTTGCGCCCGGGCGACAGCGTCGTTCTCGACGGCAAGGTCGCAACGTTCACCGGAGGATCGAGCTGGCCCTACAGCCGGCGCGACTTCCGCGATTTCCGGACGGCGCCGGAGCTGACCAGCGGGCAGCGCCAGCAGATCGACGAACGGGTCGGCATTTCGCGCATGGAGGCCGCGGCCGGCAGCCTGCGCCGGCAGATGCGGGTGCGGGAGGCGCGCCTGCAGGACGACGCCGTCGCCAGCGATGCCGTGCTGCGCGGTTCTCTGGGGCCGGGCGCGCACACCCCGGTGCGGTTGATCCCGATCACGACTGCGTCACCCTGACGCTCGAGTCACGCCCAGACGAAAGAGCCACGACTGTCGGGCCGCAGAATCCTCCCGTATTTCCAAAGCGATGGCTTTGATATTTGAATTAGTCAAAAGAAGAACTGTAATAGAACTGCAATAACACACTGATTTGAAAGGACGATTTTATTGACAGCTCCATCGGCGGCGCTTTAACGCTCGCGCGTCGCGCTTCTGGCGCCCCAACCGACGGAGCCTAAGAATGATCGGAAAATCACATCTCCATGCCCTGGCGCTGTCGTCCTGCCTGCTGGCCGTTCCGGCCCTCGCCCAGGAAGTCAATCTCTACACGACGCGTGAGCCCGCCCTGCTCAACCCGGCGCTGGAAGCTTTCACCAAGGACACCGGCATCAAGGTCAACGCCGTCTTCCTGAAGGACGGCCTGCAGGAGCGCATCCGCGCGGAAGGTGCCAACAGCCCGGCCGACGTCATGCTCGTGGTCGATGTCGGCGAGATCAACGCCGCGGTCGACGCCGGCATCACCCAGCCGATCAAGTCGCAGACCGTGGACAAGATCGTCCCCTCGCAGCTTCGCCCGGACAACAACTGGGTCACCCTGACCAAGCGGGCCCGCATCGTCGTCGCCTCGAAGGACCGCGTCGCGCAGGATTCGATCACCTATGAGGAACTCGCCGATCCGAAGTGGAAGGGCAAGTTCTGCATCCGCGCCGGCCAGCACCCCTACAACAACGCGTTCTTCGCGGCCTACATCGCCCATAACGGCCCGGAGAAGGCGGAGTCCTATCTCAAGGCGTTGCGCGCCAATGCGGCCCGCAAGCCCGGCGGCGGCGATCGCGACGTCGCGCGCGACATCCAGTCCGGCCTCTGCGACGTCGCCGTGATCAACACCTACTATATCGGCCTGATGAGCCAGGCGAAGAATGAGCAGAAGGGCTGGTTCGACGCGATCAAGCCGCTCAAGACCACCTTCGCCAATGGCGGCACCCATGTGAACGTCTCGGCTGCGGCGCTGGCCAAGAACGCGCCGAACAAGGACAACGCCGTCAAGCTGATCGAATACATGCTCGGCGAAAAGGCGCAGGCCCTCTACGCCAACGGCAATTTCGAGTTCCCGGTCAACGCCGCCGTCACCGATTCGGCCGCGGTGAAGCTGCTCGGCACCGTCACGCCGGACAAGCTGCCGCTCTCCGATGTCGCCAAGCAGCGCAAGCCCGCGGCCGATCTCGTCGACAAGGTCGGTTTCGACAGTTGAGCCTGAGCGCTCCGCTCGGAGCTTCGCGACGGTCGCCACTTGCGTGGCGGCCGTCGACGCGTTTTGCCCTGGCCTCTCTGCTGGGCGGCGCCCTCGTGCTGGCACCGCTTCTGGCGCTGCTCGCGACCGCGCTGTCCTCCTCGCAGGCCGCGGAGATCTGGCCGCATCTCGCCGCCAATGTGCTGCCGACGGCCCTTGTCCAGACCGCGCTGCTGCTGGCGGGAATCGGCCTTGTCAGTGCCGTGCTCGGCGTCGGGACCGCCTGGCTGGTGACCCAGTTCGAATTTCCCGGCCGGCGTCATTTCGATTGGCTGCTCGTCCTGCCGCTGGCGCTGCCGACCTATCTGACCGCCTATATCTACGTCGAATTCCTCGGCTTCCAGGGGCCGCTGCAGAGCGCACTGCGCGCAGTGACCGGCTGGCGCACGCTGCGGGACTACTGGTTTCCCGATCCGCGCAACCTGCCCGGCGCGATCGCGATCATGGCGATCGTGCTCTATCCATATGTCTATCTCACCACCCGCGCCCTGTTCAGCATTCAGGGTGCCACCATCGTCGAGGCGGCCCGCAATTTGGGCGCGATGCCCGGCCGGCTGTTCTGGCGCATCGGCCTGCCGCTCGCCCGGCCGGCACTCGCGGCCGGGCTGACGCTCGTCCTGCTCGAGACGCTCAACGACATCGGCGCGACCGAATATCTCGGTGTCCGCTCGCTCACCCTCTCGATCTACACCACCTGGATCAATCGCGGCTCGCTGCCCGGCGCGGCGCAGATCGCCTGCGTGATGCTGCTCGTCACGTTCCTGCTGATCGTGACCGAGGCGCGGCTGCGCGGCCAGCGCCGCTTCGCCCTGCCCGTGCGCCAGCCGCGCCCGGTCGGCCGCAAGCCGCTGCGCCGCACCGCCGGCATGCTGGCAGCGGCCGCCTGCGCCCTGCCCGTCCTGTTCGGCGCCGTCCTGCCGATCGGCTATCTCGTCTCCGAGATCCTGCGGCGCGGCCTGCTCGCGCAGTTCGATCTCGTGCTGCTGCGCCATCTCGGGAATGCCGTCCTCCTGGCCGGCATCGCCGCAATCCTCGTCGTACTGCTCGGACTCGGCATCGCGACCGCCAGCCGCGCCGGCCGCGAAAGCTGGCTGAAGCCTCTCGCCCGCCTCGCCTCGCTCGGCTATGCCGTGCCCGGAACGGTCCTTGCGCTCGGCCTGCTAATCCCGATCGCCACGTTCGACAACGCGCTGGCGAGCACCGTCACCGCGCTGTTCGGCATCAAGCCCGGCCTGCTGCTGATCGGTTCCGGCGCCGCACTGGTGATCGCCTATGTCGTGCGTTTCCTCGCCATCGGCGTCTCCGGCGTGGAGAGCGGCCTCAGCCGGGTTTCGCCGCGGATCGACGATGCGGCGCGCGCGCTCGGCGCGGGCCAGCCCGAAATCCTGCATCGCATCCACTGGCCGCTGATGCGCCCGGCCGTCGCGGGCGCGGCCCTGCTCGTCTTCGTCGATTGCCTGAAGGAACTGCCGGCAACGCTGCTGCTGCGCCCCCTCAACCTCGACACGCTGGCCACCGTGGTCTACGGCCATGCCTCGCGCGGCGTCTTCGAGGAGGGAGCGCTCGCAGCCCTGCTGATCATTCTCGCCGGCCTCTATCCGGCCATCGTTCTGGCCAAAACCGGTGCAAATCGCGCTGGATAGCCAGTTTCCCGGCCTCGACAACCAGGCAGCATCGGCTTACACCAAGCGCCGCCAGGGGGCTGGCTGACTTTCGGCCGGAACCGATTCGGAAGTCCATGACAAGACGCACAGCGATCTTCGCCTTTAGCCTTGCCGTCATCCTCGGTCTGCTCGGTTCGCAGTCCTGGGATCTCGCGCTCGGCCGCGTCGAGCGCAGTGCCGTTGCCGCCATCGAAGAGAAGACGGGCTTCGTCGTCAAGGGCATCGAGCGTGCCGAGATCGCGTTCCTGCCGCTCCCGCGCATCAGCCTGTCCCACGTCAAGTTCAGCCAGCACGATGGAGCCCTTTCAGGCAGCGCGGCCCGCATGCGGGCGCATCTGCGCCTCCTCCCGCTGGTGACGGGACGGCTCGAATTTGACCGGATCGATCTCGTCGTGCCGCAGATCGACGTCGTGGTGGCGCCCGGCAGCGACGGCCTGACCGACTGGCTGGCCCCGCCTCTGGCCGAGTTCGGAAGGCTGCGCAGCCAAAGCAAGATCGTCGTTCAGGGCGGTTCGCTCTTCTTGAGGGCAAAGGGCGCGATCCAGAGCGTGGTGCGCGATCTCAATCTCGTCATCGACGAGCGCGGCCCGAACGATCCGCTCGACCTGGGCGGCTCGCTGACCTGGCGCGGCGTCCCGACCGAAGTCTCCCTGCGCTGGCCGATGGCCGGCGGCAGCGCCAAGGCCGCCCTGTCCGCCACCTCGTCGCTTCTGAAACTGCGCTTCGAGGGCGCCCGTTCGGCGCCGGGCGAAACAGTGATCAGCGGACCTCTCGCCCTCTCCACCCCCTCCGTCCCCCAGCTTCTCCGGTGGTTCGGCGAGGATTCGCGGCTGGCCTCCGCGCTCGGAGCCCTGACCCTGTCGGCCGATCTGCAGATCAAGCCGCACGAGGCCTCCTTCAACAACGCCATCGTCAGCCTCGACGGCGAGCGCCTCGACGGCGTGCTCAAGCTGACCGAAGGCACGGGCGGGCGCTTCGCGCTCTCGGGGACCATGGCCGGAGCGGCGCTCGACATCGGCCGCCTCGTCAATCGCCTCCCGCTTCCCGTGGTCGATGCCGCCGATGCGAGCCCCTTCGATCTCGACGGCTGGACGGGGCGCGAGATCGACCTCCGGATTTCGGTCGATGCGGCGAAGTTGAACGGCGCGCGCCTGCATGACGTCGCCAGCTATCTCCTGATCAAGAAGGGCCGCTTCGAGACCGGCCTGCTTCGGGCCGGCGCCTATGGCGGCAACGTCAAGGGACGCTTGCTCGCGGTCAGCGCGCCGGCAGGGGTCGATGTCAAGGTTCAGGCCGGGCTGGAAAAGGTCAATCTGGGTCAGGCGGGGAGCGACGTTCCGCAATTGTCGCGCCTCAGCGGCAACGGCAATTTCCAGCTCGCCCTCGATGGCGCCGGCCGCAGCTTCGACGAATTGCTGGGCACCCTGACCGGCCGCGCCAATCTCGCGATCAAGCAAGGCGAGATCGGCGGCGTCGCCTTCGTCGACCTGCTGCGCCGTGCCGAGCGCAACCCTGCGCAGGCCCTGCGTGACTGGCGCCAGGGCAAGACCGCCTTCGATATCCTCACCGCCAATGCCGGCATTGCCGGCGGGCTGCTCGTGCTGACCGACGCCGAAATGAGCGGGCCGAGCTATCGCTTCAACCTGACCGGCAACACCTCGCTGCGCACCCGCACCCTCGACATGGCAGCCTCGCTCTCCTCGACCGCCAGCGCGCTGAAGCTGCCTTTCAGCCTCAGGGGGCCGGTCGCCTCCCCGCTCCTGGAGCTTGAAACGGAAGCCGTCGTCAGCCCTGCCGGCGTAGCGCTCCCGTCGCCTCTCACCCGCTGATCAAAGCCGCTTCCGCGCTGCGCCAGAATCCGCTCTGATGCGGCGAAGGCCGCCTGACGGCCGGAGGAGGGAAATCGCATGAAGCTTTGGATGACGGGCGCTCTCGCCCTTGCAGGATGGGTGGCAGCAGGGATGGCCAGCGCACAGGATCTGATGGTCGAGAAGAAGGTCTTCGAGCTGCCGAGCTTCACGACCCAATCGGGACGGACGCTGAAGCAGGTGCGCGTCGGCTGGGAGAGCTACGGCACGCTCAACGCCGACAAATCCAACGCCATCCTGATTTGCCACTTCTTCTCGGGCAATTCGCATGCGGCCGGCAAGTACGCGGCCTCAGATGCCGCGCCCGGCTACTGGGACGCCATCGTCGGTCCGGGCAAGGCGATCGACACCAACAAATATTTCGTGATCTCGTCCGACACGCTGGTGAACCTCAACACGGGCGATCCGAAGACGACGACCACCGGCCCGGCCTCCATCGATCCCGACACCGGCAAGCCCTATGCGCTGGACTTTCCGATCGTCACCGTCCGCGACTTCGTCGAGGTTCAGAAGGCCCTGGTCGAAAGCCTTGGCATCAAGAAGCTCGCTTTGGTCGCCGGGCCCTCGATGGGCTCGCTTCAGACCTTCGAATGGGCGGCGAGTCACCCGGAGATGGTCGCCAAGGCAATGCCCGTGATCGGAGCGGCCGAGGCCGACGCCATGCTGATCGGCTGGCTCGACGTCTGGGCGGCGCCCATCCTCGTCGATCCCAACTGGAACAATGGCGACTACTACGGCAAGACGCCGCCGCTCGCCGGCCTCTCCAAGGCTCTGGCCGCGGTGACGCTGCAGGCAAACCATCAGGACTGGGCCAACGCCACCTTCGGGCGCCGGCCGGCAAAGGAGGGCGACGATCCGGCCAAGGCGCTCTTCAACCGGTTCCAGTTCCAGAGCATCCTCGACAATGCCGGCGCCGCGCGTGCCAAGGTCTCCGACGCCAACCATTTCCTCTACCTCATCAAGGCGAACCAGCTCTTTGCCGCCGGCGGCACCTCGCTGGCCGACGGCATGGCGAAGATCAGGGCGCCGATGCTCTACATCACCCAGCCGAAGGACCTGGTCTTCACGCCGGATGCAGTCGAGCGCACGCTGAAGGCAGCGAAGGACGCCGGGCGCGACATCACCCATGTCACGATCAGCGGCGCACGCGGCCATCTCGACGGCGTGATGTCGATGAAGCAGGCCGAGGGCGCGATCCGGGCCTTCCTGGAGAAGTAGGTTCCATCGACCTGCCTGGCGAGCGGTTCCGGATTGTTCCGCGAACCGCTCGCCATGGGTCGAGCGATCACAGAGCCTGCAGTTCGGCCCTGCGGCGTTTTCCTGAAGCCTCTCGGTGGCCTTGCCAGACACCCAGCCACGGAATTCCCGCAGACCTGGCAACCGCTGGATCAACTCCTATCAAATTCCTATTTTTGGATGAGTATCGCCACATAGAAACCCTATGCCCCTCGTCCTAGATCGGGAATGCCGGTTCACTGATGCCGTCAACGGCAGCTGGTAATCGAGAGAGGCTTTTCATGGCGAACTCGGGCAGCATCCAAGACGTCGATGGGGGCGCTGCCAATGCGGTCGGCGGCACAACAGATCGGCAGGGAGCCGACCTTCCGATAGCGGTGGGATATCTCGCAGCTCTCGCTCTGTCGGCTTTGGCGACGGTGGTGGCATCGGCGCTGGAAAGCGTTGCGACAGTTCCCAACCTTTCGCTGATCTATGTGCTGCCGGTCATCGTGACAGCCATTGCATTTGGCTTCGGCCCTTCGATGCTCGCCGCCGTGGCGGGCGCGTCGGCCTACAACTTCTTCTTCACCGCACCCCGCTTCTCGCTTCAGGTCGAGGATCCGGCGAACATCTGGGCGATCGGATTGCTGCTGGTCGTGGGCGGGATGGCGAGCGGTCTGGCATCGCTGGCGGCCCGGCGGCAAGCGGCCTTGAAGTTGCGGCTCCGTCAGGAACAGGCTTTGCAGTCCTTCAGCTCCGCCCTCTTCGAAACAATGCCGCCGCGCGACATGGCGAACAGAGCTGCCGCCGCACTTGAAGAGATGTTCCATGTTTCAGTTGTCGTCATGGCACCGGCGGACGGGCGCCTTGAAACAATCGCATGCCTCGGGCCGATCGAGGCCGAAGCGAGCGAGTTCGCAGCTGCACGATCGTCCCTCGACCAAGGCTGCCCTGTGCGAGCAGGCGTGTACCCTTTCGATTCCTCGCGCTTCGATTTTTGGCCAATCAAGGCTCCGAACCAGAAGCCCGTCGTGCTGGGGGTGGCACTCGATCCGCAGGAGTATCCCGAACGCCCTGACCTGTTCATCGTTGTCGTCGGCAGGCTTCTCGCCGCCGCCTTGACGAAACGAAGCATCGGCCGGCCGACGGTTGCGGAATGAGACGTCCGACCCCGTCGATGGGACGACCAATCCGCTCTGGGCCACGACCTGCGCCGAGGATGAGGCCCTGCCTCACCGAGGGGGCGGCAGGGGCGGAATGGTAATCCCGCTCCTGTAGCCGTTGAGCGTCCATTCATAGGCAGCCGTTCCGGTCCTGAACTTGCCGATGCGGCCGGATGCGAGATCAAGGATGTCGATGATGACCGATGTCCACATCAGCGTCAGCAGGGCGATCAGGAAGCGCAGCGGCTTGGCCCTGAGGCCGAACTGATAGCCGAGGCATGCCAGGGTGACGAGCGTAATGCCGATGAGCAGCCAGAACAGCTGCATCGGCAATCGCGTCTCGAAAGCGAAGCGCTCGTTCGTGCTCGCATCGAATGTCTCGTTCAGGGAGGCCATCAGCGCGCCGGAGATGGCATCCGGCTTCTCACGGACGATTGCCGAAAGATGGCCCCAGATCTGCGACTGGAGCGCGCTGGTCCGCCGATTGAGGTTCTCGGCAACGGCCGTGTCCCGTCCGGCCCGGACGAAATCGGCCCGGACGACCGTGTACTGTTCGAGGAGCGTCGCGATCTCCTCTCCCCGTGGCGTCCCGATCGCCTTCGCCCTCAGCCATGACGTTCCGATCGCGTTGGCCTCGGCGAGACTGCCGACGCGGCGTTCGGCGAAGCGGGCATTGGAGTAGCTCAGTGTGAGCGCCAGCACGAAGGCCAGAAGTGCCAGCATGCCACCGACCACGACGCCTACGGCTTCCGGCGCATTGCCCGGGCCGTTGCTCAGGCGCCGGCCGATGCGATAGCCCAGTTCGTAAACGACCATGTGAAGCAGGAACAGGCACAGGCCGAAGGCCAACATGCTGCGTTCGGCGATGATCGTCGCAAGTTCCATGGTCGTGCCCTATTCCCGGCTCAAGCGCCTACAGCCGACTCACAAACCACGTCGATCGGGTCGATGACCGAAAGCGGCCTATCCGGCCTGCGCCGCCGCCCTCACCCCGTCGATGACGAACTGCACCGCCAGCGCCGCCAGCACCACGCCGAGCAGGCGCGTCAGCACGATATTGCCGGTGACGCCGAGCAGCCTCGCGATCGGCGTCGCGGTCAGGAACACGACGAGGCAACTCAGGATCACCAGCCCGCAGATCACCGCCAGCGTGACCAGCAGCACGGGATCGCCGCCGGCGCGGCCGGCGAGCAGGATCATCGCCGTCAGCGCCCCCGGCCCCGCCATCAGCGGAATCGCCAGCGGAAAGGCCGCCACGTTGCGGATATGATCCTGCGTGATCGCGGTATCGGCCGTCTGCTGCTTGCGCTCGTTGCGACGCTCGAACACCATCTCGAAGGCGATCCAGAACAGCAGCAGCCCACCGGCGATGCGGAAGGCCGGCAGCGAGACGCCGAGCGCCTTCAGCACCACGTCTCCGGCGACGCCGAAGAACCCCATGATGCAGAAGGCGATGATGCAGGCGCGCACCGCCACCTGCCGCCGCTCCCCCGCCGACATGCCGCGCGTCAGCGACAGGAAGATCGGCGCCAGGCCCGGCGGGTCGAGCGTCACCAGCATCGTGACGAGGGCAGCAGTGGCGAATTCGACGAACATGCGCGCGACTTGAACACGGCTTTTGCCCGCCGTCACGCGCCAAGAAAGGCGGGATTGTGGCAGCGGCTGTGGATGCCTGCGAAAATTGCCAGCAACCGATTGATATCGCTTGCTTTATTTTTGCCGGGACAGCGCCCGCTTTTGCTGGCGCGAAAGGCCGGAATCGGGTAGCCAGAAGCCTGAAAACGAACATGAATCGGGACATTTCTCCTTGAGCGACGATACCGACGACAAGCGCGACGACGCCCCGGATTTCGGCGGCGACATCAAGCCGATCGCGATCACCGACGAGATGAAGAAGAGCTATCTCGATTACGCCATGAGCGTGATCGTGAGCCGCGCTCTGCCCGATGTCCGCGACGGCCTGAAGCCCGTCCACCGCCGCATCCTGTTCTCGATGCACGAGAACAAGAACCTGCCCGAGCGGCCCTACACCAAATGCGCCCGCATCGTCGGCGACACGATGGGTAAGTACCATCCGCACGGCAATCTCGCGGTCTACGACGCGCTGGTGCGCATGGCGCAGGATTTCTCGCTGCGCCTGCCTCTGATCGACGGCCAGGGCAATTTCGGTTCGATGGACGGCGACTCGCCCGCCGCCGACCGTTACACCGAGGCCCGCCTCGACAAGGCGGCGATGCCGCTGCTCGAGGACCTCGACCTTGAAACGGTCGATTTCCAGCCGAACTACGACGGCAAGGAGCATGAGCCGACCGTCCTGCCGGCGCGCTATCCGAACCTGCTCGTCAACGGCGCCGGCGGCATCGCGGTCGGCATGGCGACCAACATCCCGCCGCATAATCTCGGCGAGGTCATCGACGCCTGCACCGCCTATATCGACGATCCCGAAATCTCGATCGACAGCCTGATCGAGATCGTCCCTGGCCCGGACTTCCCGACCGGCGCCTCGATCATGGGCCGCAGCGGCATCCACGCCGCCTATCACACCGGCCGTGGCTCGATCGTGATGCGGTCCAAGACCCATATCGAGGAGCTGCGCAAGGAGCGCGAGGCGATCATCGTCACCGAAATTCCCTATCAGGTGAACAAGGCGACGATGGTCGAGAAGATCGCCGATCTCGTGCGCGAGAAGCGCATCGAGGGCATCTCCGACCTGCGCGACGAATCCAGCCGCGAGGGCGTGCGCGTCGTCATCGAGGTCAAGCGCGACGCCGTCGCCGACGTGGTGCTGAACCAGCTCTACCGCTTCACCCCGCTGCAGACCTCCTTCGGCGCCAACATGGTGGCGCTGAACGGTGGCCGCCCCGAAGTGCTCAACCTCAAGGACTTCATCTCGGCCTTCGTCGAGTTCCGCGAGGAGGTCGTCTCGCGGCGCACGCGCTACCTGCTCAACAAGGCCCGCGAGCGCGCCCATGTGCTCTGCGGCCTCGCCACAGCCGTCGCCAATATCGACGAGGTCATCCGCCTGATCCGCACCGCGCCGACCCCGTCCGATGCGCATGAGGCGCTGATGGCGCGCGACTGGCCGGCCGACGACATCGCCCCCCTGATCGCGCTGGTCGATGATCCGCGCCATCCGATGAACCCGGACGGCACCTACCGCCTTTCGGATGCGCAGGCCAAGGCGATCCTGGAGCTGCGCCTCTCCCGCCTCACCGCTCTCGGCCGCGACGAGATCGGCGACGAGCTGGAGAAGCTCGCCAAGGAGATCGCCGACTATCTCGACATCCTGCGCTCGCGCGCCCGCATCCAGTCGATCGTCAAGGCCGAGCTCGCCGAGGTGAAGACCGCCTTCGCCACGCCGCGCCGCACCGAGATCCAGGACTGGGGCTCCGACCTCGACGACGAGGATCTGATCGCCCGCGAGGACATGGTCGTCACCGTCTCGCATGGTGGCTACATCAAGCGCGTGCCGCTCTCGACCTATCGGGCGCAGCGGCGCGGCGGCAAGGGCCGCTCCGGCATGGCGACCAAGGACGAAGATTTCGTCTCGCGCCTGTTCGTCGCCAATACCCATACGCCGGTGCTGTTCTTCTCCTCGGAAGGCCAGGTCTACAAGGAGAAGGTCTGGCGGCTGCCGCTCTCGGCACCGAATGCGCGCGGCAAGGCGCTGGTCAACATGCTCCCGATCGAGCAGGGCGAGCGCATCACCACCATCATGCCGCTGCCGGAGGACGAGGCGAGCTGGGAGACGCTTGACGTGATGTTCGCCACCTCCTCGGGTGGGGTGCGCCGCAACAAGCTCTCCGACTTCGTCAACGTCAACCGCGCCGGCAAGATCGCGATGAAACTCGACGAGGGTGATCATATCGTCGACGTTCAGATCTGCACCGAAAATGATGACGTGCTGCTGACCACGGCGGACGGCCAGTGCATTCGCTTCGCCGTCCCGGAGGTGCGCGTCTTCAAGGGCCGCGACTCGACCGGCGTGCGCGGCATCAATCTGGCCAAGGGCGACGAGGTCATTTCGCTCGCGATCCTGCGCCATCTCGACGCCACCCCGGACGAACGCGCCGCCTATCTCAAGCGCGCGGCGATCATGCGTCGCGCGGCGGGAGCCGAGGGTGAAGAAACCGGCGAGGCCATTGTCGAGAATGTCGATGCCGAGGAAGCTGCCGCCGGCGATATCGAGCTCGGCCTCGAACGCTACGCGGAGATGGATGCCGCCAATCAGTTCATCCTGACGGTCTCGGAGAAGGGCTACGGCAAGCGCACTTCCTCCTTCGAGTACCGGGTCACCGGGCGCGGCGGCAAGGGTATCGTCGCCATGGTCGTGAACGACCGCAACGGCAAGCTCGTCGCCTCCTTCCCGGCGCTGGACAGCGACCAGCTCATGCTCGTCACCGATGGCGGCCAGGTCATCCGCGTGCCGGTCGATGCCGGCGCGAACAACCGCATCCGCATCGCCGGGCGCTCGACGCAGGGCGTGACGGTGTTCAACACCGACAAGGACGAGAAGGTCGTCTCGGTCGAGTGCATCAACGACGACGGCGAGAACGGCGACGGCAGCGAGGACGCTGGCGACGAGGGACCGGGTGAGGAGCAGGCGGAAGGCTGATTCGTCAGCCGCCTGCATCGAGTTCTTCAGACGCTCTCTGAAGTCCCGGCGCCGGTCGAGTTCCCACCGAACCTCTCCGTCATCCCGAGCTTGACCCGGGATCCATCGTCGAGCGCCGGCGCCCTGTAATGGATTCCGGATCGGCGCCGCCGAGCGGCTTGTCCGGAATGACGGCGTTGTTCCGCAGCCTGCTCACCGCTACCGTTTGACAGGCGGCCCGCCCCGCGCTCCCATCCCATCATGAAGGCCCGTTCCGCCCCTGTTCGTTCGCCTGCGATCACGCCCGAGATCATGCTGCGCGCCTATGCCGCCGGCATCTTCCCGATGGCGGAGACGGCCGATGCTCCCGAGCTGTTCTGGGTCGAGCCGGAATGGCGCGGCATCATCCCCCTCGACGGCTTCCATGTTTCGGCGCGGCTTGCCCGGACGGTGCGCTCGGACCGCTTCGAGATCC
Source organism: Hyphomicrobiales bacterium (assembly GCA_930633495.1). Taxonomy (NCBI): domain Bacteria; kingdom Pseudomonadati; phylum Pseudomonadota; class Alphaproteobacteria; order Hyphomicrobiales; species Hyphomicrobiales bacterium. The sequence goes on along the minus strand of CAKNFJ010000001.1, from coordinate 5,097,113 downwards.
GGGTCGACAACGACTTCGAGGCCGTCGTCGCGGCTTGCGCAGAGGCGCGCCCCGACCGGCCGGAAACCTGGATCAACGGCCGCATCCGCGCGATCTTTGGAGAGATGTTCCGGCTCGGCCATGTCCATACCGTCGAATGCTGGCGCGAAGGCCGGCTCGTCGGCGGCCTCTACGGGCTTTCGGTGGGCGCGGCCTTCTTTGGCGAGAGCATGTTCCACCGTGAGACCGATGCCTCGAAGGTGGCGCTGGTCCACCTCGTCGCGCGGTTGCGCCATGGCGGCTATCGCCTACTCGACACCCAGTTCCAGACGACCCACCTGGCCCAGTTCGGCACCATCGAGATCCCGCGCGATGCCTATCGGCTGCGGCTCGAGGAGGCCTTGCTGACCGAGGGCAGCGATTGGCATCGCTGGCCGACGACCGCTGTCATCAGCGGCCGTCAAGCCCTGGCGGAACTCTGAGGGCGGTCAACCACCGCCGGCCGGATCGCGGCCACCGGGAACGGGATTGGTCGGGAAGAAGCGCTGGCTCGGGCGCTGCGGCTGCACCGGCACGCCACGCGGCGGCTCGACATCGATGCGCCCCCCCGGCGGCGGGACCGGCTGCTGAAGCGGGGGCGGCTGGTTCGGGTCGCGCGCGGGCGTGCGCGGGCGCCGGGGATCTTCGGGCGCCGGCGTCGGCTCGGGCTCCTTCGGATCGACCACCAGCTCGGTGCCGCCTTTGCAGTCGGTGAGCCAGACATCGTAGATCGCGTGCTCGACGCCGTGCAGGCCGGGGCTGGCCGCATACATCCAGCCGGTGAAGATGCGCCGGTACTCGTTGTTGAACGTCACCTCGTCGACCTCGACGAAGGAATCGGTCTGCGGCGCCTCGGTCGGCGGACGGGTCCAGCAGACGCGGGGCGTCAACTGCAGCGCGCCGAACTGAACCGTCTCGTCGACGGCGACCTCGAACGAAATGATGCGGCCGGTGATCTTGTCGAGGCCGGCGAAGACCGCGGTCGGGTTGCGGATGCGGTCGGCCTGCGCCGGGCCGGTCAGGGCCAGGATCGCGGCGGCGCTCGTAGCGAGGCTTGCCAGGGTCTGAAAACGGAGCAACGACGGCATGCTGGCGCGAATCTCTTCGACAGCGCGGAAAAGACCGCGACGGCGCGCAGTAACACGGTAAACGCAGCGGAAAAAGGGCATCGACCCCGAAACGCCGCTTTGTGCGGAAGCGCGCCGGCCCGGCCCGGGTCTGCCCAAACAAAAAAGCCGCACCCAGAGGAGCGGCTTCAATGCTGTCGTCGCCTGCGGCTCAGTTCCCAGGCGTCCATGCCTGGTAATCGCCGGTGGCGGCCGGGCGCTCGCCCTCGGCCAGCGTCGACCCCTGAGGACGATAGGCCAGCGCCGTGCCGGTCCAGTTCTGCTGGTGCGGCTGCTGCCACTCGCGCGGCTTGTAGCTTTCCTCGGAAGGGGCGACGTCGACGGTATGGTGCAGCCAGCCGTTCCAGCCCGGCGGAATGGTCGATGCCTCGATCGGGCCGTTATAGATCACCCAGCGCCGCTGGAAGCCGAGCGCCTTGTCCTTCACCCCACCCTTGGTGCGGTAATAGACATTGCCGAACTCGTCCTCGCCGACCTTTTCACCAAAGCGCCATGTATAGAAGCGCGTGCCGATCGTCTGGCCGTTCCACCAGGTGAAGATCTGCAGCAGCCAGTCCTTCATCGCCCAGCCTTCCTTCGCCTTCATCCATGCGCTCGCGCCGCCGCGCAGAGATGCGGGCGCGTCTTCGCCCGACTTATGGCGGCAGGACCCCGCCCTGTCCAGCCCGAACGCCGCTGCCGACCGTCGCGCAGCCAGCCGCCGCGCGCGACAGAAGCTCGGCACCGGCGTCCAGCGAAGGAGGCCGGCGGAGTATGCTCTCGTTTCTCCGCTGGAGACCTGACGGCTCCCGGAGCGCAACGCTGATTCCCGCGACGTCCCTCGCCCGCATTTTGCCGTGATTCGGCTCCGGCCTCGCCACAATCAGGCCCCGAAGCGCATCGACTTCAAGCACTTGGAGCGGTGCCTGCAAGCGCGGTCTGCAAGCGCCCGGCCTGCACCGGGATTCACACATTCTTTACCGTGAATAGTGGGGATTTTAATGACTGCGCTTCGCGCGGCGCTGTGGCAATCTTGCCGCGCCGCGGTGATTCTTCCCGCCATTTCCAAGGCTTAGCCGAGGCCTTGAAACTTATCCCCATAACCCACACATACCTACCAGATGTCGTGCCCACAGGGTTTGGCGAACACTATTCCTTGACGTAGCCCGCCGCGCGGGACTAGATTTTGACCATCGCATGACGGCCGGCGGCACCCCCTCTGGATGACTGCGAAACCCTAGTTTTCCAGTGTGTTCCGGGCCTGCCGCCGCATCCGCCATCAACAGCGGAAGCGAATGGATCTGCGCGGGCATTTTGGGCGCGTCCGGGACCATTGGCGGGGCTACACCGTCAGGACCCACAGGGCATCGAACCGAGTTTGGACTGACATCAGGAGCCGGTGATCAACCGGCCGCGCGGGGCATCTGCCCGCGGCAGATCAAGGGACGAAGATCATGCGCATCGAGCGCCGCTACACCTCCGCCGGACAGTCGCCCTATGCCGCGATCCCGTTCCGATCGGCCGTCAGCGAGATCAAGAACCCGGACGGCTCGGTCGTCTTCCGGCTTGAAGGCATCGAGGTTCCCGAGACCTGGTCGCAGGTCGCGAGCGACGTGCTCGCGCAGAAATATTTCCGCAAGGCCGGCGTGCCGGCGCGCTTGAAGAAGTTCGAGGAGAACGACGTTCCCTCCTTCCTCTGGCGCTCGGTCGCCGACGAGGCCGCTCTCGCCGAATTGCCCGAGGGCGAGCGCTACGGCTCCGAGATCTCGTCCAAGCAGGTCTTCGACCGCCTCGCCGGTTGCTGGACCTATTGGGGCTGGAAGGGCGGCTATTTCTCCTCGGAAGAGGACGCCGCCGCCTTCCATGACGAGCTGCGCTTCATGCTCGCCACCCAGCGCGTCGCGCCGAACTCGCCGCAATGGTTCAATACCGGCCTGCATTGGGCCTATGGCATCGACGGTCCCAGCCAGGGCCATTTCTACGTCGACTTCAAGACCGGCAAGCTGGTGAAGTCGAAGTCGAGCTACGAACACCCGCAGCCGCATGCCTGCTTCATCCAGGGCGTGCAGGACGACCTCGTCAACGAGGGCGGCATCATGGACCTCTGGGTCCGTGAAGCCCGCCTGTTCAAGTACGGCTCCGGCACCGGCTCGAACTTCTCGATGCTGCGGGGCGAAGGCGAGAAGCTCGCCGGCGGCGGCAAGTCCTCCGGCCTGATGTCCTTCCTCAAGATCGGCGACCGCGCCGCCGGCGCCATCAAGTCGGGCGGCACCACCCGCCGCGCCGCCAAGATGGTCGTGGTCGACGCCGACCATCCGGATATCGAGGCCTATATCGACTGGAAGGTGAAGGAGGAGCAGAAGGTCGCGGCTCTCGTCACCGGCTCCAAGACCGTCAAGAAGCACATGAAGGCCGTGCTCAAGGCCTGCGTGAACTGCGAGGGCGAAGGCGATAGCTGCTTCGATCCCGAGAAGAACCCGGCGCTCAAGCGCGAGATCAAGCTCGCCCGCAAGGCGCTGGTTCCGGACAACTACATCAAGCGCGTCATCCAGTTCGCCAGGCAGGGCTACAAGGACATCTCCTTCGACACCTACGACACCGACTGGGATTCCGACGCCTATCTCACCGTTTCCGGCCAGAACTCGAACAACTCGGTCTCGCTGACCGACGACTTTTTGCGCGCGGTGGAAACGGATAGCGACTGGAACCTGACCGGCCGCACCACCGGCAAGGTCCTCAAGACGCTGAAGGCCCGCGACCTCTGGGAGAAGATCGGCTACGCCGCCTGGGCCTCGGCCGATCCCGGCCTGCACTTCAACTCGACGATGAACGACTGGCACACCTGCCCGGCTTCCGGCCGGATCCGGGCGTCCAACCCGTGCTCCGAGTACATGTTCCTCGACGATACCGCCTGCAACCTGGCCTCGGCCAACCTGCTGCAGTTCTACGACACGCAGACCAAGAGCTTCGACGTCGCGGCCTATGAGCATCTCTGCCGGCTCTGGACCGTCGTGCTCGAAATCTCGGTGACGATGGCGCAGTTCCCGAGCCGCGAGATCGCCGAACTCTCCTACGAGTACCGCACGCTCGGCCTCGGCTATGCCAATATCGGCGGCCTGCTGATGACCATGGGCCTCGGCTACGATTCCGACGAGGGCCGTGCGCTCGCCGGCGCGCTCACCGCGATCATGACCGGCGTCGCCTATGCCACCTCGGCCGAGATGGCAGGCGAGCTCGGCCCCTTCCCCGGCTACAAGAAGAACGCCAGCCACATGCTGCGCGTCATCCGCAACCACCGCACCGCGGCCCATGGCCTCGCCGACGGCTATGAGGGCCTGAGCGTCACCCCGGTCCCGCTCGACCATGCGACGCTGGTCCGCCTCGGCGGCTCGGCCGTCACCATGGCGGAGCGTTCGCGCGCTGTCTGGGACGAGGCGCTGGAGCAGGGCAAGCGCTACGGCTATCGCAATGCCCAGGCGACCGTGATCGCGCCGACCGGCACGATCGGCCTCGTCATGGATTGCGACACCACCGGCATCGAGCCTGATTTCGCGCTGGTGAAGTTCAAGAAGCTCGCCGGCGGCGGCTACTTCAAGATCATCAACCGTGCCGTGCCGGATGCGCTGCGTGCGCTCGGCTACCGCGAGGCCGATATCGCCGAGATCGAGGCCTATGCCGTCGGCCACGGCTCGATGAAGCAGGCGCCGGGCGTCAACCCCTCGACGCTTCGTGCCAAGGGCTTCACCGACGAGAAGATCGAGGCGGTCGAGAAGGGGCTGAAGAGCGCCTTCGACATCAAGTTCGTCTTCAACAAGTGGACGCTGGGCGAGGATTTCCTCACCGGCACGCTCAAGGTCCCGGCCGAGAAGCTGAACGACATGTCGTTCGAGCTCCTGCCCTTCCTCGGCTTCAGCAAGGCCGAGATCGAGGCCGCCAACGTCCATGTCTGCGGCGCGATGACCCTGGAAGGCGCACCGCATCTCAAGACCGAGCACTACAACGTCTTCGATTGCGCCAACCCCTGCGGCCGCATCGGCAAGCGCTATCTCTCGGTCGAGAGCCATATCCGCATGATGGCGGCGGCCCAGCCCTTCATCTCGGGCGCGATCTCCAAGACCATCAACATGCCGAACGAGGCGACGGTCGAGGACTGCAAGAGCGCCTATATGCTCTCGTGGAAGCTGGCACTGAAGGCGAACGCCCTCTACCGCGACGGCTCCAAGCTCTCGCAGCCGCTGAACTCGGCGCTGATCTCGGATGAGGACGACGAGGCGGATGACGCGGTCGAGACGCTGGTCGCCCAGCCGATGGCCGCGCGTGCCACCCAGATCTCGGAGAAGATCGTCGAGCGCATCGTCGAGCGCATCGAGCGCAAGCGCGAGCGCGAGAAGATGCCGGATCGCCGCACCGGCTATATCCAGAAGGCCACCGTCGGCGGCCACAAGGTCTATGTCCATACTGGCGAATATTCGGACGGGCGCCTCGGCGAGATCTTCATCGACATGCACAAGGAGGGCGCGGCCTTCCGGGCGATGATGAACAACTTCGCCATCGCGGTCTCGCTCGGCCTGCAATACGGCGTGCCGCTGGAGGAGTATGTCGAGGCCTTCACCTTCACCCGCTTCGAGCCCTCGGGCTTCGTCGCCGGCAACCAGTCGATCAAGAACGCGACCTCGATCCTCGACTACGTCTTCCGCGAGTTGGCGATCTCCTATCTCGGCCGCAACGACCTCGCCCATGTCGATCCGAGCGAGATCGGCCATGACGTGATCGGCGGCGGCGTCGGTCAGGACAAGGCGCCGGATGCGGCTCCGGTGGTGACGACTCCCCTCGCCTCCACCGGCTTCCGCCGCGGCAAGCCGATCAACCTGCTCGCCATCCAGGGAGGCGGCGCGGCGAACGATGCGGTCGCCCGTTCGGTCGCCTCCGCGACCGGCCTCGCCACCGCCGGCGCGACCGCGCTGAAGGAAGAGCCGGAGGCCTATGGCGAGGTCGAGATGGCCAAGCTCGGCTTCTCGGCCCCGGCCGCTCAGCCGACCCAGTCCGAGCGCCGGGCCGAGGCGATCATGAAGGGCTATGTCGGCGACAGCTGCGGCGAGTGCGGAAACTTCACGCTGGTCCGCAACGGAACCTGCCTGAAATGCAACACCTGCGGGAGCACGACGGGCTGCTCGTAAGATCGCACGCATGCAGGACTTGAAAATCGAGGCATAGTGTTTCCGCGATTGCAGGTTGAGTTCCGCAATTCGAATGGGCGCCCGACAATGTCGGGCGCCTTTCATTATTGGGTTCCGTCGGATCATTGTCCGGTGTGCGGCGGGCGGATTGATGGGATGCCCGACTCTGATCAGAGCGCCATTGAAATTGATGGCATGCGATCCCCGTTGATTTGATCATCCAGGACGCACGTTAGGGATGATCAATTGTGGCTCGAAAGCCTGTCATTCCAGGACAGAACTGGGTGCCTCCTCGAGAGGTATCGGCGCGCAATCCCGACAAGCAAACAGCTTCGCAGCCCCGCAAATTAAGTCAGACTGAAGAAGTCGAGCTGAAGCGCGAACTGAGCCGACTCCGCGATCGCTTGAGGGATATCCGAGCAGAGCCGAATACGGATCCAAACAAGCGCCGTCGACAAGTCCAGCACCTCACGCGTCGCATACACGAGACAGAAGTCTCGTTGGGAATTGCAAAGGGAGCACATCTACGCCGTTCCCAAGATCGTGCTCTGACGAACGGCTTGGGCGATGCGCCCTCAGAACCCCACGCAACATTTTCTACCCGAGGCCCGGGACCGCGGCCGCCGCCACGCCCGCAGCCTCCTCGCGGCAGATCGAAAGATAGCTGATGAATGATACTGAACCGGTAGTTGAGTCCTCAATCCGTGCCGACCAACTGAATTACAAATCCGGAATCTCGTACCGCGGCTGGAATCTCAGGTTCGATGCTCTTCGAAATGCGCACTACCATAAGGCTCGCCAACGACGCCTCGATACTTGGTCCAAGAGCGCCAACTTTCTTGTCGTCGTCCTCGGCACTACGGCCGCCGCGGACTTGGGCAGGAATATTTTTTCCAAGCAGTTTCCAACAATGGAAGCAGGCTCGACCGCAGTCACAATCGGCTTTGTCGTCGCTGTAATCGGCGCGCTGCAGCTCGTTTACGATTGGTCTGGTCGAGCAAGAACGCACGAATTTCTGCAGCGACGCTTCTATGAGGTGATCGCGAGGATCGAAGAAAGAAGACCAGAGAACGACGAGCAGCTTGCCGAGCTTGAGGCTGAGATGGTCAGGATCTATGCGGACGAGCCCGCGACACTCCGTGCTCTCGACGCTGTCGCTTACAACGAGGCTGTCGATGCTCTCGGTTCAATCAGTGGACGGAATGATCGCCTCGTCGTTACATGGCTGCAGCGCTTGTTCATGCACTGGTGCTCATTCTCTCAAACTCACTTCCCGACCGAGGGCGAAAGCAGGGGAGTTAAGCGCACTTATTCGCCTCACGCGAGAACGACGACAATTGCTGTTCTGCCGCGCGTGCGATGACAGCGTGAGCCAGGAAGGTTGCAAGGCATCGGGTGAACAGCCACTATAACATTCGGAAAGATTAATTGTGAGCAGGGTTCCAGATTAACCCCATTGAAGCAGACTATTCCACTCCCCGAGACTGCCGCTTTGCGACTTTTAAACTCGTAGGCGACGTAGAAGCAATCTGGCTATGATGCTGTCAAACAATTAGTGCAAGCAATCGGGCGTTGAAACCCACCTGATTGAGAAGGCAACAATGAACGCAATTAAACCCAGAAAGGCCGCGCATGTGACCGCATACTTCGCCATTCGCGAAGGCGGTACCATCGATGCGCTGAAGCTCGCGAAGCTCTTGTACCTCGCGGAGCGCGCTTACCTCTGACCTGAGCCCCGACTTTCCTCCGGTTATGGGGAGAGTCCTAGGGTTGATTTAGGGCCTATGCGGCCCTGGTTTCCAGATGGATTTGTGCGGCGAATTCGGCGGGTGTTCTGTTGCCGAGGGCCGAGTGGGGGCGGTGCTGGTTGTAGTCCTCCTTCCATGATCGGATTGCTGCGCGGGCCTCCACGAGTGTCGTGAAGAGCGTTTCGTTCAGGCATTCATCGCGGAAGCGCCCGTTGAAGGATTCAATGAAGCCGTTCTGCATCGGCTTTCCCGGCGCGATGTAATGCCACTCGATACCGGTTTGCTGACACCAGCGCAGGATGGCCATCGATGTGAGCTCGGTGCCGTTGTCAGATACGATCGCCGATGGCCGGCCGCGCCTGGCGATGATCGCGTCCAGCTCTCGCACCACCCGGATCCCGGAGAGCGAGGTATCCGCGACGAGGGCAAGGCATTCGCGGGTGTAGTCATCCACGACCGCCAGGACGCGGAAGCGGCGGCCGTCTGTGAGGGCATCGGACACAAAGTCGAGGCTCCAGCGGATATTGGCTCGATCCGGCACCAGCATCGGGCGCCGTGTGCCCAAGGCGCGTTTGCGGCCACCACGCCGGCGAACCTGAAGCTTCTCCTCCCGATAGAGCCGGCGGAGCTTCTTCTGGTTCATGGTGATGCCCTGCCGTTCCAGCATGACGTGGATCCTTCTGTAGCCAAACCGTCGCCGCTGGGCGGCCACGGTCTTCATGGCTTCACGCAACGCGTCGTCATCGGGGCGGATGCTCCGGTAGCGCACGCTCGTGCGATCGACATTCAGGGCCTTGCACGCCCGACGCTGGCTCACCCCATGCGCGTCACAGGCATGAGCCACAGCTTTGCGCTTCGCGTCAGGCGTCACCATTTTTTTGAGGCGACTTCCTTCAGGATCGCGTTGTCGAGCATCTGTTCCGCGAGCAGCTTCTTGAGCCGGGCATTCTCGTCCTCGAGGGCCTTCAGCCGGCGGGCGTCAGACACGTCCATCCCACCATACTTGCCCTTGAACTTGTAGAACGTGGCGGCCGAGATCCCGTACTTCCGGCAGATATCGGCGGTCTTCGAACCCGCATCCTGCTCCTTCAGCATCCCGATGATCTGCTCTTCCGAAAAACGTGAGGGCTTCATCCGTCGTCTCCTTCGCGACAGACTCTACCCATTCATGGAGGAAGTTCAGGGGCTCAGGTCACGGGCGTTGGCCGGATCGAAACCGATCGTATTCGTCATGGGCAATCACGAACATTGGAATGGCGAGATCAACGAGAATCTCGCCCCGGCGAAATTGCTTGCCGCCCAGTCAGGAATCTCTCTTCTCGAAGAAAGCTCGGCTGACATTGCAGGATGTCGTTTCGTCGGCGCCACCCTCTGGTCCGATTACACCCTTGCGGGCGATCCTAGCTGCCGCGCCGAAACGGGCGAACAGGTGGACGTCCAGCACGCCGGCGGCAGTCATCTCATTACAGTCGGTGATGCCCGCCGGCTGCATGCGCGGTCTCGTTCCAGGCTCGGAGAGCTTCTATCTCAGCCAGGCTCGCTGCCCATGGTCGTTGTCACCCACCACGCCCCTCACCCAGTCTGCATAGCCGAGCCCGACCGTGGGACCTGGGCTGCTGGCAACTCAGCGTCAGATCTCTCGGATTTGACCGATCGAGGCAAAGCAGCGCTTTGGATCCACGGTCATGTGCATCGCTCAGTCAATATTCAAAGGCCCAACGGCACTCGCATTATCTGCAATCCCGCCGGCCCGCTGTTCTGCAACACAGCATTTGACGAGGGCCTCGTCGTTCTTGTCTGATCCGGCTCTCCATAGGGGAAGCCGTGGCGTAGGGCGCCTTCCCCTTGAACCCGGTCATTGATTAGGATTCAACGTGTTTGCCGGGATTGCATCCGACCGTCACATTGAACCGCGCCCAGAAATGACTTTCTCTTCTTTGAATGATCCGGTCGACATCGCGCGAGCAGAAGCCGCCCTCGACGCGGCCTGGCATCAGATCAAAGCGTCGCTGAAAGAGGATGTCGACTTTGACTCGGAGCGGCTGCGGCTCGCCGACATCGTCGTGAGCCTCATCCCAATCGCTGAGGACGAGGCAGATCTAGCGCGACGCGCTATGGAGCGATATTTCAAAGCTCGGCCGTCGGGCTGATGCGAATGGCCTTAAAGGGATAACTCGGCAACGCGCTCCTAGGCGACTCCTCCGCGCGACCGCTCGTCATTACCGCCCTCGGGCTGATACCCAGCAAAAATCGTTCGGTCGCGACTACCGCGCACGGCCACTGCACCGCACGACAAAAGCGCTGCCAAGCCAGCGGATTGTTACAGATTGTAACGGGTAGGAACCCGCGCTCGCCGCCCGCGTCTTTCCTTGGAGCAGGAAGCTCACCGCCTCCGCAACGGGCTCAAGGAGTAGACCATGCACCGCCCTACCCCAGAGATGCAGTCCTGCATCGACGAATGCCTGCGCTGTTATCAAACCTGCCTCGGCATGAGCACGAACCACTGCCTCAAGCTCGGTGGAGCGCACTCCGCCCCCGAGCACATCCAGCTAATGCTCGCTTGCGCCGAGATCTGCCGCGCCAGCGCCCAAGTCATGATCATCGGCTCCCCGCACCACAAGCATCTCTGCGCCGAATGCGCCGACATCTGCGACGACTGCGCCAACGAATGCGAGCGGATAGGAGACATGGACGACTGCGTCCAGGCCTGCCGCAGTTGCGCAGACAGCTGCCAAAAGATGGCGGCATAGCCGTTCCTGCCCTCGAACCCTTGGAGAATGCAGATGATGCGCTTCGTTCTGACCGCTGGCCTCTCGGCCTCCATGATAACCGCCGCACTCGCGCAGCCAGCTCCCAAGCCTCAGAGGGGCGACAGCATGCCCATGAAAATGATGATGCCGGAGGCCTCCGATTCCGCATCAACCAAGGAATACAAGGCGAGCATGATGCGGATGATGCAGGCGATGCCGTCGAAATTTACCGGCGATGCCGACGTCGACTTCATGATGCAGATGAAAGCCCACCATCAAGGCGCAATCGATATGGCCAAGGTAGCCTTGGCGAATGGCAAGGACCCCACCGTCAAGAGGCTCGCCACTGAAATCGTCAGCGCGCAGGAAAAGGAGATCAAGACGATCGACGAATGGCTGAAAACGAAGGGAAAATAGCACCGCTTCTGGAAGTTTTTGACTCGTATCGAGACCCTCAGAGCTTCCCGAAAGGAGGCCCCCATGGAGCATGGCAATGGCCATAAGGGCCCAAACCATTACGGCCGCCTAGCGATCGAACTGACGCTGGATTTCATTGTGATGTACCTCGTCATGTACACCATGATCGCAGCGCTTGCGCATTTCCATTTCAATCTCAACAACGTTTACATGACCATGATGATGGTCGCGCCGATGACGATCATCATGCTCGTCTCCATGCGCTCGATGTTCCCCTCGTCGCGGCTGAACATCATTATCGGCGGCGCCGCCGTTGCCGTCTTTGTCATTGGCTTCATAGCCATGCGAACCCAAGCCGGCATTGGCAATGCCGAGTTCCTGCGCGCAATGATCCCACATCATTCCGGCGCGATCCTGATGTGCCAGAAAGCCAGCATCACTGATCCGGAGATCGTCGCGCTCTGTCAGGAAATCACCAAGTCGCAGAAGGCGGAAATCGCGCAAATGGAGACAATCCTCGCCCGGCAGAGGTGAAACTCTTCACATCCGAGGCTGACATCCCCATTTCAAGCTTAGATTCTCAGCCCCGAGTGGGTTTGCCATCGGGGCAAGCCAGGGGAGGCTGTGATGAGGTTGTCTCGCCAAATCGCCCTATCGGCGGCCTGTTTGCTGCTCTTGGCGCAGCTTGAACCCGCGATCGCCCATCGTGCGAACCTGGCCCTGGGCCTGCGAGAGATCACCAGCGCGATTAACGGTAAGGTCTGTGCGACAGCGGGAGGGGCGCACTTCACCTTCGATAATGATGGGCGCTTCTCATATGATGGCCTCTGGCAAAGCAGCGGAAACTTCACGCTTGGCGATAGCGCGGTCGTGGTGACCTTCGACAGCGGCCTTCAGCGCAGCTTTGAAATCTCCAAGCGAGACGGCGCGCTTTACATGGAACAGACCCGCGTCGTCTGCACTGCGAAGCAATAACACGAACCTTCAGCCGGGCGAGCAAACCGCCCGGCTCCCATACAGTCTTGGGCTAGATCAGACCTGCTGGAGCCCTCGATAGCGCGCAAACACGTGCTGCTTGCCGGCCGAAAAGATGGCGATCTCGTAGGACTGCGGCGCTTGACCAGGCACATCCATGCCGGGCGAACCGACCGGCATGCCGGGAACCGCGATGCCGATCGCCTTCGGGCGCTCGACGAGCAGCCGCTTTACCGCCTCGGCTGGTACATGCCCTTCAATGACGTAACCGCCAATCTCGGCCGTGTGGCACGACATCAGCGCCTCCGGCACGCCAAGCTTGACCTTGAGTGGCAGTACGTCATCGAGCTCAACCACATCGACCGGAAAACCCGCAGCCTTGATATGCTTGACCCAGTTGCCGCAACAACCGCAATTCGGATCGCGGGTCACGGTCATCTTCGGCAGAGTTTCGGTCGCCGCCCCCGTTCCGGCCAGCGCCACGGTCGTGCAGGCTTGCGCTGCTCCGATCATCAGCCCGCGGCGGGTTGGTGAAATATCGATCTGCATGTTCATTCTCCTTCAATCTCGACCGCGCCTTCACCGAAGGAAGACGTATTTGACCAAGGCGGCGATCGCCAACAGCAGCACGGCGACGCCGAGCCAGTGGAAAGCCCCCATGCTCCAGCCCATTCCGTTCATCATGTCGTGCATGTCAGTCACTCCACCTTATTCAACGACCGCAGCGTGCCGCTGCACCGACGTAGGCTGGACCGCTACGACGTTGGTTTCCTCGGCCGGCGGAAGCCGCCACCCTTTGACGAGGCCGTAGATCGCCGGGATCACGAGCAGTGTGAGGACGGTCGATGAGACCATGCCGCCGATCATCGGCACCGCGATGCGCTGCATCACCTCCGAGCCGGTGCCGGTGTTCCAGAGAATCGGCAGCAGTCCTGCCATGATCGCGACGACGGTCATGATCTTCGGTCGTACGCGCTCGACCGCGCCCAGCATGATCGCTTCGTGCAGATCGGCCCGGGTAAATGCCCTGCCTTGCTGCGCACGGCGCTGCCGAATCTCGAAGAGCGCATGATCGAGATAGATCAGCATGATCACGCCGGTTTCGGCGGCGACACCGGCGAGTGCGATGAACCCGACAGCGACCGCGACCGACATGTTGAATCCGAGCCACCAGAGCAGCCAGACGCCGCCGACCAGCGCGAAGGGCAATGAGAGCATGACGATGAAGGTTTCGGTCAGCCTGCGGAAATTCAGGTAGAGCAGCAGGAAGATGATCGCGAGGGTGACAGGCACGACCAGCTTGAGGCGAGCCTCGGCCCGTTCGAGATATTCGAACTGACCGCTCCAGGCGACGCGGTAGCCTGCTGGCAGCTTGATGCTCTGCGCGATCGCATTTTGGGCGTCGCGGACATAGCCACCGAGGTCGCGCCCGACGGTGTCTACGAAGATGTAGACCGCGAGCTCGCCGTTCTCTGTGCGGATCGACGTGGCGCCGCGCTTGCGCTCCACGCTTGCGACCTCGCCGAGCGGCACGCTGGCACCCGATGGGGTCGAGACCTGGACTTCGCGCGCGATCGCCTGGGGATCGGAGCGTAGGTCTCGGGGATAGCGGATGGTCACGCCATAGCGCTCGCGCCCCTCGACCGTCGTCGTCACGGTCTCGCCACCCATCGCCATCACGATCGCATTCTGGACGTCGCCGACGGAAAGCCCGTAGCGCCCGAGCGCGATCCTGTCCGGCACGATGTCGAGGAAGTAGCCGCCGATGACGCGCTCGGCATAGGCACTGCTCGTCCCCGGTACCGCTTTGAGGACGGTCTCGATCTGTCGCGAGATCGCCTCCATCTGCGCCAAGTCGGTACCGAACACTTTGACCCCGATCGGCGTGCGAATGCCGGTCGCCAGCATGTCGATGCGTGCGCGGATCGGCTGCGTCCAGGCGTTGGAGACGCCCGGAAACTGGAGCGCCTTGTCCATTTCCGCCTTGAGGTTGTCGAGCGTGACGCCCTGGCGCCACTCGGTCTTGGGCTTCAGGTTGATGATGGTTTCAAACATCTCGGTCGGCGCCGGGTCCGTTGCCGTCTGGGCCCGCCCAGCTTTGCCGTAGACCGAGGCGACCTCCGGGAACGAGCGGATGATCCGGTTCTGAGTTTGCAGAAGCTCGGCCGCCTTTGTGACCGACAGCCCAGGCAGTGTCGTCGGCATATACATCAGCGTGCCCTCGTCGAGCGTTGGCATGAACTCCGAACCGAGCTGACGCATGGGCCAGAGACTGAGCCCGAGCACCGCGACCGCCAGTAGGATCGTCACGGTTTTGGCTTTAAGGACGGCGCGAATGAAAGGGCGATAGAACGCGATCAAGAACCGGTTGATTGGATTCCTGGCCTCCGGAATGATCCGTCCTCTCACGAATATCACCATCAGCGCCGGCACCAGCGTCACCGACAGAAAGGCCGCAGCCGCCATGGCGAAGGTCTTGGTGTAGGCGAGCGGACCGAACAGCCGGCCCTCCTCCGCTTCCAGCGTGAAGATCGGCAAAAACGAGACGGTGATGACGAGCAGGCTGAAGAACAGCGCCGGCCCGACCTCGCTTGCCGCCTCGATCAGGGTCTCGATGCGCGGCTTGTCCGGTCGTGCCCGTTCGAGATGCTTGTGGGCATTCTCGATCATGACGATCGCGGCGTCGATCATGGCTCCGACCGCGATGGCGATGCCGCCCAGGCTCATGATGTTGGAGCCAAGACCAAGCGCCTTCATCGCCGCAAAGGCCATCAAGATGCCGACCGGCAGCATGATGATCGCCACCAGGGCACTGCGCAGGTGCAGCAGGAAGACGACGCAGACCAGAGCGACGATAATGCTCTCTTCGATCAGCGTGCCCTTCAGCGTCTCGATTGCCCGCTCGATCAGCCCGGAGCGATCGTAGACGGGCACGACCTCGGCCCCGCCCGGCAAGCTGGGTGCAATCTCGGCCAACCGCGCCTTGGCGCGCTCGATCACGGCGAGCGCATTGGCGCCGAAGCGCTGCAGGACGATGCCGCTCGCGACCTCGCCCTCGCCGTTGAGCTCGGTGATGCCGCGCCGCTCGTCGGGGCCGAGTTCGACACGGGCGACATCGGAGAGGCGCAGGGCTGCGCCGCGCTCGCTCTTCAGGACGATGTTCTGAATATCGGCGATCGACTTGAGATAGCCGCGGCCGCGGACCATGAACTCGAACTCGCTGAGCTCGACCGTACGTCCGCCGACATCCAGATTGCTGCTACGGACGGCTTCGCGCAGCGCAGCCAGCGAGACGCCCTGGGCACGCAGCCGCACAGGATCGACCACGATTGCGTATTGCTTGACGAAGCCACCGACGCTGGCGACCTCGGCCACGCCCTCGGCACGCGAAGCCGCGAAGCGGATCTTCCAGTCCTGCAAAGAGCGCAATTCGGCCAGGGTCATCTCCTTGGCCATGACAGCATATTGATAGACCCAGCCGACGCCGGTGGCGTCAGGCCCGAGAGTCGGCGTCACGCCCGAGGGCAGGCGACGCGCTGCGGTGTTGAGATATTCCAGAACCCGCGAACGCGCCCAATAAGGGTCGGTGCCGTCCTCGAAGATCACATAGACGAAGGAGACTCCGAAGAAGGAGAAGCCGCGCACGACGCGCGCTTTCGGCACCGTCAGCATCGATGTCGTCAGCGGATAGGTGACCTGATCCTCGATGACCTGTGGCGCCTGGCCGGGATATTCGGTGTAGACGATAACCTGGACGTCGGAGAGATCGGGAATGGCGTCGAGCGGCAGGGTCCTTAGGGCATAGACGCCGGCGGCCACGACGAAAGCCGTGGCAACCAACACCAGGATCAGGTTGCGCGCCGACCAGGCGATCAAGCGGGCTATCATGGTTTCGCCTCCGTCGAGGAGAAGCCGCTCAAGGCCGCCTTGAGGTTGCTTTCCGCATCGATCAGGAAGTTGGCGGAGACGACGACGCGGTCGCCCTCGGAGACGCCCTCGCTGATCGCGACCATGCCGTCGCCGCGGCGGCTGAGCTTGACTTCACGCGGCTCGAAGCGGCCTTCGCCGCGATCCAGAATGACAATGCGTCGCGTGCCGCTATCGATGACGGCACTCCAGGGAACCGTCAGCTCTGCGCTTGCATCGCCCGCGCCGATCTCGACATCGGCGTACATGTTCGGCAGCAAGACGCCATCGGGGTTGGCGAGCTCGATGCGGACCTTGGCGGTGCGCGTCGCCTCAGCGATCTGCGGATAGATCACGCTGACGCGCCCCTCGAACGCCATGTCGGAACGGCCGCGTAGCCGAACCGTCGCCGGCGCTCCGATCCGGATCTCGGACAGCTCGCGCTCAGGCACATCGGCCAGGACCCAGATCGTCGAAATGTCTGCGAGCCGGAACAGGCTGGTGCCGGCCACCATCTTCATGCCGTCACTGACATTGCGCTCCAGCACGATACCGTCACGCGGCGCCGACCAGTTGATCGTCGGTGGTACCTTCCGGCTGCGCTCGATCTCGGCAATGATTTCGGGCGGAACCCCGAGGTTTTCGAGACGCTGTCTTGCGCCGCCCTCGGGCACGCCGCGCGCGGCGGCATTGAGCTCGGTGATGAACTGGGCACCAGCCGTGCTGATGTCCGGCGAGTAAATGCGCGCGAGCCGTGTACCCTTGGCAACGCGATCGCCGGTCGTGACTGGCGCGACCTCCTGGACGAAGGCATCCGCGCGTATCGCCACGACGGAAACGCGTCGCTCGTCGAGCTGCACCACACCCGGAACCCGAATGGTCTGTGCAATGCTCTGGCGACGGACCAATTCGGATCGCACGCCACTACGCTGGATGCGCCCGGGCGAGAGCTTGATGATCCCGTCCTCGCTCGCCTCACCCTCAAAGACGGGGAGATAGTCCATCCCCATCGAATCTTTCTTGGGCACCGGCGAGGTGTCCGGCAGCCCCATGGGATTGCGGTAATAAAGAATGCGGCCCTTCTCCGCTTGGACCGCCTGCTCCTTGCCCTCAGGCTTCTCCTCGAAGCTGATGTCCTCGCTGGCCCGCACGGCCCTGAACGGCCTGCCATCGACCGTCTGAGCCGGCTCGGTCGAATAGACCGGCTTTCGATCTGGATCCTGATAGTAGATCACGGGCCCAACTCCGGCAGCCTCGTTTGCCGCGAGCGACCCCTCGATACCGAGCCAATTCCGCAGGCCAGGCAGCGCGATGCCGCGATGACCGGCCCAATAGCCTGCACCTCCCACCGCCATGATGGCGGCGAGAGCGAGGCCTGTGAGGGCGAGGCGTTTCATGGCAGCGCCTTGAGGATCAGCTTTTTTTCGAGCGTGCCGGTCTCACCCTGGACCTTGGCACCGAGCGACAAGCGCCAACCTCCCTCCATGACCAAATTGGTCTTGAAGCTGTAGGTTCCTGCTTCCGGCACAGGGATCGCTTCGATCGGAGAGGCCATCGTGGCCATGCCCTCCGGCTCCATGTCTATGCGCTTGGCGAAGATGACGGCATCCGGCACCGGCTTGCCGGAGCGCTTATCGATCAGCCTGACGGTGATGACGACACCATTGCCCTGCTTGAATTCGCTCTGGGTGAGACGGAATTCATAATCCTTGATCTCCGCCAGAGCCGGTAAAGCAACGGCCATGAGCGGAAGCGCGGCGATGAGCGCGCGCGAAGTGCGGGTGATAAACATTGTCGAGATCCTGAGACGGAGAGGCTGCTGCGCTCACGCGTGCAGCTCCAACGTGGCGCTAGCCACGGCGCACCGACCGCCCGGGTTCACCATGCGGTCGCAACCGGCGTATGAGCGCCGGCTATGTCTCAGGTTCGTGGAGGTCGGGCGGGTGGCTCGCTCGGCTGTGAGAGGCGTGCGGCCTCATTGCCCGCAAGCCCGAGCACTACGACAACAGGTTGAACAACTAGGTCAAACGCCGTGGGTTCGCTCGCGAAGCTCTTGGCCAGGCAGAAGCTCAAGGCCGGGCAGTTCGTGGTGCAATCCGGTTGCTTGTCTTTCGGATTGGGGCAGCACGGCATCTCAGGCGACATGGTCGCCATTGTCTCGCTGTCCATGCGGGCATAACCGGCCTTTGCCGGCGCCACCAGGGCGACCAACATCGTGGCCGTGACGAACAGCCCCAGGACCAACACATTCGTGAGAAGTCGAAACTTCATGGCACCTGTTCTGACATACCGTCAGATATCGCAAAAGGGCGAAAACTGCGGCTGTTTGACCGGGAGCAAGCAAAATCGCTGCTTCGTGATCTCACCTTTGGCTAGTCAGCATACGGCGCAGGATATCGTCGCGGCGATAGAAATGGTGCCACAGCGCGCCGGCAACATGGAACAGCGCCAGTACAAGCAGCGCCCAGCTGAGCCATCGATGAACCGGCGCGGCGCGGAAGCTAAGATACATCGCAATCGTACCCGTAAACGGCAGAAGCAGCAGAACGCCGTACAGGGCAACATGAACGCCCGTCGCGGCCCACCGTTCGGGTGGCGACAACCCTTCAAGGGAAGGGCGGCCATAGAGATAGCGCAGCGCGATCTGGATCAGCGCCAATCCCATGACCAGCCAACCCATCCAGGCATGGACCTGGTGCAAAAACAGATCGAGCGGGGCAGGCTTCGTGAAGCCATGTGCCATATGGGTGCGTTGGATTGCCCAGGATGTAGGGACCTGGGCAATGCACAACAACGGCACGAGCCAGTGGATCCAGCGTTGGTAGACACCGAAAGACTTGGTCGGGCTGAGTTTGGGAACAAGGACGCTTTGCAACAAGCTCACGATTGAGGCCCGTTCGGTTGAATGGCGCGGTGTAGGTCGGGCATCAGCGGGAGGCAACCGTCGTCCTGTGCCAGGTGCCGGACGGGATCAACGCAGTCCCATTAAGCCGTTGAAGGACTGCTCTTATTCCAGAGAGACGGTGCGTAACCGCAGGGCGTTTGCAATCACGCTGACCGAGGACAAAGCCATCGCCGCCGCCGCAATGATCGGCGACAACAGCAATCCGAATATCGGATAGAGCACGCCTGCGGCGATTGGGACGCCCGCCGCATTGTAGATGAAGGCGAAGAACAGGTTCTGCCGGATATTGCTCATCGTCGCCCGGCTGAGCTGAAGCCCGCGCACGATGCCCTCAAGGTCGCCTTTGAGCAGGGTTACGCCGGCACTTTCGATCGCGACGTCCGTGCCCGTGCCCATCGCGATCCCGACATCCGCCGCCGCCAGCGCAGGCGCGTCATTCACGCCGTCGCCGGCCATCGCGACCACCCTGCCTTGCGAACGAAACTTGCTGACGACTACGCTCTTGTCCTCGGGCAGGACCTCGGCCTCGACCTCGTCGATACCGAGCCGGCGCGCGACCGCTTGTGCCGTCGTCTTGTTGTCGCCGGTCAGCATGACCACCCGAATACCGGCGCTTTTCAGCGACTTGATCGCTCTCGGGGTGGTCTGCTTGACCGGATCAGAGATTGTCAGCAGTCCGGCGACGCGGCCATCGATCGCCACAAAAATCACTGTGCCGCCCTCGGCGCGCAGCGTTTCCGCCTCGGCTGCCTGAGCCGCGGTGTCGATACCAGCCTCAGTCATGATCCGGTGGCTGCCAATCACCAGCGCGCGACCTTCGACGGTCCCCGTTACCCCCTTACCGACCGGGCTGTCGAAATCCTGCGCCTCGGCCAGGGCGAGGCCACGTTCCTTGGCGGCATCGACAATCGCGGCGGCGAGCGGGTGCTCGCTCGCCCGCTCGAGCGAAGCGGCGAGCCGCAGCAGCTCACTCTCCGCGATTGCGCCAACCGGCTTCAGCCCGGTCAGCCGTGGCTTGCCTTCGGTCAGCGTACCGGTCTTGTCGACGACGAGGGTATCGACCCTCTCGAAGCGCTCCAGCGCCTCGGCATTCTTGATCAGTACGCCGAGATGCGCGCCGCGCCCGACCCCGACCATGATCGACATCGGCGTCGCCAAACCGAGCGCGCAGGGACAGGCGATGATCAGCACGGCGACGGCGGCGACCAGCCCATGCGCGAAGCGCGGCTCCGGCCCGAACGCCATCCAGGCGGCGAAAGCGACGATGGCAATGACGATGACGAGCGGAACGAACCAGCCGGACACCTGGTCCGCCAGGCGCTGGATCGGTGCCCGCGAGCGCTGGGCCTCCGCCACCATCGAGACGATCCGGGCCAGCATGGTGTCGCTGCCGACCTTGCCGGCGCGCATGATGAAGCCGCCGGTGGTATTGAGCGTGCCGCCGATCAGGGTCGCGCCGACCTCCTTGGTGACCGGCATCGATTCACCCGTGACCATGGATTCGTCGATCGAGCTGCGGCCTTCGATCAGTTCGCCATCGACCGGAACCGTCTCGCCCGGGCGGACCCGCAAGCGGTCCCCGACATGGACCGCGTCCAGGTTGATATCCTCGTCCTCGCCGTCGTCGCGCACCCGCCGGGCCGTCTTCGGCACGAGGTCGAGCAAGGCCTGGATCGCGCCGCCCGTCTGCTCGCGGGCCCGCAATTCGAGGACCTGGCCCAACAACACCAGAACCGTGATCACGGCCGCCGCCTCGAAATAGACTGCGACCGCGCCTTCCGCGGAGCGAAGCGTTTCCGGGAACAGGTTCGGAGCGACGGTCGCGACGACGCTGTAGGCCCAGGCGACGCCGGTGCCCATCGCGATCAGCGTGAACATGTTCAGGCTGCGGTTGACGAGCGAGGCCCAGGCCCGCTGGAAGAACGGCCAGCCAGCCCAGAGCACGGCCGGCGTCGCCAGGACCAGCTGCAGCCAGTTCGAGCTCTGCTGGCTGAGCAGCATGTGTAGATCGACGAGATGCCCGCCCATCTCCAGCACGAACACTGGCAGGGCGAGCACGAGACCCACCCAAAACCGGCGGGTCATGTCGACGAGTTCGGCGCTAGGTCCTTCCTGAACTGTCGCGATCTCCGGTTCCAGCGCCATGCCGCAGATCGGGCAATTGCCCGGGCCGGGCTGGCGGATCTGGGGATGCATCGGGCAGGTGTAGATCGCGCCCGTGGGCGCCGGCTTTGCGACAGGCGCCTCGGCTTTCTCGCCGGCATAGGCTGCCGGATCGGCGTCGAACTTGTTCTGGCAGCCGGCGGAGCAGAAGAAATAGGTCTGCCCCGCATGAGCGGCGCGATGCTTTGCCGTGGCGGGATCGACGGTCATTCCGCAGACCAGATCCTTCACACTCTCCCCCGCGCCATGAGAATGGCCATGGTGGTGTGAATGGTCGTCGTGCCGGTGACCGGCGTGATGCTGATGATCTGCCATGGCTCGCCGCTTTGCTCTCCTGCCCCTTTGCCTTGCCAATGCGTGAGCGGCCGGCGGGTTCGCGCCGGCCGCCCGCGATCAGCCGATGCTTTCCGCGCCGGGAGTGTATCCGGCGCCCGCCACGATCGACCTAACGGCGGAGAAATCGGCCGCGCCGACGACGCTGACGAGCTTCGAAGCCGGGTCGGCGGTGACCGCGGTTCCGGGCAATTGATCCTCGATCGCCTTCTTGATCGTGCCGGCGCAATGGCCGCAGGTCATGTCCTCGACGCGAAAGCTGATCGCGCCCTCAGGCGCGCCGGTTGCCTTGGCTGCGGTTCCGGAATGTTGCTGGCAGGAGCACATAGCTGCGATGTCCCAAAAAAAATTGACGATTACAGCACTCTACGGCTTCCCATAATGGGAAGGTCAAGGGCATGTTGCATTCGCGTTCGAGTGCTTTCTGAGAGCGCCAAACGCGGGGCTGGTGAGCGCGAGTATCTTGTCCAAGGGGACAATAGCTGCGCGAGCGGCAGATGTTAGATTGCTTCAGAAAGCTCGGCAGTTCCAGCATCGGAGGACTTATGAGCCAAGCCATTCATCCAGCAGCCGCCTCGACTCATTTGCCGGCATTCCTCGCCGGCCCCGGTGAAACGGACTGGCTCCTGGTTGCGATGGGCATTTTTTTGGCCATCTTCGTCTTGGCAATTGGTATTCTGTATTTGCACCTGCACGTCCTGCCGGATCGGATTGCTCATAATAAGGTGCAATTGCAGATCGTTTGCGTGCTGGGATTGCTGGCCATGTTCACGCACATGCACATCTTCTGGATCGCGGGCCTTCTTCTTGCTTTAGTCGACATTCCCGATTTCATCACTCCCCTGAAACGCATCGTAGCGGCAACGGAAACGATCGCAGGCGCGAAACATCGACCGGAGTGAGTAGATCAAAGTGCCTTGCAGGGCAGGACTGGCACGATCGCATCTTTGGCGTGCTTGCTGCATTTCCCACTTAGTGAAGATCAACAGCTCTCGCTTGCTGCTGTCCATCGGTTCTGCGTCCCGTTTCTCCTCAGTGCAGGATCTGGCTGAGGAAGAGCTTGGTGCGCTCGTGCTGCGGGTTCCTGAAGAACTCGTCCGGGGTGTTCATCTCGACGATTTGGCCGGCATCCATGAAGATGACCCGGTCCGCGACCTGGCGGGCGAAGCCCATCTCATGGGTGACGCAGAGCATGGTCATGCCCTCCTCCGCCAGCGACACCATGGTGTCGAGCACCTCCTTGACCATCTCCGGATCGAGCGCCGAGGTCGGCTCGTCGAACAGCATGATCTTCGGGCTCATGCACAAAGAGCGGGCGATGGCGACGCGCTGCTGCTGTCCGCCGGAGAGCTGGCCCGGATACTTCAACGCCTGCTCGGGGATCTTGACGCGCTTGAGGTAGTGCATCGCGATCTCCTCGGCGTCCTTCTTGGGCATCTTGCGAACCCAGATCGGCGCCAGGGTCAGGTTCTCCAGGATCGTCAGATGCGGGAACAGGTTGAAGTGCTGGAACACCATGCCGACGTCGCGGCGGATTTCGTCGATCTTCTTGAGGTCGTTGGTGAGTTCGGTGCCGTCGACGATGATCTGGCCCTTCTGATGCTCCTCGAGCCGATTGATGCAGCGGATCATCGTCGACTTGCCGGAGCCGGACGGGCCGCAGATCACGAGCTTCTCGCCGCGCGATACTTTGAGATTGATGTCGCGCAACACGTGGAACTCGCCGAACCATTTGTTGACGCCGATCATCTCCACCGCCGTCGCGGTGTTGAGCGAGGTCGGCTTCAGCGCCGCAGGGCGGATGTCGATCCTGTTTTCGGCCATGGCCAAGGTCATGCTGGCGTCTCCTAATGAGCAGCGGGACCGCGCCGCTCGAGGAAATCGGCGAAGCGGGCGAAGGAGAAGGACAGCGCGAAGAAGATCGCGCCGATAAACAGGAAGGTTTCGGCAGCCGGCGACGGCCAGGCCGGATCGGCGAGAGCCGCCTTGCCCGAGCTGATCAGGTCGAACAGCCCAACCACGAGCACGAGGCTGGTGTTCTTGATCATCACGATGATCGTGTTCGCCAGGGCCGGGATCACCACCCTGATCGCTTGCGGCAGGATGACGAGATATTGCGTGCGCCAGAACGGCAGACCGAGCGCCGCGGCAGCTTCATATTGCCCTTTCGGGATCGCTTGCAGCCCGCCGTGGATCACTTCGGCGAGATAGGCCGCCGCGAAGATCGTCAAGGCGACGAGGGCGCGCACGAACTTGTCGGGCAGCAGCGCCTCCGGCAGGAACAGCGGCAGCATGATCGAGGCGACGAAGAGGATCGAGAGCAGCGGCAGGCCGCGGACCGACTCGATTGCGACCACCGCCCCGATCCTGACGACGGGCATGGCAGAGCGGCGCGCTAGCGCCAGCAGGATGCCGACCGGAAAGGCGATCCCGATGGCGACGACGGTGAGGATCAACGTCACCGGCAAGCCACCCCAGGCCGAGGTCGGGACTTCTTCGAGCCCCAGGCCACCGCCCATCAACCAGACGATGAGCATGAGCGCCGCGGCCCATAGCCAGACCAGCCGCGGTGTCCAGCTCGCCGGCCGAACCGACCAGCCGAGCAACGCCAGGATCAGAAGGCAGACCAGAGCAGGTCGCCAGCGCTCGTCGACCGGATAGATGCCGAACAGGAGCTGTCCCGACTTGGCGTAGATGAAGCTCCAGCAGGCGCCAGATGCCGCACGGCAGGCCGCGAGGTCCGGATTGAACAGGACCGCGTCGAGCACGAGCCAGCGCAGCATGGGCGGCACGGCAACCAGGATTAATGCGCTGAAGACCAGCGTCAGGACGGCATTCAGCGGCGAGCCGAACAGGAGCTTGCCACTCCGCCGCAAGGAAGCCGGGAGCAGCGCAGACCATGCGTTCGTCGGCACAGGAGCCTCGGGGATAGGGAGCGATATCGTCTTCACGGTTTCAACGTTCCACGATCGCGATGCGGCGGTTGTACCAATTGGCCGCGCTCGACAGGGTCAGGTTGAGGGAAAGGTAGACCCCCAGGATGATGAAGACGCCTTCGATCGAATGGCTGGACTTGCTGATGATCGTGTTCATCACCGCGAGGAAATCCGGATAGCCGACGGCGATCGCCAGCGTCGAATTCTTGACGACGTTGATGTACTGGCTGTTGAGCGGCGGCACGATCACCCGCAGCATTTGCGGGATCACAATCAGCCGCAGGATCTGGGTTCGGGACAGGCCGAGCGAGCGGCCGGCATCCCACTGCCCGGCGCCGACCGACAGGACGCCGCCGCGGACGATCTCGGCGATGAAGCCGGTGGTAGATGGTCAGGCCGATCAGGATGGTGCTGAGTTCCGGTGTCAGCTCCAGGCCGCCTCGAAAGTTCGAACCGGTGAAGACTGGCCAATCGACCGAGAACGCGAAATCCGCCGACCAGAGACCGAGCAGCAGCAGGGCAGCCCCTCCCCATGCCATTCCGCTCCGGAAGCGTTGAAGCGAGCCTGCCCGCCAGGCGACGACGCCGAGCAGCATCGCGGCGAAGACAAGAGCAGCTCCTGCGCTATCGAATTCAAAGCGGGCGGCTGGAACAACGAAGCCGCGCATCGAGGCAAAGACGCCAGGGAGCGGATTGAGCGCCTCTCCGACCGGCGGAAACACCTTCCACCACAGCGAATAGAGGAAGATCAGCAGCACGATCGGCGGTGAGTTGCGCGCGATCTCCACCCAGACACGGCAAGTCCCGGCGGCGAGCGGATTGCTGCTCAGCCGGGTGACGCCGACGATCAGGCCGAGAACCGACGAGAATGGCCTGCCCCCTGAAAAGTGGTCCTCCGTGAAGTAGGCTTTTGAGCCTTGGAGGAAGCCGCTATGGCGCAGAAGAAGCATAAGCCTGAAGAGATTGTCGCGAAGCTGCGACAGGTCGATGTGTTGTTGTCTCAGGGCCGGCCGGTTGCCGAGGCGATCCGCACGATCGGTGTGACGGCCTTCACCTATTATCGTTGGCGCAAGGAGTTCGGCGGCCTGAAGAGTGATCAGGTGAAGCGGTTGAAGGACCTCGAGAAGGAGAACGAGCGGCTTCGCAAGGCGGTCTCGGACCTCACGCTTGAGAAGCTCATTCTCAAAGAGGCCGCCTCGGGAAACTTCTGAGCCCCGCCCGGCGTCGTCGCTGTGTCGAGCATGTCGTGGTGAAGCTCCGGGTTTCGGAGCGACTGGCGTGCCGGGTCCTGGGGCAGCATCGTTCGACGCAGCGAAAGCAGCCGCTGGGTCGCGCCGACGAGGCGGTCTTAACGGCCGACATTGTTGAGCTCGCCACCCGGTATGGGCGCTACGGCTATCGGCGGATCACAGCGTTGCTGCATGCCGCCGGCTGGGCAGTGAACGTCAAGCGCGTCGAGCGGATTTGGCGGCGAGAGGGGCTCGCCTCGGCGGCAGCCGAAGAAGGGACGCCTCTGGCTGAACGACGGATCCTGCGTGCGGCTCCGACCAAAGCACCCCAACCACGTCTGGTCCTATGACTTTGTCGAGGACCGTACCCATAACGGCCGGAAGTTCCGCATGTTGAACGTGATCGACGAGTTCACCCGGGAATGCCTGGCGATCCGCATCGATCGGCGGCTCAGGTCGACCGATGTGATCGACGTTCTCTCCGACCTCTTCATCATGCGCGGCGTGCCGGGTCATGTGCGTTCAGACAATGGTTAGTTCGTCGCCAAAGCGGTTAGGGACTGGATCGCAGCCGTCGGAGCGAAGACGGCCTTCATCGAGCCGGGCTCGCCGTGGGAAAATGGCTATTGCGAGAGCTTCAACGCGAAGCTCCGTGACGAGCTCCTGGACGGAGAGATCTTCTACAGCCTCTCGGAGGCGAAGATCGTCATCGAGAGCTGGCGCCAGCACTACAACACCAGGCGCCCGCACTCTTCGCTCGGCTACAAGCCGCCAGCGCCTGCGACTATCATGCCGACGCCGAGCGTGGCCGTGAAGCCGACCATGCATTAGATTGAAACCGGACCACTCAATCGGGGCAGGCCAAGTATCGCTACCCGGAATAGCAAATTTACGATCGCTCTTCGCGACAAGGTACAGCTCCACAATCGCGAATTGGTGGCTGGTGCGCGCAGGGCTCATCCAGCCACCGCATCGAAAATATCCGCGCTACTTCGTCTTCTGTACCTCCCGACGAACCATGTCGTAGAGCTGCTGTGGGCCGAAGTCGGTCAGCGGTTGGCCGTTCACAAAGAACGTCGGAGTGCGTGTCACCTCCAGAGATTTGCTGTCGCGGGTGTCGCTATCCAGGGCAGCTTGGATTTCAGCGCGTGTCCAGTCCCGCTTCGCCAGCTCGATATCCAAGCCCGCATCTTTCGCGCGCGCCCAAGCCTTCTCCAACACGGGCCCAGTGTGATCGGCCCACTCCGGCTGAAACTCCAAGAGTGCCTCGAGGACGGGCACGAACTTGTCCTGAAGGCGAGCCGCTTCAAGGATTTTTACGGCGGCGTCGGAGCCGTCGTGAAATGCCGCGTAGCGCATAACGAGGCGAACATCGTTGGGGAACAAACCCATGATCTGCTTCAAGGGCGGATAGAAGGCTCGACACGCCTCACACGATGGATCGAAGAATTCCACGATTGTGACGGGCGCGTTCAGCGGACCAAGGACCGGGGAATGGCTCCGCACCAATGCCTCGGCACGGGCCGCGGCAATCTCGCGCGCTCTCCGCGCTTGTTGAGCGTTGTAAGCCACACTCCCGCCCACGAAGAACGAGAGCGCCAGCGCGCCAGTTGCAATGACAAGGCCGCGACGGTTCATGATTGTGCCTTCGACTTTGAAGCAAGCAGGGCGAACACGATTGCTAAAAATGCTGCCAGCGAGAGGTATGGGAGCGGCAGAACTCCAAGGACGGTCATCTCTGCGCTCGCGCAGGACGGGCCTTGCGAGCAGGGCTGGATGCCTTCTGGGATCAGGCCAGCGTAGAGCAGGCTGTGGAACAGAGCGATCGCCGCACCGAGAGCGGCCAGCGGCAATGCATATCGCCAAACCGTCGTGTCCGCACGAAAGCTGGCGATAGCGAGTAGGATGGCGAGCGGGAACATGAATGCCCGCTGTTGCCAACAAAGGCTGCAGGGAGCCTGTCCCATCACCTCGCCGATGAAGAGCGCGCTTAAGCTCGCGACCAGCGCAACGAGCCATGCCAGATACAGAAACGACCACCGCCCTTCCTGGTCGGGTAACATGCTGGGATTTGTCATCAAATAGAGGCCTTTCAACCGATAAGTGCGAGGATTGGGAAGGTTTCGAGTAGCCAGAACGCCATGGTTGAGAGGCGCCCCGTCATCATGGCGAGCCCCATGGCAACCATCGTTAGGCCCGTGAAAATCTGGAGACCTCGACCGAAGCTGCGCAGCCTCCGCAGACGCGCAGTGATGCCGCCGGCTAGCAGAGCGGTGAGGAGAAAGGGGATGGCCAGGCCGAGCGAGTAGATCGCCAAGAGAGCCACGCCCGCCGCGGGCGTCGTAGAGGTCGCGCTCACGGTAAGGATTGCGCCGAGAATCGGCCCGATGCAGGGCGTCCATCCGAAACCGAAAGCGAGCCCGAGAATGTAAGCGCTTTGCGGCCGTCCGCCTGACACTTGCGGACTCAGTCGGAATTCCCGCTCCATCCAGGGGATCCGCACAACGCCAGTGCTGAAAATGCCAAAGACGACGATGATCGCGCCGCCGACGAGGCCGGCCTCGTAACGATAGGAGAGCAGAAGCCGGCTTAACGCAGAGGCTCCCGCGCCCAGGATGACGAAAACCGTCGAAAATCCGAGCACGAACCAGAAGCTCATAGCAAAGGCACTTATCCGCGCTCTCGGGCTGTCGGAGTCGACCGACAAGCTTCCCGCGACATACGACAGGTAGCCAGGGACCAACGGCAGCACGCAGGGGGACAGAAACGAGACGGCGCCGGCGGCGAGAGCGGCTAGAATGCTGATGTTCGCGATTTCCATCAGGGCTTCTGTCCTTCGTTTCCACCCTTTGCGATCAGCCCGATGATTTCCTGCCTCGTTGCCGTCGCATCCCAAGATCTGGGGCCGAACCAGCGGCCGACCTCGCGACCATTGCGATCGAGAAGGATGGACGTCGGCAGCCCGGAAACCGAAAATTCTTTCACGGCCCGGCCGGCGGGATCGAGAAAGACCGGCAAGTCCACGATGCCGAGATTGCGGAGCAAAGGTTCTACGACTTCCGCGCCGTCACGATCGACGGACAGTGCGACGACGCGAAGGCTGGGCTCTTTCCACTCGCGATTTAGGCGCGCGAGAGCCGGAAGCTCCTCGCGGCATGACAAGCACCACGTCGCCCAGATGCTCAAGAGAACCGGCTGACCCTGGAAGCTTTTCAGGTCGGTAAATTCGCCACCGAGTCGATAGAACCCGAGTGCCCCAGCGGTTCCCGCTCGTGGGGCCTTCTCATCGACGAAGAGTGACGCAGCCAAAATCGCGACTGCCGCAGTTGCGACAGCCGTGAGGATAGCGAACCGGGACTTGAGAATTTCGCCGAGCACTCCGCGGCGCCCCTGGGCTGATCGGGATCATGAGCTGCCCCAATGCACGGCGCTGTCTGTGCGCGTGAGGTTCAGCTACGATTTCGGATCCGCTGAACGCGGTCCTAGCAAAGCCTCTCGCGAGGCCCGCTTGATCAACTTTGGGATGGAGGACCGGTCGCGCGCGGCGGTGCTGTCGAGGGTGGCAAAACGAACGGAGCGAAGGGCAGCGCAAAAACCAACTTGGCTGGCCCGGGACGATCCGAAACCAAGACTGCGGCCGCAGGCGGGACCAAGGACGTCAAGGCGATGGGTTTCGCCCAGAAACAGCAACTGTTCAGGCCTTCGATATGCGCGGCGCGATCACCTTTGGTGGCCGGCGTTGTCCCGCAAATTTCTGACAGCGGAGTGCCGCGTTGAACGAATTTGATGGCGAGATGGTTGCTCGTCGCCGACGCACTAACCAGCAGCTGAAGCAGCAGCACGAGACCGCCAACGACAGCCAAGAGGCTGCGTCCGATCGTTCGAGCTGACCTGGTTGCCATCATGGTTCCGAATTATCGCGAGTTGAGCATCCGAGGCAATTTGGGAGGCCGAGGCTCGCGCTTTCTTGAAGGTGCCGTCCGGAGGCGATCATCGACCAGTCGACCTTTCGGTGATCCGCTCGTCGATCTCCCGCATCATCTCCCGCTTATCCCATTCCCGCATTCCAGCCCACCGCGCGACCTCGACGCCGCTTGGATCGAGCAATAGCGTCATCGGAAGTCCCGTGACCCGGAGGGCAGACATGCTCCGGGCCTCGCGATCGAGGTAGATTCCAAGCGATCGAATATTCGCGCGCAGGTAAAAGTCTTTGACGAGCTGCGGACCTTTCCGGTCGACTGAAAGGGCGACAACCTCAAAGCGAGTGTCGCCTTTCAAAGCCTGAAGCTTATCAAGCGAAGGCATCTCTTTCACGCATGGTGGGCACCAGGTCGCCCAGACATTCAGGAGCACGTACTTGCCCCGGAAATCGGCCAGCGATCGCGGCTGGCCGTTGACGTCCTCAAAGGTCACTGCCGGGCGGAATTCTGCCTGTCCCCCAAATCGCCGAGCCAGCCCGAGATATGCTGCCGGGGCCGCGATGCCTAATATGACGACGGAAGCGCCGAGCCATCGGCGCCTGCTGATCACCTCAACACCATGCGAATTTTGGCGAGCGCCGAGCTATCTTCCTCGTGATAGTCGATCATCGTTCGGAAGCTGCCGTCCGCATTCATAAGATACACGGACGCGGTGTGATCCATGGTGTAGCTGCCGTCGGTCGGGACCTTTTTGGCATAGGCCTTGTACGCCTTCAGAGCAGCCTCCACCTGCTCACGGGTCCCGCTCAAGCCGACGACCCGTGGGTCGAAGGACTCCAGATAGAGCGCCATCTGCTCTGGAGTGTCGCGTTCAGGATCAACCGTGATGAACAGGATCTGGAGCTTGTCCGCCGCTTGCCCGATCTGCTTCGTCAGGTTTCCCAACTGAACCAACGTGGTTGGGCAGACTTCCGGGCAATGCGTGAAGCCGAAAAATACGGCCATCGGTTTGCCGACAAAGTCCTTATCGGTAACAGCCTTCCCTCGGTGATCGGTCAGCGAAAATGGCCCTCCGATGTCCACGGGCGTAGAGATGTTGGATCGGCTCTCCGCGGTAACCCTGGATCCGTCAACCCGCCACCAGCCCAGCAAAATCGCCGCGCAGGTGAAGCTAATCAGGATAACGGCAGCCCACGCTCCGTACCGTATCCACTTCAGAAATGGCATGGCTGACACATTTGATTTTGGCGCTGATAGCGACGAAAGGCATGCGCCGCCGCGCGTCGATCCCCACTGTGACGGATGGCAAGAGTTGGGGAATTAGCGCCCAAGCCGGACTTCGGAATGCCGCTTGCGGGGGGCAAAATCATCAAGGTCGTCTCCTCATAGCGAAGGGGCCGGCTAGGCCGGTTCAACTCACGTCATGAGGGCTGGCGGTGCTCTTGATCCTTGGCGAAGAAGTGCCCGGACTGGCACGACAACCGTAGCATCGACGGCGGGCGCAGGTAGGTGAACGAACCGTGGCCAGCTGTTTTCGTCGGCAGCAGCCAGCTTACCGCTGGGCAGCAAAGCCCTATCGCCAGGCGCGTGCCGGTCTGAATTCCCATTCTGCAAAGATTGGTGGTGGTCCGAAATGCGGGCCGGCGCCTGCGAACCAGAATCGCTCGGCAGGTCTTTGGCAGGGCTCGCGGCGGTTAATTCGAGTGAGTAGCTGGCCTGAACGGGCTGTATCAAGCACGTCAGCACCAGCGCGCAAGCGAGCGCAACTGCCCATAGGCACCGCCAACAGTATGCGCTCGAAATGGTTCTCACGATGCTCTGTTAAGCCGGCCACTGCGCTCAGGCAATGCGACGAGATGTTCACCCAACCGCGAGGTCGACCAGCAATTTGATATTGAGGATGATGATGATGGCAGCCACCACCGCTGCGGTCACCGTTAACCACCGTGGCGCGACGAGCTCGCCCATTTTTGTCCGCGACGCAGTGAACATGACGAGTGGAACGATCGCGAAAGGAAGCTGAAGACCCAGGACGACCTGACTTAGGATCAGAAGTTTCGCCGTTTCTCCAGCACCATAGATCCAGGTGACGAGGAGGGCGGGAACGATGGCCACGAGCCGGGTCGCCAACCGTCGTAGCCACGAGGGAAGCTTGATATCGAGGAAGCCTTCCATGACGATCTGACCCGCCATCGTCGCGGTGACCGTCGAGTTGAGCCCGCAGCAGAGAAGGGCAATCGCGAAAAGGGTCGGTGCGATTGAAGCTCCGAGGAGCGGCGCGAGCAACTCGTGCGCTCTGCCGAGCTCCGCGACCTCGGTCTGCCCAGTCTTATGAAAGCTTGCAGCAGCCAGAACGAGGATGGACGCATTGACGATGAGCGCAAACATCAGAGCGATCGTTGAGTCGAGAGTTGCCCATTTTAGCGCGTCTCGTTTCTCAGGGATCGTGCTCCCGTATGCCCGGGTCTGCACGATGCCGGAGTGCAGATAGAGATTATGCGGCATCACCGTGGCACCGATGATTCCCAAGGCCAGGTAGAGCATCTGGGGATTGCGGACGATCTCGGTCGTCGGAGCAAAACCTCGAATGACCTCACCCCAGTTCGGATCCGCCAGAGCAATCTGGATGCCGAAACAGAGCGCAATTACGCCGAGTAGCGTGATGATAAAGGCTTCGACCCAACGGAAGCCCATATTCTGCAGCCAAAGGATAACGATCACGTCGAGAGCGGTGACTAAGACGCCAATCTCCATGGGCATGCCGAACAGCAAATTCAGCGCGATTGCCGTCCCGATGACTTCAGCGAGGTCGGTTGCGCAGATGGCCAGCTCCGCGAAGGCCCATAGCGGCCATGAGACCGCTTTTGGAAACGCGTCCCTGCACGCTTGCGCGAGATCCCGGCCGGTCGCGATGGCTAAGCGGGCGCAAAGGGCCTGCAGAATAATCGCCATGATGTTGGAAATGAGAGCGACGACCAGCAGCGCGTAGCCGAACTGCGCTCCCCCAGC
The DNA here is from genome assembly GCA_930633495.1 of Hyphomicrobiales bacterium. Classification (NCBI taxonomy): domain Bacteria; kingdom Pseudomonadati; phylum Pseudomonadota; class Alphaproteobacteria; order Hyphomicrobiales; species Hyphomicrobiales bacterium. Next base: position 5,064,521 of record CAKNFJ010000001.1, on the reverse strand, counting down.
GAGTGAAGTCGCCCAATTGCCGGGGTCCATATAGCCCACTGCAACGAGATAGCCGGGGCCCACGAAGGCAAGGAATCTGCGCCAGGGCGTCGCACCAGGATTTACTGTGATGCTCCGAAACACGTCGAGCATGGACGGCTCGCCGCGCTGCCTGCGCCAGCCGGTTTCAGCGATCTCACTGCCCTTCATCGGAAGGTCTTTCTGTAAATGCATTTCATTTGCAATAAGAGAAACTGCTGAAGCCTGTCAAGACCTAGGAATTCCCGTTGAATGTTCGAGCCATCCGAAGCCCGGCGAGACTCCGTCGGCGGGCGATTTGGCCCGCAACCAGAGTATGAAATTTTTCGCTTGAACCTGAAGTCGCTAGAGGTTGTAGAGATGCAGCTTCCGAAATTCGGGCACCAGGAGTCATCCCTATGGCCGCCAGCAAGGACAGCAAGCTTCAGCCTTTGAGCTGGAAGATTAGCGGGATGGATTGCGCCAGCTGCGTGGCCAAGGTGCGCGGTGCCGTCGAAAAAATGCCAGGCGTGTCCGATTTCAGGCTCTCGCTGATGTCGGAAACGATGAAGTTGAAGCTAGACGAGACGCGTACATCTCGTCAGGCGGTCGAGCAGCGCGTGAAAAGCCTGGGCTTCGGCGCAATAGCGATGGTGGAGAGCAAGCGCCACGCGAATGACGACGTCGGTCAAGCCCACGACCACGATAAAACTGAACCATCAAAGCAGACCCTGTCTTGGAAGGTCGCGGGTATGGACTGCGCAAGTTGCGCAGCGAAGATCCGCGGCGCCGTGGAGCGCCTCCCCGGCGTCAGCAATGTCAAAGTCTCGATGATATCCGAGACTTTGACCCTTGCACTGGATGCCGGACAAACCGCCCCTGACGCAATCGAGAAGCGCGTGAAGGGCCTCGGCTACACCACTACTGCGCTTGCAGCACTGGCATCACCCGCGCCTGCGGCAAAAGAAGACAGCTGTGGCTGCGGGCATGATCATGGTCACGCGGGTCACACTCACGATCACCACGATCACGATCATGCCAAGCATGATCACGGCAAAACTTCATGTTCGGGCCATGACCATGGCCCCTCGCATGATCATGAGCATGGGCACAACCATGGTCATGAGCACGGGCAGAGCCATGATCATGCTGGCCATAAGCATGATCATGACCACAATCACGATCAACCAGGCGACAAGCACGCCGCTCATTCACACAGTGCCAAGGTCTCGGGCTCCACGTCTGCAGTGAAGGACCACGGCCACGGCCTGCCCGGCCATGTCCATGAGGCCACGCCCGACGGCGCGAGCTGGTACCAGACCGGCAAGGGCCGGCTCGTCATCGCGACCGGCCTGTTCCTCGGTGCCGCCTATGCCGCCGGGCTGATCTGGCCTGGCATCGGCCACTGGGCCTTTATCGTGGCCTGCGTCGTCGGCGTCGCGCCGGTGGCGAAACGCGCCTTCGCGGCGGCCCGCGCCGGCATCCCCTTCACCATCGAAATGTTGATGACGATCGCCGCCATCGGCGCGCTCTTCATCGGCGCCGCCGAGGAAGCGGCGCTGGTCGTCTTCCTCTTCGCCGTCGGCGAAGTCCTCGAAGGCGTCGCGGCCGACCGGGCCCGCGCCTCGATCCGCGCGCTCGGCGATCTCGTCCCGAAGACGGCCATCATCGAGGAGAACGGCTCGACCCGCCAGGTCGACGCCACGAGCCTCAGAATCGGCCAGACCGTGCTTGTCCGTCCCGGCGACCGCATCCCGGCCGATGGCGAGATCACCGACGGCACCTCCGGCATCGATGAGAGCCCGGTCACTGGCGAGTCGATGCCCAAGACCAAGGGCGTCGGGGAGCCCGTCTATGCCGGTTCGGTCAATCGCGAAGCGGCCCTGCGCGTGCGCGTCGACAAGGCGGCCGAGGACAACACCATCGCCCGCATCATCCGCCTGGTCGAGGAGGCGCAGGAGGCCCGCGCCCCGACCGAGCGCTTCATCGACCGCTTCTCGCGCTGGTACATGCCGGCGATCGTCGGGCTTGCCGTGCTGGTCGCACTGCTGCCTCCGCTCCTGCTCGGCGCCGAATGGTCGGTCTGGATCTACCGGGCGCTGGCGCTGCTGCTGATCGGATGTCCATGCGCGCTCGTCATCTCGGTGCCCGCCTCCATTGCAGCCGCATTGTCTACTGGTGCCCGTCAGGGCCTGCTGATGAAGGGCGGGGTTGTCATTGAAGCGGCCGCCAAGACGGGCGTCGTCGCCTTCGACAAGACCGGTACGTTGACCGCTGGTACTCCGCGCGTGACTGAAGTGATCGCACTCGGAGAGGATGAACGCCGCGTCGTCGAACTCGCGGCATCCGTTGAAACCGGATCCAACCACCCTCTGGCTGAGGCAATCTTGGATCGCGCCAAGTCTCACGCCATCACGGTTCGACCAGCGCAAAATGCTGCGGCTATCGCCGGGCAAGGTGTCACTGGCTCCTTGGATGGCATTTCGGTTTTTGTTGGCGCGCCCCGGCATGCGATTTCCCGAGCGACGTTCAACTCTGAGGCCAAGGCGAATGTCGAGCGGCTTGAATCCGATGGAAAGACCGTCGCTGCCGTCATCGCCGGCGACAACCTGGTGGGGCTAATCGCATTGCGTGATGAACCTCGGGATGATGCTGCCCTGGCTGTAGCCGAATTGAAGGCGATGGGAATTCGATCGCTTATGTTGACCGGCGACAATGCTCGAACCGGCGCCGCCATCGCAGGTGGACTTGGCATGGAGCACAAAGCCGAGCTGATGCCTGACGATAAGGTCACCGCCATCAAATCGCTCGCGAGCGAGACATCTGTGATGATGGTCGGTGACGGCATCAATGACGCCCCCGCCCTCGCTGCAGCCAATGTCGGAGTGGCCATGGGCTCCGGCACGGATGTTGCTCTGGAGACGGCCGACGGAGCCGTCCTCAAAAGCCGGGTTCGGGATGTCGCTGCCATGATCCGCCTGGCGCGGGCGACGATGGGCAATATCCGGACGAACATCACCATCGCGCTGGCGCTCAAGGGCGTGTTCCTCGTGACCAGCGTCTTGGGCTACACTGGCTTGTGGGTCGCCATCCTTGCTGACACGGGAGCGACCGTCATCGTAACCGCAAACGCCCTGCGGCTATTGCGCTTCAACGCCAGTCAAGTGTCTTAGCAATGTCGGCCCTGGAACTCGCGGCGTACGGGGTGGCCATCGCCTACGTTGCGGGATTCTTGGCGCTATCGTCCGCGCTAGCTCGATCCTCAGATCAGCCAGTGTGGTTATTCGACAACGGATCGCCGCGCCAATTCGTGCCGGCGCTGCTGTTCAGGCTGTCGTTCGCAGGAGCGGTGCTGTGGCCGTTAGGCACGACAATTTTTGGTAGTGCATTTTCCGCCGATCCGTTGTCGGGCCTACTGGGCGGAAATGCGCCAGACGTGGTGGGATTCGTCCTGGTGCTTGCCGGAGTCTGCCTTGCCCTTTTTGCGCAGGGTTACATGGGTGCCTCATGGCGGATCGGGACGGCTGAAGACCACGTCGGGCCTATCGTTGATGGGGGTCCGTTCGCCATCTCGCGCAATCCCGTTTTTGTCGGCCAAGCACTCCTATTCGGCGGCCTTTTCATCGCCAAGCCGAGCATCGTCCAGGCTGGACTCACAGTGTCGGCGCTCTATGCGATAGCGCTCCAGGTACGCATCGAAGAAGGCGTTCTGCTGAAGGCTTTGGGCGAGCCTTACCGTGCCTATTGCGCGCGCGTAGGCCGATGGATCGGCTATCGCTCTCAACAATCCGGGAACATGTAATGTCACAGGCTCGGACAACCCGTCGCGTGCTTGCTTGGGCAGCTGTTGCGCTAGCCGCCGATCAGATCAGCAAGTGGTTGATCCTCAACAAGGTCATGGTGCCTCCGCGCATCATCGAATTGACGCCGTTTCTGAATGTAAGGCTCGGCTTCAACTACGGGGTCAGCTTCGGCTTGGGCAGCGAGTGGCTGGACGCCTGGCCCGGCGCTCTCGGCCTCTTCAAGTTTGTCGTCGCTATAGGATTGCTGGTCTGGGCTGCGAAGAGTGAGACAAATCTGGAGCAGATAGGATTGTCTTTGATCGCGGGTGGAGCCCTGGGCAACGCCACGGATCGCTGGCGACAAGGCGCCGTCACCGATTTCATCGATCTTCACTGGGCAGGCTACCACTGGCCGACCTTCAACGGAGCCGACATCGCCATCAGCATCGGCGTGTCTTTGATACTGGTGGTCAGCTTGATGCCGCTGAATTCGCGATCGGCTCCGTCCCACACAGGATTGAAGGGCGGCTCCAAATGATTGGCACCGGGTTCAGGAAATTTATCGATGCTCTCGGACGAGCCGACCAGGTCGCTTCTCCGAGCTATAAAGCCGTTGGCAGGACGGTCGGCCTGGCGCTGATAGGTGTTGGGCCGTTCCTGCTGCTGGGCATGACCCATACTGAGCCCGTAGCTCGGGCCAACGGTGTATCCGTAATACACCCGTGGTCGAGCGGGACGGCCTTGGTTGGGGACGACCTGCCAGTGTTCGCAATCTTTGAGAATAACGCCCCGAGGCTGGATCGACTTGTTGCCGTCGAAACGACTGCAGCCTCTGGCGTCGTGTTTGAGAGGACCATCCGGCGCTCAGCCAGCACGAGAATGGACGAGCTTGGTGAGATCGATCTGGCTCCGTCGGCAAAGACAAGCCTCAAGCCTGACTATCAGCAAATTCGTCTCATCGGTTTGAGGCAGAAGGTCGAGCCAGGTACCACTCTGCCCGTCGAGTTCATTTTTGCTCGGGCCGGCCGGCTAAAGGCCGACGTTCGGATCGAGAGCCCGGGTCAGCCGCCTCACAATGACCATTCCTAGTCTCGTCGGCTGCTTCCAAGGACGGGCCAGAAGGATGGGCCTTCGTCTCAATTCCTCCAGGTTCCGATTTCGATCGGCCTAGCTGCAAATCGATTGAGAGGGCTTCATGGGCGCAGGACATTCTCACGGCGGAGCGCAGGTCACCGGCGCTGGCAAGCACAAGTCGCGCCTCGCGCTTGCTCTCGGCCTCACGACAACCTTCATGATTGCGGAGGTTGTTGGAGGCCTCTGGACCGGCAGTCTGGCCCTGCTGGCAGATGCCGCGCACATGCTCACCGATGCGGGCGGTTTGGCGCTGGCGCTTATTGCCATTCGATTTGCTGAGCGCCCCTCCACGCCAAAGCAGACGTTCGGGTATGTTCGCCTTGAAATTCTATCGGCGCTCGCGAATGCGGTCGTGCTGTTGCTGCTGACCGTCTACATCCTATTCGAGGCCTATCAACGCTTCAAAAACCCGCCGGAGATCCTCGGTGGTCCCATGCTGATTGTTGCGGTCATCGGCCTGTTCGTCAATCTACTGAGCCTAAAATTGCTCTCAGGCGGTTCGTCCGAAAGCCTGAACGTCAAAGGCGCCTACTACGAGGTGCTCGGCGATATGTTGGGCTCGCTAGGTGTCATTGTTGCTGCCGCAGTGGTGATGTTCACAGGGTGGAAACTGGCCGACCCGATCATCGGCGCGGCGATCGGGCTCTTCATCGTCCCGCGCACCTGGATGCTCCTGAAACAGGCGGTCCACATCCTGATGGAGGGGACACCGCCGGAGATCGACGTCGGAGCGATCGAAGCTCGTTTGGCGTCACTTCCGAATGTCACCGCGGTCCACGATCTCCACGTCTGGACGCTCACATCCGGTCTCGATGCAATGAGCTGTCACGTCATCACGTCTGATATGTCGCAGGCGAAGAGCACCCTGCAAGCCGCCAGCGTGGTCATGCGCGAGGAGTTTGGAATCTCGCACACGACCATTCAGATTGAGGACGAGGACATTCGGCAGTCCTCTGGACACGACACTCGGATCTGACTTTCGCGGTCAGTTCAGTCGAAGATCCGGCCGAGGAACCCCCGTCGGCCGAAACCGCCACCATGGCCACCGCCATGCCCCCCTCCGTGGCTCCCGCCATGACTGTCGTAGCCACTTTGATGACCGCCTTGGGGCGCATAGCCCTGGTAGCCAGGTTGAGCGAGTGCTGCCCCCCAAGGTGTTGGAGCGCCGGGCTGAGTTAGGAAGCTGGGCTGCGGTTGCTCCTGAGCTGAACTTGGCTCCCGCAAACTGCGCTCAATGATTTTGTCCAGTTCGCCGCGGTTGAGCCAAACGCCGCGGCACTTGGGGCAGTAATCGATTTCGATGCCCTGTCGATCGCTCATGACGAGATCGACGCGGCAGACCGGGCACGGCAATCCTTCATGCGGCTTGGAAGCGGTATCATTCATTGCAGGCGCTCCTAACGAACACTGGACGCCCAGGATACAAGCTGTAGTCACTAGAGGTTCAAGGCGGCATTCTGAGGCAGATTGACGCAATTTCACAGGTCACAGTTTGCCGGGCGTCGAATGCACGTTTGGATCCTCGACGTGTCTCCGGTCCTCCGTCTGTTGCATGCGCACAAACGATACAGCGTAAAAGACGCCTGCAAGAACAATCAAAGCCAGCGCCAAGGCTCTGTTACGAGATCTCATAAACGTACTCCTTGATCTCGCCTGATGCGGTGAGCGGCATTTTGAAAGAACCATTTGTTAAAGAAAACGAACCCTGAATATCATTCTCTCAATTTATACCGAGATTTTTGTTCGATTCGAATTCGCGGGCTACGACAATTCTCGATAGGAGATTGTCATGCTTGCGCTCGCCAGATCTTGCTTTGTCGTTGCTGCTATCATCGCAGCCCAGATTTGTTTGTCGCCGGCGAGCGCCAATGGCCTTACCGACTTTGCTCACCTTCATGCCGGACAAGCCGCCTTGCCCCCCATTGGGTGGGGTCAATTTTGCAATGCTAACCCGACAGACTGTGTTCCTCAGCGAACTGGTAGGCAGACCGTGGGCCTGACCGACGCACGCTGGGCGGAGCTTGTTGAAATCAACCTCCGCTTCAATAAAGCCATTGAGCCGGTAACCGATTTCGATCAGTTCGGCGTCGCCGAGCGCTGGACTTACGCAACGACCGGAAGAGGGGACTGCGAGGATTATGTGCTGGAAAAGCGGCGCGAGCTTTTGAGGAGGGGCTGGCCGCTCTCCTCGCTCTTGATCACAGTCGTGATTGACCGCGAAGGTGGCGGGCACGCAGTTCTTACCGTCGTGACCGATCGTGGAGAATTCGTTCTGGACAACCAGATCGATAAAATCCTCCCGTGGTCGCGCTCCGGCTTGACCTTCATCAAGCGTCAGTCCCCGACCAACCAAAACGATTGGCAGGACTTGGGCCGCATTCTCGGCCGTCCGGAGGTGGTGACCGCGAGCATTACCCCACCTCGCTAGGGGCTCAGCGGATCGCTCGATGGGAGGAACGGGATCTCGGCTTCCGGGTCGTTCCGCCCTATGACGCCACCACGGGCGGTACTTGTGAGCGGCACACACAGCTCAAGCGAGTCCACGGGCCGATCGCAGCATTGCGACGGCGAGGGCGTAGCGCGGGATCTGGGACACCGCCGGCTTTCTCCAATCCGCGGCGAACGTCGCGGTTGAGCGCCAGAGGATCTGGCGGGAACTTTTCACTTCGCAAACTCCTACGTTCCCGCAGGTGTCGCACCTATAGTGACATGAGGTTCAAGCCCCATTCTGCCAAAGGTTCAACTGCGCGGCACTTTGCCCCTTGAACCTCTAGTGGCATCAGCTTGTAGGCTAACTCGCTATTAACGCCTCAGAAGCCATAGCCGGTCATCCTCAAGCAATGTCTCAACGCTCCTCGACCTTGGTCAAAATTGCGACGGCCATCGGCCTTTTGGCGCTGCTTTCCGGCTGCGTCGTGGGCGATGGTGATGACGCGCGGCATTTGCAGCCCCTGCCTGCGAAGCTGGTCTCGCAAATGTCGACGAAAGGCATGTCGCAAGCCGACCCGATCTTCATCCGCATCTTCAAAAAAGAGAGCGAGCTGGAGGTTTGGAAGCGGGATCGAAGTGGCCGGTTTGCTCTCCTCAAAACCTATCCGATGTGTCGCTGGTCGGGGCAACTTGGCCCCAAAACGCGCGAAGGCGATCGGCAAGCCCCGGAGGGAATTTACACGGTCACTCCTGACCTGATGAACCCCAGGTCACAGTTCTACCTATCGTTCAATCTGGGCTATCCGAACGCGTTGGAGCGATCGCAGGGCTTCACGGGTTCCGCGCTGATGGTCCATGGAGCCTGCACGTCCGCGGGCTGCTTCGCCATGACGGATGATGGCGTGACGGAGATTTTCGGATTGGCTCGCGAAGCGTTTGCCGGTGGCCAGAAGAGCTTCCAGGTGCAAGCGTTACCCTTCCGGATGACACCGGAGAACTTGGCAGCTCACCGCAACAGCCCGCACATCGCTTTTTGGCGCAATCTGAAGGAAGGGTTCGATCACTTCGAGGCGACAAGGCAACCTCCGAAGGTTGCGGCCTGCGAAAGGCGATATGTCTTCGATGCCGCGGGGGACAACTCGCGTTTCGTCGCCGGTAGCCAGTGCCCGGCCTACGAGATCGAACCGGCCATTCAAACTTTGATTTCGGAGAGACGCGCAAGCGATGACAGGCGCTACAGCGCACTCACGAGCGCGAGTGCTCCCTCTCCTGTGCTCGCATATGCCGATGGCGGAATGCACTCCAGCTTCCGCAAAATGCTGAAGGAAATGGGTCCCGAGCGCTTGCAAAGCGTTGTGGCCGGCCGGGTTGAAATCAGCCGACCAGACGCTGCCCTGCTCGATCCCTATGGAGCAACCGGATCATCGTCAGAGGCGACCGGCTCGATCGCCATTCGGTGACCCAGCTTAATCAAATCTCGCAGAGTTATGGAATATGTCAGCACACCAAACTGAACGAGTTGGGGCCGCTGCCAAGCTCCGCAGACGCAATCTGATTGTACTGCTGGCCCTCATCGCCTTTGTCGCATTCGCGTTCGTGTTGAGTTTCCGACACGTGACACGCGAGATGGGAGGCGGCGCCGTCCAACGCTCGGGAACAACCAACTAGGTCGTAGTGACGATTTAACTATTTGATCCATATGGCAATTGCGGCGAGTTTGACGAAGCCCATGAAATTGGCGAGCAGTTTATCGTATCGGGTGGCGACGCGCCGGAACTGCTTGAGCTTGCTGAAGAAGCGCTCGATGCGATTGCGCTCCTTGTAGAGGTCGACGTCGTAAGAGCGCAGGTCTTTCCGGTTGCGCTTGGGCGGGATGACGACCTCTGTGCCATCCCCGAGGATCCTGTTGACGAGGTGATCGGCGTCGTAGCCCTTATCGGCGATGGCGGCATCAGCCTCGATCCCGTCGATCAAGTCATGGGCAAAGGCGATGTCGTTGCGCTGTCCGGGAGAGCCGATCAATCGGATTGGAAGACCGAGCGCTTCCGTGGCCGCGTGGATTTTCGTGCTCAATCCGCCGCGAGACCGGCCCAAGCCCTGGGCATCCGCCCCCCTTTTATCTTGCGTGCGCCGGCCGCATGCTGGTGCGCCCGCACGATGGTGCTATCGACCATGAGCCATTCGAGATCGGCTTCACGCGCCAGAACCGCCAACATCTCGTCGAGAACGCCCATCTCGATCCAACGATAGTAGCGCCGCTTCACCGAGCGGTGATCGCCAAGCCGTTCGGGCAGATCGCGCCAGCGACCGCCGGAACGCGCCATCCAAAGAAGAGCATCCAAAAACTTGCGGTTGTCGGTGCGCGGACCACGCTTGCCCTTTGTTCCCCCGGGGACAAAGCCCTTGATCCGCTCCCATTGGTCATCCCGAAGCGCGTCGCAATCCATCGCCGATCTCCAAAATCAGCTTTAAATCCGATTTGCGGCGATTGGGGAATCCCAAATCCTTAAATCGTCGCTACGCCCTAGAGCGTTTCCGGTTTAATCCGGATCATATCCGGCTGCCTTGAAGTAGTTGGCGCATTCGGTCGGCGAGAAGAGCTGAAGGATGGTGCCGACTGCGTCCCACAAGGCGCCGATTGAGCGCTCTGCTTTGGCTCGGAGCATGGCCTTCAGCTTGGCGAAGGCATTCTCGATCGGGTTCATGTCTGGGCTGTAGGGCGGCAGGAAGGACAGCGTCGCGCCTGGCCGAGCCGCAGACCAATCCAGAGTGTCCACACCGGCGCAACGACAAACAACAGCGCGGCCGCAATATTGATCAGCCAGTGGCCGTGCGGGTAATCGAGGCCCATGATCTGGTGACCGAGATCATGGATAAACTGAAACGTCGCGGTCACGTCTGCTGAACTCGTTCCTCGGTAGCGACGCCACCTATGTCGGCGCCATTTGCGTTGCCTTCCGATAGGATTGCGGGCCTCAACTCGGTGGAGCTCGGAGCGTGCGATAGAGATCGTTCACCCCATCGCTGAAATCGGCGTCGGGGTTGCGCGTGCAGAAGCTCCGCAGGAACTCGGCCTGCTTGAGCAACGGATAGACGTCCGGGGCGAGGTCCAGATCCTCGTCCTTTCCTGGGGGCGCCCGCAGCAGCAAGCCACTCATGTACCCCTGTGCCCAGGCGAAGAAGTTTTTCTCGACCTCTGGCTTGCCGTTGGTCTCCCGCAAGAAATACTGGCAGCTTGAGGCGCCGATTCCGACAATCTTGACCGACTGCGCTTCCGCCTGATCCATGAACAGCGTTCCCGCGGCCACAGCCCAGAGCGCCCAAAGCACGCACCTTCGGCGTGGTTTCAGGCAGTCGCTGATCATTTCATGATCTTTCATCGACGGCAGTGAGCTGGTCCGCCGGGACATCATTCCGGATCATCCCGGCTGTGTGACGGAGCATCCGCGGCGCAGCGTCCGTTCATGCAGACGATCTTGATGCGTCTGTCGAAGCAGTTCGCTTCATAGACTTCACTCTGTCCAATGGGATTGAGGCGCGTGACCTTGGCAGTGGGGCAAGACGCTTCGATCAACGCCCGCTGCAGATCGCCATCGTCCGCCCGCGCTTGCAGCGCGACAAGCGCAATAGAAATCGCCAGCAAGACCAATCGCATGGCTCGCCCTTCATCGTACTTCGTTCTTTGCATGGTCAAAGGCGAAGCTTCAAACAGCTCGCGATGGTGCTTCCGTCAGACAATGCGCCTGCTAACGCAACCAGCGTCGCCAGAGTTCGGTGACGGAATAGCCAGTTTGGCCGAAACAATCGCCGGGAACGGCGCTATGAGCGGCAAGGCAATTTGCGCCTTGCCGCTCATCAGAATCACTTCGCCTTCTGGAGCTTGGTGACGGTGATCTGGCCGTTGACCCTGTCGGCGTCGAACTTGATCTTGTCGCCGGTCTTCAGCCCTTTCAACATGGCGGGATCGCCAGCGCGGAACACCATCGTCATGGCGTCCATGTCGAGGTTCTTGATCGCGCCATGGTTGATCGTGAGCTTGCCTTGAGCCTCATCGACCTTGGTGACGGTGCCGCTGACCGACTGCGCGGCGGCCGGCAATGCGACGATCAGGAAGGCAAGGGTGGCGGCAGTCTTCAGCATGGGACGCTCCTTTCGCTGAGGTTGCTTACTTGACGATGATCTTGCCGGTCATGCCCGCCTCGCGGTGACCGGGGATCAGGCAGGAGAAATCGAACTCGCCCGGTTTGGTGAAGGCCCAGACGATCTCGCCGGCCTTCTTCGGCGCGAGGCGCTTGGCGTTCGGATCGTCATGTTCCATGTCGGGGTTCTTCTGCATCGCGACCGCGTGCTTGAGGTTCTCCTCCAGCGTCGCCAGGACGAGCTCGTGATCCAGCTCGCCATTATTGCGCAGCTGGAAGCGGATCTGCTCGCCGCGGCGGATCTCGATGCGATCGGGAATGAAGGACATCTTGCCGTCCTTCTCACTCATCACGACCTGAACAGGCCGCGCCGGCTTCTTCGGATCGCCCGGCTTGCCATAGGCGGCCTCGCCGCCATGGCCGGGATCGGCCAATGCCGCTCCTGCAGACAAAGCCATTGCAGTGATGACGACGAGCGAATTTGCCTTGAGAATCCCAGACATGCAGTTCTCCTGAGTGAGTTCAACGATTTCAATGATTGCCATGGGCGCCAGCCTTGTTGGCGACCATGGGTTTGCCATCCGGGCCTAACCGGGGCTTGCGCGGATCCTTGACCTGCCATTCAGTCGGCTCAATGCCGCTGTCGGGGGAGGCGCCGCGCGCCGCCTCGGCGAGCTTCTGGCCCTTGTACTCAAAGGCGACGGTTCCTTCGGGATGCTTGAACCAGCCGGGATCCTTGTAGTCGTTCTTCGCCAGCCCCTCGCGGACCTTCACCACCGAGAACATGCCACCCATCTCGATCGGGCCGAACTGACCGAAGCCGGTCATCATCGGCAGGGTATTCTCAGGCAGCGGCATTTCCATCGAGCCCATCTCACCCATGCCGTTCGAGCCCATCGGCATGTAGCCGGGTGCGATCTTGGCGATGCGCTTGGCGAGGTCCTTCTTGTTCACGCCGATATAGGTCTTCACCGAGTGCCCCATGGCATTCATGGTGTGGTGGGATTTGTGGCAGTGGATCGCCCAGTCGCCCGGCTCGTCGGCGACGAAATCGAAGGCGCGCATCTGGCCGACGGCGACGTCGATCGAGACCTCGTCCCAGGCCGCCGCCGGATCGACCCAGCCGCCATCGGTGCACGAGACCTTGAACTCGTAGCCATGCATGTGGATCGGGTGGTTGGTCATGGTCAGGTTGCCGAAGCGGATCCGCACCTTGTCATTCTTGCCGACGACGAAGGGGTCGATCCCCGGAAACACCCGGCTGTTCCAGCACCACAAATTGAAATCAGTCATGGTGTTGACCTTCGGCACATAGGAGCCGGCCTCGATGTCGAAGGCATTGAGCAGGAAGACGAAGTCGCGGTCGACGCGCCGGAACGCCGGGTCCTTGGGATGGACGACGAAGAAGCCCATCATGCCCATCGCCATCTGGACCATCTCGTCCGAATGCGGGTGGTACATGAAGGTTCCCGAGCGCCTTAGCTGGAATTCGTAGACGAAGGTCTTGCCCGGTGGGATATGCGGCTGGGTCAGCCCGCCGACGCCGTCCATGCCGTTCGGCAGGCGCTGGCCGTGCCAGTGGACGGCGGTGTTCTCCGGTAGCTTGTTGGTGACGTAGATGCGGACCTTGTCGCCCTCGACCGCCTCGATGGTCGGGCCCGGCGACTGGCCGTTATAGCCCCAGAGATTGGCCTTCATGCCGGGGGCGAGCTCGCGCACCACCGGCTCGGCGACGAGATGGAACTCCTTCCAGTCGCCATTCATCCGCCAAGGCAGCGACCAGCCGTTCAGTGTCGCGACCGGCTGGTAGTCCGGTCCCGTGGTCGGCACGAGTGGGGCCTGCGTCGTTGCCTCCTTCATGGTCGGGGCTTCGGGGACCGCCGCGAAGGCAGCGCGCCCCGATACAGCTGCCGCCCCAGCCAGAACGAGTCCGGACGAACCGATGAAGCCTCTGCGAGATAGGGATGTCATGTCGGGAAGCTCCTTCAGTGCCCGCCGCCGGCGTCGCCGCCGCTCGCTGCCGCGACGGCGGCCGGGCCGCCACCTCCGCTGCCACCGCCGATCAAGGCGTGCTTGAAGTCGGTATGGGCGATCCAAAAGTCGCGGCGGGCATTGATCGCCGCGACGTTCGACAGAATGCGGTTCCGGGCGTCGGTAATCAGATCGGTCACGTCAGTGAGCATGCCACTGTACTGCAGCAGCGACTGATCCAGGATGATCTTGCGCAGCGGCAGCACGTTGTTCTGGTACTGCCGGGTGATGTCGTAATTGGCACGGTAGGCGGTGTAGGCCTCGCGCGCCTCGGAGCGGATGTTCACCGCCTTTTCCGCCAGCTTGTTGGCGGCCTGCATGTAGCTCTGCTCGGCGAGCGCGACCTTGGACTGGCCGAAATCGTAGATCGGGATGTCGATCTCCAGTTCCAGCGTCCGGCTGCGGCTGCTTTCGCGCTCGACATGGCCATCTTCCGTGATGACACGCCCACGATCGTAGGTGCGGCGTCCCAGCAGATCGACGTCGTTGACGAAGCGCGTCGCCTGGGTGAGCCCCAGCGACTTCGCCAGCACGTCGAGATCGGCGCGTGCGATCCTGAGATCGATGCGCTTGCGTAGCGCTTCCGCCTCGACCGCCTTGACCGATTGCAGTCGCGGCAGCGGCGGTAGACTACCGACGCGGAACTTCAGATCATCGCCCCAGAGTCCGAGCTGGCGGACGAGGCGCTCGCGCTCCTGGCGCTGCTGCTGGTGGGCCTGGGCGAGCTGCACGGTCAGCTCCGCCTCGAAAGCGAATTCGCGCGCCTGGTCGATCTTGTTGACGCCGCCGGTCTCGCCGAGCCGCTTGAACAGCTCGGAAGCCGCATCAGCCGAAGCCTTCGCCTCCTGATAGAAGGCGACTTGGGCATTGGCTGCGGCCGAACGGTAATATTGGCGGCGGGTGTCGGCCGCGAGTTTCAGCACCGCCTCGGCCGTGCGCAACTGTGCCGTCTGGAAACGCTCGCGGGCGATCTCGGCACGCGCCGGCAGGGTTGCCAGCGCCAGCAGGCTGCCGACGATCTGGCGCTCGATCTCGACTTCGAAGCGGCCGGAAAGCTTGGAGATACCCAGCCGCGGATTGGGCGGCAGGCTCGCCGCGACCATCTGCGCCTCGGCCATGCCGAGTTCGTTGAAGGCGGCCTGCAGGCCGCGATTGTTGAGCAGCGCGACCTGCACAGCCGCATCCGCGGTCAGCGGCTTGCGCAGCAGCTGATCGATCCGCGCCTTCGCCGTGAGCGCGGCCTGATCGTCGCCGATCTTGGTCACGTCCTTGCCGATATCGGCGTAAGTCGCGGCCTGGATCGGCGCCATGCCGCCATCGGCAGAAAAGCTAGCGCAGCCTCCCAGCAGGGCCGCCGTGCCGGCGAGCAGCCCGAAACGGAACAGCCGACGGGCATTCAATATCGCTGGAGCGGTCAAGGCTGTCCTTCCCCGGATAAAATTGATCGCTGAAATGGATACGGCAGGCGAAGTCATGACTTCGGGCCGACGTCACGGTTGAGTTCGTGCCAATCCTTGGGCTCGGCCGGGCGGTATGTGGCGGCGCCAGCCGTCACGCTGCGATATTGGACGGCAGGGACGCGGATATTCGGATCAGCCGGCTTGGCAAGATATTCGGGAACGGGTGTCAGCGAACAGGCGCCTAACGCCAGCCCTATACCTGCCAGGAACGGCACCTTCACGAACGTCACGATTCGGCTCCTCGCGTTTCGATGGCATAGGGGTAGCAGCGCACGCCCGGAGGCGTCCGTTACAAATTGTATCAAAGCAACGCGGGCGGCACGGCGGTAAGCGCGCTATTGTGCAGTCGTGCAAAGGAAGAAGCGCCACCGCCCCGATGGGCTTGTTTCGGGAAGCCGAGCGAAAGATGGATCAAGATCCAATCAAAACGATCGCCGAAGATCACGGTCATATTCTCGTGGTAGACGATGACCCGCAGATCAGGCTTCTGGTCTCACGTTTCCTCCAGCGCCATGGCTATCAGGTCACCGGGGCACCGGACGGGCGCGTGATGATGGATGTCGTGGCCCGCACCAGCTTCGACCTGATCGTGCTCGACCTGATGCTACCTGGCCGTTCCGGTGTCGAGCTTTGCCGCGACGTCCGCATGACGTCCCAGGTGCCCATCGTGATGCTGACCGCCCGCAGCGAGGAGAGTGACCGGATCATCGGCCTCGAAGGCGGGGCGGACGACTATGTCACCAAGCCGTTTAGCCCGCGCGAATTGCTGGCTCGTATTCGAGCCGTCTTGCGCCGCACTCGCTCGCGCAACGCCACTGAAATCCGACGTTCCGAGATCGTGTTGTTCGATGGCTGGTCGATGGATCTGCGCCGCAGAGAGCTGCAATCACCTTCCGGGACATTGGTCGATCTCTCAACCGGTGAGTTCGACCTTCTCGTCGCCTTTGTGGAACACGCCAACCGTGTGCTGTCGCGAGAAGCCTTGATGCAATTCGCTAAGGCCCGAAGCAGCGGCGACCCATTCGATCGTACGATCGACGTCCAAATCAGCCGGCTGCGGCGGAAGCTCGAAGCGGTGACGAATGGCAGCCAGCTCATTAAGACCGTCCGTGGTTCCGGCTATGTATTCGCGTCGGATGTCCGCATTCGGGAAGGGCAGTCCGCTTGAGAAAATACATCGAGCGTCTTTGGCCTGATACGGTCGCCAGCCGCGCCATCATGATCCTGGTGGCCGCACTCCTGGCATTCCATCTGCTCGGCTTCTGGGCCTATCGCGTCGGCTTCGAGAGTCTGGCGATGGCGGCCCGCGACCGTGGCCTCGCCGAGCACATCGTTTCGATCAAGCGAGCAATCGCAAGCACTTTTGATGCGCCGGAACGCGATCGCGTCGCTCACGACTTGTCGAGCGCTAGCCTTGAGGTTCACTGGAGCAATGTCAGCCTGGTGCTCGGCAACGCGCCGGCGACGGAACGGGCGCAGATCATGGAAGCGCGCCTCAAGGAGCTGGCGCCCGAACTTGCCGCGGAGTCGTTCCGGGTCGGCTTCGCCGATGACGGTGCCTTGGGAAGTGGAAATGCCGATGCCTACCGACACATGATGCTGGTCTCGGTGCGCTTGACCGACGGCTCCTGGGTGAATTTCTCGTCGTCCGCCCTTGGAGCGAACCCACATATCGACTGGAGCGTGATTGCAGTCACCATCTGCTTTGGCGTCGGCATCGTCGTTGTCGCGCTACTACTGCTTCGCTGGGCAACACGACCGCTGCGCGATCTCGCCATCGCGGCCGAGCGATTCAGCATAGATCAGACGCCGCAGCCGCTTCCCGAAAACGGACCGATCGAGGTGCGTCGCGCCGCGCGGGCCTTTAACACCATGCGCGAGCGCATCCAGCGCCTCGTCACCGAGCGCATGCAAGCGATGGCGGCGGTCTCACATGATCTGCGAACCCCGATCACCCGCCTCAGGCTCCGTTCGGAACTTCTCGACGACGACGCGACCCGCGATCTGATCGACGCCGATCTCGGGGAGATGGAGGCGATGATCGACGCCACGCTGGAATATCTGCGTGGCGGGGTCTCCAGCGAAGCGATCCGACCGATCGATCTCGCTTCGGTCATCGAGACCATCGTCGACGATCATCTCGATCAGGGGCATCGAGTCGCGTTGATCGGCCTCACTTCCGCTCCGGTGCTGGGGCGCGTGCTCTCGCTGAAGCGCGCTTTCTCCAATATCATCGGCAATGCCATCAAATATGGCCATACGGCCCGTGTCACGATTGCCGAGGCCGGAGACCATATCGCTGTCACCGTCGAGGATGAAGGGTCGGGCATTCCGCCGGCGGATATGGAGCGCGTATTTCAACCCTTTGTGCGGCTTGAGGAGTCCCGAGGCCGCGAGACGGGCGGCACCGGCCTGGGGCTCACCATCGCGGCATCCGTGATCCAGACCCACAGTGGGCTCATCAATTTAGCCAACCGCGCGGCCGGCGGCCTGTGCGTAACAATTACCTTGTCGAAAGCGGGCCTAAGTAGCGCGTCATCGGTCAGCGACGCCGGCCAGGCGCCAGCGTTATCACGGGTACTCTGGAGCTGAGCGCCATCGCGCTCAGCTCCGTATGATTGATCTCCAATCGCTACTGAACGATCGTCTCTGCCAAACTGCTTGAGGAAGGCTATCAGCTCGGCGATCTCCAACTCGTTCGGATGCCGGCCTGGGCTGCGGCGGGAGACGACGAGCCGCCAGCGACGCCCATAACCCCCAGCGTCAGCGGCGGTTCGCGAGCGCTTCTTGCCGCCAAGACAGTGTTCTATATTTCTAGAAGTACGAATTGCCTTCCGCGCGTGCTTGGGGCAAGCTCCGTCTATGCTAAACACTCAAAACGCCGCCCCTCAGCTGGAGGCCCTCGGCAACCCAACCCGGTTGTCGCTCTACCGCCTCCTGGTGAGGGCGGGACATCCCGGCTTGTCAGTGGGGCAGTGCCAGCAGCGCCTTGAGATCGCAGCGTCCACGCTATCGCACCACCTGAAGACGCTGATCATCGTAGGGCTGGTCAGTCAGGAACGCGATGGCACCACGCTGATCTGCCGGGCGAACTTCGACCGCATGAACGAACTGGTCCAGTTCCTCATCGCCGAATGCTGCGCCGACGCCGGGGGTGGCTCCGAGCAGACTGCCGCATAAATTTTTTCGACCATATTTCAGTATTTCCGGTTTCACGGGAGGATGCGAAGGTGGCAACCAAGACGATCGCGATCATTGGAGCCGGCCCGGTGGGTCTCGCCGCGGCAGCCCACGCCACGGAACGCGGCCTCATCCCGATTGTTCTGGAGCGCGGCCCGGCGGCCGGACATGCCATCCGGCAATGGGCTCATGTTCCGATGTTCTCACCCTGGGCCTTCAACATCGATAAGGCGGCGGAGCGCCTCCTCGAAGCGTCGGGTTGGACGCGCCCCGACCCGGATCGTTACCCAACTGGCGGTGACCTGATTTCGCATTACGTCGCCCCTCTTGCCGAACGGCTACGGGATCGGATCAAGCTCAATGCCGAGGTGATCTCGGTTTCCCGGGCTGGCTTCGACAAGGTCAAGACGGATGGCCGCGAGGCAGTGCCGCTGCTGGTGCGCTATCGCGACGGCGGTACGCCGGCGAGCTTGGCCGTCGATGCCGTCATCGACGCTTCCGGCACCTGGTTCTCGCCGAACCCGGCTGGGGTCGGCGGCTTGCCGGCAATCGGCGAGATCGAAGCGACCGAGCATATTGCCTACGGGATGCCGGACATCTCCGGGGAGGCCCGATCGCGTTATGCCGGGAAACAGGTCGCGGTGCTCGGCGGAGGCCATTCGGCCATCGGCACCCTCATCGCGCTATCCGAGCTTCAGGCCGAGAATCCCGCAACCAAGATCACCTGGCTCTATCGGGGTCCGATCCTGGCGAAGGCATTCGGTGGCGGCGCCGCCGACCAGCTCTCCGCCCGCGGCGAACTCGGTCTCCAGATCGCGGATCTCGTCAAGCAAGGCCGCATCAGGACCCACACCGGCTTTCGTCTGGAACAGATCGAGCGCGATGCCTCCGGTCTGCGCTTGATCTCAAACGACGAACGCAAGCAGGCCGTCACCGTCGACGAACTCATCGTCGCGACCGGCTTCCGCCCGGAACTGGCTCTCCTGCGCGAGCTGCGCGTCGAGCTCGATCCGGCGCTCGAATGCCCGCCGAGCCTGGCGCCGTTGATCGACCCCAACGTCCACTCCTGCGGAACGGTGCGTCCGCACGGTGCCGCCGATCTCGCCCATCCGGAACCTGGCTTCTACATCGCAGGCATGAAGTCCTATGGCCGAGCGCCCACCTTCCTGCTCGCGACGGGGCATGAACAAGTCCGCTCGATCGTGGCTGAACTCGCCGGCGATCACGCCGCGGCCCGGCGCGTCGAGCTCGTCTTGCCGGAGACTGGCGTTTGCAGCGCGACGCCCGGCGGACCGTCGGCTTCGACGTCGAGCTGCTGCGGAGGGCCCGCGCCTGTGGCCGTCGATGCCTGCTGCGCCGATGACGCGGTTGCCAAGCAATCCGGGAAGGCAGGATGCGGATGCTCGTCCAGCTCCCGCGAAACCACCCGTGAGACGGCCGAAGTCTGATGTCCAGTCTGTCGCTGCCTATACCCGCTCCCACCGGAGGGCGTGGTCTCGCGTTGATCACGGCGCTCGGCGTCACTCAGGTCGCTGGCTATGGCGGCCTGTACTACGCCTTCGCCGTACTGGCTCCGAAGATGACCGAAAGCTTCGGCTGGTCTCCGGAGTGGACATATGGCGGGTTCGCGGCCGTGCTGCTGATCGGCGGACTTATCGCGCCCGTCGCTGGGCGATTGATTGATCATTACGGCACCCGTCTGATGATGACCCTCGGGTCGGTGCTTGCCGGCCTCTCGCTTCTCGGCTTGGCGGAAGCGCGCGGTCCGGTTGGCTATTTCGCGGCCATGATCGCTCTGGAGATCGTTTCGACCCTCGTCCTCCATGATGCAGCGTTCACGGCGCTGACGCAGGCACGCGGCCCGGGCGCAAGGCGCGCGATCAGCCAGCTCACCTTGATCGGGGGCTTCGCATCGACGCTGTTCTGGCCGTTGACGACTGCCCTGCTCAACTCCTTTGACTGGCGCGACATCTACCGGGTCTATGCGGTCGTCCAGATCGCTCTGTGCGCGCCGCTGCATCTGTTGCTGCTGCCGGGTCCGATCCATCGCACGGCGAGTTCCGTGCCCAGCGCCGACGCCGCAGATGCCTCGCAGGTCAGGTATCTTGAAGGGAACGATCGGCGGAGCGCCTTCGCCCTGCTGGCATTGGCATTCTCGCTTCAAGGCTTCGTGGTATCGGCAATGTCGGTCCACATGCTGACGATGCTGCAAGGGCTGGGGCTGAGCGCGGCTGTCGCTGTCGGCATCGGCGCCATGGTCGGTCCCTCCCAGGTTGCGGGGCGCCTGATCGAAATGCTCTTCGGAACCTCGATCGACCCCGTCACGACCGCCTGGACCTCCGCCGCATTGATGCCAGTCGGATTCGTTCTGCTGACAATCGGCGGTTCCGCGGCCGGCCTCGCGGGTCTGTTCGCGATTGCCTATGGCATCAGCATGGGACTGAGCTCGATCGTACGCGGCACGGTCCCCCTGAAGCTCTTCGGCCCAGCCGGCTATGGGGCGATGTTGGGCAAGCTCTCCGCACCCGGACTCGTCGTAAAGGCTGCCGCGCCGCTCCTCTTCGCCATGCTGCTCGAACGTGCCGGATTGATGCCGAGCACGCTGCTCCTGGTCGCCCTGTCCGGGCTGGCAGCGGCTGCAATGTATGCTCTGGCGCGCAAGCTGCGCTGAGCTCTGTTCCGGATATCAAGGAGAACCCTCATGCTGGCCTGCCCCCTGAAAAGTGGTCCTCCGTGAAGTAGGCTTTTGAGCCTTGGAGGAAGCCGCTATGGCGCAGAAGAAGCATAAGCCTGAAGAGATTGTCGCGAAGCTGCGACAGGTCGATGTGTTGTTGTCTCAGGGCCGGCCGGTTGCCGAGGCGATCCGCACGATCGGTGTGACGGCCTTCACCTATTATCGTTGGCGCAAGGAGTTCGGCGGCCTGAAGAGTGATCAGGTGAAGCGGTTGAAGGACCTCGAGAAGGAGAACGAGCGGCTTCGCAAGGCGGTCTCGGACCTCACGCTTGAGAAGCTCATTCTCAAAGAGGCCGCCTCGGGAAACTTCTGAGCCCCGCCCGGCGTCGTCGCTGTGTCGAGCATGTCGTGGTGAAGCTCCGGGTTTCGGAGCGACTGGCGTGCCGGGTCCTGGGGCAGCATCGTTCGACGCAGCGAAAGCAGCCGCTGGGTCGCGCCGACGAGGCGGTCTTAACGGCCGACATTGTTGAGCTCGCCACCCGGTATGGGCGCTACGGCTATCGGCGGATCACAGCGTTGCTGCATGCCGCCGGCTGGGCAGTGAACGTCAAGCGCGTCGAGCGGATCTGGCGGCGAGAGGGACTCAAAGTGCCTCGGCGGCAGCCGAAGAAGGGACGCCTCTGGCTGAACGACGGATCCTGCGTGCGGCTCCGACCAGAGCACCCCAACCACGTCTGGTCCTATGACTTTGTCGAGGACCGTACCCATAACGGCCGGAAGTTCCGCATGTTGAACGTGATCGACGAGTTCACCCGGGAATGCCTGGCGATCCGCATCGATCGGCGGCTCAGGTCGACCGATGTGATCGACGTTCTCTCCGACCTCTTCATCATGCGCGGCGTGCCGGGTCATGTGCGTTCAGACAATGGTCCGGAGTTCGTCGCCAAAGCGGTTAGGGACTGGATCGCAGCCGTCGGAGCGAAGACGGCCTTCATCGAGCCGGGCTCGCCGTGGGAAAATGGCTATTGCGAGAGCTTCAACGCGAAGCTCCGTGACGAGCTCCTGGACGGAGAGATCTTCTACAGCCTCTCGGAGGCGAAGATCGTCATCGAGAGCTGGCGCCAGCACTACAACACCAGGCGCCCGCACTCTTCGCTCGGCTACAAGCCGCCAGCGCCTGCGACTATCATGCCGACGCCGAGCGTGGCCGTGAAGCCGACCATGCATTAGATTGAAACCGGACCACTCAATCGGGGCAGGCCATTCTCGACAAGCTTCCCGACCGGCGCGTGATGCTGTCTGCGGCGTTCTGGCTCGGCCTCATCCTGACGTTCTTCAGCGCGTCGCTGTTCGCCGCTTCCGGGACCGGCACCACGAACGCGACCTTGCCGGCGGGAAGCCAGGTTTGGTCTTTGCTCCTGTTGACCTGGCTGCTGCTCGGCATCGGCTACTCAGCCGTGCAGACACCATCGGGCAGGCTGCTGCGGCGTTCCGCCCAGGCAGCCGACCGTCCGGCCGTGTTTGCCGCGCAATTTGCGCTATCGCATGCCTGCTGGCTGGTGACCTATCCGCTCGCTGGATGGCTCGGTGCTACGCTTCCGCTCGCCGTCACCGCCTTGGCCTTCTCCGCCCTCACCTTTGCCGCACTCGTCGTTGCCGCACAGGTCTGGCCCGCGGCCGACGCCGAGACCCAGGTTCACAGCCATGACGATCTACCGCCGGATCATCCCCACTTGGTCGAGGCCGATGGCCATCGTCATGACCACGCCTTCGTGATCGATGACCTGCACACCCGCTGGCCCTCGAGGGCCAATTGATGGGCTGGGACGGATAGGCTGATCTCGCTTCACAGATCACCTGTGACATGCGTTGATCGACTGATCAGACCTCAACGACGCAAAGAGGGTCGAACCGTCGATTCTCTCGATCGCCGTGCAGATTTGGGTAACCAGCCTGGTTGGCCAAAACGCGCGTGCGTCCCACCCTGTAGTCGTGCGATCCGTGATCATGGCCATGGATCCAGAGGTCTGGCTGGTAGTCCTCGATTAGGACACTCAGATCCGAGACGAAAGCCGGGGACAGCGCGCTGCCCTGGTGTCTTGGCTGGACCGATTGCGGGTGTGGCGCGTGGTGCGTGACCACAACGGTTGGCCCCTCGTGCGTCTTTGCAAGCTCGCTGCGAATGAAAGCAAGATCGAGCCGGTGTTCGGCCGCTGCATGCCAGGGCATGAAGCGGCTATAATGACCGCTGTCCTCGCGATAGCGAATGAGTCTGTGATCGTTCAGCTCCTGCCCGGCAAACACCATCGACGGCTTAGGTGTCCCGAGGAGGCGATAATCGGTCCATAATACGCAGCCGATAAAGCGGACGCCATCAATGACGACGCTGCGACGGGCGAGCAGCTCGATCCCCGCTGCCCTCGCTGCTTCTCTGCCATCGGCGAGGCTCGACTTCATCTCGCTGCCGTAGAATTCGTGATTCCCAGGTACATAAACGACTGGGCGCCCAGAGAGCGGGCCCAGGTGCTGCTCTTGCTGCACCATCCACGCCACAGCCGCCGTAATTGGCTGCCCCATGTCGCCGGCGAACACCGCCACGTCAAACTCCGGCATAGGCGCAGGAAACTTGAAGGGGCCAAATTCAAGATGCAGATCGGAGATCACCAGCAAGCGCATTCTGCCTCCAAGTCGTTTGAACTGACGGAAGGGTCGAAGTTGGGGGCGGAACTACCGCGCCTTCGCAGCGGCAATTCGCGCGAAGAGGTCGACAACCTCGCTCGGCGCAAAGAAGGATACGCGCCCCGAGTACGAGCTCTCGAACTCCTCGATAGGCATGGCCAGCGCATCGATGGCGCCCGGTCCGAAGACGTCTGCCTCCAGATCGTCGCCGGTGAACAGGACTTCAGAGGGCTGCAGTCGTAGCTCCCTGCATACCAACCGGTAAATCTCATGCTGGGGCTTCATCAGGCCCGCACGAAACGACAGCACGAGCGCGTCAGGTGAATCGGGAAGCTGATCGATCAAGGTCTGCTCGTAGGAGTAAGCGAGGTTCGAACAGATCGCGATCTTCAGCCCGGCTCGACGCAACGCGGACCACATCTCGCTCACGCCCGGTCGCAACCGCGTCGATGCACACTCCGCTTCAACGTCTGCTTCTAGCCGTGCCAGCTCGTCTTCAGTTACGGGGTTGGCCATCTCTCGCGACAGTTGTCGCAAGCCGGTCGGGCGCGTGATTGCCATCACCGCCAGCGCGCCCGACGGTTCATCGCGGAGAAGCGCGTGGAATGGACGACGCTTGTCGACGATTTCTACAACGGTCCCGAATGCATCAAAGCAAACTGCCTGAATCTCACGCGACGTGGCACCTGTCCAAATCTCCTCGTTGGCGGTACTGGCTGGATCGCTCAAATCTATGTCACGGCGAGCCGATGCGCCCTCGACGACAGCAGCAATATGCCGCCGTACGGTCATCTGATCTTCGAATGATCCGCAAAGCACCTCAAGCGGACACAGGCCATTGAACGGAGGAAGCTGTCGGGGTCGAAGCAACCACAATCGCTCTTCTCGTGCGCCGGAAACGAGCAACAAGAATTGGCGCAGGTCGGCAAAAACACCGATTACTACCGAAATGTTGATTTCCGCCGAGAAGTGACCCGGGGTTTCCACTGAGAAGTGACCCGCCCAGATGGTGTTTGTGGTTCAGGTTGCGGTCAAGTTTTTGGCTTTCTCCCTGGCTGGCTTGTCGGGTTTCGCGGAGCTGTTCTTGAAGCGGAAGCTGTCGTTTCCGGTTTCGATGATGTGGCAGTGGTGCGTGAGCCGATCGAGCAAGGCGGTGGTCATCTTGGCATCGCCGAAGACGGTGGCCCATTCGGAGAAGCTGAGATTGGTGGTGATGACGACGCTGGTGCGCTCGTAGAGCTTGCTCAGCAAGTGGAAGAGCAAGGCACCACCCGACGCGCTGAAGGGCAGGTATCCGAGCTCATCGAGGATGACGAGATCGGCGTAAGCGAGCCCGGCGGCCATCTGTCCAGCCTTGCCCTGGGCCTTTTCCTGCTCGAGGGCATTGACGAGTTCGACCGTGGAGAAGAAGCGGACCCGCTTGTGATGGTGCTCGATGGCCTGGACGCCGAGAGCCGTGGCGACGTGGGTCTTGCCGGTGCCCGGCCCTCCCACCAGGACGACGTTGTCGGCGTCCTGGAGGAACTCGCAACAATGCAGTTGGCGAACGAGCGCCTCGTTGATCTCACTGCTGGCGAAGTCGAAGCCGTTGAGGTCGCGATAGGCCGGGAAGCGCGCGGCCTTGAGTTGGTAGGCCGTTGATCGGACCTCTCTTTCGGCCATCTCCGCCTTCAGGAGTTGCGAGAGGATCGGCACGGCGGCCTCGAAGGCCGGCGATCCCTGCTCCGTCAGTTCGCCGACGGCCTGGGCCATGCCGTGCATCTTGAGGCTACGCAGCATGATGGCGATGGCGCCGCTCGCAGGGTTATGACGCATGGCGCACGTCCTCGGCTTGGCGCAGGGCGTCATAGCGTTCGACATTGGCGCGCGGCTCGGTGGTCAACGCAAGGACCGAAGGGGTGTCGACCGTCGGCGTGGTCAACGGCGTGCCGTCGACCAGCCGGTGAAGGAGGTTGATGATGTGGGTCTTGGTCGGCACGCCGGCCTTCAGGGCCAGTTCGACCGCCGTCAGCACGATGTGTTCGTCATGCTGCAGGACCAGAGCCAGGATCTCGACCACCTCCCGCTCGCCACCCGGGCTCTTGAGCAGATGCTGCTGCAGGGATCGGAAGGCTGGCGGCATCTCGGCAAAGGGAGCACCGTTACGCAGAGCCCCGGGTTTGCGCTGGAGGACCGCCAGATAATGTCGCCAGTCGTAGACTGTCCGGCTGAGACGATCATGCGAGCGGGTGAAGACCCGGCGATGTTCGCAGATCACCTGTCCCTCAGCGACAATGAGGATGCGATCGGGATAGACGCGCAAGCTGACCGGGCGGTTCGCGAAGGACGCCGGCACGCTGTAACGATTGCGTTCCAGATGGACCAGGCAGGTTGGGGAGACGCGCTTGGCGTACTCGACGAAGCCATCGAAGGGGCGCGGCATCGCCATCAGGTGCCGGATCTCTTCAGTCCAGACATCGGCAACCGTTCCAGGTTGGGTGCCGTGCGCGGTCTGCGACCATAACTCCCGACACCGGGTCTCCAGCCAGTCGTTCAGTGCCTCCAGCGACGGGAAGTTCGGCAGAGGCTGCCAGAGTCGATGCCTGGCATCCTGGACGTTCTTCTCGATCTGCCCCTTCTCCCAGCCTGATGCCGGATTGCAGAACTCGGCTTCGAACAGGAAGTGGCTGACCATGGCCGAGAAGCGGATATTGACCTGGCGGTCCTTGCCGCGGCCGACCTTGTCTACGGCCGTTTTCATATTGTCGTAAATGCCCCGCCGCGGCACGCCGCCCAGCGCCCGGAAGGCGTGGTTATGGGCGTCGAACAGCATCTCATGGGTCTGCAGCGGGTAGGCTCGCAGTGTGAAGGCGCGGCTGTAGGACAGCTTCACATGCGCCACCTGCAGCTTGGTGCGCTCGCCAGCGATGATCGCCCAGTCCTCCGACCAGTCGAACTGGAACGCTTCACCCGGCACAAAGGCCAGGGGGACGAAGGTGCCACGGCCGCTGGTCTGCTGCTCGCGCAGGCGGGCTGCCTTCCAGTCCCGGGCAAAGGCCGCGACCCGATTGTAGGAGCCCTCATAACCGAGCAAAATCAGATCGGCATGCAACTGGCGGACCGTGCGCTTGTGCTTGCGCGACTTGCCGCCTTCGATCCGAAGCATCGCCGAGAGCTTGTCGGCATAGGGATCGAGTTTGCTCGGCCGGTCGGGAACATGAAACCGGGGCTCGACGCTATCCGCACGCAGATACTTGCGAACCGTATTCCGCGAGAGCCCCGTGCGCCGGGAAATCTCCCGGATCGAAAGATGATTCCGCCCATGCCAGCGGCGGATGACACTCAATAACTCCATGTCGATCACTCCGAGGTCCCCCGCATAGCCCGCGTGAGACGTGGTCAAAACATGGGTCAATTCTCGATGGAAAAATCCCCGCCTAACGGGTCAATTCTCGACGGAAATCAACAATGTCGGCATCCTGCGCTCGCACAATGTGCTGATGCGGCGCGGACTCGACAAGGAGGCGGCCCGCACCGCGATACGCCGCCGCTACCAATGGGCGGCGCTGCACGACTTCCTCCCCCGCATCTGCGACCCCGCGGTGGTTGGCGACGTCGTCCGCAACGGGCCGCGCTTCTGGAAAGCCGACACGGCCGGGCAGCTCTTCATGCCCCTCGAATTTTCCGCGGCCGCCTATCGCTTCGGACATTCGATGATCCGCGCCGAATATTCACACAACGCGACCTTCAGTCCGGAAGGCCGCGCGCGCGCCACGTTCAACTTCCTTTTCACGTTCACAGCCCTGTCGGGTGATATCGCTCCGGATGAAGGCCCGAGCACGCAGTTCCCCACCCTGCCGGACAACTGGATCATCGAATGGCCGCGCTTCTTCAGCACGAAGGGCGCACCGGGCGATCCCGGCCTGAATCCCGCCCGTCGCATCGACACCCGCCTGACGCCCGATCTCGGCACGCTGCGTGACATCGTCGGACGACCGATCGAAGGTGTGCTCGGCCAGCTCGCGGCGCGCAACCTGCTGCGCGGCTACCTGCTCGGCCTGCCGACCGGGCAGGCGATCGCCCGGGAAATCGGCGTGACGCCGCTGAGCGTCAACACCCTTGCCGCCGCTATCCCGCCCGGCGCCCGGGCCGAGATCGAGCAGGCGGGCCTGCTCCAGCAGACGCCGCTCTGGTTCTATATCCTTGCCGAAGCGGGAGATACCTCAGGCCCGAACGGCCAGCATCTCGGCCCCGTCGGCAGCCGGATCGTCGCCGAAACCTTCTGGAACCTGATCAGGCATGCCCGGGACAGCGTGATCGCCGATCCGCCGACGGAAAATGAGCTGCAGTCGGGAGAATTCACGCTGAAGGGCCTGATCAGGATCGGTCAGGACACCGGCATGGAGCCCTTGCCGCCGGATTCAGCCCCGGCGACGAGCAGCTGACCGCCCCACTCCCTCTCGCATCGCGACAATACGAGGCATGGCGATGGCTAGTCCCTCGATCTTTGGCTGGTGCCTGCTCGGCATCGTCATCAGCGTGCTCCTGCCCGGCCTGTGGGCTTCGGTGAGGCAGCATTTCCCGAACGCGCCCGGCAACCAGAAGGGTCTTATAGAGACGCAAGGCATTCTCGATGTGATGAGGCCTTATCTCGTGCTGGGCGCGGCGTCCGCTTGCACAGCCTTCCTTGTCCTCGCCTTCGCCGGTGAAACGCTGACCGACCCGCGCGCGGCTCTGCTCGCGGGATATGCCTGGGATTCGACCTTGCAGAAACTGAAGTCGTAAGGGAGCTGTCCGATGCCCACCGTCGACAAGGTCGTCATCTCCAACCTATCAGCGCTGCAGAAGAAGTACGGCGCTCCCGGCGCAACGGCGATCAAAGCCGCCCTCACCCGGCTCATCGCGGCCGATCTCGCGCGCGGCTTGCAGACACAGGTCGTCGAGATCGATGATCTCGTCCAGATGGCACCGTTCGGCGCTACCGCGGTCATCAGCGAGAAGGATGAACGCGGCGCGAAGACCGCGGTCGACGCGATCTGCAAGACGCTTCTGCCCGACTACGTCATGCTTCTGGATGGTCCGGATGTCATCCCGCATATCGAGCTGAACCGGATTACGGGCATCACCGACAGCGACGCCTCGATCCCGAGCGACCTGCCCTACGCATCCGCCGCCCCGTTCAGCCGG
Source organism: Hyphomicrobiales bacterium (assembly GCA_930633495.1). Classification (NCBI taxonomy): domain Bacteria; kingdom Pseudomonadati; phylum Pseudomonadota; class Alphaproteobacteria; order Hyphomicrobiales; species Hyphomicrobiales bacterium. The sequence continues at coordinate 5,035,849 of CAKNFJ010000001.1, read as the reverse complement.
ACGGTCAATGCTTATCTTGCCGTGACGCGCGTCGTCGGCAGGCTGCCGGTTCCGCCGGGGACGTCGGACGAGGAGGTGCTGATCCGGCTCCTCGATATCAGCATCGCTCATGAGAGCCGGTCGGCCGAGAACCACGCTCCATTCTTCGCGATCAGTTGCGATGTCTGGCGCGTGTCGACGCAGCTCAGCCTGAGCAATCTGTTCGGCACCCATGCCGGGATGCATATCGCCCCGAACGCGGCCCATACGCGCATCGATCCGAATCTGACGCGGCTGACGCATTTCATCAATTGCCATGGCGCGAACAACGACTGGCGCTTCTATGGCCAAGGCGGAGTGCAGTACCCGGTCGCCATGGAAAGCAACCGCGTGGCCGGCCATCTCGCCCCTGGCGTCATCGTCGCGGCGGAATGCTGCTATGGCGCGCAGCTCTACAACCACGCCCTCGCCGGCTGGCCCCAGCCGATCTGCATGACCTATCTTCTGGGAGGCGCCGCGGCTTTCGTCGGCAGCACGAACATCGCCTACGGCCCGCCCGCGGCCAATGGCGAAGCCGATCTGATATGCCAGTACTTCTTGGAAGAGGCCCTCAAGGGCGCCTCGACCGGACGGGCCATGCTGCAGGCCCGCCAGCGCTTCGTCGCCGGCCAGGTCATGTCGGTGGCGACGAACCTGAAGACGATCGCCCAGTTCGTGCTCTATGGCGATCCGTCGCTCGTTCCCACGGTCGAGCCGGTCGCAGCGTCGCCGGCTGGCGCCGATCCCGCCTTGGCGGTCGCCTCCGTGTCGAGCGCCAAGGACCTGCAAAGCGCCCGCAAGACCCGGCGCGTGTTTCTTGAAAGCGACGGCATGGCCTTTGCCGCCGCCGCAACCTTCCCGGGACGCCCCGTCGAGCTTTCCGCCGATGTCGAGAAAAGGCTTCAGAGCGCCGCACAGATGAACGGCTTCTCGACCACGCCCAAGGCCTATGCGGTGACCGGCGGCGCGAAGTTCAAGGCTGCGTCGAAGCGGATCGGCCGATCCCAGACCATCGCGATTGCGGTCGAAAGGGCGAAGCAGCCCGCGAAGACGACGACGGAAGTCGAGTTGCCTTCATATCGTGTTTTTGTTGCCCATATCATGGATGATGGAGTGACGAGGATAGACATTTCCGAAAGCCGGTAGATGGATCCCAGGAAAGTCGAACTGTCGGGGCGGGTGAGCTTCGGAACCCTCGATGCGGGCTCGAAAAGCGAGCGCGGCGCTGTCACGCTGACGACGCAGGACGGCACGACCTACGAGCTCCGGAAAGAAGGCGCTCCGGCCTTCGGAGACCAGAGCCTCGACCCGCTCGTCGGTGGCGACGTCACGGTGAGCGGTATCGCCATCGGCAACCTGCTGATGGTCAGGGACTGGCGCAAGTTGGATTGATCGCCCCCTGGGATGCGCCGCCTCGCAACCCTCGCCGCCGACCACACGGCTGAACGGGTTTCCACCAGCGCAAGCTTCTATCGATCTTCTGCCAGAATTTGGCTGAAGTTCGGTCTTGAGCCTATCCCCGGGCTTTCCTAGCCTCTCCCTCAATCGGCCGCGACAAGGTCGAACGGATCGGGAGGTTGGCCATCGCCTTGCCCTGGCACAGGTTGAGCCCGGATGAGCTCGCGCTGCTCGAAGCGACCTTCTGGTCCGGCGGCGTCGCGCGCCACGCGCTGGCCGATGCGCTGCAATTCTCGCGCAGCAAGACCAATGCGCTCGCCGCGGGGCTTCTCGATCAGGGCCTGCTCGACGAGGCCGGCGTCCAGCATTCCACCGGCGGGCGGCGCCCGGAGACGCTGCGGGTCCATGGCCGGATCGGCGTCCTCGTCGGCGTCGACATCGGCGCGACCAGCCTCGACATCGCCCTGCTCCAGCCGGACCTCTCGATCATCGCGCGCCATTCGCAGGACGCCGATGTCGGCGCCGGTCCTGGGCCGATCATGGCCCGGCTGCGCAAGCTGTTGCCCGCGATGCTGGCCCAGAACGGCATCGCGCCGGACCGCGTCCTCGCCATCGGCATCGGCGTGCCCGGCCCCGTCAACTTCGCCATTGGCCAGCTCGTCAACCCGCCGCTGATGCCCGGCTGGGACAGCTACGCGATCCGCGACGATTTGCGCGAGATCAGCGACGCCCCGGTCTTCGTCGACAACGATGTGAATCTGATGGCGCTCGGCGTGCTCTGGCGCCAGCGCAGGCAGATCGACGACTTCCTCGTCATCAAGGTCGGCACCGGCATCGGCTGCGGCATCGTCTGCCATGGCGAGCTCTATCGCGGCTCCACCGGCTCGGCCGGCGACATCGGCCATATCTGCGCCGACCCCGAGGGGCCGCTCTGCCGCTGCGGCAATCGCGGCTGCGTCGAGGCCATGGCGGCTGCTCCCGCCATCGTGGCGATGGGATTGGAGGCCGCGCGCAGCGGGCGTAGCCCCGCCCTTGCCGCGACGTTGGCCGAGAAAGGCCGGCTGGATGCCGTCGATGTCGGCGCCGCCTGCCGCGCCGGTGACGCCGAGGCCGACGCGATCATACGCCGTTCCGGCCAGCTCATCGGCCAGGTGCTGGCGGCGCTCGTCAATTTCTACAACCCGTCCCACATCTTCATCGGCGGCGGCGTCTCCGCGATCGGGCCGATGTTCCTGGCCGCGATCCGCCAGAGCGTGAGCCGGCGCTCTCTCGCCCTCTCGACCCGCCATCTCGAGATCACCGCCGCCCCGCTCGGCTCTGAGACCGGCCTGATCGGCGCAGGCGTGCTCGCCATGCGTGAAGCGCTGCGCAGCGGGAGCCCGGCATGAGCGCGGAGCGGCAGGAGCAGGCGGGCCTCTCCGTGGCCTTCGACGGCATCGTCAAGCGCTTCGGCCCGGTGCAAGTCCTGCACGGCGTCTCCTTCGCGCTGGAGCCCGGCCGGGTCTACGGGCTGCTCGGCGAGAACGGCGCCGGCAAGTCGACCCTGATGAAGATCCTCGCCGGCTATGAGCAGCCGAGCGAGGGCCGGCTTTTGGTCAACGGCGAGCCCGTTTCCTTCCCGGGTTCCCGCGATGCCGAGGCGCGCGGCATCGTCCTGATCCATCAGGAGTTCAACCTCGCCGAGGATCTGACGATCGCCGGCAACATCTTCCTCGGGCATGAGCGCCGCAAGGGCTGGTTCCTCGACGAGCGCGCCATGCGCCGCGAAGCCCAGGTCGCACTCGCGGAGGTCGGCCTCGCCCGTGACCCCGACGAGCCGGTACGCCGCCTGATCGTCGCCGAGAAGCAGCTGGTCGAGATCGCCAAGGCCCTGTCGCGCAAGGCGCGCCTGCTCATCATGGACGAGCCGACGGCGACGCTGACGCCCTCCGAGGTCGCCCGCCTCTTCGGGCTGATCGAGCGGATGAAGGCGCAGGGCGTCACCGTCGTCTACATCTCGCACAAGCTCGACGAGGTGGAGCGCATCACCGACGAGGTCGTGGTGATGCGGGACGGCAAGCTGGTCGGCCGCGCGCCCACCGCCTCGCTCACCCGTCACGACATGGCCACGATGATGGTCGGGCGCGAGATCGCCGACCTCTTCCCCGACAAGGTGGAAGCCGAAGCCGGCACCACGCCGGCCTTGCAGGTCGAGGGCTTCTCGGTTCCCGGCTGGGCGCAGGATATCTCCTTTGCCGTGCGGCCGGGCGAAATCCTCGGCTTCGCCGGGCTCGTCGGGGCCGGCCGCACCGAACTGTTCGAAGGCATCATGGGGCTCAGGCCCGGCAGCGGCACGGTCCGGCTCGACGGCAAGCCGATCGTGCTGCGCTCGCCGCGCGACGCCGCCCGCAACGGCCTCACCTATCTCAGCGAGGACCGCAAGGGAAAGGGGCTGCACACCGCCTTTCCGCTGCGCCCCAACCTGACGCTCATGGCCCTGGAGCGTTATGCTCGGCCCTGGCTCGACCAGGGCGCCGAGCGCGAGGCACTGAAGGGCGCCGTCGCGGAGTTCGGCATCCGCACCGGCTCGCTGGAAGCGCGCGCCGCCTCGTTGTCCGGCGGCAACCAGCAGAAGCTCGCGCTCGCCAAGGTGCTGCATCCGCAGCCGAAGGTGCTGGTGCTCGACGAGCCGACGCGCGGCGTCGATGTCGGCGCCAAGCGCGAGATCTACTTCCTGATCCAGAAGCTGGCGGCCCAGGGGCTCGCCGTCATCGTCATCTCCTCCGAGCTCATCGAGCTGATCGGCCTCGCCCATCGCGTCGCGATCATGCGCGAGGGCCGGCTCGTCACCACCGTCGAAGGCGATGCGATGACGGAGGAAACGATGATCGCCTACGCAACGGGAGCGCGCCATGTCGCAGCCTGAGACCTTGCAGGGCCCAGCCGCCGGCGGCCGGCGCGAGAGCGGAACGCCGCTGGCGGAGCGCATCGCCAGCGTCGGGCCAGTCGTCGGCCTGATCCTGCTCTGCGGCTTCGGCGCGCTGCTCAACGGCGACTTCGCCACGCTCGACAACGCCCTGAACGTACTCACCCGCACGGCCTTCATCGGCATCATCGCGGTGGGCATGTGCTTCGTCATCATCCTCGGCGGCATCGATCTTTCGGTCGGGTCGATGGCGGCGCTGATCGCCGGCTGCGTCATCATGTTCATCAACTGGGCGGCGGGCGCGCTCGGCTCGCCCCTGCTCGCCGTCATCTGCGGCGCCCTGCTCGCCGTGCTGCTCGGCGCCGCCTTCGGCCTGATCCATGGCCTGCTGATCGCGAAGGGGCGCATCGAGCCCTTCATCGTCACGCTCGGCACGCTCGGCATCTTCCGGGCCTACCTGACCTATTTCGCCGATGGTGGCGCGCTGACGCTGGAAAACAGCCTCGCCGACATCTACGCCCCGGTCTATTACGGCAGCCTCGCCGGTGTGCCGGTGCCGGTCATCGTCTTCCTGCTGGTCGCTGTCATCGGCGCGCTGATCCTGAACAAGACGGCCTATGGCCGCCATGTCCAGGCGATCGGCTCCAACGAGACGGTGGCCCGCTATGCGGCGGTCGACGTCGAGCGGGTCAAGATCCTCACCTACATGCTGCTCGGCATCTGCGTCGGCATCGCCACGCTGCTCTATGTGCCACGCCTCGGCTCCGCCTCGCCGACGACCGGACTGCTCTGGGAGCTGGAGGCCATCGCCTCGGTCATCGTCGGCGGCGCCGCGCTCAAGGGCGGGCAAGGCAGCATCACCGGCACGGTCATCGGCGCGATCCTGCTCTCGGTGATCAGCAACATCCTCAATCTAACGAGCCTGATCAGCGTCTATCTCAACGCCGCCGTGCAGGGTTTCGTCATCATCACAGTCGCGTTTTTGCAGAAAGGCCGCCGCTAGAGCCGGATCCGATCAGGTCATTCTGACCTGATCGGTGAATCCGTCTCTCACCAAAAGAGAGAACGCGTGATCCGATCAGATTGCGTCGCAAACTGATCGGCGCGTGCTCCAGGCGGCCAAATAGGGAGAGAAGCGATGTTCATGCAGACCAGACGCAGCCTCTTGCTCGCCGCTACGGCCGCGGGCCTCGCCTTCGCGGCGACGAGTGCGGCCGCCGAACCCGTCAATCTCGGCGTCTCGATCCCCGCCGCGACGCACAGCTTCATGGGCGGCATCAACTACTGGGCGAACCAGGCCAAGAAGGATCTTGAGGCCAAGCACAAGGACCTCAAGATCACCATCCGCACGGCCGCCAATGCGACCGAGCAGGCCAATCAGCTCCAGGATCTGAGCACGGTCAACAAGATCAACGCGCTCGTCGTCTTCCCCTTCGAGTCCGCGGCGCTGACCCGGCCGGTCGCCAATGTGAAGGCCAAGGGCGCCTATGTGACGGTGGTCGACCGCGGCCTCACCGACACCTCGGCGCAGGATGCCTATGTCGCCGGCGACAACACCGCCTTCGGCAAGATCCCGGCCGAGTACATCGCCAAGACGCTGGGTGGGAAAGGCACGGTCGTCGCGCTGCGCGGCATCCCGACCACGCTCGACACCGAGCGCATGGACGCCTTCAACAGCGTGCTGAAGAACTACCCCGACATCAAGCTGCTCGACGCCAAGTTCGCCAACTGGAACCGCGACGACGCCTACAAGGTCACGCAGGATTTCCTGACGCGCTTCAAGGACATCGACGCCTTCTGGGCGGCCGATGACGACATGGCCTTCGGCGCGATCCGCGCGATCGACCAGGCCGGCCGCAAGGACATCAAGGTCATCTTCGGCGGCGCCGGCGCCAAGGACATGGTCAAGGTCATCCTCGACAACAAGGACCCGCGCATCCAGGCCAATGTCAGCTATTCGCCGAAGTTCATCTACGACGCGATCAAGCTGACGGCGGAAGCCCGGCTCAAGGGCGAAAAGCTGCCGGCGACCACGATCATTCCCTCGGTGCTGATCGACAAGGGCAACGCCAAGGACTTCTACTTCCCCGACTCGCCGTTCTGAGGCGCGGACGCTCTTCCGGCCGCCCCGACGGGGCGGCCGTCCTTTCACGCATGGACAAGCCGATGACCGACGCAAACCTGCCCCGGATGCGCTACGCCATGATCGGCGGCGGCCATGGCGCTTTCATCGGCGCCGTGCATCGCCACGCCATCGCCCTCGACGGACAGGCGGAACTGACGGCCGGCGCGCTGTCCTCGACGCCGGAGAAGGCGCTGGCCTCCGGACGGGCGCTCGGCCTGAGCGACGCGGGCAACCACCCGAGTTGGCAGGCGCTGCTCGAAGCGGAACTGAAGCGTCCCGCCGAGGATCGCGTCGATGCGGTCGTGATCGTCACGCCGACCGACAGCCATTTCCCGATCGCGCAGGCCTTCGCCGATGCCGGCTTCAACGTCGTCTGCGACAAGCCGCTGGTTCACACGAGCGCCCAGGCCGATGCGCTGGTCGCGACAGTCCAGGCACGCGGCGACGTCTTCGGCGTGACCTACAACTACACCGGCTATCCGATGGTGCGGCAGGCGCGCGAGATGGTCCGCTCCGGCGCGCTCGGTGCCATCCGCAAGGTCGTGGTCGAGTACAATCAGGGCTGGCTCGCCACGGCACTCGAAAAGACCGGCAACAAGCAGGCTGGCTGGCGTACCGATCCGGCCCGCAGCGGCATTGCCGGAGCACTGGGCGATATCGGCTCGCATGCCGAAAACCTCGTCTCGACCGTAACGGGGCTCGCGATCGAGGAACTCGTCGCCGATCTGGGAGCGCTCGTACCCGGCCGCGCGCTCGACGACGACGCCAGCATCCTCCTGCGCTTCAAGGGCGGGGCGCGCGGCGTTCTCATCGCCTCGCAGATCAATACCGGCCTCGAAAACGACCTGCGGCTGCGCGTCTCGGGCGAAGTCGGAACGCTGGAATGGCGCCAGGAGGAGCCGAACCGCCTGGCCCACCATCGCCATGACGGCCCGATGCAGATTCTGACACGGGGAACGCCCTGGCTCTGCGAATCCGCCTTGCGGGCCGGCCGGATTCCGCCCGGACATCCGGAGGGCTTCATCGAGGCCTTCGCCAACATCTATCGCGGCGTCTTCGCCGATATCCGCGCGCACCGGCAAGGAGTACAGGCCGATCCGCTCGATACCAACTACCCGACCGTGATCGACGGCGCCCGCGGCGTCCACTTCATCGAGGCGGCCGTCGCCTCGTCGACCAGGCGCCGCTGGCTCGAGGTCACGCTGCCGCCGCAAGGCGCCTGAAAGCGCGAGCCCTTTCCCACGGGTCGAGGATGGCCGACCTGAATTAGACCGCACCTATAGCAGCATAGCGCCCCGCTGATCCCGGCTGGTGCGCCAAATTTCTACCGTTTTGGAGCAAGGCGGGCAGGAACTCGGAAGAGGTGCGGAGCGCGGCCTAAGCGACTGCCTCCCTCTTCTCATCGGGCGTGTATCTCGTAGATGTGTCGGGCCAGTTCGACCGCCGCGTCGGAAGCACCGGCCCGCGGCAGATGGAGATTGATCAGGAAATCGGTGAGGCGAGGAAGGCCGGCTACATCCTTCAGAATTTCCAGATTGTCCGGCACTGTCGAGGTCAGCAAAGGCGACACGGCGATGTCCGCCTCGACCGGCGCGCAGATCGCCTCGAAACTGGCCACCTCACAGACAAAGCGCCAGTCGCGGCCCGCCTTCGCCAACGCTTTCAGCGCAACAGGACGATGCGGGCAGGTCTCGTCACCCGTCGAAAGCGGCAAGGGATTGCGCTCATAGGCGGTACCGTTGCGCGCGCCCACCCAGACCAGGGGATCGACGCGCAACGTCTCGCTACACACGCCGCGCTCCGGCTGCACCACCATCGCCACGTCCACCTCTCCGCGATCGAGCTGTTCAAGCAACCGACCGCTGGTATCGCAGACGATCGTCACGCGCACGCGTGGCCATGCCTGATCAAAACGACGCAGGACCGGCGTTCCAAAAGGGCGGACGAGATCGGAGGGCATGCCAAGGCGAACTTCGCCCTCGAACTCTGGCGCACTCATCAGCGCCCACACCTCGTCATTAGCCCTCAACAGGCGACGCGCCTGCGCGATCAGACGTTCGCCCTGCGGGGTGAGGCGAATTCCGTTACGGTCGCGCTCGACGACGCGGCAACCGAACATTTCTTCGAGCCGTTTCAGTTGCAGGCTGACGGCAGCTTGCGTCAGGTTGAGAAGCCGGGACGCTGCGGTGATGCTACCGGCCTCCACCACCGCGTCGAACGCTCGCAACAAGGCGATATCGATGTTCCGGGGCATGCATCCATTGAATAACGAGTGCTAATGGATAGCATAATATAGTTTTTGTTTCCTTATGTGAACTGCAATCTAGATTGTTGGTGCGTAGCCCGGTCTGCCCGCTGCACATGAGGGACGCGAGGACGCCAATGTCCGTCGAGCAACGTTTCACGCTGGCTGCTATTCAGGCGAACCATGTCATGTTCGATCGGGACGGCGCGACGGACAAGGCCTGCCGCTTGATCGGCGACGCGGCAGCGGCGGGGGCCACCATCGCGGCCTTCGGCGAGGCATGGCTCCATGGCTATCCGTTCTTCGCCGATGTGACCTTCCAGCCGCTGAGCTGGCGGGCCATGGCGGAGTATCACGCCAACGCGGTTGAAGTGCCGAGCCCGACGACGAAACGCTTGTGCGCCGCAGCGAAGAAGGGCGGCATCGATGTCGTCATCGGCGTTGTCGAGCGCGATACCGACACCTTCGGGACCGTCTATTGCACGCTGCTGTTTATCGGAAAGGAAGGAAGGATACTTGGCAGGCACCGCAAGCTGAAAGGCACGCATGCGGAACGCGCCATCTGGGGCGATGGCGACGCCAGCGGACTGAGAGTCTACCAAAGGCCCTATGGCCGAATCAGTGGGCTCAACTGCTGGGAGCACAACATCATTCTGCCGACCTATGCGCTCGCGGCGCAGGGAACCCAGATCCACGTCGCGGCATGGCCGGGACGGGAGCCCGATCACCCGCCGGACTATCCGGACATCATCTGGCCCCGCCAGCTACTGTTATCGCGCGCCTTCGCGTCGCAGGCTGCGTGCTATGTGATCTGTGCCGCCGGAATCCGCCTGACCAGTGACGTGCCCGAGCGTTACCAGGAGCTCGCCATCTATGAGCACACCGGGCAAAGCTGCATCATTGATCCGCGTGGCGAGATCATTGCCGGGCCGGCAGACGGCGAAACCATCCTCCTAGCGGAAGGGTCGATGGAAGCGGTGCTTGCGGCGAAGTCCGCTGTAGACGCAGGCGGGCATTATTCACGGCCCGATCTCCTGCGCCTCGTCGTCGACCGAGGCGTCCCAACGGGCCTCGGCTTCGTCGATCGGCGCGGTGCGGATCGCCCATCATCTGGGTGCTTGGACGCGGAGATCCTTGCACCGCCGGAACAGCAAACGCCGCCGGCCGTCGCCTGAGGTGCCTCGAACTCGACCGGGGCAGGAATCATACGACTCCCACAATGACATGACGCCGCCCAGACTCATCCCCTCCGGCGCGCCATTTTCCCCATCCAACTCATTGACAATAAATCGTTTTCCAATAGATCTCATACCGTAGGCGGAACAGAGGCTGGACCAAAAGGCGATCCACACCTTCGCTAAGCTTGGCATCAGGTGCCGAAGTCGCTTCAGCCGCAGTTCGATCGCGCACGCGTGGTCGCCTGTGTCGGTGCCTCTCATTAGCGCTTCTCTTCTGGCTACCTGTCCGGCCGGGCGCGAGCGAGCAAAGGCCAAGCGCTCGATCAACGCCTTCCGGAATGCAGGGAGACAAGCGCTCTATGTGCCGCAGAACGTCGCCAATACCCGTTCATGCATGGCGGGCGGCTGCGTGTAGAGTTCGCGGCCCGGCTGCTCCTCGAATGGTCGCGCCAATACGGTCAGCAGCTCCTCGAACGGCGCCAGATCGTTCCGCTCGACGGCCGCCTCGATCACCGCCTCGACCCGATGGTTGCGCGGAATGTAGAGCGGATTCACGGCGCGCATCCGGCGCTGCCGCTCCTCAGGGGACAGGCTCTCGGCCGCCAGGCGATCGCGCCAGCGGCGGTGCCAGTCGTCGAACGCGGCAGGGTCCGCGAACAGGTCGCGACAGGTCCCCGCTTCCGGGGCATGCCCGGCGTCGTCGCTCAGGCGCCGGAAGACCAGGGTGAAATCAGCTTGGCCGCGCTGCATCGCGTCGAGCAGGGCTTTGACGAGCAGGACATCGTCCGGCGCTTCGGTGGCCAGGCCGAGCTTGCGGCGGAACCCGTCGATCAGATGGCCCTGGAACAGCCCGTTGAAGCGGTTGACCGCCTCCTGCGCCAGCGCGACCGCCTGGTCCTGATCCTCGGCAAGGAGCGGCAGCAGCGCCTCGGCGAGGCGGGTCAGGTTCCAGAGCGCGATCGGGGGCTGGTTGCCATAGGCGTAGCGGCCTTGCTCATCGATCGAACTGAAGACGGTGGCCGGATCGTAGCTGTCCATGAAGGCGCAGGGGCCGTAATCGATCGTCTCGCCGGCAATCGACATGTTGTCGGTGTTCATCACGCCGTGGATGAAGCCGATCAGCATCCAGCGCGCGACGAGATCGGCCTGAGCGGCCACGACGGCTTCCAGCAAGGCGAGAGGCGGCGCCTCGCTGCGGGCCGCTTCCGGATAATGCCGGGCGATCACATGGTCGGCGAGGAGCCGCAAGGCCTCGGCGTCGCGCCGGGCGGCGAAGAACTGGAAGGTCCCGATCCGGATATGGCTGGCTGCGACGCGGGTCAGGACGGCGCCGGGCAGCAGCGTCTCGCGCCGAACGCTCTCGCCCGTCAGCACGGCGGCAAGCGAGCGCGTCGTCGGCACGCCGAGCGCCGCCATCGCCTCGCTGACGATGTACTCGCGCAGGACAGGCCCCAAGGCAGCCCGCCCGTCTCCGCGCCGCGAGAACGGCGTCGGCCCTGCCCCCTTGAGCTGGATATCCCGGCGCTCGCCGTCGCGGCCGACCACCTCGCCGAGCAGGATCGCCCGGCCATCGCCGAGTTGCGGGCTGAAGCCGCCGAACTGATGGCCGGCATAGGCGGTCGCGATCGGAAGCGCCCCATCCACGAGGCGATTGCCGGCGAGCATCGCAATGCCGTCCGCCCCCTTGAGCCAGTCCGCATCGAGGCCGAGCTGCCGCGCCAAGGCTTCGTTCAGCTTGACCAGCCGGGGCGCCGCGACCGCGGTCGGATTGACCACGGCGTAGAACCGCTCCGGCAGGCGCGCATAGGAGTTGTCGAACGCGATCGCCGTCATCAACCTTAGATATGTCCCCGCACGCCCGATGCAAAGCGGGCTTTTAACGGGACGACCTCAGTCATGAGCCAAGACACCTGCTCGACGATTCCACGCCTGGACCCGTCACTGCATCGGAAAGAGCTGACGGCCATGGCGCCGTCGGCAAAATGGAGAATATCAATCCATAAAACTGGAAAACAACGATAAGGACATTCTCCGTATCGCCCGATTAGATTGCCTACCGAAGAAGGAAATTCTTCGCTTGCGCTGCCACGGGCGGCCTTATCTCGGACCAGCTGGATGTCTCTCGATCATGTTCTCGGCGTCGACCATGTGGTCATCGCCGTTCGCGACCTCGCTCTCTCGGCCAAGACCTGGGAAGGGCTCGGCTTCACCGTCTCGCCGCGCGGCCTGCACTCGCCGCATATGGGCTCGGCCAATCACACGATCATGCTGCAGGAGGACTATCTCGAACTGCTCGGGATCGTCTCCGACACGGACCAGAACAAGCCCACGCGCGACTTCCTGGCCAGGCATGAAGGCATCGAGCGCATCGCCTTCACCACCGACGATGCCGCAGCCGGCGCAGCCGAGATCACGGCACGCGGCTTCCAGGCGATCGGCCCGGTGCATTTCGGCCGGCCGGTCCCCCTGCCCGGCGGCGGCGAGGCCGATGCCAAGTTCAACGTCTTCCGTTGGCCGCTCGACCAGCAACCCGGCGGCATCCGCATCTTCGCCTGCCAGCACCTGACGCGCGAGAATGTCTGGTTGCCGGTCCTCCAGCAGCATGCCAACGGTGCCATCGCCCTCCGGCGCATCGAGATCCTGTCGGCCGATCCGCAGGCCGCCGCGGCGCATCTCTCGCGGCTGATCGACGAACCCGCCCGGCAGGAAGGCGCGATCTGGCGCGTTGCCTCCGGCCGTTCCCGCGCCGACATCCTGTTCTACACGGCCGCGACATTTGCCGAGCGCTATCCCGACGCCGTGCGGGACGGCGCGGCGAGCAGCGGCGTCGCCGTGCTCGTCCTGGCCACGCGCGATCTCGACGCGGCCGCAGCGGCATCGGGAGCGATCCGCCACGGCGATGCAGCCAGCGTGCCCGCCGCCCGCGCCTCCGGCTCCGTGCTCAGCTTCGTGCCGGCCTGACCGGCACGGCTCCTGCATTCCGCCTTTCAGCCTCCGAGCTCAGAATCGTCGAGGAACCCGATGGACTTTACGCGTCGCTCAATCCTGATGACCTCCGCCGCGATCGCGGCCAACGTCGCCAACCCGTTCAAGGCCTTCGCGCAGGAAACGCCGCGCAAGGGCGGCGTCTTCGGCGTGCATTACGGCGCCGAGCAGCGCCAGCTCAATCCGAGCCTCCAGGCCTCGACCGGCGTCTACATCATCGGCGGCAAGATTCAGGAGCCGCTGGTCGATCTCGACGCCAACGGCAATCCCGTCGGCGTGCTCGCCGAGAGCTGGGAAAGCACGCCCGACGGCAAGACCATCACCTTCAAGCTGCGCAAGGGCGTGACCTGGCATGACGGCCAGCCCTTCACCGCGGCGGACGTGCAATTCACCGCGATGGAGATGTGGAAGAAGATCCTGAACTACGGCACGACGCTGCAGCTCTTCCTCACCGCCGTCGACACGCCCGACCCGCATACGGCGATCTTCCGCTACGAGCGGCCGATGCCGCTCAACCTGCTGCTGCGCGCCCTACCCGATCTCGGCTATGTCTCGCCGCGCCATCTCTACGAGGGCAAAGGCGACATCCGGAGCAACCCGGTCAACCTCGCGCCGGTTGGCACCGGCCCGTTCAAATTCGTCTCCTACGAGCGCGGCCAGCACGTCATCGCCGACCGCAACCCGAATTACTGGCGCGAGAACGCCCCCTATCTCGACCGCATCATCTGGCGCGTCATCACCGATCGCTCGGCGGCAGCCGCCCAGCTCGAGGCCGGCCAGCTGCATTACAGCCCGTTCTCGGGGCTCACCATCTCGGACCTGGCCCGCCTGTCGAAGGACAAGCGCTTCATCGTCTCGACCAAGGGCAACGAGGGCAACGCCCGCACCAACACGATCGAGTTCAATTTCCGCCGCAAGGAGCTCGCCGATATCCGCGTGCGCCGCGCCATCGCGCATGCGCTCGACATTCCCTTCTTCATCGAGAACTTCCTCGGCGACTTCGCCAAGCGCGGCACCGGGCCGATCCCCTCGGTTTCGACCGACTTCTACCCGGCCGACAACGGCCCGCAATATCCCTTCGACAAGGCGCTGGCGATCAAGCTGCTCGACGAAGCCGGCTACAAGCCCGGCACCGGGGGCACGCGCTTCTCGCTGCGCCTGACGCCCGCGCCCTGGGGCGAGGACATCTCCTTGTTCTCCACCTTCATCCAGCAGTCGCTGGCGCAAATCGGCATCAAGGTCGACATCGTCCGGCTCGATGGCGGCGGCTTCCTGAAGAGCGTCTACAACGACTGGGATTTCGACCTCGCCACCGGTTGGCACCAGTACCGCAACGATCCGGCCGTCTCGACCACGGTCTGGTACCGTTCCGGCCAGCCCAAGGGCGCACCCTGGACCAACCAGTGGGACTGGAAGGACGAAGCCGTCGACAAGATCATCGACGACGCGGCGACCGAGGTCGATCCGGTGAAGCGCAAGGCGCTCTATGGCGAGTTCGTTCGCAAGGTGAACACGGAAATACCGATCTGGACGCCGGTCGAGCAGATCTTCGTCACCACGATCAGCGCCAAGGCCCGCAACCACTCGAACACCCCGCGCTGGGGCTCGTCGAGCTGGCACGACCTTTGGTTGGCCGAGTAAGAACAGGAGAGCGGACCGCCCCCTCGCGCGGCCCGCGACGACACGGCGCTTAGAGGCTGTTGCGAACCCAGGGAACGATTTGATGAGGTCAAAACGGCAAAGATGGGAGGAGCATTGCGCCGCCGATACATCGGTATCGGCAAGCGATGCGACGCTGCAGCTTTGCCGTTTTCACCTCACCCGCTGGGCGCGGCGCTTTTGTACGACTGCTGTGTCGTTCTTCGTAGCAAACCGAAAGGTTTGCGTCCTCGAACTCCTGGCATTCGTACAAAATCGCCAGCGTCAAATCGCTCCCTGGGTTCACAACAGCCTCTAGACCATGCGTATCCTCACCCTCGCGGGGCGGCGGCTCGCCGCCTCGATCCCGACCCTGTTGCTGATCCTGATCGGCATCTTCCTGCTGCTGCAATTCGCGCCCGGCGACACCGTCGACGCCATGATGGCGCAGATGGGCGGCGGCGACGCGAAGCTCGCCGAAGAGCTGCGCCGCTTCTACGGGCTCGATCTCTCCACGGCCGAACGGCTCGGCCAGTATCTCTGGCGGCTGGTGCGCTTCGATCTCGGCCATTCCGCCATCTACGGCAAGCCGGTCGCGAGCGTCATCGTCGAGCGCCTGCCGGCGACGCTGCTGCTGATGATCTCGGCCCTCTCCTTCGCCTTCTTTGCCGGCATCGTGTTCGGCGTCCTCGCCGCGCGCGACGTCAATCGCTGGCAGGACACGCTGATCTCGACGCTCGGCCTGATCTTCTACGCCACGCCCTCCTTCTGGTTCGGGCTGATGGCGATCGTCGTCTTCTCGGTGCATCTGCAATGGCTGCCGGCCGGCGATTTCGAGGATGTCGGCGCCGGTCTCACCGGCTTCGCCCGCACGCTCGACATCGCGCGCCATCTGGTCCTGCCGACGCTGACACTCGGGCTGATCTATCTCGCCATCTATCTGCGGCTGATGCGCGGCGCGATGCTGGAGGTGCTGAACCTCGACTTCGTCCGCACCGCCCGCTCGAAGGGCCTGGACGAGACCCGTGTCGTCACCCGCCACGTCCTGCGCAACGCGCTGCTGCCGATGGTGACGCTGATCGGCTTGCAGGCCGGCACGATGCTCGGCGGCTCGGTCGTGGTCGAAAGCGTGTTCTCGCTGCCGGGTCTCGGTCGCCTCGCCTATGAATCGGTGATCCAGCGCGATCTCAACACGCTGCTCGGCATCGTCTTCGTCTCGGCGCTGCTGGTCATCGTCGTGAATTTCATCGTCGATCTGCTCTATGCGCGCCTCGATCCGCGCATCGCGCCGGAGGGTTGAGCGATGGACGCCTTCAAGCGCTATTTCCGCAGTCCCGCCGCCGTGATCGGCCTCATCCTCCTGTTGCTCGTGATCGCCATGGCGGCGAGCGCCGGCTGGCTCTTCCCGCGCGACCCGCTCGCACTGGCCGGCCGGCCGCTGCAATGGCCGCTCGCCAATCCGCGCTTCCTGCTCGGCACCGACAATTCCGGCCGCGACATCGCCGCCCAGATCTTCTACGGCGCCCGCATCTCGCTGCTGATCGGCGTCGTCGCCACGGTGATCGCGGTCGCGATCGGCATCGTCATCGGCGCGCTCGCCGGCTTCTATGGCGGCAAGGTCGACACCGTGCTGATGCGCATCACCGAGGCGTTCCAGACCCTGCCGAACTTCCTGCTGCTGCTGGTGCTCGTCGTCGTCTTCGGCTCGACCCTGCCGACCGTGATGGTCGCGATCGGCATCGTCTCCTGGCCGGCGCCAGCCCGCCTCACCCGCGCCGAGTTCCTGTCGCTGCGCAACCGCGAATTCGTGCAGGCCGGCCGCACCATCGGCCTCTCCGATCTCAAGCTGATCTTCGGCGAGATCCTGCCCAACGCCCTGCCGCCGGTGATCGTCTATGCCAGCGTGGTGATGGCGGTCGCGATCCTGCTCGAAAGCTCGCTCGCCTTCCTCAAGCTCTCCGATCCCAACGTCGCCTCCTGGGGCAACCTGATCGGGCTCGGGCGCGACGTGCTACGCGTGCAGTGGTACGTCTCGGCCATCCCCGGCATCGCGATCCTGCTCACCGTGCTCGGCGTCTCGCTTGTCGGCCAGGGGCTGAACGACGCCCTCAATCCGAGGCTCAAGGGACGATGAGCGCGATCCTCACCCTCGACGGGCTGACCGTCGCCCTACCCAAGGGCGCCGACCGCCCCCATGCGATGCAGGACGTCTCGCTCGAATTGAAGGCGGGCGAGATCGTTTGCGTGGTCGGCGAATCCGGCTCCGGCAAGTCGATGACCGCGAACGCGATCATGCGGCTGCTGCCGACCGGCGTCGCGATCGAACGCGGCCGCGTCCTCTTCGAAGGCCGCGACATCGTCGCCGTCAGTGAAGCCGAGATGCGCAAGGTGCGTGGCGCCGGCATCGCCATGATCTTTCAGGAACCGATGACGGCGCTCAATCCGCTGCGCTCGATCGGCGACCAGATCGGCGAGATGCTCGGGATACACACTGACCTCAACAAGCGCGCGATCGCGGCCCGTGTTCGGGAATTGCTGGCGGAAGTCCGGATCCCGGAACCCGAGCGCGCCGCCAAGGCCTATCCGCACGAACTCTCCGGCGGACAGCGCCAGCGCGCCATGATCGCAATGGCGCTCGCCCTCGACCCGAAGGTACTGATCGCCGACGAGCCGACGACCGCGCTCGACGTCACCACCCAGGCGCAGATCCTCAAGCTCATCCGCGAATTGCAGGCTCGCAAGGGCACCGCCGTGCTCTTCATCACCCATGATTTCGGCGTCGTCGCCGAGATCGCCGACCGCGTCGTGGTGATGCAGCACGGGCTTGTCGTCGAGCAGGGCGAGCCTGCAACCGTCCTGAACCGGCCGAGCCATCCCTATACCCGCCAGCTCATCGCGGCTGTGCCGTCGCTCGAACCGCCGCCGCCGCGCCCGCTCGCCGACGAGGCGATCCTGTCGATCGAGAAGGTCTCGAAGACCTATCGCACCGGCGGCTTCCTCGGCCGTGGCCAGCGCGTCACCCATGCGGTGAAGGATGTCTCGCTGATCCTGCCGAAGGGGGCGACACTCGGCATCGTCGGTGAGTCCGGCTCCGGCAAGTCGACGCTGGCCCGCTGCATCATCCGCCTGATCGACCCCGACACCGGCGCGATCCACCTGAAGGGCGAGGATCTGACCCGGCTCACCCGCGCCGAGATGCGGGCGCGCAGCCGGCAGATCCAGATGGTGTTCCAGGACCCCTTCGCCTCGCTCAATCCCCGCCGCAAGGTCGGGGACCTCGTCGCGCAGGGCCTCGTCGTCGACGGGATGCCGCGCAAACAGGCGCTGGAGCGGGCCCGCGTGCTTTTCGGCCTCGTCGGGCTCGATCCGGCGGCGATCGACCGCTACCCGCACGAATTCTCCGGCGGCCAGCGTCAGCGCATCGGCCTTGCCCGCGCACTCGCGCTCGAACCCGATGTCCTCGTCGCCGACGAACCGGTTTCGGCGCTCGATGTTTCCGTGCAGGCGCAGGTACTCAAGCTCCTCGCCGATCTGCGCGAGCGGCTGGGGCTCTCCATCGTCTTCATCACCCATGACTTACGCGTCGCGGCACAGGTCTGCGATCTGGTCGCGGTGATGAAGAACGGTGACGTCGTGGAGGCCGGAACGGTGGCCGAGGTCTTCGGTCAGCGCAGGCACCCCTATACGCAGGCCCTGCTCGCCTCGATTCCCGGCCAAGGCTTCGGCGCGGTCGAGCCCGCCCGCGAAACGGCGGAGGTTCCATGATGAAGCGCATCGCGACGCCTGTTCCGGTCGCAGGCGGCCTCGCCCGGCATGAGGCGCAGGTGACGCGCGACCTCGGCCTGCTTGGCTTCCCGGCCAAGCCCTGGCTCCATCCGCAGACGACAGCCGTGGGCGAGCCCGTCCTCGATGTCGCGATCATCGGCGCCGGCATGAACGGCATCGCAGCCGCCTCGGCCCTGCTCGCCAAGGGCATCGTCAATATCGGCCTGTTCGACGCCAACGAGCCGGGGCGCGAAGGCCCGTGGAACCGCTATGCGCGGATGGACACGCTGCGCTCGCCCAAGACGCTGACCGGGCCGGCGCTCGGCATTCCTTCGCTGACCTTCGCCGCCTGGTACGCGGCAAACTTCGGCGAGGCGGCGTGGGAGGCGCTCTACAAGATCCCCAACGCCGTCTGGGTCGATTATCTCGGCTGGCTCCAGCGCGTGCTGGCCCTGCCCGTCCGGCACCGCACGGCGCTGACGAGGCTGCGGCCTCATGACGGCCTGCTCGCGCTCGATATCGAGACGGCCGAAGGAACGGGAACCATCTTCGCCCGCCATGTCGTTCTGGCGACAGGGCGCGGCGGCGCGGGCGGCGATGTCTGGCCGGATGTCGTGCCGCTGGAGCTGAAGCCCGACTTCGCCGCCCACAGCAACGATCCGATCGATTTCGAGAGGCTGCGCGGCAAATCGGTTGGCGTCATCGGCGGCAGCGCCTCGGCCTGGGACAATGCCGCGACGGCGTTGGAACAAGGCGCTGCGAGCGCGACGATGTATCTGCGCCGGCCGCATCTGCCGCAGATCAACAAAGGCCGCGGCTCGGCCAATCCCGGCTTCTTCCACGGCTGGAGCAGCCTGCCCGACGCCGAACGCTGGGCGCTCTCGGCCTATCTCGACGACATGCTGGCGCCACCGCCGCATGAAACCGTGCTCAGGGCTCTCAAATCCAATGGGCTCGACATCCGTTTCCGCCACAGCGTGGCAGGTGTCCGGCGCGAAGCCGGAGAACTGGTGCTCGACATCGACGCGCCCGAGGGCCGGATCGAACGCCGCCACGACTTCATCGTCGCCGCCACCGGCTTTCAGGTCGACGCAGGCAATATCCCGGAACTCACGGATTTCGCGCCGCATATTGCCCGATGGAGCGATCGCTACGCACCCCCGGCCGGCCTTGCGCGTCCGGCGCTGGCCCGGGCGCCCTATCTCGGCCCGGGCTTCGAATTGCTGCCGCGCGGCGCCAGCGCGCCGGCCGAGCTCTCACGCATCCACCTCGTCAACCACGGCGCCAGCGTCAGCCATGGCGCGATCGCGAGCGACATCCCCGGCGTCGGAATTGCCGGAGAGCGCGTGGCGCAAGCGCTCGTCGCAGCCCTTTTCGCGCAGGACATCGCCAGGGTCCGGCGCGATCTCGAAGCCTTCGACGAGCCCGAGCTGAAGGACACGCCGTTCTTCAGGCCCGAGGATTTCCGGAGGGCATAGCGGGCCCTGCCAGCTTGAATCGATCTGGCAGAACCTCACCCCAACCTATTGATGAAGCACGCACCGCGCGCGTTACTGCAAATCGCGGAATGCGTCCTGCAGGCGCGCGACGGCCTCGACGACGGTGGCACGCGGCGTCGCGAGGTTGAAGCGCAGGAAGCTGTCGCCGCCCGCGCCGAAGCTCGGGCCGTGGTTGACCGCGATCTTCGCCTGCTTCTCGACGCGGTTGGTGAACTCCTCGCGCTCCATGCCGGTGCCTGCGCAATCGACCCAGGCGAGATAGGTCGCCTCGAGCGGCATCGAGCGCAGGCCGGGGATGGCATTCACCCCGTCGTCGAACAGCTTCCTGTTGCCGTCGATATAGGCCACGAGCCGGTCCACCCAGGCGGCGCCCTCCGGGCTGTAGGCAGCCGTCGCCATCGCCATGCCGAAGGAGTTGGGCGAGATGCCATGCGCGTTCATCCGCGCCCGGAAACGCTCGCGCAGTGCCGCATCGGAGATGATGACGTTGCCGATATGGGCACCGGCGATGTTGAAGGTCTTGGTCGTCGCCGTCATCATGACAAGGCGCTCGGCGACCTCCGGAGCGGCCAGCGGCATGGCCGTATGCTTGAAGCCCGGCATGACCAGATCGTGGTGGATCTCGTCCGAGACGAGGATCAGGTCGTGGCGCTTGCAGAAATCGGCAATCTCGCGCAGTTCCTCGACGGTCCAGACGCGCCCGCCCGGATTATGCGGCGAGCACAGGATCAGCATCCGCTCGCGGCCGGTCATCTGCGCGTCCCAGCCGGCGATATCGAGGACGTAGCGCCCCTCCTCGATCGCAAGCTTGCACTCCACCACCTCGCGGCCGGCGGAGCGGACGATGCGGGCGAATGCGTGATAGACCGGCGTCATCAGCACGACGCCGTCGCCCGGCTGGGTGAAGGCGTCGACGCACAGCGCCGTGCCGTTGACGAGGCCGTGGGTCGTGAAGATCGTCTCCGCTGCCACGTTCCAGCCATGCCGGGTCCTCATCCACCAGCGGATGGCGTCGCTATAGCTGCGATCGTCACCGAAATAGCCGTAGACGCCGTGGCTCGCCATGTGCTCGACCGCCTGCTGGACGCAGGCCGGGGGCCGGAAATCCATGTCGGCCACCCACATGGCGATGCCGTCGGACGCCGACACGCCATAGTTCTTTTCCATCGTGTCCCATTTGGCGGAATGGGTCCCGCGGCGGTCGATCAGCTCGTCGAAATCCGGCGTTCTAAACATTGATTATTCCCCAGAAGCAGCCGGGAGATGATGAAGCCGGTCCGCCGCCGCCCGTTGTGCCGCGTCGGATCGCGGCCGTAAACCGGCGAAAGCGCCACGGCAGTGTTCCAAAATCGGCATGGCGGCATCCGCAGCCTGCTCTTCTTCTCGTCGGCGCAAGCGGATTTGACGGCGCCGCATTTCCGCCCTAATCCTCGCCGCGACGGTTCCCTCACGGGATCAAAAGGGAACGCGGTGCGGACGGATTTCCGCCCCATGCCGCGGCTGCCCCCGCAACTGTAAGCGGCGAGCCTTTCGCCATACGCCACTGGGGCCTCGGACCTGGGAAGGCGGCGTGAAGGCACCGACCCGCGAGCCAGGAGACCTGCCGTCAGCCGTGGTCACACGCGGACACGTTCGGACGGGGTGAGCCGATCGCTGATTCGACTGTTGGCCGCTTTAGGCGCGGCTGGTGGGAGATCGCGTTCGCGGTGACGTGCCACTGACGTCAACGCCCGAGGTCTCCATCGTGAACGTCTTTTTCCCGGCCGCAGGATGCGGCCGCCTGTTGTTCTCCGCCTCCTTTCTTGCCCTCGCCTGCTCTGCCCCCGCGCTGGCGCAAAGCGAGGCCGGCCCGGTCTCCCTCGACGAGATCGTGGTCAGCGCCACCGGCACGCCGACCCCGGCGCGCGAGATCGCGAGCTCCGTCACCGTCATCACGGCGAAAGATATCGAGCAGCAGCAGCGGCGCACCCTGCCGCAGGTGCTCGCCACGGTGCCGGGCATGAACATCGTGCAGATCGGTGGGCCGGGTGGCCAGACCTCGGTCTTCATGCGCGGCACCAACTCCAACCACGTCAAGGTGCTGATCGACGGCATCGAGGCCAATGATCCCTCGACGCCCAACCGCTCCTTCGACTTCGGCTCGATGCTGACCGACGACATCGAGCGCGTCGAAGTGCTGCGCGGCCCTCAGAGCGGCCTCTACGGCGCCAACGCCATGGGCGGCGTGATCTCGATCACGACGAAGCGGGGGGAAGGTCCCCCAAAAGCCACCGCGCGCGTCGAGGCCGGCTCCAACGGCACCTTCAACCAGTCGGCCGGCTTCGGCGGCGGTGACGACCGCTTCAACTACGCCTTCAACGTCGCGCATTTCCGCTCGGATTCGACCGATGTGACGCCGCCGAATATCGTGCCGCCCGGGCGGCGCATCAATCCGAACGCCTTCGACAATTACAGCTATTCCGGCCGCATCGGCGTCGCGCTGAACGACACCCTGACCTTGAACTGGGTCGGCCGCTACCAGGACGGGCAGTTGCGCTATACCGGCGACACCGGCTTCCCGAGTCGGCCAGCACCCTATCGTTCGCTGCAGAATTACGCCCAGGCCTTCACGCGTGGCGAGGTCGTCTGGGACCCCTTCGGCGGGCGCTTCGTCAACACCTTCGGCGTGTCCTACACCAACCAGGACCGGGCGACGCGCACGGCCAACGGCACGACCGGCATCCTCGGGCTGCCCACCGAAAACCTGGGCGAGCGCACCAAGATCGACTGGCGCGGCAACCTCGAGATCGTCAAGGGCCACAACCTGCTGATGGGACTGCAATATGAGCGCGAGCGGCTCGATACGGCGAGCCTCGTCGCCTCGAACGGCAACAAGGCGGCCTATCTCGAATATCAGGGCAATATCCAGGATCGCTATTTCCTGGCCGCCAACATCCGCCACGACAATGACGACAGCTATGGTGGCCACACCACTTATCGCATCGCGCCGGCCGTCATCGTTCCGGGAACCGAGACGAAGCTGAAGGCGAGCTACGGCACGGCCTTCAAGGCGCCGACGCTCAGCGAGCTCTTCATCGACTACCGGCCCGGCTTCAATTTCTACGGCAACCCGAATCTGAGCCCGGAAGAGAGCCGCGGCTGGGATATCGGCTTCGAGCAGCCTCTTCTCGAGAAGCGCGTCCTGTTCGGCGCGACCTGGTTCCAGAACGATATCGACAACCTGATCGTCCAGAATACGGCGCGCACCTCCTATGCGAATATCGGCAAGGCGCAGACCAAGGGTGTCGAGGCTTTCGCCGCGCTGGAGGTCTCGCCGCAGTTCCGCATCCGGGCCGACTACACCTTCACCCTCGCCAAGGACGAGGTCGCCCATCAGGAGCTGCTGCGCCGCCCCCGCCACAAGGCGAGCGCGACCGCCATATGGACGCCGACCGACAAGCTCACCGTCTCAGCGACGCTGCTCTATGTTGGCTCCTGGGTCGACGGCAATCGCGACTTCTCGGTCGCGCGCATGAACGCGAAGGGCGCGGCGCTGGTCAACCTCGCCGCCGAATACAAGGCGACCGACAAGGTGACGGTGTTCGGGCGCATCGATAACCTGTTCGACAAGCGCTGGGAGAACCCGGTCGGCTTCCTCGTCCCGGGTTTCGGCGCCTTCGGCGGCATCAAGGTGGCCATCGGCGGATGAGACACGAGCGCACCCGGCGTGCCCCGCGCGGCTTTCGCGCCCTCGCCATGGCGGCTTTCGGCGCCATGGCTCTCGGCATTGCTCCGGCTGGGGCAGCAAAGCCGATGCGAATCGTCTCGCTGAACCTCTGCACGGATGAACTCCTGCTGCGGCTCGCGCCGCCCGAGCGCATCGCCTCGATCACCTGGCTCTCGCGCGATCCGCGCAACGCCAATATGGCCGAGGCGGCACGCGCGGTCCCGGTCAATCACGGCCTCGCCGAAGAGGTCCTCGCCGACCGGCCGGACCTCGTCATCGCCGGCACCTATACCACCCGCGCGACGGTCTCGCTGCTCAGGCGCGTCGGCGCGCCGGTGCGCGAGTTCGGCGTGCCGCGCAGCATTGCCGAAATGCGGGCACAGATCGCGGAGATGGCCGCCTTGCTCGGTGAGGAGGCGCGCGGTGCTACGCTGATCGCCGATATCGACGCGCGTCTCGCCGCATTGGCGGCGAAACGCCCGCCTGAGCGCCATCGCGCCATCGTGCTGCGGCCGAACGGCTTCACCGTCGGGCGCGGCTCGCTGGTCGACGAGATCCTGTCGCTCGCCGGGCTTGACAACATCGCGGCGAGCCTCGGCATCGACAGCTACGGCCAGATCGCGCTGGAGACGGTGGCGCTCGGCGGCGCCGAGATGCTGATCCTCAACGACACGCCGGACGGCCCGCCATCTCTCGCCCATGAGGTGCTGCGCCACCCGCTGATCGAAAAGCTCGGCGAACGCCTCAGGCTGGTCGCCTTGCCTTCGCGGCTCTGGACCTGCGCGGGGCCGAGCGTGCTCGACGCCATCGAGCTTCTGGCCAGGGCGACCGAGGGAAAACGATGAGAGCCCCGGCCTTCAGCCCGCCCGCGCTGCCGGTCCTGATCGCACTGCTCGCCGCCGTGACTTTCGCCGTCTTCGCCCTATCCACCGCGATCGGCTACGCGCCGCTCGATCTCGGCGCGGCCGTCCGCGATTGGCTCGCCGGGCGCCCGACCCTACCGGCGCTCGTTTTTGCCGAATTGCGCCTGCCGCGTGCCATCCTCGGCGCACTGGTCGGCTTCAGCCTGGGACTGTCGGGCGCCGCAATGCAGGGCCTGCTGCGCAACCCGCTGGCCGAGCCGGGCGTCGTCGGCATTTCCAGCGCGGCCGCCTTCGGCTCGGTCGTCGCCTTCTACAGCGGGCTCTCCGCCAGCGTCTCGCTCGCCCTGCCCCTTGGCGGCATCGCCGGCGCCATCCTGGCCACGCTCCTGCTCTTCATCCTGCTCGGCCGCGGCGCCGGCACGACCACGCTGATCCTTGCCGGCGTCGCCCTGAACGCTTTCGCCGGCGCCGCCACCTCGCTCGCGCTCAATCTCGCGCCCAACCCCTATGCGGCGCTGGAGATCGTGTTCTGGCTGATGGGCTCGCTCGCCGACCGCAGCATGAATCACGTTCTGCTCGCGCTGCCCCTGATGCTCGCGGGCTGGGCGCTGCTCCTCTCGACGGCACCCGCGCTCGACGCCCTGACGCTGGGCGAAGATACCGCCGCCAGCCTCGGATTTGACCTGACCTGGCTCAGGGTCCGGCTGATCGGCGGCACCGCGCTTGCCGTCGGCAGCGCAGTGGCAGTCACAGGCGCGATCGGCTTCGTCGGCCTCGTCGTCCCGCATCTGCTGCGCCCGCTGGTCGGCAACCGCCCGGGCCGGCTGCTCCTGGTCAGCGGCTTCGGCGGCGCGATCCTCGTGCTGCTGGCCGACACCGCACTTCGCCTTGCGCCGATCCGGCCGGAGCTGAAGCTCGGCGTGGTCACGGCATTGATCGGAGCGCCCTTCCTGTTCAGCCTCGTCAATCGCATGCGGCGGGACGCCTGATGGCCATCGAAGCGCACGACATCACCGTCTCGCTCGGCGGCAGGACGACCCTTCGGAAGGTCGGCCTCGCCCTGCGCCCCGGCGAACTCCTCGGCCTCGTCGGCCCCAACGGCGCCGGCAAGACGA
The DNA here is from genome assembly GCA_930633495.1 of Hyphomicrobiales bacterium. Classification (NCBI taxonomy): domain Bacteria; kingdom Pseudomonadati; phylum Pseudomonadota; class Alphaproteobacteria; order Hyphomicrobiales; species Hyphomicrobiales bacterium. The sequence continues at coordinate 5,010,409 of CAKNFJ010000001.1, read as the reverse complement.
CCCTGCTGCGCGTCATGGCGGGGCTGCTCGCCCCGGCGCAGGGCACGATCCGCTACGACGGCGAGAGCGCCCGCGCACTCGGCCGGAAGGCGCTCGCCCGGCGCATTTCGTTCCTGACGCAAGGCGGCGACACCGCCTGGCCACTCTCCGTCGTGGCGGTGGTCGGGCTCGGCCGCCTGCCACATCGACGGCCTTTCGGCGGCCCGACCGAAGCCGACCGCGCAGCGATCGCCGCCGCGCTGGCCCGTTGCGACGTCGCGGACTTCAGCGATCGCACCATGGGCACGCTCTCGGGCGGCGAGCGCCGGCGTGTCCTGCTCGCACGCGCTCTGGCTGTCGAAGCCCCCTATCTCCTCGCCGACGAGCCGCTCGCCGCGCTCGATCCGCTGCACCAGATCGAGGTGATGGAGCTGCTGCGCCAAACCGCACGCCGCGGCGCCGGTGTCGTCGTCGTGTTGCACGACCTCACCCTCGCCACCCGCTTCTGCGACCGGCTCGCCCTGCTCGATCACGGCCGGCTGGTCGCGGAGGGAGCCCCGGAAGCCGTCCTCGACGACGCGCGCCTCGCCGGCGTCTTCGGAGTCGAGGCCCTGCGCGGCAGCCATGCCGGCGAACCTTTCCTTCTGCCCTGGCGGGCCCGGAACCAAGGACGAATCGACGATGTCTGACAACGCCGCCATCCGCGCCGTATTGCGCGGGCATCTCGACGATCCGTCGAGCCAGTGGAATCTCGGCACCTTCGGCGCCATCGCCGAATTCATGCGCGACCCCGGCGAGGGGGTCGCGATCATCGACCGGCCGGACCGCCTCTCGGCGACGACGGCGCGCGGCGGCATCGGCTTCGGCAGCCTCGACGGTCTTCGTCTCTTCGCCTCGGAAAGCGCCGTCGGCACGGGCTGGAGCCACCGTGTCGCACTCTGCCTGCCCGAAGGCGCCTGCGCGATGAGCCGGCGCACCGCCCTGACCGAACTCGGCCCGGACGCCGATGCGCTGCGCCCCGAGGATACCGGCGCGGCCCTGTTCGATATGGGGCTCGGCACGCTGCAGGCCGACATCTGCATCCGCACCGATGATCCCGAGCTGATAGCTCTCTTGCGTGCCCAGGCTGGCCGTTCGTTGTTCGAGCCCGGCAATCTGGCGATGCCGGCGATCGTCGCGGCGGGGCCGCATCGCGTCTTCATCGCCCGGATCGGCCGCTGCGAGGTCTACCAGCCGATCCCGCCCGCGGGCGGCAAGAGCCCGGAAGGCCCGCACACGCATGTCCTTCCGCAGTTGCTGCGCAGCGGCCGCACCCATGCCGCGACCGAGCCCGTGCCGGAGGGTTTCGTGCCCTGCGCCCATCTCGTCCCCGCCCACCCCGTCCGCGACGCGATGGGCCATCCGCGCCCCTTCGACGAGGCGGCTTACCGGCAGTTCGAGGAGCTGCTTGCCCGTTTTGGCGACGCCGCGCTGAACGCCGTCAAACAGCAGCTTCGCGAAGCCGTCACCAACGGCGCATCGCCGGAAGCCTTCGCCGTGCCCGAAACCCGCTTCGAACGGCATGCCCTGCGCGTCGCGCTGCGCCAGCTTTCGGTGGCGGCACCCGAGACGCCGGGGCTTGCCGAGTGGCTGGGCTGGCACGAAGCGCGCGAGCGCCGCGAGGAAAGCGAGGCAGAAGTCGACCCGTACAAGCATTGAGTCAGCGGCAGCGCCGTTCTTGCCGGCCTGATCCTGCCGCATGACCGCTGCGGCGCGAATGAAGTGGCACAGCCGTTGAGAGGCACCGGATCACCCCCTAGGCTGACCGCGCCCGGGAGCCCGCTTGCGCGGCGGCCTCTCTCTGATTCGGACTCTCAACGTTTCTCCGCAAAGGCCTCCACCAAAATGGCTTCTTCCGACGCTCTCGCTCCGGTCTTCGATCACATCGAAGCCAACCGCAGCGCCTTCCTCGAACGGCTGATCGCCTATCTGCGCCATCCGAGCATCAGCGCCGAGAACGTCGGCATCGCCGAAGTCGGGGCGCTGCTGGTCGAGATGCTGACGGCAATCGGGCTTGAGACCAGCCTCGTGCCGACCGAAGGCCACCCCATGGTCGTCGCGCACTGGGAGAAGGCGCCGGGCAAGCCGACGGTGCTGCTCTACGGCCATTACGACGTGCAGCCACCGGATCCGCTCGACAAATGGATCTCGCCGCCCTTCGAGCCCACGATCCGCGACGGCCGGCTCTATGCGCGCGGCGTCGGCGACAACAAGGGCCAGCACTTCGCCCAGATCCTGGCGATCGAATCCCATCTCAAAGTGCATGGCGAACTGCCCTGCAACGTCATTCTGCTGCTGGAGGGCGAGGAGGAGATCGGCAGCCCGCGCATCGCCGGCTTCGTGCGCGCCAACAAGGAGATGCTTCAGGCGGACCTCGCCGTCACGGCCGACGGGCCACGCCATGCCAGCGGCGCGCCGACGATCAAATTCGGCTCGCGCGGCGTGGTCTCCTTCGACCTGCGCTGCCGCCATGCCAGCCGCGACGTCCATTCCGGCAATTTCGGCGGCGTCGTACCGAATCCGATCTGGACGCTGGTCCACCTGCTCGCCACCATGAAGAACGAGGCCGGCGAGATCACCATCGACGGGCTTCACGACGCCGTCGAACCGCCGACCGCCGAGGATATCGAGGCAATCGGCCGCCTGCCGCTCGACCTTGATGCGTTCAAGCAGGGCCTCGGGCTCAAGCGCCTCGACGCGCCGCTCGACCGCCCGTTCTACGACCGCCTTTGCTTCCAGCCGACGCTGACGATCAACGGCTTCCATGGCGGCTATGGCGGCCCCGGCACCAAGACCGTGCTGCCGAACGAGGCGCTGGTGAAATGCGACATCCGCCTCGTCGAGGCACAGGACCCGCAGGACATTCTCGACAAGGTCCGCGCCCATGTCGAAAAGCACGCGCCGGAGGTCGAGTTCATCGTCGAGGAGACGGGCATGTGGCCTTCCAAGACGCAGATCGCCTCGCGCTACACCGCGCCGCTACGGCGCGCCTTCGTCGCCGCTCATGGCGAGGAGCCGCTGCTGATCCCGGCCGGCTTCGGCAGCCTGCCGAACTACGTCTTCACCAAGATCCTCGGCATCCCGGCTTACGTCACGCCCTACGCCAATCATGACGAGGCCAACCACGCCCCGAACGAGAACATGACGCTGGACTGCTTCCAGAGCGGCATCCGTACGGGCGCGGCGCTGCTGCACGAACTCGGGCGGATGCAGAAGGAAGGCTGAGCGCCAGCCCGAGACTCCCCGTCATTCCGGGGCTTCGCGCAGCGAAGAGCCCGGCAACTGTGTCATCTTGCGCGCTCGAAGGGAGCCTGTTGCCTGATGATGGCGTTTGCGGTGACGAGGATTTTTCAGGCGATGGCGATCATGACGAGCTTGAACGGCTTGTTTCTGGCGCGCATGTCGCGGGCTGCTTTTGCGAAGCGCGAGGCGGATCGGGCGGCGGCGATGGCGGCCATGTAGAGGGCGTCGCGGCCGCGTTTCCTGCCGCCGCCGATGCAGCGCAGGCCGCGCTTCCTGCCGCTGTCGTGGTTGCAGGGGCCAGACCGGCCAGGGCGGCTGCTGCCTTGCCCGAGAGGCGTCCGAGCTCGGGCATCAGGCCGAGGAGAACGGCGGCGGCGACGGGGCCGATGCCGGGGACGGAGCGCAGCAGCCGCTCCTGGCGGGCGAGATCCTCGCCGTCGCGCAAGATCTGCCGGATCCTGCCCTCGATGGCGGCGATCTCGGCGCCGAGGAAGGCGAGATGGCGCGCGAGGCCATCGCCTTCCTCCGGTTCGGCCCGGCTCAGGCGCAAGCGTTCCTGCTGGCGCATGGCGACGAGCTGGTCGCGGCGGCGCAGCAGCAGGGCCAGTCTTTCCCGCGACGCCGCGACCGGGACCGTCGCCGGCAAGTCGAGCCGCTCGCCCATCGCCGCCAGCATGCGCGCGTCGATCGCATCGGTCTTGGCATGCTGCCCGAGCGCGCGGACGAAGTCCCGGGCGCGGCCGGGCGCGGTCCGGGCAAAGCGCAGGCCGTGACGCAGAAGCACCAGGCGCAGGCGCCGGTCATAGCGCCCCCATCGCCTCGAACACGATCAACTCGGGCGGCTCGCCGAGGCCGCTCATCAAGCCCTCGATCGCCTCGATCGCGTTGGCGATGCGCCGCACCGCTCCCCGCGAACCGAAGCCGGTGTCGAGCCAGTGTTTGGAAACGTCGATTCCCAGTGCATCCAGGATGTAGGATCATGCGCCTGCGCCTGTGCTGCGAGGTCCGCCGTGGCAGCGGCCTCGACCAACTTGTTCAGGTTCGGGTCGGCAAAAAAGGGCGGGGATCAGCGCCGGCAAACGGTCTGCAAGACCGCGAACCCAACGATCTCCCGCCCGCCCCAATAATCCCACAGCGGCGACACACAGGAACCCAGAACCGATGCCAGGCCCGGAAAAGCGCCGCCGGGCGGTCGTTCCAAATTTTTGACGGCATCGGTTCTGGGTTCCGGGCTCGACCCTGCGGGCCGCCCCGGAATGACGCCGCGCCTTTTCAAAGCGCGGCGGGTGTCAAAGCAGCGCTTCGCCACGGAACATCGGCGCCGAGGCACCGCCGACGCGTGAGCGATAGCCGTCCTTCGCCCGGTGCGAGGTGACGTTCAGCAGGCTCGGCCGGCCCATCTCGACGCCCTGCGTGATCGTGAAAGCCGCCTCGTCTCCGCCATCGAGCGAGAGCAGCAAAGCACCGAGCGTGGCGCTGGCACTGCCCGTCGCCGGATCCTCCCAGGTGCCGGCGAGCGGTGCGAACATCCGCGCGCGGATGTTGCTGCCGTCGCGGGCGTACAGGAACAGCGACAGCCGCCCCTGCAATTCGGCATGCTGCCCTTCGAGCCTGCGGAAGGCGGCAAGATCGGGCCCCGCCTTCGAAAGCGCGGCAGGCGTGACCTGTGCCAGCACGAACTTGACCCCGAGAGAGGCCTGGACCGGCTTGTGCGCGGTCGTGAGGATATCGTCGGGCTGGAGACCGGCGCAGGCGGCAATCCCATCGACCGGCAATTCGATCCCGAGCGACAGGGCCTGCGGCGCGGCGATGACAGCGCCCGTCACGGCGCCGGCCGCGTTGCGCTCGACCGCGATCTCGACGAGGCCGGCCAACTGCTCGAACCGCAGGACACCGTCGCGATCCCGCCCGTGGCGCGCGAGCACGCAGGCCGTGCCGACATTGGGGTGGCCGGCGAAGGGCATCTCGGCGGTGCGGTGGAAAATGCGGACGCGCGCGTCGTTGGCCGGATCGTCGGGCGGCAGGACGAAGGTCGTCTCGCTGTAGTTCATCTCCGCCGCCAGCGCCTGCATCTGGGCATCGGAGAGGCCGCGCGCATCGGTGAAGACGGCGAGCTGATTGCCGCCGAAAGGCTCGTCGGTAAAGACGTCGACGGTCTCGTAGGGAAAGCTCGGCATGGCAGGCTCCGAAGGCGGATGGCGCCCCATTCCTGCCAGCGACGCGCGCCGACTGCCAATGAAGCGATGGAATGCGATCCATCACGCCGGCATGAAGCCGGCGCTTCTCACCACATGTCGAGGGCGACGCGAGCCTCGTCGGACATGCGCGACTGATCCCAAGGCGGATCGAAGGTCATGTTGACCGTGACACCGGCAACACCATTGACGGTGCTGACCGCGTTCTCGACCCAGCCGGGCATCTCGCCGGCAACGGGGCAGCCCGGTGCGGTCAGCGTCATATCGATGGTGACCTGGCGGTCATCGGCGATATCGACGCGGTAGATCAGGCCAAGCTCGTAGATGTCCGCCGGAATCTCGGGATCGTAGACGGTCTTCAGCGCCGCGACGATGTCGTCGGTCAGGCGGTCGATCTCCTCGGGCGGAAGCGACGTGCCGGAGCCGACCTGCGGCTCGTTCGGCTTGAAGCCGTCTTCCTTCAACGCGATGGGGTCGGATGTGGCCAAGGCTGGGATCCTCGAAGCAATCATGCGAACAGGTTTTCGGCCTTCCGGAGGGCTTCGACCAGCGCGTCCACCTCTTCCAGCGTGTTGTACAGGCCGAAGGAGGCGCGGCAGGTCGATGTCACCCCATATCGTGCCAAAAGCGGCATTGCGCAATGGGTGCCGGCGCGAACGGCGACCCCGGCGCGGTCGATCACCGTCGCGACATCATGGGCATGCGCGCCCTTCATCTCGAAGGCGACGATCGCGCCCTTCTCGCGCGCCTTGCCGAAGATGCGGATGGAATTCATCTCGCCGAGACGCTCCATCGCATAGGCGCCGAGTTTCGCCTCATGCGCGGCGATGTTCTCGCGGCCGAGCGCCATCATGTAGTCGAGCGCGACGCCAAGCCCCACCGCCTCGACGATTGCCGGCGTGCCGGCCTCGAAACGATGCGGCGGGTCGTTATAGGTCACCGTATCCTCGGTGACGGTGACGATCATCTCGCCGCCGCCTTCGTAGGGCGGCAGCTTGTCGAGCCATTCCTTGCGGCCCCAGAGGATGCCGGAGCCGGTCGGTCCATAGGTCTTGTGGCCGGTGAAGGCGTAGAAATCGCAGCCCAGCTCCTGCACGTCGACCGGCAGATGCACGGCGCCCTGGCTGCCATCGACGACGAGCGGAATGCCATGCACCCGGCAGATCTTCGCCACCTCGGCGATGGGAACGATGGTGCCGGTCGCGTTCGACATATGCGTCAGCGCCACGACCTTGGTGCGGGGCGAGATCAGCTTCTCGAACGCCTCGACGAGGAAATTGCCGTCCGCGTCGATCGGCGCCCATTTCAGCACGGCACCGTGGCGCTCGCGCCAGTAATGCCACGGCACGATATTGGAATGGTGCTCGAGGATCGAGACGATGATCTCGTCGCCCTCGCCGAGGTTCAGATGGCGCCCGAGCGAGGACGCGACGGTGTTCAGCGCGCCGGTCGAGGAGCGCGTGAAGATGATCTCTTCCAGATGCTTCGCATTGAGGAAGCGCCGCGCACTTTCGCGTGCGGCTTCATAGGCTTCGGTCGAAGCGTTGGCGAGATAGTGCAGCCCGCGATGGACGTTGGAATAGTCCTCGTGCATCAGCTTCGTCATCGCGTCGATCACGGCATTCGGCTTCTGGGCCGATGCGGCGTTGTCGAGATAGACCAGCTTCTTGCCATAGACCTCCCTGCTCAGGATCGGGAAATCCTTGCGGATAGCCGAAACGTCGTAGGGCTTCGCCAGCGCGTTCATGGGCTCAGGCCTTTCCGGGCGTGGCCGGGGCCTTGTCGGCGACCAATTCGCCGCCATGGCCCCAATCCTCGCGCTCGATCTCCTGGATCACGATATGGGTGTTCTGCGGGTTCTTGCCGAGCACCTTGACCAGCGTTTCCGTGAATTCCTTCACGATCTGCGCCTTCTGCTGGCGCGACGCGCCCTTCGTGATCTGGAGATTGATGTAGGGCATCAGACGGTACTCACCTCGGAAGCGGCCTCGCGGGCCTTGAGCCAGGATTCGACTTCGGTCATGACGAGATCGCGCACATTGTCATCGGCGACGAACTCGACTGCCTCGCCGGCGAAGGCCTGCAGCACCAGCGCCTCGGCCTGCGGTCGCGGCAGGCCGCGCGCCATCAGGTAGAAGAGCTGGTCACCGTCGATCTGCGCGACCGTCGCGCCATGGCCGCAGACCACGTCGTCGGCAAAGATCTCAAGCTCGGGCTTGTTGTACATCGAGGCGCCGTCGTTGAGCAGCAGCGCGTTGCTCTTCATGCTGCCATCGGTCTTCTGCGCATGCTGGCGCACGATGACCTTGCCCTGGAAGACGCCGGTGGCCTCGCCGCTCGCAATCGTCTTGAACAGCTCGCGGCTGGTGCCGTGCGGCACCTCGTGGTCGACGATCAGCGTGACGTCCGAATGTTCGGAGCCACGGAGCAGATTGACGCCACGCAGGCCGATCTCGCTGTGCTCGCCCGCGAAGCGGATGAAATGCTGCTGGCGCACCGTACCCGCATTGGCGACCAGCGCGAAGGAATCGAACTTCGCGTGAGCACCGACCGTGGCGAGTAAGCTCTGCACCTCGACCGTCGCGGCCCGCTGGCGGGTCACGATCCGGATGTGCTGGATCTCGCTCTCATTGCCGGTCTCGAAGACGATCGCGCCGTTGATCTGCTGCGCGGCAGTGCCCGCGGCTTCGCTGACCTCGACGATCGTGCCGTTGGCGCCTTTGCCGGCAAGCACGACCGAACGATGGAACACCGCCCGCTCCTCCTCGCCGGATGCCAGCGAGACGATCACGACCGGCTGCTCCAACTCGACGCCCTCGGCGATCTCGACGAAGACGCCATCGCGCATCAGCGCCGTGTTGAGCGCGAGGCCCGTATCGTCGTTACCGACCGAGGGGCCGGCCAGGATACGGGTGAGGTCCTCGCGCGGAGACACCAGCGCATCGGCCAGCGACTGCACCGAGACGCCCTCGGGGATCGCATCCAGCGTGGACAGCTCCGGCGCGAAGATGCCATCGACCAGCACGAGGCGCAGGCCGTCGAGCTTCAACTCGCCAAGCCGAGCCTCGACCGCCGTGGTGACGGCGGCAGCGCCAGCCAGCGGGCGCGCCTCGCGCAGCAGCGTGCGCAGATCGGTGTAGCGCCAGGATTCAAGCCGGCGATGCGGGAGACCCTTGGTCTCGAAGCCGGCGAAGGCGTCCTCGCGCAGCTTGCGCACGGCCGGGCCGCCGGGCAGCTCGGCCTTGCTGTCCGCATATTGCTGGATCAGCGTCTGCTCGGCCGCCGTCTTCAGCGGGGTGACGATGGCCATTACGCGGCCTCCCCATAGGACGCGTACCCGCTCTTCTCGAGCTCCAGCGCCAGCTCCTTGCCGCCGGTCTTCACGATCTTGCCCTTCGACATAACGTGGACGGTGTCCGGCACGATATGGTCGAGCAGGCGCTGATAGTGGGTGATGACGAGGAAGCCGCGGTTCTTGTCCCGGAGCGCGTTGACGCCCTCGGCGACGATGCGCAGCGCGTCGATGTCGAGGCCGGAATCGGTCTCGTCGAGAATGCACATGGACGGCGAAAGCAGAGCCATCTGAAGGATTTCCATGCGCTTCTTCTCACCGCCTGAGAAGCCGACATTGAGCGGCCGGCGCAGCATGTCCTTGGCGATGCCGAGCTTGTCGGCGGCAGCATTGACCTGCTTGATGAAGTCCGGTGTCAGCAGCTCGTCCTGCCCGCGCGCCTTGCGCTGCGCGTTCATGGCGGCCTTCAGGAAGGTCATGGTGGCGACGCCGGGAATCTCCAGCGGGTACTGGAAGGCGAGGAAGATGCCGGCGGCGGCGCGGGCATCGGCCTCCATCTCCAGCACGTTCTCACCGTTGAGCAGGATCTCGCCGTCGAGGACTTCATAGTCCTCCTTGCCGGCGATGACATAGCTCAGCGTCGACTTGCCGGAGCCGTTCGGCCCCATGATGGCGGCGACCTCGCCGTCGTTCACGGTGAGGTTCAGGCCGTTGAGAATCTGCTTGTCCTCGTCGGCGATCTTGACGACCAGATTGCGAATTTCGAGCATGTTCGTGTCCAGTGTTCCGCCGCGTCATGCTCGGCCTTGTGCCGAGCATCCACGACTTGAGCGTTCGAAAGAAAGACGTGGATGGTCGGGACAAGCCCGACCATGACGGGTCTCAGCCCACGGAGCCTTCAAGGGAAATGGTGATCAGCTTTTGCGCCTCGACGGCGAATTCCATCGGGAGCTGCTGCAGCACCTCCTTGACGAAGCCGTTGACGATCAGCGCCACCGCCTCCTCCTCGGAGAGGCCGCGCTGCTGGCAGTAGAAGAGCTGGTCCTCGCCGATCTTCGAGGTCGTCGCCTCATGCTCGAAGATCGCCGTCGCGGTCTTGGCCTCGATGTACGGGATCGTGTGCGCGCCGCACTGGTCGCCGATCAGCAGCGAGTCGCAATTGGTGAAGTTGCGCGCGCCGGTCGCCTTGCGATGGGCCGAGACGATGCCGCGATAGGTCGAGTCCGACTTCCCGGCCGCGATGCCCTTGGCGATGATCTTCGACGTCGTGTTCTTGCCGAGATGCAGCATCTTGGTGCCGCTATCGACCTGCTGCATGCCGTTCGACACCGCGATCGAATAGAACTCGCCGCGCGAGCCGTCGCCGCGCAGGATGCAGGACGGGTATTTCCAGGTGATGGCTGAACCAGTCTCGACCTGCGTCCACGAGATCTTCGAATTCTTGCCACGGCAATCGCCGCGCTTGGTCACGAAGTTGTAGATGCCACCCTTGCCCTCGGCGTCGCCGGGGAACCAGTTCTGCACGGTCGAGTACTTGATCTCGGCATCGTCGAGCGCGATCAGCTCGACCACCGCGGCGTGGAGCTGGTTCTCGTCGCGCTTCGGCGCCGTGCAGCCTTCGAGATAGCTGACATAGGCGCCCTCGTCGGCGATGATCAGCGTGCGCTCGAACTGGCCGGTATTCTGCTCGTTGATGCGGAAATAGGTCGACAGCTCCATCGGGCAGCGCACGCCCTTGGGGATGTAGACGAAGGAGCCGTCGGTGAAGACCGCGCTGTTCAGCGTCGCGAAATAGTTGTCCGTCACGGGAACGACCGTCGCGAGGTACTTCCTGACCAGCTCGGGATGCTCCTGGATCGCTTCCGAGATCGAGCAGAAGATGACGCCGGCCTTCTTCAGCTCCTCCTTGAAGGTCGTGACCACGGAGACGGAATCGAACACCGCATCGACCGCGACGCGGTTCTCCGGCGCGACGCCGGCCAGAATCTCCTGCTCGCGCAGCGGGATGCCGAGCTTCTTGTAGGTATCGAGAATGGCCGGATCGACCTCATCGAGCGATTTCGGCGAGGCGCCCTTCTTCGGCGCGGCGTAATAATAGAGGTCCTGGTAGTCGATCGGCGGATAGTTCACGCGCGACCAGGTCGGCTCGGTCATGGTCTTCCAGCGGCGGAAGGCGTCGAGCCGCCATTCCAGCATCCATTCCGGCTCATTCTTGCGCGCCGAGATATAGCGGACCGTGTCCTCGGTGAGGCCCTTGGCCGGCTTCTCGACCTCCAGCTCCGTGACGAAGCCGTATTTGTACTCGGTCACGTCGATCGACTTGACCTGATCGATGGTCTCCTGGACCGCTGCCATTTCTCAGTCTCCAGTGCGGGTTCAAGGCCCGCCGGTTTGGTCTTCGTGTTGCGGAACGCGTCAGGCGGCAGCCTTAGCGCTCCGATCGGTGTCCGCGGCCACGAGCTTTTCGTAGGCTGCGAGAAAGAGATCGATGTCCGCCTCGGAGGTGGTCCATCCGAGCGAGGCCCGCAAGGCCCCTGCGCTCATGGCGGGGTCGATTTTCATCGCATCGAGCACATGCGAGCGCTTGACCTTGCCCGAGGAACAGGCCGAGCCGGACGAGAGCGCCGCACCAGCAAGGTCGAGCTTGATCAGAACGGTCTCGGCCTTGAGGCCCGGCGTCGCGAAGGCGCTGGTATTGGGGAGGCGCAGCGCCGTCCGGCCGAAGATCGCCGTCTCGGGCGAGAGGGCCGCGAGCCCGGATTCAAGGCGGTCGCGGAGGCTCGCAACCCGGACGGCTTCCTCGGCCAAGACCTTGCAAGTGGTCTCAGCCGCCGCGCCGAAGCCAATGATTCCCGGAAGGTTTTCGGTCCCAGCACGCCAGCCGCGCTCCTGCCCGCCGCCGCGCATGGGCTTGTCGGCCAGTTCGAGCGCGCCCGTGCGGAAGACGATGGCGCCAATACCCTTCGGCCCACCGATCTTGTGCGCCGAGAGCGTCAGCACGTCGGCGCCGAGCGACGCGATGTCGATGGCGACCTTGCCGGCGGCCTGCACGGCGTCGCTGTGCAGCAGGCCGCCATGGCGATGCACGATCGCGGCTGCCTCGGCGATCGGCTGGATGACACCGGTCTCATTGTTGGCGAGATGGATCGAGACGAGCGCCCGCGCGCCGGGATTCTCCGCCACGAAGCGGGTCAGACGCTCTTCCAGCCAGACCAGATCGACGACGCCGTTCCCGTCGACCGGGATGGCCTCGACCGCTCCGGCGGGGAAACGATGTCCCTCGCGCACGCAGGCATGCTCGGTCGCGCTGTGAAGCAGCAGGGTGGCCGGCGTCCGGACACAGTCGCGTCCGCCATCGCAATCCATCAGGCCGGGCGAGAGCACCGCGACATTGGCTTCGGTGCCACCGCTGGTGAAGACGACGTTCGAGGCCCTGGCGCCGACGAGCCTCGCGATCTGCTCGCGCGCCCTTTCCATCGCCGCGCGCGCGGCCCGCCCCTCGCCATGGACGGAGGACGGATTACCGGGCAGCGAAAGCGCATGCGTGACCGCCTCCACGACCTCCGGCCGCACCGGGGTCGTGGCATTATGGTCGAGATAGGCGCGCGCCGCCGTCACGATCCTGCCTGCTCCATCCTCGTCATTGCCTGCACGCCGATACGAAATGCTTGAAATCGCACCTGTGCGCCGTGCTATAGCCGCCCATCCGAACCGGCCGGAACGGTCGAAACGCGGTTCGCTTGGGCGATCCACCGTTTTGTTCTCGACTTGTTCACGGCTGTTAGAACTATTCTAAGCGCTCTTCATCTAGGGCGCGCATGGTGGCGCCGTCAAGGGTGGCCGGGTTTCGAGCAGGCATGCGCCCGCTTTCTGCCCGCCTCCACCGGCGCTGCCGCAAGAGGCGGTGAGACGATGCCAGAGGTAATCTTCAACGGGCCCGCAGGCCGGATCGAGGGTCGCTACCAGCCCGCCAAGAAGCGCGGCGCGCCACTCGCGATCATCCTGCATCCGCACCCGCAATTCGGCGGGACGATGAACAACCAGATCGTCTACAACCTGTTCTACACCTTCGTGAACCGCGGCTTCTCGGCGCTGCGCTTCAACTTCCGCGGCGTCGGCCGCAGCCAGGGCCAGTTCGATCACGGCGCCGGCGAACTCTCGGACGCCGCCGCCGCGCTCGACTGGATGCAGGCGCTCAACCCCGAGGCCAAGAGCTGCTGGATCGCCGGCGTCTCCTTCGGCGCCTGGATCGGCATGCAGCTTCTGATGCGCCGCCCGGAGATCGAGGGCTTCCTCTCGATCGCAGCGATGGCGAACCGCTACGACTTCTCCTTCCTGGCGCCCTGCCCATCCTCGGGCCTGTTCGTTCATGGCTCGGAAGACCGCGTTGCGCCGGTCAAGGAGGTCATGGCGGTAATCGAGAAGGTGAAGACCCAGAAGGGCATCCAGATCGAGCATGCCGTGGTCGAGGGCGCCAACCACTTCTTCGACGGTCGCGTCGAGCAGCTCATGGAGCAGGTCGGCGTCTATCTTGACGGCAAGGTCGGCCCCGAGATCCTCAAGTCCGAGCGGGAACAGGCCTGATCCCACCCGCTCAAGGAGACGGGTGGATCAGTCCCCGGCTCGATGCCATGACGGGCAGCGTCATATGCGCTGCCCGTGCCTCCGCCAGGATCCAGTCGCGAAACAGCCTGATCTTGCGCTCGCGCTGACGATCCGTCGGATAAACGACCCAATAGGCCCATTCGTCGCGCACCACATGCTCGATCGCGTAGACGAGCCGCCCGGCCGCGATGTCATAGGCAAAGAGCTCCGGCACGGCCATCGCGACGCCATGCCCGCGCATGGCCGCCTGGACGCTCATCGCCTGCATCTCCAGCGACATCGACCGCGCGTTACGCCGGGGCATGTCGAGTCCGAGATCGGCGAACCAGTCCCGCCACGGCGCCTCGTCGGCGCTGAGCAGCGGCGCCCGCAACAGATCGGCCGGCTCGCGCAATTTCAGCCGCTCGCGCAGCTCCGGCGAACAGAGCGGCGCATAATGGCAGTCGAACAGCTTCTCCGCCGTCACGCCCGGCCATGAGCCCGGCCCGTAACGCACGGCGAGGTCGACGGCCTCGGTGGCGAAATCGACGAGGTGCTGCGAGGTCCGGACACGCACCGCGAATTGCGGATTTTCCATCTGGAACTGCGCCAGCCGCGGCGACAGCCAGGTGATCGCCATCGTCTGCAGCGACGAGATCGTCAGGACCGTCTGGTTCTCCTCGCAAAGGTCGCGGAACACCGTCCCGATATCGGCGAGCGCCTTGCTCACCGGCCCGGCCAAGCGCTGACCGATCGCGGTCAGCACGACCTGGCGCGGCTGGCGCACGAAGAGCGGCGCCCCCACGCGATCCTCCAGAAGCCGGATCTGGTAGCTGACCGCCGCCTGGGTCATCCCGAGTTCCTCGGCAGCGCGGGTGAAGTTCTGGTGGCGCGCCGCTGCCTCGAAGACGCGGACCGCGGCAAGGGGCGGAAGCTTCGGCGGCGGGGGATGCGAGGGCATGAAGAAGCATAAGGCCTCTTTATGGCAGGTAGCAATCTTCCGCTTTGTCGCCACGCCCCGTCTGGCCCAGATTCATGCTCACAAAGCGGGCGGCAGCGCCTGCCTCCGAGAGGATCACATCATGACCTGCGCCTCCCATGCGGCGCCGCTGGAGAGATCCGGCGGCTCGTCCCTTCTGCACGGCCTGCTCACGCTCTGGCAGCGTCACGCCGCCGCTCTGCGCACGCAGCGTCGCCTCGCAATGCTGGACGATCGCGCGCTTTGCGAGCTCGGCCTCCCGCGCGACGTCGTGGAGCCACCGCACCCTCGCGACACGACCGACCTCTGGCTCAACCGCATTCCCGGATGAGGCCGGAAGCGCTCTCACCGCAAAAGCGATTTCCCCTTTTCGGTCCGATGCTCTAGACGACGGCGGAACGACCTCCATCAGATCGCAAGCCGCCATGACCACCTACAAGTCCGATTTCCTGCGCGTGCTCGACGAGCGCGGCCTCATCCATCAGGTCTCCGATGCGGAGGGCCTCGATGCTTTGTGCCGGCAGGGAACCCAGACCGCCTATGTCGGCTATGACGCGACCGCGACCTCGATCCATATCGGCAACCTGATCTCGTTGACGATGCTCTATTGGTTCCAGGAGACCGGCCACCGCCCGATCACGCTGATGGGCGGCGGGACGTCCATGGTGGGAGACCCCTCCTTCCGCGACGACCAGCGCAAGCTGCTCACGGTCGAGGAGATCGCGACCAATATCGAGAGCATCAAGCGGGTCTTCGGCCGCATCCTGCGCTATGGCGACGGACCGACCGACGCAATGATGGCCAACAATGCCGACTGGCTGCTGAAGCTGAACTATGTCGAGTTCCTGCGCGATGTCGGCCGGCATTTCTCGGTCAACCGCATGCTGTCGTTCGATTCGGTGAAGCTCAGGCTCGACCGCGAGCAGTCGCTGTCCTTCCTCGAATTCAACTACATGATCATGCAGGGCTACGACTTCACGGAGCTCAACCGCCGCTATGGCTGCCGCCTGCAGATGGGCGGCTCCGACCAGTGGGGCAACATCATCAACGGCGTCGACCTCTCGCATCGGATGGGCGGGCCGCAGCTCTACTGCCTGACGACCCCGCTGCTGACGACCTCCTCCGGCGCCAAGATGGGCAAGACCGCCAATGGCGCGGTCTGGCTCAATGCCGATGTCTTCAGCCCCTATGATTTCTGGCAATATTTCCGCAACACCGAGGACGCCGATGTCGGCCGCTTCCTCAAGGTGTTCACGCGCCTGCCGCTGGATGAGATCGCCCGACTCGCCGCGCTTGGCGGCGCCGAGCTGAACGAGGCCAAGAAGATCCTCGCCACCGAGATCACCGCGATCGTCCATGGGCGCGAAGCGGCCGAGGCCGCCGCCGAGACGGCGCGCAAGACCTTCGAGGAAGGCAGCCTTGCCGCCGACCTGCCGAGCGTCTCGATCGCACGGGGCGAGATCGAGCCCGGCCTCGGCGTGCTCACCGCCTTCGTCAAGGCGGGCTTGGTTCCCTCGACTGGCGAGGCCCGCCGTCAGGTCAAGGCCGGTGGCCTGCGCGTCAACGATGCGGTGGTGACCGACGAGCGCGCGACGCTCGGCCTCGCCGACCTTTCGTCGGACGGCGCGATCAAGCTCTCCTTCGGCAAGAAGAAGCACATCCTGCTGCGCCCGGAATAAGGGCACGACGGCTTCGCCACCACCAGGAACCGCCTGTCACCCCGCACGCGCTGCGGCACGCAGTGCTGCTGCGCAGATGCGGGACCGTCATCATAATAAGGCGCCTTCTCGTCACGCGGTCCCGTGTCTGCGGCGCACCGCTGCGCGCTGCACCGCGCACGGGATGACGAGCGGCTCTCAACAACAAACAGTTGTCAGCGTAGCGGCGCCTGGCCGGGCTGGATCGGGCGCTGCACCGGCGAGCCGCCGAGCGGATCGACGAAGCGGCGCAGGATGCCCGGCGCGATCGCCGAGAGCGGGTTGATCGACATGGTCGGCGCGCTGGCCGGCCCCGAAATCCGGAAATTCACGGCAAAAAGGCCGCCATACTGGCTGCCGCCGCCGAGCAGCGCCCCGACCACGGGCACCTGGGCAAACGCGTTGTTGAAGGCGTAGCCCGGCACGAAGGTTCCGCCGATATCGACCCGGTCGCGGCCGTAATCGACATGTCCCTGCAGGGTGAAGCCGACCTGCTGCCCCCAGATCACCATGTCGGCGATGTCGAGCCGGCTGGCCGAGCGGCTGAACTCCGCCTTGAGCTTGGTGAAGGCGACTTCCGTGGTGTCGATACGCAGCTCCTCCGCGCGATCCCCACCGGAAGGTTGGGCGCCGGCAACGCGCCGCAGGGCCGGCTCGTCGCGCACCACGAAATTGCGGAACATCAGATCGCCGCGCTGGTTCTCGCCCGACCCCATGGTCAGGATCAGGTCGCCGCCATGGGCCCGGTTGTACAGATCGAGGAAGCGCAGGAGCGAGCCACCATTCTCGGATTGCACGACGAGCTGCTCGCCCGGCCGACCCTGCCGCACCGACACATCGGCCTTGCCGATCCGCCCCTGAAAATTCGCGGAGCGGATTTCGCCGCCGCGCTTGGCGAGCTTGAGCGTGCCATTGGTGATGGCCTCGTTGTTGAACCCGGTCAGGATCGGCACGTCGAGATCGACATCGAAATCCCCGCCTTTGCTGCCGCCCCTGTCGCCTCTGGCGGCCGGCGCGGCGCCCTGGATATCCTTGATGAAGGGGCGCAAATCGGCGACGGCGCCGCGGACCGTGAGCTTGGTGACGTTGCCGTCCCGCTTCACATCGACCTTCAGGTTGTCGCCGGGCGAAATGCGGAACTGCGAAAAGCTCGCACTGTCGAGCCCGTTCTGCTTGTTCAACTCGATACGCCCCTTGATCAGCGCAGGCGCAGCGTCGAGCGTAAAATCCTCCAGATCGGGGCCATCGGCGTCGGCAACATAGAGGAAGCTCACCTTCCCCGCCCGCCCGGCGGGCTTGGTGAGGCCCGGCACCACGCCATCGAGCCCAACCTTGGTCAGGTCGACCTCGACCCGCGGAGGCCCGTCGCTCCCCTTGCCGAGCGTTTTCGTGACCCGCACCGGAAGCGTGCCCGTGATGCCGGAATCGGCGCCGAAGCCGCGCCGCTGGCGCGCGGCGGCGTCGAGGTTGAGCTGCAGGCTGACCTCGCCCTGCCCTTTGGCGTTCTGCTTCAGCTCGACGGTTCCCTTGTCCCCGCCGATCCGCGCCTCACCGCGCAGACTGAGACCGTTGCGGTCGACATTGACGGTCAGGTTGCCACCATCGAGCCTCTCGGAGCCAAGCAAGGTATCCGAACTCAGATTTGTCAGTGTGCCGGACGCCGTCACCGCAATCTCGTCGGGCCGCAGGTCAGGCGCCAGCGGGAGAGCGATCGCTACCTTCAGGTCGCTCGTTCCCTTGATGGCGCCGGGATCGATCTGCCCCAGATTGAAGTCCTTGAGCGCAGGAAAGGTGAAAAGTGCGGCGAGCGCATCCATCGGGCCTTGCGTGCGGAAGCCGATGCGCGCCTGTGGCCGGCGCGGCGCGAAATCCGGCATCGCGAAGCTGCCTTCGCTGAGCTGGAGCTGCCGCCCGTTGCCGAGCTCGGCCGCCGCCTTGCCGATTGCGAGCTGCACCGTCCGGCCCGTGACCTTGCCGGTGACCGTGGCGTCCGCGAGCGGCGGCAGACCCGGATCCGGCAGATACCGAACCTGCTCGGCATCGATCGTGACGAGGAGTGCCTTGTCGGGCAGGCCGTGCCCCCGCACGAGGCGTGCGTGGTCTTCAGCCGGCAGATCGAGATCCACGGTCAGTGCCTTCATCCGACCCGCCGCCAATTGGCGATGAAGCGTCTGATGCACATCCGTGGAGGTGAATTCCGGCCAGATCGCAAGCAGCGCGCGCACGTCGGAATTGGCGGCTTTGATCGAAAAACGCTGCAGCGGCGATTCGCCCTGCTTCTGTACCAAGGCCGTCATGTCGACAGTCGCTGCCGGTCCGCGGATCGCTGCCTGCTCAATCGCCACCGCGCCATTCACGGGGTCGATCTTGAGCGCCGCCTTGAGGCTGTCGATCCGGACTGGCACGTCCGTCGCATCGAGCCCGGCCAACTGCCCGCCGGCGTCGATGGCAAGTTGCCAGGCGCCGTTGTCGGCGCGTAACGAGCCCGTCGCCGCCAGCTGGGTTGCGCCGGCCTTGAATTCAAACTTCTGGATGTCGAGCTGCGTCAGGTCGGCGCCGCTCGCCAGCTGGAGGCGGACGGAATCCACGGCAAGCGGCGGGAGCGGGCTATCGGGGAAACGAATGCGGCCTGCTTCGACCCCGAGCTGTGCCGTAATCGATCTGCGGCCGTCCGGCGTCTGGCGGAGCGTCGCTTTCCCCTGAAGCGGCAGGCCCTCCAGGCTCAGCCCGGTGCCCAGCGCAAGGGCCACGATCTCAGCCGGTTCGAAGCGCAGGATGTCGATGTCGGCGCGCTGGGTCCCGTCGGCCTCGGTCGACATGTCCACTGCGATGTCTTTCCAGCGCTGGCCCGTGCGCCCCTTCATCGTCAGCCGCGTCCCATGTTCTCCCGCGCGGGTGAGTCTGATGTCGACATCCTCGAGCCCGGCCTTCTGCCGGCCGTCCGGGTCGACCAGGGACAGGCGCGCCCCATTGATGCCGGCGGTTTCCAGCGAACCGAGCAGCCCGTCGCCACGCGCGAGCATCGAGATCGCCCCCATGATTCCGGTGAAGGCATTCCATTGCCCGGCATCCGGCAGGGTCGGCGTCGGCGGCGCCTCAGCCGGCGCCGAATCGGCGTTGACGACGAGCGCGCCGTCCTTGTTGACGCCGAGGCGAACATTGACGCCGCGCAGGTCGATCGAGACCAGCCGAATATCGCCTTTGAGCAGGGCCATGGGCTCGTAGCCGAGCACGGCTTCGGGAGCGCGGATCACCGCGCCGGAGGTATGGCGGAAAGTCACCTGCCGAACCCGAAGCTGCGAGTGACCATCGGTCCGGCTGAGCTCGGCCGCAGCGGCATCGACCGTCCAGCCCGGCCCCAGCCGCTCCTCGATCGCCGTCGAAATCCGCCCCTCGAGTCCCGACAGCGGAATGATGCCCGTCACCAGCAGCGTGATAGCCGCTCCGGCCAGAACCAGAATAGCCACGGTGGCAGCGACGCAGATCGTCGCGAGGCCGGCTTTGGCGCCGCGCTTCACGATCTCGATCTCACAGGCCTCGGGCGATGCTGGTGTATCAGCCTGCCCCGAAGCCGTGGCCCGTACTTCCTCGTCCGCCAAGATCCGTATGGTCCTTTTCGGCGCCGGGCATCGGCCTGCCACAGAGTGCGTCCGTTCGCCTCTTGCCGCAATCCTGCCAGACGGCATGCATGTCGATGAGGCCAGACGAAGCGATTCGGCAATCCGGAAAGGACGAGGCCGCATCCTTCGCTGACCGATGGTGTCGCCGGCCTAGCGTGCAATATGCGGCGGTCCATGCAGCGAGAAGGCGACGAAAGGAAGGCAAAGACCATGGCATTGCAGGCAGGCGATCCGGCACCGGACTTCACCTTGGCGCGCGACGGCGGCGGCGAAATCAGCCTGGCCTCGCTGCGCGGCCGGAAAATCGTTCTCTACGCCTATCCGAAGGACAACACCCCGGCCTGCACCGCGGAGGCGATCGCGTTCAATGGGCTGCGTCAGGCCTTCGCCGATTGCGGCACCGAGATCATCGGCATCTCGCCGGATTCCGTAAAGCGTCACGACAATTTCAAGCGCAAATACGAGCTGGACTTCGCGCTGCTGGCCGACGAGCAACAGGAGCTTGCCCAAGCCTATGGCATCTGGGTCGAGAAGAGCATGTATGGGCGCAGCTTCATGGGGATCGAGCGCGCGACTTTCCTGATCGATGCGGCGGGACGCATTGCCCGCATCTGGCGCAAGGTCAAGGTCGACGGCCATGCCGAGGAGGTGCTCGCCGCCGCTCGTGATTTGTGAGCCGGCAGCTTCCGGATTTGCGAAAGATTAACCCTAATAATCTCTAATCGCGTCATCGGCAGCGTTCTTTCCGGTTCCGCGTATGCATCATCCGTCCCAAACGGCCCCCGCGCTTTCGACGGCCGGCCTCGTCACCCACAAGACCTATACGATCCGCCGCTCGACCATGCTCGCGGGCCTTGCGTGGCTGGCCCTCTCCACGGCCTGCACCGGCGCCGCGGGCTGGTACATCCTCAGCCGTGACGATCTCGCCGCTAGGCTGATCGCCCGCGAGACCACCCGCCAATACGCCTATGAGGATCGCATCGCCTCCTTGCGGGCCGATATCGATCGCTATGCCAGCCGCGCCCTGCTCGATCAGGACGGCGTCGAATCCCGTGTCGACGAACTGGCCACCCGGCAGGCCGAACTCGAATCGCGCCAATCGCTGGTCACCGCCCTCACCGACACCTTGCAGTCCAGCGGGCTCGTGCCGGCCGCGAAGCTTCCGCTGCGCTCGCAAATCATCAAGCCCGGCGAGCCGATCCGTGCCTCGGGCGTCACCAGCTTCGCGCCGATCATGCCGGGCAAGCCGATGCCGGCCCCGGATGCTCCGTCCCTGCGCGGCGCCGACGCGCATCCGGCCAACGGATGGCAATCGGGCGAGGCGGCCCAGCCGGAACCTCCGGCCAAGCGCGTCGAGGCCGCCCTGACCCGGCTCGACAAGGCCATGGGCAGCACGTCCGACGCCCAGCTCGCGACGCTGAAGGAAATGGACGACACGCTGACCGCGACGCAGAAGCGGCTGCGCAGCGCGCTCGCCGAAACCGGGCTCGACGCCGAGCGCATCGCGGCCTCGAGCGTGTCCGGCGGTATCGGCGGCCCCTTCGTCCCGGTCAAGCTCGATCCCTCTGCCGGCCCCTTCGAAGCGACGCTGACCGCCTTGCAGCCGCGCATGGCCTCGGTGATGCGCCTGCGCGGCGTGATCGATCAGCTACCCCTCGCCCGGCCGATGGCAGGCGACCACGACTTCACCTCGAATTTCGGCTACCGGACCGACCCCTTCACCCGCGGCCTCGCCATGCATACCGGCGTCGATTTCCGGGCCGAGACCGGCTCGTCGATCCTGGCGACGGCGCCGGGCAAGGTCGTGGCGGCGGAATATAACGGTGGCTACGGCAATATGGTCGAGGTCGAGCATGCCAACGGGCTGAGCACGCGCTACGCCCATATGTCCGCGATCTCCGTTTCGGTCGGCCAGATGGTCAAGGCCGGAACGGTCGTGGGGCGCGTCGGCTCGACCGGCCGCTCGACCGGGCCGCATCTGCACTACGAAACCCGTATCAACGACGAGCCTGTCGATCCGACACGCTTCCTGCGAGCCGGCACCAAGCTCCTTGCCAGCTCGCTCTGATTGATGGCCTTCAACAAAAAAGCCGCGCAACTCGCGCGGCTTTTTCTTGTTTCGAGCACCAGACCGATCAGTCGATATCCTCGACCTCGACCTCGGTTCCGTAGACGCGCTGGGCCAGCGACGCCTCCATGAATGGGTCCAGATCGCCGTCGAGAACGTCGGAGGGAGCCGTCGAGCTCACTCCGGTGCGCAGGTCCTTCACCAGCTGATAGGGTTGCAGCACATAGGAGCGGATCTGGTGCCCCCAGCCGATATCGGTCTTGGAAGCCTGCTCGGCGTTGGCCTTCTCCTCGCGCTTCTTCAGCTCTACCTCGTAGAGGCGGGCGCGCAGCATTTCCCAGGCCTTGGCCCGGTTCTTGTGCTGTGAGCGTTCCTGCTGGCAGGCCACCGCGATGCCGCTCGGAATATGCGTGATGCGCACCGCCGAATCGGTCGTGTTGATGTGCTGCCCACCCGCTCCCTGAGCGCGATAGGTGTCGATCCGGCAGTCCGATTCCTTGATGTCGATCTGGATGCGGTCGTCGACGACCGGATAGACCCAGACCGAAGCGAACGAGGTCTGCCTTCTGGCGTTCGAATCGAAGGGCGAGATGCGGACGAGGCGGTGGACGCCGGATTCTGTCTTCAGCCAGCCATAGGCGTTATGGCCCTTGAACTGCAGCGTCGCCGACTTGATGCCGGCGGTGTCGCCGTCCTGATATTCGAGCGTCTCGACCTTGAATTTCCGCCGCTCGCCCCAGCGCCGATACATGCGCAGCAGCATTTCGGCCCAGTCCTGGCTTTCGGTGCCACCGGCGCCGGGATGAATCTCGACATAGGTATCGAGCATGTCGGCCTCGCCCGAAAGCAAGGTTTCGACCTGCAACCGGGCGGCCTCGTCCTGGACGGCCTTGATCGCCTGCTCACCCTCGGTGACGGTGGCGTCGTCCTCTTCCATCTCCCCGAGCTCGATCAGCGTCAGCGCGTCGTCGAGCTCGCGTTCGAGCTTGGTGATGCCCTCGATCTGGGTTTCCAGCGAGGTGCGCTCGCGCATCAGCTTCTGCGCGGCTTCGGCATCGTTCCAGAAATCGGGCCCCTCCGAGAGGGCATTGAGTTCCGCTAGGCGGCGCTGGGCTTGATCCCAGTCAAAGATGCCTCCTCAGCAGTCCGATCGACTGCTTGGCGTTATCGAGTTGCGTCTGGATTTCGGGGCGCATGATGCGGGCAGAACTTTCCTTGATGGGTTTCGATCCGGCGAGCCGGACGACGCTGTTCTGATAGGGGGGAAAGCCGCTGCTGTAAACGACGGGCGATATGCGCCGTCATTCTCGGGCGAAGCGAAGCGCAGACCCGAGAATCTCGATCCGGAGATGCTCGGGTCAAGCCCGAGCATGACGCAAGCGGGTCTAAAACCTCAGTAGAGTCCGCCGGTCCCCGAGCCGACGGCGCGCCCGCCGCCCGGGCCGACGGAGAGCGGAGCACTGCCGTCACCCGCAGCGCCGCTCACCGAATAGCTGTCCGGCGGCGCGGTGCCCGGCTTGAAGGCTTCCAGAATGCCACCCTCGCCGCCCGCGCGCATGCCCGAACGCGGATCGACGCGAATGAGCTTGATGCCGGCCGGCACGCGGAACGGGGTCGCCGGCTTGTCCTTCAGCGCCACGCTCATGAAATCCCGGAAGATCGGCGCGGCATACTGGCCGGCAGTGGCGGAGGTGCCGAGCGATTTGGGCTTGTCGAAGCCCATATAGACGCCGACCGCGAGATCCGGCGAGAACCCGACGAACCAGACGTCCTTCGCATCGTTGGTCGTGCCGGTCTTGCCGGCGAGCGGCTTGCCGACCGACTTCACCACCGTCGCGGTGCCGGCGTTGACCACACCCTCAAGGATCGAGACCATCTGATAGGCAGTCAGCGGATCGAGCACCTGCTCGCGATTATCGACGAGGCGAGGCTCCGGCTGGTTGGCCCATTTCTCGGCGTTGCAGCCTTCGCAGACCCGCTGGTCATGCCGGTAGATCGTCGTGCCCGTGCGGTCCTGGATCCGGTCGATCAGGGTCGGGCGGATGCGCCGGCCGCCATTGACCAGCATCGAATAGGCCGCCGTCATCCGCATCACCGTCGTCTCGCCCGCACCGAGCGACATCGACAGCACCGGCTGGAGATCGTCATAGATGCCGAAGCGGCGGGCATATTCCGCGATCAACGGCATGCCGACATCCTTCGCGAGCCGCACCGTCATCAGGTTCTTCGAGAACTGAATGCCGTAGCGCAGGGTGCGCGGGCCCGTGGACTTGCCGTCGTAGTTCTCCGGCCGCCACATGCCGAGCCCCGGCCCCTGGTCGATCTCGATCGGGGCGTCGAGGATGATGCTCGACGGGGTGTAGCCGTTGTCGAGCGCGGTTGCGTAGACGAAGGGCTTGAAGGAGGAGCCGGGCTGGCGCAGCGCCTGGGTCGCGCGGTTGAACTCCGACTGGTCATGCGAGAAGCCGCCCACCATGGCGAGCACGCGGCCCGAGAACGGGTCCATCACCGTGATGGCGCCGTTGACCTCGGGCAACTGGCGCAGACGCACATAGCCCGACCGGCCATCCATCGGCTCGACATAGACGACGTCGCCAACCGAAACCGCCTGGGACACCCTTGCCCGTCGCGTCCACTTGATGCCCTCGGCGGCAAGCGTGACGGTCTGACGCTCCTTATTGAGATGGCCGGCATTGTCACGCAGCGGATGCAGGCCGAGCTTGGCGCTGTCGCCATTCGATTCGAGCACCACGGCAAGCCGCCAGGGCGCGACGTCGCCGAGCACCGGCAAGTCGCCGATGGCAGCGCCCCAGTCCTTGCCGACATCGAGCTTCTGGATCGCGCCGCGCCAGCCGCGCGCCTCGTCGAAGCGCACGAGACCGTCGACGAGCGCCTTGCGGGCCATCAGCTGGGTCTTGGGATCGACGGTGGAGCGCACCGAGAGGCCGCCTTCCAGCAGCTTCTTCTCGCCGTAGCGGTCCTGCAACTCGCGGCGAATCTCCTCGGCGAAATAGCCGGCGGCGATCTGGTTCGGGGAAACCGTGCGCGGATTGACGCCGAGCGGCTGCTTCTTCGCCTCCTCGCCAACTTCGCGCTTCACATAGCCGTTCTCGACCATGCGATCGATGACGTAGTTGCGGCGCTCGACCGCGCGGTCGCGGTTGCGGAAGGGATGCAGGTCGGAGGGCGCCTTGGGCAGGGCCGCAAGATAGGCCGCTTCCTGCAGGTTCAGCTCATGCACGGACTTGCCGAAATAGTTCAGCGCGGCGGCGGCGATGCCGTAGCTGCCCTGCCCCGGCGCCGGCGCGCCGAGATAGATCTCGTTCAGATAGAGCTCGAGGATCTTGTCCTTGGAATAGGTCGACTCGAGCTTGAGCGCGACGAGCGCCTCGCGGATCTTGCGCTCGATCGACTGCTCCGGGCTCAGGAAGAAGTTCTTCGCGACCTGCTGCGTGATGGTCGAAGCGCCCTGCGGGCGGCGATTGGCGCTGCGATTGCGGTAGTTTGAGATCGCGGCACGGACCAGGCCTTCCGGGTCCACGCCCATATGCTTGTAGAAATTCTTGTCCTCGGCCGAGATATAGGCGTCGACGACCAGCTTCGGCACGGCCTGAATCGGCAGATAGAGGCGCCGTTCGCGCGCATATTCGGCGATCAGGCTGCCGTCGCCCGCATGCACGCGGGTCATCACCGGCGGCTCGTAGTTCCGCAGCTGGGCATAGTCGGGCAGGTCCTGCGAATAATGCCAGATCAGGCCGCCGGCCACGGCGGCGCCGATCACGAAGGCGATCGCGCCAGCGGCGAACAACCATCCGAAAATTCGCAGAACAAACCGCATTTCAGACCCTGGACCCCATCAGCCACCCGGCGGGCGCCGGATTCGGGGCGCGCGTCGCAGTTCAGAGCTATAACATGACGTAAATGGCGGAACCGTGGCCTTGCGACCACATTTCGCATGATCCGATAACGATACGGGAGGGCCCCGTCACGCCCTGATATCAGTTCCGGTTCTCGGCCGCCTTGCCGACGGAAGCACGTTCGCGTGAGAAATAGTCCTCGATCGCGGCCGAAACCGCCGTCACGGCCTTGCCCCGCCATTCCGGCGAGTTCAACAGCTCGGCGTCCTTCGGGCTCGACATATAGCCGAGCTCGATCAGCACGGAAGGCACGTCCGGGGCGCTCAGCACCCAGAATCGCGCCGAGCGCAGCGGAATCTTGTGCATCTTGATCGAACCGCCGAGCTTGTCGACGAGGTTGCGTGCAAACACGCCCGTGAACGTCCGCGTCTCGCGCCGCGCCAGATCCATCAGGATGCCCGCGACGTCCTGCACTTCCTCGCGCGTTTCCAGGCCGGCCGCGGCATCGGCCTCGTTTTCCTTCGCGGCGAGCTTGGCCGCCTCGGCGTCGGTCGCGCGCTCGGAGCGCGTATAGACCGTGGCACCGCGCACATCCTGCGCCTGCATCAACGAATCGGCATGAATCGAGATGAACAGATCCGCCTGCTCATTGCGGCCCGCCTGAACCCTGTCGGAGAGCGAGACGAAACGATCATCGTCGCGGGTCAGCACGACCCGGTAGCGACCTGCGGCCTCCAGCTGCTCCTTGAGCGCCTTGCCGAAAGCGAGGACGACAGCCTTCTCCGAAATGGAGGCGACCATCGTGCCGGGGTCGATTCCGCCATGGCCGGGATCGATGACGATGGTGCGCCGGCGCTCGCCATCCGGCTTGACGGCGGCCACCGGCGGAGGCGCTTCCTGCGGCTTCCGCACCTTGCCAGCCTCGGCGAGGAATTCGGCGCGCGCGACCTTCTTCAGCTCGATCGTGAATTCCCCGAAGCCACCGCGCACGGGCCTCACTTCCGCCTTGGCGATCGTCGCGGGCTGGGAAAGATCGATGATGATTCGGGCCTTGTCGGCCGTGAACAGGCCGTAGCGATAACCGCTGACAAATCCGGCGGCCTTCTTCGCGTTGGCTTGAATCTGGAAATTCGTCGAGGGCATCTCGACGATGACGCGATCGGGCGAAGCCTGAACCCAGGCATCCACCTCCATCGCCGCGGAAAGCATCATCGTCAGCCGCACATTGTCGCCGCTCTGCTCGACGCGGGCGTCGGTCGCGACCGGATAATCGCTCTGCAGCTTGTTTTCGCCGTGGACCGGAACCGAGGCAGCCGCGAATCCGCAAGCGATCGCGACGACGGCGGCCCGCCTCGCGAGGCGGCGCCCCAAGCCGTCGCGCCAGCATTGCGCAGCATGTCCGATGCTCGAAAGCAGCTGAGAAATCCCGTTCGCTGACACCAAGACTTAACCATAACGGGGGGTGAAATCTTAAAGGGGCGTTACCATCTGGAAGCGGAGAGGTGAACCGCCGTGGCACGGGGTCGGCGAAATGCGGCCGTCATGTGACTTGCAAATCACCATCACCTGTCTGTAATGAAACCGGCTGCCCGTCGGCCTGCGCAGAGGACACATCCGGATCAAGCGATCCGTCGGCGTCCGGAGCAGGTTGCGCTGTCCTCTCTCACGGGAGCGGCAGCGGCGAGACAGCCGCAACGGATCGTCCGCAGACGGTTGGTATGGGCATTGCGAGTTTTTCTGCGCCCAGCCTTGTCTTGCGAGCGTGCAAACGCGATGGGCCCGCCTCCCGGCGGACACATCGCAGGTCAGGACAGATGACGGGGCAAACGACGCCGCTAGCACCAACGGTGAACCGTCCGAACCTGCGGGACCGTGCCGGGCTTCGTGCCCGAGCCGCCGTCCCGACCCGCATTCCTGTCCAGATCGACCTTTTCCTCCCCCTGCAACATGCCGGCTTGTCCCGGCTTCAACGCGGCGCCCCTGCTCGCGGCGGCGGACTCCTGTCCGTAGCCACGCCTGCACCGGCGGTCGCGCCAATGGAAGTTTCATATGGCCAACAAGATGCTTATCGATGCCACCCACCCGGAGGAGACCCGGGTCGTGGTGGTCCGCGGATCCCGCGTCGAGGAATTTGATTTCGAATCCGCCAGCCGGAAGCCGCTCCGCGGCAACATCTATCTCGCCAAGGTGACCCGCGTGGAGCCCTCGCTCCAGGCGGCGTTCGTGGAGTACGGCGGCAACCGTCACGGTTTCCTCGCCTTCTCCGAGATTCATCCCGACTACTACCAGATCCCGGTCGCCGACCGGCAGGCGCTGCTCGAAGACGAGGCGCGGGCCGAGCGCGACGAGGAACGCGACGAGGAGCGTCGCGAGAAGCGGGGTCGCCGCGACCGTGGCCGCCGTGGCGACCGCGACAACCGCGCCAAGAAAGCCGCCGCCGACGAAACCGTCTCGGCCGAGGTCGAGGCGAATGGCGAAGGTGTCGAGGCCAGCGGCGAGGAGCGCGTCGAGACCGACGGCAAGGAAGCCGCGATGGTCAACGAAGGCGCCCCGGCCTTCGGGGAATACTTCGCCCCGGCCGTCACCGAATCGACGACTGAGGATGCTGCCGGGAACGCGGCTCCGCTGACGTTCGAGACCGTCGAGGCGGCGGGAGAGACCGCCGAGGTGACGGCGGACGACGAAGCCGGCGAGGCCGAGGCCCGCAAGCCTTCCGACGACGAAGGCGCCGATGAAGGCGAGGACGAGAACGGCGACGATGCCGAGGAGGCTCCCGAGCAGCTCGGTGGCGGCGACGCCCTCGACGACATGCCGGAGCGGCGCCAGCGCAGCCACCGCCGCCAGTACAAGATCCAGGAGGTGATCAAGCGCCGCCAGATCATCCTGGTCCAGGTCGTCAAGGAAGAGCGCGGCAACAAGGGCGCCGCCCTCACCACCTATCTCTCGCTCGCCGGCCGCTACTCGGTGCTGATGCCGAATACCGGTAAGGGCGGCGGCATCTCGCGCAAGATCACCAATGCCGAGGACCGCAAGCGCCTCAAGGAAATCGCGACCGAGCTCGAGGTTCCCGAGGGGATGGGCCTGATCCTGCGCACGGCCGGCGCCTCGCGCACCAAGGTCGAGATCCGGCGCGACTACGAATATCTCATGCGGATGTGGGAGAGCGTGCGCGAGCTGACACTCGCCTCGGTCGCTCCGTCGCTGGTCTATGAGGAGGGCAACCTCGTCAAGCGCTCGATCCGCGACCTCTACAACAAGGATATCG
This sequence comes from Hyphomicrobiales bacterium, assembly GCA_930633495.1. Classification (NCBI taxonomy): domain Bacteria; kingdom Pseudomonadati; phylum Pseudomonadota; class Alphaproteobacteria; order Hyphomicrobiales; species Hyphomicrobiales bacterium. Next base: position 4,981,591 of record CAKNFJ010000001.1, on the reverse strand, counting down.
ACGAGGTTCACGTCGCCGGCGAAACCGCCTACCGCGAAGCCAAGGACTTCATGCGCATGCTCATGCCGAGCCATGCCAAGAGCGTGAAGCCCTATCGCGAGCAGACGCCGCTCTTCGCGAGCTTCGGCGTCGAGAGCCAACTCGACGCGATGTTCTCGAACACGGTCACGCTGAAGTCGGGCGGCTATCTCGTCATCAATCAGACGGAAGCGCTGGTCGCGATCGACATCAACTCGGGGCGTTCGACCCGCGAGCACAATATCGAGGACACCGCCCTCAAGACCAATCTCGAAGCGGCGGAGGAGATTTCCCGCCAGCTGCGCCTGCGCGACCTCGCCGGCCTCATCGTGATCGATTTCATCGACATGGAAGAGAACCGGAACAACCGCGCCGTCGAGAAGAAGCTGAAGGAGTGCCTGAAGGACGACCGCGCCCGCATCCAGGTCGGCCGCATCTCGGCCTTCGGCCTGCTGGAGATGTCGCGCCAGCGCATCCGCACCGGCGTGCTGGAGAGCTCCTCGGTCCCTTGCCCGCACTGCGCCGGCGCGGGCATGATCCGCTCGACCTCTTCGGTGGCGCTGCAGATCCTGCGCGCGCTGGAGGAGACGCTGATCAAGAGCGCCTCCCACAACCTCACCGTCCGCACCCGGCCGGAGGTCGCGCTCTACGTCCTCAACCAGAAGCGCGCCCATCTCGCCGATCTCGAGGCCCGCTTCAACGTCGCGATCACGGTCTCGACCGATATCAACCTGATCGGCACGCGCTACTTCGAAGTCGAGCGCGGCGAATTCGTCGGCAACGAGGGGCGCATCGTCCCGACGAGCTTCAAGGCCGAAGCCATCGCCTCCGATGTCGATGACGAGGCGCTCGACGCCGCGGCGGAGGCCGCCGCCCTCGACGCGGAGACCGGCGATAACGAGATGACCGCTGGCGAGGCCCAGGGCGAACGAGGCGACGCCGATCGCGAAGGCCGCCGCCGCCGTCGCCGCCGCCGTCGTCGTCGCGGCGGTGAGCGCGATGACCAGGGCCAGCAGCTCGATGGTCAGGGGGGTGACGATTCCGAAGGCGATGATGGCGACGAGGCGGGTGAGACCGCGGATGTCGAGATCGTTGCCGAAGCGGTAATCGAAGCGCCTGTCGCCGAGGCCGCCGCCGAGCCGGCGGCCGAGGAGGCGCCTGCCGAACCGGTGAAGCCGAAGCGCAGCCGCGCCCGCAAGCCGAAGGCGGAAGCCGCCAAGGAGGCCGAGGCCAAGACGGAAACGGTCGCGGCGGAAGCCGAGCCGGCTCCGGCCGAGGCCGCGAAGCCCAAGCGCAGCCGTTCACGCAAGAAGGTCGTGCCGATCACCGAGGGCGGCGAGGCTGCAGCGGAAGCGGCTCCCGCTCCCACCGAGGCGCAGCCCGAGGTCGAGGCCCTGCCCGCCGAGGAACCGGCTGCCCCGATCGCGCCCGAACCGGCACCGGCGCAGGCGCCGGCCGAGGAGCCTGTCGCGGTCGTGCTGACGCCGGCCGACCCCGCCCGCCCCAAGCGCGGCGGCTGGTGGAACAGGCTCGCGGGCCGTTCCTGATCGGCTGACATCAACGCGAAATCGAAAGGCCCGCTCTCCGCAGCGGGCCTTTTTCGTGAAGGGCCTCCCATATTGGCCATGGCGGCGAAAGCGGGCATCATTCGCGAACCGAAAGCCGGCTCCTGGGAGCAAGCATGACGCCGCCACGCAGCAGGGAGCCCTTCGTCCTCGCCGCCCTCTCGGGGCTATGCCTGATTGTCCTGGCCCTGCTCGCCTGGCGCGCGGTCGGCTGGTTCGGCGTCGGAGTTCTCGGCCTGCTCGTCCTGTTCATCGCGGTCAGGGTCGAGCTCGAAGGCGACCGCGCGGTCGGCCACCAGATGGCGGTCAGCCTCTACGCCGAGCAGTATCGCAGCGAGATGCAGGCGGAGCATTCCGCCCAGGCCAGCCGCCGAGCCGAGCGCTCGTCGGTGATCGGCGCCGCCCGCCTCGCCCGCCTGTTCGGAGCCGTGCTGACGGTCACGGGCTTCGGCCTGTTCCTGCTGCTGTGAGCAGCCGAAACCCCTTCTCGACTTCGCTGAACCGCATCATTGCGCGCCCCTGAGTCTGTCCTTTGGCAAGCCCAAGCATAGACCCTGCGAAGCAATAGGGGCCAGTGGATCAGAAGCGGCTCTATCCCGCCGCAAGCGGCGTCGGCGGCGGCACTGTCGAAATCGCGGCGGCCGCTCCCGCCTGCGCTCCGCGTTCGCCGCCCCGTACCGTGACGGCGTTGGACGCGAACGGAATACGGGCCTCGTTCAGCGCACGATAGACGCGCTTCAGCGCCTCGCGCTGCAGCATCGACGCCTGGCTGGGCTTTCCGGTGAACTTCAGCCGAACCACGATGGCGCTGTCGACGATATCGGCCACGCCCTGCATCTTGAGCGGCGCAATGAAATGCGGCCCGAACTCCGGATCTTCCATGAGGGCGATGCCGGTCTTCTTGATCGCCTTGCGGGCTTGCTCGATATCGGCCGAGTGATCGAGCCGCACGTTGAACTTTACCGTGGCCCAGTCCCGGCTGGCGTTGGTCAGCGACTGCACCTGGCCGAAAGGCACGGTGTGGATCTGGCCGCTCTGGTGGCGCAGTTGCATCGAACGCAGCGAGATCTTCTCGACGGTGCCCTTGAGCCTGCCGGTATCGACGTATTCGCCAACCCGGAAAGCGTCCTCCAGCATGAAGAACACGCCCGAGACGATATCGCGGACCAGCGCCTGCGATCCGAACGAGATCGCAAGGCCGAGAATGCCGAAACCGGCGAGCAGAGGCCCGATATCGACGCCGAGGCGCGACAGGACCACAAGGACCGTCAGGCCGAGCACCGCGCCGAGCACGACGCCGCGCAGCACCGGCAACACGGTCCCGAGCCGGCTCGGCACGCCCTCCTCATGCGCCGAATCCTCGTCGGCGGGTCCGATGACTCTCCGCTTCGGCGTGTAAGCGTCGAAGAAGGCATGCAGGAAGACGAGGGCGACCCAGCCGGCGAAAGCGAACACCGCGACACCCGCGATCTGCCGCATGACGCCCGCGAACTGTCCCGAGCTCACGCCGAGCAGCAACCCGGCCCAGAGGCGCGCGAGGATGAAGAAGCCGATGGCCCAGATCACGCCGACGGCGGCCGCCCGCAGGGCCGCGCTACTGGCGCGCCGCATCGGCGTCACCCCCTGCTCCGCCTCGCGCCGCATGGCGTGGCAGCGCAGGAGGCTCGAAAGCCCGACGGCGATAATGGGAACGATGACGATCGCCGCCTGCGTCAGGGCCGACGCCTCGGCCCAGCGGCCGCCATTCGACATCATCGCCGCCGCACTGCTGACCATCCACAGAATGACCGTCACCGCCATGTAGAACCACGCCGTTCCGGTCGCGACGGCCCTCCGGATCGGGCCTGGCTCCGACGACCCGGATAGGACCAGCGCGGTCAGGTCATGCCGGCCATTATAGAACCACCAGAGCTTGAACAGCGTGACGGCCAGGCCCGTGAGCGCGATGAGCCCGGTCACCGGGCGGGGGCCGGAGCTGACATGATGAGCCAGCAGGATTCCCGTCACCACGAGCGGCGTGATGATGGAATAGGCGATCAGCAGCCGGAAATGCCGCTGGGCGCGCGGCAGCGGCATGATGCGTCGTTCCGGCGCCCGCGGCGAAAGCAGGAAGCGGCCGACGGCAATATAAAGTGCGCCGATCGCTATGCCGTTTGCTCCCGTAGAGAGGGTGATCATGGCGAGATCGTTCTCGGGAAGCCAGGCATTCCGGGCGATCCTGGCCACTCCCAGCGCGATCACGACGGTCGCCACATCCTGGAGCAGTCCCCAGGACGAGGCGACGAGCCGCGGCGTGAACTCCGGCCCGGAAGGAAATTGCCGGCGGGCGAACCACCGCCGGGTGCCGAACCGGAACGCAAGCGCGATCGCAAGCGCGAGGCAGAGGATCCCGACGATCCGCCAACCCGCCGTCGGGCCATTCCGTCCGTTGAGATTGCGCTGCCAGGCCTGTTCCCAGTCGCCCGGTAGCTGGGAGATCGAGGGAATCGAAGAGCTCCCATATTCGACCCCGTCGACGAACCGGTCGACGAGCGCCTCGACCTCGGCCTGCAACCCTTCTTCGTCCATCATCAGCGAGGGATGACCGGCAGGCTTCGCCTTTGCCGCCGGCTCCGGCGGTGCAGCCGGCGCGGCCGCGGTCGGCGTAGCGCCTGCTCCTCCAACCCTGATCTCCACCTGCCGCCCCGGGGCGGACAGGGCCTCGACCATCCTGCGGATCGCTTCGGGCGTCTCGTCGCCCCGCAGATTGAGAATGATCGGCGCCTGCGTTTCGGCCCGCGCAGGCTCGGCCGGCACGGCGCCGGTGGCGGACATGCCGAGCATGACCGCGGCGATAGCCAGTCTGATGAGGAAGCGAGCTTCAGGACGCTTCCGAGAAGCCTCACCAGCTACCGTGACGTCCATCATCTACCTCCCCTCCCGCAATTGTAGAATGCTGACTTTCCGCAGATTCTGGCAAGTGGGACGCACGTCGCTCAACGCTTAGCAAGCCAGCCACCGATCCGGGACACGGCCTCCTCGCATTCGGCCAGCGAACCGGCGAAGGAAAGCCTCACCGTGCGGGCGCCGCGCGCCTCGTCGAAGTCGAGGCCCGGTGTGATCGCGACGCCCGCCTCTTCGAGAGCGCCCCGGCAGAAGGCCATGGAATCGTTCGAATACCGGCCGATGTCGAGATAGATGTAGAAGGCGCCGTCGACCGGCAGGAAATCGCCGAGGCCGATCTCCGGCAAAGCTTCCAGCAGGAAGTCGCGATTCTGCGCATAGCCCGCCTTGATGGCCTCGCACTCCTCGGTCGCATCGAAGGCCGCCTCTCCCGCGACCTGACTGAGATAGGGCACCGAGATCGACAGGTTCTGTTGCAGCCGCTCGATCGTGCGCACCAGCCGCTCCGGCACGACCAGCCAGCCGACCCGCCATCCGGTCATGCAGTAGTATTTCGAGAAGGAGTTGACGATGATCGCGTCGGGGTCGGCCGAAAGCGCCGTCGTCGCCGGCGCGTCATAGGTCAGCCCATGATAGATCTCGTCGGAGATGTACCAGAGCCCGAGCTTGCGGCAGCAGGCCGCGACCGCGGCGATGGCCTCGGGCGCCATCACGACGCCCGTGGGATTTGCCGGGCTCATCGTCAGCACGCCGGCGAGCGGCTTGTCGCGATGCGCCCGCTCGATCAGCTCCGGCGTAAGCGCGAAGCGGGTCTCGGGTCCCACCTCGATCGCCACCGGCTCGAGCCCGAGCGCGATCAGGATATTGCGATAGGCCGGATAGCCGGGCGCGCTGATCGCGACCCGCGCCCCCGGCTGGAAGCAGGCCAGGAAGGCAAGGATGAAGCCGCCGGAGGAGCCCGTCGTCACGACTACGCGTTCGGCCGCCACGTCGACGCCATAAGCTTCGCGATAATGCCGCGCGATGCGAGCCCTGAGCGAATCCGTGCCGAGCGCCTGCGTATACCCGATCCGCCCGTCCTCAAGCGCCCGCGCCGCCGCGTGGCGGATGGAGGCCGGCGTCGGCGCCGACGGCTGGCCGACCTCCATATGCACCACCGAGCCGCCACGACGCTCGATCGCCGCAGCCTGGTTCATCACATCCATGACGATGAAGGGGGCGACGCGCTCGGCGCGCTCCGCGAGCGCAGGCAACGAAGCGGGCGAAAACAGGGGCGTCTGCATCGGCTTGTCCGGTTTTTCGAAGGGCCGCGCTCGCGTAGCCGAGCCGGCGCCCGCCCGCAACCGCCCTCCGCTGTCAGAGCTGTGATTTGACCTTCGCACGGCGGCGACACACAAGCTCGCGCCAACAAGCGCTTTGTTCTGCCGGCGGCCTCTCTCCGCATGGCGGCTTTTGAAAGGACGACGAGATGGCTTTCCGCACCCTTACCCGCCTGGCGCATGCTTGCCTGCGGCCTGCCGGGCTCGCGCTCGGCCTCTGGCTCGCCGCTTCCGCCGCGCCGGCCATGGCACAGGGCCAGCCGCTCTCGCCCGAGCAGCGCAAGGCGGTCACCGATCTGGTCCGCGAGACGCTTCTGAAGAATCCCGAAATCATCCAGGACGCGCTGATCGAGCTGGAGCGCCGCAACACCGTGGCCCAGGCCGAGGCACAGCGCGGAGCCGTCGCTGCCGAAAAGGCGCGGATCACCGACCCGGCGACCTCCGTCATCATCGGCAATCCCGAAGGTGACATCACCCTCGTCGAATTCATGGATTACAACTGCGGCTTCTGCAAAAGGGCGATGGAGGACGTGACCGCCCTCGCCAAGGCCGATCCGAAGCTGCGCGTCGTGCTGAAGGACTTCCCGATCCTCGGGCCCGATTCGCTTGAGGCGAGCCGCGTCGCCGTCGCGGCCAAGAACCAGCTCCAGGGCCAGAAGTATTTCGATTTCCACAACAAGCTCATGGCCGTGAAGGGCAAGGTCAATGCCGCCAAGGCGCTGGAAATCGCCAAGGAAACCGGCGCCGATGTCGAGCGGCTGAAGAAGGACATGGACTCCCCGGCCACCAAGGCCGCGATCGACGACACCGTCGCGCTCGGCGACCGGCTGGGCCTGACCGGCACGCCTGCCTTCATCGTCGGCGACGAGATCGTCTTCGGCGCCGTCGGGCAGGCCGCGCTCAAGAAGAAGATCGAATCGGTGCGCCGCTGCGGCAAGACCGAGTGCGCCGGCTGATCGGCCCCGATCACGCGTAAGATGACGAGATGTCGGGCTGGCAGGCGCCGTTCAGGCTTCCCCTGCCGGCCCGCAACGTTTATGAGGGCGGCATCTGCCGCCCACGCGCGGCGCCGGAATCACGCCCCTCCATGGCTTCCGCCCACGTCCTGATCGGACCCCTCCTCAGGTCAGCTCGCTCCAAGCGGGACGGCGACATGCGGCAGCGGGTGGCGAAGACCATCTGAAATCGAATGAACGGGCTTGCGGCGCTGGCCGCGGCCCATCCGAATATCCGAAGAAGACGGTGACACCCGCCATGGCGACCAAGAGCCCGATCGATCCCGAACTTGTCCGCGAGCTCGCCGAGCTTCTGAACCAGACCGATCTCACCGAGATCGAGGTCGAGAAGGGCGATCTGCGCGTTCGCGTCGCCCGCAACATCATGGCAACCGTCCAGGTTCCGGCTGCGGCGCCCCTGCCCGTCGCCGCGCCTGTCGTGGTCGCCGCAGCGGCCGCCCCCGTCGAGAGCAAGCCGACCGCCGCCCATCCGGGCGCGGTCAACTCGCCGATGGTCGGCACCGCCTATCGCCGCCCCTCGCCCGAAGCCAAGCCCTTCGTCGAGGTCGGCAGCGTCGTGAAGCAGGGCGAGCGCATCCTGCTCGTCGAGGCGATGAAGACCTTCAACGACATCGTCGCCCCGCGCGCCGGCACGGTCACGGCCATCATGGTCGAGGATGGCCAGCCGGTCGAATACGGTGAACCGCTGCTGGTGATCGAGTGAGCGCGGCGCCGCTCGCCGTCGGATCCGATTTGGGTTTCAAGATGTTCGACAAGATCCTGATCGCCAATCGTGGAGAAATCGCACTGCGCGTCCTGCGCGCCGCCAAGGAGCTCGGAATCGCGACCGTCGCGGTCCACTCCACGGCCGACGCCAATGCGATGCATGTGCGTCTCGCCGATGAAAGCGTCTGCATCGGCCCGCCGCCGGCGCGTGAAAGCTATCTCAATATCCCGGCCCTGATCGCCGCCTGCGAGATCACGGGCGCCGATGCGGTCCACCCCGGCTACGGCTTCCTCTCCGAGAACGCCCGCTTCGCCGAGATCCTGGAGCAGCACAACATCACCTTCATCGGCCCCAAGGCCGAGCATATCCGCAGCATGGGCGACAAGATCGAGGCCAAGCGCACCGCCAAGCGCCTCGGCATTCCCTGCGTGCCCGGCTCAGAGGGCGGCGTCAGCGATGAAGCCGAGGCGCTGCGCATCGCCCGCGAGATCGGCCTGCCCGTCATCATCAAGGCCGCGTCCGGCGGTGGCGGCAAGGGCATGAAGGTGGTGCGCGACGAGGAGGAGCTCCCCGTCCTGCTCGCCACCGCCCGCAGCGAGGCCAAGGCCAATTTCGGCGACGATGCGGTTTATATCGAGAAATATCTCGAGAAGCCGCGCCATATCGAGATCCAGGTGCTCGGCGACGGCCGTGGCAACGCCATCCATCTCGGCGAGCGCGACTGCTCGCTGCAGCGTCGCCACCAGAAGGTCTGGGAAGAAGGCCCCTCGCCCGCGCTCAACGCCGGCGAGCGCGACCGGATCGGCGAAATCTGCGCCAAGGCGATGCGCGAGTTGCAATATCGCGGCGCCGGCACGATCGAGTTCCTCTATGAGGATGGCGAGTTCTACTTCATCGAGATGAACACGCGCATCCAGGTCGAGCATCCGGTCACGGAGATGATCACCGGGATCGACCTCGTCAACGAGCAGATCCGCATCGCCGCCGGCGCGCCGCTGTCGCTCAAGCAGTCGGACATCATCATCGAGGGCCATGCCATCGAGTGCCGCGTCAATGCCGAGCACCCGGCGACCTTCCGCCCCTCGCCCGGCAAGATCGCCTCGTTCCACACCCCGGGCGGCCTCGGAGTGCGCGTCGATTCGGCCGCCTATCAGGGCTACGCCATCCCGCCGCATTACGACTCGCTGGTCGGCAAGCTGATCGTCCACGGTCGCAACCGCGACGAATGCCTGATGCGCCTGCGCCGCTCGCTGGACGAGTTCGTCATCGATGGCGTCGATACGACGCTGCCGCTGTTTCGCACGCTGGTCCGCAACCCGGACATCCTCAATGGCGACTACAACATCCACTGGCTCGAGAAATTCCTCGCCGCCGGCGGCATGGGCGAGCCGCAAGTCTAGTCGCTCCGGCGGCTCCGAAAACAACAAAGCCCCTCGCAACGCGAGGGGCTTTTCATTTGGTCAGTGCCATCAACGGCTGCTGGATCAGATCGTCTCCAACAGCCCCTTCATGAGCGCCTGCCGCGGCGCGATCGAGGAGATCAGCGCATATTCCTGCAGCGTGTGCGCGCCGTCGCCATCGATGCCGAGACCGTCGAGCGTTGGGATGCCGAGCGCGGCAGTGAAGTTGCCGTCCGAGCCGCCACCCGTCATCGGGCAGTCCTGCAGGTCGAGCCCGATCCCCGCGGCGACCCTTTGCGCCTTCCCGAACAGTTCCGCCACGGCCGCCGACTTCTCGTAGGGCGGGCGGTTCATGCCGCCGGTGATCCGCAGTTTCACGTCCGGATCATGGGGCGAGAGGCTCAGGATGCGGTTCTCCATCATCATGCCGTCCGCGAGCGTGGTGACGCGGCAATCGACACTGAACCAGGCGTGCTGCGGAATGACGTTGGCGGCCGTGCCACCGCCGACCAGCGCGACACTGGTGGTGATGCCGCGCGCATAATCGGTCATGCCCTCGATGGCGAGGATCTGATGCGCCGCCTCGCGGATGGCGCTGCGCCCATCGGCATGGCGCGAGCCGGCATGGGCCGGGCGGCCCTCGAGCCTCACGTCGAAACGGCCGACGCCCTTGCGCGCCGTGACGATCTTGCCGCCGAGCCGCGCCGGCTCGGTGACCAATACGGCCGCGGAACCCCGGCCGAGCTCCTCGATCAGCCCCCGGCTGGTCGGCGAGCCGATCTCCTCGTCGGGCGTGAACAGGAAGACCATCGGCCTTTTAGCGCTGCCGGTGGCCGCGACCTGCTTGAAGGCCTGCAAAGCGAGCCAGGCGCCGCCCTTCATGTCGTAGACGCCAGGCCCGTAAAGCCGATCGCCTTCGATCCGCACCGGCAGATCCCTGGCGCTCGTACCGACCGGATGTACCGTATCGAGATGCGACATCACGGCGACCGCCGGCTGACCGTTGTCGAGGCCGGCACGCAGCAAGACCATGTCGCCGAGGCCGTCACGACCGGGAATGCGCTCGACCGCGATCGGCAGCCCCGCGACATCCTTCTGGACGAGATCCATCATGCCGTTCAGGCCGGCAGGATGGTTCGTCGGACTCTCAAGCGCAACCCAGACGGAGAGCGCGGCGGCGGCATCGTTCTGATTCATGACTCGATGTTCTCCGAAGAGAGCACCGCCCCGCAAGGGCTTCCGCATGCGCTGGAGCACGCACCGATCTGACCACAACGCAGTCAGATCGGGCAACGCGTTCTCGATCAATAGCTTGGATGCGGGCTCGATTGGGTTGCTTCAACCTGATCGAGTCCCAATCCAAACACAGACCTGAGGCGCAGCAGGCCCTTCCGCCCCGCCTGAACCGACGGAGCGGGAAGGCATCCGCTCAGGCGATCTCGCCGCGCTCGATCTGCAGCGTCTCGTCGGCGATCGCATCGAGCAATGCCGGGGTCGACTCGGTCACGAGAATGGCGAGGTCCGGACGGTTGCGCCGAAGTTCGCCGAGCGTGCGGGCGTATTCGAGCGCAAGCGCCGGCGCGAGCCCCTGAAACGGCTCGTCGAGAAGCAGAGCCGTGCGGGCCACCATCAGGGCCCGCCCGAGCGCGACCATCTTGCCCTGCCCGCCCGAGACACCGCCTCCCGGCCGCTTGCGCATGGTCTGCAGCTGCGGCAGCAGCGCGTAGACCTCGTCGAGCCGCCGGGTCCGCTCCGCGGCCGGCAGCGCGAGCGCCAGCGCGGGCAGGAGGATGTTGTCCTCGACGCTGAACTCCGGCACCAGGCGGCGATCCTCCGGCGCATAGCCGATACCTTGCGCCGCGCGGCGATAGGCCGGCGTCACGCCGATTTCCTCGCCGTCGAGCTGGACAGAACCGCCCTCGACCGGCAGCAGGCCCATGATCGCCCGCAGCGTCGTCGTCTTACCGGCACCGTTGCGGCCGATCAGGATCGTCGTCCGGCCGGAGGTCAGCCCCAGCGAGACGGCGCGCAGAACCTGGACGCCCGCGATCGATACGCTCACCCCTTCCAAGCGAAGCATCACGCCACCCCCACGACGTTGCGCAGCACCCGTTCGTCCTTGAAGACCTCGGACGGCGGCCCCTCGGCCATCACGCTGCCGGAATCCCAAACCACGACGCGGTCGGCGTAACGCTGCACCACATCCATGTCGTGCTCGACGAAGAGCGCCGTGACCTTCGCGCGGCGCAGCGCGCCCATCAGCGTCTCCATCAGGGCGAAGCGCTCGATCGTGCTGACGCCGCTGGTCGGCTCGTCGAGCAGGACGAGACGCGGCTTCAGGGCGAGCGCGATGACGATGTCGAGGAGCTTGCGCCGGCCCTCCGACAAGGTTCCCGCGAGCTGCTCCGCCTCGCCGTCGAGGCCGACGAGGGTGAGCAGTTCCTCCGCCTCCTTGCGACGCCCGTCAGCCCCGAGCGCGCGCAGCGGCACCCAGATCCCGCGCTTGGCCGCCACCGCGATCATCAGGTTCTCGAGAACCGTCTGGTCGAGGAAGAGCTGCGGGATCTGGAAGGCGCGCGCGATGCCGCGCCGGGCGATCGTGCGCGGCGCCATGGCGGTGATCGGCTTGCCGTCGAGATAGACCTCGCCGGAGGTCGGCCGCAGATAGCCCGTGCAGAGATTGAGAAAGGTCGTCTTGCCGGAGCCGTTCGGGCCGATGATCGCGAGGAATTCGCCCTCGCGGATTTCGAGATTGACGCCATCGGCGGCTTTCACGCCGTAGAAGGCGACGCGCAGGTCCTTGGCCTGCAGCAGCGGAGCGCTCATGCCGGTTCTCCACGACGGCGGCGGAGCAGGCCGTAGAGCCCGCTCGGCAGGAAGAAGATGACGCCGATCAGCGCGACGCCGATGATCAGGTTCCACGCATCCGTGACGCCGACCGCGACCGTGTGCAGCACTTCGAGGAAGAGCGAGCCGATGAACGGGCCGGCGACGCCGCCGATGCCGCCCAGCACCGCGACCAGGACGAGGTGGCCGGACGCGGTCCAGAAGGCGAATTCCGGCAGGATATGACCGATCGCCATCGCCGCGATCGCGCCGCCGATGCCGGCGAGCGCCGCCGACAGCGTATAGGCGATGAGCAGCACGATCCGGACTGGCACGCCCAGATATTCAAGCCTGAGTTCGTTGGTGTGCACGGCCGACAGCGCATGGCCGAGCGGGCTCGCCAGGTAGCGCTGCACGCCGTAGCCGACGCCGACCATCAGCACGAGGCCGGCATAATACAGCGCGAAGTCGAAGCTCGGCTTGTCGAGCTTGACGCCGAAGAAGCTCGGCACCGCGAGGCGCATGCCGTCCGTGCCGCCGGTGATGCCGTAGAGCTTCGAGAGCAGCGCATAGAGCACCATCGACATGGCGAGGTTGAGCATCGCGAAGAAGATCGCGCGATAGCGGACCATGAAGGCGCCGACGACGAGGCCGGCCACTGCCGAGGCTGCCGTTCCAAGGACGAGCAGCAGCACGAACTCGTTCAGCCCGGCCCGCGCCAAGAAGGCGATCGCATAGGCGCTGACGGCATAGAACATGGCATGGCCGATCGAGATCAGCCCGCCACGGAGCAGCACGGCGACGCCGAGCGCGGCGAAGCCCTTGGCGATGGCGAGCGTCAGCACGAACTGGAGCCAGGGGGCGGCGAAAGGCGCGAGCGCCAGCGCCGCGAGCGCGATGAGGAAAAGGGCTGCGCGCATGGCGTCAGATCCTCCGGGTCGCGGCCTGGCCGAACAGCCCGTAGGGACGGATCAGCAACACGACCAGCATGACGATGTAGGGGGCGACGGCATCGAGAGAGGGCGCGAAATAGATCGCGAGCACCCGGGCGAGGCCGACGATGATGGCTGCCAGCGCAGCTCCCTCGATCTGGCCGAGCCCGCCGATGGCCGCCACGGCGAAAGCGAGCACCATCGTCTCGGCGCCGAGGCCGGGCGCAGCACCCGCCGTCGGCGTCGCCAGCGCGCCGCCGAGCGCGGCGAGGAAGACGCCCAGCGTGAAGGACAGGATGAAGACGCGGTTGGTGTTGATGCCGATGCTCTGCGCCATCTCGCGATCCGCGACGACGGCCGTGACGAGGCGCCCGATCCGGGTCTTCGTCAGCAGCACGCGCAGCCCGATCACCACGAGGGCCGCGAGCGCGATCAGCAGCAGCTGGTAGTTGAGATAGACGACCCCGCCGATCTGGGTCGAGCCGAGGAGCTGCATCGGCGTATCCTCGGCCAGCGACGACACGCCGAAGACCATGCGCTGCAGATCCTCGAGGATCAGGAACAGGCCGAAGGTCACGAGGATCTGGATCGCCTCGGACTTTCCGTAGGTCCAGCGCATCAGGTAGCGCTCGACCACCGGGCCGAACAGCGCGGCGACGATGGCCGCACTGAAGACCAGCGCCGGAAACGACAGCCAGGGGCTCAAGCCCGCCCCGGCGATCCACAGGCCGATCGAGGCGGCGACATAGGCGCCGATCGAGTAGAAGCTGCCATGGGCGACGTTGAGGACGCGCAGCACGCTGAAGACGAGCGTCAGCCCGACTGCCACGAAGAAGATCAGCGCCGCGCTGGCCAGGCCGTCGACGGCGAGCGGAATCAGGGTGTCGAGCATGGGCGGCACCTGGAATGATGGGGACATGGAGGCGGGGGAAGCCGCAACGGCCCTCCCCCGCATGAACGTTGCTTACTGGTAGCTGCCGGGCTTGGGCTGCGCGGCGAGGAAGGCAGGCGTCAGCGTGCCGATCCACTTGATCGCGTCTTCGCCCTGCGGCGGCATCAGCTCGGCGCCCTTGTAGCGCACCATCCCGCCGATGACCGGGAACTTGTAGTCGGCCGATTTGGTCGTCACGCCCACGACCTGATCGACGAGGCCGTCATTGTCCTTGCGGGTTACCGTGGTGCCGGTCAGCGTCTTGATCGTGCTGCCGCGCATCGCATCGGCGAGCTCGTCCCGGCTCGGCCACTTGCCGCCGCTCTTCTTGAGCGCGGCCTCGTAGGCCGCCTTCATGTAGACGATGGCGTTGGCCATCTTGAACGACGGGAAGACCGGATATTCGCCGTAGCGCTTCTGATAGGCCTCGACGAAAGCCTTGGTCTCGGGGTTGGCCTTGGCGTCGGGCGACATCCACCAGCCGTCGCCGAGCACGCCGACGATCACGCCCTCAGGTAGCGGAACGCGCTGGAGCACCGTCTCGCCGAGCGCCAGAACGACCTGGCTCGAGGTGAAGAGACCACGCGGAGACGCCTGCCTGACGAAGTTTTCCAGATCGGCGCCCCAGAGATTGGAGAACACCACATCCGGCCGGGACGCGAGGAGCTTCGAGATCTCGGTCTGGAAATTGGCCGAGCCGAGCTTCGGGAAGAGTTCGGCCACCACCTCGACATCGGGCTTCAGCGCCTTCATCGCGGCCTTGAAGATCTGCGCGGCGTCATGGCCGAAGGCATAGTCCGGGTTGACGATGGCGATCCGCTTCACGTCCGGCTTGCGCTGCAGCAGATAGAGCGCATAGGCGACGAATTCGGGGATCGTGTTGCCGTTCGGGCGGAAATAATACTTGCTCTTGCCGTCGAGCAGCAGCTGATGCGTGTCGCAGTTCCAGCCGATCGTCGGCGTCTGGAGCTGTTCGGCCAGCGGCGCCAGCGCCAGGCAGTTCGCGCTCGACAGCGCCGCGATCATCGCCTGATTGGACTTGTCCTCGGCGAGGCGACGATACTCGGCGATCACGCCCTGCGTGCCCTGCGCCTCGTCGACATAGGTCACCTTCAGCGGCACGCCGCCGATACCGCCCTTGGCATTGATCTCGTCGATCATCAGCTCCGCCGCATTCTTCCCGGGCATGCCATAGGCGGCGGCAGGGCCCGAGGTGAAGGTGAGCACGCCGACACCGAGCGCGGCCGGCTTCTCCTGTGCCTGCGCAGCCATCGCACCGAGCGAAACCGCCAAGGCGGCTATCCAAGCTGACCTGATCATAGCGTCTCCCTTCTGTTCGTCGCCGCCCCTCTCCGGGCTCCGGCGAGCACTGACACCCCTTGCGCAACTGCGGCGCTTGAGAAGGACTATAAAAATCCTTGTGAAATATCACAAGGATTTTTATGATGTGTCCCAGAAGTTTTTTGCGTCGAACTGCCTCCGAAACAGGCAGACCATCTTGGAAAGGGAACGCGCGATGAAAACCTTGGAACTGAATCTGGTCAGCCACAGCGGCTCGAGCCGGCTCGCAGCGACGATCGATGAGCTCGTAATCGGCGGCTGGGCTGGGCGCGACAAGGCCGCGATGGAGCACCATATGGCCGAGCTGGAAGCTCTGGGCGTGAAGCGGCCGACCTCGACGCCAGTCTATTACCGCGTCGCGGCAGCGCGCCTGACCACCGCCCCAGTCATCGAGGACGTCGGCGCCAACAGCAGCGGCGAAGTCGAGGCGATACTGCTCTCATCAGGCGGGCGCACCTATGTCGGCGTCGGCTCGGATCACACCGACCGGCAGGTCGAGACCTATGGAATCAGCGTGTCGAAGCAGGTCTGCGACAAGCCCGTCGCCGATACCGTGTGGCCTTATGAGGAGGTCGCCGGCCACTGGGATTCGCTCATCCTGCGCAGCTACGCGGTGATCGATGGCGAGCGCCGCAAGTACCAAGAAGGGCCGATCTCCGGTCTGCTCGCCCCTGCCGACCTGATTCGCGGCTTCAGCGAAAGCGGTGAACTGCCTGAAGGAACGGCGCTTTTCGGCGGCACCATGCCGGCGATCGGCGGCATCCAGATGGCGAGCCGCTTCGAAGGCGAGCTGGAGGATCCGGTGCTGAAGCGCAGCATCCGATTCGGCTATGATTTGAAGATTCTGCCGATCCGGGGTTGATCGCTTCCGGCTCCGGAAGAACGATGCTTTCAACCTCCTGAGACGGTGCAGCGAAACGTGACTCTTCTGGACACGCACAAAGGAGCGCAGCGACACGTCTCGCTGCGCGATCAGGCCTACAACGCGATCAAGCAGCTGATCATCACCTGCGAGCTCAGGCCGGGCGAGCCCCTCAGCGAGCCGGCCCTCAGCACCCAGCTCGATATCGGCCGCACACCGATCCGGCAGGCCATCGATCGCCTGCTCGGCGACGGGCTGGTCGAGGTCATGCCGCGCAAGGGCACGATCGTGAAACCGGTCAGCCTCGACGAGATCTTCAACGTCATCGACGTGCGTATCGTGAACGAGACGTTCTGCGTGCGCATCGCCGCCACGCAAACGGGACCGGCGATCGCGGCGCAGCTCAGGGGCAATCTCGATGCCATGCTGGCTGCCGCGCATCAGCGCGACATCGAGACGATCTCCGGGCTCGACCAGCAGTTTCACTCGCTCATCGCCGGCGCCACGCGAAACCCGGTGATGGGCGACCTGCTGCGCAATCTCCATGAGCGTTCGGCGCGGATGTGGTTCATCTCGCTCAGCACCAACGAGCAGCACCTGCGGATCTGCGACGAGCATGCCGCGATCGTCGACGGCATCGCCCGGCAGGACCCCGACCTGGCCGAGCGCGCCATGCGGGCGCATATCGAGTCCTTCCGCGCCAACATCACGCGGCAGGTCTGAGAGCCTGGGGATCGCCAGGAAACACGCCACTCCGGGCCTCAGCCCGGGATGACGGCGCGCTTGCGTATTCGCTCAGCGAGCTGCCTTGAGGGCCGCCTCGACCACGGCCGCGATCGCCAACAGCTCGGCGTCGTCGCCCCCGGCCCTGGACAGCATCAACCCGGCCGGCGCTTCGCCGGCACGATGCATCGGCAGCGAGATCGAGCAGCCGTCCATCACGTTGATCAGCGTCGGGTTGCGCAGCATCAAGAGGTTGATGCGGGTAAAGGCGTCGTCATCCTCGACAAGCTCGGCGATGGTCGGCGCGATCGTCGGCACGGTCGGCATCGCCAGCACGTCGAAGGCCGAAACCTCCTCGCGCAGCGCCGCGACGAAAGCAGCCCGTGCCTGGGCGAGCTGGATATAGTCGGCCGCATCCTGATTGCGGCCGCGCAGCACGCGTGTCCGCACGCGTGGATCGTAGCCGTCGCCCTTGGCCTCGATCAGGTCGCGGTGATGGGCATAGGCCTCGGCAGGCGCGAAACCGCCCTTGGCGTTCATGCGGGCGACCTCGGCGAAACGGACGAAAGGCTCGTCGCTGACGACCGCTCCGGCCTTCGCGAGCAGATCCAGCGCCCGGTCGAAGCTCGCCGCGACATGGGCGTCGAGCCCGTCGAGCGCGACCGTCTGCGGCACGGCGATCCGCAGGCCCTTCAGGCTCGAGGGTCCATCCTTCGACAGCGCGGCGCCGCTCATGATCTCATGCAGGATGCGGCAGCATTCCACGCTGTTGGCCAGAGGGCCGATCGAATCGAGCGTCTGCGACAGCGGAAACGCGCCCTCGCGCGGCACGCTCGCTGCGGTCGGCTTATAGCCGGTGATCCCGCAGAAGGCGGCGGGGATGCGGCAGGAGCCGCCGGTATCCGAGCCGATTCCGGCGAAGGCCATGCCGTCGGCCACCGAGACCGCGGCGCCCGAGGAGGAGCCGCCCGGAATCCGCCGCGTCGTGGCGCGCTCATAGGGCGAGGCCGGCGTGCCGTAATGCGGATTGAGGCCAAGCCCCGAGAAGGCGAACTCGGTCATGTTGGTCCGCCCCATCACGATGAAGCCGGCGCGCCGCAGACGCGCGATCGCGGGCGCGTCGCGTTCGGCTGCCGGCGCATCGGCGAGCACGGTCGAGCCCGCCGTCGTCGGCTCCCCGGCAAGATCGAACAGATCCTTCACCGAGATCGGAATTCCGGCGAAGGGCGACGGCGCGAGCCCCGCCGCCCGAAGCTTGTCCATCGCCTCGGCGGCGGCAAGCGCTGCCTCGCGATGGACCTTGATGAACGTCCGCTTCCCCTCTCCGTCCGGCGCATCGATCCGCGCAAGCGCCTCGCGCACGAGGGCAAGCGCGCTCGTCCGTCCGGAGGCAAGATCATCGGCAAGGGCGGAAAGGGTGCGAGCCATGAGCGTATCAGACCGGATCGAAGTAGTGGATTTCGAGGAGCAGGCAGCCGCCCTCGGACTTGAACGGACCATGTTTGGCATGCGGCGGACGAACCGCATAGGTGTGCGGCGGGAAAGCCGTGCCGCCCTGCCCGTTGGCATCGTTGCCGACGGTCAGGTCACCCTCCACCAGATAGACCTCCTCCCAATAGTCATGGGAGAACGGCGCCGTGGTGTAGACGCCGGGCTGGAAGCGCAGCAGGCGCGTGCGCGTGCCGCGGTTGTTCACCTCGTCGAGGGCCCCTGACAGGATCTTCTGCTCGATTCCGGCCGGATAGCCGGCCGGGACTTCCCAGCCGCTGGTCATGTCGAGCGTATAGAACTCGTCGTGCTTCTTGTTGACGGGCATGGTCTTTCCTTTCGCGCTCAGGCGGCGGGCTTGCTATCGAGATCGTAGGAATCCAGCATCGACTGCACGATGCCGCCGGCCTTGCCCCAGTCATAGGTGCGGAAGGAGTGGCCCTTCGTCACGAAGGTCGCCCCCGCATAGAACATCTCGTACTGGTGATGCCGCGAGCCGAATTCCGAGCCGACGGCGTCCCAGGCCAGCTTGTAGAACTTCACGCGGTCATGCGAGTTCGCGGCCGGCGACTGCTGGGTCTTCTCGATCATCGCCGCGATCTCGGGGTTGGCGAAGTCCGCGATCGAGGACGGCAGCATGATCATTCCGCCGCCAGCGAGCTCGCGCAGCGAGTTGAGGATCTTCGGATACATCTGCTGGGTCAGCACCTGCGCCGAATAGAGCATGTGCCGGTCGGGCACGAAGTACGGGCCGGCTTGGGTCCCCTTGGCCTCCATCGCATTGACGAAGGCATCGACCATCGCGGCCTCCGCCGCGAGCTGGCCGAGGATTTCGCGCACCTGCGGGAACTGGGTGATGCCGTTGGTCTGGGTGGTGCGATGGGCGATGCCCATCAGGAACTGCAGCTTCACCTTGAGGCGGATCATCGCCTGATAGTTCTGGTAGACATGGGCCGGCGTCGCGTGGAACTGCTTCTGGCACATCTCGAGGCTGCCATCGATGAAGACGCGGTCCCACGGCACCTTCACGTCGTCGAAGAACAGCACGGCGT
Source organism: Hyphomicrobiales bacterium (assembly GCA_930633495.1). Classification (NCBI taxonomy): domain Bacteria; kingdom Pseudomonadati; phylum Pseudomonadota; class Alphaproteobacteria; order Hyphomicrobiales; species Hyphomicrobiales bacterium. Next base: position 4,962,529 of record CAKNFJ010000001.1, on the reverse strand, counting down.
CGTTCTCGTCGTAGCGGCTCGCCAGCGGGTTGTCGAAGATCGAGCCCGCCTGCGCCTCATACGACTTGCGCGAGAGCATCTTCAGGCCCTTCGTGTTCATCGGAATCGCGAAGGAGACGGCATAGCGCTCTTCGCCGGGCTGCATCGGCTGGATCGAGGTGACGAAGACCTCGTTCGCGACCACGCCGCCTGTCGCCAGCATCTTGGCGCCGCGAACGGTGATGCCCTCGGCGTCACGGTCGACGACGCCGGCGGTCAGGAAGGGATCGGCCTGCTCGGCCGCGTTCTTGGACCGGTCTGCCTGCGGATTGATGATGACGTAGGTCAGGTAGAGATCATTGTCGCGGGCATGGCGATAATAGCTCTCCAGCGCGGCGGCACGCGCCGGGTCGTACCCCTCGAACACCGGCAGCCCCATGCGCATTCCGGCGATGCAGGAGGCGACGTGGTCGGGAGCGCGGCCGAGGAAGCCGCCATGGATCGCGGTCCAGGCTTCCAGTGCCCGGCGCCGTTCGACGAGGTCGGCATAGGAAGTCGGTAGCTGCCAGATGCGGTTGGCCCGGCCGCCGGCCTCGGTCTCGAAGGTCATCAGCTCACGGCGCGAGGGGTCATTCGCGAAATCGAACAATCCGGCAACCGAGCGCGCTACGTTGCGGAAGGCGCGATGGGTGGTGACGTCCTCGACACGCGCGCCGTCGATGTAGATCGAGCGGCCGTCGCGCAAGCTGGCAAGATGGTGCTGTCCCGTCCTGGTCATGGGATCTTCCTCTCCGTTCTGGTTGTGGGCGATGGCGGGGTGGTCAGTAGTGCATCGGCAGCGGCCATGACGGCTCGCGCTCGGATTCGTCGACGATGTCGCGGTAGCGGCCGCGGAAGAACACCAGCGGCGCCGGGTTGCCGGCGCGCACGGCGTGACGCAGCACGCGCACCACGAAGATGACGTGGTCGCCTCCGTCGTAATTGGCGTAAGGCTCGCACTCGAAATGGGCGAGCGCGCCGGTGATCAGCGGCGCCTGGGCATGGCCGACCGTGCGCTTGACCTCGGCCCATTTGTCGCTCAGCGCCCGGGCGAACCGGTTCGAGATATGCTCCTGCTCCCGCGCCAGCACGTTGACCGCGAAGCCCTTGGCTTCGAGCATGGCCGGCAGGCTGTTGGCCTTGCGGTCGACGCTGAACAGAACCAGCGGTGGATCGATCGAGACGGAATTGAACGAGCTCATCGTCATGCCGATGAGCTCCTCGCCGCTGCCTTGCGCGGTGATGACTGCCACGCCCGTCGCGAACTCTCCCAAGGATTGTCTGAAGGCCCTGGCGTCCATCTTCCCCTCCGGCGTTGGCACGTTATAATATATTTGTTATTTAGCTTTGTAGCAAAGCTATCTAAGTTAGTCAACACACTGGAGAAGGAAGCGTCATGCCGAAAGAGGACAGACGGCGGACCGTCGCGAAGCCCGAGCTTCTGGACCGCGACGGCGACGCACGGTTTCGCGACCTGCTCCACAATCTGTTCGCGTTCGGAAGCCGGCTGGACGATGCGCGCGCGCGGTTCGCCGGCTATATCGGCCTGACGCCACCGCAATATCTGATCCTGATCGCGGTCAGCCTCGCCGCTCCGGAGAGCGAGATGGGCGTGGCGCAGGTTGCGGAGCGGCTCCATCTCAGCGGCGCTTTCGTCACCATCGAGGTCAACAAGTTGGTCAAGCAGGGCCTGATCGCGAAGGACCCGCATTCCAGCGACAAGCGCCGGGTCAATCTCACCGTGACCGCACGCGGCTTCGAGAAGCTGGAGCGGCTGGCCACCCTGCAGCGCCCGGTGAACGATGCCCTGTTCGCCCCGCTCGACCGGGCCGATTTCGAATATCTCGGCCAGATCATGCGCCGCCTTGCGACAGGAGCCGACCAGGCGATCCATCTGGCGGACCATTTGATCGCGAGCGAAAGCACCGCACCGGCAACGACCTGAGGCCGGGACCTACGCGCATAATAGCGCACTCTCCCGGCAAGCGCGCCCTCGCCCATGCGAGAGGCCGCTCATCCGATCAGCCAGTGCGCAGGAACCCAACCGGCACAGCGGAGAGCTCGCCTGCAGTCTCCCGGCTCCATGGCGCCGAAACCGGCCGCAGCGCACCGACGTCCGGGGCTTCGGCACCCTCGCCTGAGGTGGAGCAAGCCGGCGGGAGCGGCGGAATTTTTCTGCACCGGGTTTCGCGATTGTCGCGAAATCTGCTCTTGCCAAGCCGGACGTCATTGATTAGACCCCGGCTCACCAACGCGGCGCGCCATTGAGCGCCTTGGCCGTTGGGGGATCGTCTAACGGTAGGACCCCAGACTCTGACTCTGGTTGTCTAGGTTCGAATCCTAGTCCCCCAGCCATCGTCTCTTTCCCCGAGACAAATGGCATAAGACTCTCAGACATTCGCTGATTTCCTTGAGCTTTTTGCGCGCCTGTTCGGTGCCCTCAAGGCGCATAGGTCCACCAGACAGGTCCACTGTACTCGCTCCGCGCCAGTCTGGGCCGCTTAACCATGTTCGTTCAATGTTCTCGGAAGCGGGGTGCAATTTCCCTGTTTCGTCGGAAGATTCCCCAAGACCTGCGAATCAGACTCAACGCCACCGAGATCGTCAGGTCCCTGGGCCGGGCCACCCCCGGAGAAGCCCGGCGCATGGCATCGGCCCTGTGGCAGGCAACGGAGACGCTGTTCATGACGATCCGCGCGAACCCGGCCATGACGCGAGAGGCAGTCCGCGCCCTGGCGGAGGCCAGCATCGCAAGCGCGACCTGGACCAGGCATGAGGATGAGGTCCTCGGACGCGTCGCCGCCGGCCAGCCTGCCCACCCTATCGAAACGGCGACCGACCAGCACGACAAGATGGTCGGCCTGGCGACCTTTCTTCGCCAAGCGATGCGCGAGGGTGCGATCTCGCCCGACCACTGCGCCGATGAGATCCGCAGCACCCTTGTTACGAATGCGCTGACCCGTGCCCGCATTCATGCCGCCGAAGGCTTTGCCGACATGTATGCGACGCTGCCTTCGAGCGATGACACCTCCGTCGCGATCTCCTGGGAGGGAGACGTCACGCCGCCGGCGGACTGCCCGCTGACGCCAGCCCAGATCCAGGCCAGCCTGCGTTCGGCAAAGCCCGGCGAGCGCGTGCAGGACCGGATGCCAATCTCCTGGGTGATCGGGGAAGAACTTGCGGGGACCGGGACGATCCAGGCCCGGGGAGAGATGGTCGATGTTTCGACTGCGGATGCGATTTCTTCCGCCGTGGTGGTGCCGAGCTGGAAAGGGCTTCGCCTCTCCCAGATCTGGCCGATCTTCCTGAGCGATGCCGTGGAGAAGAAGCGGATCGACAAAGCCCAGGCGATCCAGGGCACGAGCACCTACAAGCTGTTGATCGAGTTCTTCGGTGACGTTCCCATCGATCAGATCACCCGGCCGCATATCGCAAATCTGATCAGGCAGCTGCAGAAGCTGCCATCCCAGTACATCCGCGGCGAGTTCGGACGGATGCTGAAGGACGGGAGCTCCTTCACGCACGTCATCGGGCTGGCGAAGTCCCTCGACCAGGGCAAGCCCCACGATGAGAAGATCCCGAAACTGAAGGGAAAGACCATCAACCGGCATCTCTCCCTCTTCAACCTGCTCTGGGAATACGGCATCGACAATGGCGCCGTCCCCGCGGGAACGGCGACGCCGACGAAGGGCCTCTTTCTGCCCGTCGATACGAACGATGACGAGGAAGAAGGTTCGCTCATTCGCGAAAAGGGCGCCCGCGACATGTGGGAGCTGGAACAGCAAGAAAAGCTGTTTGGCCTGCCATTCTTCGTTGGCTGTCGGTCGTCGCGCGATCGGCTGACGATCGGTACCTGCATCCCGCGGACGCCGCTCTGGTGGGGCGTGATCATCGCAGCCCATCACGGGATGCGGCGCGAAGAGATCTTCCAGCTCCGCGTACGCCATGTCGTGCGCGACGAGGAGACGGGCATCTGGTACTTCGATCTGAAGACCGACAAGACCCTCAAGTTGAAGGGGGACAAGCGCAAGGACAGGCCAAGTCGCCGGTTCGTGCCGCTGCACAACAATCTGCTTCGCTTGGGCTTTCTGTCGGCGCGGGTCGAAGGGCGAAATCCGGATGAGCGTCTGTTTCCGGAGATCACCGCAGCGAACCAGCAGAACTCTTGGGGAGCGGCTCCAGGTCGACGCTTCTCGGATTTCAAGACGGCCGCCGGCTTCCCCAGTGAGCTCGATTTCCATGCCTTCCGTCACAGCGTCTGCACGCTGCTCTATCGCGCCGGGGTCACAATCCCGCATGCGGAAGAGCTGGTGGGCCACAGCAGTGCAGCACGGAAGTCGACCTTCAAGGTCTACAACAAGGGCCAGGCGCTCCAGGCTCTGAAAGCCGCCATCGACACCCTCGATATCCCGATTGATGTCGATCGCATCCTTGAGGCGATCTCCAAGGCTCCGCGCCCGCCAGCTTCGGCGACCAGGACTGATTGCCATCGCTCGGAGACCGCACTCCCGCTTACGCCTCAGCGGGAGCGCGGTTTTCCCACCTTCACACGTCCTAGCTGCCCTGTGGCTCTTTACCGGTTGATGTGAGAACTCGACATTCACCTCGCCATTCTCCGCGACCACCACGAGAGCCAGTCTCTTCGAAAGGCAGCCGAAGAAGTTCGGCAGGTTTGGCGGCTGGGGAACGGTTACCTTGCCAAGGAGACGCCTTGGTCGACCCATACCCATGATCCCGCACGAACCGCGGTCGTCATTAGAACCGCAGTCACGTTGGTGGAAATTGCTGCGCAAGCTGCATGGAGCTTCACTCCCGCAAGCGCCAGACGCGTTCTCGATGCCGTGGGACATCGGCCGGGACAGCCCGCCTGGCCAACCGCGACGTCTATTCTGGGTCCGCTCGGAGTAGAAAGACGAAAGATCACGGCCCTTCCGCCGCTGTTCCCGAAGCTGACGTCGGATTGGGTGGAGGCTCAGAAGACCACGCTTCGGGGCTTGGCATGAAGCGGCAACCACCCGCCATATTGACACGCCCACACTGAATAATATCTATCAACGGTAGATATCAAAAATGGAGGGGTTGATGGGCGCTCAAGGCAAAGCGGCGACAGCCAAGCTCTTCATGCACGGCCGCAGCCAGGCTGTCCGCCTTCCGAAGGAGTTCCGTTTCGAGGGAACCGAGGTGCAGGTGAGCAAGGTTGGCGACAAGGTGATCCTCGAGCCGATCACAAGGCCGGCATTTGACGCAGCAGCCTGGCGTGCCAGGCTGGATGCGCTGGGAGCACGCGATTTCCTTACTGATGGATTGCCGGACGATCCGCCGGCAGGGAAGGACGATACGATCGATTTCGGCTGACCGGCATGTTCCTGCTCGATACCAACGTCATCGTCCACGCTCTCAATGGCCGGGTTCCGGCCATCGGCCTTAGGCTTCAACAGGAGCTCACGGCCGGAACTCGGCTGATGATCTCGTCGGTTGTGATCTTCGAGCTGAGATATGGCATCGCCAAGAGCACCCGCCGCGAAGCGTCGGGACGGGTGCTCGATGCTTTCCTCTCGGATGGCTTCGAGATCATGCCGTTCGACGCCGATGATGCCGGCGAAGCTGGCAATATCCGCGCTACGCTTGAAGCGGCCGGAACACCGATCGGCGCCTACGACACCTTGATCGCAGCGCAAGCCCGCCGGCGAGGCTTTGTTCTCGTCACCGGCAACAGACGCGAGTTCGAGCGTGTGCCGGGCCTGATGGTCACGGACTGGGAGCGCTGACACCGAGCCCGGCGTCAGATTCGTTGACGGCCTTCTTGCCGGGCTGGATCAGGATGACTGCGGTTTCTTGATCGACAACAAGCCAGGAACAAGAATCGTTTCCTCGTGCTCGACCACGCCGACCACCTTGGGCTTTTTGCTCCGGGCGAGGAGTTGATTGGCATTTTCCGCGATGACAGCCACCGACTCCGGAAATGCCGTCAGCTGCTGCAGAAGCTCATTCACCAGGACTTGCCGACGCTCGTTGTCCGACATCGGCGAAAGCGAAGCCTCAGCCCGGGCGGGCATCTCGCTGTTTGGAATCAAAGTGTATACGAGCGTGCAATCCAGAGCGTTAGCCGCCCGCCGCAACGTATCCAGTCGGATCTTGCCCTTCTGTTCGGATTTTTCGATCGAGGCAACGCTTTGAACCTTCATGGCCATACGCTCCGCGAAGGCCTTTGCGCTCCCTCCCTGCCACTCCCTCATGGCTCGAATGAAGCCCTTCTCCGGCGGAAGGAAGCTATCGAAGGACCCCACTGCCAGTTTCAACTGGCGAATATCATGTTCGAATTCGGCTTTCGTGGGTTCGCGCTTCATCATGAGCCCTTCAGGCTACAGCCTGATATCTGAAGGATAATCAGCCTGCAGCCTGCCAGCACAACCTTAAGGAGGTTGTAGCCTGCTGCGGCGAATTCGTCCGATACGAGACACCAATCAGGTCGTAGCCTGTTTAGGCTCCGACAGGTCGTGGCCTGAACATTCGTGCAAGTCTCCTCGGCGATCCGGATGAAGCGATCGGCGTCGTCGGATTTCGGCCGGAAGAACCGGAACTCGTTGGCCTCGTCCCAGCGCAGGCGGCCGCCACAGCGGTCGGCGTTTCCGCGGCTGAACTCTGCGGGCATGCGCCCGATCTGCACGCGATGCGCGCGCTTCGGTTTGCCAACGCTCAACTCCGCAGTCCAGGCGCTGGACTATGGCCCGAAGATCGAGAAGCATCTCCGAGCCATGGTCTCCGCGGCTGCTCCGCGGCAGCGCCGATAGCCCGATATCAGCGGCCTTCTGAGCACCGCGCCGATCAGAAGGGCTTTTCCTTCTTGAGGCCCTGGCCGCGAGACAGCCAGCTCACATTGGTGCGCTTTGGACCACGCACGACATGCCGGTGGATGATGACCTCGATGATCCGGATCAGGCGATCCACGTCGTCGGTCTTGGGCCGGAAAAAGTAGATCTCGTTCGCGACCGACCGACGCCAGGCGGCGTTGAAGCCATAGGCCGAGTAGCGCTTCAGCGTTTTCCGATCCACGCCCGTCATCTTGCAATGCTCGATCCCGGCGGGCGTTTCCAGCCATGCGCCCAGAGAGCAATCACGCATCATCTCGTGCATCCGCTTCTCGAATTCCTCGCAGCCGAGATCGCCGGGCAGGCGGACGGAGAGACCGTACTCCTGGACGGTGACCGGAGACCCTTCGAGCGGGCGGCCGACCGGGAGCAGCATCTGGAATGTCCAGGTGTCGAAGCCGAGCTCGCTGCACGGATGGCCGTCCCTGGTCGCGGTGAGCGCGCCGTACCGGGTCCGGTTCAGCTCGCGCAGCCTTGACCTCGGGTCGGATTGGGTCGTCGCGGACAGCTTGTGAAGCGGTGCATTGAGCTGCCGAGCGATACCGGCGAGCCCCTGCGCGGCGGGATTGTGCGCATGATATCCGCAGCCAGCACAGTAGGCGAAGGTCAGGAGGCCAGGCCGATAGCGCGAGCGGAACGCCACTGTCAGGAACGCATTGCGAGGTAGCGGGAGGAGTTTCTTGCCGCAGATGCGCGGCCACTGCGTCGGATACCAGCGCCCAACGGCGCCGGCCGACCCTTCCGGCAGGAGTGGGCTGCCGATCGGCCTCCTGGAAGGCGGCTGCTGGCCGGTGGTGCCGATATTCGTCATGGTCTTGATCTCTCGTTCGTGCAGGGCTTCCCGGGGGCATCCCGTTCTCTCCCTCACCCTGCTGTTCCCCCCTTCCCTTCCCCCGGTCGCATGAACCCGATCGCCTTCCTCGCGCCCTCTCGTCCTGCGAGCAGCATGTGTTCGGCACCTCGGACATCGCCAACGACGAGGTGCCGGCGCCTTTCCGCGCAGGCGAAGCCCATGGCGACGTCCCAGAGCCTCGAGAGCAGCCTCGGATTGTGGCGCGCGGCGGCCCGGAACAGGGTCTCATCCGGCTCGGCGAAGGAATCGCCTGCCCGCAGGTTCGCCTCCCGGAAAATGCTCTTCTGGATCGCCAGCATGTCGGCGGGCGCCGGCTCGACCTGGAACACGATCAGCCGGTCGACGATGCTGGCCGGGAGGGGATCGAGCGAGTTCGCGGTTGCGAACCAGAAGATATGGTCGGCGCGGACCGGGATATCGACGAACTCGTCGACGAAGCGCACGGCGTTCTCGCGCTCGAACAGGCTGTGCAACACGTTCTCCGGCGTTTCCCGGGGATTGAGCGGCGAGGCCTTCTCGATCTCGTCGATGATGATGAGCGGGCTGGCATAGTCGCTGTCGAGCAGAAGCTGCGTCACCTTTCCGGGCGCTGACGCCCTCCAGACCGGCGTCAGGCCGGTGAAGACCGATCCCCGATCGGTCATCAGGTTCATGGCGATGATCTCCGAGGGGATAGCGAGCACCGCCGCGAGCTTGCGCGCATAGAATGTCTTGCCGATGCCGGGCGGCCCCAGCACCACGGCCGGATCGAGCCGAAGCGGCGTGCCGGTGGCCAGGGCGAGCCCGGCCGCCCGGACGATCCAGGCCGTCACCTCCCGGAAGTGGGGACAGATCGCATCGAGGCCGCGCAAGCGCTCGATCATCGCGGCATCCGGCCTGACCAGCTTGCGCCAAGGGCCGCGCGGGTCATCGAACAGGCGCCGCCAGAGCTTCGTCTGGCGCATACGCGCCGCATCCTCGTCATTGCCGGAATCGCCGACGAAGCTGTCGTCGCCGCCGAGCCGGCGCGCCAGAACCGCGACATCGTAGATCTCGATGTCGCCGGCTTGAGGTGGGCGCGGCACCGGAGGCGGTGCCCATTCGGGGGTGAGCTTGACCCCGGCGCCAACGATGACGCGATGGATGTGACTATAGCGGGCCTTCGCGGCCGGATCGTCCTGGTTGCTATCCGTCATGCTGTTTTCCGTGGGTGAGAGCGATCGTCCGTCACCCAGCCCGGCCCCATCATGACGACGGGCGCGTCCCGCAAAGGCCGCGCCCGTCTCACACACCGCCGGAAGATCGCCGCCCTGATGGTGCGTCAGGTCGGCGGCATCGTGCAGAAGCGCTCGCTCTGCTGGGCAAGCAGTTCGCCACGGTCGAAGGCGAGCTCGGCGAGAGCTCGCATCGCGTCGGGCTCGGATCTGTACGCGACGAGCAAGCGGAGCGCCTCGCGCTTCACCATGACCTCGTCCGCATTCCGCGCCGGCCAGAGCCCGATCCGGCACAGCCGCGCGAAGGCGAGCAGCCGTGCGCCGGCGATGGCATCGACGGCGAGACGGCGCTCCTTTGCGGTGCTGCGCCACGCCCGCGTCCAGGTCATCACCTGGGCGAAGAGTTCACGGACTCCGGAAAGGAGATCCGCGAGGTCGACACCCCGGTCGAACCAGCGCTGGAGCGAAGGCGCATGTTCGAGGGTGAACACCGCAGCCTCGCCCTCGGTCGCGACGTGAGGCAACGGCCCGGCATCCGAGCTCGCCGCGGCACGGGCAATGGCGTGAGCGATCTTGTCGCCGGGCGCGTACCGATCAGCCACCGCGTCGGGGAAACCAGCGTCATCGCGGCGCAGGATCCGGTCGACCTGGTGCTGGAACCGCGCGCCGCGGAGCCGGCGGGCCTGCCGGCGCAACGTGGCGGCGAAAGCGGCCCTGGCCCAGGCATCATCCGTGCCGCGTGGCGTGATCAGCATCATCGCCAGGTTGGCGGCGTTGAGCAGGATCGAGAGCGCGTTGCAGCTGTCGAGGTTCGGCTCGATCTCGTCCATGCTGTTATACGCCAGCCCGATGAAGCGCGTCAGCTCGGCGGCATGGGCGACGGACCGCGCCCGGATCGGCAGCAGGGCCGGACGCCCGTTCCAGAAGAGCGCATAGCGTTCCATCGCGCTGGGGGCCTCAGGCACCAGGCGCTCCATCGCAGCGAGTTCGTCGGTGACCGGATAGAGGCTGGGATCGAGGACGATGTCGCTCAAGGAGCGTTCAAGGCGGCTGCTCATGATGTGCTGCTCTGGGTTTTTCAGGGGTGATCCCCCGCTGATGTCGTTTCTTCCTGTCTTTTCCTCTCGCTGGCAGATGCCGGGTGCCCGTCGTCATGGGCCTTCGTCCGGTGCGAGCAGAGCGGCGATCGAAACCGAAAGCGCGCTCGCCAGCCGGCCAAGGTCATCGAGCCGGCAGGTGCCGCGCCCCTGCTCGAAGGCCGCAAGGCGACGTTGCGCGATGCCGCTGCGCGCGGAGAGATCGGCAAGGCTGAGTGCGCGGGCTTCGCGGAGCCGCTGCAGATTGCGCCCGAGCAGGGCATGCGCCGGCGACGGGTCGTCTTTGCTGGTCATGGGAATGATCCGCATTCCGCGATGCGAACTGCCTGTCGCGGGGTGGCCGGTCCGGCCTTCCATGCGCCGCGTTCCCAAGACGAAAGGCGGCGCCGGATGGCGCCGCCCTGAGCTGATCGCGATGAGGCCGCCGGTTACAGCTCGGCGCCCCCGGCGGACCTGAAGCGGTCGCTCCGGCGGGCGATGCGATCGCCGGTGTCGAGCGCGAGCAGGGCCAGCGCCCGCAGATGTTCGGGATCGGTCTTGCGTGCGGCGACGAAGGCTTCCACCACCGACTTCGCCTGCAGATCCGCTTCGGTCCGGGCAGGCCAGAGACCGATCCTGGCAAGCCGGGCATAGGCGAGCATCAACGCAGCCCGACGGGCAGCGTCGACCATCTCGACGGCGTGGCTCTCGTCGTGGGACCAGCGATCGCTCCGCTCCAGAAGCCCGCGCGCCTGCTCCATCAGATCGGCCAGGTCGGGCGCCACGGCGAAATAGGCTTCGAGGCTGCGCGCGTCCTCCAGCCGGTAGGCGCCGGGTTCCCCCGGCCGGGCACTGTGATCGTCGGTGGGCTCGGGCAGGATGGCGCCGACATAGCGTGCCATGGCCGTGACCGAATCCGAGAGGGCCGAGGCGTCGAGCCGGTGTTCCCTGACGCGGGGCGCAGCCCCGCTGGCGAGACGCCGCAGAAGATCGGCGTCCCGCCTGTTCTTGCTGTGTCTCGCAGCACGTTTGTGCCCGCGGGCAATCTCGGTCTGAGCCCAGCGATCTTCCTCCGTCCGCGCCGGGACGAGCATCTGCGCGATCTGGCCGGCGCGTGCCAGGATCGTCAGCGCCCTCGCTGTATCCAGACGGGCATCGAGCCCCTTCGGATCATCGTCCGTCAGGGTGATGAAGCGGTCCATCTGCTGCTCATGCGTCAGGACACGGCCGCGGATCTCGAGGATCGATGGTGTCTGGTCGGCGAGGATCGCGAAGCGTTCGATCTCGTCCGGCCCGTCGGGCAGGAGCCGCTCCAATCCGGCGAGTTCATCGCTGATCGGGAAGGTGACGGAAGCGAGCTTCAGGTCGGACAGCGTGCTGGAGGACATGTTCGGTATTCTCTCTATCTCAGGGGTGATCTGCTCCGGGCAGTCGCTTTCCTCCCTCTCCCCACAACCAAACGAGGCGGCGCCCCGGGGGACGCCGCCTCGTGCGCGCGATGGTCCGCTATCGACGACGCGAATGTGGTTCAGACGATCTCGATCCAGTCGGTCGTGAAGAGCGCCTGGTCATGGAGCCCGAGCCTGCGATGAACCCAGATCGCCTCGTCGACCATGTGGCGCACGGCTGCCTGCTGATGCAGCGGGTCCGGGCGGCAGGCGCGATCGTTGATGATCCGCGCCACCTCACGCTTCGCATCGAGGTCGGTCTTCGAGCGCGCCGGCCAGATCATCACCTGGCAGGCCGCGAGATAGGCCAGGATCTGCGCGCCTTCGGCCGCGATCCGCAGCTCGCGGCTCTTGCCGTCCTCGTTCGTGCGCGCAAGGTCGAACAGGCGCCCGGCCGTCGCGAACATCGTGACGATCTGCTCGCGCAGCCGGCCGAAGTCAGGACCGCTGCGCGCGAACGCGATCCACATCTCCGGAGCGAGGTCGAGAACCGGCTGGCCGCCACGGATCGGCAGAAGGTCCCGCAGATCGTAGCGCAGACGCGGCCAGGCCGTGAGGTTGCGGTCGTCGAGACCGGGCGCTGCGGGCGCCGGCGGAACGGTCAGATGGCCGACGTCGAAGGCCGCCCGCATGATCCGGATCCGCCGGGCGGTCTTCGCGTCGAGCGAAGCGATATAGTCCGGATCCTGGTCGGCGCCGTACGGTCCTCGACCATCGGCCAGGGCAAGCTTGGCATCGACTTCGTCGAGGCTGTCGGCCGGCCAGGAGCAGACGAGGCTGTCGAGGAGGAGCGCCGCGAGCTCCATGCTGGCGGCGATCGTGGCCGCCTGCGGATGGCGATCATCGGCATACGCGACGCGATGCGCTTCCTGGTCGAACTGCCGCGACATCCGCGCGGCCTCCTTGAGATCGGGCCGGCTCTGCCGGAAGGCGATGAGCTCGCCGAGCGTCGGATTCTCGCCGAGGCTCGACATCAGCGTCTCCAGCGGGTCGCGGAAGCGCTCCTGCTCTTGAAGCGTGAGATTGCCGGTCTTGGACGGCTTCAGCCCGCGCTGATCGTTCTTGTTGGACATGATATGGTTTCCGTGGGTCACAGCCATCTCGACTGCATCCCGTCCCGGTCTCTGGAATCGCGAAGGGGCGTCCGTTGGGACGCCCCTTTCTTCGTCTCGCCCGGTCTTCGGACCCTCAGTGGCCCCGCACGGCCGCGGTGAGAGCTCGTGCCGCGCTGCCGAGCTCGCCGATGACCCCGCCGGTCATCGCGGCGAAGGCGACGATGCTGCGCAAACGCGCCTCGGGCAGGCGCGGCGCGACAGCCAGCGCCCGATCCTTTGCGCTGGCCCCGCCTTCGATGAGGTCCGCGTAGATGCAGGCGCGCGCGAGATCGGCGGTCGCCAGCAGGGCAGCCCCGTGCCGGGCCCGTTCGAGCCCGTCCAGCGCCTCCGGCCCGATATCGCCCTCGGCGATCTCGCGCGCGATGCGATCGGCGTCGTCGAGCTGGAGCGCGGCACGCTCGACCAGCGCCGCGACCTGCGGAAGATCCCGCATGAAGGCGGTCAGGCTCAGGCCCTGCTCGAGTGCGACCATGGCGGGCTCGCCCTGGCGAGCGCTCTTCAACGAAGACGGGACGGCGCCAGCCAGCACGAAGGTCCTGCGCTGGTCCTCGCCGGCGGCGATCGGCAAGGGGCCGATCTCGAAGGCGAGCGCCGCAGCCTCGATCATGGCGGGATCGCCGGACTCGCGGAGCCTGGAAGCGACGCTATCGGCGATGTAGTTGCGCGCCAGGGCATCCTCGCCGGTCCGCGGCGGCATGATCGCCAGTGCGATGACCGAGGCCGAGTTCAGGACTGTCAGCGCCGTCAGCATGTCCAGGCATGCGGCGACCTGCGGTTTCGGCGAGGTTTGGGCGAGCGCGAGAAAGCGCTCGGTCTCCTGGGCGAAGCCGAGCGCACGACCGGCGGCGGCGCTGATGAGGAAGCGCTCGCCGGCGAAGGCGGCATAGGCCGCGACGCGATCGCCGGAGCGATGGAGCTTGCGCGCGATCCCGTCGAGATCATCGGTGACGGGGCGGATCGTGGCTTCGAGAGCGATGTCCTCGAACGAGGTGACCGTCGGCGTGTCGTTCTGCATGGTGATTCCAGAGTTCTTTTGGGGTTACTGCCTCGGTGGCAGCACTCATCCGCTTTCCTTCCGGACGGCCGGCGCTCGCGGCGCCGGTCCTTCTTCTCATGCCGCCAGGCGGTGGCGCTCCCCACGCTCGCGCAGCCAGATCTCGATCGCATCGAGATGGGCATGGCGGGCGACATCCTCCGGACCGAGCCCGGCGCGCAGCTCCGCAACCTCCATGAGGGCCTTGGGCAGGGTCAGCCAGGGCACCTCCGCTTCGGTCGTCAAACGTTCGCGCAGCCAGTCACGGCCCTTGCGCCAGGCTTCGGGCGACAGGCACTCGGGTGCCTCCAGGAACATCTGCCGGTTGGCGAAGGCTTGAAGACGGACGTCTCCCATGTACTTCGCCACGGCACCGCGCTGATCCCAGGGCAGTTCCTGCCAGCGAGCGCAGAGGCGAGCATCGGCATCCGAGAGGAAGCCGCCAGCGTACAAGGTCGCCTCCGGATAGGGCGACGGCTCCCGGTCGGCGAAGCGGTTCTTCAGTGCGGCGGTGAGATGGTGCTGGAAGGTCGGGTGCCGGCGGATCTGGCTGGCACGGTCGTGGTAGACCGGATCATCGAGCCGATCACCCGGCAGCGCATGTTGGGCATCCTCCCAGCCCAGTACGATCGGCTGGGCATTGGTCTTGACCATCCGGATGGGACGCGCCCCCGAACGCATCAGCAATGCCGCGACCTCTTCCGCGGTGCCGTCCAGGTAAGTCGTCGGGTCGATCGAGAGATCGGCGGCCGCCCAGGATGTCGCATTGTCGGGGTTCGGCATGATGCCGACCGCCGGTACCAGCGCCGAGTGCCCACCAAGGCAGATGAGATCACCGCGCGCGAGCAGGCGGATCGGTCCCGATTTATGGGCATTGGCGAGCATCAGCGCGACACTGCGCGGAGCCCGTTCCCGCAGCAGCCGGAACAACGCCAGCGTGGCGCGGGCGTCGAACAGGGCGTCATGCGCCTCGTCCTCGTCGAGCCGGATGCCATTGGCCCGGCAGACGGCACCGAGCTTGAGCGAGCGCTTGCCGTTGTCGTCGACCGGAACCGTGATCGCGCCGGGCTCCAGCATGATCACCGCCCGCAGCATGACCAGAAGGTCGGCCCGCTTCAGGCCGGAGCCTTGCGTCGCATAGGGCGGCAGGAGATGGCTGAAGAAGGCGTGCCGGAGCACTTCTTCGTCGAAATGCAGGATATTGTAGCCCAGAACGGTCGCGGGCGACCATGCCCGGATCGCCCTGTTGATCTGGCCGAGCAGGTCGAGGCTCGACATCGGCGCCTGCTCCAGCTGTTCCGGGCGGATGCCGGTGGTCAGGAGCGCACCGGGCGACGGCACGATATGGGCCGGCAGCGCGCAGCGCAGCGAGAGCTCGCTGAGCGACCGCAGTTCCTCATCCGTGTGGATGAGGGCGGCCTGGAGCGGCACGTTCCAGGCCGGTTCGAGCCCGGTCGTCTCCAGGTCGTAGATGATGAAGGACATGGCCGCGATCCTACTGCACGCCGCCGGGACCGGCATCATAGGGCATCTTGCGCAGCGCGATGCCGAGCGCGCTCGCATCCGCGTGCATGGCGACCTCCACCATGTAGGCCGTGCGCGATCGCTCCATCTCGCCTGGCAGGAAGCTCATGGTCTGGTAGATCTCGATCTTCCGCTCAAGTTCCTGCTCGTTACGCGCCGGCGCCTCGGCGATCAGCAGCGCGAAGGTCCGCGCCATCGCACGCGCGCCTTCGGCAAGCTGGCGGCCGTTCAGGCCGGCATAGCCCTCGTGCATATCATCGTCGTCATGGTCGAGCAGCAGCGCATGCGCGAGCGCGGCCTGCCACATCGGGAACATCCGGGCATGTTTGGTGCTGAGCCGATAGGCCCGCGAATAGCGTGCGAGGTCGTCTCGCGTCGGGCGGGCATCATCCTCGGCCGCAGCCGCGCCGTCGTTCATGGTCTTCATCGGAAATCCGTTCCGGTTCGAGCACCCGGAACGGCTTCATCTGCTCATTCCCGGGGGTTCCCTACAGAGGGTTCCGAGTTCTTCCCTGTTTCTCGTCATTTGGCGGGGGCGTTTCGGTGTACCGGCTCGGCGGCTTGGGAATGGACATTTCTGGCCCCTAGCCAACGTCTAGAGCGTCCGCTTCTCGGTGAGCCGCGCCGGCGGGGCTCTCCCCTTTTGGAGGGTTTGATCTAGGTCTCAGACTGAATGTCAGCTCTGGGAACTTCGTTAATTGACATTGTCAGCATCCTTATGTCTTAATCCTGACATGGAGAATGCGCCATGAGTGACGGCCCTCATCGAAGCCTACCGCTGCGCCCCCATTGGAAGACGCTGGCACGGCGCGCCGCCAAGGCGGCCCACTCGTCCGATGAAGTGGCCGAGGCGCTCCCATTCGCCCTCAAGCGCGAACTCCTCCAGGCTCCGCTCAAGGCCATCAACGACGTGATGTGCGGCGACACGCTGTTTCCCTCGATCCGGATCGAACAACTGGAAGCGCTGCGCGCGAAGCATCCCGGATCGGCCCCCGCCAATCTCGCCATCGATTGTGCGGTCGCCGCCGTCGCGAGCGGTCTGACGGGAGAAGCCGGTGCGCAGGCGGCGGTAAGCGCGGCTCTTGCCGACACGATGCACAGCGCGCTTCGCGCCACGGAAGAATATTATCAGCGCGAGGCAAGCCCGCGCAGCAGCAACTATGTCCGCCAACGGCTCGACGCGGCGCGTCAGCAGGTTGATTGCGGGGCTATTGCCCGTGAGCTGCTGTCCGGAGGCGCCCCGCCCCGGAAGCGTGCTGTCACTCTACCCACCCGCAAGGGCGTTGATGATGGGCCGCCGCTATGACCGTACACGCCTACAGCCCCCGGATCCCAACGCACGAGATCGATGTAGTCGAGCCCGGCGGGCAGCCGCGCAAAGGGCGGACGTCGTTCGATCTCGGACGCGACCTTAGATTTTCTACGGCGGCGCTGGAGTCGTATGCTTTCGCGCGGTGGGAGCCGCTGATTTACGACGCGATGATGCTCGCGGCCGCGGTCGAGTATGCGGATCGCTCGACCCGGCGTCCGTCGCTCGGCTGGACGCGTGCGCTCACGCTCCGGCTGCCGGTGCATGCGCCGGAGAGATGGGCCGCGCCGGCTATTGTCAGCTCTCTCCAGGAGGCTTTGCGGTTTCTGACGGGAGACGTCTGGACGATCGAGTTTGTGCAGCGCCGCGGCGATGCGCCGTCTCCGACGCAAGAGTGCCTCCAGCTTCCCGTGAAAACCAAAGCCGTGATCGCCTTCAGCGAAGGCATGGATTCCCGGGCTGTCGCCGGTCTGATGGCGGCCACCCTCGGCGAGCAACTCGTGCGCGTGCGTGTCGGCTCGAAAGCTGCAGGCCTGCCCGGCAAGCGCGAGCGGCAGCCGTTTGCAACGGTTCCCTACACCGTATCGGCAAGGGGGGAGTCGAGCGCGCGAAGCCGGGGCTTCAAGTTCGCGCTTATCAGCGGCCTTGCCGCCTATCTCGCTGAAGCCGAGGACATCATCGTTCCCGAAAGCGGCCAGGGCGCATTCGGGCCCGCTTTGGTCACGGCCGCTCACGCCTATCCTGACTATCGCAATCATCCTCTTTTCCTGAAGCGGATGGAGCGGTTTCTAACCGCGCTGTTCGGACGCCCTTTCCAATTTTCATTGCCCCGGCTCTGGCACACCAAGGGCGAGACGCTTAAGGCCTACGCCGCTCTGCCGGGCGGCGATGCCTGGCGCGACACGAAGTCGTGCTGGCGCGGCGCGCAATGGAGCGCGCTGAACGGAAAGCTGACGCAATGCGGCATCTGCGCCGCATGCATGCTGCGCCGGATGAGCGTTCACGCCGCCGGACTAGAGGAGTCCGCAGGCACGTATATTTGCGACGACCTGACGGCGGACACGATCGATGGCGCGGTGCATAAGGATTTTAAGAGGATGAGTCCCGCTTTCCGCGAGTACGCGATTGCCGGGACGCTTCATCTCGATCATCTCGCGGACATGGCCGCTGCCGCCAATCGCGCTGCGGTCGAGCGTCACGCGATCATCACAGCGCCATCCCTTGGCATGGCCGCCAGGGAGGCAGGGGATCTGCTCGGAGGCGTGCTCGACCGGCATGCCACCGAGTGGCGAA
The DNA here is from genome assembly GCA_930633495.1 of Hyphomicrobiales bacterium. Lineage (NCBI taxonomy): Bacteria > Pseudomonadati > Pseudomonadota > Alphaproteobacteria > Hyphomicrobiales > Hyphomicrobiales bacterium. The sequence goes on along the minus strand of CAKNFJ010000001.1, from coordinate 4,944,798 downwards.
TCTTTATCAAGAATACAGGAGCGCGTTCCTTCCTCAGGCAGTGGACGCGGCACGATCAATGAATGGCATATCGGAGCGACTGAGCGATGTTGAAATCGGCGAGCGGCTGCGGCTGGCGCGCGAAGCCGCGAAGCTGACGCAGGCCCAGGCCGCCGATCTAATCGGGGCCGCACGTACGACGCTCGTCGCCATCGAACAGGGCAAACGCCGCATCCAGATGGAGGAGTTACAGAAGCTCGCGACGGCCTATCGCACTTCTGCCAACGCGATCCTGCGTCGCGAGGCTGTCCACCTCGATATGGTGCCGCGCTTCCGCAAGCTGGATGACAGCAGGGACGACGACATCGACCGCGCCACGCGCCTGCTCAACAGCCTTGTCCGCGCGGAAGTCGAGCTTGAGAACGCGCTTGGTGTCTCCCGCGCGAGAAACTATCCGCCTGAGCGCCCGCTGCTCCCAGGCGATGTTCGCTCGCAGGCCGAGCAAGATGCGCAGGAGCTGCGCGACTGGCTCGGCCTCGGCGCGGGGCCGGTTGCGGACATCATATCCCTTCTCGATTTGCAGCTAGGTATCCGTGTTTACGTCCGGCCTCTTGCTGGAAAAGTGTCGGGGCTATTCGCCTATGATGAGGCGGCGGGCGCCTGTATCCTTCTCAACGCAAACCATCCGCACGAGAGATTGACCCAGACGGGAGTTCACGAACTCGCCCATGTCGTCTCTACGCGAAGGCAGCCCGAAGTTCTTACCGACGACGAGCGGTTTGCCTCCCGCGAAGAGCGTTACGCCAACTACTTTCAGCGTAACTTCATCACGCCGGCCCGCGCGGTGCGCCAGCGCTTCGGCGAGATCACCGCTGGCCAGTCGCACCTGACGCGGCGGCACGTTATTCTGCTTGCTCACGCTTTCGGTGTTTCCCGCGAGGCTATGGTGCGGCGGATGGAAGAGCTGAAGCTGGCGCGCGATGGAACGTGGGACTGGTTCTTGGAGCATGATGGAATAACCGACGCACAGGTGCGCGAAGTCCTCGGTGATCTGCCCGTGCGTGCCGACATCTCGGTCCTGGCAAGGGGTCTCGTCCCGCCGCGTCTTGCCCTGCTCGCCCGTGAAGCCTGGAAGAAGGAACTCTACAGCGAAGGACAGCTGGCCCGGCTGCTGGAACTTGACCGGCATGGCATCCGGGAACTGCTCGACGGGGCGGAACGCGAAGAAAGCGAAGCTGATGAACGCATCAAGATTCTTCGCTAGTCCACCCGCCGTCCTCGTCGCCGATGCGAGCATCGTGATCAACCTCAACGCCTCGGGGCGGGCACCGGAGATCATCAGGGCTCTTCCTCACCGCGTCGTGGTTACCGGCAATGCCGTGACCGAGCTCGAGGCGGGCGAACGCAACGGCCATGGCGACGCGCGGCACCTTCACGATCTGATCGGCGCGGGCCTCGTTGGCCGCATCGAGATCGGCGGTATCGGCGCGCCGATCTACGAGAGCCTTATTGACGGCTCCGCCCGGCTCACGCTGGACGACGGTGAAGCCGCAACGATTGCCTGCGCAGTGGAAGCGGGAGCATTTGCGCTCCTTGACGAACGCAAGGCGCGTAGTCTGTGCGCCGCCTCGTTCGCCGCGCTACCGCTCGGCTGCACGGCGGAGATGCTTCTGCATCCCGCCGTCGCGGCGGCACTGGCTTCAAAGCACGTGGCAACGATCGTCCGCACGTTACAGGTGGGCCGGATGCGCGTCCCTCCGGAATTTGTCGGCAATCTCGCCGCCTTGATCGGGCCAGAGCACGCCGCCGCCTGCGCCAGCCTGCCGAAAGCCGCCCGAAGGGCAGCATAGGCCACCGCCCCCGATCATCCCCCGTGCCAGCCCCCAAACCGACTACTGCCTTGAGCGGGGAACGGGGCGAATGGCTTCCTGCCCGCCTGTTCGCGGTGTCGTCCCCGCTGCTTTCGCCTCTTTGTTGTGCGCGCCTCCCAGGTCAGCACTGTGCAAAATCGTCCGCTCCTCGACAGGTACCCGCCCTCCCGGGCATTCGAGAACTCATTGCAACGCCTCTTTGGAGGCGTATTTTTGACCTGCTCTGCCACGCTGCCAACCGCAGGTTGGCGCGGCTCATGAAGTGAGACGCGCGGGGCCGGCCCTTGGGGCCGAGCAGGTCGTTTCCGGCAGGCAGCTGAACGCATAAAGAGTTCAGCGCCTCGCCGGCCTCGACCACGAGCGGTCGAAGCGAAAGTGAGCGGCGGGTGTTTACACCCTAGCCGTCGCTTTCGCGGTATCGTGCTATCGTTTTTGACAGCCAGCCGACCTGAGAGCAGATCATTTATGGCAGCTCTCTATGATGCTGTTTCCATTATGGTTTTGGGCGCCCCTCTTCCCTTTTCCGGCCATTCGGCACTTTTGACTTGAACCCTATTTCACAGACATTTTCCTGATCTCCGGCCGGGGTTTCGTGTCGATTGCACCTAAACTCAATATAATTGAGTTTAGGTGATTTTTTTGAGTTTAAACTGACGCTGGTTCCCAAAACGTTTGAGTTTAGAAGCCTTGTAACGATCCGATTCTGCCCCTACCCTGCGTCGCGCTGCGGAGACACAGGCCGATGGACGACGTGATGAAGCCTGACCCAATCGGGTATTCGGTGGTCAAGACGCTCTCCGATATCCGGTCATTCCGGTTCGAGGAGGCGGAACTGGCAACCGGTTCGCGATCCGGTAATTTTTTGCTCCGCTACGAGGAGCGTCTTTCGCATATCCGAATGCTGCTCGGCGACCCGGTCGGACGGCGCATGCCCCACAGACCGCTTTATAGTCCGGCCGATGTTGCGGAGGTTGCAGCGGCAGTCTCGACCTTCCTGGAACAGCTTGAGCACACGCCGGAAGTCGATCGGGCTGCCGCCGCCGTTTCAGACAATTGCATCGCGATGGCGGCGGAGATGCATCGCGCCAACCTTCGTTTGGCAGCCGAGGACGCTGCCGCACTCGCCATCGAAGACGCGATTCTCTACGCCGTGGAGCGCTTCCTGCGGCGGCGTGCTGCAGCTCGGAAAGTCTTCGATCGCGCCCCGCCCTCCGGGGCAGGCTGGTCCCAGGAGAAGCGCCAGGCGGCTGCCGAGCGCGCGCGCCGGCAGCATCGTAATCGAAAGTCCTCTTGATGGCGCGGAGCGGCCGCCAGACGCCAGAGGGGCGTGACGACCATTACCGCGACCTCGACCGCCTGCTGGGCGCCCCTGCAGCGGCGTCTCGGCGCCGGTTCAAGTCGGATTGCCCAGAGCCAGGAGCGTTCACAATCTCCGAGGAGATTTTCTGGCTCGCCGTGCTGCTGGCGCAGATGCGGTGGCCATGGCCCAGGGACATCGCGAACGCGCTCGCCGATGCGGCGCGCTCCACGCGCTTTTCGGTTGAGCAGGGTCGGTACCTCCTTCGCTACGACGCTGACGTCACCGTGTTAAGTGCGGCACAGGCCGGAGCTTCGATCACGGGATGGCCCGCAGACTTGGCGTCCAGGAGGTTGGTGCACATGGCTCGCGATCGCGAGCTTCCGGGCGAGGATGCGCTGACGGGCCGTTGGCCATTGCCTCTCGGCCAGGAGAGAAGCCAATGGGAAGAGGCCAAGAACACCTTCTTTCGGACGCGGCAACGTCATTTGACACGCGACGAGAAGGTTGCATGGCTATGTTTGGCCTATGGCCAGATGGGTTGGCCGCTACCTTCGGCACTGACTCGGTTCTTTCCCATCGATTGGACAATTCGGAAGATGGACTCAGGGCTGCTCGCGCAGGCCCTCGACAATATCACCGTCGCTGATGCCGTCCTCGCAGGGGCGTGTGTCAAAGGCCTCGATCGCGACGCCCTCCTGAAGGCCGCGGAGAGCTGGACCGGCTACGAGCGCAGCCGCAAAGCCGAGGCGAAGGCGGGGGACATCCCGGCTTTCGTGATGTTCCGCGACAAGCTTGCCCGCGCCGGAGCGCAGGGCAGATTGTATCGCCTCCTGTTCGATGACGCCCAGAAAGTCCTGCAGAGCTTTGGCCAGCAGCCTGATGAGCGTTTGCAGCTGATGACCTTCATCAACCGGCAGGCGACGGTCGACCGCGAGCTGGCTGAGCAAGCGTCCCCCTCCCAGCCACTCCGGTTGCAGGAGCGCGTTGGAGGCTTTCGCGTCGTCCAGCCGCAAGATCCTGCGCCGACAGCGCTTCCGAAGCGGAAATTTCGCCCGCCTGACCTCAGAGGGGTCCCTGGTATCGTCGTCGAAAGGCCGAGCGACGATGACGATCCGGAAACCGTCGAAGATGATGTCGATCTCGACGACATGATGACGGCCGATGAAGACGGGGCGGACCACGAAGACCCGGGGGCCGATCTCGACGAAACATCGCTCGATGGGTTGCCGATCACGAGCGCTCCGGGCGCGCTGGCATCCGTTGCGGATCCTTCCGGGGGCGGCTTGCCCAGCATGACCGACGGGACGACGGATGCGACCGACGAGGCTGCCTCCGCCTTGCCCATTTCACTGCCTTTCAGCAGCACGTCTCCCGCGATTGACCAGGATGCGATTGGCATCGAGGCGACTGCAACGGTCGGCGCCCCTGGTAGAAGTCAATCAGCTGCTGACGCCTCCACGGACCGTGGCGGCACGGACGCTGGAGAGCCGGTCGGCGCGACAGGGACCGCTGGCAGTTTGACGAAGGTAGCCCATCACAATGCGCCCGCCGATGCATCTGAGCCACCCAGCCCGGCGCTTGACGAGGGCGAGCGGCTCGCAGCTGTTGATCAGGTACCGAGCGCGCCATCAAGGCCGCAAGATCGTTCCGCCGACGAGCCTCCGCAGGAAGGTCTCCCAACCGTTGCCGATCAGGCGGATCTGGTTGACGAGGAATTGGCGTGGCTGATGAGTCCAGACTCTTCTTTTTCCCGGAACAGACAACGGCCGAGTATGCGCTATGCCGCCCCGGTGATGGTCACTGCCGCCTTAGCCAGTGAGCCCGCCGCTTCGGCTGGCAGGCCTGCCGACCTCGGAAGCGTCAACGCAGAACCGCGCGCGAACGGGGATATGGTCCAGACCAAGAATATCGATGACCACCCCGGCCCCCGCAAGACGACGTCACCCCCCGTGTCTCTAACGTCTCCAGAGATCGAGCAGCAGCCTGGCTCCGGCGAGAGCTTCGTAACAAACCAAGGCTTGATTGCCTCCGGAGCCATCCAGCCGCCCCTCGTTACGCAGCTGAAGTCAGACGATGCGGACCGTCATCGAGCAAGTTCCGAGCGTGTCTCTCCGCCGTCGGCGCCGAAGACATCTTCTCCGTCCCAACAAGCCCCACGGCTCGGTTCGCGCACCAATGGTTCCGAACCCGTTAAGTCAGAACCGGCCCGGCACGAACGCGCTCACCCCAACGCCGTCGAACGACACTATCGCCATGACGTCGTGCAACCTGAAGGTCTCAAAAAACCTATCGGCTATGAGTATGAGCGTCTCAAGGTCAAGCTTGACGAGGCACCTGCACCGACTGGGTTATCCCCTCAGAAGGATGACGAGGACGAGGCTCCCTAAGTTGGAATGTCAGGCCCCTGGCTTGGCCGGCCGATAAACGTTTTCGTAAACGAAAGGATCGAGATCGGCCTTTCCCGCTTCGGCTTGCTCGACCATCTGAAGAAGCGTCAGGACGAGAGGATTGCCGGGACGGCCGGCTGCTCGCTCGGCGCTCTCCTGGTCGGGCGGAATAGCAGACAGCCCCTTCGCCTCAGCGACGGACGCGGTCGGGACGAGCGTATAGATTAGCGTGTAGCCCAGCGCTTCGGCGATTTTTGCCAGGGTCTTGAGCTGGATCGAGCCATCGGCCTCATTGGCTTCGGCGCCTGAGATGGCCTGAGAGGTCATCTTCAGCTGTTTGGCGATGTCTGCCTGGCTCTTGCCTTTGCGGGCTCGGATCCGCCTCAGCAGACTGTCTTTCACGTCCGACGCCGGCTGCAACACCCCCGGCTTCGAAAAGGCCAGATCGAGGAGGCGGCCAATCAATTGGGCATCACCGGACATCGGAGCATAATCCTGACGTATACAGATGGCGCTCATGCGATAATGACCGATGGCGTGCCCCATTCCTATGGAATTCAGGCTCAAGCTACAGCTTGAATGCGCCTTTCAACGTGAAGCTTTTCAGGATGCGCCGCGCTTGCCGATACGGGGGGCGACATCATCTCAGAATCAGGGTGCGCCATTATCTCGGAAGCGAAGGGCGACTTCGTCGGAATCGGCAGATAGCGGTAGAGAGCCTGTAATTTGATCAAACACCCTGGTCGCATCATCAGAGTCGAAGTCCGTGCCATAGCGTTTCCTGACCCCGAGTCTGCTCAACTCATGGTATACAGTCGGGACGACGCCATGCCGACCAAGTGAGTGCTTGACACAAGCGAGGATACAGCCGTCGATCGCGATGATCGGCCGGCCGGATTTCGCAACGCGGACCAACGACGGGACGTCACCGCCAACACCCGCGATGCACGACATCTCGGCATGACCGGCGCGGTCCATCCTGATTGCCACATGGTTCGCCAGCTGAGCCGCACTGGAGCAGCCAGAACAGGAATAGACCAGAGGCAGATCCTTCTTTTGCTTCATGACGTTGCACTCATCGAGTTTCACGCTTTCCAAGTCGGCCCCATGCTGCGCGACAGGCGCCATGGGCATCGATCGGAGTAATAATCATCAGATTCCTATACGAAAGACCTGCCGCAATCTGTTTGTCGGGGCGCAACTAATACCAACGACCTCCGGCTTTGACTCAAAAGGGTAGCCGGGCAGCGATTGCGGTGTTTCCTTTGGTGCGAGGAGGATTCGCGCCATGCCCGCCGCCGTGCCGCTGAGAGCCAATTTTAGCGCTTCCACCCTTCGTCGCTTTTCGGCAAGCTCGCACCACGCGAACCAGAGCCGACGGCTGCTTTCGTTGGCGGTGGCGCTGGATAGGATGAATCGGGATGCGACCGCCCTTATTGGCGGCATGACCGTCCGACATTGCGTAACTGGGTCCATCGCTTCAACACGCACGGTCCCGATGAGCTGAAGGGCATCCGCGGGAGGGACCATGCGCCGCGACTTTCGCGCGATCAGATTGCCGCCTTCGCAACCATCGTCGAGCACGGCACCGACCGTATTCGGATACCTCGTTTGCGAAAGAGTTTCACTGTTTGATTCAGCGCAAAGTGCAAGCTACCCAGCCCGTTTACCTGCGAACCATGTCCTTCAGCGGCTATGTTTTCGCTCTTGTCCTCGTCATGGCTACACCGGGGCAGACAAATACCTTGCTCGCCCTCGCGGGCGCTACGATGGGAATTCGCTCCGCGCTTCGTCTCATGTGGGCGGCAGTCGCCGCATATTTAGGTGCAACGTTGCTACTTGGCGTCCTGTTTCGCCCGCTCGTCGATGCGTTTCCGGCGATCCGAGCGGCTGTCCAGATTTTCGGATGTGGCTATCTGGCCTACATGGCAGCGCGCCTGTGGGAGCCTCGGCGGACGCCGCCTGGAAGGCGCGTCGTCACCGGAAGAGACGTTGCCGTCACGACTTTTCTCAATCCGAAAAACCTACTGATCGCATTCGTATTGCTGCCCGTGGGATGGGCGAGCGAAATGCAGCTCGCGCTTCCGATCTTGCTGACCTTGGCCGTCATAACGCCGCTGGTTGAATCCGTCTGGATCATCGCCGGAGGGGTGCTGGGCGTAGCGTTCCGAAACAGATCAAAGACCTTGTTGCCACGCGGTTCCGCTTTCGCGCTTGGAGTCTACGCCGCGATTTTAGCAGGACGCACGATTGCCGGATGAGCCGCGGAACGGCGGCGGGACCGGCGCAGTTCCCTCCGATCTTTCCGCGGCAATTTGACTTCGGTGGCTTCTCCCGGACCTTGAGCACGCTGGAAGCGATAACCAAAGCGCAATACGTTCTGGAACGCATGTAGGCCAGCCTGAACTGCGATAGCGTCATCCCGTTCCTCGCGTACTCGAAGGCATCCATGCCGCGCACGCAATCGGGAGCAGGAGCGCAAAATCGCGGCACGCCGTGAAAATTGCGGCCGGTTCGCGGTCGGCGACGCCGCAGGGAAACGCCTCTATCTCGCCTTGCGTGGCGCCAAGGCGGAAAGAAATACGCCTCCGTGCGAATGGGCTGAAGTCAAGGTCCAGACCGTCGATTTAGTTGATAAGTACGTCATCAAAGCATGAAACTCGGCCGGCAGCGGACATAGACATTCGCGCAGCTCTCTCCGTGCTTTCCCTTAAGCGCGAACACGAGGCCCCGCCAATTCCCGACTCTGCTTGATTTGGATCAAGTACGACACAGAAGATTCCAGTGTTGGCTCGCGGCAATCACGCATGTTGCCGAATGAGGCTGCGATCATGGAAACCCATATTCCCGTGTCCAAGGGCGAACAGGGGCGGGCCTTGTGGCTCTCGACCATCGCCTTCACCACTTGCTTCGCAGTCTGGACGATCTTCTCGATCATCGGCATCCGGATCAAACAGGAGCTCGGGCTGAGCGAGACCCAGTTCGGCCTGCTCGTCGGAACGCCGATCCTGACGGGTTCGCTCATCCGCGTCGTGCTGGGCATCTGGACCGACTACTACGGCGGGCGGCGGATCTTCTCGCTGGTCATGCTCGCTGGTGCAGGGGCGACCTTCCTGCTGTCCTACGCACAAACCTACCCGCAGATGCTGCTCGCCGCACTCGGCGTCGGCATCGCAGGCGGCTCCTTCGCAGTCGGCGTCGCCTATGTCTCGCGCTGGTATCCCGCCGGCAAGCAGGGGACGGCGCTCGGCATCTTTGGGGCGGGCAATGTCGGTGCGGCGGTGACCAAGTTCGTCGCGCCCTTCGTGCTCATCGCCTATGGCTGGCAGAGCGTGGCGCAGATCTGGGCGGCCGGGCTCGTCGTCATGGCCGTGCTGTTCTGGTTGGGAACCGCGGACGACCCCGTCATCGTCGAGCGGCGGCGCACCGGCGAGCGGCCGAAAAGCGCCTGGCTGGAACTTGAGCCGCTCAAGAACGCCCAGGTCTGGCGCTTCTCGCTCTACTACTTCTTCGTCTTCGGCGCCTTCGTCGCGCTATCGCTGTGGCTGCCGCAATATCTGATCGGCGTCTACGGGCTCGATATCAAGGCTGCGGGCATGATCGCCGCCTTCTATTCGGTTCCGGCCTCGGTCTTCCGCGCCTATGGCGGCCATCTCTCGGACAAGTACGGCGCAAGGCGCGTCATGTACTGGACCTTCCTGGTCTCGATCGGCTGCACCTTCCTCCTGAGCTATCCGCCGACCGATTATGTCGTGAAGGGCATCTCCGGGCCGATCGCCTTCCACACCGAGGTCAGCCTGCCGGTCTTCATTGGCCTCGTCTTTACGCTCGGCTTCTTCATGAGCCTCGGCAAGGCGGCCGTATTCAAGCATATCCCGGTCTATTATCCGCAGAATGTCGGCGCGGTCGGCGGCCTCGTCGGCATGATCGGCGGCCTCGGCGGCTTCATCCTGCCGATCGCCTTCGGCGTGCTCAATGACCTGACCGGTATCTGGACGAGCTGCTTCATGCTGCTCTTCCTGATCGTGACGGTCTCCCTCGTCTGGATGCACACGGCCGTCCGCACCATGGAGGAAGGCGTTGCCGGCAAGGAACTGGCCAGGCTGCCGCAGCTGCCCGAGATGCAGCCGATCCATTCGCCGGAGATCGCCGACGCTCTGACCGGTAAGACGTTGCAGGACTGGCGCCCGGAAGACTCGCAGTTCTGGGAGCGGAGCGGGCGCGCCGTCGCCCGCCGCAACCTCTACATCTCGATCCCCAGCCTGCTACTCTCCTTCGCGGTCTGGATGGTGTGGTCGGTCGTCGTGGCGAAGCTGCCGACCGTGGGCTTCAAGTTCAGTACGGACGAGCTCTTCTGGCTGGCGGCGCTCCCGGGCCTGTCAGGCGCGACGCTGCGCGTGTTCTACGCCTTCATGCCGCCGATCTTCGGAGGGCGGCTGTGGACCACGGTCGCAACCTGGTCGCTGATGCTGCCGGCGGTGGGTATCGGCTATGCGGTGCGCGATCCTGGCACGCCCTATGTCGTCTTCCTCGGGCTCGCGCTGCTTTGCGGCCTGGGCGGCGGCAACTTTGCTTCCTCCATGGCCAACATCTCGTTCTTCTTCCCGAAATCCGAGAAGGGCAACGCGCTCGCGCTCAATGCCGGGCTCGGCAATCTTGGCGTCAGCGTGGTCCAGTTCGTGATCCCGCTCGTCATCACCGCCGGCGTGTTCGGCTCGCTCGGCGGCGAGCCGCAGCTCTCGACCGAGGCGGGCAGGACGAGCCAGCTCTGGCTGCAGAACGCCGGCTTCATCTGGGTGCCCTTCATCGCGGCGTCCGCTTTCGCCGCCTGGTTCGGCATGAACGACATCGCCTCGATGAAGGCTTCCTTCTCCGAGCAGGCGGTGATCTTCCGGCGCCGGCACAACTGGATCATGTGCTGGCTCTATACCGGCACCTTCGGCTCCTTCATCGGCTACTCCGCCGCGTTCCCGCTCGTCACCAAGACGCAGTTCCCGGAGATCAACGCCCTGCAGCTCGCCTTTCTCGGCCCGCTGGTCGGCGCGCTCTCGCGCTCCTTCACCGGCTGGATCGCCGATCGCTTCGGCGGCGGGCGGGTGACGCTCTGGGTCTTCATCCTGATGATGGCCGGCGTCGGCGGCGTCCTCTACGGACTGTCGCAGCACAGCTTCCCGATCTTCTTCACCAGCTTCCTGGTGCTGTTCTTCGCGACGGGCGTCGGCAACGCCTCGACCTTCCAGATGATCCCGGCGATCATGCGCAAGGAGATCCCGCAGCTTGAACCGCAACTCCCCCCCGGCGAGCAGGTCAAGCAGGCCGAGAAGGAATCGGCGGCGATCATCGGCTTCACCTCGGCGGTCGCAGCCTATGGCGCCTTCTTCATCCCCAAGGCCTACGGCTCCTCGCTTGCGGCTACCGGCGGCATCGAGGCGGCGCTCTACGGCTTCCTCGGCTTCTACGTCACATGCGTGCTCATGACCTGGGCGGTCTACACGCGTCGCGGCGGCCTGCTCTGGGATATCGAGCGCGGCCGCTCCGCCAGCGTGATCGCGGCCCGGGCGGCCGGCTGAACTCCGCGGAGGCCTGGGCTGTAACCAGGCCTGGGCCTCCGGAAGACTACTTAGGAAAAGCTCTAAATGGGCCCTGGGGGCTTGTCCGGCTACCACCTGTACCAGCGTTCCCTCGCTCCAGAGGACGGCTTCGCGCCTGAGGCCGAAAGGACTTGAGATGAGCCACTTTCTCGACCGACTGACCTTCTTCAACCGGGTCGTCGACGATTTCTCGGACGGCCACGGCATCACCACCAACGAGGACCGGCGCTGGGAGGACGGCTACCGTAAACGCTGGCAGCACGACAAGATCGTGCGCTCGACCCATGGCGTGAACTGCACCGGCTCCTGCTCGTGGAAGGTCTACGTCAAGGGCGGGATCGTCACCTGGGAGACGCAGCAGACCGACTATCCGCGCACCCGGCCCGAACTGCCCAACCATGAACCGCGCGGCTGCGCCCGCGGCGCCTCCTATTCCTGGTATCTCTACTCGGCCAACCGGGTGAAATATCCGCTGATCCGCTCACGGCTACTCAAGCTCTGGCGCGAGGCGCGCGTGCTGATGACGCCGGTCGCGGCCTGGGCCTCGATCGTCGAGAACCCGCAGAAGCGCGCGGCCTACACCACCAGGCGCGGTCATGGCGGCCTCGTGCGGGCAAGCTGGGACGAGGTCAACGAGATCATCGGGGCGGCCAACGCTTATACGACGAAGACCTACGGCCCCGACCGCGTCTTCGGCTTCTCGCCGATCCCGGCGATGTCGATGGTCTCCTATGCGGCGGGCGCGCGCTATCTCTCGCTGCTCGGCGGCGTCTGCATGTCGTTCTACGACTGGTATTGCGACCTGCCGCCGGCTTCGCCGCAGACCTGGGGCGAGCAGACCGACGTGCCGGAATCGGCCGACTGGTACAATTCCGGCTTCCTCATCCTGTGGGGCTCGAACGTGCCCCAGACCCGCACGCCCGACGCGCACTTCTACACGGAGGCGCGCTATCGCGGCGCCAAGAGCGTCGTGATCTGCCCTGACTATTCGGAAGCCTCGAAATTCGCCGATCTGTGGGTCTCGGTGAAGCAGGGCACGGATGCCGCGCTCGGCATGGCGATGGGCCATGTCATCCTGCGCGAGTTCCATGTCGACCGGCAGGTCCCCTATTTCACCGACTACGCCAAGCGCTACACCGACATGCCGATGCTGGTCCGGCTGGTGGAGCAGGACGGCCGGCTGGTGCCCGAGCGCTTCCTGCGCGCGAGTGATCTCGACGGAGGCCTGGGCGAGGCCAACAACCCGGAATGGAAGACGCTGTCCTTCGATGCCGCGAGCGGCGAGCTCGTGACGCCGCTCGGCTCCGTGGGCTTCCGCTGGGGCGAGAAGGGCAAGTGGAACCTCGAGGCCAAGCGCTCGGACGGCGCCCCCGTCGATCTGCGTCTCTCGCTCTACGATGTCGCCGACGGCTTCGAGAACGTGGCCTTCCCCTATTTCGGCAATATTGAGCACGACCACTTCACCGGTACGGATCATGCGAGCGTCCTGGAGCGCCGCGTCCCGGTGAAGAAGCTGCAGCTCGCCGAAGGCGAGGCGCTGGTCGCCACCGTCTACGACCTGTTCCTGGCCAATTACGGCGTCGACCGCTTCGGCGGCGACAACGTCGCCAAGTCCTATGACGAGGACGTGCCCTATACTCCGGCCTGGGCCGAGAAGATCACCGGCGTGCCGCGCGACCAGATCATCACGGTCGCGCGCGAATTCGCCCGCAACGCCGAAAAGACCAATGGTCGCTCGATGATCATCATCGGCGCGGCGATGAACCATTGGTACCACATGGACATGAACTACCGCGGCGCCATCAACATGCTGGTCATGTGTGGCTGCGTCGGTCAGTCGGGGGGCGGCTGGTCGCATTATGTGGGCCAGGAGAAGCTCAGGCCGCAATCGGGCTGGGCTCCGCTCGCCTTCGCGCTCGACTGGGGCCGGCCGAGCCGGCAACAAAATTCGACCTCCTGCTTCTATGCCCATACCGACCAGTGGCGCTACGAGACGCTCGACGTGAAGGAGATCCTCTCGCCGACGGCGCCGGCCGGCCCGTGGGACGGGGCCATCATCGATTACAACATCCGGGCAGAGCGGATGGGCTGGCTGCCCTCGGCGCCGCAGCTGGAGCAGAACCCGCTTGGCCTCGCCGCCAAGGCCAAGGCCGCCGGGCTGGAGCCCAAGGACTATGTCGCGAAGAGCCTGAAATCGGGCGAACTGCGCATGTCCTGCGAGGACCCGGACAACCCGAAGAACTGGCCGCGCAACCTCTTCGTCTGGCGTTCGAACCTGCTGGGTTCGTCCGGCAAGGGACACGAGTACTTTCTTAAGCACCTGCTCGGGACGAGCCATGGCGTGCTCGGCAAGGATCTCGGCGAGCAGGGCCGCCAGAAGGCGCGCGAGGTCGTCTGGCACGACGAGGCGCCGGAAGGGAAGCTCGACCTGCTGGTCACGCTCGACTTCCGCATGTCCACCACCTGCGTCTACTCCGACATCGTGCTGCCGACCGCGACCTGGTACGAGAAGGACGACCTCAACACCTCTGACATGCACCCCTTCATCCATCCGCTGACGGCGGCGGTGGACCCGGTCTGGGAGTCGCGCACCGACTGGGAGATCTACAAGGGCATCGCCGCCGCCTTCTCGAAAGTGGCGCCCGAGGTGCTCGGCATCGAGCAGGATGTGGTGCTGACCCCGATCATGCACGACACGCCCGCCGAGATCGCCCAGCCCTTCGACGTCAAGGACTGGAAGAAGGGCGAGATTGACCCGATCCCCGGCAAGACCATGCCGGCGGTCTCCGTCGTCGAGCGCGACTATCCCAATCTCTACAAGCGTTTCACCTCTCTCGGCCCGCTGATGTCCAAGATCGGGAACGGCGGCAAGGGCATGGCCTGGAACACCGAGCACGAGGTCGAGCTGCTGAAGGAGCTCAACGGCGTCGTCGCCGAGGAGGGACCGACCAAGGGGTTGGCGCGGATCGACACTGCGATCGACGCCTGCGAGGTCCTGCTGATGCTGGCGCCCGAGACCAATGGCGAGGTCGCGGTCAAGGCCTGGGAGAGCCTCGGCAAGGCGACCGGCCGCGACCATGAGCATCTCGCCTTGCCGAAGGAGGACGAGAAGATCCGTTTCCGCGACGTCGTCGCGCAGCCGCGCAAGATCATCTCCTCGCCGATCTGGTCGGGGCTGGAATCCGAGAAGGTCTGCTACAACGCCTGCTACACCAACGTCCACGAGCTGATCCCGTGGCGGACGCTGACCGGGCGTCAGCAGCTCTACCAGGACCATCTCTGGATGCGGGCTTTCGGCGAGGGCTTCTGCGTCTACCGCCCGCCAGTCGATCTCAAGACGATCACGCCGGTCCAGGGCAAGGTCGCCAACGGCAATCCGGAGATCGTGCTGAACTTCATCACGCCGCACCAGAAATGGGGCATCCACTCCACCTATTCCGACAACCTGCTGATGCTGACGCTCAATCGCGGCGGGCCGGTGGTCTGGATCTCGGAGCGGGACGCGAAGAAGGCCGGCATCGTCGACAACGATTGGATCGACGTCTTCAACATCAACGGTGCCATCTCGGCGCGGGCGGTCGTCTCCCAGCGCGTCAAGGACGGCATGTGCATGATGTACCATGCGCAGGAGAAGATCGTGAATACGCCCGGCTCCGGCATCACCGGGCAGCGCGGCGGCATCCATAACTCGGTCACCCGCGCCGTCCTGAAGCCGACCCACATGATCGGCGGCTACGTGCAGCTCTCCTACGGCTTCAACTACTATGGAACCGTCGGTTCGAACCGCGACGAGTTCGTCGTGGTCCGCAAGATGAGCTCGGTCGACTGGATGGAGGGGCCCTTCGACGAGAGCCGCTCCGGGCGCGGCCCCAAGCTCCACGCCGCCGAGTAAGAGGATATCGACATGAAAGTCCGCGCTCAGATCGCGATGGTGCTGAACCTCGACAAGTGCATCGGCTGCCATACCTGCTCGGTGACCTGCAAGAACGTCTGGACCAATCGCGAAGGCATGGAATACGCCTGGTTCAACAACGTCGAGACCAAGCCAGGCATCGGCTATCCCAAGCAGTGGGAGAACCAGGACAAGTGGAACGGCGGCTGGCGCCGTCGCAAGGACGGCCGGATCGAGCCGCGGATCGGCTCGAAATGGCGGGTTCTCGCCAAGATCTTCGCCAATCCCGATCTGCCGGAGATCGACGACTATTACGAGCCGTTCGACTTCGACTACGGCCACCTTCAGAAGGCGCCCGAGCTTCAGACCTTCCCCACCGCCCGCCCGCGCTCGAAGATCACCGGCGAGCGCATGGAGAAGATCGAGTGGGGGCCAAACTGGGAGGAGATCCTCGGCGGCGAGTTTTCGAAGCGCAGGCTCGACGTGAACTTCGCCGGCGTCCAGGACGAGATCTACGGCCAGTTCGAAAACACCTTCATGATGTATCTGCCGAGGCTGTGCGAGCATTGCCTCAACCCGGCCTGCGTCTCGGCCTGCCCCTCGGGCGCGATCTACAAGCGCGAGGAGGACGGCGTCGTCCTGATCGACCAGGATAAGTGCCGCGGCTGGCGCATGTGCGTCTCGGCCTGCCCCTACAAGAAGATCTACTACAACTGGTCTTCCGGTAAGTCGGAGAAATGCACGCTCTGCTATCCGCGCCTGGAGGCCGGTATGCCGACGGTGTGTTCCGAGACTTGCGTCGGCCGCATCCGCTATCTCGGCGTGATCCTCTACGACGCCGACCGGATCGAGGCTGCCGCCTCGACCGAGAACGAGCAAGACCTCTACGACGAGCAGCTCGGCATCTTCCTCGACCCGCGCGACCCGGCGGTGATCGAGGCGGCCCGGCGCGAGGGCGTGCCCGAAGCCTGGCTGGAAGCCGCCAGGCGCTCGCCGGTCTACAAGATGGCGATCGAGTGGAAAATCGCCTTCCCGCTTCATCCCGAATACCGGACGCTGCCGATGGTCTGGTACGTGCCGCCGCTCTCGCCGATCACCTCGGCGGCGTCGGCCGGCAAGATCGGGATCGACGGCGAGATGCCGGACGTCAAGAGCCTGCGCATTCCGGTCAAGTACCTCGCGAACCTGCTCACCGCGGGCAAGGAACAGCCGATCGTCACCGGGCTGGAGCGGATGCTCGCGATGCGGGCCTATATGCGGGCCAAGACCATCGACGGCGTCATCGACGAAAAGCTGGCACGGGACGTCGGCCTGTCCGCCGCGCAAGTCGAGGAGATGTACCGGATCATGGCGATCGCGAATTACGAGGATCGCTTCGTCATCCCGACCAACCATCGCGAGATGGGGATCGAGGACGCCTATGATCTGCGCGGCTCCTGCGGCTTCTCCTTCGGCAATGGCTGCGCCGGCGGCACGAGCGGCACCAACCTGTTCGGTTCGCCCAAGCCGGCCAAGACGCCGATGGAAGTCGGCTGATACAATCCGCTTCCCGCAACCCGCCCCCGCGGTGGGCTGCGGATTTCGCCCGAATCCCGTTTGCCGCAGCTCAATCTCGCGCCTTTCGCAAGCCGGTAACGTAACGGCAGTGCTCGGCGAGCGAGCCGCCCGGAGACATCAGATGAAAACCCTCAAGGCCTTCTCCGCCCTGCTGAACTATCCGGGCCGGGATCTGATGGCCGCGATTCCGGAGATTCGTTCCGTGCTGGCGGAAGAGAGCGTCGTCGATCCGGCGTCGCTGGAGCCGCTGCTGCGCATGCTGGAGGAGACGGACGTCTACGATGCGCAGGAGCGCTATGTGATGCTCTTCGACCGGACGCGCTCCCTGTCGCTGCATCTGTTCGAGCATGTCCATGGCGAAAGCCGCGACCGCGGCCAGGCCATGGTCGACCTGAAGAGCGTCTACGAGGCTGCCGGCTTCGTCATCGAGGGCACGGAACTGCCGGATTTCGTGCCGCTCTTCCTCGAATACTGCTCGCTGCTGCCGGAGCAGGAGGCGAGGGCGGTGCTGGCCGATCCGGCCCATGTCATGACGGTGCTCGGCGAGCGGCTGCGCAAGCGGGAATCGCCCTATGCCGTCGTGTTCGAGGCGTTAGTCGCGCTCGCGGCGACGAAGCCCGCGCCAGAGGTGTTCGAGGCGATCGTGCCCGAGACGGAGCAGGATCCGAACGACCTGGCTGCGCTGGATGCGGCTTGGGAGGACGAGGAAGTTCGCTTCGGCCCCGGCGCCGATTGCGGCGTCGAGAACCTCGCCGCCAAGCTGCGCCAGGCCAAGCGGCCGGCCCCCGGGCTGGGCGTTGCCACCGTGCGGCGGCCCAAGACCCGCTTCACCTATGCGTCCCCCCGCGATTGAGGAGCTGCCGTCATGAACGCGACGCTCAACCATATCCTGTTCGGCTGGTATCCCTATCTCGCCCTGACGGTCTTCCTGCTCGGATCGCTGGTGCGTTTCGAGCGGGAGCAATACAGCTGGAAGGCGGATTCGAGCCAGCTCCTGCGCCGCAGGCAGCTCGTCGCCGGCTCCGTCCTGTTCCATGTCGGCGTGCTCGTGATCTTCCTCGGCCATGCCGGCGGGCTTCTGACCCCGATCGCCATCTTCGACGCGCTGGGCATCTCGCACGGCTTCAAGCAGGGGCTGGCGATCGTCGTCGGCGGGCTGGCCGGCGTGATGTGCTTCCTCGGCCTGACCCTGCTGCTCCACCGCCGCCTGTTCGATCCGCGGATCCGCAAGACCTCGTCCTTCTCGGACATCGCGGTGCTGCTGATGCTCTATGCCCAGCTCATCCTCGGCCTTGTCACCATTCCGCTATCGCTCGGCCATATGGACGGGCATGAGATGGTCAAGTTCATGAACTGGGCCCAGGGGACGCTCACCCTGCAGCCGGGCGCCTCGGCCTATGTCGCCGACGTGCACCCGATCTTCAAGGCGCACCTCCTGCTGGGCATGACGATCTTCCTCGTCTTTCCGTTCACCCGTCTGGTCCACATCTGGTCGGCGCCGGTCTGGTATCTCGGCCGGACGGGCTACCAGATCGTGCGCACCAAGAAGCGGCCCCTTGCCGGCCAGGGCGCGGTTCCCGCCCCGGTCCGTGCAACCCGCCGCTGAACGGCGCATCCGCATCGGCACGCAACCCATCCTGGGATATCCGTCATGTCGTCCTGCTCGGCCCAGCCGGTCACCGCAGCCCCGAAGGCTCCAATCAAGGTCAACGGAGCCGTGATCTCGCGGGCGATGATCTCGCGCGAGGTCCAGAACCATCCGGCCTCGTCGCCTGCCGCCGCCTGGAAGGCCGCGGCCCTGGCGCTGGTCATCCGCGAGGCCCTGAGCCAGGAGGTCGTCCGGCTCGGGATCGAGGCCGAGCCGATGACGGATGGGGAAGGCCGGCGCGAGACCGAGGACGAGGCACGGATGCGCGCCCTGGTCGAGCGGGACATCAGCGTACCCGAGCCGACGGGGGAGGAGTGCTGGCGCTATTACGAGCGCAATGCCGGGCGCTTCCGCAGCTCCGATCTCTACGAGGCGTCGCATATCCTATTCGCGGCGCGGGGGGACGATGCCGAGAGCTATGAGCGCGCGCGGCAGCAGGCCAGCGCCGCCATTGCCGAACTGGTGGCGGCGCCTGGCCGCTTCGCCGAGCTGGCGCGCCTGCATTCCGCCTGCCCCTCGGCCGAGCTCGGCGGCAATCTCGGCCAGATCGGCCGCGGCCAGACGACGCCGCTGTTTGAGAAGGCCCTGGCGGCGATGGAGCCGGGCATGATCGGCTGCGAGCCGGTGGAGACGCCCTATGGTTTCCACATCATCCGGCTCGACAGGGCCATTGCGGGTCGTCTGCTGCCGTTCGAGCTCGTGCGGGAGCGGATCGCGACTTATCTCGGCGAGGCGGTGCTGCAGCGGGCGCAGGCGCAA
Organism: Hyphomicrobiales bacterium; assembly: GCA_930633495.1. NCBI lineage: Bacteria > Pseudomonadati > Pseudomonadota > Alphaproteobacteria > Hyphomicrobiales > Hyphomicrobiales bacterium. The sequence continues at coordinate 4,925,814 of CAKNFJ010000001.1, read as the reverse complement.
TATATCGCGCGGCTGCTCGGCAGCGCCCGGATCGAGGGCATCGACGTGCCGTCGCCGGGCGAGCTCAACGTCCACTGAAAGGCGTTTGCCATGCTGCTCGGAGACATCATCTCCCGCCTCGACGACGAAGCCATGGCGATGCAGACGCTGGTGGGGCTGGGCGATCTCGTGCTGCTGACCCAAGTCGAGACGGCTGCCGCGGCCGAAGGGCTCACGGCCGGTGGCTTCGCCGCCCGCGCCGTCAACCTCTTCTCCAACCAGGCTTCCGACGAGGATTGGGTCTCCCTGATCGGCGTCATGGGCCGGACCACCGATCCCGGCCAGGCCTGCCTGCGCAACATCCTGCACTTTGCCCTTCGTCCGCCGAGGGAAGCGGTTCATGCCTGCGGCCACGGTCACTGAGCTTTCCGCCGAGACCGACGCACTGGCACCGGTCCGCAGCGATCTGCTGGCGCGCCCGCTCGAGTTCATCGTCGCCGAGCACCATCGCCTGCGCGATCTGTGCCGGCTGCTCGACGGCATCGCCGAAGCGCCCGGCTCCGCGACCATCCCCGCCGACGCCATCCTGCACTGCATCGAGCATGAGCTGCCGCTGCACGTCATCGACGAGGAGGAGGATCTGTTTCCGCTGATCCGCCGGCGCGCCAAGCCGCGCGACGGCGCGGAGCGGCTGCTCGGACTGCTCTCTCGGGAACATGCCGAGGACGACCGGCTCGCCGGGATCATCGCGGGCGGGCTGCGGGCGCGGGGAACGGCGGAGTGGGACGAGGCCGGTTTCCGCACCGCCCTCGCCAGCTTCTCGCGCAGCCAGCGCCGCCATCTCACGGTGGAGAACGCGGTGCTGATTCCGCTGGCGGAGCTGCTGCTGACGACGAGAGACCGCGACGGGCTGGCCCGGCGCATGGCGGCCCGGCGCGGCATCGTGCTCGGCGGGCGCAGCCATGGCTGAGGTTTCGATCCAGGCGCTGTTCGACCGCAATGTCGACTGGGCGATTGCCAAGACGCGCCAGGAGCCCGGCTATTTCCGCCGCCTCTCTGCCCTGCAGGAGCCGCGGTTCCTCTGGATCGGCTGCTCGGATTCGCGCGTGCCGGCCAATGAGATCGTCGGGCTCGACCCGGGCGAGCTCTTCGTCCATCGCAATATCGCGAACGTCATGCACACTGGCGATCTCAACCTGCTTTCGGTAATCGAGTTCGCAGTCGAGGCGCTCAGGGTCGAGGATATCATTATCTGCGGCCATTATGGCTGCGGCGGCGTGCGCCGGGCGCTCGAGCGCCAGGCCGGTGCGCTGGTCGACCATTGGCTTGCCCCCGTCGTCGACGTCTACGAACGCCAGCGCGAGCGCTTCGATCCCAGCGCCAGCGAGGAGGCGCGTCTCAATCTGCTCTGCGAGCTGAATGTCGAGGCGCAGGTGTCGCGGGTCGCGCGTACCCCGATCGTCAGGGCCGCCTGGGCCGGAAACCGCCCGCTGCGGATCCATGGCTGGATCTATGGCTTGAAAGACGGGTTGGTGCGCGATCTCGGCGTCACCCGCAGTGGCCCGGAAGAGGCGGAGATCGGACCGGTCATGGTCGATCCCACCCCCATCGACGACTGGTCAGGTCACATCCATGCCAGCGCGATCCGCCTGCTCGGTGGCCATTCCGGCAGGGGTTGCGCTTGTCCGGCGGAAGCCGGCGAAGGGGAACCGCACGAGGCTGCCGAATGAGCTGTTTCCGTCCTGCCGCCTACGACTCCCCACTGATCGATGCCTATCGGCGGCGCGTCACCTATCTGCGGGTCTCGGTGACCGATCGCTGCGATCTGCGCTGCGTCTACTGCATGTCCGAGCAGATGTCCTTCCTGCCGAAGCGCGACTTGCTCTCGCTCGAGGAGCTCGACCGGCTCTGCTCGACCTTCGTCGAGCGCGGTGTTCGCAAAATCCGCCTCACCGGCGGCGAGCCTCTGGTCCGGCGCGATGTGATCTCGCTGCTGCGCGCACTGTCGCGGCATCTTGCCAGCGGCGCGCTCGACGAGTTGACGCTGACCACCAACGGCACCCTGCTCGCCCGCCATGCCGTCGCGCTGGCCGATTGTGGCGTCAGGCGCGTCAATGTCTCGCTCGATACGCTCGATCCGGAGCGCTACCGCGCCATCACCCGCTGGGGCGACCTCGGCAAGGTGCTGAACGGCCTCGACGCAGCGCAGGCGGCCGGGCTCGCGGTGAAGCTGAATGCGGTGGCGCTGAAGGGCGTCAACGAGGACGAGATCGAGAATCTCGTCCGGTTCGCGCATAGACGCGGGATGGACCTGACCCTGATCGAGGTGATGCCTCTCGGCGATGTCGGAGCCTATCGGAGCGACCAGTATCTGCCTATGTCCGACGTCAGGGCTCGCCTGGCGCAGCGCTTCACCCTGCACCCCCTGCCCTATCGTTCGGGCGGGCCGGCGCGTTATGTCCGCGTCGCCGAGACCGGTGGCAGGCTCGGCTTTATCACCCCGATGTCGCATTCCTTCTGCGAGAGCTGCAACCGCGTTCGCGTGACCTGCACCGGCATGTTCTACACCTGCCTCGGGCACGAGGAGGGCCGGGACCTGAGCCAGGCCCTTCGAGGTTCGGAAGGCAACGACCTGCTGCATGCCGCCATCGGCGAAGGCATCGCCGACAAGCCGAAGGGACATGACTTCGTGATCGACCGCGGTAATCGGCCGGTCGTGTCGCGGCACATGAGCATGACGGGAGGCTGATGATGGAAACCGGGACGGACGAGGGACGAATTGGCGTCGTGGCCTATGAGCGCGATCAGACGCCCGACACCGCGCTTGCGCAGGCCGTGCAGAGGCTGCAGGTCGCCGGACTCACCCCGCGCGGGCTCCTGCAGCACGGAAAGGCCGGTTGCGCCTCGACCTGCGCTGCCCTGTTTCTCGACGATATCGGGACAGGGCGGGAGATCCAGATCTTCGAGAACCGTGGCGCGGCGGCCCGCGGTTGCCGGCTCGATCCGTCCGGGCTTGCCGTTGCGGCGAGCTGGCTGCGCGAGGCGGTCGCGGCGCGACCGCATGTGCTGTTCGTCAATCGGTTCGGTCAGCGGGAATGCGAGGGCCAAGGCCTGCGCGACGAGATCGGCGCGGCGGTGGTCGCCGGAATTCCGATCGTCATCGCCGTCAGCAAGCTTCTGCTACCACGTTGGCGGGCCTTTGCCGGAGAAGACACAACCATGCTGGCGGCGGATCCGGAACAGATCGAGGGCTGGTGCGCCCGGAGTGCCCAGGCGGCCCGCGCCTGACGCCGCTCGATCGCCGCGCGTCTTTCCGGACGCGGAATGGCGATCCATCTCGTTGTCCTGGCATTGGATTTCTCCGAAAAGTGGATTCCACTTTTCGGTCCTGAGCCTAGACGGCAAACTGCCGCTCGAAGGGATGAAAGGCGAGGCGGTGTCCCGGCTGGGCTTCGGTCAGCGTCTCCGGCAGTTCAACGAAGCCATCGGCGTCCAGCAGCGGACGCAGGCGGGCCGAGTTTCCGGCCAGCAATTCGAGTTCCAGGCCGCCCGGGCCGCCGTGGATGCGGGCCGGAATGAACTCTGTCCTTCCCGGTTTGCGCCGGAGCGCGAGCCGGATCGGCATGGGACAGCCCGGCTGCCTTGTGACCGCGCGCCCCTCCAGCCGGGCGAAGACCGCATTTCCGAGCAGCGACCAGGACACCAGCGCCGCCAGCGGATTGCCGGGCAGGCCGAGATAGGTCGCGGCGCCGATCCGCCCGACGATCGCGGGCTTGCCCGGCTTGAGCGCCATTTTCAGGGTGGCGCCGGTGCCGCCTGCGAGCCTAAGGGCCGTGGCGGAATGGTCCTCCTCGCCGACCGAGGCCCCCCCGGTCGTCACGATGAGGTCGCAGCGCTCGGCGAGGCGCCGCAGGTGATCGGCCAAGGCTGAGGGATCGTCGGGCACGCAGCCTGCGTCGGCCGCGGTGAGGCCCTGTGCGGCCGCCAGCGCCAGCAGCATGGGTCGGTTCGAGTCGAGGGCGCCGGTCGCCGGGACGCAGTCTCCCTGGGCATGGCAAAGCTCATTTCCCGTCGAGAGGATCGCGACACGGACGGGCCGGCGCACCACGAGCCGGTCGATGCCCTGGGCCGCGACGATCGCGACGCCGCGCGCGTTGAGGCGCTGCCCTTCTCGCAGGAGCAGGTCACCCGGAGCGACATCCTCGGCACGGCGACGGATGTTCTCGCCCATCGCGACCGGACGCTCCAGGATGACGAAGGCGCCGTCCCGCTTGGCATGTTCCTGCATGACGACGGCTCCGGCTCCGGCCGGGATCGCAGCTCCGGTGAAGATGCGGGCCGCCGTGCCATCCGCGAGGCTTTCCGCGACGTCGCCCGCCGCGATCCGGCCCTCGATCTTGAGGTGCGTGCCGGCACCGAGATTGCAGGCGGTCGCGACGGCGTAGCCATCCATGGCCGAGAGATCGCGGTCGGGACAGGCGCGTCGGGCGACGACATCCTGCGCAAGGCAGCGACCGACAGCCTGGGCCAGGGCGACGCTCTCGGTTTCCCGAATGACGTTCGCAAAGGCCGCGGCCTGAGCGCAGGCCGTATCGAGGGGCAGGCCCTGAAAGGCCGGGCCGGGCATGGCGGGCTGCGGGTTGAGCGGGATGGTCATGCGGGCCTCTGAGCTGCGAGGCGCTCGAGGATCGAGCTGTCACGCCGGACGATGCAGCGACGATGCGCCGGCTGCGCGATGGCCCCCTCGGAGCAGAGGCCTGATCGTGGCAGGGCGAGCGCGGTCTGCATGGGAACTCACGTCTCATCAAATGGTGACGTGCGTGCAGCAATACCCGGCGGCAGTACCGCGCAACATTCAGAGGCTCTCCATAAGGGGAGTTCCTGAGGCCGGTAGCCATGACCACGCCTCCGCGTCAGGCTTCGGCCTCGGGTGCCTCATCCTTCGCGCCCCTGGCTGGACAGGCAGCCAGGGGCGCGAAGGATGCAATCAATGAGCGAGCCGTCATCGAGCGGCTTTTCAAGGACCTGACTGAAGCCGGCTTGGAGCGGCCGCCGGCAGATTTCGCCGGTCGCCTTTGCGGCGATCGGGATCGCCGGTAGTTCGACATGTCGCCGCAACAGGCGCTCGATGAGCTCGACGCCGTCGAGAGCGGGCATGGAATAGTCGATAATGAGGCAGCCGCTCGAAGGCAGGTCCTGCTCGGCAAGCTCTGGCGCAGGTCGACGCCGACCTTCTTCGCCAGGCGCACCAGCCGCTCGCGGGCCGTGTGCATCAGCTTGGCGTCGGTCGGGAAGGCGATCGCCTTCTCTTACACCGTGGCGTCGACGATGACGCGTGTGAAGTCGGCGGGCCTGCCGGCGCGCACCTTGTTTGCGCTTCGACAAATTGCCGTGGGTACGCTTTCGCTAGGCTGGAGAGCCGCCCGCATCGGGGCCGCAACCGGAGCCCAACCATGACCACCCAGCCCCTCGAACCGCTCGACGTGCGTACCATCCCGCCGGTCGTGCGCCATGCCACGATCTTCGGCATCATGGAGCGGCTCTCCCCCGGCGACGCCTTCAGGATCGTCAACGACCACGATCCCGCGCCGCTGCGCCGCCAGATCGAGGCGCGCTATCCCGGCGCCTATTCCTGGGACTACATCGTGCAAGGTCCCGAGATCTGGCAGGTCGAGATCGGCCGCAACGAAGCGGGCGACGATGGCCATGCTGCCGATTGCGGCGGCCATGACGAAGGCCATTCCTGCACCTGCGGCCATTGAGCCGAGAGACCGGGAGACCGCAGCCATGCCGATGGCATCGCTGTCCCGTTGGACGATGAGCTATTTTGCGGCCGCGCTCGCCTTCCTGCTCGCGGCCGAGGCTTTCGCCATAGTCGGCATCGGCTTTCCCGCGGCCGACCTCGCGGAGCCCGCGACGCTTGTCCTCGTCCATCTCGTGGCGATCGGCTGGCTCAGCCTCGCCATGGCCGGCGCGCTCCTGCAATTCGTGCCGGTGCTGGTCTCCCGGCCGCTCGCCTTCCAGCGGCTCGCCTTGCCGGCGCTCGCCGCGCTTGTCGTGGGCCTCGTCCTGCTCTGCGTCGGCTTCGCCGCGCTCGCCGGCCGGATCGACGTTCCGCTCGACCTGCTGCCATTGGGCGCCGCCTTCCTGCTCGCAGGCTTCTGCCTGCTTGGCCTGATGCTGGTCGCAACATTGCTAAGCGCACGGCCGATCGCCCTGTTCGCCCGCTTCGTCCTCACCGGGCTCGCCTGCCTGGCAGCGACGGCGCTGAGCGGCACAGTCTTTACGACGCTTCTGTCGGGGCGGAGCGACTGGCTCGGCACCGTCGCCCTGCTTCCCGATGGTCTGCCCTTCCACGCCCTGCTCGGCCTCGGCGGCTGGCTCGGGCTCATCGCCGTCGGCGTCAGCTACCGTCTCTTCATCATGTTCATGATGGCGCCGGAGCCGCCCGCGCATCGCGTGCGCCCAGTGCTGTTGTTCGCGAGCCTGGGGCTCGGTCTCGCCTTCGCTGGCCTCGCCGCCCCATTTATCGGCATCAAACCGGGAGCTGTGTGGATCGCAGCGGCGCTCGCCATGCTGACCCTGGCCGGCGTCTTCTACGGTCGCGACATCCTCGCCCTCTATCGCGCCCGTCGCCGCAAGGCGCTCGAGATCAACATGCTTGCCAGCATCCCGGCCTTCGCTGCGCTCGGCCTCGGGCTCGCGCTACTGCCGATAGCCATCATCGCCCATGCCGGCGACGGAACGATCGCGGCGCTCGTCTTGCTCATCGCCTTCGGTTGGCTCGGCGGCTTGACGCTGGCGCAGCTCGTGAAGATCGTCTCCTTCGTGACCTGGCTCGAAACCTATGCGCCCCGGCTCGGGCGCGGCCCGGCGCCGCGCGTCGGCGATCTCGTCGCCATGCCGCGCGCCGGCTGGTGGTTCCTGCTCTATTACGGCGGGGTCGTGCTGGGAGCTGCCGCGCTCGCCATCGCGGCACCGACCGGCTTCCGCCTGGCCATGGTGCTCTGTCTCGCTGGCACCGCCGGCCTCATTGCCGAACTGATCCGTATTCGCTGCTTGTCCGAGATCAAGGCGACCGACCGGCCGCCGGCGCATGAACGCCCCCGGCTGCTGATTGCGCGGGCCGAGGAAAGGAGAACTGTCCATGTCGAAACTGGAAGCATCGCCCGTCCGCGAGCTTGACGTCCGTCCGATGCTGCGGGCCGGCGAGGAGCCGTTCCAGGCGATCATGGAGGCCGTCGGGGCGCTTGCGCCAGGTGAGTCCCTGCGCCTCATCGCGCCGTTCCGGCCGGTGCCGCTGTTCTCGGTGATGGCCAATCGCGGCTTCGCTGCCAGCGACCGGCCGCTCGACGGCGGCGATTGGGAGGTCCTGTTCTCGCCCGTAGCCGGCGTGCAGGCCGAAGCCGGGCTCGCCACCGGCAGCAGTCCCTCCGCCCTATCCTGGGGCGATCCCATCGAGGAGCTCGACCTCGTCGATCTCGAGCCGCCCGAGCCGATGGTCCGTATCCTGGAGGCGCTCGAAGACCTGAAGCTCGGCGACGTTCTGTTCGCGCTGCTCGCCCGCGAGCCGGTTTTCCTCTTTCCGGAACTGGCCAAGCGCCAGCACGAATGGGCCGGCAATTTCGATGCGTCGGGCTCGACCTATCGCCTGCTCGTGCGCCATGGCGGCGGGAGGGCGCACGGATGAGCGTCCATCTGGAACGCCTCGTCAAGATCGCGCTGCGCGACGTGCTCGATCCCGAGATCGGCCGCAGCGTCGTCGATCTCGGCCTGATCTATGCGATCGAAGCAGCCCCGGACTGCGCCGTCGCGATCACCATGACGACGACCACGCGCGGTTGCCCGCTCGCCGGCTTCCTCAAGCAGGCTGTCGCCATGGCAGCCGGCGCGGTCGAAGGCGTCACGGCCGTCGCGGTTACGCTGACCTACGAGCCGGCCTGGGAGCCGGCGATGATCGCCGCCGAGTGACGATCCCGGCCAAGATCGTCAAAGATGTTGTGCTGCAACAAAGACCGATTTCGCCAGGCCTCAAAGTCCTCATGACCGATAGATCAACGGTCTTTGGGCAAGGCGACAAGCAAACGACGAAGGCTCAAACTGTGTGAAAAGCTCAAACTGACCGGCCGCAGCATTCTGGCGGGAGCGGCAGCCACGGGGGCGATCGTCCAGGCCGCTTCCGCGCCGGCTCAGGCGCAAGCCGTAATGGCCAATGCCACCGCCACCGACATCGCCAAGTTGCCGCGCGTCAAGCCGAAGCTGGTCGATCCCCCGTTCGTGCATGCGCATGAGCAGATCGCGACCGGCGGGCCGAAGGTCGTCGAGTTCACGATGACGATCCACGAGAAGAAGATCGTCCTCGACGATGCCGGCACCGAGACCTTCGCCTTCACCTTCAACGGCACGGTGCCCGGCCCGCTGATGGTCGTGCACGAGGGCGACTATATCGAGCTGACGCTGATCAACGCCGAAACCAACGAGCTGATGCACAATATCGAATTCCATTCGTCGACCGGTGCGCTCGGCGGCGGGGCGCTGACGGAGGTCAACCCCGGCGAGCGGGTCGTGCTGCGCTGGAAGGCTACCCGGCAGGGCGTGTTCGTCTACCACTGCGCCCCTCCCGGCATGGTGCCCTGGCACGTCACGGCGGGCATGAACGGCGCCATCATGATTGCCGGCATTCGCGACGAAGGAAGGTCGGCTCGCCGAACTTTATCGCTCGTGGTGCTGGGCATCATGCAGTTGCAGCGAGAGAGGCGAGGACTGACTGGGCGCTTATCGGCTGTGCGGTGCTCATCTACCTATTGGCTGGCGCCAGAATCGTCCTCGCTGGGATATCGTGGCGCACTTGAGCCGCCCGAGAGATTCCGGTCATACTTCGCGTGTCGCGCTGGATCGAAGAATCGCGGGTTTTCTTAAAATCCCCGCGGGGAAGGAAGCAGCATCGTGGCCATGGATCGCAGCGTGCTGTGCGGCATTCCGCTCTTCGCGGCGATGAACGATGCCCAGCTCGACCAAATGACAGCACAGGCGAGCACACGCCGGATTTCGCAGGGCGAAGCGGTCTTCGAACAGGGCGATCAGGCGCAGGCCTTCTACCTGTTGCTGGACGGCCGGCTGAAGGTGACGCAGGTCACGCGCGACGGCCAACAGATCATCGTGCGGGTCGTCCATCCCGGCGATCTCTTCGGCTTCACGCGTGCTCTCGGCCGCAGTGACTATCCGGGCACAGCGACGGCGGCCGTGGACAGTTTCGTCGCCGCTTGGCCGACGACGTCCTGGGACGGCTTCGTCGAGGACAATCCGCATTTGGCGATGAACGCCATTCGCACGATCGGACAGCGCCTCGACGAGGCCCATACCCGCATCCGCGAAATGTCGACAGAGGAGGCCGAGCGCCGCGTCGCCCACGCGGTACTGCGGCTGGTGGAACAGGCCGGCCGGCGCGATGAAACTGGCCTTCGCATCGACTTTCCGATCTCGCGGCGCGACATCGCCGAGATGACCGGCACGACTTTGTACACGGTCTCCCGCATCCTCAGTACCTGGGAAACGCAAGGGCTGGTCGAGGGCGGGCGTCAGAAACTCTTGGTGCGTGACCGGGCCAAGCTGTCACGCTTGGCCGAGAATGCTGAATAGTTCCAGTTCGGGAACGGTTCAGGCCGCACCGGGATTGGGAACGACCTTGCCGCCCAAGCGCGCCCTGGTCAGCGCGGGCGAATACGCCAGCGCAAAGACGATAAAGGCCAGCGACCAGCTTAAGCCTGCCACATGCAACAGCGCCGCTGGGCCATGCCCGAGAGCAGAGTAAATCCGGGCAAGGCTGCCGAGAACGACGAGGACGTAGCAGGCTTGCGTCGCGGCCGTCGCCACCAGCGGTCGGCCAGTATGCCCGAGGCTGGCGCGAGACATCACCGCCAATGTCATAGTCCCGAAGGCTCCGGCCGTCCAGGCATGGATGCCGGCGCCCGGCGCGATCAAGCCGAAACTCGCAAGCGCCGTCAGGCTGAAGCCGAGCGGCACGAACAGGTAGGCAATATGGAGGATAATCAGCAGCGGGTTACGCCAGCAGCGCTCGCCGGCCCAGCGGGCCAGCCTGACGAGATGGAGCACGGCCAGGATCGCGAGAGCGGCAGCGGTCGCGAACACGTCCGGCTTCGCGACCCAGAGGCCAAGCGCGAGCCCGCTGCCCGCCAGCACGGCCTTGTCATAGAGGCCGAACGGAACCGGCATGCGTCCCTTGCCACGTTGCGCCAGCCAATTGCGCGTGAAGCTCGGCACGATGCGCCCGGCGATCAGCATGACCAGCATCAGGACGACGGCGATCGCGAGACGGCGGGCGAAATCGGCGCTTCCGGTCAGCCCCGCTTCGAGATGGAAGGCAAGGTTTGCCGCAAGCAGAAGCCCGACCAGGACCACGACCTTGAGATTGCGCCAGTTGCGACCCGCCACGATCTCGCGCGCGGCCGCCCCTGCCAGCAGCAGGAGGAACAGCGCGTCGATTCCCATGGCCAGCCGCCAGCCGATCAAGGCCGAAGCCGAGACGGCGAGACGCCCGGCAAGCCATGCGAGGACGAGGACCAGAAGCGGCTTGCCCTGCACGGGCAGCCGACCGGTCCAGTTCGGAATCGCCGTGAGCAGGAAGCCGCCGATGGCGGCCGCCTGGTAACCGAAGAGCATCTCGTGAACATGCCAGTCCATCGGCACGAACGCTGTCGGAACAGCGAGATGGCCGGTGACGAAAGGTAGCCAGACCAGGAGCGTCAGGCCGGCCTGCAGAGCCGCCAGAAGGAAGAACGGCCGAAAGCCGTAGGACAAAATCGCAGGTCCGTCATAGGCTCGCAGTCGCGGTATAGGTGCCATGGGCTTCCGTCCTTCCGGCGGCCGGGCAAGACCCGGCCGCGCCCGATCGCCGGGTGTCGAACTCCTGCGCCTTGGCGATCTGGCCTGCCTTGGCGATAAGATCAGCGAAAACCTGCTTCGCCTTACCGGGGGCCTTGGCGGCGCCGGTGCTGGCGGCGTCGATGTTGGTCGGCTCTCCGACCACGACCATCGCGACCATGCCCATGCCGTAATGCGGCTTGCACCGAATGCCGTAGACACCGGCTTCCTTGAAGGTGACGTCGACCTGCTCGTTCATCTTGCCGGCAAACGGCTCGGCCCCGGCCGGCAGCATCTCGGGAATGCTCTCCGCGTTGTGGCTCTTGTCGGTCGGCACGAACTTCACGGTATCGCCCGGCGCGATCTTCACCAGCGCGGGCTCGAACACCATGGCGCCGGCGGCACCCTTGTTGAGCATCTTCACCTCGACTTCGGCGGCATTCGCGCCGACGACCGCCAGCGCCATCAGCGCGCCGGCAAGAATGGTCCGGAACATCCGTCTTCTCCATCACTGCAGCAGACGCATCGGTTTCTCGCTGCACCGCAACACTAGGAGGAGCGAGCTGGCGGCATGTTGCGCTAACGCAAATTGCGGGAGGTTTGAACGGATCTACAGGTCGCGCATCCGCGCTGCGCGTGATTTCGACGAACAGCAGCGCCATCTCCTCGAAGACGCTGCGATCAGTCTCGGCCTCGGTCAGGGTGTCGAGATCGGTGAGGAAGGACAGCAGCGCCTCGATCCGGATCTTGTGGTCGCGCGCATCAGTGAGACGCCGCCGCGCCTCGCGCCGGCGTTCAAGTTGGTCGAAGCGGTCGAGAGCGCCGTCCAGCGTCTCGCGGCAGGCGCAATCGAGCCCCTCCGGTCGCAGCACGCGCCGCAACCGGACGATCAGCTCGCTCGCCGGCGTGTCCCGGCTGGGCTCGTGCTGCGAGGCCTTGTCGTAGCTGCCGCCCATCTCCGCCTCCCCTATGAGGTCTGCGCTGTGCCTCAGGCGCCCGCCCGGACGTGGAGATGGCCGGGTGCCGCATGCAGGAAGCCGTTGGCCAGCGGCACGTCCGGATAGAGCGCGCCAAGCCGCTGCTCGGCCTCCTCCGCACCGAGCCGCCCTTCGACGACATCCCGGAACAGCCTGACGACCGCGACCATGTCGCAGTCCTGCGGCGAGAGCCTGAGCGAAGCGACGCCGGCCTCGCGCAAGGCCGGGATGTCGCCGAGCAGGCTGGCGCAGCCATGCGAGAGGGTCTGCACGCCATTGACGGAGAGAAAGCCGGCACCATCCAACGTGGCGACCGGCATGCCGTCCGGGTCCTGCTCGCAGACGAAGCGGCAATTGTCCTTGGTGAGCTTATGCGCGCGGGCGTGATAGCAGCGCGCCGAGATCGCCAGCGACACCTTGCCGAAAGCGAAGACCTCGATGGCGACCTGCGGCAGCGCGGCAGCGATGGACGCGACGGCCGGCAACGGGAGTTCCGGCGGAAGGCAGATGCGGCTGGCGCCGCGCGCGGCCAGGAAACCCGCTGACGCTTCGTTATAGACGTTGACGAAGGGGCCGACAGTGAAGGGCTTACCATCGAGCGACGCGAGGCAGGTCAGGTCGTTGATTTCTACCTCCGCCTCGGCGGCCTGCATCAGCTCTCGGGTCTGGCGTCGTTCGCGCGGCAGCGAGACCAGGATCAGCGAGGCATGCAGCACCCGCTTGCCCGCGGCTTCCAGCCGCTCGACCACGGTGGGGATGTGATCCTGCTTGAAGGGCGTGCGCTTGGAGCAGACGGCCTCGCCGACCACGACAGTGTCGACCGGCGCCTCGTCGGCGATCCGAAAGTAGAAATCGCGCCAGCGCTCCGGCTGCCAATGATAGAGCACGGGGCCGAGGGTAAGCTGCATCGTCATCAATCCCTTAGCGCCAGCCCTTGCGATAGGCGCCGACCGTGCTCGCCTGCCCTTCCGCCATCGCGGCGAGGCCGGGCGCCGGCGTCTGGCGTCCTTCGTCGAGCGCGGCGAGAATGCTGCGGAAGGAGCGGACGACGCCGGCGATATAGGCGCGGCCGCGCTGGCGTCCCTCGATCTTGAGCGCGGTGACGCCGGCCTCGCGGAGCGCCGGCAACATCACTGCCGCATCAAGGCTGACCGGCTCCTCGAAGATGTAGCCCGAGCTCTTCGGCGTGGTGAAGCGGCCCTTGCACAACGTCGGATAGCCCGCGGGCTCGTCCTTGCCGAAACTGTTGATGGTGAAGCCGCCGAGCGTCGAGACGATCTGCCCTCCGCGCTCGGCATAAGCGACATGGCTCGCGGGCGAACAGACGCCGTTCATATTCGGCGACTGGCCGGTGGCATAGGAGGAGAGCGAGCAGCGCCCCTCCTCCATCACGCAGAGGCCGCCGAAGACGAAGACCTCGGTCTCGAGAGCGCTTTCGCGGATGATCGCGGCGATCTCGGGCACGCTGAGCACGCGCGGCAGCACGACGCGCCGGGCGCCGAAGCTCTCGGCATAGAAGCGGATCGCATCGGGATTGGCGGCCCCGGCCTGGACCGAGACATGCAGCCGCTGCGCCGGATGGCGGCGCGCGGTATAGTCGAGCGTCGCGAGATCGGCCAGGATCAGGGCATCGGCCCCAGCCGCGACGGCATCGTCGATCGCCGCCTGCCAGAGCCCGAAAGAGCCGGCACGCGCGAAGGTGTTGATCGCGACCAGCACCTTGACGCCGTGGCGATGGGCGAAGGCGATGCCCTTCCTCAGTTCCTCGCGCGAAAAATTCAGGCCAGGGAAGTTGCGCGCGTTGGTCTCGTCGCGGAAGCCGCAATAGATCGCATCCGCTCCCGCTTCCACAGCGGCTTCGAGGCTTGCCGGCGTGCCGGCCGGGCAGATCAGTTCCACGAAGGGCCTCCCGCGACGGGCAGCGCCCGCATCCGCTCGCGCACGGCAGCGGCAAGACGCGCGCCGAGCGGCCCGAAACCGCCGAGGAGGAGCTTGCCGAAATCGATGCGGGCGTCGTCGATGGCGTTGCGCAGGGCGAGCGAGGCTGCGACATCGCCCTCCACCCAGAGCACGCGCGAGAAGAACAGGGCGTCGCCGTCGAGCGAGCCCTCGGCCATGCCGATCAGCCCGGCGAGCGGGCCGCGAATGCTGGCATCGAGCCCTTCCGGCAAGGCGCGGACGGCGCGCGCCTGCGGCCGGCCCGGTCGCGGTTCCAGCACGAAGGCGAAGGGCAGATCGGTGGGATCGATGCCGAAGCGCTTCTCGGCGTGTTCGCCGAGGCGGTCATAGAGATCAGGATGGGCGCGGCCGATGCGGGCGAGCATCAGCGCCAGTGCCGGCTGCAAGGGCGCCAACGGTAGGGGCGCGACCGCTCGCGACAGCCATGGCGGCAATCGCGGCGGCATCACCCGCAATCCTGTCGTCTCCGGCTCCGGCATCGCTCACCTCCGGCCTTGAGACTAGGCCGGCAGCCGCTGCGCTCGTTGCGCCCGCGCAAAGACGGCCGCGATTGAAGCGGGCGATGGTCCGGCAACCGGAGCCACTGCCCTTGCCGATCCGCGACCTGCCTCGCTTCCGCGACCTCAATGCCTTCCTCGCCCATCTCGACGCCAACGGGCAGCTCCGGCGGATCGCCGAGCCGATCAGCGTCGTGCACGAGGTCACCGAGATTCATCGCCGCGTCATCGCCAGGAACGGGCCGGCGTTGCTGTTCGAGCGCCCGTTGCTGCCGGACGGGTCGATCTCTCCCATGCCACTTCTGACCAACCTGTTCGGCACGGTCGAACGCGTCGCCTGGGGGCTGGGCGTCGAGGCCGGAAACATGCCAGCGCTCGGCGGCAAGCTCGCCGAGCTGCGCGAGCCGCGGCCGCCGCGCGGCCTCACGGAAGCCTGGCAGGCGCTGCCGCTGGCCCGCGCGGCTCTCTCGATGCGCCCGCGCGAGTGCCGGCGGGCGCCGGTGCAGGAACGCATTTTCCGGGGCGCTGACATCGACCTGACGGCGCTGCCGGTGCAGCTCTGCTGGCCCGGCGAGCCTGCGCCCCTGATCACCTGGCCGCTGGTCCTGACCGTGCCGCCTGAGCCCGCGCCCGGAGACGAGAGCAATCTCGGCGTCTACCGAATGCAGGTACTCGGGCGCGACCGCGCCATCCTGCGCTGGCTCGCCCATCGCGGCGGCGCGCGCCACCATGCGCAATGGTGCAGGCTAAACCGCGAGATGCCGGTCGCGGTAGTGATCGGCGCCGATCCGGCGACGATCCTCGCGGCCGTGCTGCCCTTGCCCGAGACGGTGCCGGAACTGCGCTTCTCCGGCCTGCTGCGCGGTGAGCGGCCCGTGCTTGTGCCTTGCGTCAGCGTTCCGCTTTCGGTGCCGGCCGAGGCCGAGATCGTGATCGAGGGCTTCGTTTCATCCGACGAGACCGCACCGGAAGGCCCCTATGGCGACCACACCGGCTATTACAACTCCGTCGAGCCCTTCCCGGTGATGCGGGTGACAGCCGTGACGATGCGGCGGGCGCCGCTCTATCTCTCGACCTTCACGGGCCGGGCGCCGGACGAGCCCTCGCGCATCGGCGAGGCGCTCAACGTGCTGTTCTTGCCATTGCTGCAACGGCAGTTCCCGGAGGTGGTCGATCTCTGGCTGCCGCCGGAAGCCTGTTCCTACCGGATCGCCGTCGTCGCCATCGCCAAGCGCTATCCCGGCCAGGCGCGGCGCCTCATGCTCGGCCTGTGGTCGCTGCTGCCGCAATTCAGCTACACCAAGCTCGTCATCGTCGTGGACGACGATATCGACCCGCGCGACTGGGCGCAGGTGATGTGGGCGGTCGCGACCCGCGCCGATGCCAGCCGCGATCTCGTCACGCTCACCGACACGCCGATCGACTATCTCGACTTCGCCTCGCCGAAGCCGGGGCTGGGCGGCAAGCTCGGCATCGACGCCACCAACAAGCTGCCGCCCGAGACCGAGCGGGAATGGGGCCGGCCGATGGCGATGGACCCGGCGATATCCGCCCGGATCGATGCGCTCTGGCCTTCGCTTGGACTGGCACAGAGCTCGGAGATGTCGCGATGAGTCGGCCGGTTCGCGTTATCGTCGGGATCAGCGGCGCATCAGGCGCGGCGATCGGGCTCAGAATATTGGAGCGGCTGGCCGAGGCCCGAACCGTCGAGACGCATCTGGTGATTTCGCCGGCCGCGGAGCGAACGCTCGCGACCGAGATCGATCCCGAGGCCCCGGCACGGGCACACGCATTGGCGGCGCAATGCCACGATCACCGCGATATCGGCGCGAGCATTGCCAGCGGCTCGTTCCGCACCGCCGGGATGATCGTTGCGCCCTGCTCTATGCGCAGTCTCTGCGCCATCGCCTATGGCCAGCTCGGCGACCTCCTGACGCGCGCCGCCGATGTCCAGCTCAAGGAGCGGCGCCGGCTCGTGCTGGTGGCGCGGGAAAGCCCGCTGCATCTCGGGCATCTGCGGGCGATGGCGCAGGTGACCGAGTTCGGCGCGATCATCGCGCCGCCCGTCCCGGCCTTCTATCTGAAGCCGACCGACATCGCAGCGATCGTCGACCAGATCGCCTTGCGCGCACTCGGGCTACTCAACCTGGAACCCGAAGGCGCTGCCCTCAGAGAATGGCAGGTTGGTGGAACGTAACGGCCAGAGGCGACAGCTTTGCCCCAAGGTTCACCTCACCCGCGCCCTCTCGATCTCCGCTCGCCGGCACGCGATTTCAGCACCACACCGCCGAGAAGGAGACATGACAGCGATGGCGGCATGAGGGTGATCGTGATGCCGTTCGAGCTGAGCATCGACGGCCGAAATCGTACTCTTGACGAGCGGCGAATGGGCACTGTCCCTCGTCGTGGACTCCTGGATTACTGTCATCAGTAAGCCGACCGTGGCTCGATGGAATGAACCTCGCGGCGGCTCACAGGCCCTTCCGGCTTCCACCTCGGACAGCTTCGCCTGACTGTTGGGCATCGTACGATGCGGCCTGATTATACCGGGTCAGGATGCGCCCGTTCCCAGCGAGTTCAGCTTCGCGCCGCTGCCGATCGTCCTTGTCACACTCCTGCTTGGCTGCGTCGAGATGCTTGGAGACGAGATTGAAGTTGGCCGCGATCAAGTTTGCCCTTGGCGATTTCGTCAACGACGCGCACCGTGTCTTCACTCATCACGTTCCCAACGACGTAAATGCCGAGGTCAAACACATCTCGGATCTACCCAACAAACCGCCCTCGACAGGCCTGCATGGACATGATCCCCAGCGAGCACGCGCTCACCATTGCTGCGATCTCACGATCCGTGAAACCGTCGAACGGCTCTCCCCCACAATCGCAGCGGCGAGCCTAGGCCGCATCGGTCGCCACGGCATCGCGTCTGCCTTGTAAGTCCATCGGTCGATCCATTTTCCAATCACAACCTACCGCGCTGACCCGGCGCAGAAAGGCAATATTCAGACAAAAATCCGGGGCCGCCCCGGACGCGCCGCTATCAAGCCAGCCACGGCAAGCACAGGCGTGAGGGCAGGACAAGCAAAGGCGCGCGGCCATGGCGTAATTACCGCCAAAGTCGTCTCTGGCCGCTGCTCCAGGATCGACATCCGCTCGCTCGATCATCTCGCGAAACAAATCCGCCTGCTGCCGTACCCTTTCGAACCTTGGCCATCGCCGCGTGGCTTTCTGCCCTTGTAGCCTTGGATGCATGGCGCGCTCCCTGACAAGAGGAATAGCGAAGAGTAAGCGCAAAAACCCCTCACCTCTTTGACTCAAAACAAGGACAACCGGCCCCTAGCACGACAATTTACGTCACAGCTTCAGATGTGCTCCTGAAAATGACGGGAGTGGAATTCGTACGTCATCGGCAGTCTTTTCAACATCTGGGGGCAACTCGCTTCCAGTCGGAACGAACCGGAAGGCGATTTCCGGCAGGAGAACTTGCCTTTGACCCGTGAGATCGAATCTCCGAAACTGCCTGCGGTTCTCATCGAGGCGATGACGGGAATCGGCCTGGCCTTCGTCGACGAGGCGGGCCGGATCGGAAGCTGGAACGCCGGCGCCGAACAGATCACGGGGTGGAGCCGGGCCGAGATTCTGGGCGGCGACCTCGCATGCCTCTTTGTTGCCGCGGATCCGGGCGTGACAGCCTCGCTGCTCGCCGCGGCGCAGGAGGCTGGCAGGACCGAGACGCAGCGCATCTGCCGTCGCCGGGACGGGACCTCGTTCACCGCGCAGCTCTCGATCGCGAGCGTGAAGGCACAGCCGGGCTGCCCGGGCGGATATGCGCTCGTCCTGCGCGACATCTCCGAACAGCTCCAGGCCGAGGAGGCCCACACGGTCCGCGAGGCGCATCTGCGCTCCATCCTCGAGACGATCCCCGATGCCATCGTCGTGATCGACGAGGACGGCCGGATCCAGTCCTTCAGCGCGGCAGCGGTCCGGCAGTTCGGCTACGATCGCAGCGAGGTGATTGGCGAGGACGTCAAGATACTGATGCCCAGCCCCTACCGGCATCATCACGACAGCTACATCAAGCGCTATCTCGCCACCGGCGAGCGCAGGATCGTCGGCATCGGGCGGATCGTCGTCGGCCAGCGCAAGGATGGCTCGACCTTTCCGATGGAACTCGCCGTCGGCGAGATGCACTCCGGCGGCCGGCGCTACTTCACCGGCTTCATCCGCGATCTGACGGAACGGCAGAAGACCGAAACCCGCCTGCAGGAGCTGCAATCCGAGCTCGTCCACATGTCGCGCTTCACAGCGCTGGGCGAGATGGCATCGACGCTGGCCCATGAGATCAACCAGCCGCTGACGGCCATCGCGAACTACCTGAAGGGGTGTCGCCGGCTTCTCCAGCGCATGGAGGGCGGAACCGCCCGCCTTCTGGAGGACGGCGTCACGAAAGCGGCCGATCAGGCCCTGCGCGCCGGCCAGGTGATCCGGCATCTGCGCGAATTCGTGCAGCGCGGCGAAAGCGAGCGCCGGATCGAGCCTCTTGCCAAGCTGATCGAGGAGGCCAGCGCGCTGGCCATGGTCGGCGCCCAGGAACAAGGTGTTCACATCGCCTATCTCCTCGACCCTCGCGCCACCTTCACGCTCGCCGACCGCATCCAGATCCAACAGGTGCTGCTGAACCTCATCCGCAACGCGATCGAGGCGATGGATGGCGAGAAGCGGCGCGAGCTGGTCGTCGAGACCCGGCGCGTTGGCGAGGAGATGCTTGAGATCTCGGTCCGCGATACCGGCACGGGCCTGGCTCCCGAAATCGTCGACCAGCTCTTCCAGCCTTTCGTCACGACCAAGCAGCATGGCATGGGCGTCGGGCTCTCGATCTGCCGCACCATCGTCGAGGCGCATGGCGGAAAGATCTGGGCCGACTCGGAGTGGAGACGCGGAACCTGCTTCACCTTTTCACTGCGCGCAGTCGATCCGGAGGAGCTGGCTCATGCAGGGTGATGCCATCGTCCATATTGTCGATGATGATCTGGCTGTCCGGCAGTCGCTCTCGTTCCTGCTGGCTTCCGACGGGTTTCCAGTCAGGCTGCACGAATCCGCCAGCCAGTTTCTCGACAACGTCAGGGAGGCGCCGACGGGCTGCATCATCACCGATGTGCGCATGCCGGGCATCGACGGCATCGAATTCCTCCGCAGCCTTGCCGAGCGCGGCATCAGCCTTCCCGTGATCGTGATAACCGGACATGCGGATGTGTCGCTCGCCGTCGAGGCGATGAAGGAAGGAGCGGTCGACTTCATCGAGAAGCCCTTCGACGACGAACTGCTGCTCGCCGCTGTGCGCTCGGCCCTCGACCGGCATCAGCGCAAGACGCAGCACGAGGCGCAGGGCATCGACATCCTGGTGCGCCTCAAATCGCTGAGCGAGCGCGAGAAGCAGGTGCTCGACCGTCTCGTCGAAGGCAAAGCCAACAAGGTGATCGCGCACGAGCTCGGGATCAGCCCCCGGACGGTCGAGATCTACCGGGCCAATGTCATGACCAAGATGCGGGCTGCCAGCCTGCCCGAGCTCGTTCGCTTCGCCTTGCTGGTCGGCGACAGCGCCCCCCTTGAGATCGCCGCGCGCCGTCGGGAGCGGCCCGCGTAAGGTGTATTCCTGACTTGGATGCCGCGGGGGGCCGACGCAGACTGCTGGCATGCCATCCTGGCGCAATCCGAGCCGCGGATCGCCGAAGCAGGGTACGCCGATGTTTCCCGAAGGATGCGTGATCATCGTCGACGACGACGATGCCGTCCGGCAGTCGCTGACATTTTCCCTCGCGCTCGAAGGCTTCCAGGTCCGGGCCTTTCGCAACGGCAAGGAACTGCTCGCGGAACGGGAGCTGCCCGCGCGAGCCTGCCTGGTCATCGACTATTGCATGCCTTCGCTCGACGGGCTGGCGCTGATCGACCGCCTGCGGCAGAGTGCCATCACGCTGCCCGCCATTCTGATCACGGCAAAGGCCACCGCCGAGATTCGCCGCCGGGCGTCGCTGTGCGGCTGCCGGGCGGTGCTGGAAAAGCCGCTGGAGGACTGTTCGCTGGCGGACTGCATCAGGGACGCCCTGGCGTGCGGCGGCGGCGAGTAACAGCCCAGGCCGGGATAAGGCGGGGACGCCCTCCGGATATCAGGCCTCGAGCCCCGCGACCGCCCTGCGGCACCAGTCCGCGATCTCGCCGGCATCGAGCGGCAGCGCGGCGAAGTTCTCGCCCGCGAAAGCCCGCCACTGCCGCAGATACTGGCGGTTGACGGCGACGACGATCGGGATGCGCGCAGCAACCGCCATCCCGACCTCCTCGCGCAGACCCCGTCTTTCACCTTCGCGCTTGCCGAAGCGGTTGACGATCCGACGTCAATTACCGCGCGTCGGCTTCCGCTCACTTGCTGATGTTCCGGAGTGGACAAGTGTTGAGGCCAAACACCGAATAGAGCGGGCAGGTTTGGAAAAGGCCGGTCAACAACGGGACGAGACCGAGCAATCCCCACCAGCGCACTACGCCTTCGACGACAAAGATCAGCGATAGCAGGACCAGCCCAATGACGATTCGCAACAGGCGATCGATCCCCCCGACATTCCTGGTCATGATGTATTCTCCTCTGGTCTGCGGCCGCTTCGAGTTGGGTTGCCCCTTTTGGGGCAGAGTTTCGCCCTAACAAGGCGCAAGACAACGATTTCGCACTCTGATCTGACACAAGCCGGGGATGGCGGTGGCTCAACCATGGCGGAGCCGAAGACCGCCTCCAGCGGCTTGACCTACCCTGCTTCCGGCTCGTTGAACTGATCAAAGGCCCGCAAGGCGTCGGCGGCGTACATCAGCGCCGGGCCACCGCCCATATAGACCGACATCACTGCGATCTCGGCGACTTCCTGCCTCATCGCGCCAAGGCCAACCAATGCCTTGCTGTGGAATCCGATGCAGCCGTCACAACGCTGTGTGATACCGATCGCGAGAGCCACCAGCTCCTTGGTCTTCTTGTCGAGGGCACCGTCGGCACCGGCTGCCTTCGACAGGGCATAGAAGGCTTGCATGGCATCAGGTTGTAGCTTCCTGATCTCGCTGGTGTAGGCCGAGATATCCCTGGTGATGGCGCGATAATCCTTGCTCACAACTGCTCCTGACTGGGTCATCTATCGTTTCACGTTTTGATGGTATAAGAAAAACGCGAAATGTGAAGCGGAGCCCCTGGTGGATTTGATACAGATCATGCCTGACAAAGCCGAAGCCGTAGCCGGCTTCCTCAAGGGTTTGGCCAATCCGAGCCGGCTTCTGATTCTCTGCGCACTATCCCAGGGCGAAAGGAGCGTTACGGAGTTGATCGCAGCGACCGGCGTGCCTCAAACCTCGATGTCCCAGCACCTTTCCAAGTTGAAGACCGAGGGTATCGTCGAATTCCGCCGCGATCATCGGACCCTGTATTATTCCATCAGCCACCCGGTCGTGACGGAGATCATGACCGTGCTTTACGGGCATTTCTGCGCCGGCAAGACCTGAGAAGCGAGTCCGCACTGCCGGCATGTCTTGCCCCGCTGCTTACAACGCCTCGCAAACAAGGCGTTTGCGGAGATTCGGTCGATCATCACGATGAAGCATGTGTCCGTAGCATCTATGCAAGGCGACCATCGCGTAGGGTGAATTTCCGGTCGAACCAGTCGAATATCTTCTCGTCGTGGGTGACGACGATGACGGCAGCCTCCTGCTCGACGGCGACTTTGCGAAGCAGGTCCATGACGATCCCAGCGCGTTTTGAGTCGAGAGCGGCCGTCGGCTCGTCGGCGAGAATGATGCGTGGCCGATTGGCTAGGGCGCGCGCGATGGCAACGCGCTGCGCCTCGCCGCCCGACAGCTTGGCGGGCATCGCGTTCCGGCGGTGCCCGACCTCGAGATAGTCGAGCAGTTCGACCGCCCGGGCCCGGGCCGCGCCCGCTTCTTCCCCGGCCAGTTGAAGCACGAGAGCAACATTGTCGGTCGCGTCGAGGAACGGGATGAGATTGTGGAACTGGAAGATGAAGCCGATATTGTGGAGCCTGAGCTGCCTGAGATTTGACTTCAGCCATCGCCCCTCGCTCAGCACCGTCTCACCGTCGAACGTCATCGAGCCCGAGGACGCCTCGAGGATGCAGCCGATGATGTTGAGGAGCGTCGTCTTCCCGGAGCCCGAGGGGCCGAGCAACGCGACGACCTGGCGCGGATAGACGTCCAGGCTCACATCGCGAAGTGCGTCCACCCGCGTCTCGCCATCGCCGAAATGCTTGGAGATGCGCTCGCAGCGCACGAGCGGATGATCTGCCATCGCGCCTGCCATCTCTCAGCTTCCCAATGCCGTTGCGGGATCCACCCGAAGCGCCGCACGAACCCCGAGCCCGCTCGCCATCAGGCACACGACGACCACGACGAGACCCAGCGCGAGTATATTGTCGGCTTCGAGAATCACGCGGCGCGGAAAGTAGCCGCTGATGCTCGCGATCAGCGTGGCGCCGATGGAAAACCCGATGAGCCCGAGCGCCAGCGCCTGCTGAACGATCATGCCGATGATGGTTCGGTCCGGGGCGCCGATGAGCTTCAGAGTGGCGATCTGCTTCGTCTTCTCGATGGTCATCGTGTAGATGATCAGGGCGATGATCACAGCGGATACGACGAGCAGGAGCGACGTGAAGAGCCCGATCTGACGTCTGGCGCGGTCGACTAGGGAGCTGATCAGGATCTGTTCCTGAGCCTCCTGGGTGATCGCGGCCTGGTGCTTCCAGCGGCGGACGGCTTCTGCTACCGCTTCGGGAGAAGCATTGGGCTGCAGCCGCGCGACAACAGCGTTCACGGTGTCGCGGCTGCCTCCGACGGCACCGCGCGCCTGCTGGATGCGAGCCGCCGGCGGAGCAAGGTCGAACTGCAGCTTCTGAGCATCCGCCAAGGTGATGTATACGGCCGGATCGCCGCCGGAGCTGACCTGGTGGCGCGTCAATCCCACCACAGAAAACGTGTTCCGGCCGACGCGGAGGCGATCGCCGAGCGCGAGGCCGGTGCTTTGATCGGCGACCATCTCGTAATGGCTGCGGGCGATACCCCGCCCTGCAAGGATCTCCGGCGGCCCTCCCGGCCGCGTCGGCTCGTAGCCGATGACATAGAGCCTGAGCTTGGCGCTCATATGCTCGGTTTCGACCGTCTGATAGGTGATGCCGCCAGCCGACTCCACGCCAGCGAGGCGCGCGGCGGCCTCGCGGACGTCGCCGGGAATGCGCGAGGCTTCGGCGAAGGGGCCGCGCGTGTTGGCCTCGACGACCCACAGATCGATTGCGGGGGCCCGGGCGATGGTCAACGCATCGACGACAAGCCCGCGATAGATGCCGATCATGGCCAGCACGACACCCAGCAGAAGTCCGAGCCCGATGCAGGTCAGGATGAAGCGCCCGAAGCCGTGCCTGATGTCGCGATAGGCGAGGTTCACGGCCGCTTGCCCTCGCTGATCCGCGCCATACGCCCGACCTGCAAGCCTGGCGCAACGCGCATTACCACGCGCGCGTGCTCTGGCACCCCGCCGACAATCTCAAGGCGGGAATCTTCCGTGCGATGCCGGAACCTGACGAGCCGCCGGTTCAGCCGGCCATCCTCAGCCGTCCAGACCGTGCCTTCGTAGCCGTTGTAGCCATGGACGGCTGCCTCTGGAATCAGGAGCGCCTCGGCGAGGGTGGCAGCCGTGATCAGGAACTCGACCTGCTCTCCCAGGAAAACGCGGGCGGGCGGGTTGTCGCCCCTGATGAAGACGCGTCGCTCCTCCGTGCTGCGATCGCTTTCAAGCCCGATGCGGGCCACCTTGCCGGTGAATACGTCCTGCGGGCGGGACCGCAAGCGGGCCTGCACCCGCTGGCCTTCCGCTATGAAGCCGGCACGCGCTTCGTCGACATAGGCGAGGCCCCAGTAGCTGTCGTTTGCGATCAGCGTGAAGATCGGATCGCCGGCCTTGACGACCGTGCCCAGTTCTTTGTGCCGTTCAATGACGATCGCGTCGTAGGGAGCCGTCAATGTCCGGTGTCCCAGCAACGTTTCTTCGAACTGGACTTGCGCCCGAGCATCCGCCAGTTGCGCCCTGCTGCTCGCGACCTCGCTTTCGGTAACGGTGACGTCCGCCTTGGCAACGGCCTCGTCCCGGGCGGACTCTTCGGCTGACTGCTCCGATACGACGCTACGTCCGGCGAGCTCCTGCCTACGCCGGTTGGCGACCTGCCTTTGCGCGAGAACGGCGCGCGCCTTCTCCAGATTCGCCTCCGCCCGCTCGATGTTGACTTCGGCGATCTGGAGCGCGGCGCGTGCCTTTGCCGCCTTGGCCTCCTGCTCGCCAAGGCTGAGCCGGGCGAGGACCTGCCCCTTGCGGACATGGTCGCCGTGATCCGCATGGAGTTCCACGAGCGCAGCTCCAGCCTCGAAGCCGACTTTGGACATCACGCGGGCCTCGACCGTGCCCAGTCCGAATACACGGACCGGAACATCACGCTCGGGCATGAGTGCTTCAACTTCGACCGGACGATTGCTGTAGACGATGCCGGCACCCAAAAGCACACTGACGACCGCGACGCCCGCAAGGGCACGCCGGACGGCTCGGCGGCCGAAGATGCCTGTCTGCTTCGGCTTCGTCGCGTTCAGACCGCCGACGATACCCGGCTGGTTGGATGGCGCATCCATGTCGTTCAGGCTCCGTAGCAAGTATACACGCCGCATAGCGACCGTTGGCTTCAGCCGGCCCCTGCCGGCGTCGTCCTGCCAAAAACCAGCCTCCACGCTCAGCCGAAGACGATCGTCGCCGGCAGGTTCTTGAAGATCACATAGGTCGCGACCGTCAGGATGAGCGCGGCGAAGATGCGGTTCAGCGTGGCCTTGCCAGCCGAGAGACGCGTCGCCAGCAGCATGCCGAGAATGCCGCCCACGACGCCGCCGGCGATGAACTGCCCGGCGATGACCCAGTCGACGAGGCCGCTGCGGGCATAGTTCAGGGCCGTCGCCAGCCCGAAGGTTCCCACCGCGAGCAAAGACGAGCCGATGGCGTTGATCATCGGCATGCCGGTGGCGAAGACGAGCGCCGGCACGATGAGGAAGCCGCCGCCGATGCCGAAAAAGCCGGAAGCCATGCCCGTCGCCAGCGCCGCTGCGGCGGTCAGTGCGCATGTGCGCCGGTCGGCCGGCCGCTCCTCTCCACGCCCGACGCCGCGCGGCCGCAGCATCAGCAGCCCGACGACGACCATCAGCGCCCCGAAGAGCAGGAGAAGGCGCGCTCCGTCGACGACGAGGCCGAGGCTGGAACCGAGCAGGGCGCCGAGCGTCCCCACCGCGGCGAAGACGGCCGCGCAGAGCCAGCGCACATGGCCCTTCCGGGCATGGGCGAGCAGGTTGGCATAGGCATTGATCGAGACCGCCAGCGCGCTGGTACCAATCGCGACATGCGGGCTGGCGATACCGACGACATAGAGGAGCAGCGGCGTGGCCAGGATCGAGCCGCCGCCGCCGACCAGGCCGAGGCTGAAGCCCACGAGGCCGCCGGAAGCGAGTGCAGGGACGAGGGTCGAGGTCATCGCGGCAGCATCCCCGCGATCAGCCGGTCATGCAGTATCATCCCTGCCGCCATCGTCGCGACGAACAGGAGGACCGGCACGAGCCCCATCGATAGGGCCGAGACCGCCGGGCCGGGACAGAAGCCAGCGAGCCCCCATCCGGCTCCGAACAATGCGGAGCCCGCCACCAGCCGCCCGTCGATTTCCGTCTTCTCCGGCAGATGGAAGCTGTCGTCGAGCAGAGGGTGCCGCAGCCGGCGTTGCAGCATGACGCCGGGCACCGCCACGGCCACCGCGCCGCCGAGCACGAAGGCCAGGCTCGGGTCCCAATGCCCGCTGGCGAGATTGAGGAAGCCGAGCACGCGCGCCGGATCGAGCATTCCGGAGAGCGACAGGCCGAAGCCGAAGAGCGCGCCGGCGAGGAGCGCAACGACGATACGCAGGGCCGCGAGATGCTTCACCGCAGGAACTCCATCAGCGTCGCCATCGCGCCCCCCGCGAGGAGGAAGGTCGCGGTCGCGGCGAACGAACGTTTCGAAAAGCGGGCGAGGCCGAGGATGCCGTGGCCCGAGGTGCAGCCCGAGCCCATGCGCGTGCCGATGCCGACGGCGAGCCCGGCCATGAGGACCAGGAGCCAGGGGGCGGCGATGGTCACGGCTGGGAAGCTCCCGAAGGCCAGCATGTAGAGCGGCGGGCCGCTGATGAGTCCGATGACGAAAGCCGCGTTCAGCGGAACCTGCCCACCGCCGAGCAAGCGGCCGACGATACCGCTGATGCCGGCGATCCGCCCGTCGAGCAGCAGCAGCGCGACGGCGGAAAGGCCGAGCAGCATGCCGCCGATCAGAGAAGGCCAATAGGCGCTCATGGGTGTTGCTCCGGTTCACAGAAGATCGCGTAGAGGGCTTCGATCAGGCGCGCGGCCTTCTCTTCGCTCAGGCGGTAGAAGATCTGCTTGGCCTCGCGGCGCGTCGTGACGACCCCGGCTTCGCGCAATGCGCCGAGCTGCTGCGACAGCGTCGGCTGACGGATACCGAGCCGCTCCTCGAGCTCGCCGACGGCGTATTCGCCTTCGGCGAGGGTGCAGGCGAGCCGCAGACGCGCCGGATGCGACAATGCCTTGAGCAAGCTGGCGACCTCGCCCGCGCGCGCCTCCATCTCCGCCGGCGGCATCGTGCCGGTCATCGCGGAAGTCATCACCACACCGCCCCCGGGAGCGCATCGAGCGGGAACTTGAGATAGCGCCTGCCGTTGGCTTCGGGCTCCGGCAACCGGCCGCCGCGGATGTTGACCTGCAGCGCGTGCAGGATCAGCTTCGGCATCGGCAGAGTGCGGTCGCGCGCCTCGCGCAGCGCGATGAAGCGCTCCTCCGTCATGCCGGCCAGATGCGGGTTCGCGCGCTTCTGCTCACCTACCGTGCTCTCCCATCGGGCGGCGCGCCCGCCGGGCTCGTAATCGTGCCCGGTGAACAAGCGCGTATCGTCCGGCAAGGCCAGGATCGCCTGGATCGACGCCCACAGGGCCCTGGCGCTCCCGCCCGGAAAATCCGCCCGCGCCGTGCCGGAATCCGGCATGAAGACCGTGTCGTGCACGAAGGCCGCGTCGCCGATCACATAGGTCACGGAGGCAAGGGTGTGGCCGGGCGAGAACATCACGCGCCCCGTGAGCTCGCCCAGCTTGAAGCTGTCGCCCTCCGCGAAGAGCCAGTCCCATTGCGAGCCGTCGGTCGCCAGTTCCGGCCAGTTGTAGAGGCCCTGCCAGAGCTTCTGGACCTCCGTGACGCGCGCGCCGATGCCTGTCGGGGCGCCCGTCTTCTGCTTGAGATAATGAGCAGCCGAGAAATGGTCGGCGTGAGGATGGGTATCGAGGATCCATTCGACGGTGAGCCCCTCGCGCGCCACATAGGCGAGGATCGCGTCGGCCTGATGCGTGGCGGTCCCCCCGGACTTCTCATCGAACTCATAGACCGGATCAATGATCGCGCACCGCCTCGTCTTCGGATCGGTAACGACATACTGGATGCTGCCGGAGCGCGGCTCGTAGAAGCCCTTCACCTGCGGCGTCCGGGCCGCATTGCGGGCGAGCCACAACGCGGCGCCCGACAGATCGAAGCCATGTGCGCGACCGAAAGCCTCGACATCGCCAGGCTTCATCCGCCCAGCCAGCACCTCGCCCAGCACGTGCAGCGTCAGTGAACGCGTGCCGCTGCGGCAATGAGCGTAGACTGCTCCCTTCGCCCCGGATACCGCCGCCTGGAAGGAGCGAATATCAGCTTCGGTGATCGTCGCCGCCGTCACGGGGATGAAGCGATAGGCAAGGCCGGCACGCTCGAGGGCCGCCTTCTCGGCAGCGCTGGCGGGCTGGCCGGGCTCCTCTCCGTCGGGCCGGTTGTTGATGATCGCGGCGAATCCGGCAGTCGCCAACGCGGCGAGCGTCTCCTGGCTCGGTTGGCTGGCGACCGTCAGCCGGTCGTCGATCTTCACGGCGGTCATCGTGAGCATCCTCTCAGCATTCGTCATTATACGATAATGTATAATATATATTGATGAGATGCAAGTGCGTATCGCGACATCGACCGAGCCCGGCTGCCTGCAGCGGGTGCCCCCGGGGAAGCGGCCACGCGGCGCGATCGCGGCAGCCACGCCGTTTCGCGACGATCAGCGCGCGACCTGGTTGAGCGGGCCAGCCGCGAACAGGGCGCCGACCGCCCGGGGCCGGATGGTCTGGCCCTCGCGCATGAGGAACAACGCATCGAGCCGGAGCCGCCGCGCGAGCTCCGCCCCCTCCCCGGAACCGAGGACCATCAGCGCAGTCGCCCAGGCGTCGGCTTCGGCGCAGGTCCGCGCCACCACGGTGACCGAGGCCGGTGACCTTGTCAGGGGCGCGCCGCGGCGCGGGTCCATCGTATGCGACAGGCGGCGATCTCCGACGTCCACCCAGTGCCGATAGTCGCCTGAAGTGGCCACCGCGGCGTCCTGCAGTACAAGCATCGAGTGCGGCGTACGGCAGGCGGGCTCGGGTTTCTCGACGGCGATCGTCCACGGCTCGTCATCGGGACGCAGGCCAAGGGCCCGCATCTCGCCGTCGATGCCGACCAGCCCGCTGGTGATACCGAAGCTGCGCAGCGTCTCCGCCAGCCGGTCGACGCCATAGCCCTTTGCGATGCCATTGAGGTCTAGGACGATGGGAGCCCTCTTGCGCGCCTCGCCGCCCTCCACATTCAACTCCAGCACCTCGTATGCGGCCTGTCGCGGGATTTCGAGCGCCTTGCGGATCAGGGCCCGGTCGGCCACGGACGGGCCGAACCCCCAGGCGCTCACGACATCGCCCATGCCTATGTCGAAGGCACCAGCCGAGGAGCGGCCGATTTCGAGCGCGAGCTCCAGCACCGTCATCAGCCGCTCGGGGACAGCGACCCATCGCCCCACCGGGGCCGCATTGAGACGCATCAGATCGCTATCCGGCTTCCAGCCGGACATCTGCTCGTCCACCTCATCCACCGCAGCCTGAAGCGCACTGCGAACCGGTGCCGGGTCG
Source organism: Hyphomicrobiales bacterium (assembly GCA_930633495.1). Classification (NCBI taxonomy): domain Bacteria; kingdom Pseudomonadati; phylum Pseudomonadota; class Alphaproteobacteria; order Hyphomicrobiales; species Hyphomicrobiales bacterium. The sequence continues at coordinate 4,896,417 of CAKNFJ010000001.1, read as the reverse complement.
AAGGTTCCGGTCGTGTAGAACAGCGCGGACCAGCGCGTGCCCATGGTGGGTCCGTTTAACGCCTGGCGGTCCGGATCAGAAGACATCTTCGACATAACGTCCCTCCGCGCGGAGCAGCACTGGCGTCAGCCCGGTGGGGGCGAGAATGTCGGCGAGCGCCGCGGAGACACCGGCTGCCATCTCGCGCCCGCCGCACACCATGACCCGCGCCCCCTCGCGAACCATGCGGGCGATCTCGGCGCCCTCCCCGCGCAGCGCATCCTGCACATAACTGGGCTGCCGCGTGCGCGAGCAGGCCGTCGTGAGCTGCTGCAGCTGTCCGTTCCGCCGCCAACCCTCCAGCTCCTCGCCATAAAGAAAATCGCTGTCGGGATGCCGCATGCCGAAGTACAGGCGGATGGGGCGGCGCCGGACATTGGCCCTGATGAAACCCGCCAGCGGCCCGATACCCGTTCCGGCCCCGACGAGGATGAGGGGCGCAGCGTCGCAGCCGGCATGGAAGCCGGAGTTCTGCCGCAAGAAGGCGTTGACCGTATCGCCCGGCTGCAGCTCGAAGAGCTGGCCAGAGCACAGGCCGGCGGGGTGCTTTCTGACGACGATCTCGATGAAACCGTCCCGGCACCCGGATGCCAGCGAGTAGAAGCGGGCAACGGCAGAGCCTTCCGGCAGGACGCCGAGGAGATCCCCGGCCACGAAACGCCCGAAGCCGCGACCGGTCGGCCGCAGCCAGAATGGCGGCTTCGGCGGGGCAAAGCGCAGGATGGCGGTTGGCGCCTGTACCTCGGCGCCATAGTCGCGGCGCGAAACGAGCGTCAGCGGGAAGGCCGCCGGCCGGACCGGCTGGTGGACGAGCTCCAGCTCCCACCCCATGACGGCGCCCAGCGACCGGCCCCAGCGGGCAAAATCCTGCGGCGACTGGCGGTTCACCGTCATGAACGGAACCAGCATGCGCCAGCCCCGCGCCTCCGCCACATCGGCAACGGCCTGCGCAAAAGCGCAATATCCAGGAAAGCTGCGATCGCCGAAGCCGACAACCGCAAGCGCGACCGAAGGGCGCGCAGGCAAGGATTTCAGCCGGTCGAGAAAACCCCGCGCCGAAGCAGGAGCAGCGCCGTCGCCATAGGTCGCGCTCAGGACCAGGATGCGCCGCGCCTGCCGATAGCGGGCCGGCTCGAAGGACGACATCGGCGCGGCGTGAACGAGCTGCCCGGTTGCCGAGAGCGCCGCATGCAGCGTCGCGGCGAACCCCCATGTGGTGCCGCCCTCGGACCCGACGAGCAGGATCGTCTCGGCGCGCCCGGCCGCGGCATTGCCGCGAATGCGCGGGCGAGCGCGCCAGCCTGCGAACCACAGCACGAAACCCGTCCCGGCCATCACCGGTACGCTGAGTGCCATCAAGCCGAGGACCAGCCCTAGGGCAGCGGCGCCCCGCCCGGTGTGCAGCATGTCGATGGTCTCCGAGACGCGCTGCCATGCGCTCGGGTCGCTCCAGGCCAATAGCGCACCGGTTCCCTGGTCGAGATAGCCGGTGCCGCGGTCCGTCTTGAGCGTGAAGACGTCGGTCGCATCGGCCGGATCGGGAAAGGACAGGCTGCGCAGCTCGGAAACCGGTGTTCGCTTCAGGATATCCATGCCTGCGACGGGCATCCCTGTCCGGCCACTTCCCTCGACCTCCGCCACGGGCGATGATGGCCCGTCGGGCAGGAGGTCGAAGGTCGAGGCCGTCATCCACAAGGCCGTGGCGGAAGACAAGAGCAGGCCGGCGACAGCGATGCGCGCGAGCTCGACATGCAGGCGCGCCGCGAACGGCCCGCGCAACGGCGAGAACCAGCGCCGCCAGCCTCCTGCACGCCGCGCGACGAGTACGGCGCCGGAAACAGCCAGCACCAGCATGGCGGCGGCACCGGCCGCCATCGCCATGCGACCAGCGTCGCCGAAAAGGAGCGAACGATGCAGTCTGGTCAACCAGCGCTCGAAGGGGTTCGGATCGGCGGAGGCGATCTCCCGCCCTGTCGCGGGATCCATGACCGCTGCCCGCGGCACGCCGTTCTCGGACCAGTAGGCGCTAATCCGGCCCGAAGGCCTCCGCCTGATCTGCTCGACCTCGGGATGAACCGCCTGGATGCGCTCGGCCAGCTCAGCGGTCGAAAGCGCGTCCGCCTGCACCGAGGAGAGGCGTTCGACGGCCGGAAATATCGAGAGAAGCGCACCGCTCAGGCTGAGCACCAGCAGCAGAAGGCCGGCTACAAGACCGGGCCAGCGATGAACAAGGCGGATCATGCCGGCCACCGCTCAGAACGCATAAGCCAGGCTCGATACATAGCGCCGGCCACGGACCGGCGTCTTCGCACCTGCGGTCGTCAGCGGGACTGAGACCTCGTCCGGACTGTCGCGCATGTCCTCTACGGCAGCATCGACATGCAGTGTATAGCCGGCATCGAAGAGCGCATCGGCGAGATCGAGCGAAATCTGGAGCGTGCGGCCTGCGCCGACGCTGGCGCCCGTGATACCGTTGATCTCGGCGGAGTTGCCCCCTGTCGCACGATGCCAGCCCGACAGATGCGTGTAATATTTCGACTTGCGGCCGGCCATCCACAGGCTGCCGGCATAGGCCCCCTGAGCATTCGTGAGATAGATCGCGAGATAGGCACCGTCGCCGCCATAGTTCGTCAGCGTCGTGGTGAGCTTGAGCGGTCGCGCCTGGGCAAGATAGGGCAGCATGAATGCCGCGGTCAGCGCGATGGCCGGCATGATCTTGTTCATGGTGGCTGAACCTCCTTTGCACCGGCGGCGGGAACCGCATGATCCTGCCGGCCGGCATCGAACCGCACCGGCGAAGGCACCACCCCGCCGCCCGGCAAGATCACCCTGGGATGACGCGCTGACAGCCTCCTGACGCGGCGGCGGTTTCAGCTTCAGCCAGATGTCAGGAAACGCCGCGATCGCTTCGCGCCCGGTCGCTCCAACATCGGAATAGACGGAAAACCGCGTCGCTCCCCCTCACGGCCTGGACCGAGGCGGGAAGGGCCGGAGAGACGAAGGGAACGGGACGCCTGCCTTCTCAGCGCAGGCTCATCCGCCGCAGCGTCCCGTCGCGCATGACGAACTGGTGCCAGATCGCCATCAGGGCGTGCAGCCCGGCAAGGATGAGGATGAAGGTGCCGCCATTCTCGTGAAGTTCGGCGATCAAGCCGGGGCGTCCCTGCACGGGCGCAGCGATGGAGGGCAGGTGCAGGCCGAAGAAGGAGACGGATACGCCCATGCGCGAGGCGGCGTACCAGCCGGTGATCGGCAAGGCGATCAGCAGCAGATAGAGCAGCCCGTGGCCGATCTTGGCGCCGGTAGCGAGCCAGCCATGCTGCGGGCCGCCATCAGGCGCAGGCTCCACCAGCCGCAGGATCAGCCGGGGAACGACAAGGATCAGGACTGCAAGACCGAGCCAGAAATGCAGCAAGGGCGGATTCCGGACCACCGCACGGCCGCCCTCTGCCGTCAGCCATGCGCCGAGCACGGCGAGGGCCGTTACCCAGTGAATGACGACCAGAGTTTTCGAATAGCGCGCGGTTGCAACAGACATGGCCATTTCTCCAACGTTGGGCAGAAGGGTGCAGCCCCCCGGGACGGGGAGGTCCGGCCCGCCTATTTCACAGTGGCTTTCGGCGGCTCGCTGCGATTGAACAGAGATTTCGGAGACGCCGGGCCGGATGGATCGACCGAGCCGGTGGCGGCGGAGGAGCGCCTTTCATGACGGTGGCCGCCGTCGTTGCCGGCCCTGCGCCTGATCTTGACAACCTCCAGGGTGGCGGGATCGATCTTGGCCTTGAACGGCTGCCCGGCCTCGTCGGTGCCCCTGACCTGGTAGCAGCCGTCGTCGACCCTGAGACGGTCCACCTGCCAGCCTCGTGCCTGCGCCATCGCCTGCACGGCCTCGCGGGGCTGCCACCGCCCCAGGGGGACGTCGCAATCGTCATCGGCCATCGCAACTCCTGATCCTGCGACGGCAAGGAGCAGCAGGCCCGCAACGAACGGCTTCACCATGGCATTTGTCCCTGATCAGCGTTCACATGCCGGAATGATGGCAATCTTTCCTGACGCGTAGCTGAAGCGTGAAGGGCACGGCCCTTCAGGAAGCTGACAGGTTCCGCAGGCAACTGGTCTGCGACAGATGGGATTGCGCCTTCATGAGAGTTCTTTTGATCGAGGACGACACGATCCTCGGAGCCGCGGTGCGCGACCATATCGTCGACGACAACCATTCGGTGGACTGGGTCGGCCGCCTCGATCGAGCCGCCGAGCATCTCGCCAGCGCCGCCTATGATCTGATCCTGCTGGATCTGATGCTTCCCGACGGCCGGGGCATCGCATTCCTGCGCGAGCTGCGCCGGAAGGGATGCGTCACGCCGGTCATCATCCTGACCGCGCTGGACCAGATCTCCGACCGCATCGAAGGGCTCAATGCGGGAGCAGACGACTACATGACCAAGCCGTTCGACCTTGCGGAACTGTCCGCACGGCTGAACGCGGTGGCGCGCCGCTACAGCGGCAATCCCAATCCGCTCGTCGAGATCGGCCGCCTGCAGATCGATCTGGCGGCGCGGACGGTCATGAAAGGCGGGCGGCTCATCGACCTGACCGCGCGCGAATGGGCGCTCTTCGAGGCCTTCGTCCAGCGCCCCGGCCAGGTGATGTCCAAGACCCAGCTGGAAGACCGGCTCTATGCCTTCGGTACCGAGGTGGAAAGCAACACGATTGAGGTCCATGTCAGTCGCCTGCGCAAGAAGCTCGGCCGCGATGTCGTCCACACCGTACGAGGCATCGGCTACCGGCTGGGAAGCGCGCGATGATCGCGCCGAAGAGCCTGCAATGGCGCCTGTCGCTCTGGCTCGGCTTGGGCATCGCGCTGGTCTGGGCAGTGGCCGCCGCGGTGACAGCCCAGAATCTACGCCATCAGATGGATGAGGTCTTCGACAGCGCGCTTGCGGAAACCGGGCAGCGTCTGCTGCCACTGGCCGTGCGCGACATCATCGGGCGCGACAGCGACGACTCAGCCAGCCAGAGCGTCGCGACGATGCGCGAGCATGACGAGCACTTCACCTATGTGGTGCGCAACGCCGAAGGGCAGGTGCTGCTGCGCTCGCATCAAGCCGACCCGGCGATCTTTCCGCCGTTCAGCGGCATGGGCTTCTCCGATACGCCGACCCACCGTCTCTATTCGGATGCGGCACTGCAGGGCACGCTCACGATCACGGTCGCAGAGCCGCAAGCCCGCCGCCGCGCCGTGGCATGGGAGGTGCTCGTCGGTCTGGCTCGCCCGCTCGCCCTGATCGTTCCGATCAGCCTGATCGGCGTATGGGCCGTCGTGCGCCTGTCGACCACGAGCCTGCGGCGTTTCCGCTCCGAGATCGAGCTTCGGGGCGCCGGCGATCTGACCGCAGTCGCGGCCGGCGACCTGCCCTCGGAAATCCAGCCGGTCGCTCAGGCGGTGAACCAGCTCCTGGAACGCCTCAGGCGCGCCCTGGAGGCCGAGCGTAGCTTCACCGCCAACTCCGCGCATGAATTGCGTACGCCGGTCGCGGCTGCGCTGGCGCAGGCGCAGAGACTGATCATCGAAACGACCGACGCGGCCGCACGCAAGCGCGCTCTGGACATCGAAGCCGCTTTGCGGCGGCTCTCCGGCCTTTCAGAAAAACTCATGCAACTGGCGAGGGCAGAAGGAGGCCGTCTTCATAGCGCCGAGCCGGTCGACACCGGCGCCCTGCTCCGAATGATTGTGGCTGAACTGACCGTCAGCGCAGGCGATGCCGGACGGATCGAGTTGGTCTTGCCCGATGCCCCCGTGCTCGCGCACATCGATCCGGACGCGTTCGCGATTCTGACGCGAAATCTGATCGAGAACGCGCTGAAGCATGGCTCGCTGATCGAACCGGTCTGCGTGACGTTGTCGATAGACGGCTTGCTATGCGTCGCCAATGCGGGGCCGGCTGTGCCGCAAGATCTGCTCGCCCACCTTCTCAACCCGTTCGAGCGCGGCCGCGCACAGGCGAAAGGCGCCGGATTGGGGCTGGCCATCGCGAAGGCTGTCGCCACCGGTACCGGCAGCCGTCTCGAACTGATCTCCCCAAGGGAGGGACGCAAGGACGGCTTCGAGGCGCGGCTCCAAATCGGCCGGCTCGCCTGACTCGCTGAAAAGGTCATCGCTGCTCACCCGATATAGGGCTTCCCGGCAGAGCTGAGCAGAAATTATGGTGGGCCTTCATCAATTATCGTCGCTGGCAGGCGTGTGTCGGCATCAGTCGAGGTTCTTGGGGCGGCGGCCTTGCGCCCTTTCTCAGGTCGCATCACGCGCGTCAGCTACCTGAGCGTACCGACCTCGTCTCACGTCAGGTTCACGATTCCCGCCCGCCCGTCGATGAGCATGTGTCAACGACGCAGCCGGCGCATCGTGCATCGTCATGGACACACCATGGCCTTCTTGGCCAACGGGAACGAGGGCCGGAGAGCTGCCGGACCCCGATATCAAGCGTTTCGGCCGATCAACGCGGCGCAACGCGGACGCCGACCCATGAGCCGGAGCACCTCAGCCGCCTGTCCTAGAGACCTTTGCCGCCGGACACACCGGAGCCAGACCCCCATTTTTCGATCTTCCCGCCGACGACCTCCAGCGTCACCGGGTGAACTCTGACTCGCAGGATGGTTCCGTTAACATCCGTCACACGGAGCCGAAAACACCCGTCTCCGATCCTCGCGCTGGAGATGGCCCAACCAAATTCATCCGCGAGTTTCGACACGGCGGCCAGGGATTGCCTTGGCTCCGCCGGGTTCCTGCATCCATCTTCGGCAAAAGCAGCAGCTGCCGGTGTCATGGCCAGAAGGGCGAGCATAACCTTCATCTTCTGCATGGCCTGTTCCTCGGTTCAGGTTGTCGATGCAGAAAGCCTATGCCGACAAGCTGACGTGATGCTGAAGGCTCTCGATGCTTTGCTTCAGAAGCACGTCAGCGTCAGATGAATTTCAATGTTGCGGAAGATGCAGACGATGGGCGACGAATGACGACATGCCGCATAGGCGATTGCGAGCTGACGTTATGATCGGGCTCATGACCGGGCCGTTCCGCTTGACGACAGGACCCTGCTGATCGTCGACGAGGCCGGCATGGTCGGCACGCGCAACATGGAGGCCGTGCTGACGGCGGCGCGCGATGCCGGAGCCAAGGTCGTGCTGGTCGGCGATCGTCGGCAGCTTGCCTCGGTTGCCGGCGCCAGAGCCCTCAAGGCCGTCGCCGATATGGTCGCCCGGTCCGCCGTCATGACCGAAGTCCGGTGTCAGGAGGTGGACTGGCAGAAGACTGCCATCATCGTGATGGCGCGTGGGGATTCCGAAGCGGGTATGCGTGCCGACGCCATGCATGACCGGCTGGAGCTGGTCTCCGGCACCGAGGCCGCACAGGAGCGAACGATCGAGGCATGGCGCGAGCTGCGACAGGCCTATAGTGAGGACGTGCTAGGTACGCGGCGCAACGCCGACGCCGCCGATCTGAACCGTGAGGCGCAGGCGTTGCTGAAGCAGGAAGCACGACTTGGACCGGATATCGTCGCGCTGCCGGCGATCGACCGTGCCGACAAGCGGGCGGATGTTGCTCTTGCCGTTGGCGACCGGCTCCGCTTCGGCGAAACCTTGCCGCAGCACAGCATTCGCAACGGCAACCGTGCGAGCCATCACTGCGAAAGAAGCAGGAAAGGCCCGCATCGCGTTCGATCTCGACGACGGGTGCCGCCTTGATCTGAACTGGGGCGAGTTGACCCGCGAGCCGCGCGACGACCGCAAGCGCACGCCGCCTCGCATCGTTCATGCCTAGCTGGCACGGCGCATTCGGTACAGGGCCGCTCGGCGGTTGCCTCGATCGTTCACATCGCCCGCCAGACCGATGCGCGCGAAATCTATGTCAGCCTCAGCCGGCACCGGCACCGGCACGATGGCCGCACGGCTCATCATCGTCATCGTCGATCATCATCCCTCCGTCTGCGTCGCCACGACCCGCCAGAGATCGTCCGGCACCGCCGGGTTGCGGGCGAACGTCCAGATGCCGACGTTGCGCAACGGGGTCGAGACATTGCGGAAGAACAGGCTCACAGGGCGACGCGGCAGCTTGAAGGATTCGCTGGTGAAGCGGATCGACACCTCCATCCGCTCTTCTTCGACCCGAGCCTCGATGAGCTCGGGCTCGATGCGCGAGAACAAGGTTTCAACCATCTCTTCCCCAGCCTCCTCGCGCTCGCCGATCGTCTTGCTGAAGGCATCGTAGACCTCGGGCGAGAGCCAGCGGCTCAAGGCATCCCGATCCCCCGCGGCGAAGGCTAAAACGACCGCTTCGTAGGTGGCGAGTGCGTTTCTGACGAAAGCCTCGACCGAGGCCGTGCCGTCTCGTTGCAAGATCTCGCGCATCGCGGCGGCAGTGCGCGATGCGATCGCGGACAGAGCAGGCAGGTTGGGCTTCTGCGTCCCCTGATCGCCTACGGCTTGCTCCGTCTGCTCTGGGGTCCCAGCCTGCCCGAGCGAGGTTAATTGCTGTGTGAACCAGACGAGACCTGCGCTTCGGCGGGCTCTGCCGGATAGGTCACCTTCCCATCGTTCGTCGTCCGAGCTCCCGGCGTCGGCATGGCATGCTCGATCTGTCCTGGCCCCATCAGGTGATCGACCGGATGGCCGTTCAGAACAAGATAGTCGGTGATGATGCGGCGGTGACATCGCCACCACACGGCCTCCGAGCACATCAACGCCACGCGACGATCCATCCCAAGACGCAACACCCGCCCAAGCGCATCGCCGAACGCGTCGCTCAGCGCATAATCGGCGTAGTTGTGAAAGCTCTGGTTCCGCCACAGCGCGTTGAGCCGATCGTCCACTCCGTCTTGCTTCGCGCGGCGTCCGCCAAGCTCGGGAATATGGCAGTAGCCGACCTGGAAGCGCTCCAGATCATGGGGCAACCGGTCGATATTGAACTCTGGATTAGCTCGCGATCGCGGAAAGGTGCGGACATCGATCAGGAGATCGACGCCGGCCTCCTGCAACATCGCCACGAATTCGGCGAGGGAGCGGTTGGAATGGCCGATCGTGGTGAACTGGGCCACCATCAGCCGATCTTCGTCAGGGCGGCGTCCTTATGAGCTGCGATATGCTCGCTCCTGTCGCTCCTGATTTCGTATTGCGGCTCCTCCTGCGACGCGCGATGCCGGTGGCCCTTGTAGTCGAAATCGGCGTGATGGACCCTGATGATCCTGCCGCTCACCATTCCGGCCTCGGAATTCCAGCGGACGTGATCGCCGACCTTGAACTTGTCCATAACGTTCTGCCTTCGGGGTGGAATGTGCGATCGACGGACTTGTTCCGGGCGCATGCGAGGACTGGGCGCTGACTTGCAAGAGACGGTACGATCGATCCGGGGCGCAGTGCGCAATCAACCGGCACGGGGACGATCGCTCGCAGCATGGCCGGAACCGTCGTTCCAACTCAGACCGTGGACCAGCGTCAGGTCATACAGATCGACCAGTAGGTTGAGGTGTAGTTCATTGCCCGCTGCGATCTCTTTGGCATAGCGCATGAAAAGATCGACTTCCGCCCTAGCGATCCCGCGCGCCTCGGCGTATTCGCTGTTGCTGTACAGGGTGGGCGTTGGAGGCAGAAACTGCAGCGAGAACGACCAGCGCAAGTCGAGCTCGCGGGCCGCTTGCAGATACGAGATCATCAGGCGCCTCGTTCAGCTGGTTCTTGCTTGGCAGCGCGGCATGGCGAGCGTGGAAGCAGTCCGTCGTCCCGATGGCCAGGGAGATCGTGTTCTTCTGCCCGACAGACGTCAAGCGCGCGGGACCGCGATCGGACCCCGCGGCTCCTCCAGACACCGTGTCGTCATGTCGCGGGCGGCGCCCCTCAGCCTGACCTGTCGTCGCAGAGTACATCGTAACGCGATCCGCCGATGCAGTCGCCGATCCGGCTCCCGCAGTGTCAACGATGGCGTCCCTATTTCGTCGCGGCTCCCTCGCGCTCAGCCGTGGCATTCCGCGAGATCGAGGTCGAGCCCCGCGCCCTGTAGGAAAGCCTCGATGGCGGGCTCGAACGGCGCGGGATCGAGCTCGTTCGCTTCCAGCCAAGCATCGTCGTAGTAACTGTTGGAATAGCGGTCGCCGGAGTCGCAGATCAACGTCACCAGCGATCCCGCCTCGCCCGCTCTCGCCATGCGAGCCGCATGGAAGCACATCGCGGCGAAATTCGTGCCGGTCGAACCGCCGACGCGCCGCCCGAGCCGACGCGAGAGCACCCGCATCGCCGCCAGCGAGACGGCATCCGGCACGCGCAGCATGGTGTCGATCACACCCGGCACGAAGGAGGGTTCCACACGCGGCCTTCCGATGCCTTCGATGCGCGAGGGGCGATCGCAGCGACAGCCGAGATTGCGCGTGGAGAAACCCTCGAAGAAGGCGGAGCGCTCGACATCGGCCACGGAAAGCTGCGTCGCGTGGCGCTTGTAGCGGATGTAGCGGCCGATCGTCGCGGTGGTGCCGCCGGTTCCCGCGCTCATCACAACCCAGGACGGGATCGGGTGGAGCTCGCTCGCCAGTTGCTGGAATATGGACTCGGCGATGTTGTTGTTGCCGCGCCAATCGGTCGCCCGCTCGGCATGGGTGAACTGATCCATGAAATGCCCGGACAGGCGCGCCGCCAATTCGGCGGATTCGGCATAGATCCGTTCGCCATCGTCGATGAAGTGGCACAGGCCGCCGTAATGCTCGATCGCGGCGATCTTTTCGGGCGAGGTGGAGCGCGGCATGACGGCGAAAAAGGGGACGCCGATCATGCGTGCGAAATACGCCTCCGACACCGCCGTCGAGCCGGACGAGGCCTCGACCACCGCCGTGCCCTCGCGGATATGACCGTTGCAAAGCGCATAGAGGAACAATGAACGCGCCAGCCGGTGCTTCAGGCTGCCGGTCGGATGCGTCGATTCATCCTTCAGGTACAGGTCGATCCCCGTCAGTGCCGGCACGTCCAGCTTCCACAGATGCGTGTCGGCGGAGCGACGTTGGTCTGCCTCGATCGCGGCAATTGCGCGGTCGACCCAGTTCCGGGCGGTCGCTACCTCGCCCTTGCCCAATCTGTTTTCCATTTGAGCGCTCCACCCTGTCGCGGGCAAATCATGTCCGGCATCTGGCGACGGTTCTTCGCCGGCGTAAAGCGCAGGCAGGAGCAGGAGCCGGATCGGCAGTGTTCAGAATCCGCGTGGTCGCGCGCCCGTCTCGGAACCCTGGCGCAGCACCCTGATGGTCTCCGTGTTCGGGCAATACCGCCCGTGGCGCAGGGGAGCGTCTTGCTGGCTGAGGTCGCTGCGGCATCGACGCGTCATCGCGCACCCCGCGCAAACGATCGTCATATCCCTCAGCACGCCTGCTTGCCTCTGCGCCAGTTGTTCGGGGTCGATCCCCAGGCGCTTGAGCAGTCGGGGAAGGAGGGCAGAGTCTGTCTCGCTGCGAGATACGAGCTGGCGCAGGTCGGCCTCGGGAATGGCATTGTCCCGGGCTAGTTCGGCCATCGCCGCCGGGCCGAGCGCTTCGAGCTTTCGCAGGTAGGATTGAACACGCCACCACTGGCGAACCGTTTCGACGATCTGCATGGCAACCTCCACGCCCCCACACCACTATCGCCCTGTTGGCAGCAACCTTCGTTGCGGTAGCTCAAACCTCCCGTCATCGCTTGCGCACTTGAGAAATACCCTCTCCGCCTCCGGCCGAAGCCCATCCTCATCCATTGGGCGGTTGGGGCAGCGGCGTGATGCCATGGCAGCTCGGCGCAATGTCGGAATTTACAATGCATCTTTTTTGCCATAAAGATGGATCAATAATATACCTTTTAGAGGAAGCCACTATGATCGGCCGACCGCGTGACGCAGCCGGCACCGACAGCACGTTGGTGCCGATGCTGATATGGGGACTTGTTCTGGTCGTTGTCGGAATGGCTTTCGTCATGCTGTTCGTGTAGCGCTCGCTCGCTTCCCGCGGGCGGCTGCGACGAAAGGATCGTCTCACGCGTGTCCCGTCGGGAAGGAACGACCTGTCGGGGCAGCCGGCCGGAACATGCGGGATGGTTCATGCGACTGACGCGATTTTCCGATTATTCACTCCGGGTCCTGATGTATGCGGCAAGTCGGGGTGAACGCCTGATCACGATCGAGGAGACGGCTGCGACCTACCGGATCTCGCGCACGCATCTGATGAAGGTCTGCCATCAGCTCACCAGGGCCGGTTTCCTCCGGGCTATCCGCGGTCGCTCCGGCGGGCTCGTCTTGGCCAGAGCGCCGTCCGAGATCGGAATCGGCGAGGTCCTGCGCCTGACGGAACCGGATTTCACGCTGGTCGAGTGCTTCGGCGGTGGCAAGGACTGTGTGATCGCGCCGCGCTGCCGGCTCCAGGGCGTTCTTCACGAGGCGCTAGCCGCCTTCCTTGCGACGGTCGATCGCTACACCCTGGCCGATCTGATGCTGAACCCGGCGGATTTCAGCCTCGCGCCGGCGGCTTGAGGCGGGACGTTGTCGCAACGCTCCGCGCGGCGGATAGCAGGAAGGAGCGGCCATAGATGCGACTTGTGTTCGACCAAGCCTTCGGCCTCGACGAGGGCAGTCTGCACGACGTCGTCGCGGTGCTGAGCGAGCGGTTGCGCGCGCATCCCCGCCTGCGCCGCCCACTCGACCGCGTCGTCGGCAACCGCTGGGCCGAATTCGAGCACGACCTCGCGCATTTCATCGCGGCGCTGGGCGCACGCACCGGCGACCACGGTGGCGGCCTGGCCGCGTTGTTCGAGGCGTTTCCGGAACTGGCGCCCGAGCACGTCGCCGATGCGCGCGAACTCTTCGTCGAGTCCGCGCTCGCGGTCCTGCCTCTTCACGCCGCCGCGTCCTTGTCGGACATCGCCGACCAGGTCTGCGATCTGGCCCTGCGAGCATTGTGTCCGGTGCCGAGCGAGACAAGCTCAATCCCACTGCCCCGCCGGATCAGCGAAGCCGAAGAAACCCTGCGGATCGGTGTCGGTCTCGGGTAGACGGATGCACGCTGATACAATCTCGCCGGAACCGCGCCTGCCATTCCGGGTTCGTATCGATCCACAGCATGTTGCCGGGAGATTCTGCAGCGCTCATGATCGCCGGCGGCTGCTGATCGGCAAAAATCCTCCCACCGGCCGTTCTGGAGACCGAGGATGAGCGTTCGGGAACGGATTCGCGATCTCTCCGGCCGGGCCATCATGCGGGTGATCGCTAAGTCTGCCAAAGCCTATGAACGGTTCACGCCCTCGGACCCCGCAGCGCCGCAACAGAATCTCCAGCCGGCCGATGTGCTGCTGATTGAGGGAAGCCAGCGCGTGTCGACCGTGATCAAGTACATGACGCAATCGACCTGATCCCAGGCCACCCTGTTCGTGGAAGATGTCCGCGAGCTTGCGCAGGCACTCGGCCTCGCGCGCCGGCGCAGCACTGGACCGGATCAATTCGCCACGCCAGCGCATGCGGTTGATTGTCTTTGCTCCCGCCGCCGCTTTGCCAAGGTCAGGCCGATGATTACAGTGCAGGCAAGAGCGTTGCCTCCGAAGACTGCCGCCATCGTCCAATCGTGAACGGCCAGGAGTGCGTATACGACCGTGGTCAGATGCGAGATCCCAAACAGGCTCCAGGTCGCACATGAAATAGCCAGCGCGCCATCAGGGTCCTGGATGATACGCAGTATCTGCGGCAGATAGGCGAGAGCACGGACGGCGTTGCACAGCGTAAACGCGGCTGTCGCCAGTTCAGCCGCTGTCATGGCAGCCTCCTTGTGTGAAGAAGAGGAAGCTCAACGGTGGCCGGCTGTTGCAGCCAGCCTCGCGTTGAGATCAGCATAGATCGCAATCGCCTCGGCAGCCCGGCCGTCGCGGCATGCGACCCGCGCATCGAGAAGCTTCATCGCGGCCTCGACGACGACCTCGGCCGGAAGGCTTTGATCCTCGCCATGCTTCTCGACCAGGTTGAAGGCGGCGAGATCATGCGAGGCGCAACCGCTAACCGCCGCGCGCCCCGCGCGAGCGGAGGGAGAGCCGGGCAGGCTCTGCATCAGCAATACGAAAACGACGCCAAGGAACCGTCGGCTGGACATGGCGCACCTCCTGAACCTGTTTCGCGTGACCGATCCTCAGCCACCGGATTTGACGGGAGCGGGCGCCTTGTCCGGACTGGAAACCGGCGATGGAACGCCTCCGGCCCCGCTCTTGCGGGACTGATTGACCACGTCGCCCGTCGCTTCGTTCAGGCATACCGTCTGGAAGATCGAATATCCCTTGGGGCAGGCGTCCTGGACGCCTTGCGCGAAAGAGAGGTCCGGCACGGACAGGAAGCCGAGAAAGCACGCAGCGATACGGCCGGCTTTTCCGAAGCGCCGAAGCCTGCTGCGCGGGCTTGATAAGGAGACCATGGTCGTTTCCCTTCCGGTTGGTTGCCGGCGTTGATTTCGAAAGAGCCGACCGCCCGCGTTTCGCAGCGGCGGTGTCGATCGGCTGCGGAGCGTGCCCGATCAGTTGAGCGCTGCCGCGACCCTGGCGATGCCGGCCTTGGCGCAGGTCTCATCCTTGTCGCCGCCGGGCGCCCCGGAGACCCCGACAGCGCCGATCGTTTCGGTGCCGGCCTTGATCGGCACGCCACCGCCGATCGCGATGACGCTCGGAATCTGGCGCAGGGCGGCGGCGTCGCCTGTGGCCGTCGCCGCGGCGAACTCCAGCGATGTCTGATTGCGGGTCCGGGCCGTGTAGGCCTTCATGCGGGCGAACTCGACGGTGTGCGGCGCGGTGCCGTCGCCGCGCAACGCGGCGGAAAGCTGCCCCGCCTTGTCGACGACGACCACGCTGATGCGGAACGAGGACTTGGCGCATTCCTCGACGGCGCCGGCAATGATGGCCTGCGCCATGGCCATCGAGACGTTCTTTTCCATCTGGGGCGCTTGCGCCTGGGCCGTCGCCGGCAGGCAGAAGGCGGCGAGTGCGATCAACGATGTCATCTTCATGGGACAGGCTCCGGCAGGCGCTGTTTCGGCGCTCGGGATTGCGGTTTTGGTGAAAGGAGACGCCTCGAATTCAGTCGAGGCCCCATTTCGTCTTGATGGCAGCGACGGCGCCGGCCGCCTCCAGCTTGGACAGCGAGCGGTCGATCTTCATCAGCAGGTCGGCATCGCCCTTGCGGACCGCGAAGGCGAGATGGCCGACGAGGATGGGCTGGTAGCCCGCGACCGTGCGCAGACCGGTATTGCCGCTCATCCGCAGCAGGAAGTTCGCCTGCAGCCCGTTGTCGATGATGCCCTCGACGCTGCCGGCCTGGAGCTTGGCGATCGATTCCGGCGGCGTGGCCGAGAGCGAGATCTCGGCACCGGCATCCTCCAGCGGCTTGACATAGGAACTGCCGCGCGACGTCGCGATCTTCATCCCCTTGAGATCGGCGACGGACTTGAAGGCAGCGGTGTTCGATGCCTTCACGATCAGGACGTCGCGATAGCTGCCATAGGGATGGGTGAAGTCGACGGCCTTCTGACGCTCGGGCGTGATGCCGAAGGATCCAGCGATGGCATCGATCCTTCGCTCGATCAGCGCCTGCTGCAATTCACCGAAAGGCATCGCCTGGAACTGCAGGCTGAGGCCGGCATCGGCGCCGACAGCTTGCATGATCTCGACGGCGAAGCCCTCGGGCGCCTTGGTCTCCTGGTTCAGACCGGATGCGGGCTGGCCGGCCGGCGTAATGCCGACCTTGACCAGCGTCTGGGCCTGGGCGGCCGGCATTGCGGCCCAAAGGCCCATCACGAGAGCCCCTGCGATCCCCGTCTTCATGATGTCGTCCTCGCTCACAGGAGCACTCGCTCCGATGGCCAGGACGATAGGCGCCGCCGTCAGGCGGCGACATTATACGCAGGTGCCGTCGGCAGGCATGTCATGGGCAGGCGGCTTGACCGATAAGCTTTTGTCCTTGCTGGTGAAAACGCCATGATGGCGTGGCGGCGCCGGTGCCGACACCTCAGTATCAGCCGCTAGGCATCAAGCTTTCGCTGCGGCATTCTTGCCGTCCCTGTGGGAGGCCGACATGCGCAATCGACGCGAACTCTTGGTCATGACGGCTTGTGCTGTGGCCTCCCGAAGCATTGCGGCGACGCCAGGTCGGCCCAGGCGCATCGGCTGGCTGACGGCCCAGGCGGCGGCGAGCCTCGTGCCTTATCTCGAAGCATTGCGGCAGGGGCTCGTCGAGCAGAAGCTCGTTCCCGGAGACGGCATCGAGATCCTCTATCGCTATGGCGACGACAGGATGGATCGTGTTCCCGCACTGGCGCGGGAACTCGTCGAGAGCGGTGTCGAGCTCCTGATGGTGCAGGGCGCGGCGATTCCGGACGTGCTCAAGCTGGGTCTGCCCGTGCCGATCATTTTCGTCACCAGCGCCGATCCGATCGCCGCCGGCTTCGCGAAAAGCCTCTCCCAGCCGTCGGGCAACTGTACCGGCGTCACCTTCATGGCTTTCGAGCTGCTCGGGAAACGGCTGGAGCTGCTGAAGGAGATCATCCCGAAACTGAATCGCGTCGCCGTGCTCGGCAACCCGCATCACGCGGGCTCCGACATCGAGCGCGCCTCCTCCGAAGAGGCCGGGCATCGCCTCGGGGTCGCCATCGATTTCATCACCACGCCGAACAGCGATGCGATGCTGGCGGCGCGGGCCGATCTCGCTCGTCTTCGGCCGGACGCGATCTCGCTCCTGCCCGACGGCTTCGCCATCGCGCATCGCAAGGCGATCATGGCGGTCGCGAACGCGGAGCGCATTCCCGTCATCTCCGGCTGGCCGGTCTTCGCCCAGGCCGGCGCGCTCTGCACCTACGGGCCGCGGCTGTCCCAGATCTATCGTCGCGTCGCGTTTTACGTGGCGCGCATCCTCGCCGGCGCCAAGCCGGGCGACCTGCCGGTCGAGCGCCCGGCGCAGTTCGAACTCATCCTGAACCAGACGGCGGCCCGCTCCTTCAACCTCACCTTCTCGCGGGCGATCCTGGCCCGTGCCGACGAGGTGATCGAGTGAAGCCAATCGATCGGCACGACTTCGCGCATCCCGGACTTTTCATCCGGAGGCTGGGGCGCCGACTGTCGATCAAGGTCGCCGCGGCGATCGCGGGCGTCGCGGCGCTCGTGCTCGTCTCGGCTGGCGGCATGAGCCTCTGGCTCATCCTCGGCTCCCAGATGAGGACGGTGACGGCGCTGCATCAGGTGCAGGCCGCGACGGCGGCCGAGCGCATCCTGCGTTTCGTCGACGAGCTCGAATCGCATCTGCGCTGGCTGATCGCACCGTCATGGTCGAGCACGAATGAGGACGACCGGCGGATCGATGCGCTCAGGACCTTGCGGGCGCTGGCGCCCGTCAGCACGCTGCGCCTGCTCGACCCGCAAGGCCGGGAGCAATTGCGCGTGTCGCGCCTGGGCCCGGATGTGGTGGCCTCGGGCGCCGATCTCAGCCGGACGGATGCCTATCTGGCCGCACAGCGGCAGGGGCGCCATGTCGGCCCGGTCTATTTCCAGGACGGTTCCGAGCCCTATGTCACCATCCATCTCGGCGGTGCCTCCCCCCGGCAGGGCAGCGTGGTGGCTGACGTCAATCTCAAGCTGATCTGGGACATCGTCGCGGCAAGCCGCATCGGCGAAGCCGGCCGCATGCTGCTGGTGGACGATGCAGGGCGCCTGATCTCGCATCCCGATATCAGCCTCGTCCTGCGGCGCGCCGACGTCTCGGCCCTGCCGCAGGTTCAGGCCGCGCTGGCATCGCCGCCATCCGGTGATGGGGCCTCCCTCGTCGCCGGCCGCGATCTCGACGGGCAGAAGATCCTGTCGGCACATGCCCGGCTGCCGTCGCTCGGCTGGAGTGTCGTCACCGAATTGCCGCGGGACGAGGTGCTGGCGCCGGTCTACGCCTCCATCCGCCTGTCGATCGTCGCCTTGCTGGGCGGCCTCGCGGCGGCGCTCGTCTTCGGTGCCCTGATCGCGCGGCACATGCTTCGGCCGATCGAGACACTGACGGCCGGCGCGGCCCGGATCGGCGCGGGCGCGCTCGACCACCGGATCACGATCACCGGCTCCGACGAGCTCGCGGAACTCGGAGAGCGCTTCAACGAGATGGCCGGCAGCCTCCAGGCCGAGCGGGCGGCGCTCGAAGACAAGGTCGCGCATCGGACGCAGGAACTGGCACGCGCCAACCAGGCCAAGTCGCGCTTCCTGGCCAGCGCCAGCCACGACCTGCGCCAGCCGCTGCACGCCTTGAGCCTCTTCGTCGACGAGTTGCACGCCAATCCGACGAGGGACCGACGCGCACGCCTCAACGGCAAGCTCACCGAGGCCGTCGGCAGCCTCAACGGCATGTTCGATGCGATCCTGGATACCTCGAAGATCGAAGCCGACGCGATCAAGCCTGCCTTGTCCCGCTTTCCTGTCGCCCCGCTTTGCGACGCCCTGCGCGCGCTCTTCGCTCCGGCAGCCGCGGCCAAGGGCCTGGAGCTGAAGATCGGCGACAGCGACCTCTGGGTCGAGAGCGATGCCTCGCTCCTGCAACGGATCGTGCAGAACCTGGTGGCGAATGCGATCCGCTATACAGACAAGGGCAGCATCACTCTCGCCTGCAGCAGCCGCGACGGTGAGTTGACGATCGCGGTCACGGATACCGGCCCAGGCATTTCCCCGGACGTGCAAACCGAGATCTTCGGGGAGTTCTTCCGGGCGCCGACACCCGGCCAGAGCGGCGAACGCGGGCTTGGACTCGGGCTCTTCATTGTGGCGAGCTTTGCCCGCCTGCTGAACCATCCGATCAGCCTGGATTCGGCGCCGGTTCGCGGCTCCACCTTCGCGATACGGGTACCCGTCGTTCCGCCGGTCACCGAGCCGCTGCCGGGGGCCAATCTCCAGTGCCGTGCCCTCTTCGGCCAGGGGCGCCATGCGGCGGTGCTCGGCGACGCCCCCGCAGCGCGGGATGAGATCGCCGGCTTGCTCCGATCGTGGGGTTTCGATGTCCGCGAGGCGAGATCGCCGGCCGAGCTGGAGAGCGTCCCTGTAGATCTCCTCGTCGCCGATGACGACGGCATGGCCGCAGGCGACGGGATTACGGCCATCACGGCGATGCGGAACCTACAACCTGGCTTGCGGATCGTCGTGCTGACAGGGCGACCGGAAGCCCTCCAGCCGAGCAAAGCCTGCGCCGCCATCGACGTGCTGCGCAAACCCGTGCTGCCAGTCGCCCTGCGCGCCGCCGTCACAAAGGCGATGGCCGCACCTGCGGCGCCGTAAAAAGGGATGGGGCGTTCAGGAGATGTCCGGCAGCTGCCAGCCGAAGCGAGTGATCGCGAGCGCGGCCTCAGTGCGGTTGCTGACCTGGAGCGCCCGCATCAGTGCGGTGACATGATGCTTCACCGTGACCTCGGCGATTGAGAGCGTGCGGGCGATCGCCTTGTTGCTGCGACCACGCATCAGCAGTGCCAGCACGTCGAGCTGTCTTTCCGTGAGGCCGAGCTCGGCCGGTGTCGGCGGCCGCTCAGGCGCCGCCGGGAGCGCGTCCCTCGGCCGGGACGGCCAGGCTTCCGGTGGGATATAGATGCCGCCGGCCAGAACGAGACCGAGCGCGCTCACCATGACCGAGCGGGGCGCCGATTTCGGGATGAAGCCGACCGCGCCAGCATCGAGTGCCGCAGCCATCATATCGGATTCCGTGCTGCTCGACAGGACGACTACCGCCGTCGCCGGGTGACGCGCGCGGATCGTCTTCAGGAGATGGAGACCATCGCCGTCCGGTAGGCCGAGATCGAGGATGACGAGCTGCTTCTCGGGAGCACTTTCGGTGAGATCCAAGGCCTTGCAGGCGGAATCGGCCTCGTCAATGACAGCGTCCACCACGATCTCGGCCAGAATGGCGCGAAGCGCGTCGCGAATAAGAGCATGGTCATCGACGAGAAGGATATGCATGACGGGGCTTAAATTGCCCCAGCTGTAACGTAGCGACAATCATGCTTCTTACAGCTACAGGTTTTTGGCCCGCCACGTCCGGCTGATTGGGATAGAAACTTCGGCATCATGCCTTTCGCAGACGTCGGATTTCCCAACGTTCGCAGTGCCGATCAATGTCTCGTCGAGCGCGACATCTGAGAAATTATCGAAAATTCAGGAGCTTACCCTTCCCCATTGGCGATCGTCAGAATCCGCTCCCGTGGCGGGGCATCGGCATTTTGCTGACTACGATCCGCCAGAGTATGCGCGGCTGTCTGGAGCAGGTAACGGCAGGAGCTCACCGGTGGATATCCTGAGGCTTCCAGACCCAGTTCGAGGCTTAAGCGCGAGTGAAGGCGCTGGAGGTTCGGATGCGTCGGCTGAGATGAGCCCTGTCGCATCACCTCATCGCGAATTGAGCGACCGCAAAGCGGCGCGCCAATATGGCTTCTAAACGGGAGCGATACGGCGTTCATAGCAGCTCAATCGCAAGCAAGGTGCCGATCGTGATCCTGCGTGCAGCTTTTTTGATAGGCGCGATGCTGACAAGCCCGGCATTCGCCGAACCGAAACGGCCTCTCATCGAACAATGCGCCGCTTGCCATGGCGAGGACGGCATCGCCCGCGATACGGAGGTGCCTCACCTCGCCGGTCAGAACGAGGGCTATCTCTACAGGCAGATGATGGCGTTTCGCTCCGGAAAGCGCCCTCATAAGGAGATGCGCTATATGGCGCGCGAGATGACGACCGCCGAGATCGCCGCGCTCGCAGCCTATTATGCGGCGCTTCCCCCACGCTGACGGCGGTTTGGCTGGGAAGCGTGGCGCTGCGGTGCAACATCCTCTTTGATCGACCTCAAGGAGGACAAGACGTTCTCGGTGCATGCAGGGAAAGGCAATCATAGGGAAAAGGGCATGGACTCCGCGCCGCAATCCAGCCTCACCGGAAAGACCGATCGGCAACTACAGTCGGGCCAGGATCACAGGTTCGGGGAGGAGGCGTTCTCGGCGATCGACCGCATGCGCGAAGCGACGAGCGCAAAGTTCACCGGCGGGCTGTCGCCGACATCCCTGATGCTGGCCTATCTCGACTGGGCGATTCATCTGGCCGGGGCACCCGGCAAACAGCTCGAACTCGCCGGCAAGGCCGTGCGCAAGGCGAGCCGTTTGGGAGCACATGCCATATCCGGCCTTTCGGCGCCGGATGCAGCTCCCTGCATCGAGCCTCTTCCCGGCGATCGCCGCTTTGCCGCGCCGGAATGGCGCACGCCGCCTTTCAACCTCATGGCGCAGGCCTTCCTGCTCAATCAGCAATGGTGGCACAATGTCACCCATGAGGTGCCGGGCGTCGCGCGCCATCACGAGGAGGTCGTCTCCTTCGTCGCGCGCCAAATCCTCGACGCCTTCTCGCCGTCGAACAACCCGTTCACCAACCCGGAGGTGATCGAGCGTGCTCGCGAAACGGGAGGCGCCAATTTCATCGAGGGCTGGAAGAACTGGATCGAAGACCTGCAACGGCAGGTCGCCGGCCAGCCTCCGGTCGGCGCCGAACGCTTCGTCATCGGCCGGGACGTGGCTGCGACGCCGGGGAAGGTCGTCTTCCGCAACCACCTGATCGAGCTGATCCAATACGCGCCGTCGACGCCGAGCGTCCATGCCGAGCCGATCCTGATCGTGCCGGCCTGGATCATGAAATATTACATCCTCGACCTGTCGCCGGAGAATTCGCTGGTGCGCTACCTCGTCGGCGAGGGGTACACGGTCTTCTGCGTTTCCTGGCGCAACCCAGGGGCCGACGACCGCGATCTCTCCCTGGAGGATTATCGCCGCGGCGGCCTGATGACCGCGCTCGACACGATCACGTCCGCCCTGCCCGGCCGCAAGGTCCATGTCGCCGGTTACTGCCTGGGCGGCACGCTGCTCGCCATCGCAGCAGCGGCCATGGCGCGTGACGGAGACGAACGGCTGGCTTCGCTGACCTTCCTCGCTGCACAGACCGACTTCAGCGAGCCCGGCGAGCTCGCATTGTTCATCGATGCGAGCCAGCTTCGCGTGCTCGACAGCATGATGTGGAACCGCGGCTATCTCTCGGCGGACCAGATGGCCGGCGCTTTCCAGCTCCTGCGCTCCAACGACCTGATCTGGTCGCGGCTGGTGCATGACTACATGATGGGCGAGCGCTCCCCGATGTTCGACCTCATGGCGTGGAATGCGGATTCCACGCGCATGCCCTACCGCATGCATGCGGACTATCTGCGCAGCCTCTATCTCGACAACGACCTGGCGAGCGGCCGCTTCATGGTGGAGGGACGACCGGCGGCGCTCCAGAACATCCGCACCCCGATCTTCGGCGTGGCGACCGAGGCTGACCATGTGGCGCCGTGGCGTTCGGTCCATAAGCTGCACTTGCTGACCGATGCCGACCTGACCTTCGTGCTGACCAGCGGCGGACACAACGCCGGCATCGTCAGCGAGCCGGGCCATCCCGGACGTCATTATCGGATCATGCGCAAGCAGCATGCCGACATCTGCCTCGGCCCCGACGAATGGTTCGCCACGGCCCGGACACGCGAAGGTTCGTGGTGGCCGGCCTGGACGGAATGGCTCGGCGGTCTATCCTCGCCCGAGCGGATCGCGCCGCCCGGGTTTGGCGATGCAGGAAGCGGCCGCGAGCCGCTCTGCGATGCGCCCGGAACCTATGTGCTGCAAAGGTGAGCCGTGGATCAGGAAATTCTGACGAACCGAACTTTTGACGAGATCGCGATCGGCGAAAGCGCCTCGCTTGCCCGCGCCATCCGGCCCGATGACATAGAGCTGTTCGCCGCCGTTTCCGGGGATGCCAATCCCGCCCATCTGGACGCAGCCTTCGCGGCGAGCGATCCGTTCGGGCATGTCGTCGCGCATGGAATGTGGACCGCGGCGCTGGTTTCCGTCGTGCTCGGCACGAAGCTGCCTGGCCCGGGCACGATCTATATCGGGCAGGATCTGCGCTTCCTGAAGCCGGTCGCCCCCGGCGACCCCGTGACGGCGACCGTCACGGTCCGGAGCAAGGAGACCTCGAAGCGAACCGTCGTGCTGGACACCGCCTGCACCAACCAGCGCGGCGAGACCGTGCTGTCCGGTGCGGCGACGGTGATGGCACCCGGCCAGCGCGTGACCTGGCCGCGCCTGCGCCTGCCCGAGATTACGCTGAAACATTCCGATCGCTATGACAGCATCGTGGCGCAAGCCCGTGGCCTCCCGCCGCTGAGCGCCGCGATCGTCCATCCCTGCTCGCCGGAAGCCATCCTCGCGGCAATCGAGGTCCGCGACGAAGGGCTGCTGCAGCCGATCCTCGTCGGCCCGGAGGCCAAGATCCAGGCCGCCGCGGAGAAGGCCGGCGTCGCGATCGACGGGATCGCGATCGAACCTGCCCCGCATAGCCATGCCGCCGCCGCGTGCGCCGTCGAACTCGCCATGGCGGGCCGGGTCGCGACCCTGGTCAAGGGCAGCCTCCATACCGACGAGTTGCTGGGCGCGGTCGTCGCGCCAGGCTCGGGCCTGAAGACGGAGCGTCGCATCAGCCATGTCTATGCGATGAGCCTGCCGGCTTATGCCAAGCCGCTGATCGTGACGGATGCGGCGGTCAATATCGAGCCGACGCTGATGCAGAAGCGCGACATCTGCCAGAACGCGATCGACATGCTGCATGTGCTCGGGTTGGAGGAGCCGCTGGTGGCGGTCCTCGCTGCGGTCGAGACCGTCAACGACCGGATGCCCTCGACGCTCGATGCCGCCGCGCTCACCGTGATGGCGGCGCGGGGCCAGATCACGGGGGCGAAGGTCGACGGTCCGCTCGCCTTCGACAACGCGATCAGCCCGGAGGCGGCGCGGACCAAGGGCATCGTCTCCCCGGTCGCTGGACAGGCCGACATCCTGCTCGTACCCGATCTGGAGGCAGGCAACATGCTGGCCAAGCAATTGATCTATTTCGCCAATGCAGATGCCGCCGGGCTCGTGCTCGGCGCGCGCGTGCCGATCATCCTGACGAGCCGGGCCGATTCCCTGAAGACGCGCATCGCCTCGGCCGCGCTGGCGAAGCTCGTCGCCGCCCATCGCCGGCCCCTGACGGTGCCGGCATGAGCGAGCGGCTTCTCGTTACCTTCAACGCCGGCTCTTCGACGGTGAAGATCGGCCTGTTCGCGCTGGTGCAGGCCGGGCCGAAGCGGATCGGCAAGGGCGTGATCGATTTCCGCGAGCCGCCCCTGCGCTTCCGGCTGATCGAAGGGCCCGACACCTTCGACATCGCTCTCGAAGCGCAGCCCGGCGATCCCCTCGACAGCGTGCTGGGCGAGGCCTTCCGGCGGCTCTCCTGGCATTTCGACCTCGGCAGCATCGTCGCGATGGGCCATCGCATCGTCCATGGCGGGGACAGCTTCGCCGGCCCCGTCCGGGTCGACGATGCCGTGCTGGAAGCCCTCGACGCGCTGGTCCCGCTGGCGCCGCTCCATCAGCCGCAAGGGCTCGGGCTCATCCGCGCGATCCGCCGCTTGCGCCCCGAGCTGCCGCAGACGGCATCCTTCGACACGGCTTTCCACCGTACCCATGCCGATATCGTGCGCCGCTTCGCCATTCCTCGCGCGATGCACGACCAGGGCATCAGGCGTTACGGCTTCCACGGCCTGTCCTATCGCTTCATCGCCGGGGAACTGGCGCGGCGCGAGCCCGTGCTCGCCAAGGGCCGCGTCGTGGTCGCGCATCTCGGCAGCGGCGCGAGCCTCTGCGGGCTGGAAGGCGGCGTCAGCCGCGATACCTCGATGGGCTTCTCGGCGCTCGACGGCATCCCGATGGCGACGCGCTGCGGAGCGCTCGATCCCGGCGTCCTGCTGCATCTGCTCGCGGAGGGCTACGATGCCGGCCGACTGGAGGACCTGCTCTATCGCCGCAGCGGCCTGCTCGGCGTTTCCGGCATCAGCGCCGACAGCCGCGATCTCATCGACAGCGACAAGCCCGAGGCGCGCGAGGCGCTCGATCTGTTCTGCTTCCGCATCGCGGGGGAAATCGGCCGGCTCGCGGTGACGCTCGGCGGGCTCGATGCGATCGTCTTCACGGCCGGCATCGGCGAGCATCAGCCGCCGATCCGCGCGGCGGTAGCGGAACGGCTGCGGTGGCTTGGCCTCGAACTCGACGAGGCCGCCAATGCCGCCAACGCGACGCGGATCAACCGGGCCGATGCTCGTGTCGCAGCTTTCGTGATCCCGACCGACGAGGAAGCGGTCATCGCCGAGGATGCGCTCGCGGTGATGAAACCCGACGGATGAGCCGCCTGAGCCAGTCGGCGCTAGCTCAGGAAGACCGCCTTGGGAGCTTGTCAGGCCGCCTTCTTTTGGAGGGCCGTCAGGTTCGACACGTATTGGGCGCTGGCTCCGGTCCAGGCATCCATGTTCTTGCGGGCGAGCGTCGACAGTTTCCCGGCCTCGTCGGCATAGGCCCCGCCAACACCTCTGGCAAAATCCTGTTGGACACCGACTGCCTCGCCGAACTCCGTGCAGTGGCCGAGCCTAGCACAGAACTCTGCCTGGGCTTGCATGCGTCGCCCCATGAAGGTCAGGATTTCTGAAGCCATCGCGAACTGTGTCTCCCAGATTTTCTGGGGCAGTACGCTTGCCGAGGCGAGCTGTGCTTTAATGAGCTCGATGCCTTCCTCAACGTTGACTGCGGGCATGATCCGATCCGCTGCGAAAGCGTCGGAGCCAGACTTTGTCGTGGGCATTTGAGCCTCCTGAATTGCTTCGGCCGGCTGGACCGCGATGGGGGGAGCTTCCACGAATGCGGCAGTCCGGTCTTTGACACAGCGCAAATCCCTCGCCTCTTGTTTAGTTTAGAATTATTCCAATTTATGGATTGATCGACGCCTGCTTGCCAGGTGACGGGCGGGTTTTCTCGAACCGGCACCTTCGCCGACCAAGCATGATCGCTGAATCCTGCAACGCCTGTTCGAAAGCTCTGCCCATGCGCGCCCTTCACAAGGAAAACCATCTCATCGAGCGCATAGGCTGGCTTCGGGCGGCTGTGCTCGGTGCCAATGACGGGCTGATCTCGACATCGAGCTTGATCGTGGGTGTCGCCGCCGCCACTGCGGCGGCGCATGAAATCCTCGTTGCCGGCGTCGCGGGACTCGTGGCCGGGGCGATGTCGATGGCGGCGGGCGAATATGTGTCGGTCAGCTCGCAGGCCGACACTGAGGAAGCCGACATGGCGCGCGAGCGTCATGAACTGGCGACGCAGCCCGAGGCTGAACTGGCCGAGCTCGCCGCGATCTATGAACAGCGCGGAGTGGCTCCGGAACTGGCTCGTCAAGTGGCCGCACAGATGACGGCGAAGGGTGCGTTCGAAGCCCATGCACGGGACGAACTCGGACTTGCGAGCCATGTGATGGCGCGGCCTGTCCAGGCAGCATTCACCTCCGCGGTGACGTTCGCGGCCGGTGCTGCTCTGCCACTGATCGTCGCCCTGCTTGCTCCCGCTGGGGCAGCGGCATGGACCGTATCCATTGCCTGCCTCATCGGCCTTGCGGTGCTTGGCGCGGTCGGTGCCCGGGCTGGCGGCGCCAGCATCTGGAAGCCCACCGTCCGGGTGGTGTTCTGGGGCGCCGTCGCGATGGCCTCGACCGCGATCATCGGCTCCCTCATTGGCCGGGCGGTGTGACGATGAAACGTCTGTCGTTCGATTTCGAGACTGTCATGTCGGGCCTGGCGGTCCTGGGAATGATCCTGGCGGTCATTGGGACCTGGCCGCCGGCCGAAGGGATCTCCGCTCTGAGATGGCCCGGCCTTGTATTGGTTTATGCTGCCGGCGGTATCCCGGCGGCCTGGAGTGCTCTGTCTGCGCTGTGGCGCGAGCACGTCCTCGACATCGACCTGCTGATGGTGGTCGCAGCCATAGCTGCTGCCGCCGTTGGAGCGCCGTTCGAGGGCGCCGTGCTACTGACGCTTTTCAGCATTTCGACCACGCTTGAACATCAGGCTTTGGGGCGTGCACGCCGTGCCGTCGAGGCCCTGATGGCGCTACGCCCGGAGACGGCTTTCCGCAAAGGCGAGGACGGCACGGTCGCCGAGGTTCCCGCTTCCAAACTTGTCGTCGGAGACGTGGTGGTGCTGCGTCCAGGTGCCCGCGTGCCGACTGACGGCGTGATCCTGCATGGCCGCGGCGGCATCGACGAGGCCAATATCACCGGCGAGTCCATGCCAGTCTCCAAGGAGCCTGGACAGCAGGTCTTCGAGGCCACCGTCAATCTCGACGGGGTCCTGGACGTGACCGTCACCCGGACCGTCGGCGACAGCACGATCGCACGCATGATCCGGCTCGTGACCGAGGCTCAGGAAGCGAAGGCGCCGTCCGAGCGCTTCAGCGCATGGTTCGGCCAGCGTTATACCATCGCTGTCCTGCTGGGAGCCGGTCTCGCCTTCGCGGCCTTCTATTGGCTTGGCCGGGACTGGGAGCAGGCCCTTTACAGGGCCGCGACGCTTCTGGTCGCGGCCAGCCCCTGCGCGATCGTCATATCGGTTCCCGCCGCGATCCTGTCGGCCCTCTCCGCCGCGGCACGCGGCGGCGTACTGTTCAAAGGGGGCGGCGCGCTCGAAACCCTTGCCGCAGTGGAAACCTTTGCCTTCGACAAGACTGGAACCTTGACCAATGGCCGTGCGGCAGTGACGTGCGTCATTGCCCTGGACGGAGAGGAGCGCCGCTTTCTCTCACTTCTGGCTGGGCTGGAAGCCCATTCGGAGCATCATGTCGCGGCGGCCATCCGCCGGGAGGCTGTTGCGAACGGCATCGAGCCAGCGAAGGTCGTGGACGTCAGCTCCCGCCCGAGCGCCGGTATCATTGGCCACGACGTGTTTGGCCCGATATGGGCCGGGAACGCCCACCTCGTCGCGGAGATGGGCGCTTCCGTCGATGATCCCGCATTCCGTGAACTCGCCGACAGTTCCCAGACCGTGGTTTACCTCGGGCGCGGCGCGACTGTTCTGGGTGCCGTCAGCGTCGCGGACGAAGCGAGAGCCAGTTCTGCTCCGGCGCTGGCTGCGCTTCGCGCCGGAGGCGTCAACCGCATCGTCATGATGACAGGTGACCGCAGGCCGGTGGCCTTGCGCATTGGTGCGGAACTTGGCCTTGCTCCCGATGAGGTTCATGCCGAGATGCTGCCGCAGGACAAGGTGCTCCAGGTCGGCGACCTCGCGCGTGATGGCAAGGTCGCGTTCGTCGGCGATGGCGTCAACGATGCCGCCGCATTGGCTCGTGCCGATGTCGGTATCGCGATGGGGGCAGCGGGATCGGACGTCGCACTGCAGGCCGCCGACGTCGCCCTGCTGTCAGAAGACATGAAGAAGCTGGCCGATGCGCACCGTCTGGCACGCCGGACAGCTGCGATCATCCGGCAGAACCTCGTCGTCGCGATCGGCGCCATGCTGGTGCTGGTGACCGGCGGCCTGTTCTTCGATCTGCCGCTTCCGCTCGCGGTGATCGGGCATGAGGGCGGTACCGTTCTGGTCGTGCTGAACGGTCTGCGCCTCCTGTCGGACGGGATACGCGGTGGTGATGGGAGTGCTCCCGTTCAACGCCAGCCCGATCCTCCGACCTCAGTGCGCCCAGAGTTCCCATCGCGGACAACATCGCCCACCGCATCGTGACACAGCCTGGCAGCGAATGCGTGGACGCCAGATCTTCTCCTGCCACGGAAACCCGCGAAAGATCGCACATGCTTACGATGACATCGCTCGGCGCGGCCGGAACCGTCACAGGATCAAAGCACCTCCTAACCTATGACGGCCATCATATCCTTATCGATTGCGGTCTGTTCCAGGGGCTCAAAAACCTGCGCGAACTGAACTGGGAGAAGCTCCCGGTCCAACCGGACACGATCGAGGCCGTCATCCTGACGCATGCCCATCTTGATCACTCCGGATACCTGCCCCGGCTCGTCCGGGACGGCTTCCGCGGCAGGATCTACGCGACCGAGTCGACGCGGGACGTCGCCGAGCTGATCCTGATGGATAGTGCCTTCCTGCAGGAGAAGGATGCCGAGTTCCTCAACCGGCACCATTTGTCGAAGCACACCCCCGCTTTACCCCTCTATGGCGTGCACGATGCGCGGCGGGCTCTTGAACATGTTGCGGCCGTGCCGTTCGACAAGACGATTGCGCTGCCCAGCAGCCTGACGCTGCGTTTCCGCCACGCCGGCCATATTCTGGGCGCCGCGCATGCCGAGATTCATTGGGGCGGTCGCAGCCTGGTATTTTCAGGCGATATCGGGCGCTACGACGATGCGTTGTTTCCAGACCCCGTGTCGGGTGGAGAGCCCGACTACATCGTGATCGAGTCAACCTATGGCGATCGGGTTCATCCGGCGGAGGATCCGGCCGAGGCACTCGGCGCGATCGCTGAACGCACCGTGGAGCGCGGCGGCACGCTCGTCATACCGGCCTTTGCCGTCGGCCGGGCACAGCAGCTCCTCTACTATTTCTGGAGACTGAAGCTGGCCGGGCGCCTCGCATCCATACCGATCTTCCTCGACAGTCCGATGGCTATCGACGCAACAGAGATGATGTGCCGGCACCCGCGCGATCATAAACTCGACCACGCGACATGCCGTGAAGCCTTCGGCATCGCCCAGTACACCAACGATGTCGAAGCCTCGAAGGCGATCACGGCGAGCCGCTATCCGAAGATAGTCATCGCTGCGTCCGGCATGGCAACCGGAGGGCGCGTGCTCCATCATCTCAAAACGTTCGGCCCCGATCCGAGATGCACGATCTTGCTCTCGGGTTTCCAGTCTCCTGGGACGCGCGGGCGCACGCTGCAACAGGGCGCGAAGGACCTCAAAATCCACGGCGATTGGGTGCCGATCAACGCCGAGGTCGCACAGCTGGACATGCTGTCGGCCCATGCCGACAGCAATGAACTGATGCGTTGGCTTTCGTGCTTCAAACGAGCGCCACGGCGCGTGTTCATCGTCCACGGCGAATCGGAGGCCTCTGAGGCGCTGCGCGTCCGGATCGAGCGTGAACTGGGCTGGGCGGGTGTCGTGCCACGGCAGGATCAGGAGTTCCACCTATGAGTACGAGCATCCGTGTACGTCTGCCACGACCTCAGTTGCGCCAAATCAAGAAGGGCGCCGCACGAATAGCGTATGAGGAACAGGAGCCTCTCGCGAAACTCGCCGAAACCTCTTCCGGGTTCTGTGAAAGGCTGAAATGGAGGAAATGGATCTTGGTCGAAACCAGGGAACTCGCCCCAGCCTT
This sequence comes from Hyphomicrobiales bacterium, assembly GCA_930633495.1. Taxonomy (NCBI): domain Bacteria; kingdom Pseudomonadati; phylum Pseudomonadota; class Alphaproteobacteria; order Hyphomicrobiales; species Hyphomicrobiales bacterium. The sequence goes on along the minus strand of CAKNFJ010000001.1, from coordinate 4,866,092 downwards.
CCGGCATGTACGGCTGCTTCTCGCGCGCGACAAGGCGCATCCGGACGGAGACCGTGAGGAAGGCTACGATCTTCTGTTACCGCTCGACCGGGAAGGCTTCCTCGATCCTCACGAATGGAAGAAGTCCCAGGAATCCTGTCGCGTCCGGCATTTCCAGAAGGGCGAGACGGTCGGGATTGGCCGGTTGCGGCGCAAGCCCGGCGGCCAATGGTATTTCGATTATGAGGAGGGTGACCGGGACAACGAGATCGGTTTCCGCCTCGGCGAGGAATGCTTCCGCCTTGGTGAATATGTCTCGGTCGGGCGGGGGCACAAGTTTCACACCTATCACGTCGCGCGCGTCGAAAAGCCCTGACGCCGGGCCGCTACCGCACAAAGGAGAGCAGAACCTTGTCCAATACCCCGCATACCCTTGGTGATGAGTTCCCGGAACAGATGGACGCCATTCATGCCCTGAAGGCGAAAAGTTCGGAATTTGCGCATGTTCTGACGGAATACGATGAGGTCAATGACCGAATTCATCGGGCCGTGTCCCGTCTCGATGCCATCTCCGAAGAAGCCGAAGCGACGCTGCGCCGTCAGCGTCTCACGCTGAAGGACCGGATTGCGGCCGCGCTCGAAAAAGTCTGACTGTTGATTTCCGCCGAGAAGTGACCCGGGGTTTCCACTGAGAAGTGACCCGCCCAGATGGTGTTTGTGGTTCAGGTTGCGGTCAAGTTTTTGGCTTTCTCCCTGGCTGGCTTGTCGGGTTTCGCGGAGCTGTTCTTGAAGCGGAAGCTGTCGTTTCCGGTTTCGATGATGTGGCAGTGGTGCGTGAGCCGATCGAGCAAGGCGGTGGTCATCTTGGCATCGCCGAAGACGGTGGCCCATTCGGAGAAGCTGAGATTGGTGGTGATGACGACGCTGGTGCGCTCGTAGAGCTTGCTCAGCAAGTGGAAGAGCAAGGCACCACCCGACGCGCTGAAGGGCAGGTATCCGAGCTCATCGAGGATGACGAGATCGGCGTAAGCGAGCCTGGCGGCCATCTGTCCAGCCTTGCCCTGGGCCTTTTCCTGCTCGAGGGCATTGACGAGTTCGACCGTGGAGAAGAAGCGGACCCGCTTGTGATGGTGCTCGATGGCCTGGACGCCGAGAGCCGTGGCGACGTGGGTCTTGCCGGTGCCCGGCCCTCCCACCAGGACGACGTTGTCGGCGTCCTGGAGGAACTCGCAACAATGCAGTTGGCGAACGAGCGCCTCGTTGATCTCACTGCTGGCGAAGTCGAAGCCGTTGAGGTCGCGATAGGCCGGGAAGCGCGCGGCCTTGAGTTGGTAGGCCGTTGATCGGACCTCTCTTTCGGCCATCTCCGCCTTCAGGAGTTGCGAGAGGATCGGCACGGCGGCCTCGAAGGCCGGCGATCCCTGCTCCGTCAGTTCGCCGACGGCCTGGGCCATGCCGTGCATCTTGAGGCTACGCAGCATGATGGCGATGGCGCCGCTCGCAGGGTTATGACGCATGGCGCACGTCCTCGGCTTGGCGCAGGGCGTCATAGCGTTCGACATTGGCGCGCGGCTCGGTGGTCAACGCAAGGACCGAAGGGGTGTCGACCGTCGGCGTGGTCAACGGCGTGCCGTCGACCAGCCGGTGAAGGAGGTTGATGATGTGGGTCTTGGTCGGCACGCCGGCCTTCAGGGCCAGTTCGACCGCCGTCAGCACGATGTGTTCGTCATGCTGCAGGACCAGAGCCAGGATCTCGACCACCTCCCGCTCGCCACCCGGGCTCTTGAGCAGATGCTGCTGCAGGGATCGGAAGGCTGGCGGCATCTCGGCAAAGGGAGCACCGTTACGCAGAGCCCCGGGTTTGCGCTGGAGGACCGCCAGATAATGTCGCCAGTCGTAGACTGTCCGGCTGAGACGATCATGCGAGCGGGTGAAGACCCGGCGATGTTCGCAGATCACCTGTCCCTCAGCGACAATGAGGATGCGATCGGGATAGACGCGCAAGCTGACCGGGCGGTTCGCGAAGGACGCCGGCACGCTGTAACGATTGCGTTCCAGATGGACCAGGCAGGTTGGGGAGACGCGCTTGGCGTACTCGACGAAGCCATCGAAGGGGCGCGGCATCGCCATCAGGTGCCGGATCTCTTCAGTCCAGACATCGGCAACCGTTCCAGGTTGGGTGCCGTGCGCGGTCTGCGACCATAACTCCCGACACCGGGTCTCCAGCCAGTCGTTCAGTGCCTCCAGCGACGGGAAGTTCGGCAGAGGCTGCCAGAGTCGATGCCTGGCATCCTGGACGTTCTTCTCGATCTGCCCCTTCTCCCAGCCTGATGCCGGATTGCAGAACTCGGCTTCGAACAGGAAGTGGCTGACCATGGCCGAGAAGCGGATATTGACCTGGCGGTCCTTGCCGCGGCCGACCTTGTCTACGGCCGTTTTCATATTGTCGTAAATGCCCCGCCGCGGCACGCCGCCCAGCGCCCGGAAGGCGTGGTTATGGGCGTCGAACAGCATCTCATGGGTCTGCAGCGGGTAGGCTCGCAGTGTGAAGGCGCGGCTGTAGGACAGCTTCACATGCGCCACCTGCAGCTTGGTGCGCTCGCCAGCGATGATCGCCCAGTCCTCCGACCAGTCGAACTGGAACGCTTCACCCGGCACAAAGGCCAGGGGGACGAAGGTGCCACGGCCGCTGGTCTGCTGCTCGCGCAGGCGGGCTGCCTTCCAGTCCCGGGCAAAGGCCGCGACCCGATTGTAGGAGCCCTCATAACCGAGCAAAATCAGATCGGCATGCAACTGGCGGACCGTGCGCTTGTGCTTGCGCGACTTGCCGCCTTCGATCCGAAGCATCGCCGAGAGCTTGTCGGCATAGGGATCGAGTTTGCTCGGCCGGTCGGGAACATGAAACCGGGGCTCGACGCTATCCGCACGCAGATACTTGCGAACCGTATTCCGCGAGAGCCCCGTGCGCCGGGAAATCTCCCGGATCGAAAGATGATTCCGCCCATGCCAGCGGCGGATGACACTCAATAACTCCATGTCGATCACTCCGAGGTCCCCCGCATAGCCCGCGTGAGACGTGGTCAAAACATGGGTCAATTCTCGATGGAAAAATCCCCGCCTAACGGGTCAATTCTCGACGGAAATCAACAGGGACGCCGGTGCGCCACGAAAGCGACGGCCGTTTCATGATCGACCACGCCCGAAAGCAGCTCACGCGCTGCGATTGAATTGACGGCCTTGATGGAATCGGTCGTTCGATCAAGGCGTGGAATGGCCGGTTCCGGCGCGGCGGTCGTCGATCATGGTCTGATAACAACCATCCCCTTGGCCCGACGCATCTCGAAGTCCGAGACCAGGATCTCGAGCTCGACCTCCCAGCGGCCCGGCACCGGCAAGTTGGCCTCCGCGACCCACCAATTCCCCTCTGCCTTGAGGCGGGCGATCCGCTCGATCGGTTCGATTCCTGCTGCGGGGTTGGAAAGGCTGAGGCGAAGCTCCTTGGCCGGCAGCGTTCCGAACTCGCCATCCATCAGCACGACACTGACGGCAACTGGGCCAGCGCGGCCCGGCGAGAACGTGATACCCGCCCTCACCATGTCCGCCTCAAGGGGCGCACTCCAGAATGAGTCAAAAAAGCCCCCAGAGCAAGCCCTGATAGATCAACGCATTAGGTCTTATCAACGACTTACGATCCAGGTGGAATATCGCCCCCCTTCCGCCATCGCACTGCTAAGCCGCATCTTCGGAAGCGCCCAGACATCTTTGGAGAGGTGCTCGAACCTTGCGAAGGTACGCGCTCGGTCTGGGGCGCTACAAACGATTCCCCTTCCAGAAGGTTATCCAGCAACTCCGCTCAACCCAGCGCCTGACTTGCGAGCGCGATGCGGCGCGGGCCGCCCGGCGCCGTGGGTATGTATGGAGCCCTCCCCAGCCCCATCGATGTGGCGCTGTCGTGGATCTGCATGCCGTTTGAGACGAGGAAATTCGTGAAGGCCGTGTTGCTGGCTGGCGTATCGGCGCGCAAGAATCTGCCGGCATGGGCCTCGACATGCGGGCGTGAGACCGCGATCGCATCGTCCTCGGTCGCGGCGACGACGGGGCCGATGACATGCCCTCGCCCGAACGGCCGGCAGAGGGCGAAGGCGACGATCTCGTCATTGCGAACGAGAACCTGCCCCCGTGACACTGGCAGTAAGGCCTGGAACGCTACAGAGCGATCATGGCTGGTCGCGGCACGATCGAGCCGCAGAAGGCTGTCGTGATCGCCGGCCGCGAGATGACGAACCAAGCCTTCCACTTTGGCCGGCTGCGCGGCCGGCGCCGCCTCTCCCTGGCATCGTAGAATCTTCTGTTCGTAGCCGTATCCGAGCGAGCGATAGAGCCGCTTTGCCTCTCGCGTCGCGTTGAGGCCGAAGACCGCTCCCGTGTTCGCCTCATGCGCCTTTTCCATGAGCCAGCGCCCCGCTCCCTGCTCCTGCAGGCGAGGCAGGGTGATGAGCATGCAGATCATGGCGAAGTCCGGCGCATAGCGCAGCCACATCACGGTTCCAACGACCCGCCCGATCTCGTCGACGGCCGCGAGGCCCTGCCCCAGGCCGAGGAGCATCTGCCAATCGGTTTCGCGGTGCGGCCATCCCACGGAGACGGAAAGCGCATGCAGCTGCCCGGGGCTGACGTCCTTGATGTCGCGCAGCGTAAGCTCGAACGTGTCGAGATGCAGTCGAGCGATCGTCTCCAAGTCGCAGCCTCCGCCGTGTCCACGGCCTGCCCAACCGATAACCTCGACCGGGTCACCGCCCATTTCTATCTCAACCCTGCAACAGGAAGCACCGTTCTTTAGCAGCAATTCGGCAGGGATGACCGCGCGACGGCGCGGAAACGGCGCGATGGCTGTGCCGCCTGTCCTATCCTGTCGCGAACGCAGCCAGTGCGGAGCCGCTCGTGACGCCGAAAGACATCCTGAGGGAGCTGATCCGATTTCGTTCCGTCGTGGGGCAACCGAACGCCGCCATCACGGGCTGGATCGCGGAATATCTCAAGCGTTTCGGGATAGAGGCGCAGATTCTGCCCGGCCCTGAAGGCGACCGTGCGAACCTCCTCGCCACGATCGGTCCGCGTGACGTGCCCGGTCTCGTGCTGTCGGGTCATATGGATGTCGTCCCGGCACAGGAGCCGCAATGGAGCGCCGACCCGTTTGAGCTGCGGGCGGAAGGCGACAAGCTGTTCGGTCGCGGCACGAGCGACATGAAGGGCTTTCTCGCCGCAGCGCTCGCGATCGTCCCGGGCCTCATTGCCCTGAAACCCGGCCGACCGATCCATCTCGCCTTCTCCTATGACGAGGAGGCGGGCTGTCGCGGCGTTCCCCATCTCATCGCCCGGCTGCCGTCGCTCTGCGCGCCGCCAGCGGCGGCCGTGATCGGCGAACCGAGCGGGCTGCGCCCTATCCTCGCCCACAAGGGTAAGGCGGCGGCGCGTGTCGAGATCCATGGACGAGCCGGCCATTCCTCGCGCCCGGACCTTGGCCTGAACGCTATCCATGCCATGGGGCGGGTGATCGCTGCCGCGGACGAAGCTGCCTCAAGCTTGCGCGAGGGGCTGCTCGATCCCGTTTTCGAGCCGCCCTACTCCACCATCCAGATCGGCACGATCCGCGGCGGCGAGGCGCTGAACATCATACCGGAACGCTGCACCCTGGAGGTCGAGGCCCGTGCCATCGCCGGTGCTTCGCCCGAATTGCTGCTCGAACCGGTCCGCAAGGCTCTCGCGGAGCTCGATAGTCGTGGCTTCCGGACCAACTGGCAGCCGATCGCCGCCTATCCCGCGCTATCCCTTCCTGCCGGGGCGCCGATCGCCCGGCTCCTTGCGGAGATCACGGACACCGCTCCATTGGCGGCGGTGAGCTACGGCACGGAGGCTGGCCTCTACCAGGCGGCAGGGATCGACGCGATCATCTGCGGCCCGGGCGACATCGCGCGGGCTCACAAGCCCGACGAATACATCACGCGCGGCGAACTGGCTGCCTGCGTCGGGATGCTCGAACGGCTTTGCGCGACGTTTGCGCAGGAAACGCCCTGATCTGTTGATCCGACGGAGTGCGCCGTGACCTTCCTCTTCAACTCCACCGACGAGCGGGCGCGGGTCTTCGCGGCACGTTTCGCCGAGGAATTGCCGGACATCCGCTTCATCAGAAGCAACGAGCCCTACGACCCCGCCGAAATTTGCTATCTCATCACCTGGACCGCTCCGGACGATCTCGACCGCTTCTCCAATCTCGAGATCCTGTTCTCGATCGGGGCGGGCATCGACCAGATGAACACGGACAGCCTGCCGGAGGGGGTCCTTCTCGTTCGCATGGTCGAAGAGGGCATTACCCGGATGATGCAGGAATATGTCACGCTCGGCGTGCTCGCCCTGCATCGGCAATGGCCGCTCTACATCGCCCAGCAGAAGGCGGCGCACTGGGAGCCCTACGATCTCGTATCGGCCCCGGACAGGCGGATCGGCGTGCTCGGGCTGGGCATGATGGGATCGGCCGTCATCGAGCGTCTGAAGCCTTTCGGCTTCCCGATTTCCGGCTGGAGCCGTTCGCCGCGAACGATCGACGGGATTCGCTGCCTCCACGGGGCGGCAGGCCTGTCCATCCTGCTCGCAGAAACCGACATCCTGATCTGTCTGCTGCCGCTCACGCCGGAGACGGCCGGCATCCTCGATGCGGGTGTCTTCGCGCAGCTCCCCGCTGGGGCGAGCCTCGTGCATGTCGGCCGCGGCCAGCATCTCGACCAGACCGCGTTGCTCGATGCGCTCGACAGCGGTCACCTGTCCGGCGCCGTCCTCGATGTGACGGACCCGGAACCGCTTCCCGCCGACCACCGGCTGTGGCGCCATCCCAAGGTGATCCTGACGCCGCATATCGCGAGCAAGGTCGAAGCCGAACCGGCGGCCAGAGCCGTCATCGAGAATCTTCGCCGCCACCGCTCCGGCTTGCCGCCGATCGGTCTCGTCGATCGCGGCCGCGGTTACTGAATCCCTTCAACTCCCTGAACGAAAAGGCTTTGCCATGTCCCTCCTCGTCAAGCTCGACCTTGCTCCGACCAGCGAACCCAAGCATTCCAAGGCGGCGGCCGACCGCCTCATTTCCGGCGACCCCTCGTTCAAGACCTGGGCGCAGGACGAGTCCCGCAAGGAGCCGGTGCGCACGGGCGTCTGGGAAGCGACGCCCGGCGAGACCCGCTCGATCAAGGGCGAGACGATGGAGTTCTGCTACATCCTCTCGGGTGTCGTCGAGTTGACCGAGGAAGGGCAGCCGCCGCGCATCTTCCGCGCCGGCGACGGCTTCGTGATGAAGCCGGGCTTCGTCGGCGTCTGGAAGACGATCGAGACCGTCCGGAAGATCTACGTCATCGCCGGTTGAAAGCGCGCGCCGAAGATTCGGCCGGTCCGAGCCCTGTAAACGGGATTTCTCGCCAGCCGGGCGGCGCTCACGGGCGTAAGCTGCGGGCCGGGCGGAACTAGGCTCGGGCGACGATCATCCGGAGACCTGCCGTGTCGCTCAGTTTCGATCCTGCTTCGGTCACGCTCCCGCGCGGCCACTTCATCGGTGGCGAATGGGTCGATGCCAAGGATGGCATCGACCTGCATCGTCCGTCGGACGCCGTTGCCTTTGCCTCCTGCCCCATCGCCAGTGCCGATCTCGTCGACCGGGCCGTTTCTGCCGCAAAGCAGGCCCTGGCGCAGAGCGGTTGGGCGCGTCTGGCACCGCGCGAACGCGCCCGCGCGCTCCATCGCTGGGCCGATCTCATCGACGCGGAAGCGGAGACGCTGGCGCGGCTGGAGGCGATCGCCTCGACCCGGCCGATCTCCGAGCTCATGGCGGGCGATGTCCCGGTCACGGCGGAGCAGATCCGCTTCTTCGCCGAATTCGCCGACAAGGAAGGCGGCAATCTCGTCCCGACGGCTTCCGACAGCTTCGGCATGATCGCGACCGAACCCTATGGCGTGGTCGGTGCGATCACGCCCTGGAACTTCCCGATCAACATGGCCGGCTGGAAGCTCGGCCCGGCGCTCGCTGCCGGCAATGCCGTCGTGCTCAAGCCGTCCGAGATGACGCCTTTCGCGACGCTCTACCTGGCGGAGTTGTCGGTCCGGGCCGGATTGCCTGCGGGATTGATCAACATCGTGCTCGGTGACGGTCGCATCACGGGCACGGCGATCACCGGGCATCCCGATATCGCCAAGATCAGCTTCACGGGCTCGACCGTCGCTGGCGCCGCGATCATGGAAAACATCGCCCGCACCGGCATCAAGCCGATGACGCTCGAGCTCGGCGGCAAGAGCCCGCAGCTCGTCTTCGCCGATGCCGACCTGCCGCTTGCCGCCGCCGCCATCGCCCGCAGTATCCTCGGCAACGCCGGCCAGGCCTGCGTCGCCGGCTCGCGCCTGATCGTGGCGGAAAGCGTCGCGCAGGAACTCGTCGCGCTCATCGCCGAGCGTATGCAGACGATCCGTCCCGGCCCGACCTGGGAGGCGGCGAGCGCCTATTCGCCGATCATCTCGGAGCGTCAGATCGGTCGCATGGAGAGCATCGTCGATGCGGCGGTGGGGCGTGGCGCTCGCTGCCGGCTCGGCGGCGAACGGCTCGACCAGCCGGGTTACTTCTATGCCCCGACCCTGCTGGAAGGGGTCGACGCCACGTCGCCTGCCGTGACCGAGGAGATTTTCGGGCCGGTCCTCACCGTCCAGACCTTTCGCGAGGAAGAGGAAGGGCTCCAGCTCGCCGATCATCCGACCTATGGGCTTTGCGCCGGCCTCTACACGCGCGACCTGTCGCGGGCGCTGCGCGCGATCGAGCGCCTGCAGGCCGGCACCGTCTGGGTCAACCGCTATGGTCGCTCGCGCGACCACATCCTGCCGACCGGGGGCTACAAGCAATCCGGCCTCGGCAAGGACCTCGGACGCGAGGCCTATCTCGCGAACCGGAAGTCGAAGAGCGTCCTGATCGCGCTGTGAGGAGCAAGCCCCGTGAAACCCTACAAGATCGCCCTGATCCCCGGCGACGGCATCGGTGTCTCCGTGACGGAGGCCGCCTGGGAGGTCCTCGGGCGTGCCGCGCGCGGCGCCGGCTTTTCCCTCGAAGGGACGAGCTTTCCCTGGTCCTGCGAGTTCTATGAAAAGACCGGCGCGATGATGCCGGCGGACGGCATCGAGACCTTGCGCGGCTTCGACGCCATCCTGCTCGGCGCTGTCGGCTGGCCGGCGCGCGTGCCGGATTCGGTGTCGCTGCACGGTCTGCTGCTGCCGATCCGCAAGGCCTTCGTGCAATACGCCAATATCCGCCCGCACCGCCTGCTGTCGGGGGTCGAGGGGCCACTGAAGGCGAGCGCTTTCGATATCCTGTGCATCCGCGAGAACACCGAGGGCGAATATGCCGGCGCCGGTGGGCGCGTCCATAACGGCACCGCCGACGAAGTCGCGGTCGAAACCTCGATCTTCACGCGCAAGGGCGTCGAGCGCATTTTGCGCTTCGGCTTCGAGCAGGCCCGCCAGCGCCGCGGCAAGCTCGCCTCGGTGACCAAGTCGAACGCCCAGAAATACTCGATGGTGTTCTGGGACGAGATCACCGCCCGGCTCGCGGCCGAATATCCGGATGTCGCGGTCACGAACTACCATATCGACGCCATGGCCGCGCGCATGGTGATGGCGCCGGAAAGCCTCGACGTCGTGGTCGCCTCCAATCTCTTCGGCGACATCCTGACCGACCTCGGGGCGGCGATTCAGGGTGGGCTCGGCTTTGCCGCATCCGCCAACATCAACCCGGAGCGCAGCGCTCCCTCGATGTTCGAGCCGGTGCATGGCTCGGCGCCCGACATCGCCCATCTCGGCATCGCCAATCCGATCGCAGCGATCTGGTCGGGCGCGATGATGCTGGAGCATCTCGGCGAGGCCGATGCCGCGGCAGCCGTGATGCGGGCGATCGAAGCCGCCACGGCGCGCGGCATCGGCACGGAGCCTGGCAAACACGGCACGAAGGACATCACGGCCGCCGTGCTCTCGGCGCTCGGCTGACGCTGACGAAGCTGTCGAGCCGAGGCATTCCCGCCGGGACCTTGGCCGAGCGGATACGAAAAAGGCGCCGGAGAACATCCGGCGCCTTTTTGCAGCCTTCGGTTTGGCGAGCCCTATTGGATGCGGTCGAGCGCCTTGTAGTAGAGGCCGACCAGCGGCAGGAACCACGGCTTGCCGAAATGGCCCGGCACAGCCGGCCAGGACAAGCCCTCGAGCGGATTTCGATTGGGCCGGCCGAGGATTGCATCGGCCATGATCATGCCGAGATGCGTCGACATCTGCGCGCCGTGGCCGGAATAGCCCATCGCGTACCAGACACCGTCCTCGCGGCCGGCACGGGGATAGCGGTCCTTGGTCATGTCGACCAACCCGCCCCAGCAGTAGTCGATCTCGACATCTTTCAACTGCGGGAAGATGCTGGCGAGGCTCGCACGCAGGATGGCGCCGCTCTTTGCGTCGGAGGTCTGGTCCGAGGTTGCGGAAAAACGCGCCCGCCCGCCGAAGATCAGCCGATTGTCCGGCGACAGGCGGAAGTAGTTGCCGATGTTGAGCGAGGTCACGGCAGTGCGGTTGCCGGGCATGGTTGTAGCCACCTCGGCCGCGTTCAGCGGCCGCGTCGCGATCAGGAAGCTGCCGACCGCGATGATCCGGCGCCGGAACCAGGCGAAGGGGCCGGAGGTATAGGCGCCGGTCGCCACCAGCACGTCCTTCGCAGAGACGTTGCCGCGCGGCGTCTTGAGGACATGTCGGCCGCCCTCCAGCCGCCGCTCCGTCACCGGCGCGTGCTCGTGGATGACGGCACCGTGCCGGGCCGCTGCCGTCGCCAGCCCGGTGACGAAACGGCCCATATGCATCATGGCGCTCTTCTTCGAGAGCATCGCGCCATGGAAGATGTCGGAGCCGATCTCGCCGGCAAGCTCGGCCCGGCTCAGCATGGCGGTGTCCGGGTCGACCTCGCGATGCAGCACCTCGAAATTGCGGGTGAGCGAGGCGACATGCTCGGGCTTGGAGGCGAGCTTGAGTTTGCCCGCGCGCCGGAAGGAGCAGTCGATGCCCTCCTCGGCGACGATCCGCTCGATCGTATCGACCGAATCGTCGAAGGCCTTGTAGAGCGCGACGGCGCGCTCGGCGCCCAGCGCCGCCTTGGCGGCAATGAAGCTGTGAGCGAGGCCGTTGTTGAGATGGCCGCCATTGCGGCCGGAGGCGCCAAAGCCGACGCCTTCCGCCTCCAGAACCACGACCTTCGCGCCGGCCATGGCGAGCTGGCGCGCGGCGGCAAGGCCGGTGAAGCCGCCGCCGATCACGGCCACGTCGTAGGTACCTTCGACCGGCCCGCTGGCCGCGCCGGTGAAGGTGTTCGCCGTATCATGCCAATAGGATTTGAACTGCATCAGCCGGGGCCTCAGAGGCCGAACACGCCGGGCAAGCCCGAGATGTCCTTGATCTCGGTATAGCCGTAATACGGATTGGCCGGCTCATGCCCGCGATTGACCCAAACCTTGTTCTTGATCCCGAGGTCATGCGCCGTCATCAGGTCGTAGCGGAACGAGGACGAGACGTGGCAGACGTCTTCCGGCCCGCAGCCGAGCATGTCGAACATGTACTCGAAGCCCTTCATGCGCGGCTTGTAGGAGCGGGCCTGCTCGGCCGTATAGACGGCATGGAAGGGCGCGCCGAGCCGGGCGACATTATGCGGAATCTGGTCGTCCATGGCATTGGACAGGATGACGAGCGGGATCTCCTTCGCCACCTTGGCGAGGCCGGCCGGCACGTCCGGATGCGGCCCCCAGGTCGGAACCTGCTCATAAACCCAGCGCGCATCCTCGGGGCGGAAGGCGACACCGTTCCTGCGGCAGGTCCGCTCGAGCGAATTGTAGACGACCTCCTCATAGGGCTTCCAGTCGCCGAGGATTTCATCGAGCCGATAGGCCGAGAAATTGGTGATGAAGCGCTGCATGGCCGGCTCGTCCAGCTTGTCGCCGTAGAGCGCACGCGCGGCCTTATCCATCGCGAAATAGATCAGCGTGCCATGGCAGTCGAAGGTGACGAATTTGGGCTTGAAGACAGTCATCCGCGCAGGTCCCCTGTGGCGAAACGGTTGCGTCCGCTATCGGCGATCATAGCCGCGGGCCGAATGGCGCGAGCACCGCATTGCCGGCGGCAGGAAGCACAAACTGCCGTCCGCCCCTGAGGCTATGGCAGAGAGTTGCGCCCGCGCGCCTCGTCCAGCCCTCCCGACGCCGCCTGCCCGGCCCTCTTCCGGCCGGCCGTGGCATTCCATGCGGTCGCCGCGCATTCCTACGGTTGAAGATGTTGCCCGGCGCCGATCCTCGGGACGAACTGCGCCGGCGCCCGGCTTATCCATGATGCACCGGATACAGGCGAAGCATCATGGACCAGGAAACGATCGATCTCATCGCGTTCGACGAAAGCCATCTCGACGGCGCCGTCCTGCTCTCCCGCGAGGCGGGCTGGCCGCATCGCCGCGAGGACTGGGCGATGCTCCTGACGCTCAGCCACGGCTTCGTCGCGCTGCAGGGCGATACCGTGGTCGGCACCGCCATGCTGACACCGTTCGGGGACGACTGCGCGACCGTCAACATGGTGATCGTGGCCGCCAGCATGCGCGGGCGCGGTCTCGGCCGGCGGCTAATGGACGCTGCCCTCGCGGCGTGCGGCGCGCGCGAATGCCGTCTCACCGCAACCACGGACGGCCTGCCTCTCTACGAAAAGCTCGGCTTCCGGTCGACGCATGAGATCCGTCAGCATCAGGGCATTCCGAACCCGGCGCTCCCGGATTCGGCGACCGGGGCCATGGCCGTGGACTGGGCTGGCCCTGCGGATTTCGCCGCCGTGACCGAACTCGATCGTCAGGCCCTCGGGATGGATCGCCGCCCGCTGCTTCGGCTGCTGGATGACCTTGGGCGGATGGCCGTCCTCCGCGACGCCGGTCAGGTCGTGGGCTATGCGGCGCTGCGCCCGTTCGGTCGCGGCGACGTGATCGGGCCGGTGGTCGCGAATACCGTGGAACAGGCGAAGGCATTGCTGAGCTTCGTCATCGCGAGCCGGCCCGGTGCGTTCCTGCGCGTCGACACGGCTGAATGGGAACGGCTCTCGCCGTGGCTTGCAGCCCGTGCCCTCGCGGCGGTCGGCGGCGGCATCGCCATGCGCCGCAACGCGGCGATCCCGCAGCCGGCAGGCCCCGCCAAACCCTTCGCTCTCGCCAGTCAGGCGCTCGGATAAGCTGGAGAACCGCCATGTTGAGCAATTCCCTGATCGAACTCGATCGCGAACACTGGATTCACCCGGTCGCCTCCTATCGCGGCCATGAGAAGGCCGGGGTGCGCGTGCTGCGCTCGGCGAAGGGCGCGACCATCACGGATGCCTCCGGAAAGCAGCTCATCGACGGCTTCGCCGGGCTGTGGTGCGTGAATGCCGGCTACGGGCAGGACAGTATCGTCGAGGCCGCGGCGAACCAGATGCGCGAGCTTGCCTATGCCACCGGCTATTTCGGCCTCGGTTCCGAGCCGGCGATCCGCCTGGCCGCCGAGCTTGCCGAGCGCGCGCCCGGCGATCTCGACCGCGTCTATTTCACGCTTGGCGGCTCCGATGCGGTCGACAGCACGGTCCGCTTCATCCGCTACTACCAGCAGGCGCGCGGCAAGCCGCAGAAGGACCAGTTCATCTCGATCGAACAGGGCTATCACGGCTCGTCGACCGTCGGTGCCGGCCTCACCGCCCTGCCCGCCTTCCACGCCGGCTTCGGCGTGCCCTATGACTGGCAGCATAAAATTCCGTCGCACTATACCTACCGCAACCCGGTCGGCTCCGATCCGCAGGCCGTGATTGCCGCTTCGCTCGCCGCGCTGCGGGCCAAGGTCGATGCGCTGGGGGGAGCCGAACGGGTCGCGGCCTTCTATTGCGAGCCGATCCAAGGCTCCGGCGGCGTCCTCGTCCCGCCGCCGGGCTGGGTCAAGGCGATGCGCGAACTCTGCGCCGAGCTCGACATCCTCTTCGTCGCCGACGAGGTCATCACCGGCTTCGGGCGCACCGGCCCACTCTTCGCCTGCGAGGATGAGGGCATCGTGCCGGACCTGATGACCACCGCCAAGGGGCTGACCTCCGGCTATGTGCCGATGGGGGCCGTGCTGATGTCCCAGAAGGTCTATGACGTGATCGCGGACGGTGCCGGCGCGGCGGCGGTGGGCCACGGCTACACCTATTCCGCCCATCCGGTCAGCGCGGCGGTGGGTCTCGAGGTGCTGCGCCTTTATGAAAACGGCCTGCTCGACAATGGCCGCAAGGCCGGCGCGCGCCTGATGGCCGGGCTCGAAAGCCTGCGTGACCATCCTCTCGTCGGCGAAGTGCGCGGCCGTGGCATGCTGGCCGCGGTCGAACTCGTGACCGACAAGGCGAAGAAGACGCCGCTGCCGGCGGCCGCCGCGCCGGCGCAGCGCGTGTTCGACCGCGCCTGGGATAAGGGGCTCGTCATTCGGGCCTTCGGCAACGGCGTGCTAGGCTACGCCCCGCCGCTGTGCTGCACCGACGCCGAGATCGACGCGATCGTCGACCGGACCCGCGCGACACTCGACGAGACGCTTGCCGATCCGGACGTGCGCGCCGCGATGGGCTGACGCCGGAAAAGCTCCGCGCGAGCGGAGCGGACGCGCGGTCGCCCCGCGCCCGCTCCGCAAAGCCGAGATTCCGCGAAGGCCGCGAATTCGGAATTTTGTGCCGCACGCTTTTCGACATTCAGCGTATCCGGCGAGCCAGCGGTGGGAAACTCGATCATGGCCGACGGAGACCGGCCGGGGAACAGAGCGCAACCGTCGCGACCAGCGACCCAGTGACCCGGTCAGGATGCGACTGCGCTCGCTGACGATCACGGATGCCCGCACATGACAGGCGGGAGAAGCGGAGAAGCGATGGCAAAGGGTTTCGGCGACTTCCGCTATATGACGTTCGACGTCGTGGGCACGCTGATCGACTTCGAGGGAGGCCTCGTCGATTGCTTGGCCGCCATCGCCCGCGAGGCCGGCGTTCCTTTCGACGGAGAGGAAGCCCTCAGCCAGTACCGCGCCGCCCGCTACATGCCGGATGTCCAGCATTTCCCGGACGATCTGGTCCGCGTCTACGGCGTGATCGCGCCGAAACTCGGCCTGCCGGCGGGCGAGAGCCACGGCCAGCGCCTGCGGGATGCAGTCAAGGACTGGCGCCCCTTCCCGGACAGCGTCGATGCCCTCGCCCGACTGGCGAAGCGTTACAAGCTCATCGCGATGACCAACGCCCAGCGCTGGGCCTTCGAGCATTTCGCCCGCGCCCTCGGCAACCCGTTCTATGCCGGCTTCACCGTCGACGACACCGGGACGGAAAAGCCGGATCCGGCCTTCTTCGAGAAGGTCTTCGCCTTCGTCGAGAAGGATGGCGGCTCGCGAGACCAGATCCTGCATGTCGCGCAGAGCCAGTATCACGACATTGGAATCTCGCGGAAGCTGGGTCTGACCAATTGCTGGATCCAGCGTCGCCACGCCCAGCCCGGCTATGGCGGCACGATCGAGCCGGAGCGCTTCACCGAACCCGATTTCCACTTCACCTCGATGGCGGGGCTTGCCGACGCCGTGGAGACCGCTTCGGCGACGTGAAGGCACGCATAACGAAGAAGACCGACGCCGATACAGCGGCGCAATTCAAAAGAGGGGAATGAGCATGACCGACAAGATCTCTTCCAGCTGGACGAGCGCCGACGACGCCCTCGTCGAAAATGCGATCCGCCGCGGCGCCAGCCGCCGCGACCTCCTGCAGATGCTGATGGCCGGCGGCCTCGCCGCATCGGCCAGCAGCCTGGTTCTGGCGCGCGCCACGTCCGCGCTCGCTGCGACGCCGGTGAAGGGCGGCAACCTGAAGGCGGCCGGTTGGTCGTCCTCTACTGCCGATACGCTCGACCCGGCCAAAGCCTCGCTGTCGACGGACTATGTCCGCTGCTGCGCCTTCTACAACCGCCTGACCTTCCTCGACGGCGATGGCAAGCTGCAGATGGAGCTCGCCGAGAAGTTCGAGACCAAGGACGCCAAGGTCTGGACGGTCACGCTCAAGAAGGGCGTCACCTTCCATGACGGCAAGCCGCTGACCTCCGCCGACGTCATCTATTCGCTCAAGCGCCATCTCGACCCGGCCGTCGGGTCGAAGTCGAACTCGCTCGCCAAGCAGATGATCGAATTCAAGGCGGTCGATCCGCTGACCGTCGAGATCACGCTCGCGGCGCCCAACGGCGACCTGCCGACCATCCTGTCGACGCACCACTTCATGATCATCGCCGACGGCACCACGAATTTCGCCAAGGCGAACGGCACCGGCGCCTTCACCTGCGAATCCTTCGAGCCCGGCGTGCGATCGATCGCCGTCAGGAACAAGAACTACTTCAAGTCCGGAGGCGCGAACCTCGACTCCTTCGAGTTCTTCGCGATCACCGACGACACCGCCCGCGTCAACGCGCTGCTCTCGGGCGACATCCAGCTCGCCGCCGCGATCAACCCGCGCTCGATGCGCCTGGTCGAGAGCCAGCCGGGCGTCGTTCTGTCGAAGACCACCACCGGCAACTACACGAACCTCAACATGCGGCTGGACATGGCGCCCGGCAACAAGGCGGATTTCGTGGCAGGCATGAAGTATCTGCTCAACCGCGAGCAGATCCAGAAATCGGCGCTGCGCGGCCTTGCCGAGATCGCCAACGACCAGCCCGTTCCGCCGATGAACGTCTATCACAACAAGGATCTGAAGCCGAAGGCGTTCGATCCCGAGCGGGCCAAGTCCCTGTTCCAGAAGGCTGGCGTCCTCGGCCAGTCGATCCCGATCGTCGCTTCCGATGCCGCCGGCTCCTCGGTCGACATGGCCGTGCTCGTCCAGCAGGCCGGCAACGCGATCGGGATGAAGTTCGACATTCAGCGCGTCCCCTCGGACGGCTACTGGTCGAACTACTGGCTCAAGGCCCCGGTCCATTTCGGCAACATCAACCCGCGGCCGACCCCAGACATCCTGTTCTCGCTGCTCTACGCCTCCACGGCACCGTGGAACGAGAGCCAGTACAAGTCGGAAAAGTTCGACAAGATGCTGATCGAGGCCCGCGGCTCGCTCGACGAGGCCAAGCGCAAGCAGATCTACGGCGAGATGCAGGCGATGGTCGCAGACGAGGCCGGCACCGCGATCCCGGTCTACATCTCCAACGTCGACGCCATCTCGAACAAGCTCAAGGGTCTGCTGCCGAACCCGCTCGGCGGGATGATGGGCTACGCCTTCGCCGAGTACGTCTGGCTCGAGCGCTGAGCCCTGCTTCTCCTGCGGGCCGGATGCGTGCGTCCGGCCCCCCTTTCATGTCACACTCCGCTCGGAGGTGTCAGCTGCGGGAGCGTCGATGAACCTTCACCTGTTGTCCCTGCTGGGCGGACGTCTGCTCGTCGCGCTGCTGACGCTGCTCATCGTTTCCTTCGTAGTGTTCTGCGCGACGCAGATCCTGCCGGGCGACGTGGCCGAGGTGCTGCTCGGCCAGGCTGCGACACCGGAAGCCGTCGCAGGCTTGCGTGCCGCGATGCATCTGAACGATCCCGCGATCCTGCGCTTCTTCCGCTGGCTTGGCGGGATGCTGACCGGCGATCTCGGCATGTCCTACGCCAACAACCGACCCATTGCGGAACTTGTCGCCGGGCGCCTCGGCAATTCGCTCCAGCTCGCGGCGGCGACGGCCCTCTTCTCGGTCCCGATCGCACTCGCATTGGGCATCACCTCGGCCATGCTGCGCGGCTCGCTCTACGACCGCTCCGTCACGATGGCGACGATCACCGTGATCTCGGTGCCGGAGTTCATGATCGCGACCGCCGGCGTGCTCATCTTCGCCGTCTGGCTGAAATGGCTACCCGCGCTCTCCTTCGCGCGCAACGTCACCTCCTTCGGCGAGATGCTGCGCATCTATGCCATGCCGGTCTTCACGCTGAGCTTCGTCATCTCCGCCCAGATGATCCGCATGTCGCGCGCCGCCGTCGTCGAGGCCCTCAACACGCCCTATGTGGAGATGGCGCAGCTGAAGGGCGCATCGCGCACGCGAGTCGTGCTGCGCCATGCGCTGCCCAACGCGCTCGGCCCCATCGTCAACGCGGTCGCGCTGTCGCTCTCCTACCTGCTGGGCGGCGTCATCATCGTCGAGACGATCTTCAATTATCCCGGCATCGCCAAGCTCATGGTCGACGCTGTCGCGACGCGGGACCTGCCGCTCATCCAGAGTTGCGCGATGATTTTCTGCGTCGTCTATCTGCTGCTGATCACGACGGCGGACGTCATCGCCATCCTGTCGAACCCGAAGTTGCGCTGACATGGCAAGCGACGTCACCACCACGACCTTCAAGCCGCGCCGGCCGGGCTACCGGTTCAACCTCACGGGCTGGATCAGCCTCGCCATCATCGTGGCCTGGGCCGTCATCGCGATCCTGGCGCCCTATGTGACGCCCTACGGCATCAGCGACATCGTCGACACCGATTATTTCGGCCCGATGAGCCTGCAATTTCCGCTCGGGACGGATTATCTCGGGCGCGACATGCTCTCGCGCATCCTGTTCGGGGCGCGCTACACGGTCGGTATCTCGCTCGCGGCCACGTTGATCGCCTGCACCATCGGCGTCACGCTCGGCATGGCGGCGGCCGTGACCGGCGGCTGGTTCGACACGGCGCTGAGCCGCTTCGTGGATGCGTTGAGTTCAATTCCCAGCAAGCTGTTCGCGCTCGTTGCCGTTGCCGGCGTCGGCTCCTCGATCCCCGTGCTGATGCTGATCCTCGGCATCATCTACACGCCCGGCTCCTATCGCTTCGCCAGGGCGCTCGCGGTCAACGTCAACACCACGGATTTCGTCACGGTGGCGCGCATTCGCGGCGAGAAGCTGAGCTATCTGATCCGCGCGGAAATCCTGCCCAACATCATCGGGCCGGTGCTGGCCGATGTCGGCCTGCGCTTCGTCTTCATCGTGCTGCTGCTCTCCGGCCTGTCCTTCCTCGGCCTCGGCGTGCAGCCGCCGCAGGCCGACTGGGGCTCGCTCGTGCGCGAGAACATCGGCGGCCTGCCGTTCGGGGCGCCGGCGGTCATGGCGCCTTCCTTCGCCATCGCCAGCCTGACGATCGCGGTGAACCTGCTGATCGACAACCTGCCGCAGAAGATCCGCGACCGGAGCGAATGATGGGCCCTCTCGTCGAAATCCGGGACCTCAAGGTCGAGGCGACCACCGATGCCGGCCGGCGTGTCGAGATCATCAAGGGCGTGAGCTTCGAGATCGCGCCGGGCGAGATCGTCGCGCTGATCGGCGAGAGCGGCTCGGGCAAGACCACGATCGCGCTCACGCTGCTCGGCTATACGCGTACCGGCTGCCGCATCGCCGGCGGCCATGTGCGCGTCGACGGCCGCGACATGGCGAACTTGCCCGAGAAGGAGCGGGCGAAGGTCCGCGGCATCACGGTCTCCTATGTGCCGCAGAGCGCGGCCGCCGCCTTCAACCCGGCGCAGCGGATCATGGATCAGGTGATCGAGATCACCCGCATCCACGAGCTGATGCCGCGGGCGCAGGCGGAAGCCAAGGCGGTCGAGCTGTTCCGGGCGCTTTCCCTGCCCTCCCCGGACACGATCGGCGGACGCTACCCGCACCAGGTCTCCGGCGGCCAGCTCCAGCGCCTCTCGGCCGCAATGGCCCTGATCGGCGATCCGAAGGTCGTGATCTTCGACGAGCCGACGACCGCGCTCGACGTCACCACGCAGATCGAGGTGCTGCGCGCCTTCAAATCCGTGATGCGCCAAAGCCGGATGGCCGGCGTCTATGTCTCGCACGATCTGGCGGTGGTCGCCCAGATCGCAGACCGGATCGTCGTGCTGAAGGGCGGCGTCATCCAGGAAATCGGCGAGACGGCTCAGATCCTCTCGGCGCCGAAGCATCCTTACACCCAGGAACTGCTCGCGGCCTTCGCTCCGCCCGGTCGCGTTCCCGCTCAGGCCGCGGATCCGGAGGGCGCCTCCCCCCGGCCGGTGCTGGAGCTCGACTCCGTCAGTGCCGGCTACGGCAAGCTGCGCGCCGACGGAACGCCGCTGATCCTGGCGGTCGACAAGGTCAGCTTCAAGCTGGAGCGCGGGCGCAATCTCGGGATCATCGGCGAATC
This sequence comes from Hyphomicrobiales bacterium, assembly GCA_930633495.1. Taxonomy (NCBI): domain Bacteria; kingdom Pseudomonadati; phylum Pseudomonadota; class Alphaproteobacteria; order Hyphomicrobiales; species Hyphomicrobiales bacterium. The sequence continues at coordinate 4,845,869 of CAKNFJ010000001.1, read as the reverse complement.
CGGTTGCGGCAAATCCACGCTTGCGCGCTCGATCGCCGGCATCATTCCGCCCTGCTCCGGCACCATCTCCTTCGACGGCAAACCGATCGCGCCGCTGGCGCAAAATCGCAGCCCGGAGGATCTGCGCAAGCTGCAGATCGTTTTCCAGTCGGCCGATACCGCGCTCAATCCGGCGAAGTCGATCGAGGATATCCTCGGCCGCCCGCTCGCCTTCTACCATGGCCTGCGTGGCGCGGCCCGCGACGCGCGCATCGACCGGCTGCTCGAGCTGGTCCACCTGCCGCGCGCCCTGAAGCACAGGCTCCCCGGCGAATTGTCCGGCGGCCAGAAGCAGCGCGTGAATCTGGCACGCGCATTGGCGGCCGATCCCGAGCTGATCCTGTGCGACGAAATCACCTCGGCGCTCGACACGGTGGTTGCCGCCGCCATCATCGAGTTGCTCAAGGATCTGCAGCGCGAACTCGGCCTGTCCTATCTCTTCATCAGCCACGACCTGACGACGGTGCAGGCGATCTGCGACGAGGTCGCGGTCATGTATCGCGGCAACAAGGTCGAGCAGCTGCCGGCCGGCCAGGTCGGCAGCACGGCGGGGCACCCCTATTCGCGCCTGCTGATGTCCTCCGTGCCCAAGCTCGATCCGGCCTGGCTCGACAATCTGGAGCGCGATCCCGAACTCGTCGCGGCCTTCTCCAAGCGCTGAGGTCTTCTCAGGAGGTGATGGGGAAGAGGCTCGTCAGCGGCATGTGCGGCTTCACGATCGGGGACTTCAGCACGACGAAGCTGAAGTACTTGTCGATGCCGATATCAAGGTCGATCAGCCGCTCCATCAGCGTCTGATATTCGATGATGCCGCTGGTCACGAATTTGACGAGATAGTCGTAGCCGCCTGAGACGAGATGGCATTCGATCACCTGATCGAGCTTTTCGACGGCGGCGAGAAAGCGGGCGAAATCGATCTGTCGGTGGTTCTTCAGCGTCACCTCGGTGAAGACCGTCAGGGTCTGCCCGAGCTTGCCGATATTGATGCGCGCCGAATAGCCCGTGATGTAGCCGTCCTGCTGCAGCTTCTTGACGCGCATCAGGCAGGGGCTGGGCGAGAGATTGACCAGCTCGGCCAGCTCGACATTGGTGATCCGGCCGTTCTTCTGCAGCTCGTAGAGGATCTTGATGTCGATCTGGTCAAGCTTCATGTGGATTCCACTTCCATCGACGCGCAACCATGCCGCAAGCCGGTCGTACCGGCAATCCGGCAGCAGATGATGCCGCGAATAAAGCGCAGTGTCTAACAGCTCTTGCGCGCAGGCGGTCGCAAATCTGACCTTCGAAACCGAAGGAAATGCCGTCGTGATCCGATCTGCGGTGCACATGCCCGGCCGCCGACCGATAGTGTCGCCTCCGCAAGGAGACCGTGATGCCGGCGCCACTGTTCGAGATCGAAACCAGCGACACGCTTCCCGCAAGTGCCGATGTCGTCGTCATCGGCGGCGGCATCGTCGGCGTCTGTACCGCCTATTATCTCGCCCGCCGCGGCTTGAAGGTCGCGCTCGTCGAGAAAGGCCGGATCGGCGCCGAACAGTCGAGCCGGAACTGGGGGTGGTGCCGGCAGCAGAACCGCGATGCCCGCGAACTGCCGATGGCGACGGAAAGCCTCACCCTATGGGACCGCTTTGCCGGGGAGATCGGAGAGGATCTCGGCTTCCGGCGCTGTGGCCTGCTCTATCTGAGCGACGACGATACGCAGCTCGCGTCCTGGGCGAAATGGCGGGACTTTGCCGTCGGCGCGGGCGTCGTCACCCATATGCTCTCGGCCGAGGAGGCCTCCAGCCGCGGTAGCGCGACGGGCAAGCGCTGGAAAGGTGGCGTCTTTTCGCCGACGGATGGCACGGCCGATCCGGCCCGGGCCGCCCCGGTGATCGCGCGCGGTGTCCTCAAGGCCGGCGGAACGGTGCATCAGTTCTGCGCCGCGCGTGGCATCGAGACGGCCGGCGGGCGCGTCGCCGCCGTCGTGACCGAGAAGGGCACGATCCGGACCTCGACGGTCATTCATGCGGGCGGGGCCTGGGCTTCCTCCTTCCTCAACCAGTACGGCATTCGTTTCCCGCAATCCTCTGTTCGGTCTTCGATTTTGTCCGTCGCGCCGGGGACAGCGGGCCTTCCGGATGCGCTGCACACGGCCGAGGTGTCGGTGACGCGCCGCAGCGACGGCGGCTACACGCTGGCGATCAGCGGAGGCGCTCGCGTCGACCCCACGCCGCAGCAACTGCGTTTCGCCCGCCAGTTCGTGCCGATGTTCCTGCGGCGCTGGCGCAGCCTCGCCATTGGCGGGCTCGAAGGCTGGAAATCCGGCCACGAGACGCTCGCCCGTTGGCGCCTCGACGCACCGACGCCGATGGAGGCCAATCGCATTCTCGATCCGACGCCCGATCCGCGCCAGATCGCCGAGACCCATGCCCGGGCCCAGCGCCTGCTGCCGGGCCTCAAATCCGTGCCGGTCGCGGCGCGCTGGGCCGGCTATATCGACTCGACGCCGGACGGCGTGCCCGCCATCGGCGAACTCGCAGGACTGCCGGGCCTTATTCTCGCGGCCGGCTTCAGCGGTCACGGCTTCGGCATCGGCCCCGGCGCCGGCCACATGATCGCGGATATCGTGACGGGCGCGAAGCCCATCGTCGATCCCAAGCCCTATCGGCCCGAGCGGCTGGAAGGTTCCGCCTTCGGCAAGGTGGCGGAGTTCTAGCGTTCGGCCTTTTGCGGCGGGCTGGACATCCCCGCCAGCGACGGCGATGTCTGCGCTATCGCAGGCGATGGAACAACCGATGCGGGCGCGCCAACTCGAAGTCTTCTGCACGCTGATGCGTTGCGGCACCGTCACCGGCGCGGCCGCGATGCTGAACATCTCGCAGCCGGCGCTGAGCCAGATCCTGCTTCACGCCGAGGATCAACTCGGCTTCAAGCTGTTCAACCGCGTCCGCGGCCGGCTGGTACCGACCCAGGAGGCGGAGGAACTCTACTCCCAGGCCGAGCACATCTTCTCCGAGCTCGATGCGCTGAAGCGCCGGACGGTCGACATGCGGCACGGGCGCACCGGCCTCGTCCGGCTGGCCGCCTCCGCCCCGCCTTCGATGTCGATCGTGCCGCGAGCGCTGACAGCCTTTCGGGAAGCCCATCCGGAGATCGTCGTGCGCTCGCTCATCGCCTCGCAGACGGCCATCGTCGAGATGCTGCGCAATGGCGAGGTGTCCCTCGGTATCGCCATGAACAACCTGCCCCATGCCGGCATCCATGCCGAGACGGTCGGTCGGGCGACGCTGGTCTGCGTCGTCCCGTCCGAGCATCGATTGGCCGCGCTGGACCGTGTCCGTTTTGCCGACCTGTGCGACGAGACCCTGATTTCGTATCGGGCGGATACCTTGCCCGGACGGCTGCTTGCCGCGTCGGCCGAGGCCGAGGATTTCGCCTATGCGCCGGCGATCGAGATCGACCTGTCGATCACCGCCCTGCCCTATGTGCGCGACGGGCTGGGCATCGCCATCGTCGACAGTCTCCTGCCCTGGGAGCAGTTCAACGGGGTTGTGACCCGGCCGTTCGAGCCCCGGATCGAGGTACCGATCGCAATCCTGACCAGTAACGACCGGCCGCTCTCGACCAGCCATGAGCTGATGCGCGATTGCCTGCGCGCCGCCTGCCGGCAGCTCAACCGTTCCTCCGACACCTGAACGCGGCCCTATCCTTCCACTGCCGCGTCCTGGATCAAGGCCGCGATCGGCGCCGGTCTCACTGGCGCCTGGCCACGCAGCCGGCCCGCCTCCCGGGCGCCGCGATAGCCCGCGCAGGTTGCGACGATCTCGGCTGCGGCGAGCTCGCAATAGCGGCCCTGGCAGCGCCCCATGCCGACGCGTCCGAGCGACTTGGCTCGATTGACCTCGCCGCCGCCGAAACCGACGGTCTCCCGGAGCGTCGCGACCGTCACTCCTTCGCAGCGGCAAATCACGGTCGCGTCCGGCAGTCCTGCCGCCGCCTCGGCAGGCCAGGGAAAGGACGTGGCGACGCCCTGCGCGAAGCGGCCGAGCCGACCAAGCCGGCGCCGGTCCGCCGCCACATTCTGTGCAGGCAGGCCGAGGTCTTGCAGGCAGGCTGCCGCCGCGAGACGTCCGGCGACCTCGGCGCCGTCCGCCCCGAGAATCCTGAGCCCGTCTCCGGCCAGATAAACGCCCGGCGCGGCTCGCCCCATCGCATCGGCATTCGGCAGCCATTGCCGCCAGGTTTCGTTATAGGCGAAGTCGCAGCCCGCCAGATCGGCGAGCCGGGTCTCCGCCCGCAGATGCCAGCCCAGCCCGACCGCGTCGCAAGCCGTGCGCTGTTCGCGGCCGGCGGCATCACGCCAGAGAACGGCGGTGGCGCCATGTTCATTCGCCTCGATGCGGTCCAGCCGGATGCCGGCATGGTAGAGCCCGGCGAGGCGCTTGCGCATCATCAACCCGCGCAGCGCGAAGAGCGGTCTCGCTGACAGGCCCGCGAAGCCACGCAATTGCTGGCGCATAGGGGTCGTATCCAGCACCGCCGCGATCTGCGCGCCCGCCTTCAACAATTGCACGGCGAGCAGGGTCAGCAGCGGACCCGACCCGGCGAGCACGAGGCGCCGCCCCAAAGCGGCCCCCTGTGCCTTCAGGGCGATCTGCATGGCGCCGAGCCCATAGACACCGGCATTCTCCCAGCCCGGCACCGGCATGATGCGGTCCATGGCTCCAGTCGCGAGGATCAGCCGGTCATAAGCGATCCAGCGCGATCCCGTTCCGTCGAGCAGCTGGAGCCGTCCATCCGCGATGGCCACGACGGAGCTGCGGGGATGATGAACGAGCCGACCTGCCGCCGCCATGGTGTCGAAGCTCTGGTGCAGGGCGACGGCCTTCGTCGCTTCGGAGCCGTAGAGTGTTCCAGGCGGGCGTGTGAAGCCCGGCGGGGGCCTGCGATAGATCTGGCCGCCGGCGCGTTCGCCCTCGTCGATGACGGTGGGCTTGAGCCCCCCGGCAACCAGCGTCTCGGCGGCCCGGATGCCCGCAGGTCCCGCGCCGACGACGACCACGCGCGGCTTGTCCCCGATGCTCATGGCCAGCCCCCCGGGGCGTCGGATAGGAGGCGCATGCCCTCCGTGAGCGGCGTCGAACAGGCCCGCAGCCGCGGCCCCTCCTCCTGCCAGATCCAGCAATCCTGGCAGGCCCCCATCAGGCAGAAGCCGGCGCGGGCCTCCGGTCCGAACTCCGACCGGCGCAGGGCCGGCGCGACGGACAGGATGGCGCTGAGCACCGTGTCTCCCGCCAGCGCCCGGCGCTCGCTGCCGTCGAGGAAGAACCGCAGCGGAGCGCGGTCCGTCTCCGCTAGCCTGACCAGCCGCCCCGCCGCCCCGTTCATTCGGCGGCCTCGGCAAAGACGGCTCGGGATTCGGGCATGTCCGGGAACCGCTGGCGGGCCTCGGCGAAAGCCTCGGCCACGCCCTGCGCGCCGGCCTTACCCTTCATGCGTCGGAAGATCTCGGTCTTGGCGAAGAAGCGCCAATGGATCGGCAGGCCGGACAGCAGCGCCGTCAGCCTGTCATAGGCCTCGCGTGTCCATTGCGCCTCGTAGCCCTCACGCTCCGGGCCGAAATGGAAATGGCCGGCGATGGGTGGGCGGGCGGTGCGGCGCGCCTGCGTCGCTTCCTCGTCGACGATTCCGTCGCGGATCACGACCCCATAGTCGCGCTCGGCCACTTCCTGCGAGACATAGCCACGCACGACATCTTCCGCCACGCGCCAGGTTTCGCGGTCGAAGGGATGGCCACGGCCGCCGCCGCCGGCCGAGCGGATTTCCAGCACGTCGCCCGGCTGCAGGACGGCGGTGTCGATATTGCCGAGCCGCCGCTCCTCCGGCTGCCCCGGATTGACCACCATGTCGGACAGGCCCGCCGCCTTTCCGCCCAGCACGCCCCAGGGCCGGAAGAAGCTGCGGTCCCGGTTGCGGGCGGTGATGCGGCTATCGGGCGCGAAGACGCGGAACGCCATTTCCGTGGCGAGGCCGCCGCGCCAGCGCCCGGCGCCACCGCTGTCCCGGGCCAACCCGTATTTGACGAACTCGACAGGCGTCTCGGTCTCTGTGATCTCGATCGGCGTGTTCTTGAGGTAGGCTGCGTCCGCCCCGGAGCCGTTGGTGCCGTCGCGATGCGGCATGCCGCCGCCGCCGCCCACCACCGGGTTGACCGCGGCGATGACGGTGCGGCTGGTGCGTTCGTCCGTGGTCATCACGTTGACGATGCAGTTGTTGCCCGCCGGCGCGGCAGGCAGCCGCTCGGGCACGGCCTGCGAGAACGCCCCGAAGATCACCGAGCGCAACCGCGCGCAGGTCAGCGAGCGCATCCCGACAGCCGCCGGGAATACCGGGTTCAGCACCGTTCCTTCCGGCGCGATGCAGGTGAAGGGCCGTGTCAGCCCGGTGTTGAGCAGGATCTTCGGGTTCAGCGTGTAGAGGACGTAGTAGACCCCGACGAGCAGGATGGTGTGCCGGGGATTGCCGCCGCTCGGGACGTTGAGCGAGGAGGCAAGCTGCGGATCGGAGCCGGTGAAATCCAGCACCGCCTCGTCGCCGCGGATGGTGAGCTTGAGCTTCAGGCGGCAGGGATTGGCCTCGACGGAATCCTCGTCGGCATAATCGGCGAATTCCCAGGTTCCGTCCGGCATGCCACGCAGCACCTCGCGCGCCTGCGCCTCGGCATGGTCGAGCAGGGCGTCGACACCGCCGAGGAACGCCTCGCGGCCGAACTTCTCGATCATGGCCAGCACCTTGCGCTCGCCGGTGTTGAGCGCGCCGACCAGCGCCTTGATGTCGCCGATGTTCAGGTCCGGCTTGCGGACATTGGTCGTCATGATCCGGAGGATCTGCTCGTCGAAGACGCCTTCGTTGACGAGCTTCATCGGCGGGAAGCGGATGCCCTCCTGATGGATCTCCGTCAGAGCGCGCGACAGCGAGGCTGGCACTGCGCCGCCCATGTCGGTGTTGTGGATATGGCCGCCCGTCCAGGCCACGATCTCGCCCTCGTGGAAGACCGGCTTCCACAGGTGGGTATCGGGCGCGTGGGTGGCGACGAAGCAGGAATAGGGATCGTTGGTGAAGGCGACATCGCCCGGCTTGTAGTCGTCGACCATCTCGAGCGCCGGCGCCCAGGACAGGCCCGGATACCAGGTCGCGCCCAGCTCCATCGGCACGGCGAAGGTGTCGCCGCGCCGGCTGATCAGCATGACGGTGAAGTCCTCCGTCTCCTTGACGAAGGCGGAATGGGCGGTGCGATGCAGCGTGTGCGCCATGTTCTCGGCGGCGGCGCGGGCGTGGTTGGCGAGCACCTGAAGCTTCATGCGGTCGAACATCGGCATCACTCCGCGAAAGTCAGATGCAGGTTGAGGTGGCTGTCGATCCGTGCCGTGGTTCCGGCGGGAATGGCGACCGTGGTGTCCTCCTGGGCGACGACGGCCGGCCCGGCGAAGTGGCTGCCGGGCAGCAGATCGGAGCGGCGATAGAGCCCGACGGCCTTCCGGGTCCCGCCGGTGTGGATCGCGATCTCGCGCTCCGGCACGGCTGCCGCGTCGGTCTCCGCAACCTCCGGAAAGGATAGCGCGGGGCCGGCACCGATGGCCGAGAGGCGCAGGTTCACGATCTCGATGCGGCCATCGGGATCGTCGAAATCGTAGATGCGCGCATGCGTTTCATGAAATTCGCGGGCGATAGCCGCCGGGTCTCCGGCTTCGAGCCAGGCCGGCTGCAATGGGACCTCGATCTCGTAGCTCTGTCCGACATAGCGCATGTCGGCCGAGAACCTGAGATCGGCGGTGCCGGCATGCCCCTGCGCCGCCAGCCAGCTGCGCCCGTCCTGCACCATCGCGGCAGCGGCGGTCTTCAGCTGCGGCAACACCGCGGCCGAGAGTTCGGCGAAGAGCGTGCGGACGAAGTCGCCGCGCAGATCGGCGACGAGGCCGCCCAGCGCGGAGACGACACCCGGCCGGCGCGGCGCGAGCAGACGCGACATGCCGAGTTCGCGGGCAAGGAAGGCACCGAGCATCGGACCGCCGCCGCCGAACGGCATCAGGGTGAAGTCCTTGAGGTCGACGCCGGCCCGCGACGATAGCTTCTCGACTTCGACGAACATCTCGGAGACGGCGATGTCGAGGATCGCCTGCGCCGTGTCTTCGACGGGACGTCCGAGCTTCTCGGCCAGCCGGCCGACAGCGGCACGCGCGAGGCCGGCATCCATCTTCAACTGGCCATAAGCCATCTCGCTATGGCCGAGCCAGCCGCAGACCACCATGGCGTCGGTGACGGTCGCCTGCTCGCCGCCGCGGCCGTAGCAGGCCGGCCCCGGCGTGGAGCCTGCCGATTCCGGGCCGACACGCAGCACGCCCTGCCCGTCGACGGAGGCGATCGAGCCGCCACCGATGCCGATCGAGCTCACCGAGACGGAGGGGATGTAGAGCGGGAATTCGCCGATCATCTCGCCGGTGCCGTATTGCGGCTCGCCGTCGATGATCAGGGCGAAATCGGCAGAGGTGCCACCGATGTCGAGCGTCAGAACGCGCTTCTCGCCGGCCTGGCGGGCAAACCAGGTCGCGCCGATCACGCCCGACGCCGTGCCCGAGAGCAGCATGGAGACGCAGGCGCGCTTGCCCTCGGCGGCATTCATGACGCCGCCGTTCGACTTGGTCAGGAGCGCGCGCGCCGGCACGCCGCGGTCCCCGAGGCGCTGCTCCAGCGCCGTCAGATAGCCGGCAATGCGGGGATGCACATAGGCGTTGAGGATCGCCGTCGTCGTCCGCTCATATTCGCGGATCACCGGCCAGACCTCCGCCGAGGTGAAGACGAAAAGCTCTGGCGCCAGCCGGGCGATCTCGGCCTTGACCGCCTCCTCCTGCGAGCCGTCCCGCCAGGCATGCAGGAAGGCGATGACGATACCGACCGCGCCGCGCGCCTTCGCTGAGGCGACCGCCGCTGCGACGGCGCCAAGGTCGGGCTTGACCGTCTCGCGCCCGTCCGAGCGCAGGCGGGCTGGAATGCCGAAGACCCTGTCGCGCGTGATGAGCTGTTCAGGGCGGCTGCAGAACAGGGAATAGGTTTCGGGCATGCGCAGCCGCGCCAGTTCGATGACGTCCTCGAACCCGGCATTGGTGAAGAGCGCCAGCGGCGCGCCCTTGCGCTGGATGATGGTGTTCACGCCGACCGTCGTGCCATGGACGAAGCGAGTGACGGCCCTGGGGTCGAGCCCTTCGCGCTCCGCCAGCAACGAGAGGCCGGTCATCAGCTCGGCGCCCGGATCGTCGGGCGTCGTCAGTACCTTCAGCGAAGCGACCTGGCCTGAACGCGTCTCGAGCGCGCAGAAATCGATGAAGGTGCCGCCGATATCAACGCCGACTTTCCAGTCCGCGTTCGGCACAGTTTCAGCGTCCATAACCGCTCCTCTTGCTGGCGGCCGGAAGCTGGCACGGAAGCGTCGATGCGGTCCAAGAGACATGCGGGGCAAGACCATAGGCTGGACTTATGGCCTGCCGGCCAACGCGTCTTTGACCGCGCAACGGGCCCAAGTCAGGGTTCAGCCTGACGGAGACCTGCCGCGTCAGTGCGGCAAGAGGCTGAACATGGATGTGATCGTGCTTGGCGGCGGCCTGATGGGAACCGCCGCAACCTTTTTCCTGCGGCGGCGCGGCCTGAAGGTCACGCTGATCGAACGCCATAGGGTCGGAACGGGCGCCACCGTCGCATCCTTCGGCAATATCCGCCGGACCGGGCGGCATCTCACGCAATTGCCGCTGGCGCACCGGTCACGCGTGCTCTGGGGCGAAGCCGAGCGCCTGCTCGGCCGCGACGTGGAGTTCCGTGCGACCGGCCATCTCCGGCTGATCTTCGAGGAGGATGCGCTCGCCGACATGCGCGCCTATGCCGAGACAGCACGACCCTGGGGGCTGGAGCTAGACGAACTCGGCGCCAATGAGATCCGCGCGCGCTTTCCCGGCCTCGGTCCCGGTGCGATCGCAGCCTCCTTTTCCCCGCATGACGGTTCCGGCAATCCGCGCCTGATCGCGCCGGCCTTCACCGATGCCGCAAAGCGGATCGGCGCAGAGATTGTCGAGGAATGCGAGGTCAGCGGCATCGACAGGACCGAAGTGGGCTTCCGCGTCACGACGTCGAAGGGCGTGTTCGAAGCGGGGAAGCTTCTGAATACCGCCGGAGCATGGGGGATGCGGATCGCCGCGCAATTCGGCGAGCCGGTGCCCCTCACCCCTCGTGGCCCGCAGATGGGCGTCACCGAACCCCTGCCCCATCGCATCCTGCCGGTGGTCGGCATCTGGACGCGACGGCACGGGGCCGACGCCTATTTCCGCCAGGTCGAGCGCGGCAACATCGTCTTCGGCGGCGCGGCCGAGCGGGTCGACGTCAATCTCGACCCTGGCCATGCCAAGGCTGATCCGGCGCGGCTGCCGGCTCAGCTTCGTGCCTTGCGGCAGCTGCTGCCGGCGCTGGACAAGGTCTCGGTGATCCGCACTTGGTCGGGCTGCGAAGGCTATCTTGCCGACATGCTGCCGGTCATGGGCCCCTCCGGCACCACGCCGGGCCTCTTCCATGCCTTCGGCTTCAGCGGGCACGGTTTCCAGCTCGGCCCCGGCGTCGGCGACACGATGGCCGAGCTGATCGCGACCGGAACCACGGAGATCCCGCTCCATGACTTCCGGATCGAGCGTTTTGCCAAGGCAGGAAGCAGCGAAAGCCCAGCCGTAGCGTGATCCACCCTCAGAGTTTCGAACAGAGCCGATAGGCCTCGTAGATCGCGGAATAGAGATCTCGGCTCGACACCGCGTCACCGATCCGGTGCAGGAGGAAGCGGCCCGGCTCGGGAGCGGCCGCCTCCTCGCTGCCCAGCATGAACGCGATGTCGGTAACACCGTCATTGGCCGAGAGATGCCGCAATTCGTGATAGACGTCCGCGGCCGGCACGGTGCCGTGCTCGACGACGATCTGGCTGGCCTCGATCCGGCTTTCCGCGCCGGTCAGCTCGTTGCGGAACGTGGCCTGCAGGGCGTTGCCCCGGCGCTCGACCTTCTCCAGTCGGACATCGACGAGCGAGCGCATGCCCAGCTCGGCGAAGCGCTTCCTGAAGCTCGATTTGTCGATGTAGGACATTTCGATCGCGAGAGCGTCGTCGGGCGTCGCGATGCAGACGGTCCTGCCCTGCTGCGCCAGTTGCAGCGCGCAGGACGCCGCGGCCTGGCGGCCGGTCCCGTCATAGACGAGCACGTCGTTCTTGCCCGGCACCGAGCCGGTCAGCACGTCCCAGACGCTGTCGCAGAGTTCGGCGCCCTCGAACCAGTCGGTATCCGGCACGCCGCCGGTGGCGACGATCACGAGATCGGGCATCTCGGCGCGGATTGTGTCTGCCTCCGCATAGCAGTTCGTCCGCACCTCCACGCCAAGCCGCTCCAGCTCGGCGATACGCCAGTCGACGATGCCGATCAGGTCTCGACGCTCCTCGGCAGCGGTGGCGACGAGCAATTGCCCACCGAGCCTCGGAGCAGCTTCGAACAGCACCACCGAGTGCCCTCGTTCGGCGCAGACGCGGGCGGCTTCGAGCCCGGCCGGCCCACCGCCGACCACGACCGCCTTCAGGCGCCGCGAGGCCGGCGCGACTTCATGGCCGAGCACGGTCTCGCGCCCGCTGGAGGCGTTGTGGATGCAGTTGACCTTCTTGTAGAGGCAGTAAGAAGCCCCGACGCAAGGGCGGATCCGCTCCTCCTCGCCGCGGCTGATCTTGCTGACCAGATGCGGGTCGGCGATGTGGGCCCGCGTCATGCCGACCAGATCGACGACACCTTCGCGGATGGTGTGGCGCGCGGTCGCGACGTCGCGGATGCCGCCGGCATGGATCAAGGGCAGCTTCGTCTCGCGACGGAACTGCGCAACGGTGCTGAGATAGGGCGCGTTGCGCTGTAACATGCCGGGCATGTTGTCCTCAGCCAGCGCAAGGTCCGTATCCATGCGGCCGTAGATGCAGTTGAAATAATCGATATGCCCCTCGCGCTCGAAGATCCGGGCGAGCTGCAGGCAATCCTCGAAATCCGAACCATCGGCGACGCCCTCGTCGATCACGAAGCGGATGCCGACGATCGCCTCGTCCCCGACGCGCTTGCGGATCGCCTCATGGACCATGAGCCCGAAGCGTGCCCGGTTCTCGACCGAGCCGCCAAAGCCGTCCGTGCGCTTGTTCGTGCGCGGAGACAGGAACTGGCCGATGAGATGGCCGCCGGTCACGGTCTCGATGCCGTCCAGCCCGCCCTGCATGCAGCGCAGCGCCGCATCGGCGTAGTCCCGGACGATGCGTGCGATATCCGCCTCGTCCATCTCCTTGGGGAAATTGCGGTTGCGCGCCTCCCGGACGCGCGACGGTGCCAGCACCGGGAGCCAGTTCCAGCCATAGGAGGTCGCACGCCGTCCGAGATGCGAGACCTGGCACATCACGGCCGCGCCATGGCCGTGAATGCGGGCAGACAGCGCCGCCAGATGGGGAATGATGCGATCGCTGGAGAGGTCGAGCTGCCCGCCGCCCCAACTGGAGTCGGGTGACGTCATTGCCGAGCCGCCGATCATCGTCATGGCGAGGCCGCCGCGGGCCTTTTCCTCATGATAGCGCTGATAGCGCTCGAGCGGCAGGCCGCCCTCGTCCAGCATCGAGGCATGGCTGGTGCTGACGATGCGATTGCGAAGCCGCAGGTTCTTGATCGTGAATGGCTCAAGAAGCGGATCGCGCGATGGAGCGGCGGGACGATCCGGCACGGAGACCACTGCGCTCATCGAATGGCTTCCCTGCAATCGAGCCAGAATTGAATGGCCGCGCAACGCCTGCCCGGTGCGCCGACAGGTTCGAAATCGCTATGCCGTTGAATAATTTCGGTGATCGTGGAGGCAAATCTGGAACCGGAGTAGATTGAAAAACCTTGGGAGAAGCATACGCTGAACGTATGGCTCATCTCTCTCGCCTTATCCCCTCCGTGCGGGGGCTGCTGGTTTTCGAGGCCGCCGCCCGCACAGGCAGCTTCACGGCTGCTGCCGCGGAGTTCAACGTCAGCCAGCCATCGATCAGCCGCAGCGTTGCCGAGCTGGAGGCCGCGGTTGGGGCCAGGCTCTTCGAGCGGCGCGCGCGCGGGCTCGAACTGACCGCAGACGGCCGCGATCTTTTCGGCGTGGTCGGCGAGGCTGTCGGCCGTATCGCGGACGCAGTTCAGACGATCCAGCAGCGACAGCGCGCAGCGAAGCCAGTTGTCACGCTATCGATGTCCAGCTCATTCGTGGTCCATTGGCTGTTGCCGCGCCTCGGTGAATTCCATGAGGCTTTTCCGCAGATTGATATTCGGTTCGATCTCATCCCGGGCGTCCTGCGCGGCATTCCAGATAATGTGGATCTGGCGACGCGCATCATCGAAGACGACGATCCGCGCTATCACAGCTGGTTCTTCGCGCCGGAGATCATCTTCCCCGTTTGCAGCCCCGCCTATCTGCGTGCGCGGGGCAAATTGGATCACAGCGGTGACGGGGCCGGTCATGTGTTCCTCTGGCTGACGGAGCATGCCACGCATGAATGGGCCAGGGGATGGGGCAATGTCGCCAATCGCAGCACGTCCAAAGGAGTCTGGCACGAGTTTACGGACTACTCCGTGATCCTTCAGGCTGCCTTGAATGGGGAAGGAATAGCTCTCGGCTGGCTTAGCGTGGTGTCGAGCAGGCTATTGAGAGGCGCATTGGTGCCGGCATCGGACCTGATCATCCGCTCGGGCCGCCATCACAGCCTGATCGCGCCTCGGTCGAGGCCCCTCAATCCGGTGGTCGCAGACGTTGCCCTGTGGCTTCGAGCCAGGATCGCGCAGGAACTCGACGCACTGGACGAGATCTACCAGTTGCGGCGGGCCAATCCATGACACGCCCCTGTCCGGTTCCGCCGAACCTTCGTCACAGCGATGATGCGCGCACCGCAAAGAAGGCCAGGCTCTTCCGCCAACGGTCGTATTGAGAGCCCCTCGAGAGGCGCCGTTGCTTCGATGTCTGGCTTATGCCTAGATCGACTTAGGCGACGTTGATCTCGAATTGGGCGAGTGTTCGCTAGCAACGGCGTCACGTTCGTCGCTGAAGCGCTCGCCTCGATGCGCTTCGACGCTGCGTTCACCTGGGATGGTGGCGAATGACGCATCAAGCGGACGTCCTTGACGCGGTCGTGGTCGGAGCGGGTTGGGCTGGCCTGGGCGTCAGCTATGCGCTCGCAAGGAAAGGCCTGCGCCACAGAGTGTTGGAGCGAGGTCGTATCGGGGAGACCTGGCGCACGCAGCGCTGGGATTCTTTCCTGATGAATACCCCCAATGTGCAGACCGTCATGCCCGGCGACCATTACAGCGGTTCCGATCCCTTCGGGGCCCTGACACACAAGCAGTTCGTTGCTCTCCTTGAGGACTTCGCCGAGCGGAACGGCCTCGATATCGAACCCGATACCACGGCGACCGAACTCGTCAGCGAAGGCGGCGCTGGCGCATATCGGCTCACGACGTCGCGCGGCGTGATCCTTGCCCGGAACGTGGTGATCGCAAGCGGCCACTTGAACTGCCCGGAGCGACCAACTTTGTCCGCCGATTTGCCGCCCAGCCTCCGGCAGATCGACGCATCCGACTATCGGAGCGCTGCCGATCTTCCGCCTAGCGCGGTGCTGATTGTCGGCAGCGGCCAGTCGGGTGCCCAGATCGCGGAGGAATTGGCTGACGAAGGCCGAAAAGTCTTCCTCGCCACCAGCCGGGTGGGCCGACTCTCACGGCGCTATCGCGGCCGCGACATCATGGTCTGGCTCGACGAAAGCGGCTTCCTCGACGTGCGCCGAGAGGAGGTCATCCGGCTCGCGGGGCGCGTTCCGCCTCGCGGCGTGCTTGGCGCAGAACATACGATAAGCCTGCAAGCGCTCGGCGCTCGAGGTGTCGTGTTGCTTGGGCGCCTCGCAGGCGTCCAGGCGGGTGGCATCCTCTCGTTCGCGGACGATCTCGACGAGAATGTTCGATTTGCGGACGAAGCCTCTGCCAAGGCCAAGCATCATATCGACGAATACATCCGCCGCTCCGGGATCGATGCTCCCGCGCCGGAGCCCGACCCGGCAGAGATCGTCGCATTGCATCTGCCGAATCCGACCATCCGCTCGCTCGACCTTGTCGCGTCCGGCATTGCGACCGTGGTGTGGTGCACGGGCTTTCGCGGCAATTTCAGCTGGGTGAAGCTCCCCGGTGTCATAGATCCATCGGGGCAGCCCGTTCACGAAGACGGTGTGGCCTCCTTGCCGGGTGTCTATTTCGCCGGGCTGGACTTCGCCTCCACGCGCAAGTCGGGCATCATATTGGCCGTCGCCGAAGAGGCAAATCGCCTTGCAGGGCACATTTCGGAGCGTTTGCGACAGCTTCGCTGAGATGCAATTGCGATTGCAAGCCGCAATCGCGCCCGCGCCCAACGTCGTTCTGGCAAGGAGAGGTTTTGGCGCGCCCGACACGATTCGAACGTGTGACCTTTGCCTTCGGAGGGCAACGCTCTATCCAGCTGAGCTACGGGCGCTAACCGTGCAGGCTGGATAGCCGATCCCTGCTGCTTCGGCAATGCGGGATTTTGCATCGCGCGCAGTTCTCCCAAGACAAAGGCTACGCGGTCGAAACGCGTCGGGCGCACCGGTTCAGTACAGAACCATGAACGCCGAAAACCGCCGATTTCCCGCTGGAAGCGGCCACGAGTGCTCTCAGCAGCTCTGGCTTCGATCAGATGATGCGAACTTCGGCATTCGCGACCTCGATGCGCTGAGCGAAGGTGCGCAGGTGGTCCCGCCGATAGCCGCCTCCTTCCATTCTCAGTCCGCCGCGGGCAGCGTTGGAAAAATCCTCTAGCGTCTCCGACGTGACGGCCTGATTGCCGGCACTATCGAGCGTCAACTGGATGCGCTCTGCGTCGGCCATAGCCCGGCCCAGAATCGCCTTGGGACCGGCCATAGGCACTTTCCAACCTCCGAAATCGTCCAAACCGGCTTCAATGGCCTCGTCGAGGCGATTGAGCCGTCGGTGAGTTTCCGTGATACGCCGGTTAAGTTCGGCAAGCTGTTCGTGGCGGCGCTCGGAGCGGTCCTGACGACGGTCGGGAAGACTGCCGAGAATGGCTACAATGTGGTCCGACCGGCGTAAGCCGCCTTGCTCTGTCGGGCTTTGGTCGAGCAGGTGCAAGAGCGGTATGTGCGGCCCGCGCTTCCAGTCCGGCGCGCGGTGTCATCGCACCGGCGCACTTGGCGCAGGAGCAGATACCCGTGAGAAGTGTCGGGCCAGTTGTGACGCGGGCAGGCGCAAAGGAGCGGATTGCGTGACTTCAGCTTCGCTTGCACCGAAGCGAATATCTCGCAATCGAGCAGCGGCGGACCCGCCATGATCGCGACTTCGCTTTCGGGCTTCTTCTCGCGGTTCTTGCGCGCCGATATAGGGCGCGCGGGTCGCAACAGGCTCGCCATCAAATGGCCTCGCAGCAATCGCTCTCGTCGCTCTTGCAGCGCGGTGGCTCAAATGCGGCGCCTACCTGGCGTCAGACCAGACGGCTCTGCGCCTTCGCCGCCTCGATGAAGCTCGCGAAGAGCGGGTGCGGCTCGAAGGGGCGCGACTTGAGCTCGGGGTGATATTGCACGCCGATGAACCAGGGATGGTTCGGATACTCGACCGTCTCGGGCAGAAGCCCGTCCGGGGACAGGCCGGCGAAGCGCATGCCCTTCTCCTCGAGCCGCTCGCGATAGCCCATATTGACCTCGTAGCGGTGGCGGTGACGCTCGGAAATCTCGGTCGAGCCGTAGATCTCGGCGATCTTGGAGCCGGCGGCGAGCGTCGAGGCATAGGCGCCGAGGCGCATCGTGCCCCCGAGATTGCCGTCGGCGGCGCGCTGTTCCAGCTCGTTGCCGCGCATCCACTCGGTCATCAGGCCAACCACGGGTTCCTGGGTCGGGCCGAACTCGGTCGAATTGGCGTCAGCGATGCCGGCGAGCGAGCGTGCCGCCTCGATCACCGCCATCTGCATGCCGAAGCAGATGCCGAAATACGGCACCTTGCGCTGCCGTGCGAAGGTCGCTGCCTTGATCTTGCCCTCGGCGCCACGGTGGCCGAAACCTCCGGGCACGAGGATGCCGTGGACATGCTCGAGGAAGGGCGCCGGGTCCTCCTTCTCGAAGACCTCGGACTCGATCCAGTCGAGGTTCACCTTGACGTTGTTGGCGATGCCGCCATGCGTCAGCGCCTCGATGAGGGACTTATAGGCGTCCTTCATGCCGGTGTACTTGCCGACGACGGCGATGGTGACCTCGCCCTCGGGGTTCTTCACGCGCTCCGAGATGCGCTTCCAGTTCGAGACGTCCGGCTCGGCCGTGGCGTCGAGGCCGAAGGCGGCGAGCACTTCGTTGTCGAGCCCCTCGGCATGATAGGAGAGCGGCACGTCGTAGATCGAGGCGACGTCGCGGGCCTCGATGACCGCGGTCTCGCGGACATTGCAGAACAGGGCAAGCTTGCGGCGCTCCTCGCGCGGAATCTCGCGATCGGTGCGGCAGAGCAGGATGTCGGGCTGGATACCGATCGAGCGCAGCTCGGCGACCGAATGCTGGGTCGGCTTGGTCTTCAGCTCGCCGGCGGTGGGGATATAGGGCAGCAGCGTCAGATGCACGAAGATGCACTGGCCGCGCGGCAGCTGCTGGCTGATCTGGCGGATCGATTCGAGGAAAGGCAGGCTCTCGATGTCGCCGACCGTGCCGCCGATCTCGACCAGCGTGAAATCGTAGCCGTCATTGCCGTCGAGGACGAAGTCCTTGATGGCATTGGTGACGTGCGGGACGACCTGGATGGTCGCGCCGAGATAGTCGCCCCGGCGCTCCTTGGTCAGGATGTCCATGTAGATGCGGCCGGTGGTGATGTTGTCACCTCGGTTGCAGGGGCGGCCGGTGAAGCGTTCATAGTGACCGAGGTCGAGATCGGTCTCGGCGCCGTCGTCGGTCACGAAGACCTCGCCGTGCTGATACGGGCTCATCGTGCCCGGATCGACGTTGAGGTAGGGGTCGAGCTTACGCAGGCGGACCTTGTAGCCGCGCGCCTGAAGAAGGGCCGCGAGAGCCGCCGCCGCCAGGCCTTTGCCAAGCGAGGACACCACGCCGCCGGTGATGAAAACATACCGCGTCATGGGAGTTCACCTCTACTGCCACGGGTTCGATTCGCTAAGCGCATTCAGTGCAGTCCCGCCTTGCCCTGAGCGCTTGTCCACAAAAGAGAAGGCCGGTCGCCCGGCCTCTCCAAATCAAAAGAGAAGGGCCGGTTTCCCGGCCCTGCCCTCCTTACTGCTGCGGCGCCGCTGGCGGCGTCGGCGGCTGTGCGCCGCCCTGGCTCTGGTTCTGCATCTGGCGGAGCTGGTCGAGCACGCCGCCGGCATTCGGAGCGCTCGGAGCCGCCGGCGCGCCGGGGACCGCAGGCGCGGTCGTCGCCGGGGCGCCGTCGATGATCGAGCGCTGGACGCGGCCGCGATTGGCCATCACGGCCAGCACGATCGACGTCAGGAAGAAGAGCGCCGCGAGAATCGCGGTGGCGCGGGTCAGGGCATTGGCCTGGCCGCGGCCGGTCATGAAACCGCCGACGCCACCGCCGCCGCTGCCCATGCCGAGGCCGCCACCCTCCGAACGCTGCAGCAGCACGACGCCGACGAGCGCGATGACGATGATCAGATGGATGACGATGAGAACGTTCTGCATGGTCTCACGAAATGGATATGGCGCGGGCCACCGGCAAGGGCTGCCCGCTCCTCCTCGAAGGTCGAGGCGAATTCGGCGGCGCACATAGCATGCGTGCGCCGGCAGCGCCACCCCTGCGCCACCCGATTCACGATGTCGTTCAGCCGTTGCAGGCGCGGGCGACCGCCAGGAATTCCTCGGCCTTGAGGCTCGCCCCGCCGACGAGCGCGCCGTCGACATGGGCGACGTTCATCAGCTCGGCTGCGTTGGAGGGCTTGACCGAGCCTCCATAGAGCAGGCGGACGCCGGCAGCGGCCTGCTTGCCGACGAGGCGGGCCAGCTCCGTGCGGATCGCCGCGTGCATCTCGGCAACGTCGGCCGCCGTCGGCGTCAGGCCGGTGCCGATGGCCCAGACCGGCTCATAGGCGACGACGAGCGTGGCCGCGGTCGAACCGTCCGGCACCGAGCCGCGCAGCTGCTTCTTGACGACCGCCAGCGCCTTGCCGGCCTCGCGCTCTTCCCGAGTCTCGCCGACGCAGACGATCGGCACCAGGAGCGACTTCTGCGCGGCCTCGGCCTTGGCCTTGACCGTGGCGTTGGTCTCGCCATGGAGCGTGCGGCGCTCGGAATGGCCGACGATGCAGAAGCTTGCACCGGCATCGGCCAGCATCGCGGCCGAAACCTCGCCGGTGAAGGCGCCTGCGCCTTGCGTGCTGCAATCCTGTCCGCCGGTGGCGATGCGCGAGCCGATCAGCGCGGCCGAGGCCGCGAACAGCAGGGTCGCCGGCGGGCAGATGGCGAGATCCGCAGCCTGCTTCAGCGCGGCATCGTAGCCCTTCGCGACTTCGGCTGCGATGGCGAGATCGGCCTTGAGGCCGTTCATCTTCCAGTTGCCGGCTACCAGCGGCCTGATGCTTCGCGTCACGTCGTTCCTCCGAAAATTCAACAGGTGGGCTCTAGCAACGCCCGCCCGCCGCCGCAATCGCATGCGACCTCGTTGCGGTATTTCGCTACGGCGATTGCGGCTTTCGCCGCCGGTTCCTATAAGCGGCGCCGACAATTGCGCGCACGGGCACGTTCCCGCGCCACGAACAGGTTCAGGGAAAGACGGCTTCCATGATGATGCAGGGCATCCGCAAGGCGGGACAGGGTTTCCTCGGGAAGCTCGTCATCGCCATCATGTTCGGCTTCCTCATCATCTCCTTCGCGATCTGGGGCGTGGGCGACATCTTCCGCGGCTATGGCCGCAACGAGGTGGCGAAGGTCGGCCGGACCGAGATCGGCATCGAGCAGATGCGCCAGGCCTATCAGAACGACCTGCAGAACCTGATCCGCCAGCAGCGCCGCCAGATCTCGCCCGAGATGGCGCGCGCCCTCGGCCTCGACCGGCAGGTGCTCTCCCGCCTGCTGACCGAAGCGACGCTCGACCAGACGGCCCAGAGCATGCGGCTCGCCGTCTCCGACGAGACGATCCGCAACCTGATCTTCGACGATCCGGTCTTCCGCGATGCCGCCGGCCAGTTCTCCTCGGCGCGCTTCAACGAGCTGCTGCGCTCGAACGGCTATACCGAGCAGAGCTATGTCGCGCTCCAGCGCTCGAACATCCTGCGCCAGCAGCTCTCGGAGATGCTGACGGGCGGCCTGACCGCGCCGCTCGCGCTGCAGGAGCTCGGCAGCCGCCTGCGCAACGAGAAGCGCTCCATCACCTTTGCGCGCATGCCGGCGAGCGCCGCCGGAGAGATCGCGGCGCCGACCGAAGACCAGCTCAAGACCTTCTTCAACGACCGCAAGGTCGCCTTCCGCGCGCCGGAATTCCGCACCGCCGACATCCTGTCGATCTCGGCCGAGACGATCGCCGATCCGTCCAAGGTCAGCGACGAGGAGGCGAAGGCGCGCTACGAGGCCGTGAAGGCGCAGCGCTTCACCACCGCCGAGACGCGCACGATCCAGCAGATCGCCTTCCCGAACGTCGAGGAAGCCCAGGCCGCCAAGGTCAGAATCGATGGCGGCGAGACCTTCGACGAAATCGCGACCGAGCGGAACGTCGCTTTCAACGACCTGACGCTCGGCACCTTTACGCGCGATCAGGTCTTCGACCCCGCCGTGCGCGAGGCCGCCTTCGCTCTCGATCAGGAAGGCGTCAGCGCGCCGGTCACCAGCGCCTTCGGCACGGTTCTGCTGCGCGTCTCCAAGGTCGACACGGCGCATCAGCGCCCCTTCGAGGAGGTCGCGGCCGAGCTGAAGCAGGAGATCGCGACCAGCCGCGCCGCCGGCCGGATCACCGAACTGCACGACAAGATCGAGGACCAGCGCGCTTCCGCCAAGCCGCTTGCCGAGATCGCCAAGGAGCTTGGCCTGAAGCTGCACACCGCCGGCCCGATGAGCGCCGGCCTGACCCGTCCGGACGGCGCGAAGGAAGAGGCGCTGCCGGGCGGCGATGCGACGCTACAGGCGATCTTCCGCTCCGATATCGGCGTCGACAACGAGGCGATCCGCTTAGCCCGCGACACCGGCTATATCTGGTTCGACGTCACCAAGATCGACCCGGCGCGCGAGCGCGGCTTCGACGAGGTCAAGGCGGAGGTAGAGAAGCAGTGGCGCGCCGATGAAACGGCGTCCAAGCTCGCCGCCAAGGCGCGCGAGCTTTCGGAGCGCCTCGACAAGGGCGAGAGCTTCGACGTCGTCGCCGCCTCGGCCGGGCTGACCATCGAGACCGCCGCCGATATCGGCCGGCAGGACCAGCGGCCGGAGTTGCCCACCAGCGTCGTCAGCCAGATCTTCGGCACCGTCGTCGGCCGGAGCGGCTCGGCGGCCGGTGCCGATGGCGGCCGCATTCTCTTCAAGGTCGATTCGGCGACGGTTCCGCCCTATATCCGCACCACGCAGGAAGCCGGCAACTTCGAGCGGCTGCTCTCGCAGAGCATCAGCGAGGACATCCTGCTGCAATATGTCGCCAAGCGGCAGGCGGAGCTGGGAGTCAGCATCAACGAGGCTGCCTTCCGCAACGCGACGGGTGGAGCGCAGAATTGACGATGCAGCCCTTCCTGGAGTTCGAGCGCTTCGCGCAGATCTACGAGACGGGCGCTCCGCAGCTCCTGCGGCAGGTTCTGGTCGGCGACTGCGAAACGCCGGTCGCCGCCTTCCTGAAGCTGCGCCATGCGACCCAGGGTCCGGCATTCCTGCTCGAGTCGGTCGAGGGCGGCGCCGTCCGCGGCCGCTACTCGATGATCGGGCTGGAGCCTGATCTGGTCTGGCGCTGCCATCGGGGCGAGGCCTCGATCTGCCGCACGGCGCTCGGCGAGAGCTTCCTTGCCGATCCGCGCCCCGCTTTCGAGAGCCTGCGCGCCCTTCTGGAAGAAAGTGCCATTCCGGAAGCCGAGGATCTGCCGCCGATGGCGGCCGGCGTCTTCGGCTATCTCGGCTACGACATGGTCCGGCTGATGGAGCGGCTGCCGGCCCCGAAGGAGACCGGGACGGGCCTGCCCGACGCCATCCTGACGCGGCCGACCCTGATGGTGGTGTTCGATTCCGTGCGCGATGAAATCCATGTCGTGACGCCGGTGCGATACATGCCCGGCGTCGGCGCGCGCCACGCCTATGAACGGGCGCAGGAGCGGCTGGAGGCGGTGGTGAAGGCTCTGGAAGGCCCCCTGCCCGCCGAAGCCGAGATCGACATCGCCAATCTCCCGGAGCCGGCGACGATCTCGAACACCAGCGAGGCCGAGTTCCACGAGATGGTCGCCAAGGCCAAAGAGTACATCCGGGCCGGCGACATCTTCCAGGTCGTGCTGTCGCAGCGCTTCGAGGCTCCCTTCGCGCTGCCGCCCTTCGCGCTCTACCGCGCGCTGCGGCGGGTCAATCCGGCACCGTTCCTCTGCTACCTCGATTTCAACGATTTCCAGATCGTCTGTTCGAGCCCGGAGATCCTGGTCAGGCTGCGCGACGACACCGTCACGATCCGCCCGATCGCCGGGACGCGCCGCCGCGGAGCGACCGAAGCGGAGGACCAGGCGCTGGCGGAGGAGCTGCTGGCCGATCCGAAGGAGCGCGCCGAGCATCTCATGCTGCTCGATCTCGGCCGCAACGATGTCGGCCGCGTCGCGCAGATCGGCTCGGTCAAGGTGACCGATTCCTTCTTCATCGAGCGCTACAGTCAGGTGATGCACATCGTCTCGAACGTCGAGGGTGCGATCGACCCCAGGCACGACGCGCTTTCGGCGCTGGTCGCCGGCTTCCCGGCCGGGACGGTCTCGGGCGCGCCGAAGGTGCGGGCGATGGAGATCATCGACGAGCTCGAGCACGATGCGCGCGGCGCCTATGGCGGCTGCATCGGCTATTTCGGCGCCAATGGCGAGATGGACACCTGCATCGTGCTGCGCACCGCCGTGGTCAAGGACGGGCGCATGCATGTCCAGGCCGGCGCCGGCATCGTCTACGATTCGAACCCTGCCTCCGAGCAGGAGGAGTGCATCAACAAGGCCAAGGCGCTGTTCCGCTCCGCCGAGGAAGCGATCCGCTTCGCCGCCCGGACCGGCCGCGGGCAGTAGTCGCGCGCCCCGAAAGCAAACCGCCCGGCTCGCTGGCGACCGGACGGTTTTTCTTTGTCCGGTGGACCGGCCTCAATGTCCCTTGCCGGTCGCCATCGTCATCCGGTCGACCCAGGCGATGCCGATGGCGGACAGGATGAAGACGACGTGGATCATGGTCTGCAGCAGGACGCCGACCTCGGTATAGTTCGCGGTCTTGCCGGCGATACCGATATTGCCCGCCTCGATGAAGGTCCTGAGCAGGTGGATCGACGAGATGCCGATGATCGCCATGGCAAGCTTGATCTTCAGGACGCTCGCATTGACGTGGCTCAGCCATTCCGGCTGATCGGGATGGCCTTCGAGCCGCAGGCGCGAGACGAATGTCTCGTAGCCGCCGACGATCACCATGATCAGCAGATTCGAGATCATCACCACGTCGATCAATCCCAGGACGACCAGCATGATCTGCTGCTCGCTGAAGTCGAAGGCGTGGGTGACGAGGTGCCAAAGCTCCTTGAGGAACAGGAAGACATAGACGCATTGCGCGACGATCAGGCCGATATAGAGCGGCAACTGCAGCCAGCGGGAGCTGAAGATGAGCGCCGGCAGCGGCTTCATGGCGGCGGGCACGTCGGGTCGGGAGGGCGAGCTGCCGGGATGGGCCATGGGCGGGTCCTGATCCTTCGAATGCATGACGGGATTTTG
Organism: Hyphomicrobiales bacterium; assembly: GCA_930633495.1. Lineage (NCBI taxonomy): Bacteria > Pseudomonadati > Pseudomonadota > Alphaproteobacteria > Hyphomicrobiales > Hyphomicrobiales bacterium. The sequence continues at coordinate 4,821,827 of CAKNFJ010000001.1, read as the reverse complement.
ATAGGGTAAGCCGCTAGATGGCGAGGAAAACGGGTTGGCGCAACCCACCAATTGAGGCTCTCGCACCCAAGAGACACAAGGACATGACGGCCCATTTGCGCCGGGATTGTCCACCAGTCTTCCCGTCGGGTCGGCAGATCGCTACATTCAGCTCCGATCGGGGGAACATGCGGAGTTCCGCTCGCATAGGACAGCAGAGGAGTTTCGTCATGATCCGGACGCTTGCCGTCGCCGCCGCCCTTGCCGGTGGCATCGCCCTTGTCGCCCCGGTCTCGGCGGCACCGATGGCCCCCGCCGCTGCCGCCATCACCTCGGCGAAGGCCGATGCCGGGCTGGTCCAGACCGTCCAGTGGCGCCGCTATGGCTATTACGGGCCGGGCTATTACGGCTATCGCCGCGGCCCAGCCGTGGGCGCGGGCATCGCGGCTGGCGTGATCGGCGGGGCGCTGGCAGCCGGCGCGCTCGCGGCCCCGCCGGCCTACTATCCGGCTCCTGCCGCGCCGGCCTATGGCTATGGCGTCGAAGATGTCGACGCGGTGGCCTATTGCTCGCGCCGCTTCAAGAGCTACGACCCGGAAACCGGCACCTATATCGGCAAGGGCGGCGTGGTTCGCGCCTGCCCCTGACAGCGCCCGACAATCCCGTCGCGGATGGTGGCTCCCCGCAGCGATGCGGGGAGTTTTCTTTTGCGACGGAAAGCGACTTGCCATCGCGGTAGCGATCCCGCTTATCCTGCGCCCAGCCTAACCCGGAGCGTCTCGTGCGTATCGCCACCTGGAACGTCAATTCGGTTCGCCAGCGCCTTGGCCACCTGCTCGACTTCCTGAAGGAGGCCGAGCCCGATGCGCTCTGCCTGCAGGAGATCAAGTGTCTCGATGCCGATTTTCCGCGCGCCGAGATCGAAGCAGCGGGATGGCAGGTCGAGACCCATGGCCAGAAGACCTTCAACGGCGTCGCGATCCTGAGCCGGTCGCGCCTGGAGGATGTCCGGCGTGGCCTGCCCGGCGACGATGGCGACGAGCAGGCGCGCTATATCGAAGGCGTGCTGCCGCTCGGTGACGGCGTGGTCCGCGTAGCCTCGATCTACCTGCCCAACGGAAATCCGCCCAATACGGAGAAATATCCCTACAAGCTCGGCTGGATGCAGCGGCTGACCGCGCATGCCCGGATGCTGCTGGAGCAGGAAGAGCCGCTGGTGCTGGCCGGCGACTACAACGTCATCCCGGAACCGCGTGACGCCCGCGATCCGGCGGCCTGGGTCGGCGATGCCCTCTTTCTGCCGCCGACGCGCGCGGCCTTCCGTGGCCTCATCAACCTCGGATTGACCGAGGCCGTCCGCAGCACGACCGATTCCGGCGGGCTCTACACCTTCTGGGACTATCAGGCGGGCGCCTGGCAACGGAACAACGGAATCCGCATCGACCATCTCCTGCTGTCGTCCCAGGCGGCCGACCGGCTTGCCGGGGTCCGCATCGCCAAGCATGTGCGCGGCTGGGAGAAGCCTTCAGACCATGTGCCGGTGATGGTGGAGCTGCACTGAGGGGCGGAAGGCCGTCATGCCCGGGCTTGACCCGGCCATCTCTGAAACCAGTGCCAGCTCGTCATGAGTTACTCGGGTCGAAGCAACGCTTCGCCCGAGAATGACGGGATTTCCGCTCAGTTCTGGCCGGTGTTGCCGCTGCGGGAGCTTGCCATTTGCTGGCGCTCCACCAGTGCCCGCGCGGCCGATCGATCGGCGGACGAGGCCGCGGCAAAGGCTGCGTCGTGCCGTTCGATGATCCAGGCTTCGCGCACCGGATCCGCCCCCGCGCGGGCCATGGCGAGCCACATCAGGCCGAGGACCGGCTGGCGTGGCACGCCTTCGCCGCCGCGCAGCAGCATTTCACCGAAGGCGGCCCGTGCCGGCGCGTGGCCCTTCTCCGCCGCGAGCTTCATCCAGCGCGCGGCCTGTCGTGGATCGCGGCTGGTGCCCTGTCCGGTCATGTAAAGCCGGGCCAGGTTGTACTGGCCGTCGGGGTCGCCGAAATAGGAGGCCGCGTAATGGAACATGTCGAAGGCGCGGTCGGGGCTGGGTTTGACGTAGCTGCCCTTGATGCCGTCGCTGAAATAGCCGCCCAGTGCGACGAAGGCGCTTCCGACGATCCGTCCTTCCGCCGTGCCCGGCGTGGCGTCGGCATTCTCGTCCGCGATCTTCGAAAAATACTCGAAGGCCTTGAGATCGTTGGCCGGCACTCCCTCGCCGCCAGCATACATCCGGCCCAGCTTGTACTGGGCGGTGAGATGCCCCTGCGAGGCAGCGTATTCGAGCGCCCGAACGGCGCCGATCTTGTTACCGGCGGTCGAGTCGCGCATCCACGCCTTCAAGGCATCGCGGGCGCTGGTGAAGGGCACGAGCGGCAATGCGGAGTGTGCGGTCGGGGTGTCGATGCCGGGAGCGACGGTCGCGGCGCCAGCGGCGCCCGGACCGGCATCGTCCAGCTCCGGCAATGCCGGAGCCGGGATCGCACGGGGCGGCACCGGCTTTGCGCCCGAAAACTCCTGCGCCCAAGCGGCCTGCGGGCCGCTCAGGAACAGAAACAGGCATGCTATGGTCGAGCTAGATATCCGCATAGCAATGGGTTTCGGCCGCCCCTCCTGGGTGGGTAACGGCGCCGCCTTTGGCGGAGCCGACCGTCTGCGCATATTTCCAGAGCGCTCCGGAATTGTAGTCGGTCTTCCTCGGCGCCCAGCTCTTACGACGCTCTTCAAGTTCGGCATCAGAAAGGCGGACTGCGAGCTTTCCTGTGATGGCGTCGAGCTCGATGATATCGCCGTCGCGGATCAGACCGATCGGCCCGCCGACCGCCGCCTCAGGCCCGACATGGCCGACACAGAAGCCGCGCGTAGCGCCCGAGAAGCGGCCATCGGTGATGAGCGCGACCTTGTCGCCCATGCCCTGGCCGTAGAGGGCGGCGGTGGTCGCCAGCATCTCGCGCATGCCGGGGCCGCCCTTGGGGCCCTCATAGCGGATGACGAGCACGTCGCCTTCCTTGTAGGTCCGGTTCTTGACGGCCTCGAAGGCGTCCTCCTCGCGGTCGAAGCAGCGCGCCGGGCCGGTGAAGACGAGCTGATCCTCGGGCATGCCGGCGATCTTCACGATCGCGCCCTCGGGCGCGAGGTTGCCCTGCAGGCCGACGACGCCGCCGGTCACCGTGATCGGCTTGTCGGCGCGGTAGACCACGTCCTGCTGGTCGTTCCACTTCACCGAGGCCATGTTCTCGGCGATGGTGCGGCCGGTGACGGTCACGCAGTCGCCGTGAAGGAAGCCGGCGTCCAGCAGGCTCTTCATCACCAACGGAATGCCACCGACCTCGAACATGTCCTTGGCGACGTATTTTCCGCCTGGCTTGAGGTCGGCGATATAGGGCGTCTTCTTGAAGATCTCAGCGACCTCGAACAGGTCGAAATCGATGCCGCATTCATGCGCGATCGCCGGCAGGTGCAGCGCGCCATTGGTCGAGCCGCCGGTCGCGGCGACGACCATCGCGGCGTTCTCCAGCGCCTTGCGGGTGACGATGTCGCGCGGGCGGATGTTCCGCGCGATCAGCTCCATCACCATCTCGCCGGCGGTGTAGCAGAAGGTATCGCGGACATCGTAGGGCGCCGGCGCGCCGCAGCTATAGGGCAGCGCGAGCCCGATCGCCTCGGCGACGGTCGCCATGGTGTTGGCGGTGAACTGCGCGCCGCAGGAGCCGGAGGACGGGCAAGCGACCTCCTCGAGCTCCTTGAGGTCCTCGTCCGACATCGCGCCGACCGAATGCTTGCCGACGGCTTCGAAGACGTCCTGGACGGTGACCGGACGGCCCTTGAAATTGCCGGGCAGGATCGAGCCGCCATAGATGAAGATCGAGGGCACGTTGAGGCGCACCATCGCCATCATCATGCCGGGCAGCGACTTGTCGCAGCCAGCGAGGCCGACCAGCGCATCGTAGCAATGGCCACGCATGGTCAATTCGACCGAGTCGGCGATGACCTCGCGCGAGGCGAGCGACGACTTCATGCCCTGGTGGCCCATGGCGATGCCGTCGGTGACGGTGATCGTGCAGAACTCGCGGGGCGTGCCGCTAGCGGAAGCCACGCCCTTCTTCACGGCCTGGGCCTGGCGCATCAGCGAGATGTTGCAGGGGGCGGCCTCGTTCCAGCAGGAGGCGACGCCGACGAAGGGCTGCGCGATCTGCTTCGCGGTCATGCCCATCGCGTAATAATAGGAACGGTGCGGGGCCTTGGCCGGGCCGACGCTCACATGGCGGCTCGGCAGCCTCGACTTGTCGAACACACGCGCATCCATCGCCACTCGTCCCGTCCCCCGACACACGGCGTGAAGATGTGCCACGCCCTGCCTGCCGGGAGCAATCCGCGCCCCGAAAACCTGTCGACGGTTCGGGACCGAGCCCAAACCGGCACGTTAGTTCCAATTTGAATATATCTCAGGGACTTAACGCCCCCTTTTGCTGAGCGCCGTTTGTGGCGGCTTCGCGGCGATCATGGCAGCGAAGCCGGCGTTTCGCGCCGTTCCCATCCCGGTGTTGCGCCGATGTCACAAAACGTCAGGCGGACGGATGACGCAACGGCAGATCAGAGCACCGCGGGCAGGACGAAGAAGCCGCCGACGACGACCACGAGCAGGGCCAGCGCCACCATCGGCAGGTGCCTCTCGATGAAGATGCGGATGTCGTCGCCATAGTAGCGCAGCGCCACGGCGATCATCAGAAAGAAGGTCGCGCGCGAGACGACCATGCCGATCGTGAACTTCCACAGATCGAAATGCAGGAAGCCGGACATGATCGTGACGATCTTGAACGGGATCGGCGTCAGGCCCTTGGTGACGAGCACCCAGAACCAGTAATCCTGCGAGGTCGCGATCAGGCTGGCGGCCTTGTCCTGCAGGCCGTAGATGCCAATCAGCCAGGCGCCGACCGACTCGTAGAGCAAGGCGCCGATGGCATAGCCGAGATAACCGCCGAGAACGGCGCCGAGCGAGCAGATGCCGGCATAGAACCAGGCGCGGTCCGGCCGGGCGATGCACATCGGAATCAGCAGCGGAATCGGCGGCAGCGGGCTGAACGAGCTTTCGATGAAGGTGATGCCGAAAAGCAGCCACGGGGCCGCAGGATGGGAAGCGTACGAAACGCACCAGTCATAAGCTCGCTTGAGCATGGGGTCTGAACAGCCGGTCCTTGGGCCGCCACGTTCTGCATGGCGGATTTGCGTTGAGCGCATCTAAGCGGGGTCCGCGAGAGAATGCGAGTCCTCTCTTGGATCAACGTCAATTTGACGACGGAGGCGTGTCCGGATTGCGTCGTCGTTGATGCGAATCCGACCCACGCCGTGTCCGTCATGGTCGGGCATGTCCCGACCATCCACGTCTTCGCTGGTCGAACGCCGTGTTCAAGACGTGGATGCTCGCCACAAGGGCGAGCATGACGGGCACCTGTCACATGCTGATGCCCGCAGCAATGCGTCACGACAGCCGCGTCAGGGCCTCCGCGATCTTGAGCTTGCGCGCCTGCGCCGCGGCCCTGCGCTCGCGGTTCTCCTCGACGATCTCCTCCGGCGCGCGGGCCATGAAGTCGGGGTTGCCCAGCTTCTTGTCGACGACGGCGATGTCCTGGTCGAGCTTGGCCAGCTCCTTGGTCAGGCGCGAGCGCTCGGCATCGAGGTCGATCAGGCCGGCGAGCGGCAGGGCCGCCACCTCCCCGCGCACGATGATCTGGGCCGATTGTGCCGGCGCCGCGGCCTCGAAAGCTATATCGGAGACGCGCGCCAGCCGCTCGATCATCGGCCGCCAGCTCTCGATCGTCGCCCGGGTCGCTGCCGAGGCATTGACGAGCACGAGCGGCGCGTGCGTCCCGGCCGGAACGTTGACCTCGGAACGGACCGAGCGGATGTCCGAGATCAGGTCCACGACGAAGCCGATCTCGGCTTCGGCCGCTTCGTCCTTGAGCGCCGACAGGTCTGGCCAGCGCGTGAGGCAGACCAGGGAGGCATCGCCCGCCGAAAGCACGCGCGGCGCGCCGGCTTCCACCTTCTGCGCCCAGAGCTCCTCCGTCAGGAACGGCATGAAGGGGTGCAGCAGCTGGCAGATCAGGTCGATGACGTAGGCGACCGTCGCCTGCGTCTCGGCCTTGGCCGCGGCATCGATGTTCTCGCCCTGCAGCACCGGCTTGGCGAGTTCGAGATACCAGTCGCAGAACTGGTTCCAGACGAAGCGGTAGGCGCCGCCCGCCGCCTCGTTGAACTTGAAGCTCGGGATGCCGGCCGCGATCTCCTCCGCCGCCTGCGCGGCCTCGCTGAGGATCCAGCGGTTCAGTGGCTGCTTCACGGCCGTCGGATCGAAACCCTCTGCCCGCGCGCAGCCGTTAATCTCGGCAAAGCGCGCCGCGTTCCAGATCTTGGTCGCAAAATTGCGATAGCCCTCGACGCGCGAGGTCGCGAGCTTGATATCACGCCCCTGCGCCGCCATGGCGCTGAGCGTGAAGCGCAGCGCGTCGGCGCCGTATTTGTCGACGAGCGTCAGCGGATCGATGACGTTGCCCTTCGACTTCGACATCTTCGCGCCCTTCTCGTCGCGAACGATGGCGTGGATGTAGACGTCGTGGAACGGCACCTCGTCCATGAAGTTGAGGCCCATCATCATCATCCGGGCGACCCAAAAGAAGATGATGTCGAAGGCGGTGACCAGTGTCGCCGTCGGGTAATAGTGCTTGAGCTCCGGCGTCTCGTCGGGCCAGCCCAAGGTCGAGAACGGCCAGAGCGCCGAGGAGAACCAGGTGTCGAGCACGTCCTCGTCGCGCTTCAGCTCGACGGGGCCGCCATAATGCGTGACGGCGAGAGCCTGCGCGCCCGCCTCGGACTCGGCGACGAAGACCTCGCCATCCGGCCCATACCAGGCCGGGATCTGGTGCCCCCACCAGAGCTGACGCGAAACGCACCAGGGCTCGATGTTCTCCAGCCAGTCGTAATAGACCTTGGTCCAGTTCTCCGGCGTGAACTTGGTGCGGCCGTCCTGGACAGCCTTGATCGAACGCTGCGCGAGCGGCTTGACGTCGACATACCACTGGTCCGTCAGCCAGGGCTCGATGACAACGTCCGAGCGGTCGCCATGCGGCACGGTATGGGCATGCGGCTCGATCTTCGCCAGCAGACCGCGTTCGGCCATCATCTCGACGACCCGGCGGCGCGCGACGAAACGGTCGGCCCCGTCGAGCGCCAGCGTCTCGGCCTCGGGCCGGGAGCCGGCCAGGAAATCCTCGTTGCCGGCGAGCAGGATGCGCGCCTCGCCGTCGAGAATGTTGACGACGTCGAGCTTGTGGCGCTTGCCGACCTCGAAGTCGTTGAAATCATGGGCCGGGGTGATCTTGACCGCGCCGGTGCCCTTCTCCGGGTCGGCATAGTCGTCCGGCACGATCGGAATGACGCGGCCGACCAGCGGCAGGACCGCGTTGCGGCCGATCAGGTGGCCGATCTTCTCGTTGTCGGGGTGAACCGCAATGCCGGTGTCGCCCAGCATGGTCTCGGGGCGCGTCGTCGCGACGGTGATGAAGGTCGAGGCATCGTCCGCATCGTAGGAAACGCCTTCGAGCGGGTAGTTGAAATAGTACAGATGCCCGTTCGGGTCGCGGCTCAGCACCTTGTCGAGCTTCGCCGCGTCGAAGGCTTCTTCGCCGCCGCGCTGCCATTTGAAGCTGCCGGTCTTCTCGACTTGCAGGACCTCGAGATCGGAGATCGCGGTCTGGAACTTCGGATCCCAGTTCACCAGCCGCTTGGCGCGATAGACCAGCCCCTGCTTGTGCAGGCTGACGAAGACCTTGAGGACCGCGGCCGACAGGCCCTCATCCATGGTGAAGCGCTCGCGCGACCAGTCGCAGGAGGCGCCGAGGCGGCGGAGCTGATTGACGATCGTCCCGCCAGACTCCTCCTTCCACTTCCAGACCTCGGCCAGGAAGGCCTCGCGGCCCATGCTACGCCGGTCGGAGCGGTTCTCGGCGGCGAGCTTGCGCTCGACGACCATCTGGGTCGCGATGCCGGCATGGTCGGTACCGGGCTGCCAGAGCACATCCTTGCCGCGCATGCGCTCGAAGCGGCACAGCACATCCTGCAGCGTGTTGTTGAGCGCGTGCCCCATATGCAGCGAGCCGGTGACGTTCGGCGGCGGGATCACGATGCAATAAGGCTCGGCGCCGGGCGCGGCGCCCCTGCCCGCCTTGAAGGCTTCGGCCTCGTCCCAGGCCTTGCTGATCCGGGCCTCGACGGCTGCCGGCTCGAAAGTCTTGTCCATCATCGCTTCGCTCGAACGCAGAAAGGCCGGGGAACCTGCCCCGGCCGGAAAATCATGGGCCAAAAGGTCTCGTGCCTTAAGAGCGCATGGGCGGGGCACGCGTCAATGTTTTCGATGCCGCGCGCCAACCAACCCGGATGCGGAACGACCTCAGGCGAGGTTCGATTGCAGGAACCAGAGCGACTTGTCGAGCATGCGCGAATAGGCCGTCAGGATGTCGGCCGAGTCGGCATCGCCGGCTTCGTCACAGCCATCGATCGCCTCGCGAACCTTGTTGCCGGCATCGGCATAACGCTCGATCAGCGCACCGAGATGGTCCTGCACGCCGACGATGTCCGTCGGGTAGGCTTTCAGCGAGGTCGCCGCCGCCGTGGCCTGTGTCGTTCCCAGCGCGATCCCGCCGAGCTGGGCGATGCGCTCCGCGACCGTATCGACATGATCGTCCAGCTCGTCGCGGAAGCCGTCGAGTATGAGATGCACCCCGATGAAGCCCGGCCCCTTCAGATTCCAGTGCGCCTGCTTGGTAAGCAGCGCCAGATCGATCCCGTCGGCCAGACGTTCGTTGAGCAACCCGACCACCTTCGTCTTGGTGTTCGACGCCAGATCGATCCGGCTCGATTTGACGATTTTTGCGGCTGCGGATGTCTTCGGCGCAGTCTTGGTTGCAGAAGTCTTCGCGGCAGGCATCTTGGCGGCAGACTTGGCCATGGCGGGTCTCCCAAAGCGGAAAAGCAGACAGAATGGGCGGCTCCGGAGGCAGAGCGGTGCCGCGTTCCGCTGGTACGCGCGAGGGAGTTGATTGTTCCGGCGTGCTGCCGTCGCTTTCGGAAGGAACCTGCCGCGTGGCGATCCGTTGCATCAGCGACGGCTGCGACATGAGGTGGGGAAAACGATGCTGAAGCTGCTTGTCCACGGCCTTGGAGCTTGGTTCGCGATCGAGGCGGCCTCGGGGCGCTATCCCCGCCCCGTGGCGGTGGGGTTGACGATGCTCGTCTCGCGGCTCGGCGCGCCTGCCACCGCCCTCGCCATGGCGGGGTATGGCGTGAAGTGGCTCAAGGATGCCGGAGCCTTTGAAAATTGGCAGGCCGCGCGAGAACGGCCACGCCGCGCGGCTTCCGCCAAACCCCGGCATCGCCGTCGCCCCCGGCCGGCGACAAGGAACGGCTGACAGGCAAATCCGCGCCGCGGACGCCTCACCCGATCTGGTCAGGAACGGCGTGGTCCCTCAGCGGGCTGCCTCAGCTCCTGCCGCCGCGCGCCACGCGCTCGATCTCGGCGCGGACCAGGCGCTCGACCATGGTCGGCAGATTATCGTCGAGCCACGTTTTCAGCATCGGCTTCAGCATGTCCTTGACCAGATCCTCGAGGGTCCGGGCATTGTTGCTGAGGACGGTGCTTGCAAGCTGTCCGAAAGCGCTCGTCACCGCCGAACTCGCCTGATCCGACAGCAAGCTCGCCATATCGACGGCCGCGGCACGGGGCGGAGGCGGGCTGGGCTGGACGGGAGCAACCGCAACAGGTTCCGGCGGGAGCTCCGCCGGCGGCACGGCTACCGGCTCTTCATCGACGAAGGCGACGTCGGAATCGTCCTGAGCCTCGATCTCGGGAGGAACGGGTTGCAGAGCGGGCGCCGGCGCCGCGATCAGCGCGGCTTCAGCCCCCAGATCGAGGACGTCGTCGTCGACGACCGCGATTGGCTCGGGAGCCGGCGCGACCTCAGGGGCCGGAGCCGCCGCCTCGGCCGGCTTCGCCTCGTCATCCGAAATAATCCGGCGGATGGAGGCGAGAATTTCCTCCATCGACGGTTCGCTGGGCTTGGCTTGAGCGCTCATGAAGGCCTGACCGTTGGACAGCGGGCGCGCCGATGGAATCAACGCTGCTCCAAGAGCGAAGTATTCCACGCCTTACAGGCGAGACAAGGCGATGACAGGCTCTCCCACAGGAGAAATCGGCGCTGTTGCCCGGATGCGCCGGCTCTTTGATCCTGCATCGGCTTTGTCCGAAAACCGCGCTCCACTTTTCGGGCCGATGCTCCAGCGGCCGGCGCGCTTCAGGCTCCGATCGGACAGGAAGGAATCAGCGCCCGCTGGGCGTCTGCGTGCCCCACCACAGGCCCTTGACCTGATCGTAGTGCTCGCGGGCGTCGTATTTCTCGGCCTTGAGCTTGAGCGTCTGGGACGACAGCCGGCCGACGGCCGAAAGCACCGCATAGGACGCGACCACGCGGTCGCGCTGCGCCGTCACGAGGCTGGAGCGCGCGATGACGAGTTCCTGCTGCGCGTTCAGCACGTCGAGCGTGGTGCGCTGGCCGACCTTGGCCTCCTCGCGCACGCCGGCGAGCGCGGTCGAAGCCGCTTCGACCTGGGCCTGCGCGGCGATGATCTGCGCCTTCGCCGCCTCCAGGCTGCCCCAGGCCGACACTACCGCCGCGCGAACGGTATCGCGCTGGGTGTCAACCTCGATACGGCGCTGCCCCGCCGTTTCCTTGGCCTGACGGGTGCGGGAATACACTAGACCGCCTTCATAGATCGGGACCGTCAGCGCACCGACGATGCTCGCGGACGTGCGATTATCGCCGAAGAGCTGGTTGTCGTAGCGCTGCTGCACCGTGCCGGTGACGCCGAAGGTCGGGTAGAGATCGGACTCGGTGACCTTGACCTGCAGCTCGGCGGCATCGACGCCGTGCAGCGCCGCGATGATCGCCGGGTGATTTCCGAGGGCGCTGTCGAGTGCCAACGGCAGATTCTTCGGCAGCAGGTTCTCGACCGGCCGGGCCGGCGTCAGCGAGCGCGGCTCGATGCCGATGTTCTGGCGAAATCGCGCCACCGAGGTCTTGAGGTTGGATTCGGCGAGAATCGCCCCCGACTGGGCCTGGGATAGGCGCGCTTCCGCCTGCGCCACGTCGGTTCGCGTTACCTCGCCGACCTGAAATCGGTCGCGCGTCTGGCGCAGCTGCTCCTCGAGAACCTCGACGTTGTTCCGGTTCAGGTTGAGAATCGCCGTGTCGCGCAGAACGTTCATGTAGGACGTCGCGCCGTCGAGCAGGACGTTCTGCTCGGTGTTGCGCAGCGTGGCACGCGCGCCGAGCACCTGCGATTCGGACTGGCTGACCGAATTGCGGGTCTTGCCCGAGTCGAAAACGTTCTGGGTGATCTGGACACCGCCGCCGCGCGGCGCGAGCCGGGATGTGGTCGTGCCGGCACCCGGAAGACTCTGATCGAGGATGCTCGCGCCGATATCGGCGGAAGCCGTGATCCGCGGGCGATAGCCGGAAAGGGCCTGCGGAACGTTCTCGTCAGTGGCCCGAACGGCCGCGCGCTGTGCATTCAGCGTCGGATTTCCAGAGTAAGCCCGGGCGAGCGCTGCGTCCATCGACTGCGCCGCCGCCGGCAAAGCCCAGCCACCCGAAATCGCCAAAGCGATGATGGCGGAGAGCCCGAACGCGGAAACCTTGTCGTATCGTCTTTTCACCGGACGCCTCTTGTGCGGACTGAAGTCGCGCCCAGGCCACGCCCCAGCCTCGGCATAAGTCTCAATTTCATACCCTTCCCGACGCCGTCAGCCAACGCATGGACGATGCTGACCGCACTTCCATCGGAACCTGCCGTAAAAATGCGACACTTTCCTTTAGGAAGGGGAAACACTCAGAACACGAAGGATTCCGGCCGGCGGAACTCCGACAACACCGGAGCCGCAGCATCGAAAACCGGGCGTCCGGCAACGATATCGGCGGATTTCCGATAAAGTTTGACGCGGGCGGCGCGCCCAACTCCTTCGACGACGATCAACCGGCCTTCGGCGCGCAGCAAGGAAAAAAGCGTTTCCGGCTGGGTCTCGCAGGCACCGCTGACCAGAATCGCATCGAACGATTCGCGCGCCGGCTGCGCGGCCGCGACGGCGACCTGCCCGGCGCCGGCAGCGCGCAGAGCGCCTTCGGCAAGGCTGCGCGCGGCCGAATCAGGCTCCCAGAGCGTCACCGTTGCGCCCATATGGGCCATCAGCGCCGCGCCGTAGCCGGAGGCGCCACCATATTCGAGAGCGTCCTCGCCGGGCTGCAGGTTGAGCAGCTGAATCATCCGGGCGATGACCATCGGCGTCATCAGCGCCCGGCCGGTGCCGGGCAGAGCGATCGACTGGTCGAGATAGGCCAGATGCGCGAAACTTTCCGGAACGAACGCCTCGCGCGGCACCGAATCCGCAGCCGCCAGAACGGCCCGATCGGTGATGTCATAGGTGCGCAACTGGCAATCGACCATGTTGCGGCGCAGCCCGCTGAAACCGTCCATACCCTGAACTCTCCGTCCGCGCTGTTGCCTGTCGTGCCCCGGCTGCGCAACGCAGCCTCCCGTCCCACCGCTTCAACGCTGTTCACGGCAGCTTTGTGTTCGACCCGTGAGCAAAAGGCAAGCCGACCCTGCGTCGCAGCAAAGCCGGGAAGCGTTTCACAGGTCCGACGATTTCGAGGGGAAGAAGCTGGCTCCCGGAGCAGGATTCGAACCTGCGACCAATCGATTAACAGTCGATTGCTCTACCGCTGAGCTATCCGGGAACAACGTGGCGGCGTCATAGCGGGGCCTTCCCGGGAGTGCAACCCCCTTGCGAGCCGACCACGCAGATTTGTCGTCGACGCTGTGGACGGTGCGATGCCGGCTTGCGGCGGACTGCGGCTTGTGGTTATTGCGCTTTCGCCGAAGCGAGCTGCTGCCGCTTCGGCCGGAAGGCCTCGTGGCGGAGTGGTTACGCAGAGGACTGCAAATCCTTGCACCCCGGTTCGATTCCGGGCGAGGCCTCCAAAAATTCTCGATCTTTCCTGAGACCGATCGCGCCATGGCGCGTTTGTGCCGGCATGGCAGGCGCTCTCGTGCCCGGCTGCGGAGGAAAGATGGCTGAACGCGCGCTCCACTGGTTCCGAAACGATCTGCGGCTGGCGGACAACCCTGCCCTTTCCGCCGCGGCAAAGGCCGGGCCGGCCCTGTGCCTCTACATCCTCGATACGAGCATGGAACGCCGTCGGCTCGGCGGCGCATCGCGCTGGTGGCTGTCGCGATCGCTTGCCGCGCTCGGCGAGGCTCTCGCAGGAAGGGGCGGCCGGCTCGTCTTGATGCAAGGTGATCCCTCCGAGCTCATTCCGCGCATCGTGGCAGCGGCCGGAATCGAGCTGGTCACCTGGAATCGCCGCTATGAAGCGGATGCGATCGCGCTCGACAGCAGGCTCAAGGAACGGCTTGGCGCGAGCGGAATCGATGTCCGCAGCTTCAACAGCCATCTTCTCAACGAACCGTGGCAGGTCACCACCACGACCGGGCAGCCGATGAGGGTGTTCACCCCCTACTGGCGTGCAGCCCGGAACAAGGGCGAGCCGGCGGCTCCCGCTCCGGCTCCGGTGCGGATCGAGGCGCTTTCCCTGCCCGATTCGTCGAATATGCCGGTTGTTTCGTTGGGGGATCTCGGCCTCGAACCGCAAAAACCCGATTGGGCGGCGGGTCTGCGGCAGGCGTGGACGCCAGGCGAACAGGGCGCCTCGGCGCGGCTCGACGCTTTCCTGACCAGTGGTCTCGCAGGCTATGCCGAGAATCGGGACAGACCGGACCGGGAAGCGAGCTCGCGGCTCTCACCGCATCTGCGCTTCGGCGAGACCGGGCCTCGCCAGATCTGGCATGCGCTTCATCTTGCTCGCGAATCCGGCGACGCCGCCGGGTCGGAGCGCGATGCGGAGAAGTTCCTGTCCGAGGTCGGCTGGCGCGAATTCTCCTATCACCTTCTCTTCCACAACCCCGGGCTGGCAGCGCGCAACTACGATCAGCGCTTCGATGCCTTTCCATGGCGGACCGACGAGGAGGCGCTTCGCCGCTGGCAACGCGGACAGACCGGGATCCCGCTGGTCGATGCCGGCATGCGCGAGCTCTGGACGACCGGCTGGATGCATAACCGCGTACGAATGGTCGCGGCGTCCTTCCTGATCAAGCACCTGCTGCAGGACTGGCGCGCCGGCGAAGCCTGGTTCTGGGATACACTCGTCGACGCCGATCCGGCCAACAACGCCGCGAGCTGGCAATGGGTCGCGGGGTCGGGCGCCGATGCTTCGCCTTATTTCCGAATCTTCAACCCGGTCACGCAGGGAGAGACCCACGACCCTCGCGGCGCCTATGTCCGCAAATGGGTGCCGGAACTGGCGAAGCTCTCCGACAAGGACATCCATCAGCCGTGGAAGGCCTCCGACAGCACGTTGCGCGAAGCCGGCGTCCGAATCGGAGAGACCTACCCTGCCCCGCTCGTCGATCTCGCCTTCGGGCGCCAGCGCGCGCTCGATGCTTTCGCGATGATCCGCAATCGTTGAAGACGGCGCTCAGCGAGCCTTGCGGGCGAAGCGGGACATCAGCGCGAAATAAGCCGGATAGGGCAACAGGCGTGCCGCCTTGAGCGCCCAGGCAAGGCGGCGCGGAAAGGTGATCTCGAAGCCGCCGCGCTCGAAGCCGTCGACGACTCGTCGCGCGCCCTCCTCCACCGAGAGCAGGAACGGCATCGGGAAGCGGCGGCCTTCCGTCATCGGCGTCTCGACGAAGCCGGGATTGACCAGTTGCAGCCGGACGCCCGCCGCCTCGCAATCGAAACGCATCGACTCGCAGAAATTGATCGCTCCTGCCTTGGCCGCGCCATAGGCGGCCGCGCCGGGCAGGCCCCGATAGCCGACGAGCGAAGCATTGACCGCGATCTGCCCGGACCCTCGCGCGATCATGCGTGGCTGTACGGCGAAGAAGCTCTTCGCGACGCCCAGCAGATTGACGGCCACCACCCTCTCGACGGTCTCGACATCGATCGTCTCGCCCTGTCCTGATACGATGCCGGCGTTCAGGAACGCCAGCGCGATCGGCCCGTGAATGCTCTCGATGACCTCGGCGACCTCGCGCATCGCCCGTGCATCGGTCACGTCGCCGGCATGGGCGACGACCCGCCCAGGCAAGCCGTCGGCCTCGCGCGCGACGGCCTCGAGCATCTCCATCCTTCGCGCGGTGATCGCGACGGTCCAGCCGCGCCGCGCCAGTTCACGCGCGACCGCGGCCCCGATGCCTGAGCTGGCACCGGTGACCCAGGCGACACCGTCCTGCGGTTTCATCGGAGGCAAGGCCATCAGCGGCTCCGGATTGCTCGGAACAGCCATCTAGACATCGAAGCGCGACGCCGGAAGGCATGCGGCCCGATTCATCCCCGTTATCCCGCCAAGGAGGTGGCACCGGCGCGGCAATCGGTGCAGTCTGCGCCGGGAGGGCGCCACAGACGCCGCCAGCGAGACGACGAGACCATGCCGACCGAACTGCTCTTCCGCCAGGATGCCTATCTGAAGGAGACGCCCGCGACGGTGGAGGCCGTCAACGAGCGGGGCGGCATCATTCTCGACAGGACGATCTTCTATGCGACCGGTGGCGGCCAGCCTGGCGATGTCGGGCATCTGCGTCGGGCGGACGGCAGCCTCATCGCGATCGGTACGACGATCTACGATCCAGAGGACAAGAGCCGGGTCATCCATGTCCCCGCCGAGGGGCAGCCGCTGCCCGCCGTCGGGGAAGCCGTTACCGCCGTGCTCGACTGGGAGCGCCGCTTCAAGCGGATGCGCATCCACACCGCGCTTCATCTGCTCAGCGTCGTGCTGGCCTTCCCCGTCACCGGCGGCTCGATCGGCGATGGCGACGGGCGGCTCGATTTCGACATTCCCGAAGGCGGCCTCGACAAGGCCGAGGTGAGCGAGAAGCTCCAGGCCCTGGTCGCGCGCAACGCCGATGTGACCGAGCGCTGGATCACCGACGAGGAGCTCGACGCCAATCCGGGCCTCGTCAAGACGATGTCGGTGAAGCCGCCGCGCGGCTCCGGCCGCGTCCGGCTCGTCGCCATCGGAGATATCGACCTGCAGCCCTGCGGCGGCACCCATGTGCGCAACACGGCGGAGATCGGCCTCGTCGCCGTGACCGACATCGAGAAGAAGGGCAAGCAGAACCGGCGCGTGCGGATCGCACTGGCCTGAGATCGATTTTCAACAAGACTTTATCCCAAGGACATGCCCATGGCCCGCGAAGACGTTTTCGTTTCGACCGACTGGCTCGCCGAGCGCCTCAATGCGCCTGACATCATCGTGGTCGACGGCTCCTGGTATCTGCCGGCCCATGCCCGCGATCCGCTGGCCGAGTTCGCCGAGCGGCGCATTCCCGGCGCCGTGCATTTCGACATCGACGCGGTGAAGGATACCGGCTCCGACCTGCCGCATATGCTGCCGCGGCCGGAGGCTTTCGCGGCGGCCGCCGGCGCCATGGGCATCGGCGACGGCATGCGCATCGTCGTCTATGACGGGCTCGGCCTGTTCTCGGCGCCGCGCGTGCGCTGGACCTTCCGCACCTTCGGCGCGAAGGACGTCGTCATCCTGGAGGGCGGCTTCCCGAAATGGGAGCGGGAAGGCCGGCCGATCGAATATGGTCCGCCCCGCGCCCGCGCCGCGCGCAGCTTCACCGCCCGCCTCGACCATTCCGCCGTCGCCAATGCGGACGACGTCGCCAAGGCGCTCGCCAGCGGCTCGCAGGTCGTGGACGCCCGCCCGGCCGACCGCTTCCGCGGCGAGGCGCCCGAGCCGCGCCCCGGCGTCCGTTCCGGCCATATGCCCGGCGCCCTCAACGTGCCGGCGACGGCGCTGATCGCCGATGGCAGCCTCAAGGATCCTGCCGCGATCGCGGCAGCCTTTGCCGAGGCCGGCGCCGATCTCGACAAGCCGTTGATTACGAGCTGCGGTTCCGGCGTCACCGCCGCGATCCTGGCGGCCGCGCTGGAGAGCATCGGCAAGCCGGCTCGCGCGCTTTACGACGGTTCCTGGGCCGAATGGGGCGCGAGCGGCCGGCCGATCGCGACCGGACCGGCGAAGAAGGGTTGAGACAGCCTGCGCCTGCGCAAGCGAGGAGGACGCCATGAGCGAACATTCGCATGACCATGACCATCCGCACGACCACGCCCATGACGGCGAGCCGCGCTGGAAGCATGACGGCGTCCGCGTGATCTCGGGCGACAGGCTCGATCCGAACACGGCGCAGACGCCCGGCATGTTCCGGCAGGCGGCGATCAACCATGCCCGCGTCGGCGCGCAGAAGATCTGGGCCGGCACGGTCGCGATCCAGCCCAATGCCAAGACCGGCGTGCACCATCATGGCGAGCTCGAAAGCGTGATCTATGTGGTGAGCGGCAAGGCGCGGATGCGCTGGGGCGAGAGGCTGGAATTCGTCGCCGAGGCCGGGCCGGGCGACTTCATCTATGTCCCGCCCTTCGTGCCGCATCAGGAGATCAATGCGAGCCCGGACGAGCCGCTGCAATGCGTGCTGGTGCGCTCCGACAACGAGGCGGTGGTGGTCAACATCACCGATGTCGACCCGGTCGAGCAGCCGGAGGAGGTCTACTGGGTCGACCCGATCCACAAGCATCCGCATGGGTGAGCGGGAACGGGGAAAATACCCGCGCCATGCTCGGGCTTGACCCGAGCAGCTCGTGCCGGAAATGGCTCCGGTGCCCTATCCTGCCAGAGATTCTCGGGTCTGCGCTACGCTCCGCCCGAGCAAGAATGACGGCGTTTTGGGATCGAGCGAGATTTCAACCCACCGAAATCGCCCGGCTACGGCGCAGCTTGACTCACATCCGGGCGCGCGGCAACCATCGTTATATCCGATGATATACAACGAAACTCGACCCGAGGAACAGCATGTTGAAGCGTCGCACCCTGCTGGGCCTGGGCCTGGCCCTTGCCGTGAGTTCCGCTCCTGCCTTTGACGCCGCACAGGCGCAGACCAAGGACCTTGTCATCTTCGCCGCCGCCAGCATGAAGAATGCGCTGGACGAGGCCGCCGCCAACTGGGTGAAGGAGACCGGCAAGCCGGCGCCCAAGATCTCATATGCCGCCAGCAACACCCTGGCGAAGCAGCTCGAGAACGGCGCCCCGGCCGATCTTTTCGTCTCGGCCGATCTCGACTGGATGGACTATGCGGCGGGCAAGGGCCTGATCAAGCCGGATACCCGCGTCAGCCTGCTTTCCAACCGGATCGTGCTGGTCGCCGGCAAAGATTCGATCGCCACGCTCGACCTCAAGCCCGGCGCCGATGTCGCGGGCGCCGTCGGTGCCGGCCGCCTCGCCATGGGCAATGTCGATTCCGTCCCGGCCGGCAAATACGGCAAGGCCGCGCTGGAGAAGCTCGGCGCCTGGGACAAGGTGAAGGACAAGATCGCGCAGGCCGACAATGTCCGCGCCGCATTGCTCTTGGTCTCGCGCGGCGAGGCGCCGCTCGGCATCGTCTACGCCACCGACGCCGCCGCCGACCCGCAGGTCAAGGTCGTCGCGACCTTCCCCGAGGATTCGCATCCGCCGATCGTCTATCCCGTCGCCGTCACCAAGGATTCCGCCAATCCCGACGCGCAGGCCTTCCTGACCTATCTGCGCAGCCCCGCCGCCAAGCCCGTCTTCGAGAAGCAGGGCTTCACGGTTCTGAACAAGGCCACCTCGTCTTCGTGACCGACTGGCTATCGCTATCGCCTGAAGAATGGACGGCGGTGAGGCTCAGCCTCATCGTCGCGACGACCGCCATGATCGCGAGCCTTCCGCTGGGGCTCGCGGTTGGCTTGCTGCTGGCGCGCGGGCGCTTCTGGGGCAAGTCCCTGCTCGACGCCATCGTCCATATGCCGCTCATCCTGCCGCCGGTGGTGACAGGCTATCTGCTGTTGATCGGCTTCGGCCGGCGCGGGCCGATCGGAGAATTCCTCTACGACTGGTTCGGGATCGTGCTCTCGTTCCGCTGGACCGGCGCGGCGCTCGCCTGCGCGGTGATGGGCTTCCCGTTGATGGTGCGCGCCATCCGCCTCTCGATCGAGGCAATCGATCGCAAGCTTGAAGCTGCCGCCGGCACGCTGGGCGCGAGTCCGATCTGGGTCTTCCTGACGGTGACCTTGCCGCTCGCTTTGCCCGGCATCATCGCCGGCATGATCCTGTGCTTCGCCAAGGCGATGGGCGAGTTCGGCGCGACGATCACCTTCGTCTCCAACATCCCCGGCGAGACGCAGACGCTGCCTTCGGCGATCTACACCTTCACGCAGGTCCCCGGCGGCGATGCCGGCGCGATGCGGCTGACGCTGATCTCGATCGTGATTTCGGTCGCGGCGCTCTTTCTCTCCGAGCTGATGGCCCGCATCGTCGGCCGCCGGATCGCCGTCGAATGACCCACGTCCTCGACATCGCCGTCCGCCACAGGCTCGGCGACTTCACGCTCGATTCGAGCTTCACCTCGGACGGACGCCTGACCGCCCTGTTCGGCAGCTCGGGCTCGGGCAAGACCTCGCTGGTCAATGTCATCGGCGGGCTGATCCGCCCCGATTCCGGTCATGTCCGCGTCGATGGCGAGACGCTGGTCGATACCGGGCGTGGCGTCTTCCTGCCGAAGCACCGGCGGCGCATCGGCTATGTCTTTCAGGAGGCACGGCTCTTTCCACATCTCACCGTGCGGCAGAATCTGCTGTTCGGGCACTGGTTCGTGCCGCGCGCCCAGCGCAAGCCGGCCGAGCTCGACAAGGTGCTGGAATTGCTCGGCATCGGCCATCTGCTGCGCCGCCGCCCGGGCGCGCTGTCCGGCGGCGAGAAGCAGCGCGTCGCCATCGGCCGGGCTCTGCTGGCGCAGCCGCGCCTGCTGCTGATGGACGAGCCGCTAGCGGCGCTCGACGAAGCCCGCAAGGCCGAGATCCTGCCGCATATCGAGCGCCTGCGCGACGAGGTCGGCATCCCCATCGTCTATGTCTCGCATGCGTTGGCGGAGGTCGCGCGCCTCGCCACCACGGTCGCGATGATCGAGGGCGGGCGCGTCGCGGCCTGCGGCCCGACCGCCGACATCCTATCCCGGCCCGATCTGGCGGCACGGCCGGGCGCGCCGGAAGCGAGCACGCTGCTGGCCGCCGAGGTTTCCGGCTTCGAGGAAGCCTTCGGGCTGGCGCGGCTTACGACGCCGGCCGGGCCGTTGACGATCGCGCGCGGCGCGCGGCGCCGAGGCGAGAAGATCAAGGTCCGCATCCTCGCGAGCGACGTCATGCTCAGCCTCGGCCAGCCGGCGGAGATCAGCGCGCTCAACGTGCTGTCGGGAACGGTGTCGGAGATTGGCGAGCGCAGCGGCGCCGGCGGCAGCACCGTGCATCTGCTCATCGCTTGCGGGGAAGCGAAGCTGGCGGCGCGCCTGACGGCGAAATCCGTCGCCCTGCTGGGGCTGGTCCCAGGCAAACCGGTGCATGCGGTGATCAAGAGCGTCTCGGTCGAGATGCCCTGAACCGGGCGATCTGACAGGGCGTCATTCTCGGGCGAAGCGAAGCGCAGTCCCGAGAATCTCATGACAAGAAGGCACTGGTTTCCGAGATGCTCGGGTCAAGCCCGAGCATGACGGCTAAACCACCCCTTGACCTTCCCATCATGGGAAGCCCTATATCGCTTGTCATCACCATGAAGGAGACGGCGATGACGGTCATCGACAGGAGCAGGAACGACCTCGAAACCCTCGATCTGGGCGTCGAGGGCATGACCTGCGCGAGCTGCGTCGCCCATGTCGAGCGTGCTATCAAGGCCGTTCCGGGCGTCGATGCGGTCGCGGTCAATCTCGCGACCGAGCGGGCTCACGTCAGCTTCGCCAAGGGCGGCACCGATCTCGGACAGATCGAGGCGGCGGTCCGCCAGAGCGGCTACACCCCGGTCGGGAACACGATCGAGCTTTCGGTTTCGGGCATGACCTGCGCCTCCTGCGTCGGCCATGTCGAGAAGGCCCTGCGCGCCGTGCCGGGCGTGGTCGAGGCCACCGTGAACCTCGCGACCGAGCGCGCCAGCGTGAAGACGCTCGCCGGGAACGAGATCGTCCCCGCGCTCGTCAAGGCCGTGGCCGGCGCCGGCTATGAGGCGAGCCCGGTCGCCGTGGCCGATGGCGACGCCAGCGCGCGCCAGCAGGCCGCCAAGGACGAGGAACAGGGCAAGCTGCTGCGCTCGGTCCTCCTCGCCGGTCTGCTGACGGTGCCACTGCTCGTCGTCGAGATGGGCAGTCATATGGTCCCTGCCCTGCACCATTGGCTCGCCGGCACCTTCGGCGAGTGGAATGTGCGCGTCTTCTCCTTCGCGCTGGCGAGCATCGTCCAGTTCGGGCCGGGCCTCGTCTTCCTGCGCAAGGGCTTCCCGGCGCTGCTGAGGCTGGCGCCCGACATGAACTCGCTCGTCATGCTCGGCACCGGCGCGGCCTATCTCTATTCGAGCGTCGCGACCTTCCTGCCGGACCTGCTGCCGGCGGGCACCGAGGGCACCTATTTCGAATCTGGCGCCGTGATCGTCACGCTGATCCTGCTCGGCCGCTGGTTCGAGACCCGCGCCAAGGGCCGGACCGGCGCCGCCATCCGCAGCCTGATCGCGCTCCAGCCCAAGACCGCCCGCGCGCTGCGCGACGGCGCTGAAAGCGACGTCGCGGTCGACAGCGTCCGCCCCGGCGACATCGTCATCCTCAGGCCGGGCGAGCGCGTCCCGGTCGATGGCGAGGTCACGGACGGCACCTCCTTCGTCGATGAATCGATGATCACCGGCGAGCCCGCGCCCATCCGCAAGGAAGCCGGCAGCACCGTCACCGGCGGCACCGTCAATGGATCCGGCGCGCTGCGCTTCACCGCGCGAAAGGTCGGCTCCGACACGCTGCTCGCCCAGATCGTGCGGACCGTTCAGGCCGCGCAGGGCGCCAAGCTGCCGATCCAGGCGCTGGTCGACCGCGTCACGCTCTGGTTCGTGCCGGTCGTGATCGGGCTGGCGCTGCTGACCTTCGCCGTGTGGCTGAGCTTCGGCCCGAGCCCGGCCCTGTCGCATGCGCTGGTCAACGCCGTGGCGCTGCTGATCATCGCCTGCCCCTGCGCCATGGGACTGGCGACGCCAACCTCGATCATGGTCGGCACGGGCCGCGGCGCCGAGCTCGGCATCCTGTTCCGGCAGGGCGACGCCTTGCAGGCGCTCAGGGACGTCCAGATCGTTGCGCTCGACAAGACGGGCACGCTGACCAGGGGCAAGCCCGAACTCACCGATATCCAGCCAGCCGCCGGCTTCAGCGCTGACGAAGTGCTGCGCCTCGTGGGATCAGCCGAGAACCGTTCGGAGCATCCGCTGGCGCAGGCGCTGGTCGCGGCCGCCAAGGCGCGCAGGCTTGTCCTCGCCGAGCCGGCCGATTTCACCAGCGATCCCGGACGCGGCGTCACCGCGACGGTCGAGGGCCGCAAGGTCGCGATCGGCGGCCACCGCCTGATGGAAGACGCCAAGCTCGACATCGCGCCCTTCACCGCCAGTGCCAAGGCGCTGGCGGAGGCCGGCAAGACGCCGCTCTATGCCGCGATCGACGGCAGGATCGCCGCGATCATCGCCGTCGCCGACGCGGTGAAGGAGACCACGCCCGCCGCCATCGCCGCCCTGCACAGGCTCGGCCTCAAGGTCGCGATGGTGACCGGCGACGACCGGCGCACGGCGGAAGCGGTCGCGCGCGGCCTCGGCATCGACGAGGTCTGGGCCGAGGTGCTGCCGACGGACAAGGCCGAGGTGGTGAAGCGGCTGCAGAGCCGCGGCGCCAAGGTCGCCTTCGTCGGCGACGGCATCAACGACGCGCCGGCGCTGGCCCAGGCCGATGTCGGCATCGCCATCGGCACCGGCACGGATATCGCGATCGAAAGCGCCGATGTCGTGCTGATGTCGGGCGATGTGATGGGCGTGCCCCGTGCGATCGCCCTGTCGCAGGCAGTGATCGCCAATATCCGCCAGAATCTGGCCTGGGCCTTCGGCTACAATGCCCTGCTGATCCCGGTCGCGGCCGGCGTGCTCTATCCGGCCTTCGGCATCCTGCTCTCGCCGGTCTTCGCCGGGCTCGCCATGGCGCTCTCCAGCGTCAGCGTCGTCAGCAATGCGCTGCGCTTGAAGCGCTTTCAGGTTCCGGCTTCGCACGGACAGGAGGCCTGAGATGAATATCGGCGAAGCCGCAACCCGCTCCGGCGTCAGCGCCAAGATGATCCGCTATTACGAGAGCATCGGCCTAATCACCCCGCCGGCCCGTACCGCCGCGCAATACCGGGTCTATGCCGATGACGATGTGCATACGCTGCGCTTCGTGCGCCGCTCGCGCGACCTCGGCTTCTCGCTGGAAGAGACGCGCGAACTGCTCGCCCTCTGGCGCGACAAGAGCCGGGCCAGCGCCGATGTGAAGAACCTCGCCATGGCGCATGTGCGCGAGCTCGAGGAAAAGGCGGCCGAGCTCAAGGCCATGGCCGACACGCTGCGGCACCTCGCGACGCATTGCCATGGCGACCATCGGCCCGATTGCCCGATCCTGGCCGACTTCGCCGCCACGTCGCCGGTGCAGGCCAAAGCCTGAGACGCTGTTCCGCCATGCGCTGAATCTCTGGACGCGGCAGCGTGGCCTTGCTCATATGCCGCTGCCCACCAGAGGCGGGTCCGGCCCGGCTGCATCGGCCCCGTCGGGGAATCCGCCTCTCAACGAAAGAAGGGGAGCGCCCGCGCGTTCCCCAGGCGGAACGACAATGGACAATCGAAACGATCTCTGGCGGCATGTCGATGCGAACAAGGAGCGCCTGATCGCGCTCTCCGACCGGGTCTGGGGCATGCCGGAGGTGTGCTACACCGAGAAGCGCTCGGTCGCCGAGCATATCGCCGAATTGAAGCATCAGGGCTTCAAGATCACCGAGAACGTCGCCGACATCCCGACCGCCGTGATCGGCGAGGCCGGCGAAGGCGGCCCGGTCATCGCCTTCCTCGGCGAATACGACGCCCTGCCCGGCCTGTCGCAGGAAGCCGGCGCTTCCGAGCACAAGGAGATCGAGGCCGGCGGCCACGGCCATGGCTGCGGCCATAACCTGCTCGGCTCCGCTGCCATGCTCGCTGCGGTGGCGATGAAGGACTGGCTCGCCGAGAACAAGATTCCCGGCCGCGTGCGCTATTACGGCTGCCCGGCCGAGGAAGGCGGCGCCGCCAAGGCCTTCATGGTCCGCGCAGGGGCCTTCGACGATGCCGATGTCGCCATCTCGTGGCACCCGTCGAGCTTCTGGGAGGTCGCTCCGGCCCTCGCCTTGGCCAACACCCGCGCCGATTTCGTCTTCACCGGCCGCGCCTCGCATGCCGCCGCCGCGCCCCATCTCGGCCGTTCGGCGCTCGACGCCGTCGAGCTGATGAATGTCGGCGTGAACTACATGCGCGAGCACATGCCCTCCGACGCACGCGTCCATTACGCGCTGCTCGACACCGGCGGCATCGCGCCCAACGTCGTCCAGGCCCATGCGCGCGTCCGCTATTCGATCCGCGCCCGCGACCTGCGCGGCATGCTGGAACTCGTCCAGCGCGTGAAGAAGATCGCCGAAGGCGCTGCGTTGATGACGGAAACCAAGATGGAGATGCGTATCGTCAGCGCCGTTTCCGATCTTGTCGCCAACACGCCGCTCGAAGAGGCCATGCACAAGGTGATGGGCGAACTCGGCGCGCCGCATTTCGACGATGCCGACAAGGCCTATGCCGAGAAGATCCGGGCGACACTCTCGCCGCAGGAGATCGCCTCGATCTGGCGCACCATCGGCATGCCCGATTCCGGCGCGCCGCTCGCCGACTTCCTCGTGCCGCGCGACGCCCAGCGCAACCCGGCGATCGGCTCGACCGATATCGGCGACGTGAGCTGGGCGGTGCCGACCGTGCAGGCCCATGCGCCGACCGTCGCGATGGGTACGCCGTTCCACACCTGGCAAGTCGTGGCGCAGGGCAAGTCCCCGGCCGCGCACAAGGCGATGGTCCATGTTGCCAAGGCGATGGCCGCGACCGGCGCCGCCGTGCTGAGCGATCCCGCCCTGATGGCAGCCGCCAAGGCCGACCACAAGGCTCGCCTCGGCAAGGAAGGCTACACGTCGCCGCTGCCGCCCGAAGTGAAGCCGCCACTGACGATGTCGCTGGGCTGATCGCCCTCGCTTGCCGTCATTCTCGGGCGCCGCGCAGCGGTGACCCGAGAATCTCGTGCGGATAGAGGCGCCCCTCCTTCCTGAGATGCTCGGGTCAAGCCCGAGCATGACGGCTGTGGCTGCGTTGCCTTGCCGATTGAACGAACACATATGATCCGGGAGAATGAGCCTCTGCCGCCACCCGGCAGAATCGCCACCCGGAGCCAGCATGGATCGCGCAGAGGAATCGGAGGACGGGCTCGGCCGGCATCACCGCACGGCCAGCGGCCAGGCCGATTCCGCGACGCCTGAGCCGGTCGACCTCGCCGGCTATGTGCTGGATGAGCAGTTCGGCTTCCTGCTGCGCCAGATGCAGCAGCGCTATGTCGCGATGTTCCTGGAGATGATGGGCGAGGACGGGCCGACGCCGCCGCAATTCGCCACCCTCTGTCGCCTCGCCGTCGACGGGCGCATTTCCCAGAATCAGCTCGGCCGCATGACGGCGATGGACCCGGCCACCATCCGGGGCGTGGTGACGCGCCTCGCCGAGCGCGGGCTGGTCGAACGCCTGCACGATCTCGACGACAAGCGGCGCGTGCTGGTGCAACTCAGCCAGCGCGGCCGCGAGCTGCTGCCGGGCTATGTCGAGCGCGCCAAGGCGATCACGATCGCCGCGCTCGATCCAATGGCCGAGCATGAAGTCGAGCCGTTGCTCGACGTGATGCGGCGCCTGCTTGCCGGCTTCAGAGCGCCAGATACTGGCTCCGCGCCGCCTCGTCGGCCTTGAGCGCCGCCATCGTATCGTCGAAGCGGATCAGCCCCTTCTCGATGATCACGGCGCGGTCGGCGATGCTGCCGGCGAAATGCAGGTTCTGCTCGGAGAGCAGGACCGAAAGCCCCTCGCCTTTCAAAACGCGGATGGTCTCCGCCATTGCCTCGACGATGACTGGTGCCAGCCCTTCTGACGGTTCGTCGAGCAGCAGTAGGCGCGGATTGCCCATCAGGGTGCGGGCGATGGTCAGCATCTGCTGCTCGCCGCCGGACATGGCGCCGCCCGGCCGGGCGCGCATGCGGCCGAGATTGGGGAAGAGATCGAAGAGACGCTCCGGCGTCCAGTGCGGGGCGTCCGCCCGCAGCGGCTGGCGGCCGACTTCGAGGTTTTCCATCACCGTGAGCTCGGAGAAGACGCGCCGGTCCTCCGGTACATAGCCGATCCCGAGCCGGGCGATGGCGAAAGGCTCGCGGCCGGCGATCTCTTGGCCCTCGAAGCGGATCGAACCCTGCGGCTCCGGCACCAGCCCCATCACCGTCTTCATCGTCGTCGACTTGCCGGCGCCGTTGCGGCCCATCAGCGCGACGACTTCGCCAGACCCGACCGAGAAGCCGACGCCATGCAGGATCTTGGCGCGGCCATACCAGGCTTCGACGCCCGACAATTCAAGGAGCGCCGCCATCAATGCCCTCCCGAAGTCGCGCCGGAGCCGAGATAGACCGCACGCACCTGCGGGTCGTTGCGGACCTCGGCGCTGGTGCCCGCTGCGATCAGGCGGCCGCGATCGAGCACCAGCACGCGGTCGGCATGGGCGAAGACGACATCCATGTCGTGCTCGGTGAAGAGCACCGCGATGCCGCGCTGCCGCGCGATGCGGGCGGTCAAAGCCATCAGGGCGATGCGCTCCTGCGGCGCCATGCCGGCGGTGGGCTCGTCCATCAGCAGGAGCTTCGGCTCATTGGCGAGCGCGATGGCGAGCTCGACGCGCTTGAGGTCGCCATAGGCGAGCACGCCGCAGGCACGCTCGGCCTGCTGGGTCATGCCGACCTGGGCGAGCAATGCGTCGGCCGCCTCGCGATGGCGCCCGGCGGCGCGGCCGAACAGGCGCCAGCTCTCGCCTTCATGCGAGGTCAGCGCCATCTGGACGTTCTCGCGCACGGTCATCGAGGCGAAGGTCGCGGTGATCTGGAAGGTGCGGCCGACACCGAGGCGCCAGACCTTGCGCGGCGCGAGCCCGGTGATCGGCTTTCCGGCCAGCAGGACCTCGCCCCGGTCGGGCCTGAGCTGCCCGTTCAGCATGTTGAAGCAGGTCGTCTTGCCGGCGCCGTTGGGGCCGATCAGGGCCACCATCTTGCCGGCCTCGACGGAGAAGGAGACGCCGTCGACCGCCTTCACGCCGCCGAAGGAGCGGGCAAGGTCGCGGGCCTCCAGCACGGGGGGCATGGATGGGGTCATGCTGTTGCCGCCGCTTGCGCGGCGCTCTCGCGCCGGGCGCGCCAGAACAGCCAGGTGCCGACGAGGCCGCGCGGGAACAGCACGACCAGCAGCACGATCGACAAGCCCAGCACGAAGCGCCAATAGGCCGTCAGCTTCATGAGCTGCTCGTTGAGGCCCATATAGGCGAAGGCGCCGACGACCGGCCCGGCGACGGTCTGCACGCCGCCGAGCAGCACCATCAGCAAGGCGTCGACCGAGCGCGGGATCGCCATATAGGTCGGGAAGACCGAGCCCTTCGAGAAGGCGAAGAGCCCGCCGGCAATGCCGGCCGCGACCGCTGCGATGGCGAAGGCCGCCCATTGCAGGCGCCCGACATCGAGACCGATCGCCTCGGCCCGCAAGGGGCTGTCGCGGCCGGCACGCAAGGCGTAGCCGAAGGGGGCGAAGATGATCACGCGCAGCGCCAGGATGACGAGCACGGCAATAGTGAGCGCGAGATAGTAGAAGACCGTCTTGGGAACCGCCCAGGCCGGAGGCCAGACGCCGAGGATGCCGTTGTCGCCGCCCGTCAGGTCGACCCATTGGAAGGCCGTGGCCCAGGCGATCTGGGCGAAGGCCAGCGTCAGCATGGCCAGATAAACGCCCGAGAGCCGCACGCAGAACCAGCCGAAGATCGCGCCCGCAATGCCAGCCATCAGCGGCGCCGCCACCAGAGCCGGCTCCATCGAGGCGCCCAGCCATTTCACCGCCAGCGCGGCGCCATAGGCGCCGAGGCCGAAATAGGCGGCGTGTCCGAAGGAGGTGATGCCGCCCGGCCCCATCAGCAGATGCAGCGAGGCGGCGAAGACCGCGAAGATGACGAGATCGGTCAGGGTCAGGACGAGATGATCCGGCACGACCAACGGAGCGAGCACCAACAAGGCGAGCGCCACAGCGCCGAATACTTTGGCTGGGCCATCGGCCGGGCGCAGCAGGAAGAGCTGGCCGGCATGGCCGCGCGGCTCGACGCCGGCCTTGCCGAGCAGACCATGCGGCCGGACGATCAGCACCGCCGCCATTACCAGGAAGACGAGGACCAGCGTGATCTTGGGCAGGATCAGGATGCCGAAGGCGTGGAGCACGCCGATCAGCACGGCGGCGAGATAGGCCCCCGTCACGCTGCCGAGCCCACCGACCACCACGACCACGAAGGCCTCGGCGATCATCGACAGGTCCATGTGGAGGTTGATCGCCTCGCGGGGAAGCTGGAGCGCGCCGCCCAAGCCCGCCAGCGCCGCGCCGAAGGCGAAGACCGAGGTGAAGAGTAGGCGCTGGTTGACGCCGAGCGCGCTCACCATCTCGCGATCCTGCGTCGCCGCCCGGATCAGCACGCCCCAACGCGTCCGGTGGAACAGGAGCCAGATCAGCCCGAGCACCACCGGCCCGACCGCGATCAGGAAGAGCTCGTAGCTCGGGAATCGGTTGTCGAAGAGGATGACGAAGCTGCGGAAGCCGGGCGCACGCGGGCCTAGCTTGTCCTCCGGTCCCCAGGTCGCCAGCGCGATATCCTGCAGCATCAGCACGACACCGAAGGTCGCGAGCAACTGGAACAGCTCCGGCGCCTGATAGATCCTTCTCAGGATCAGGACTTCGATCAGCACGCCGGCAAGGCCGGTGAGCAGCACGGCGAGGATGACACCGCCCCAGAAGCCAAGCGGATTGGCCGGGCCGAGCCAGCTCACCAGCGTGAAGGCCAGATAGCCGCCCAGCATATAGAGCGAGCCATGGGCAAAATTCACGATGCGCGTGACGCCGAAGATGATCGACAGCCCGCACGCCACCAGGAACAGCGACGACGCCGAGGCCAGGCCGTTCAGGGTCTGGGTGAGAACGAGATCAAGCATGTCGTCTCGGGTGGGGTGCCTGCCTGGCTACAAACCTGACCGTCATTCCGGGCTTGACCCGGAATCCATCGGAGGACTCGACACCCTATGATGGATTCCGGGTCAAGCCCGGAATGACGGCGTTCTATCAATGGCCTTCGCGCCCGACACCATCCGTCATTGCGAGGAGCGGAGCGACGAAGCAATCCAGGAGGACGTAGATCTCTGCGGCCTCTGGATTGCTTCGCTACGCTCGCAATGACGGCAAATCGGCATCGGTCTGTCTCAAGGGCCGCTGGTACGAGCCTGTCGGGAAGCTCAGCCGATGACCGGGCGCAGCTTGCGGACCTCGTCGTCGCTGGGCAGGTACTTGGCGCCGTCGCGGTAGCTCCAGTCGACCATCACGCCCTTGCCGTTCTTCAGCGCGCTCTTGCCGACATAGGCGCCGAGCGTCGACTGGTGGTCGATCTTGCGGAACTCGATCGGGCCGAAGGCCGAGCCGAGTTTCAGCCCCTCGAAGGCGTCGACCAACTTCTCGTTGTCCGTCGAGCCGGCCTTGGCCAGCGCGGCCGCGATGGCCTGGACCGTCTCGTAGCCGACGACCGAACCGAGCCGCGGATAGTCGTTGTACTTCGCCTTGTAGGCGTCGCGGAACTTGACGTGCTCGGGCGTCTGCAGGTCGGCATGCGGATAGCCGGTGATGATCCAGCCCTCCGGCGTCTCGGCGCCGAGCGTGTCGAGATATTCCGGCTCGCCGGTCAGCATCGAGACGACCTGGCGCCCCTCGAACAGGCCGCGCGTATTGCCGGCGCGGACGAAATTGGCGAGGTCGACGGCGAAGGTGACGTTGAAGATCGCCTCGGGCTTGGCCGCTTCCAGCGCCTGGACGGTGGCGCCGGCATCGATGCGGCCGAGCGCCGGGAACTGCTCGGCGACGAAGGTCACGTCGGGGCGCGCCTTCACCAGCAGTTCCTTGAACCATTTCACCGCCGACTGGCCGTATTCGTAGTTCGGCGCGACGATCGCCCATTTCTTGGCCGGGAGCTTCGCCGCTTCCTCGACCAGCATGGCGGCCTGCATGTAGGTCGAGGGCCTGAGCCTGAAGGTGTAGCGATTGCCCTTCGACCAGACGAGCGCGTCAGCCAGCGGCTCGGAGGCGACATAGAGCCGCTTGTTCTGGTTCGCGTAATCGGCGAGCGCGAGGCCGACATTGGAGAGGAAGCCGCCGGCGATGATATCGACCTTCTCGGCCGTGGCGAGATCGGCGGCATGGCGCACCGCGTCCTCGGGCTTGCCGGCATCGTCGCGGAAGACCGTCTCAAGCTTGCGGCCGAGCACGCCGCCCGCCGCGTTGATCTGCTCCTGCGCCAGCTCCCAGCCCTGACGATAGGGTTTCAGGAAGGCCGGCTGGGCGGTATAGGAGTTGATCTCGCCGATGCGGATCGGCCCCGCGCCTTGAGCGCGAACCAAGCCGGGAGCTCCGACGGCGGCGACGCCGGCGATAAAACTGCGACGATCGATCTTCATGAGGCTGTCCTCGCCCGCTTCGGCCGCGGTCCGCGCCGATACCACCTGCCGCGTCAGGCGGCAGGAGCGGAATTCATTTGTATGCATATGAATGTGGCGGTTGGCCGATTTGTCAACGCATCTCGGCATTGCAGCAGAAGCATGCTGCTCGAAATCGCGGCGGCGTAATCGCCGAAAACGCCTAAAGCGCAATTATATTAGATAGATATATAGCGCTGAAATTTAAGTCAGCAATGCTGCCCTTTTGCCCTTGCAGAGGCGAGATGGCGCGCCTATCTAGAGTGCACCGCAGCAGAGATGCTGCGTCGCCCTCCTTGGGCGTTTCCTCCCTAGACTTGGGCTGCGCTTCCCGGCGTGGCCCTTTTTTCTTGTCAGGAGCATCGGCCTGCAAGGCGGAATGCGGCTTTCGGACAAAGCCGATGCAGGATCGAAGGCCTGCTCACCACCAGCGGCGGCCGTAATACCAGCCGGGCGGGGCATCGAAGCGGTCGAAGCGTGCGCGCCGGTCGGCGTTGCGATCGAGATCGAGCTGCAGCAGGCAGTTCGAGAAGCCGTCGCTCGGTGTCCGGAAGCCGAAGGAGCGGCAGCGCGCCTCGTCGGCCGCGCGCAGCTCGGCATCGGTCACGCAGCCGCTGCAGGCAAGCGCCAGAAGGACCCCGGCGGCGAGCTTTCCGATCCTCATGGCGCCTCTCCTGTCCGCATGGGCCCTGAACCTGAATACGCTTGGGCGCTCGCCCGGTTCCGCACGCGCCTCAGCGCGAGAAGCGGACGGGCACGGCGAGCGCGATCGCGCCACCGCCCAACCCGTCCGGAGGCGCCGGCACCGGGCTCGCCCGACGAATCATCGCAACGGCCTCCTCGTCAAGCGCCGCATCACCCGAGCCGCGAACCAGCCGCGCCGACAGAACCCTGCCGCCGCGATCGATGCTGAACGCGACCTGGACCGTTCCGGGGTTGGCGCCGTTCGGGAAACGCTTGAAGCGGTTGAGATGGGCGATCAGCGAGCCACGCCAGCTTGCGTTGGCCGCCGGCGACGCGGAGGAGGCGCCGGACATCGGCGCGGCGGCCCGCGGCGCGGCCTGGGCCTGAGCGACCGGCGCCGACGTCTGCTCGGCCTTCGGCTTGTCCGGTTCTATCGGCTTGCGCCGCTCGACCACTTTCGGCTTCGGCTTGGGTTTCGGCTTGACCTCAGGCGGCTTGGGCTTCGGCTCTTCCTTCGGCGGCGGAGCCAGCACGGCGGCGGCATCCGGCAGCGGCGGCAGCTCCGGGATCTTGATCTCGGGCTCCGGTATCGCGACGGGCTCCGGCGAGGGCGGCTCGATCTCCTTGGGCTGCTCGACCGGCTCGGGCGGCGGCGGTTCGGGCTCCGGCTGCGCCTCGGCCATTTCCGGCCCCGGCGCGACGTCCTGCTGCGGGGCTTCGGGGGCGACCGCGAGCGGAGCAAGTTCGATCATCACGGCGGCGGGCGGAGCGCCGACGGCCGCCTCGGCGCGCTGCCAGTTCGCGGCGATCCAACCGGCCGCGCCATGGGCGCTCGCCACAACGAGCGCCGCAACGCTCCAGCGCAGTGCCGCAGGCGCGAAACGGGACAGCGAAGGACGCTCCATGCTCATGGCTTGGCTCCCGCGGCGTTCCCCTGCCCCGTATCCTCAAGTCCGACCAGCGCGATCTTGAGATAGCC
This sequence comes from Hyphomicrobiales bacterium, assembly GCA_930633495.1. Lineage (NCBI taxonomy): Bacteria > Pseudomonadati > Pseudomonadota > Alphaproteobacteria > Hyphomicrobiales > Hyphomicrobiales bacterium. Next base: position 4,789,242 of record CAKNFJ010000001.1, on the reverse strand, counting down.
GGCATTGCGCAGCAGGTTCATCACCTCCATCAGCTCGCGATAGGCGACGGTGCCATCGGCGCGCAGGAAGACGCGCTGCTCGCGATCCCGGCTGGTGCGCTGGTCGAGCGTCGCCTGCAGCGCCTCGCGCGGCACGGGGTCGTTGCCGAGCGCGAGCGAAAGATCGCCTTTCACGGTCAGGAAGACAGGGGTGTCCGGGCGCGGCTGCGGCTGCGCGTTCGAAACCGGCAGGTCGACCGCGACATCGACCGTGGAGAGCGGCGCCGCCACCATGAAGATGATCAGCAGCACCAGGATCACGTCGATGAAGGGCGTGACGTTGATGTCGCTGACTTCGCCGAGGTCGCCGTCCTGCGGGTCCTTGAGGGAAACGGCCATGGCTCACTCCGCCGGCACGAGCGGCGCAGCCGAGGCCGCGGCGGAGGCAGCCGCAGCACGAGGCGCCGGGGCGATCGCGCGCTGGCGCCGCTCCAGATCGCGCGAGAGATGCCGCAGGATTTCGCCGGACGCATCGGACAGCGTCGCCCGGTAGCCGGTGATCGCGCGCGCAAAGACGTTGTAGATGATGACGGCGGGGATGGCCGCGACCAGCCCGATCGCGGTCGCCAGCAGCGCCTCGGCGATGCCGGGGGCGACGACCGCGAGGTTGGTCGTCTTGGCCTGGCTGATGCCGATGAACGAGTTCATGATGCCCCAGACCGTGCCGAACAGGCCAACGAAGGGCGCCGTCGAGCCGATGGTCGCGAGTAGGCCGGTGCCGCGCGCCATGGAACGGCCGGCCCGCGCCTCGATTCGCGACAGGGCGATGGCGACGCGCTCCTTGATGCCGTCCTCTCCCAGATCGGAGGAGCGACGCGTCTCCGTGAGGGCGGCCGAGAGCAGCTCGCCGACCGCGCCGCGCAGCTTGCCGTTCTTCGACGCGGCGGCGCCGGCCGCCTCGCCCAGATTATCCGCAGCCTCGATGCGACGCAGCGCCCGGCCGGCTGAAGCCTTCGCAGCCGCCAGCTCCATCGCCTTGGCGAGCCAGATCGTCCAGGTCACCAGCGAGGCGAAGGCAAGGCCGAGCATCACGGCCTTCACGACGATATCCGCCGCCATGAACATGCCCCAGGGCGACAGGTCGTGCGGCAGGATCGCCGTCGCGGTCGGCACGGGGGGCTGGGCGGCGGGCGCTTCCGTCGTCGTCAGCGGCGGGTGCGCGGTGCTCGGCGGGTTGATCCCGAGCTGGGACGGAATGGCGGGCAGCGGGTTCGTCGGCGCGGCCGGTTGAGCCTGGGCAGCGGTCGGCGGCGGGGCGGCCGGGGGCTGAACGGGAGCAGCGGCGTTGGGCAGAGCCGGCGCCGGTTGCGTCTGGGCCGGAGCGGTCTGCCCTTGAGCCTGCGCGGCCAAGCCGGAACAGGCCGACAGGCACGCCGCGACGGCAACCAGACGAAACGCACGCATCATAACCAGGCCCAGTCTTCGCTGGAGGCAAGCCTGCCCGGCTTTCGCCGGCCTGAAGCCCTTCGGTTTGCTCTCCTCGCACACGACCAACGCCTTCGCGCGAGGAGCCAATTCCGAACCTCTGGGGCTCCGCTGCTTCCTCATTGGAAAAATTACAAAAAAGACTTGCAGCACCCATGCTGCATATGCGATACGCCTGTTCGAATAGGGACCGTATGTCAAGGTAAACCAGCCTTCGACGAGGCGTTCCTGCGTCGGCTTTTTCGACGCTGCCCGTGATCGCGGCGCTCTCACATATCCGCTATTCGGTGAATGCAGGCCGGGCTGGGACCGGAAGCGTCAGGAATCCGCTGGCCGGTCGATCTCGGCCTGGAGCGCGGCCAGATGCTCGCGCGCTGCGTCAGTCGCGGCATGCTCGACCGCGCGGAAGCGGGTGATCAGAGCCTGCCCGAGATCGGTCACCCTGGCGCCGCCGCCGTTGCGGCCGCCGGTCTGGCGTTCCACCACCGGCTTGCCGAACAAGGTGTTCAGTTCCTCGACCAGATCCCAGGCCCGCCGATAGGACATCTCCATCGCCCGGCCGGCGGCCGATATCGAGCCATGCGCGGCGATCTGTTCCAAAAGCTCGATCTTGCCGGGGCCGATGCGGCCCTCGGGATCGAGCTCGATGCGCAGGCTGAGCGACGGCACCGCCGGGCTCAGGAGGCTTTGGCCAGCGCCGCAGCGTCCTCGCCGCAGGCCGCGAGATAGATCGCCGCGACGCGTTCGATCCCGGCCTGATCGGCCGCATCGAAGCGCGCGACCGAGGGGCTGTCGAGGTCGATGACGCCGATCACGCCGCTAGGGCCGATCAACGGCACGACGAGTTCGGAGCGCGAGGCCGAATCGCAGGCGATATGCCCCGGAAAGGCGTGAACATCCTCGACCAGCACCGAGGCGCGCCGGGCCACCGCGCTTCCGCAGACGCCCTTCCCGACCGGAATGCGCACGCAGGCCGGCTTGCCCTGGAAGGGGCCGAGCACCAGCTCGCCCTGCCGCATCAGATAGAACCCCGCCCAGTTCAGCCCGGGCATCATCTGGAACAGCAGCGCCGAGGTGTTGGCCGCATTCGCGATGGGGTCGCTCTCGCCGGCGAGCAGCGCTTCGAGCTGCGCCGCGAGCTCGCTGTAGAATGCTGCCTTGTCGGCGGTGTCGATGCGATGTGCCTCGAACATGGTCCCGTGCCTTGCTGAAACGATGGGGCTGAAAGCTTCCCGGCTGTCTATCATCTTCGCCCGTCGCTCGCCAAAGACCTTTCCGGAGACGGGCGGCTCATGGCAATCGCTTCTGGCACGCGCCCGATCCGGAGATCCCGCATGACGACTGAGCCGAACGCCGCCGCCAAGCCGCGCCACACCGACGGCAGCGCCGGCGATGCCGACTATGGCCGGATCGGCCGGGGCTATGCGTCCTATCGCCAGCCGGAACCCGCCATCGCCGCGCTCATCGAGGAGGCGCTCGGCCAGGCTAGCCGCATTCTCAACGTCGGGGCCGGCGCGGGTTCCTACGAGCCGCGCCATCGCGACGTCACGGCGGTCGAACCCTCGGCCTCGATGCGGGCGCAGCGGCCGGCCGATATCGCCGCCGCGATCGACGCGACAGCCGAGAACCTGCCCTTCCCCGACCAGTCCTTCGATGCCAGCATGGCGACATTCACCGTGCATCAGTGGCAGGATCTCGACGCGGGGCTGCGCGAGATGCGCCGCGTGACGCGAGGCCCCGTCGTCATTCTCTCCTGCGACCCGGATCTGGTCGAAGCCTTCTGGCTCAACCACTATGCTCCCAGGGTGCTCGCGACAGAGGCGCGGCGCTATCCCTCGCTCGGCCATATCGGCAAGGTGCTGGGCGGCGATGTCGACATCGTCGCGGTGCCGATCCCCCTCGCCTGCCGCGACGGCTTCAACGAAGCCTATTACGGCCGGCCGGAGCTTTTCCTGGAAGCCGGAGCGCGCTCCGCCTGTTCGGCCTGGAGCTTCGTGAGCGAGGCCGAGAACTTGGTCTCTATCGAGAATCTCCGGAATGATCTTGCCTCGGGAGCCTGGGATTCCCGCTACGGCTTCCTGCGCAGCCAACCGAGCTTCGACGGCTCGCTGCGCCTCGTCATCGCCCGGCCCTGAACGGCCTCCGCACGACCTCCCGCGCTGCGGCTGGACAGGAACGGATCTGTCGAGAGCAAATCGAACGTTTCGGCCCATGCAAGGCTATGCTGCGCTCCCGCGACTGGAGTAGTATTCCCCCGCTCCAAGTGACCGGATGGTCTTGCAAAGGGGGATGGCCTTGCTCTCCCTGTCCTCCGACTCCACAGAAGCGGCCGGCGGCATCAGCCGACGCGGTGCGCTTGTGCTTGCCGGCGCCGCCACGGCCTGGCTCGGCCGGGCCCATGCGCAGCAACCGGCGATGCCCGTCCTCGGCTATCTCGGCTCGGAAACGCCCGACCGCTACGCCAGCCGCCTCGCCGCCTTTCGCGCCGGGCTCGCCGAAACCGGCTTTACCGAAGGCCGCAACGTCACGGTCGAGTATCGCTGGGCGGAAGGACGGTACAACCGGCTGCCGGCGCTCGCCCGGGAACTCGTCGAACGCCAGGCGAGCGTGATCGTCGCCCCCGGCGGCGCCGAGGTGGCTCTCGCGGCCAAATCAGCGACGACGACCGTTCCGGTCGTGTTCGAAATGGGCGGCGACCCCGTCGCGCTCGGGATCGTGAGCAGCCTGTCCCGTCCGGGCGGCAATCTCACCGGCGTTTCGAGCCTGAGTGTCGAAGTCTCGCGCAAGCGGCTGGAATTCATGGCGGAACTGCTTCCGGGCTCCAGGCGCTTCGCGATCGCCGTCAATCCGGCCAGCCCGACCTCGAACTCGCAGTTGGCGAACCTCCGGGCCGCCGCGGAGAGCCTCGGATTGAATCTCCACGAGCTCAAGGCCAGTGCGGAGTCGGAATTCGATGGCCTTTTCGCCAGCGTGGCGCAGGCGGGCGCGGACGGGCTCGTCTTCACCTCGGACCCCTATTTCGCCTATCGCAGCGCGCAGCTTGCCGGGCTCGCCGTCGCTCACGCGGTCCCCGCCATCACCCAGTCGCGCGACTTTCCGCTCGCGGGCGGCCTGCTCAGCTATGGCGGCGATTTCGAGCAATCGCACCGCCATACGGGCGTCTATGCCGGCCGCATCCTCAAGGGCGAAAAGCCGTCGACGCTGCCGGTGCAGCGGGTCACGAAGGTCGAGATGTTCATCAACCTGAAGGCAGCGAACGCCCTTCGCCTGTCGGTCCCGCCCGCCCTGCTCAGCAGCGCCGACGTCGTGATCGAATAAGCTGGCCGGTGAGCCGCACGATGAGCCAGAGCCGCGCCCCGTCACCACAGCGTCCACGGCTGTCCCTGTTCAGAAAGTATTTTCTCGCGCTGTTCGCCGCCGTCGTCGTGCCGCTCTTGTTCGCGGGCGCCAGCGAAGCCCTGTTCGGCTATCGCGACCAGCGTGCCAGCCTGAACGATCTCCTGGACGCGGAAGCGCGTGCGGCCGCCGCCAAGATCCAGGACTTCCTCGAAGGCATCCGCGACCAGCTCGGATGGGCGGTGCTGCTGCCCTGGTCGGGCGATACCGACGAGAAGCGCAGGCTCGACGCCTTCCTCCTGCTCCGGCAGGTTCCATCCATCCAGAGCATCGGCCTGATCGATGCCGCCGGCAAGGAAAGGCTGTTCGTCTCCCGCATCGGCCTGAACAGGGTGGAAAGCGGTGCGGACCAGTCGGAGACCCCGGCCGTCACCGGAGCCCGGTCGCAGCGCGTCTGGTTCGGCCCCGTCGCCTTCCAGGGCGGTTCGGAGCCGTTCATGACGATCGCCGTGGCTGGAAATCGCGCGGCGACCGGTATCGCCGTGGCGGAGGTCAATCTCAAGTTCATCTGGGACGTGATCTCGGCGATCCGGGTCGGGCGCACCGGGGAGGCCTTCGTGCTCGACCGGCCGGGCCGCCTCATCGCCCACCCCGATATCAGCCTGGTGCTGCGCGCCGATGAAACCGCAACCCGGCCGCTGCGCGACCTGCGCGCGGCGATCCTGGCGCAGCCGGGACAGGCGATCGCCGGCCCGGACGAGACGGGCGACAGGGTTCTCGCGGCCATGGCACCGATCTCGGGCGTCGACTGGAGCATCCTCGTCAAGCAGCCGATCGTCGAAGCCTTCGGCCCGATCTATGCCGCGCTGTGGCGGACGGTGATCCTGCTCGTAGCCGGTGCGGGGCTCGCCGCCGCCCTCGCCTATTGGCTCACCCGTCGCATGGTCGAGCCGATCGTCCTGCTGGAAGACGGAGCGGCGCGCATCGGCGCCGGGCAGTTCGAGCACCGCATCCATCTCGCGACCGGCGACGAATTCGAGCGGCTCGCCACACGCTTCAACGAGATGGCCGGCGAACTGGCGATCTCGCAGGAGCGCTCCGAGCGCATCAGCCGGCTGAAGCGTTTCCTCGCTCCGCAGGTCGCCGAACTCGTCGAGCGCATGGGCGACGACCATGTGCTGGACGGACGACGCGTCGAGGTGGTCGTTCTGTTCTGCGACCTGCGGGGCTTCACCGCCTTCTCCGCCCGCGCCGAACCTGAAACCGTCATCGGCCTGCTCGGCGCCTATTACAGCGCCCTGGAGACCGTGGTCAGCGCCCATGACGCCACCCTGACGAATTTTTCCGGCGACGGCGCGATGGTGCTGGTCAATGCGCCTGTCGCCTGCCCCGACCCCGCATGGCGCGCCGCCGACATGGCGCGCGACATGCAGCGCGGAGTCCAGGCGCTGCTGGCCGGCCAGCGCGCGCTCGACCATCGGCTGGGCTTCGGCGTGGGTCTCGCCATGGGACCGGCCACCGTGGGACGGATCGGTTCCGAAGGGCGCCTCGATTACACGGCGATCGGCAATGTCGTGAATCTCGCATCCCGCCTGTGCTCGACGGCCGGCGATTTCGAGATCCTGCTGGATCGCACTGCAGCGCAGGCGATCGGGCCGAGGCTGCCCCTGGTGGAGCTGGATGCGCGCGTTCTGAAGGGCTTCGACGATCCCGTCCCCCTCTTCGCCATCCATTTCAACAAAGGCATCCCCGACTAGACGCTGCCGATTTGACACGGAACCAGGCCGTCATTCCGGGCTTGACCCGGAATCCATCGTAGAGCGCGGCTCCCTTCGATGGATTCCGGATCGGCGCCGCTTCGCGGCTTGTTCGGAATGACGGCCTGGCTCCAAAAAAGCGAAGCCGACTCTGGAAAACACCGGGCGCGCTATCGCTCTTCCGGTTCGGGCACCGCCACCTTCGCGAGCAGGCGCAGGCCATCGAGATCGTGGATCGTAAGGCGCCCGCGCCCGAGCGAGAGAACTCCGTCGCGCTTCCAGCCCTGGAGTTGACGGTTCACCGTCTCGCGGGTGATGCCGCTGAGCGACGCCAGCTCCTCCTGCGAGGCATGCACCTCCGTGCCATAGTCGACGGCAAGGGTCAGGATGCGCCGCGCCAGCCGCGTCGCAGCGGGCAGGAAGGTGGCCTCCTCGATGCGCTCGAGAACATCCCGCAGCCGACCGCACAAGAGCTCGATCAGGTGCACGGCAAGCGCGGCTTCGCCCGAGAGCAGGGTCAGGAAATCGCGGCGCGGCAGGAAAAACATCTCGGTGTCGTCGGCCGCGACCGCATCGGCGGTTCGCGAGCGCCCGTCGAGCAGCGCGATCTCGCCGAAGACGTCCCCGCTTCCGAGCAGGTTGACGGTCATCTGCTGGCCGAGATCGTCCGTCGTGCCGATGCGGATCAGGCCACGCCGGATCGCATAGAGACCATCGCTCGGGTCTCCCTTGAGGAACAGCACCTCCCGCGCGGCCAGATGCCGCTGCCGGCAGACCAAAGCGAGCTTGTGCAGCGTCTCCGGGTGCAACCCCGCAAAGAACGGGTTTGCCGCCAGCAGGCTCGCAATGCGCTGAGGCCCATCGTTCATCGGCGACCTCGAAACCCGGAGCAGCCCCTCTGTGATCCAGCGCACAGAGCGCGAGGCGCGAACGGCTCAGAACCCTCTCCCGTAAGGCCGCCACGACCGCATTCCGCAGTCGCGGTGGGAGCCGACCAAGACGGAGCCTCAACCGTGTCCGACGCTCTGAACCGCCCTCATGTTTCGCCGACCTTAGCAGCTCGGCAACAGCTGCGCGACGGCGGGCTTCCAGCCCGCACCATAGAAACGCCGGCTCCCGAGCAGCAGCACCGTGGGGCCTTGGGCCTGCTGCGCTGGCTGGCCGGCCCTCGGACCCGCCCCGTCAACTATATCGAGGCGAGCCCGCTCGACGAGCATACGCTGAACGACCTCGGGCTTTCGCGGGTCGAGACGCTTTACTGCGATCCGAAATAGCCCCTGTTTGGCGCGGGGATCCGCAAGGACCCTGGCGCCGCTCGCGCGGCGGCGCCAGCCGAAGCTCATGGGCCTCCGAGCGCCGCCATTGCCCTATCGTGACCCAGATGCCGACCGCGACGCGCTTAGCGATGGACCTCACGCGGCTGCCATGCCAGCATTCGCGCAGGCTTGATCCATCGCTGGCATCCCGGCCGGGGCCGACCGGACGCGGGAGTGAGAGCTCCATCGTGACGATACAACGTCATCCGGCCGCCATCCTCTCTGCCGACGTGGTCGGCTACATGCGCCTGAGCGAGGCTGCCGAAGAGGAGACGCATCAGCGCCTGATGAGCCTGCGCGCCAGCCTGATTGAACCCTGCGTGCGGGATCATGACGGCCGCATCGTCAAGAATACCGGCGACGGCTTTCTGGCGACGTTCGAGAGCGGCCTGGCCGCGACGCGCTGCGCGCTTTCGCTGCAGCGCGCGCTCGCCGCCGCCACGGCCGACCAGCCCGTCTCGCTGCGCATCGCCTTTCGAATGGGGATCCATGCCGCCGACATCATCTTCGAGAACGGCGACATTTTCGGGGACGGCGTCAACGTCGCCGCCCGGCTGCAATCCTATGCCGAGCAGGGCGGCGTGATCGTTTCGGAGGCGGTCTTCGAGCAGCTCGACGATGAAGCCAGGACGCTGGGCTCCGACATGGGCGAGATATTCCTGCGCAATCACGAGCGGCCGGTGCGCGTTTTCTCGCTCCGTGCCGAGCCGGGGCCGGCCCAGAGCCGCAAGCTCGGCGAGAACCACGCCGGGCTGGACGGGAGGGCATCCATCGCCGTCCTGCCCTTCCGCATGAACGGCTCCCGGTTGCAGAAGACCTTCATCGCGGACGGGGTGGTCGACTCGATCATCCAGTCGCTGTCCGGGCTCAAGGAACTCTTCGTCATCTCGCGCGGGTCGACGCTGGAATACGGCCGCAGCCGGGTCGATCCGGTCGCCATCGGCCGCAGGCTCGGCGTCCGCTATGTGATGGACGGCACCGTATCGCTCTCCGACAGCCGCGTGCGCATCAGCACGGAACTCATCGCCAACGAGAATGGCGCCGTGCTGAGCGCCGACCATTATGACGGCAAGGTCACCGAGCTGTTCGACCTGCAGGACCGGATCGCCCTGAAGCTGGTCAGGACCGTGGCGCCGCATGTCCGCGAACGCGAGTTGCGACGGGCCTTGCGGCAGCACCCGCAGAACCTGACCGCCTACGACCTGCTGCTGCAGGCGCTCGACCTGCTCTACAAGATGGATGCCGACAGCTTCGGCCGGGCGCGCGGCCTCCTCCAGCAGGCCATGGCGCTGGACCCATCCTATGCCCCGCCCTTCACCTATACCGCTCTCTGGCATGTGTTCCGCGTCGGCGAGCTGGGATCGCCCGATCCGGACGGCGACGCGCAGGTCGCCGTCGACCGGGCGAGGGCAGCCATCGAGCGCGACGGCAACGACGCACTCGCGCTGGCGATCTACGGCCATGTCCAGGCTTTTCTCCTGCGCGACATGATCACCGCCCAGCGCTTCCTCGATCGGGCGATCGACGCCGGACCAAGCGTGGCCATGGCGTGGACGATGAGCAGCGCGGCGCGTGGCTTCGCCGGCAACGGAGCCCTGGCGGTGCAGCACGGCGAGAAGGGGCAACGTCTGGCGCCTTCCGATCCCTATCGTTTCTGGCACGAAGGCATCCTGGCCCAGGCGTATTACATCAACGGCGACTTCGAGCAGGCGGTCGACTGGGCGCGCAGCGCAGTGGCGCATAATCCATCAATCCGCTTTACATTGCGTACGCTTGCCGCCAGCCTAGTCGCTTCAGGTCGGCTGAAGGAGGCTGCAAGTGCGGCTGAGCGCCTTATCCTGGTTCAGCCCGATTTTCGACTGACGTCCTACGCGCCACGTTGCCCGTTCGTCCCTGCTATTCTTGAGCAGTGGATCGGGCACCTACGGCAGGCAGGACTGCCCGACTGAGCCGACGCCTAGCGAGTTTGCCGTAACAGCAACCGTGCGGGGTTCAAGCCATGACCGGCAATACAGGCAACACCGGGAACACCGGCAATACGGGAAATGCAGGCATCAGCGGCGACGCCGGGGGCTGGTTCGTGCCCGACAGAGCCGATTTTCCCTTTTCGATGGAAACGACGCCGGCCGGCATCCGCATCAGGGATCTCAAGAGACCCGTGCATATCCACCTCGACCCGGCAGCGGGCGCGAGCAGGAAGGTACTCTTCACGAATGGCGGCATCGGAAGCGGATCGGTGGCCTTCGCCGACCGCAACTGGGCCGCGCGCTGGCACGCCTTCCATATCCTGACCGAGTTCGCGGCGACGAACTGGCATACCACGACGCTGCAGAACACCCTGGCCGACATCCTGCTCGCCCTGAACGGCTATGACGGGACCGAAACCCGGCAGGCCCTGGAGATCAGGAATCTCCTGGCCGCCGCGCGGGACGAGCGCGCCTCGGCGCTGGGCGAGATCCTGTCGCAGGATGTGGAGTTCATCACCGCCTTCATGGAGGCGCTGGCGATGACGCCCGCATCGCACCCGCACACCTTCAGGATCCTGCACATTGCCAGCCTGGTCGGCTCCTTCACCGCTCTCTACTACAAGCAGGTCTTCCAGCGGCCGCGCCCGTCGTGGGAATGTCCTGCCCTGATGCCGCCGGTCCCCGTGCCGGGACACTCGGCCTACCCCAGCGGGCACGCCACGCAAGCGCATCTCATCGCGGCCTGCGTCGAGCATGTGCTGAAGAGCGTGACGCCGGCCTTGCCGCCAGCCGAGACGACAGCTGTTGCCGACACGCTCAAGGCGCTGGCGAAGCGCGTGGCGCGCAACCGCGAGATCGCCGGCCTGCACTATCCGAGCGATTCCGCCGCGGGCGCGGCTCTGGCCGCGGCCGCCTTCGCGAAGCTGTCCCACAAAAGCAGCACCGGGCCGAGCGCCGGCCAGTATTCGATCAAATCCTTCGGCGCGTCCGCCACCCGGGCGGCGGCCGAATGGAAAGCGGGTTGAGGGGGCTGCCATGCCTCCTCCCCCACAAGACACGCCCACCCCTGTCGGTCCCGGCGGCGAAATCGCGTTCTACCCGCTGCCGCCGGAATATTTCGATCCGTCGAATGCAAGCGACGAGGAGCTGCGGTATTTCGGCCTGCCCCTCCCGATGGAGTTCGCCGGGAACCCGGCCGCCGCCGCCTTCCGCCGGGCCTTTCTCCGTCCCCGTCCCAACGCGCCGCCGCTGCGCTTCCTTCTCGGCGTCGATCAGCTTTTCGCGGACCAGCTGCCCGGCGTCGTCACTTTGGCGGCGCAGGCCTCCCAGCCAGTACAGAAGAGCATGAACTGGTCGGGCGGCTATGTCGCTCCGCGCGGTGGCCGCAGCCTGACATCCGTCATGGCGAACTGGACGGTTCCCGTGGTTTCGGCGCCGCCCGGCGGCACCGCACCGGAATATCAGAGTTCGACCTGGATCGGGCTCGACGGCCAGAAGCTCTACCTCGATTCCTCGCTGCCCCAGATCGGCACGCGGCAGCGCTGGCTGACGCAACCTTCCGCGCGCGCCGATTATTCGAGCTGGTTCCAATGGTGGGCGCGCGGGCGTCATGTCCCGCAGCAGGATCTCGCGCTGCCGGTGGATCCCCGGGACGAGATCAGCGCGATCATCACCGTGCTCGACGAGACCACGGTGCGTTGCAACCTGAAGAACGCCAGCAAGAGCATCATCCTTCAGGCCTTCAACGCGCGGGCGCCGGCCGGCCTGCGCATCAGCGGAGCGACGGCCGAATGGATCATGGAACGCCCGAGTCCGCTGGGCTCGGACGGATGGGAGCCTTACGATCTGCCGGCCTATACCGGCCTTTCCTTCAACAATTGCCTGGCTGAATCCGTGTCTTCAGGGAGCGCCCAACTGCAACAGCACGATCTCGAAGAGGCACGGCTGATCCGCATGTACGAGATCGCTGGCAATCCAATGCGCACACGCACGATTTCGACCGCCCGCCGCGCATTGGGGGCGCCGCAAGGGCTGGAGCTGTCCTATCTGGCGCCGTGAGCGGCATCGCCCCCCCGGCGCCCGTCAGGGCAGCCCTCCGATATCGCCGCCGCGTTCGTGGCGGGCGGTGACAGCCGAGTTGTCGCGCAGGCGCCCGACCACCAGCCGCATGACCGAAAGCGCCATCTGCGGAAATTCGGCAAGCAAGGCGAGAAAGACGTCCTTGCGCAGCTTCAGCGCTCGGATATCCGTCGTCGCGACCACACTGGCCGAACGCGGGGCGTCGGTGATGAGGCCCATCTCGCCGACGATGGCGTTTCGTCCGACGCTGGACACCCGAACCGGGCCTTCATCGCCGGTTGGGAGCACCACGTCGGCCGTTCCCGAAAGCAGCACATAGGCGGCATCCGATTCATCTCCCTGCCGGAACAGGACCTCGCCCGCGGCAAAGCCGACCCGCTCGCCGGTGAAGGCCAGGAGCCTCAGGCGCGCCGTGTCGAAGCCACCGAAGATCGGCACCGCGCGCAGGGCCGCGATTTCCTCATGCTCGGCGTGAACGAGATCATCCTCGGATGACCTCGGCGGAGCCGCACCGGTGGCGTGCTCCGTTCCGGCAGCGAGCCTCGCGCCCTCGAACACCATGTGCAGATCGTAGCTGGCGGCGGCGTCGAGATCGCGGCCCGCGACGATCAGTGTCCGTCCCGCCATAGCGGCCCTGACGCGGTCGAGAATCTGCCGGGCCTCGTTCCGGCCAAACGCGTCGAAGGCATTGTTCAGAATGAGCACGCGCGGCTGCTTGATCAGGCAGCGCGCCAGGGCGATCTGGGCCTTCACGGTCGGGAACAACAGCCTGCCGCCATAGCCGGCCGGTTGCTCGAGGCCGAGGCGGTAGACGTCGCCGTCGAGACCGAGTTCCGCCAGGGTGTCGCGAATGACGTCGTCGGCGGCCTCGTGCGTCCCCTGTCCGAACAGGAGATTGTCGCGCAAGGGCGCTGCGGCGCAGTAGCACTGGGGTTCGTAGAAGGCGATGCCGTGCTCCGGGCCGGCGGACGCGCGCTCCCTGAAAGCGAACCGCGCCGCCAGAATCCGCGCCTCGATGCCCGGATCCAGAAGGCCGAGGCGATGCTTCGGCTCGACATAGAGAAGCGCCAATCCGATGAGGCGCGTGCGGTCGGCTTCGGTTTCCGTTCCGGCCTCGACCCGGCCGAGCAGTTCGCGGAAGTCCTGAAAATCCTCGGCCGCGATGAAGGAATACTGCTCGAACAGCACATGACCCGGGGCGAGGTCCTGAAAGATTTCCAGCATCGTCGCGGCAATCCGCCGCCCGATGGCCGAGAGCGTGGCGCTCAGAGCCAGCTCCTCCAGCACCTGCCGCGTCAGGGCGTGGCCGGCAAGCCTTTCACCGATCAGCCCGCGCTCGACCGGCACGCCGAAGAGGATGTTCTCCCCGATCGTCGCGTTGCGGGTATAGCGCGCCGGATCATAGGATTCGATGGCGGCCTCGGCACCGCTTTCGACGAGCTTGCCGCGGATGCGGGCGCGGATCTCCGCGATCCGCTGGATCAACGGGGTCTGGCTGGCGGAGGCAAGCTGGCCGGCGAGCCCGAAGCGGAACACCGCCTCCGCGAGGCCGACGGTCCCCAGTGTCTCGATCAGCTTGAGATCGAGCTCGGCGCCATCCGCCGCCTGCGCGCGACCGTGATCGATCGTCCAACCGGCCGAGTCCGGATCAGGCGCCACGGTGCGCAGCCCGTAGAGAATATTGTCCCGCAGGCTGCCATCGAAAATGACCGGCTCCGGGCCGAGATAGGCGATCTCGCGGCCACGCACGGACGCCGGCAAGGCCGACAAGGGCATCCCGGCGATGGACAGCGTGCCCTCGCCCGGCTCAAGGCCGCCGCCCAGCACCTGCGCCAGGATTCCGGCGCCATCGCTCGCGCCGCCGGACAAGGCGATGTGCCTTTGCAGCGGCAGCGACAGCGTGACCCGGTCCAGCACGCGGTCGCCGGCGGCGTTCGTGATCGTGAGCGCCCGCGCCGCGATCTGGCCGTCGCCAGCCAGGCGCGCCGCGCCGTGCTCCGGCCCGTCAAAGGCGTCGGCTTCCTCGCCGTCGGGCAAACCGAAATGCTCCACCACCTGCTGGAACTTGGCTTCGACGTCGAGCCGCTGCTGATCCCAGTCGATCAGCTCCTTCACCGGCGTCGGCAGATCGCGATAGGCGGCGATGACGGCCACGAGCTGGCCGAGATCGAGGCGGCCCGCGAGGGCGAGATAGCCCCCGACCGCGTAGAACAGAAAAGGCGGCAGCTGCGCCAGCAGGTTGTTCAGCGATTTGACCGCGAATTTGCGTCCGTAAAGCCGGTAGCGAATGCCGAACAGCTGCTCCAGCCGTTGGGCGACGAGGCTCCTTTCCACCCCGGCCGTACCGTGATTGGACACTTCCGCGAGGGTCTCGACAACCTCCCCGACCTTGCCGGCAAAGGCGCGCGACGCGATCTGGCGCTGCCTGCCGAGGCGAATCTGCTCGCGCCGCAGGCGCGGGATCAGAACGCCCTGCAACAGGACCATGCTGCCCGCGATCAGGCCAAGCGCGACGTTCTGCACCAGGATGAAGGCCAGAGCGGTCAGGGCCTGCCCGGTGAGAAGCACCGGCTGCACGAAGGCATCCCCGACGAAGCCGCCCACAGGCTCGACCTCGTCCTTGATGATCGTGGCCGCCTCGGAGGGGTTGATGCGTCGCAGCGCCTCCGGCTTGAGGCGCAACACGGCCGAAAACAGATCGAGACGCAGGCGTTGCAGCAGGCGTTCGCCCAACGCGGCCTTGCGCATGTTGATGACGTATTTGAACCCGCCATTGATCAGCACGAGCAGCAGGAAAATGCCGGACAGGACGAACAGATAGGACAGCCTGTCGAGCCAGAGCCCGTCGAAGATCACGCGAGGGCCACCGAGCATCTGCGGCAGGTTCAGCGTGACGTGAAAGAGCCGCGCGGTCTCGTGCCCGTCGGCGAATGCCCGGCCCTGCAAGGCGTCGGAGACGATATATCTGGGAAGGTCGAGTGAAAAATAATAAAACGGGAATGACGCAACAACAATGCAGATGATCTTGATCTGCTCGCTTCGGCTTTTTTGCCAAATGTAATTGAACAGACCAATCATTCCGCTCAAGAAGATCGATTACAAAAATTTCACCGGAAATCTATCACCTTCGCTTGCGCTTTATGAAAGCGACTTGCTTGCAATTCACTGGTGGCAATAGGCCAACCGCATATGGACCACCAACCCATGCCGTTGAAAGCATGAGGAACACTCCGGAGCACGCATGGCCCGGTGTGGTTGACGTAACGATATCAGATTCAGGCGCCCAGCGTCAGCGGATATCTCGCCTCGACCGGTGCAGCAGCACCAAACGGCCGCGCCATGGGGCGCAACCGCCGCCTTGCCGAAAGAATGACGGCGCGGACTTTGTCCGCGCCGTCATGAATGCACATCCGGAGCCTTGGCGCCGTCCGGCCAGCGCCTCGCGCAATCGCGCTTAGAACGGAATGTCGTCGTCGAGATGGCTCGACGAGGAGCGGCCACCACCGCCGCCGCCCGACATGGCAGGCTGCCGCGAGCCACCACCGCCGCCGCCGCCCATCGCGCCGGAACGGCCGAAGGAGCCCCCGCCCGAGCGGTCGTCCATATAGCCGCCGCCACCGCCGCCCTCGCCATATTCGTCGGAGCTGCCCTGACGGCTGTCGAGGATGGTGAGCTCGCCGCGGAAGCGCTGCAGCACAATCTCGGTCGTGTACTTCTCGACGCCGGACTGGTCCTGCCATTTCCGGGTCTGGAGCTGCCCCTCGATGTAAACCTTCGAGCCCTTCTTCAGATACTGCTCGGCGACCTTCGCGAGGTTCTCGTTGAAGATCACGACCGAGTGCCACTCGGTCCGCTCCTTGCGCTCGCCGCTCTGCTTGTCGCGCCAGGTCTCGGAGGTGGCGATGCGCAGATTGACGACGGGCTCGCCGCTGCCGAGGCGGCGCACTTCGGGGTCGCGCCCCAGATTGCCGACCAGAATGACCTTGTTGACGCTGCCAGCCATGACAGGCTCCACTTCCTGCGCACTTCACACAATCCGGCCGGGTGACCGGTGCGGGACCCTACGCGCCCGCAGGGCCACTATCAACAATGTTCTCTATTTGTTCAAGTCGTTTCTGCCCGGTTGTCCCCTGCTTTGTCGGGAGCGGCCAGCCGCCTCCGCTGCCGAACCGCCCTGCCCGTTGCTCGCAATGCCGAGCTTTCGGGAAAGGCCGCCTTTACCGCCTCGCGCTATCGTCCCTTGGGTTGGCAGGAGAAATCGATGGCCCTGAAGATGACGATCGCCGCGGCTGCGGCGATGATGCTGCGCCAGATGTCGGTGGTCGCGCCGGTCGAGCAGTCGCCGCTCGTGGCGCATGCCCTGGACGATCTGCCGATGACGCCGTCTCCGATCGAGCCGTCCTGGATCATCGCCGGGCAACCGATGGCGCGCGTCGCCGAGCATTCGCGCAGCGGCGACGAGGCGGCGACCACCGCGATCTGGGATTGCACGGCCGGCGAATTCCGCTGGTATTTCAGCTGGGACGAGACCGTCGTGATCGTCGAGGGCGAGGTTCACGTCACGGCGCAGGACGGCTCGCAGCGGGTCCTGCGGAAGGGCGATATCGGCTATTTCGCCGGCGGCACCTGGGCGACCTGGCGGATCGATTCCTATGTCCGCAAGATCGCCTTCTGCCGGAAGCGCTTTCCGGCGCCCGTCGCACTGGCCTATCGGCTGCGCAACATGCTCCGCAGCAACGGCGGATCGCAAGGCGGCGCCGCAGCCTAAGGGCGAAGGGTTCCTCAGCGAGCGTCACGGCGTCGGCCGAGAACGGCCTGCGCCATTCGGTCGAGCAGCACCGCCAGCAGCACGATCGCCAGCCCGCCGACGAAGCCCAGGCCGGGATCGGCCCGCTGCAAGCCGAGCAGGACGATCTCGCCGAGCCCCTTGGCGCCGATCATCGACGCGACCACGACCATGGCCAGCGCCATCATGATCGCCTGATTCAACCCTTGCAG
Organism: Hyphomicrobiales bacterium; assembly: GCA_930633495.1. NCBI lineage: Bacteria > Pseudomonadati > Pseudomonadota > Alphaproteobacteria > Hyphomicrobiales > Hyphomicrobiales bacterium. The sequence goes on along the minus strand of CAKNFJ010000001.1, from coordinate 4,772,325 downwards.
GATCGTCGGGCGTGCCAGCGGCAGCTCGACCAGCCAGAAACTCTGGCGCGGCCTCAGGCCGAGCGCCCGCGAAGCCTCGGTAAATCCCGGATCGACGCCGCGAAGGCCGAGCTCCGTCAGCCGCGCGAAGGGCGGCAGCGCATAGATCAGGGTCGCGACGAGAGCCGGCGCGCGCCCGAGCCCGAGCACCATCGCCACCGGGATCAGGTAGACGAAGCTCGGGATGGTCTGCATCAGGTCGTAGAGCGGGGCTAGCATGCGACCGAGCCGCGGCAACCGCGCCGCCGCGACGCCGAGCGGCAGGCCGAGCAGCACGACGAAGAGAACCGCGACCACCACGAGGGCAAGCGACTGCATCGCTTCGCCCCAGACGCCGAGAGCCAGCAGCGCCACCGGCAATGCGGCCATCCCCAGCGCGAAGCCGATCCGCCGCGTCGCCAGCCATGCTCCCGCCGCGACGGCCATGACGAAAGCCGGCACCGGAATGGACTGGAGCCCCGCCTCGACCAGGCGAACGGGCGCGATCAGCACCGCGCCGATGCCATCGAGCCTGTCACCGTACCCCGTGACGACGGCATCGACCGCGCGATTGACGGCGCCCTGCAAGGTCTTGCCAAAGTCCGGGACAAAAGCCGCCGTCACAGGCTGGAGGCGACCTTGGTCGCGACATCGGCCGGCAGCCATTTGCGCCAGATGTCGGGTTGCGTCCTCAGGAAGGCGACCGCCTGTGCCTCGGGCGCGATACCCTTTTCGCGTGCCTCGGCCAGCATCTTCGAGGTCATGTCGCTGGTTGTGCCGTAATTCCTGAAGAAGGTGGCGAGCTGCGGCGCCTTCTTTGCCAGCTCGACATTGGCGCCGATGACGACCTTGCTCGCCGGATAGGCGGTGGCGCGCGTGGGATTGTCGCTCGCCTTGAGCTCTGCCCAGATCCCGGCATCGAAGGGCGGCTCATCCAGCTTGACGAGATCATAGGCGCCCAGCAGCCAGCTCGGCCCCCAGTAGTAGAACAACACTGGGCGCTTGCGCTTGAGCGCGGCCTCGATAGCGGCGACCAGCGCCTCGCCGGAGCCGCCGCGCGTATTGGTGAAGTCCTCCGAGAGCCCGTAGACCGCGAGCTTCTTGGTGTTGATGCCCTCGCAAACCCAGCCGGCGACGCAGTTGTAGAAGCGCCCCTTGCCCGGCTCCTCGGGATCGGCGAACAGCGCCTTGTAGCGCTTGAGGTCCTGCACCGATTTCAGCTCCGGCGCCTTGGCGTCCGGCCCCAAAACCAGATAGCGCGGCACGAACCAGCCCTCGCTCGCATCCGGAAACGTCGTGCCCAGCGGTTCGACCTTGCCCGCCTCGGCCGCCTTGGCCCAGGCATCGACGGGGTTCGCCATCCAGATTTCCATGACGATGTCGACATCGCCGCGCGCCAATCCATTAACCAGCGGGGCGATCGCGCCCGGCACGCGCTCGACCTTGCAGCCGAAGCCGCGCTCCGCGATTGCGCTGGCGACGGCGGTGTGGAAGGCAGCGGAATCATAGTCAAGGCCCGCCATTTTCAGCGGACGATCGAGTTCGCAGGCGATTGCGGGAGCACCCAGCCCGAGACCGAGCGCAAGAGCCGCGACTCCAAGAAGGGACTTCATCGTCGTCGCTCCCCGATCAAGTGTGTGACAAAGACCGCAAACGGGATCGCTATCTCGATCGGGCCTGTAACGCTGGAGCGGGCCGATTGATCCCTGTCCGGGCCTCCCATTCAGGAGCATCGCTCAATTGGCGCGGCAAGGCGACATCCAATCCTGCCATCTCCCGTCAGGACCCTGTCCGTGCTGGTCGAAGGCCGCGTTCAAGACGTGGATGCTCGCCACAAGGGCGAGCATGACGGCGAGGCCGTTTGCAACCTCTTCCCGACGTTGCGGACGCCCGCCTCCCGGCGTTTCGGAGCCGAAGAAAGGACAGCTTGGATTGTCTGGTCACGGAGGATGTGGCCGACGTACATTCATGAAGGATCGCGCCGTGTCGAGGCGAAGAGGCGGGAGGAGTTAAGAGAATGGCGGGGCCATATGCAAGCGCACCATTTGAGGCCCGCGATCCCGCCGCACCGCCTTCTGGTATCATGCTGCCCCATCTCGTCAGTCCGCCGGCCGCCGTGCGGCAGGTCCTCGCGGCCTATGCTGTGCGACATTGCGTCCATATCGTCGAGATCGGTGGCGCCGGCCTGCCGATCACCGGGTTCCTGACCAATCGCCCCGAAACTGTTACCGTGATCGACCCGAAGATTCCGGAGTTCTCCGCCACGACACTAAATGGCGCACCCTGTCGCGTGCGCCATCGCGCTGCAAAGCTGCAGGAGGTCGAAATCGCCCCGGCGGCCCCCTACGCGCTCGTCTTGCTCGGACTGTCACTCAAGCCCTTCGGGGCACTTGGCGCGACACCACCCGAACTCCTCACGCTCGCCGCCGGCGCCGACGTTCTGGTGATCGACTACGCACTCGAATTGGAACGGGCGCAAGGCCAGATCGGAGCGCTGACGGCGACACGCCTCGCTCCACCGACCATCGACCTCAGCCTGACGATCAACAACGCAGCCATGCGCGCCTCCGGCTTCGACCGCAGGCGCTTCCTGGCCTTCGATCGTGCCTGATTGATCCGAACCCTTGAAATCGGACTACGCCGTATTTTGACCGCGCCTTCATCAGAGCAGGCGGAGGTCCCGTCGTGACGATCCTGACAAGGAGGATTGTCTTGTGCCCAGGCTTGAATGCACGCGGGAACACGCTGCGACGAGTTGCGCGCGGCGCGGCATCCCGATCCGGGTCAATACGATCCATCCCCGCTTCGTCTGGACCAATTTCATCCGCGACGTCGCGCGCTCGCCCCCACGCCGCATAAAGAAACCCGGCAGGCCGAGGCCCGCCGGGTCGCAAAACTCAGAACGGCTGCGGTCACTCAGCCGCGCGGAGCGAAGGCCTTGAGCGTCGCAGCCGCGAGGGCCGACTTCAGGACGGCGCCCAGCAGGAACGGCACCGCGCCGACGGCGACCGCCTTGGGCAGCCCGATGAGTACCGCGAGCCAGGCCACGCCAATCACCAGGCAAAGCGCGTTGCCGGCGAGCATCGAGGCGAAGGCGAGGCCGACGCGGTTGCCAGCCCAGCCACGCTGCGCCAGCCAGCCGGTGAGCGCCGCGGCGAACGGGAAGGCCAGCAGATAGCCGCCGGTCGGGCCGGCGAAATAGGCCGCGCCGCCGACGGCACCGGCGAAGACCGGAAGGCCCATCGCGCCCTGCGCCAGCCAGGCGATCACGGTGACGGCGCCGAGCCGCCAGCCATAAAGCGCGCCGATCAGCGTCACGGCGAAGGTCTGCATGGTCATCGGCACCGGATACATCGGCACCTTGATCTGCGAGGACAGCGCCAGCAGCAGGCTGCCGACGATCACGGCGCCGGCCTGCCAGGCGAGCGAGCGGCTTTCCAGCCGCAGCGGGCTGAACGGGCGGCTGAGGGCGAGATCGGTCATGGTCACTCCTTCGGCGAGATCAAATTATCTATAATCTCGATCTTTGATCTATGAGGAAGTCCATATCTCGGCGGAAAAGGCAAGCGTGCCTTTCGTTGCGGCGCCCGTTGGCGGGATAAACCCGCTACGCGGAGCGGGCGACAGCAGAATCGCTTCTACGAGCGCCCCGCTTGTCATTCCGGGGCTTCGCGCAGCGAAGAACCCGGAACCCACGACTGGGCTCACCGCCTGCAACCGAGTCCCTAAGGTCTCACCCAATCGTGGATTCCGGGTTCGCGCCTGTGGCGCGCCCCGGAATGACAAGGGTGTGGCACGCCCCCCGCGCGTCCCCTCACCCGACGATGGCGAAGGCCCCGCGCGTGGCACCCGAGGCCGTGCGAACCGGCCGCTCACCGATCCACTGGGCATGCCGTGCCAGCGTCGCAATCGCCGCTTCCAGATCGCCGTTGCGCAAGGCGTTGAGGATGGTGCGGTGGTCATGATCGGTGCGGGATTCCCATTCCGAACGCCAGGCCGAGAACAGGAAGCGCGCGCTCGCCGCATGCAGATCGTCGATCGTCGCGAGCAGGCGTTTCATCCCGCAAGGGGCAACCAGCGCGCGGTGAAAACGGCGGTTCGCCTCTTCCCAGGTGCGGACATCGGTGGCCGCGTCGCAGTCGCGGCGCGCCTGCTCGGCCCGGTCGAGAATGGCGGCGGTGAGATGCGGAGCGGCATGGCGCAGTGCCAATACCTCCAGCGCCGCCCGCATCGCCGCGACCTCCTTCACCTCCGAGAGGTCGAAGGAAGCGACGCGGACGCCGCGGCGCGGTTCGCTGATCGCCAGCCCTTGCGCCTCGAGCCGGCGGAAGGCCTCGCGCACCGGAACATGGCTGGTCGCGAATTCCGCGGCGATGTGATCCTGCCGCAGGCGGGAGCCGGGTTCGATCGCGCCGGCGATGATCCGCTCGGCCAATGTCCTGGCAATGCGGACGGCAATGGTGTCTTCGGTAGGCTTCGGCATAATTTATAGATAATTCGGCAGCGTGCCGATGTCGATTGCGATCGGTGCGACGATCCCCACATCGAGCCCTCGCCGCTGCTGACGTTTTCTGTCAGGACGACGGCAGCAGCCGGGACGGCTGCGTGCTATTCATGCCGGGCAGATCGCCGCGAGGCTGGAACGGCCCGGCATTTGCCCTATCTGTAGCGCTTCACCGCAACGGACGCCCCGATGGCCCGCAAGACCGAATCCGCCGCCGCCCAGGCTGCTGCGCTGGAAGACATGTTCGACCGCAATCGCGCGGCCGATCCGAACAGCCGCGCCATCACCGTGCGCGGCGCGCGCGAGCACAATCTCAAGAATGTCGATCTCGCGATTCCGCGCGACAAGCTCGTGGTGTTCACGGGTCTCTCGGGCTCGGGCAAGTCCTCGCTCGCCTTCGACACGATCTATGCCGAGGGCCAGCGCCGCTATGTCGAGTCGCTCTCGGCCTATGCCCGCCAGTTCCTCGAGATGATGCAGAAGCCCGATGTCGACCAGATCGACGGGCTCTCGCCGGCGATCTCGATCGAGCAGAAGACGACCTCGAAGAACCCGCGCTCGACCGTCGGCACCGTCACCGAGATCCATGACTATATGCGCCTCCTCTGGGCGCGCGCCGGCATCCCCTATTCGCCCGCGACCGGCCTGCCGATCGAGAGCCAGACCGTGCAGCAGATGGTCGACCGGATGGTCGAGCTGCCCGAGAAGACGCGCGGCTACCTGCTCGCGCCTGTCGTCCGCGGCCGCAAGGGCGAGTTCAAGAAGGAGATGGCCGACTGGCTGAAGCGCGGCTTCCAGCGCGTCAAGGTCAATGGCGAATTCTACGAGATCCCGGACGCCCCTGCCCTCGACAAGAAGTTCAAGCACGATATCGACGTCGTCGTGGACCGCATCGTGATCCGGCCCGATCTCGGCGCGCGTCTGGCGGACTCGCTGGAGCAGGCGCTGGAACTGACCGACGGCATCGCGGTTTTCGAGTATGCGGACGAAAAGCTCGATAACGGCGAGGCCAAGCGCGTCACCTTCTCGTCCAAGTTCGCCTGCCCGGTTTCCGGCTTCACTATCCCTGAGATCGAGCCCCGGCTGTTCTCGTTCAACAACCCGTTCGGCGCCTGCCCGATCTGCGACGGCCTCGGCCACGAGATGCGGATCGACCCGGACATGATCGTGCCGGATCATGCGCTGACGCTGAAGAAGGGCGCCATCGCCCCCTGGGCCAAGTCGACTTCGCCCTATTACGGCCAGACGCTGGAAGCGCTCGCCAAGCATTTCGGCTTCTCGATGACCAAGCCCTGGTCCGAGCTGCCGGAGAACGCCCGCAAGGCAATCCTGTTCGGCACGGGCACCGAGCCCGTGCGCATGGCCTACAACGACGGGCTGCGCAGCTACGAGGTGAAGAAGCCGTTCGAGGGCGTCATCACCAATATGGAGCGGCGCTGGAAGGAGACGGAGTCGGACTGGGCGCGCGAGGAGATCGGCCGCTTCATGTCCGAGACGCCCTGCGCCGCCTGCAACGGCTATCGCCTGAAGCCCGAGGCGCTGGCGGTGAAGATCGACATGCGCCATATCGGCGAGGTCTCGAAGCTCTCGGTCAAGGACGCGCTGGACTGGGTCACCGCCCTGCCCGCCCGGCTGTCGAAGAAGCAGAACGAGATCGCCCCGCGCATCCTCAAGGAAATCCGCGACCGCCTCACCTTCCTGCTCGATGTCGGCCTCGAATACCTCACCCTCGCCCGCGCCTCCGGCACGCTGTCCGGCGGCGAGAGCCAGCGCATCCGGCTTGCGTCACAGATCGGCTCGGGGCTCACCGGCGTGCTCTATGTGTTGGACGAGCCCTCGATCGGCCTGCACCAGCGCGACAACGAGCGCCTGCTCGGCACGCTGCGCCGCCTGCGCGACCTCGGCAACACGGTGATCGTGGTCGAGCATGACGAGGATGCGATCCTCACGGCCGACTATGTCGTCGATGTCGGCCCCGGTGCCGGCATCCATGGCGGCGAGATCGTCGCCAAGGGCACGCCGCAGGACATCCTCGACGACCCGAATTCGCTCACCGGCAAATACCTCACCGGCGAGATGTCGGTCGCGGTGCCGGCCAAGCGCCGCAAGGCCCAGAAGGGCCGTAGACTCAAGATCGTCGGCGCGCGCGGCAACAACCTCAAGAATGTCGATGTCGAGATTCCCTTGGGGATGTTCACCTGCATCACCGGCGTCTCCGGTGGCGGCAAGTCGACGCTGGTGATCGACACGCTCTACAAGGCGGTGGCGCGCAAGCTGAACGGCTCGATCGAGCACCCGGCCCCGCATGACCGCATCGAGGGCATGGAGCATCTCGACAAGGTCATCGACATCGACCAGTCGCCGATCGGCCGCACGCCGCGCTCGAACCCGGCGACCTATACCGGCGCCTTCACGCCGATCCGCGAATGGTTCGCCGGCCTGCCGGAGGCGAAGGCGCGCGGCTATCAGGCCGGCCGGTTCAGCTTCAACGTCAAGGGCGGCCGCTGCGAGGCCTGCCAGGGCGACGGCGTCATCAAGATCGAGATGCACTTCCTGCCGGATGTCTACGTCACCTGCGACGTCTGCAAGGGCAAGCGCTACGACCGCGAAACCCTCGAAGTGAAATATCGCGACAAGTCGATCGCCGACGTGCTCGACATGTCGGTCGAGGAGGCGAAGGGCCTGTTCAAGGCGGTGCCCTCGATCCGCGACAAGATGGAGACGCTGGCGCGCGTCGGGCTCGACTACGTCAAGGTCGGCCAGCAGGCGACGACGCTCTCGGGCGGCGAGGCGCAGCGCGTCAAGCTCTCCAAGGAACTGTCGAAGCGCGCCACCGGCCGCACGCTCTACATCCTCGACGAGCCGACGACCGGCCTGCATTTCCACGATGTCGCCAAGCTCATGGAAGTGCTGCACGAGCTGGTCGACCAGGGCAATTCGGTGGTGGTGATCGAGCACAATCTCGAGGTGGTGAAGACCGCCGACTGGGTGATCGACATGGGCCCCGAAGGCGGCGACGGCGGCGGCACCGTGGTGGCCGAAGGCACGCCGGAGGACATCGTCCGCATCGGCAAAGGCCACACCGCGCGGTTTTTGAAGGAAGTGCTCGACCGCCGACCGATCAAGAAGGGCAAGGTGCAGCGGCAGGCGGCGGAGTAGAAGTTACAGCGCGCTCCGAGGGTGCCTTATTCGCCCGTTAGACATACTTTCCGACATTCCTTGATACCGTTATTGAAAAATGCAGGCTCGTCGATATAGTAAGGCGAGCCTGCAAATTCGGATGATCGCAATATTAATTTAAGTTATATGCCGGCTATTATCTCAACGCTTGCGGCAAGCTTATCGAACGTTTCTTTAAAATTGTCTCGACTCTCGCCCATCGTATCAAGTATCTTTCCAACTTGTTCAATCTGACTATTAGTCAAAGCGAATACTGGAACATTGAATTTCTGAGACTGAGCGATTAGAGAGTTAAAATCCGATATATTTGCTAGATTATAGGCCGAATCTGCCGGCTTACTTAGCGCGAAATCTGAGGCACTTATCGTCATGCCCTAAGACGCTAAAGACGGTATCAACTCTAGAGCAACCGTCTTCTTAATGATATCAATCCATTGCTGAAATGAAGAAGCAGGATTTCCATTGCGCGGTCGATATCTCTGCGAAATAATACCGCAAAATCGTGGCGGATGCTTGGGGAACGGGTAGCGCAGCAACGCGGAGCGGAACGACGAGACCGCCGAATTCCATTTCGGGACGACTCTGGCCAACGACGAAATAGCTTGATTGCAGTAATAGTCAGGTGACGTCGGAACTATGAAATAGTCGCTTCCCATCAAAAAGCATTGATTTAGAGCGCCGACGCTAGGGCTCATATCAATGATAACTACATCAATATCGTTATTATCTGCGGTTATGCGAAGCAAATTGCATATCGAACCTGGAATGTTTTGAAGTGCAGGAATCGCAGCACTGGTCGAAAGAGCGACAGCAATCTGCGTTTCGTTCTCGGCTAGGCTAATATTTCCAGCCAACAGAAAAAGATTCTTATTGCCAGTGGCAGTGATCGACGCCGGCGCCAGTCCCGTTCCAGCCCCTGAGAAGACTGGATCTAAACAATCGCTAATATTTGAGTTCGGATTTTTTGTATAGAAATCTGAAAAATCAGATATTCCGTCGAAGCCAAGAACGGTTCCTGTCAAATTGCACTGCGGATCACCATCTACGATCAAAACTCGTTTTCCGCGATCCGCCAAAGCCCATCCGAGATTGAACGCCGTTGTTGTTTTACTTACGCCTCCTTTGTGATTAAATAATGCAATGATAGGAGTTGATGAATCAGACATAGAATTTGGTCCCGCGAATCAATTAACTCGGATAGGTTGAAATTCTATCCACGCAAAATCAATAGATTGCATACCAATTGAACTCTCAGAAATATGCAGCGTCCCGATTTTAGCTATACACAAAGGATATCGACGGCTCCGAGCCCCCGTTATTTCCACCTTGAGAAAGGAACCAGGCGTCTCGGTCCCCTCGCGTCGCCGTCATGGTCGCCCTTGTGGCGACCATCCACGTCTTGCGACGCTGATGGCGCGCAGGCAAGCGACAAGGCGCTCGCACCGTCGATCCCGCGTGAAGACGGGGATGGTCGCCACAAGGGCGACCATGACGGCGGAGGCCGGTCGTGACGGCAGGAGCCTTCAGCCCGTCAGGCCAGTTCCTCGTAGAGGTCGTTCCAGTCGGGGTTGCGGGCCATGATCGTGCGGGTCTTGTAGGCGCGATACCAGCGCTTCATCGAGGTTTCGCGCTGGATCGCGGCCTCGATTTCATCATGCCATTCGTACCAGACCAGTCGCTTCAGCCCGTATTGCCGGGTGAAGCCGGCGATCAAGCCCTCGCGATGTTCGTGAACGCGCCGGCCGAGATCGCTCGTCACGCCGATATAAAGCGTGCCGTTGGACCGGTTCGTCATGATGTAAACCCAGCCGCCCTTCTGCTTCATCGGGGCAGGATGCGGCTGCGGCGAGAAGCCGGCAAGGGCTCCATCGTCATGGTCGGGCTTGTCCCGACCATCCACGTCTTGCGGCGCTGACGGCGTGCATAAGCCAGCGATGAAAGGCGCCACCTGTCGTTCCCGTGCGAAGACGTGGATGGTCGCCACAAGGGCGACCATGACGGGGAGGTTCTGGCAGTCAACTTATCCCCGCCCCTCTTCACCCGCCCTATCCTGCCCGCGCCCATCACCCAAACGGGGCGGCCGTCCGGAGGTATGCTGGAGGTTGGGTGAGGGTCGGCGCCTGCGGGCGGGGGTTACGCCCTGCTCCCGGGAGGCTTCGGGGCACCGCCCTGGGGATATTACGGTCCCTGTGCGAGGAGCTCGCTGGAAGGCTCGGCCGGTGACAGACGGGCATGGCGACGACGCGACGCTCCCGTAAGGGGCACTGGCGTCGAGACCCGCCCATCCTGAACCGCCCCGCCCGATAAGCGCGGCCCGAGGTCAAAAGTCGCCGAAGGCGGAGCGCCACGGGGCGTGCGACGGGTGGCTCAATCCCGCCGCGCCGCAGCCTGGCTCAACGGTTGCGGATATCCCTCGCGCCTCGCGGCGCTCCGCCAGCCCCGCTCGTCCCCGTCGCGCGCCAGCGCCGGCGGATGATCCTGCGTGCCTGCCCCGACCGGAGCCCCGCCATGCCGAAACGCCAGAACCCCTTCGCCGATATTCCGCCGATCACCGATTTCGAAAGCTGCCAGAGGGCGCGGCCGCTGATCCTGCAGCGTCTCGCCGACCTCTTCGGCGTCTGGGAGGCTTGCGCGAACAAGACCTGCATCCGGGCGCGCAGCTGCCGGCGCAAGGACGCGGCCTGCCTCTTCGCCTTCATGCAGGCGGTGCCGGACAAGGACCGCCGGGAGCTTCGCTACGCGCTGGACAACCGCGCGGCCGGGCTCGAGCCCGACGAGGCGATCGCGCGGGCCGAGGCCCGCATCGCCGACGAGATCACCCGGCACGGGGAGTAAAGGCACGTCATTCTCGGGCTTGACCCGAGAATCTCCGACCGGATGAGGCGCAGGAGCCTCCTCGTCATGAGATGCTCGGGTCAAGCCCGAGCATGACGCGGGGCGCGCGAAGCTGTCTTCGCCCCTCGCCCTCTCAGAACCGGTCGATGATCGTCACGCCCGTGCCCTCGAAGCGGTCCATCGCCATCAAGGCGGGGATCGCTTCGGCAAGGTCGATGCGGCGGCCGACGAGCTGCTGCGGGGTGAGCTTGCCGGCGCTGATCATGTCGAGCATCGCGCCATAGCGATGCGCCTGCATGCCGTGGCTGCCGAGGATTTCGAGCTCGTGGGCGATGACCTGCGCCATCGGGATCGGCGGCGTCGCCTGCTCCGCCAGCAGCAGCCCGACCTGGATATGCTTGCCGCGCTTGCGCAAATTCGCCACCGAGTTGAAGCAGGTCTGGGGGTGGCCGAGCGCATCGAGCGAGACATGGGCGCCGCCGCCGGTGGCGTCGCGCACGGCGGCGACGACATCGGGTTGGGTTTTGGCGTTGATCGTCACCGCGGCGCCGACTTCGCGGGCGAGGCGCAATTTGTCGTCGGAGATGTCGACCGCGACGACGTTGGCGCCGAGCGCGTTGGCGATCATGATCGCGGAGAGGCCGACGCCGCCGCAGCCATGCACGGCGACCCATTGCCCGGCCGAGACCTTGCCCTGGTCGACCACGGCACGGAACGAGGTGACGAAGCGGCAGCCGAGGCTGGCGGCCGTGGCGAAATCGATCTCCTCGGGCAGGCGCACGAGGTTGAGGTCGGCCCGGTCGATGCGGACATATTCGGCGAAGGAGCCCCAATGGGTGAAGCCGGGCTGGAACTGGCTGTCGCAGACCTGCTGGTTGCCGGAATGGCATTGCGGGCAGTGGCCGCAGCCCGCGACGAAGGGCACGGTGACGCGGTCGCCCTCGCGGAAGCGCACGACGCTGCGGCCGACGGCGGCGATGACGCCGGCCAGCTCATGGCCCGGCACATGCGGCAGGCGGATATCGGGGTCGTGGCCGACCCAGCCATGCCAGTCGCTGCGGCACAGGCCGGTCGCCTCGACCTTGATGATGACGCTGTGCGGCTCCGGCGTCGGGTCCGGCAGGATGCGCAGTTCGGGGGCCTGCCCGAAGGCTTCGTAGACGACGGCTTTCATGGGGCGGGGTTCTCCTCGATCGACGCCCATGTCATGGGGCAGCGCCGGCGGAATCGTCAATCGCGACGCGGCTCAGGCCGGCACAGCGTTCTCGACCAGCCGCCCCCCGCGCCGAAACGGCTTCCGTCCGCCCCGCCCGGCATGCCATGCAGAGCGCAGCGTTCAGCCTCCATCGACTGCTCGAGATTCCGCCATGCCCCAGACTCCCATTTCCTTCGGCCTGATCGGCGCCGGCATCATGGGCGAGCGCATGCTGCGCGCCGCGCTCGACCAGCCGGAGACGGCGCTTCGCGTTTCCGGGATCTGGGATCCCTCCGCCGCGGCGATGGAGCGCATCGGCGCGGTGCTGCCGGCGGTGCCGCGCCAGCCGGACGCCGCCGCCCTGATCGCGACGAGCGACTGCGTCTACATCGCCTCGCCGCCTTCCTCCCATCTCGCCCATGCCCGTGCGGCGCTCGCCGCCGGCAAGGCCGTGTTCTGCGAGAAGCCGCTGGCGGTCGGTGTCGAGGATGCCCGCGCTTTTGTTGGTGAAGCCGGAGAGCGTGGTGCGGTGAACTTTCCTTTCGCTTCCTCGCCTGCCGTCGCGCGGTTGCAGGAATGGATCGCCTCTGGCGCCGTCGGCGCGCCGCAGCACGTCGCGATCGAGGTTGCTTTTGCGAACTGGCCGCGGTCCTGGCAGGTCGATGCGGCCGGCTGGCTCGACGGGCCGGCGCAGGGCGGCTTCACCCGCGAGGTCGTCTCGCATTTCCTGTTCCTCACCCGCCGCATCGCCGGGCCCTTCGCCGGCCTCTCGGCCAAGGCCAGCTTCCCCGAAGCCGGCAAGAGCGAGCGCCGCATCGAGGCGATGCTGACGGCAGGCGCCCTGCCCGTCACTCTCTCCGGAAGCGTTGGCACGACCACCAAGGACGACCATAACGTCTGGACACTGGAGGGGGATAAGGGTGCGGTGCGGCTTTGCGACTGGTCGCGCGCCGAACGGCGCCTGCCCGACAGCCGCTGGGAGCCCGATCCGGCAGCGCTTTCCCAGAACGAGGCGCGCCCGCTGGCGCTGCGCCGCCAGCTCGAAGGCGTGGCAAGGCTGACGCGCGGCGAGCCGCATCATCTCGCCACGCTGCGCGAGGCGTTCGATGTGCAGGACATCGTCGAGACGATCCTGAAGAGCGCCTGACGCGTCAACGGATCGTCCCGGACGGCAGTCATGCTGTCATTCCGGGGCACGCCGTAGGCGCGAACCCGGAACCCACGACTGGCTGGGACATCGGATGCCGGGTTGCAGGCGGCTCACCCGGTCGTGGATTCCGGGTTCTTCGCTGCGCGAAGCCCCGAAATGATAAGGATGTGGCTCGAATCCGCGACGATCGAATGCCGACGACGTTGTGCTCGAAACCCATGCTTAGGACGATTCTACTCTGCGGCGCAGATAATTCGAAAAAACCGTCTACCCAATGTGAATTGAGCCGCTACCCATCAGTAGCGTAAAATCCTGTTCGGAAGATCGAACAGGGATGGGTATTGTCGTGGCAATTCTGAACGTCATCGATCGGCAGGGCCTGAGCCGTGAGCTGGAGGCTGTCGAAGGCTGGCGGGTCATGGAAATCCTGCGCGACGACAAGGTCGGCATCGAGGGCGTCTGCGGCGGCTCCTGCGATTGCGGCACCTGCCATGTCATCGTCGCACAGGAATGGGCCGAGAGCCTGCCCGAGCCGCGCGACGAGGAGATCGACGCGCTCGACGGGCTGACGCTGACACTCGCGGAGGCCGCGTGATGGCCGCCGCCGCGAAACGCGTTCCCCTGCCGGCGATCCTGCTGGCCAACGACCTGCTCGACGGCGATGTCGTCTTCGCCTTCGTTGACGGCGCCGGCCCGCTGACCTGGACGCGCGACCCTGCGCTCGCGCTGGTCGCTGCCGACGATCCGGCGGCCGACCGGCTCGAAGCCTTCGCCGCCGCCGAACTGCGCGGCAACAAGGTGGTCGACGCCTATCTCGTCGATGTCGCCATCGAGAGCGGCAGCCCCGTGCCGCGCCATTTCCGCGAGCGTTTCAAGACGCTCGGACCCAGCAATCGTCCCGATCTCGGCAAGCAGGCCGGTGAAGGCATCGCCTCCGCGCCGAAGGGCTGATTTCATGTATCGTTACGACGAATTCGACGAGCGTTTCGTCCGGGAGCGGGTGGCCCAGTTCACCGACCAGGTGGCGCGCCGGCTCGATGGCTCGCTGACCGAGGACGAGTTCAAGCCGCTCCGGCTGAAGAACGGCGTCTATCTCCAACTCCATGCCTATATGCTGCGGATCGCCGTGCCCTATGGCACGCTGAATTCGCGGCAGCTGCGCCAGCTCGCGCTGATCGGCGAACGGTACGACCGCGGCTATGGCCATTTCACCACGCGCCAAAACCTGCAGTTCAACTGGCCGAAGCTGCGCGACGTGCCGGCGATCCTCGGCCTGCTCGCCGATGTCGAGATGCATTGCATCCAGACCTCCGGAAACTGCATCCGCAACGTCACGGCCGATCATTTCGCCGGCGTCGCGCAGGACGAGATCGAGGATCCGCGCCCGACGGCCGAATTGATCCGGCAATGGTCCTCGGCCCATCCCGAATTCAGCTACCTGCCGCGCAAGTTCAAGATTGCGGTGACGGGCGCCGAAGCCGACCGGGCCGTAATCAAGGCGCACGATATCGGCCTGCGCCTGCGCCGCCATCCCGACACGCATGAGACCTGCTACGAGATCAGCGTCGGCGGCGGCCTCGGCCGCACGCCGATGATCGGCAAGGTCGTCCGCGACTTCCTGCCGAAGAAGGATCTGCTCGCCTATCTGGAGGCGATCATGCGGGTCTATAATCTCGAGGGCCGGCGCGACAACAAGTACAAGGCGCGCGTCAAGATCCTCGTCCACGAGATCGGCGCCGAAGAATTCACCCGCCGCGTCGAGGCCGAGTTCGACCTGCTCGACGGCCCCTCGATCAATGCCGATCCGGAAGAGGTTGCACGGATCGCCGCGTATTTCGCGCCGCCGCGCTACGAGGTGCTGCCGGCCGTCAGCAACACGCTGGAAGCGGCCAAGGCCGCGAACCCGGCCTTCGCCCGCTGGGTCGAGGTCAACACGGTCCCGCACAAGGCGCCGGGTTATACGGCACTGACGATCTCGCTGAAGCCGGCCGGACAGGCGCCGGGCGATGCGACCAGCGAGCAGATGCGCCGCGTCGCCGATCTCGCGGAGCGCTACTCCTTCGACGAGTTGCGCGTCACCCATGCGCAGAACCTCGTGCTGCCGCATGTGCGCCAGCGCGATCTCTACGCGATCTGGCAGGCACTCGGCGAGGCCGGGCTCGCCACGGCGAATGTCGGGCTCGTCACCGATATCATCTCCTGCCCCGGCCTCGACTATTGCGCGCTGGCGACGGCGCGCTCGATCCCGATCGCACAGGCGATCCAGCAGCGCTTCGCGGATGAGGCGCGCCAGCGCGAGATCGGGCCGCTCGGCATCAAGATATCAGGCTGCATCAATGCCTGCGGCCACCACCATGTCGGCCATATCGGCATTCTCGGCCTGGAGAAGCGCGGCATAGAATCCTACCAGATCACGCTCGGCGGCGACGCCACCGAGAACGCCGCGATCGGCGAGATCCTCGGCCCCGGCCTCGCGGCCGAAGACGTACCGGATGCGATCGAGCGGATCGTCTCCGTCTATCTGGCCGAGCGCAGCGAGGGCGAAAGCTTCATCGACAATGTCCGCCGCATCGGCCTCGGGCCGTTCAAGGCCGCTTTCCAGGAGACCGCCCGTGCCGCTGCTTGACCGGACTGGAAGCCGCGAAGATCGCTGGACCCGCAGCGAAGGCGCTGCGATCGGCAATATCCCGGCCGTGCTCGTGCCTTGGGAGGCGTTGGGGGAGGCGCTCGACGCGCAGGTGCCCGACCAGCAGATCGGCGTGCTGATCCCCAACAACATTGCCCTTGCCGCGCTGGCGCCGTTCCTGCCGCGGCTTGCGCTCGTCGCCATCGCCTTTCCCGCCTATTCGGACGGGCGCGGTTTCAGCCTCGCGCGCCAGATCAGGCGGGCCGGCTTCGCAGGGGAAATCCGCGCCAGCGGCCCGCTGATCGCCGACCAGTTCGCCTATGCCCTGTCCTGTGGCTTCGACACGATCGAATTGCCGGAAGCCAGCGCCACGCGCCAGCCGGTGCCGCAGTGGCTGCACGCCGGCACGTCGTTCAGCGCCACCTATCAGCGCGGCTATGGCGAGACCGGCCGCAACATCCTCGACCAGCGCCGAGCGGCCAGAGCCGCGGCCCTCATTGCAGCGGAGTGAGCATGACGATCTCGACCGCGACACATGGCTCGATCGAACATCCCCGCGCCGCCAGGGGCATCGATGAGGACCGCCCGGATGCCGAGTTCGAAACACTGCTGCCACGCCAGCCTGCGAGCGAGGCACGCGGGCGCTGGTTCGATCTTTGCTTTCGCCTTATCATCCTGGCACTGGCCGCGCTGTGGCTGCTGACGCCACCGGCGGGCAATGAGCGCATCGCGGCAGACGAGAAGGCCGTAGCGACGACCCGATGACCGAAAGACAGCCCGAATCCACCGCGGCCCGCATCGAGCCGCTGGCGACGCTGCCGCTCTTCCACAAGCTGGTCGGGCGCAAGGTCGTGCTCGCCGGCGGAACCGAGGGCGCGCTGTGGAAGGCGGAGCTGTTGGCGGCGACCGGGGCGGAGTTGCATGTCTTCGCCGCTGGCGAAGCGGCGCTGTTCGCAGGGCTGGCGCAAGGCGAAATCGGCCATCGCGTGCACGTCCACAATCGGGCGTGGCAGGCCGACGACCTCACCGACGCGGCGATCGCCGTGGCCGACCTCGACGATGCCGATTCGATCCGGGCCTTCGTGGCGGCGGCGCGGCAGGCGGGCGTGCCGGTCAACATCGTCGACAAGCCGGATTATTGCGACTTCGCCTTCGGCGCATTGGTCAACCGCTCGCCGCTGATCGTCGCCGTCTCGACGGATGGCGCTGCCCCGGTCTTCGGCCAGGCGGTCCGCACCAAGATCGAGGCGCTGCTGCCGGCGGGCTTGAAGAACTGGGCGCAGGCCGCAGCCGACTGGCGCCCCTCGGTGCAGGCCCGCGAACTGCCCTTCGCATTGCGTCGCAGCTTCTGGGAGCTTTTCGCCGGCAAGGCGATGGCCGAGCCGGAGCGCGCACCGAATCTGGAGGACGAGGCCGAGCTCTTCGCGAGGCTGTCCCGGATCGAGGCCGCCCATGACGGCAAGGGCCGGGTGACGCTGGTCGGCGCCGGCCCGGGCGACCCGGAGCTGCTAACTTTGAAAGCGATCCGCGCCCTGCAGAGCGCCGACATCATCCTCTATGACGATCTCGTCTCGCCCGGCGTGCTCGAACTGGCGCGGCGCGAGGCCAAGCGCATGCTGGTTGGCAAGACAGGTTACGGCCCCTCGGTGAAGCAGGGCGACATCAACGCGCTGATCGTCTCGCTGGCAACGCAAGGCAAGCATGTCGTGCGGCTGAAGGGCGGCGACCCCGGCATTTTCGGCCGCGCCGGCGAGGAGATCGAGGCCTGCCAGGCGGCCAGCGTGCCCGTAGCGATCGTGCCCGGCATCTCGGCGGCGCAGGGGGCGGCCGCCTCGCTCGGCCTGTCGCTGACCCATCGCGACCATGCGCGGCGCCTGCAATTCGTCACCGGCCATTCGCGCAAGGGCGAACTGCCGGACGATCTCGACTGGCGCGCCATGGCGGACCCGGCCGCCTCGACAGTGATCTACATGGCGCGCGCCACCCTGCCCGGCTTCCGCGAGCGCGCCATCGCCGCCGGCCTCGACCCGCAGACCCCGGCCGTCGCCGTGCTCTCCGCCACGCGCCCCAATGAGAAGCGCGTCGCCGCGACCATCGCGACCCTGCCCGAACGGCTCGGCGAACTGCCGACGGGAGGCCCCGTCCTCGTCCTGCTGGGCCACGCCTTCGGTCCGGCCCTGGCCGCGGCGAATCCGGCCGAGGACCGTCGCAGGGCCTGAGCGCGGCCCGGCATCGTCAGCCGGGTGGAACGACGTCGCCGGAGATGCGTTTTCTCCTCCGGCGCCCCAATTTGGAAGGCGTTGATTGTGCCAGGCCATTGAGGCAAGATCGATAATTCAGTACGTTTCGTTTGTTTTTCAGAACGGGTCGATGCTTGAACCGAGCCTCGCCGTGAACGCAACGGAGCCCTGACATGACGCGACCCGTGTTTCGCCGCCTTCTCCGGGCCGGACTGGTTCTGGGAGCCTTCACGCTCTGCTTCGGCGTCGTCGCCGGGGCCCGCGCCCAGACCGAGCTCCTCAACGTATCCTACGATCCGACCCGCGAGCTCTATCGCGACATCAACGCGGCCTTCCTCGCCGAATGGAACGCGAAGAACCCCGACAAGAAAATCAGCACGATCCGCCAGTCGCATGGCGGCTCCGGTGCGCAAGCCCGCACCGTGATCGACGGCCTCAACGCCGATGTCGTGACGCTGGCGCTGGCCGGCGATATCGATGCGGTCGCCGAGCGCTCGAAGAAGCTGCCGCTCGACTGGCAGAAGCGCCTGCCTCACAATTCCTCGCCTTACACCTCGACGATCGTCTTCCTCGTCCGCAAGGGCAATCCGAAGGCGATCAAGGACTGGGGCGACCTGGTGAAGCCGGGCGTGCAGATCATCACGCCGAATCCGAAGACCTCCGGCGGGGCGCGCTGGAACTACCTCGCCGCCTGGGCCTATGCCGAGAAGGCCTTCAACAAGGACGAGGCGAAGGTGCGCGACTATATCGGCAAGCTCCTCGCCAATGTCCCGGTGCTCGACACGGGAGCGCGCGGCGCGACGACGACCTTCACCCAGCGCGGCATCGGCGACGTCTTCCTGTCCTGGGAGAACGAGGCCTTCCTCGCCCTGAAGGAGTTCGGGGCCGACAAGTTCGATATCGTCGTGCCGAGCCTGTCGATCCTGGCCGAGCCGCCGGTCGCGCTGGTCGACGCCAATGTCGACGCCAAGAAGACGCGCGAGCAGGCGCAGGCCTATCTCGACTTCCTCTACACGCCAAAGGCACAGGCCATCATCGCCAAGAACTATTACCGTCCGCGCAACCCCGAGGCGGCGGACCCGAAGGACCTCGCCAATTTCGTCAAGGTCGACCTGATCACGATCGACGACGTCTTCGGCGGCTGGAAGAAGGCGCAACCGACCCATTTCGGCGATGGCGGCATCTTCGACCAGCTCTACAAGCCGGCACGCTGAGGACTGTCCATGACGGCAGCGACGACGACCTTCCGCTGGCGCGAGCCCAGCATCCTGCCCGGCTTCGGGCTGGCGCTCGGCATCACCGTGACGGCATTGTCGCTGATCGTGCTGATCCCGCTGGCGGCCCTGTTCCTCAAGGCCGCCAGCGCCGGCCCCGCCGATATCTGGGCGGTGGCGACCTCGCCGCGCACGCTCGCCGCGCTCAAGCTCTCCTTCACCGCCGCCCTGTTCGCGGCGCTCGTCAACGCCGTATTCGGCCTGATCCTGGCCTGGGTGCTGGTGCGCTATGATTTCCCGGGCCGGCGCCTGATCGATGCGGCGGTGGACCTGCCCTTCGCCCTGCCGACCGCGGTGGCCGGTATTTCGCTGGCCGCGATCTATGCGCCGAACGGCTGGGTCGGCTCTTTGCTGGCGCCGCTCGCGTTCAAGATCTCGATCCCCTTCACCGATTTCTCATTCGGTTTCGACGGCAAGGTCGCCTATACGCCGCTCGGCGTGATGGTGGCGCTGATCTTCATCGGCCTGCCCTTCGTCGTCCGGACCGTCCAGCCCGTGCTGGAGGAATTGCAGAGCGATGTCGAGGAGGCCGCCGCGCTGCTCGGCGCCAGCCGCTTCAGGACCGTCTTCCGGGTGATCCTGCCGCAGGTCGCGCCGGCGTTGCTGACTGGCTTCGTGCTCGCCTTTGCCCGTGCCGTCGGCGAGTACGGCTCGGTGATCTTCATCGCCGGCAACGTGCCGATGGTCTCGGAAATCGCACCGCTGCTCATCGTGATCCGGCTCGAGCAGTTCGACTATGCCGGCGCGGCCGTGGTGGCCACGATGATGCTGCTGATCTCGTTTACGCTGATCCTCGTCGGCAACCTGATCCAGGCCCGCGCCCGCCGGAGGTTCGGCGATGTCTGACGCGACCTTCCCTTCCGACATCGCCGCAGAGCCCCCACGCAGCCCCAGCCGCGCGCGCGGCGAGAGCCCCGTCGTGCAGATCGTGCTGATCGCGGTCTCGCTCGCCTTCCTGCTGCTTTTCCTGCTGCTGCCGCTCGTCACGGTCTTCATCGAGGCCGGCGCCAAGGGCTGGGAGGCCTATCGCGCCGCGATCACCGAGCCCGATGCGCTCGCGGCGATCCGGCTGACATTGCTCGTCGCAGCGATCGCGGTGCCGTTCAACATCATCGTCGGCATCGCCGCAGCCTGGGCCATCGCCAAATTCGAGTTCCGCGGCAAGAACCTGTTGATCAGCCTGATCGACCTGCCCTTCTCGGTCTCGCCGGTGATCTCGGGCCTCGTCTTCGTGCTGCTCTTCGGCGCGCAGGGCTATTTCGGGCCGTGGCTCCAGGCCAACGACCTCAAGATCGTCTTCGCGCTGCCTGGCCTGATCCTCGCCACGGTGTTCGTCACCTTCCCCTTCGTGGCGCGCGAGCTGATCCCGCATATGCAGTCGCTCGGCTCGGCCGACGAGGAAGCGGCGCTGACGCTCGGCGCCTCGCCCTGGCGGGTGTTCTTCGCGGTGACGCTGCCGAACGTGAAGTGGAGCCTGTTCTATGGCGTCCTGCTTTGCAACGCTCGTGCGATGGGCGAATTCGGTGCGGTCGCCGTCGTTTCGGGCAAGATCCGCGGCCTGACCAACACGATGCCGCTGCACATCGAAATCCTCTACAATGAGTACATGGGAGCGGCGGCCTTTGCGGTGGCCTCGCTGCTGGCGGGGCTGGCCCTCGTCACCCTCGTGCTCAAGACCCTGCTGGAATGGCACTACGGCGATGTGATCGCCGCCAGCCGCCGTCATTGACCCACAGACGAAGGATTTCTCGCCATGTCGGTCGCCGTCACCATCGAGACCATCGAAAAGCGCTTCGAGAACTTCCCGGCACTGCGGGGCGTCTCGCTCGATATCCAGCCGGGTGAGCTCGTCGCGCTGCTCGGCCCCTCCGGCTCGGGCAAGACCACGCTGCTGCGGCTGATCGCCGGGCTGGAGCAGGCCGATCGCGGCCGCGTGCTGTTCGGCGAGACCGATACCCACGATCTCTCCCTGCGCGACCGCCGCATCGGCTTCGTCTTCCAGCAATACGCATTGTTCAAGACGATGAACGTCGCCGAGAACATCGCCTTCGGGCTGAAGTCCCGGCCACGCCACGAGCGCCCCAGCAACGAGGAAATCCGCAAACGTGTCAGCGGCTTGCTGGAACTCGTTCAGCTGCCGGGTCTGGAAAAGCGCTATCCCAGCCAGCTTTCCGGTGGCCAGCGCCAGCGCGTCGCCTTGGCGCGTGCGCTCGCCATCGAGCCGCGCGTCCTGCTGCTCGACGAGCCCTTCGGCGCGCTCGACGCCAAGGTGCGCAAGGATCTGCGCGCCTGGCTGCGCGAGCTGCATGGCCGTACCGGCCACACCACCGTCTTCGTCACCCATGACCAGGAGGAAGCGCTGGAGCTGGCCGACCGCGTCGCGATCCTCAACGAGGGACGCATCGAACAGGTCGGCTCGGCCGACGATGTCTACGACCACCCGGCGACGCCCTTCATCTGCGAATTCCTCGGCGAGGTGAACAAGTTGCCGGTGAAGGTCGTCGGCAGCCAGGCCTTCTTCGGCGACCGGCCGGTGCTGGGCGGGTTGTCGCAGAACCAGGGCGGCCCGGCCTCGCTCTATGTCCGGCCGCAACATCTGCGCATCGTCGACGAGACGCCGCTCGCCCTGCCCGGCGTGGTCGAGCACCTGCGCCGCAACGGGCCCCTGCGCCGGGCCGAAGTGGCGGTCGAGGGGCTGAAGAAGCGCCTCGACGTCGACCTCGCCAGCCAGGTCGCGCCGGCGATCGGGGAACGGATCAAATTGCGCATCACGCATGGCAATCTGTTCGCCGCCGCCTGAGGAGACCTGCCGTCATGCTCGGGCTTGCCCCGAGCATCTCAGGACGGAAGGGCGCCTCTTCCTGCAAGAGATTCTCGGGTCTGCGCTTCGCTGCGCCCGAGAATGACGCCCTGCATGCGGCAGCGGCATGAAGCCGCCCTCGCCTCGACCGGCAGGTCGGGCTATGCCTGTCGCATAGCAGATCACGCCGACAGGAGATCGCGATGAAAGCACGCGCGAAATGGGTTGATGGCATGGCCTTCATGGGCGAGTCCGGCAGCGGGCACGCCATGATCATGGACGGTGCTCCCGAATATGGCGGGCGCAATCTCGGCATCCGGCCGATGGAGATGCTGCTGATCGGGCTTGCCGGCTGCACGGCCTTCGATGTCGTCGGGATGATCAAGAAAGGCCGCGAGAACATCACCGGCTGCGAGGTCGATGTCGAGGCGGAGCGCGCCACGACCGACCCCAAGGTCTTTACCAAGATCCACCTCGCCTACCGCATCACCGGCAAGGGGCTGTCCCCGGCCAAGGCGGAGCGAGCCGTCACATTGTCGAAGGAAAAATACTGTTCGGCTTCGATCATGCTCGGGGCGACCGCCGAGATGAGCTACAGCCTCGAAGTGATCGACGAATTGCACAAGGAGGCCGCTGAATGAGCCGGGCTGAATTCGCCGGATTGATCACGCCGGACGCGCTGGCTGCGCGGCTTGACGACGAAAATCTCGTCATCGTTGATATCCGCACCGCGGCCGACGGCGCGAAGGCCGCGTTCGAAGCCGGGCATATTCCCGGCGCCATCCATTCAGACTATGCCGCCGATGGCTGGCGGGCGAAGATCGGCAATGCGCCGGGCATGCTGCCTCCGCTCGATCATCTCGCCGCGCTCGCGGGCCGGCTCGGCATCAAGCCGCATGACGACGTCGTCATCGTCCCGGCCGGCACCGCCGCGACCGATTTCGCCGCAGCTGCTCGAGTCTACTGGACGCTGAAATTCATCGGCCACGGCCAGCAGGCGATCCTCGATGGCGGCTTCAAGGCCTGGACGGCCGATCCGAAGCGCCCGGTCGCGACCGGCGCCTCGGCGCCGAAGAGCACTGCCTCCTACCCCGTCGTGGCACAGCAGGGCCTGCGCAGCACGGCGGATTCCACCCTCGTCGCTTCGCGCAGCAAGCAGGCGAGCCTCGTCGATGCGCGCGGGCCGAGCTATTTCGAGGGCCGCGAGAAATCGGCGGAGGCAGCGCGCGCCGGCCATATCCCCGGCGCGATCCAGCGGGACTATGCCGGCGCCTTCGAGGGCGGCAAGCTCAAGGCACAGGGCGAGCTGGAGAAGCTGTTCTCGGCAGTGCCGCAGGGGCCGGTGGTCTCCTATTGCAACACCGGCCATTCCGCTGCGGCAAACTGGTTCGTTCTGTCCGAGATTCTCGGCCGCGACGAGGTCGCGCTCTACGACGGCTCGATGACCGACTGGACGCAGGATCCCGAACGCCCGGTCGCGACCGGCAAGGCGGCCTGAACCGCTTTCGATTGCAAATCAGGCTAAAAAGGTTCAAAGGAAGCGCCGATCGCGTGCTATGACGCGCGCCGCTTCCTGACATTCTGGACATAAGCCATCAGCCGATGAACGCCGTCGCGCCGAAAATCTCCTTCGTTTCGCTGGGCTGCCCCAAGGCGCTCGTCGATTCCGAACGGATCATCACCTCGCTGCGCTCCGAGGGCTACGAACTCTCGAAAAGCCATGCCGGGGCCGACCTCGTCATCGTCAACACCTGCGGCTTCCTCGACAGCGCCAAGGCGGAGTCGCTGGAGGCGATCGGCTCGGCCATGGCCGAGAACGGCAAGGTCATCGTCACCGGCTGCATGGGCGCCGAGCCGGAGCAGATCCGCGACGTCTTCCCGAACGTGCTCGCGATCACCGGCCCGCAAGCCTATGAGAGCGTCGTCTCGGCCGTGCATCAGGCCGTGCCACCGAAGCACGATCCCTTCGTCGACCTCGTGCCCGACCAGGGCGTGAAACTGACGCCGCGGCACTACGCCTATCTCAAGATTTCAGAGGGTTGCAACAATCGCTGCACCTTCTGCATCATCCCGAAGCTGCGCGGCGACCTCGTCTCGCGGCCGATCGGCGACGTGCTGCGCGAGGCCGAGAAGCTGGCCAAGGCCGGCGTCAAGGAACTGCTGGTGATCTCGCAGGACACCAGCGCCTACGGGCTCGACATCAAATACGCGCCCTCGATGTTCAAGGATCGCGAGATCCGCACCCGCTTCTTCGAGCTCGCCAAGGAGCTCGGCCAGATGGGGATGTGGGTGCGGCTGCACTACGTCTACCCCTATCCGCATGTCGACGAGGTGATCCCGCTGATGCAGGAAGGGCTGGTGCTGCCCTATCTCGACATCCCGTTCCAGCACGCCTCGCCGTCCGTGCTGAAGGCGATGAAGCGCCCGGCCCATCAGGACCGCACGCTCGACCGCATTCGGAAGTGGCGCGACATCTGCCCGGACCTCGCCATCCGCTCGACCTTCATCGTCGGCTTCCCCGGCGAGACCGAGGAGGACATGCAGATCCTGCTCGACTGGCTGAAGGAAGCGAAGCTGGAGCGCGTCGGCTGCTTCAAATACGAGCCGGTGAAGGGCGCGCCCGCCAACGATCTCGGCCTCGCGCTGGTTCCGGAGGAAGAGAAGGAAGCGCGCTGGCACCGCTTCATGAAGGCGCAGGCCGAGATTTCGGCCCGCATCGTCAAGGCCAGGGTCGGCAAACGCATCCCGGTCATCATCGACGAGGCCGGGCCGACCGTCGCCAAGGGTCGCTCGAAATGGGATGCGCCGGAGATCGACGGGAACGTCTATGTGGCGAGCCGCCGGCCCCTGCGGCCCGGCGATATCGTCACCGTGAAGATCGAGCGGGCCGACGCCTACGACCTGCACGGCATCGCCGTCTGAGGCGGCGCGCCGGGCCGGCGCTCAGTTGAACTGGCAGATGCGGCGGACGATACGGCCCTGACGGTCACGGGCGACGACATAGTCGCCGCCGCAATTATCCGCGGCATAGGTGACGGGCTGGGCGCGCTGCGGCGGCTCGTTGCAGGCGTGGGTGATGCAGTTGGAACCGGCGGCACGGGTCTGGCTCGCACGCGGAACACGCAACCGCTCCTGATCCTTCAGGCGCACCGCGATGACCGAGTCGTCGCCACCGCCGGCATCCCCCGAGGAACCGCCGCCACCGCCGCCGCCCTGCTGGGCGAGAGCGACACCCGAAAGGGTCAAGGTGGCGAAGAGAAAACCAACGATCTGAAGCTTGCTGGGCATGACGTCACCTCGAATGGCTGTCAGCACGACCTGCTGATACCCATTCGTCGCGGCGACAGCCGTTCCGGTTCATGGCTTCACAAAAAATGCGCCCGGCAAGCGGGCGCATCGCTGGCGTTTCGCGTCAGGCTCGGGGCATGCCCGAGCCTGAAAGTCTCGTTCAGGGGATGAGCACCGTCGAACCCGTGGTGCCGCGCGATTCGAGCAGGCGGTGGGCGTCGGCCGCGTCCTTCAGCGGGAACGTCGCGTTGACCGGCACCTTGACCTTGCCGCTCGTCACCGCCCCGAACAGGTTCCTGGCCATGGCGATCATGGTCTCGCGCTTGGCCGTATGGGTGTTGAGGGTGGGCCGGGTGACGTAGAGCGAGCCCTTGCTGGCGAGGATGCCGAGATTGAAGGCCTCGACCGCACCCGAGGCATTGCCGAAGCTCGCCAACAATCCGAAGGGCTTCAGCGTGTCGAGCGACTTCATGAAGGTGTCCTTGCCGACGCCGTCATAGACCACGTCGCAGAGCGCTCCGCCGGTGATCTCCTTCACCCGCGCCGCAAAATCTTCCTCGCGATAGTTGATGACGTGGTCGGCGCCATGCGCCTTGGCGAGCTCCGCCTTCTCCTTCGAGCCGACGGTGCCGATCACGGTCGCGCCCAGCGCCTTGCCCCATTGGCAGAGGATGAGGCCGGTCGCGCCGGCCGCGGCATGGACGAGGATCGTGTCACCCGGCTTCACCTTGTAAGTCCGGTGCAGCAGGTATTCGGCCGTCAGGCCCTTCAGCATCATGCTGGCTGCCGCCTCATAGGAGATGCCGTCAGGCAGCGCCACGACGGAAACGGCCGGGACGATGCGCTCCTCGGCATAGGCGCCGAGCGCCGAGACGACCGCGACACGGTCGCCAACCTTGAAATCCGTGACGTTCGGACCGACCGCGAGCACATCGCCCGCGCTCTCATTGCCCAGCGTGAAGGGCAGTTGCGGCGCGGGATAAAGGCCCGAGCGGAAATAGGTGTCGATGAAGTTGAGACCGATCGCCCGGTTCCGGATCAGGATTTCGCCGGGGCCCGGCTGGGGCAAGGTGACGTCCTCGAGCTGAAGGACGTCCGGACCGCCGGTCTTGTGGGCGCGAATGGCTTTGACCATGAAAGTCATCTCCTCGGATGGATGACCGAGCTTAGTTCATCGCGCGGCAAAGCTGCATCCTTGCCGAACGCAGAACGCACCTTGCGACTTTGCGGCCCGTGGCCAAGACCGCGCGCATCGGCTAGCCAAGAACCATGAGCACGCAAACCGCCGATCCGGTCGATATCGCCATCGTGGGCGCGGGCGCCGTCGGGCTCGCAGCCGCCCTCGCGCTCAGCCGCGAGGGGCGCAGCATCGCCCTGCTCGGCCCTGTCGCGACGCCCCGGGACGGCCGCACCGTCGCGCTGCTCGACGGCTCCTGGCGCCTGCTCGCAGAGCTCGGCATCCAGGATGCGCTTCTCGCCAAGGCCGCTCCGCTTTGCGTGATGCGGCTCGTCGACGACAGCGGCAGCCTGTTCCGCCAGCCGCCGGTCGAGTTTCGCGCCTCCGAGATTGGGCTCGAGGCCTTCGGCTGGAACATCGAGAATGCCGACCTGACCACGACCCTCGCCGAAAAGGCCGGCGCGGTTTCCGGCCTGCGGATGATTCCCGGCTTCGTGCGTGGCATCGAACCCGCCGAAGCCGGCATCCGGGTTTCCGGCGACGGCTTTGCGTTGCAGGCCCGGCTCGTCGTCGGTGCCGACGGGCGCAATTCGCAGGTCCGCGCCGCGGCCGGCATCGAAAGCCGGGACTGGCGCTATCCGCAGGTCGCGCTGACGGCGATCTTCGCGCATCGCCGCGACCATCGCGAGATCTCGACCGAGTTCCACACGCGCCAGGGTCCCTGCACGCTCGTCCCGCTGCCGGGGCGTCGCTCCTCGCTGGTCTGGCTGCTCGACCCCGAGGAGGCCGAGCGCATCGCCGCGCTCGACGATGCGGCCTTCGCCCTGCGGGTCGAAAGGCAGGTGCAATCGCTGCTCGGGGCGATGACCGTGCTCGGCCCGCGCGGCAAGGTGCCGATGGGCGGGCTCTCGGTCCAGCGCTTCGGTGCGGGCCGCATGGCGCTGATCGGCGAGGCCGCGCATGTCTTCCCGCCGATCGGTGCGCAGGGGCTCAATCTCGGCCTGCGCGACGTCGCCGCCCTGCGCGAGGCGCTCCAGGGCGCGGCCGACCCCGGCAGCGACGCCGTGATCGCGGAGTATGACGGAGCGCGGCGGACCGATGTGCGGCTGCGGACCGGCGCGGTCGATGTGCTCAACCGCACGCTGCTGACCGATCTGCTGCCGGCCGACCTCATGCGCGGCGCCGGATTGCTGGCCCTGTCGCGGATCGGTCCCCTGCGGCGACTGGTGATGCGGCAAGGCTTGGCGGGTGGCGCGGCACATTAGGCGCTGGCTCCACCTCGTCGCAGCGCCATCGAAACTACGGTCGTCATTCCGGGCGCGCCGCAGGCGCGCACAGCCCAGAACCTATGCGCTCCGCCGGGCAGGCGCAGGAAGGTCGCGCTTTTTTGGAAGGGCGTCTGTTCTGGGTTCCAGGTTCTTCGCTGGCGCGGAACCCCGGGATGACAGTGTGGTTCCGGCAAACCACGGCACGTTCTAGCCGAGCCAGCGCAGCAACTCGGCCGTTACCGCTTCGGGGTCTTCCAAGGTCGAAAGATGGCCACTGCGCGGAATGATGGCGAGGCGACCGCGCGCGCCGACGAGTCCTGCCATCTCTCGTGCCTCGGCAACGGGCGTGATCTCGTCCTGCTCGCCGACGAGAACCAGAACCGGACAGGATGACTCCGCCAAACTCGGCCGGGAATCGGGCCGACCCATGATCGCCCGCTGCTGACGCACGAAGCCATCCGCTCCGATATCGTCCGCCATCCGGCGCACCAGCAGCCGCAATGGTTCGTGCGTGAGCCGTGCCGGCGCCACCAGCCGTTGCCACAGCAAGGTCGTGACGTTGTCGAAAGCGCCCTTTTCCGCCAGGGCGATCATTTGTTCGCGAGGCGCATTGGTTTCGGCCGTGGCGGGCTTGGCGCTGGTGTGGAGCAGCGCCAGCCGGGTCACGCGCTCCGGAGCCTGGCGCAGGACTTCAAGCGCGACATAGCCCCCCATCGAGAGGCCACAGAGCGCAAAACGAGCCGGTGCCGCCGCCAGAAGGCGCCGCGCAATGCCCGAAAGCGTGTCGTCCCGGCTGTGATCCGCGACCAGAATGGGGCGGCCATCGGCGAGCGCGGGCCACTGCGGAGCATAGAGAGCGGCGTTGCAACTCAGCCCCGGAACGAGAACAAGCGGCTCCTTCATCAGGTTAAAACCGTCCTTTCGAGGCTAGATGATTGACTTTGCCGCGTTTTCTTTGCATTCCACACGAGTCCGAAGGCGCGCAGGAAGTGTTGTCGCGCCAACGCGGTGGTCGAGCAGGTCATCCCGCCGCGTTTCACCGACCCTGAAGAAGCGCCATACGCGATGTCATTTGCCGAACTCGGCTTGAGCGAAAAGGTTCTGACGGCTGTCACGGCCGCAGGCTATAGCACGCCGACCCCCATCCAGGCCCAGGCCATTCCCCATGTTCTCGCAAGGAAGGACGTTCTGGGCATCGCCCAGACCGGCACGGGCAAGACCGCCGCCTTCACCTTGCCGATGCTCACCATCCTGGAGAGCGGACGCGCCCGTGCCCGGATGCCGCGCACGCTGATCCTGGAACCGACACGCGAGCTTGCCGCGCAGGTCGAGGAGAACTTCGTCCGCTACGGCGTCAACCAGAAGCTCTCGGTGGCGCTGCTGATCGGTGGCGTTTCCTTCGGCGACCAG
The DNA here is from genome assembly GCA_930633495.1 of Hyphomicrobiales bacterium. Classification (NCBI taxonomy): domain Bacteria; kingdom Pseudomonadati; phylum Pseudomonadota; class Alphaproteobacteria; order Hyphomicrobiales; species Hyphomicrobiales bacterium. The sequence continues at coordinate 4,743,360 of CAKNFJ010000001.1, read as the reverse complement.
GACGCCAAGATCACCCGCGGCGTCGACGTGCTGATCGCGACGCCCGGCCGCCTGCTCGACCATGTCGAGCGCGGCAAGCTTCTCCTGACGGGCGTCGAGCTCCTCGTCATCGACGAGGCCGACCGCATGCTCGACATGGGCTTCATCCCGGACATCGAGCGGATTTGTAAGCTCGTTCCCTTCACGCGGCAGACGCTGTTCTTCACCGCGACCATGCCGCCGGAGATCACCCGCATCTCCGAGCAGTTCCTGCATAACCCGGTCCGCGTCGAGGTTTCGCGCCCGGCGACCGCCGCCGCGACCATCACGCAGCGGCTCATCGCGTCGAATTCGCAGGATTTCGAAAAGCGCGAGACGCTGCGCCGGCTCATCAAGGAGGCGACCGACCTGCAGAACGCCATCGTCTTCTGCAACCGCAAGCGTGACGTCGCGACGTTGCATCGCTCCCTGCAGCGCCATGGCTTCCCGGCCGTCGCCCTGCATGGCGACATGGACCAATACGCTCGCATGGCCGCGCTGGAATCCTTCCGGACCGGCGAAAATCCGATCCTCGTCGCCAGCGACGTCGCAGCGCGCGGCCTTGACATTCCAGCCGTCAGCCATGTCTTCAACTTCGACGTGCCGACCCATGCCGAGGACTACGTCCACCGCATCGGCCGCACCGGCCGCGCAGGACGTCTCGGCACGGCCTACACCATCGTCACCCGCCATGACGACAAGCTGGTCTCCGCGGTCGAGAAACTGACCGGCCAAACCATCGCCTTCGAAGGGCCGGGCCTGGACGCCCTGCCTCCCGGTGAGGCCCGTGAGGAACGCCGCGGCCGGCGCGGCGACAAGCGCCCCACACGCGGGCGCACACCACCGGATCACGGCCTGCGCGCCGCGACCGAGCCTTCACGCCCTGACACGACCGAGAAAGCGGGGGACAGCCCGCGCAACGCCGGACGTCGTCCGCCGGTCAGGCCGGATGCCGAAGCGGCGGCGCAACCCATCGCGCGCAACCAGGACGGCGCTCGCCGCGGCCGCAACAACCGCGATCGCGACCAGGACGACGGTCCGCAGGTCAAGGGGCTGGGCGATCATGTGCCGGCCTTCCTGCTGCGCCCGGCGCGCGTCGGCTGACGCTGCGGCATCAACCCGTTCTTAACGTCGCCCGCCTAGATTGACCGTCGCCGCAGCGAGATCGTCGCTGCGGACGACGGGCGCATGCCGCCGTATAGACGGACAGGATGTCCCGCTTCGATTGGCTCAATCGAAGCTGACGTGGCCGAAAGCCACGAACCGGCTTCATACCGGAATGGCGAAGGCATGGACGACGAGGCTTCGGTTTCCGCCCGCACCAACGATCTCGCCGAACGCGTCGTCGCAGCCATGCGGCAGCATGGTTCGCCGAGCTATCCCCGTGCCTTCGAGGTCTGGTACGCCCATCTGAGCGGCGAGATGCCCGCCGTCAGCATGGCGATGAACGCTATCCTTACGGGAGGCGACGGCAAGGTCTCCGCGACGGATATCGACTCCCTCTACGAACGCTTCATCAGCACCGAGCGCTTCTCCCGTCAGGCCGAGCGCACCAGCCTGCAGGTGCTCGGCGAAATCGACGCCATGATGGCACTCGTCGACAAGGCGCTGGGATCCAGCGAACTCTATCATGGGCGCCTCGCCGCGATGTCGGAAGAGGTTCCCCCGTCGACCGACCGCCAGAAGCTGCGCGAGTGGGTCGAGGCTCTGGTGCTCTCGACCCGGGAAGAGGTCGCGCGCAAGGCGCAGCTCGAAACCGAGCTTCGCAACAGTGCCACCGAGATCCGCAATCTGCGCGAGGCCCTCGAATCGACCCGCGCCGAAGCGCTGACCGATCCGCTCACCGGCCTCGCCAATCGCCGCCATTTCGAGGAAATGCTGCAGAAGTCGATCGACCAGGCGACGCTGCGGCGGGAGCCCTTCTCGCTCGTGATGGCCGATATCGACTTCTTCAAGCGGTTCAACGATGCCCACGGTCACCTGACCGGCGATCAGGTGCTTCGCCTGGTCGCCCGCACGATGAAGGACAAGTTCAAGGACAAGGCCATCATCAGCCGCTTCGGCGGCGAGGAATTCGCCATCATCCTGCCTGAAGCCGATCTGATCGCGGGCAAGTTCGGCGCGGAGACCGTGCGGCAGGCGCTCCTCACCCGGGAGCTGATCAAGCGTTCGACGAACGAAAACCTCGGCCGCATCACGATCTCACTCGGCGTCGCGAGCTATCGACGCGGCGATACCGCCGGCTCGCTGGTCGACCGCGCCGATCAGTCGCTGATGCAGGCGAAGCGCGACGGCCGCAATCGCACCGTCACCGAGGACGCGCTCGATACCGCCAGTCGCGTCGCCTGATCGGGCACTGGCATGACCGGGAGGCCGTACGACCTCGGCCTCAGGTAGCGGGCGCCGCGAGCGCGCTTTCGCTGCGCGGCTTGATCTCGACCGACTCGCCGCAGCCGCAGGCGGACACCTGATTGGGATTGTTGAAGACGAAGGTCGAGGAGAAGCGATCGGTCTTGAAGTCGAGCTCGGTGCCGAGCAGGAACAGAACCGCCTTGGCGTCGACGATCACGGTCGCGTCCTTCTCGGTCACGACTTCGTCGCCCTTCTCGACCGCCCGCGCGATCTCGAAGGTATACTCCATCCCGGCGCAGCCGCCCTTCTTGACGCCGACGCGCAGGCCGAGCGCCGGCCTGTCGTCGCCGGCGGACTGAGCCATGATCTCGCGGATTCTCGCGGCCGCAGTGTCGGTCAGAGAGATGACCTTGAGGCCCGGTATCGAAAACATTCCTCGTCCCTCCTCGACCGGGTTCAAGGCCCGGTGAAGCAAGATTGTTTCTTTAACATAGGGATCGTCACGCCGCGCGTCGAGATGCCGGCCGCGCGTCATGCAATCCCGGCCTCGGCGCCCTCTCGCGAGACGGATTGCGCATCGGTCCGTGGCATGCACTCTGACGCGATCATCCCAGAGACAAGCTCACCGGCCGGAAGAACCATGCCTCATCGTTTGCATCGTCCAGAATCGCTCCGTGCGCTCGTCCACGACATGGTCGTGAAAGCCGGCTGGACGGAAGCCGAGGCGCGGGAGACCGCCGACCATCTGGTGCTGGCCAATCTGAGCGGCCATGACAGCCACGGTGTCGGCATGATCCCGCTTTATTTCCAGTCGCTGGCCGATGGCAATCTCAGCCCGACTTCGCGCCCGCAGACGCGGATCGACGCCGCGCCGTTCCTGATCATCGACGGCGCCGTCGCGCTCGGCCAGCCGAATGCCCGCAACGCCGTCGACCGCGCCGTCGAGATGGCGCGTGCCGGCGGCGTCACCATCGTCAACCTGCTCGATTCGCATCATATCGGCAGGATCGGCCACTATGCCGAGGTCGCCGCGCAAGCCGGGCTGATCTCGTTCTTCTGGGTGAATGTCGCCGGGCGCCCGCCAATCGTCGCCCCCTATGCCGCCAGGGAAGCGCGCTTCGGCACCAATCCGCACGCCATCGGCATCCCCGTGCCCGGCGGAGAGCCGCTGATCCTCGATTTCGCAACCAGCCGCATGGCCCATGGCAAGGCCCGCGTCGCGCTCAACAAGGGCGAGCAGGTCGCGCCCGGCTACATCATCGACGGCGAAGGCCGCCCCACGACCGATCCCGCCCATGTCTTCGCCAGCCCCGACCACCCGCTGGGCGCACTCCTGCCTTTCGGTGACCACAAGGGGGCTGGCCTGTCGCTGATCGCGGAATTGCTCTCGGCCGGCCTGATGGGCGCCGCCCGCATCGACGAGAAGCCGCAGAAGAGCTGGATCATCAACTCACTCTTCGGCGTGATCATCGATCCGGCGCGGTTGGAGCCGGATGCCGGTCTGCGCCGGAGCCGGATCGACAGCTATCTCGCCTTCGTCCGCGCAGCGAAGCCGCAAGATCCCGCCAATCCGGTGCTGGCCCCCGGCGACAAGGAGCGCCAGGTCAGGGCCGAGCGCGGCGCCGCCGGCATCCCGCTCGACGACGAGACCTGGTCGCAGATCAAGGCCGCCGCGGCGCGCCACGGCATCGACGCCGAGAGCTATTGAGGTCGCGATGTCACCCGCGGCCTACAATGCCTTCTGCGCCTCGCTGCCGGCGACGAGCCATGTCGTGCAATGGGGCGGCGCCGATGTCTGGAAGGTCGGCGGGAAGGTCTTCGCCATTGCCCGGCAGCAGGAGGATGGCGAGATGGCTGTGAGCTTCAAATGCTCACCGATGGCCTACGACATCCTCGGCGAGCAGCCGGGCCTCAGGCCCGCGCCCTATCTCGCCTCGCGCGGCATGAAATGGATCCAGTGGCTGAACGGCGAAGCCATGCCGGACGACGCCTTGCAGGACTATCTGCGCGAAAGCCACCGCCTCGCCGCGGCCGGGCTGACGAAGCGGGTGCGGGCCGAGCTGGGGCTGGGTTAGACGGCAGGGACACTTGCAGGCTCATTCGCGGTCAGAACACCCTTGTCATTCCGGGGCTTCGCGCAGTGAAGAGCCCGGCAACTGTGTCATCTTGCGCGCTCGAAGGGAGCCTGTTGCCTGATGATGGCGTTTGCGGTGACGAGGATTTTTCGGGCGATGGCGATCATGACGAGCTTGAAGGGCTTGTTTCTGGCGCGCATGTCGCGGGCTGCTTTTGCGAAGCGCGAGGCGGATCGGGCGGCGGCGATGGCGGCCATGTAGAGGGCGTCGCGGCCGCGCTTCCTGCCGCTGTCGTGGTTGCAGGGGGCCAGACCGGCCAGGGCGGCTGCTGCCTTGCTCGAGAGGCGTCCGAGCTCGGGCATCAGGCCGAGGAGGACGGCGGCGGCGACGGGGCCGATACCGGGGACGGAGCGCAACAGCCGCTCCTGGCGGGCGAGATCCTCGCCGTCGTGCAAGATCTGCCGGATCCAGCCCTCGATGGCGGCGATCTCGGCGCCGGGGAAGGCGAGATGGCGCGCGAGGCCATCGCCTTCCTCCGGTTCGGCCTGGCTCAGGCGCAGGCGTTCCTGCTGGCGCATGGCGACGAGCTGGTCGCGGCGGCGCAGCAGCAGGGCCAGTCTTTCCCGCGACGCCGCGACCGGGACCGTCGCCGGCAAGTCGAGCCGCTCGCCCATCGCCGCCAGCATGCGCGCGTCGATCGCATCGGTCTTGGCATGCTGCCCGAGCGCGCGGACGAAGTCCCGGGCGCGGCCGGGCGCGGTCCGGGCAAAGCGCAGGCCGTGACGCAGAAGCACCAGGCGCAGGCGCCGGTCATAGCGCCCCCATCGCCTCGAACACGATCAACTCGGGCGGCTCGCCGAGGCCGCTCATCAAGCCCTCGATCGCCTCGATCGCGTTGGCGATGCGCCGCACCGCTCCCCGCGAACCGAAGCCGGTGTCGAGCCAGTGTTTGGAAACGTCGATTCCCAGGCATCCAGGATGTAGGATCATGCGCCTGCGCCTGTGCTGCGAGGTCCGCCGTGGCAGCGGCCTCGACCAACTTGTTCAGGTTCGGGTCGGCAAAAAAGGGCGGGGATCAGCGCCGGCAAACGGTCTGCAAGACCGCGAACCCAACGATCTCCCGCCCGCCCCAATAATCCCACAGCGGCGCCGATCCGGAAGCCATCGAAGGGCAACGTGCTCTACGATGGATTCCGGGTCCGCGCTTCGCTTGCCCGGAATGACGTCGATCTCTACGGCACCGGCTCGTCGTCGGCCTTGCCTTTCAGCACGAAGACAGCGCCTCCGGCGCTCATCAGGGCGAGGCAGAACCAGGTCAGCGCATAGATCAGATGCGCGTTGCGGAAGCTGATTTGGGTCATGCCGCCCTGCGGCAAAGGCCCGGGCTCGGAGGCCGCATCCGCATCGACGAAGTAAGGCGCGACCTCGCCCAGCCGCCGCGCGGAGGCAATCGCGGCGATGTCACGCGAATACCAGCGCCCGCCGGCAGGATCATTGGCACGCAGGAAGCCGCCGCCCGGCTCGGTGAGCCGCAGCAGCCCGACCACCCTCGCCTGTTCGCCGGCAGCCGGCCGCCGAGTTTCCGGCCCGCGCTTGTCCTCCGGCACGAAGCCCCGATTGACGAGAACGGTGTAGCCGGCCTCGCTGCGAAACGGCGCCAGCGCCCAGAAGCCCGGACCGCGCTCGGTGACGGCCATGGTCAGCGTCTCCGGGCTGTCGAGATAGCGCCCCAGCAGAACGACGCGGCGATATTCGGCGTCGGCAGCGTCGAGCGACGGCCATTCCGCCGGCCCCGGCGCCGCGACCGGCTCGGCATGAATGCGCGCTTCGACGCGGGCGATCAGGTCGAGCTTCCAGCTCCGCCGCTGGACCTGCCAGACGCCGAGACCGGTGGAAACCAGTGTGACAAGGCCAAGCGCTACGGCGAAGACAAGACGAGCTGTGTGCGAGCGTCGCCTGGCTCTGACGTCCAACGGCGGCATCATCGAGGGGCGCCTGGAGATCGCTTGGCAACGCGCTGCGGAGAGTCGAATGGCGGCGTTTTCGAGAACCGGAGCGGAGCGTACTTTGGTACGCGAGCACCGGAAGCGCAGTCAGTCGGCCGCCGCAGTAGAGTTGCCAAGCGATCTCTCACATCTTGTGCAGGTCGCTCGGCATCATGTTGCTGTTGAGGTGGTACATCACCCAGAGCGAGCCCGAGAGCGCGATCACCACAATGATGATCGTGAAGATCAGCGCCATCATGCTCCAGCCTTCTTCGGCGCGGCTGTTCATGTGCAGGAAATAGACCATGTGGACGACGATCTGCACGGCGGCGAAAGCCATGATCACGATCGCGGTCAGCGTCGCATTGCCGAGCACGTCGTTCATGACGAGCCAGAACGGAATCGCGGTCAGTACCACCGAAAGCAGGAAGCCGGTGACATAGCCGCGCAGGCTGCCATGCGGCGCGCCGCCGTGGCCGCCATGCCCGTCGTGATGCTCGGCTTGGTTCTGGCCAGCGCTCATTTCAGCACGCCCATCAGATAGACGAAGGTGAAGACGCCGATCCAGACGACGTCGAGGAAGTGCCAGAACATGGAGAGGCACATCAGCCGGCGCCGGTTCGCCTCGATCAGCCCGCGCCGCCGGACCTGGACCATCAGCACGGCAAGCCAGATCAGGCCGAAGGTGACGTGCAGCCCGTGCGTGCCGACCAGCGTGAAGAAGGAGGACAGGAAGGCGCTGCGCATCGGGGTCGCGCCCTCATGGATCAGATGCGCGAACTCGTAGAGTTCGATCGCGAGGAAGGCGAGACCGAAGGCGGCGGTGACGACGAGCCAGCCCTGCATCGCCGCCTGCCGGCCCTTGTCCATCGCCAGCATGGCGAAGCCATAGGTGATCGAGGAGAAGAGCAGCATCGCGGTGTTGATCGCGACCAGCCTGAGGTCGAACAGGTCGACGCCCGACGGCCCCGCCGCATAGTTGCGCCCCAGCACGCCGAAGGTCGCGAAGAGGACTGCGAAGACGAGGCAGTCGCTCATCAGATAGAGCCAGAAGCCGAGCATGGTCGAGCCGCCGGAGTGCTCGTGCTCCTCTCCCGTGACGTAGAAGGCCGGAACTCCGTTCGCAGCCTGCGCTTCCGCTGTCGCCCGAGGGTTCGTGCTCATCATCGCCCCTCAGGCCCGGCCGAGCTGTTCGGTGCGCGAATTCTCTTCGCGCAGAACGGTTTCGGCAGGGATATGGAAGTCGCGGTCGTAGTTGAAGCTGTGCCCGATCGCCGTGGCGATCACGCCCACGAATGTCAACGCCGCCAGCCACCAGATGTACCAGATTAGGGCGAAGCCGCAGACCGTGGCGAGCCCGGCGATGATCACGCCGGCTCCGGTGTTCCGCGGCATATGGATCGGCTTGAAACCGCCGAGCGGGCGCCGGTAGCCGCGCTTCTTCATGTCGGCCCAGGCGTCGAGGTCATGCACGATCGGCGTGAACGCGAAGTTGTAGCCCGGCGGCGGCGAGGAGGTCGACCATTCCAGCGTGCGCCCGTCCCAGGGATCGCCGGTCGTGTCGCGCAGCTGCTCGCGGCGCAGGATGCTGACGGCGATCTGGATGATGAAGCACAGGATGCCGAGCGCGATCAGGATCGCGCCCACCGCCGCGATCACGAACCAGATCTGGAGCGACGGGTCCTCGAAACGGCTCAGACGCCGCGTCACGCCCATCAGGCCGAGGATATAGAGCGGCATGAAGGCGACGTAGAAGCCGACCACCCAGAACCAGAAGGAGAGCAGGCCCCAGAACGTGTCGAGCTTGAAGCCGAAGGCCTTCGGGAACCAGTAGGCGATGCCGGCGAAGACGCCGAAGACCACGCCGCCGATGATGACGTTGTGGAAATGGGCGATCAGGAACAGGCTGTTGTGCAGCACGAAATCGGCCGGCGGCACCGCCAACATCACGCCGGTCATGCCGCCGATGACGAAGGTCAGCATGAAGGCGACGAGCCACATCATCGGCAGCTCGAAGCGGATGCGGCCGCGATACATCGTGAACAGCCAGTTGAAGATCTTCGCGCCCGTCGGGATCGAGATGATCATCGTCGTGATGCCGAAGAAGGAGTTCACGCTGGCGCCCGAGCCCATCGTGAAGAAGTGGTGCAGCCAGACGAGGTAGGACAGGATGGTGATGACCACCGTCGCGTAGACCATCGAGGCATAGCCGAAGAGGCGCTTGCCGCAGAAGGTCGAGGCCACCTCGGAATACACTCCGAAGATCGGCAGGATCAGGATGTAGACCTCAGGATGGCCCCAGATCCAGATCAGATTCACATACATCATCGGGTTGCCGCCGAGATCGTTCGTGAAGAAATTGGTGCCGACATAGCGGTCGAGCGTCAGCAGCGCGAGCGTCGCCGCCAGGATCGGGAAGGTCGCGACGATCAGCACGTTGGTGCACAGCGAGGTCCAGGTGAAAACCGGCATCCGCATCATGTCCATGCCGGGCGCACGCATCTTCACGATGGTCGCGATCAGGTTGACGCCGGACAGGGTCGTACCCACACCCGCGATCTGCAGGGCCCATAGGTAGTAATCCATCCCCACCCCGGGCGAGTAGGCGGCCCCCGATAGCGGTGGGTAGGCGAGCCAGCCCACCTTGGCGAATTCGCCGATGAAGAGCGACGCCATCACCAGCACCGCGCCGCCGACCGTCATCCAAAACGAGAAATTGTTCAGGAAGGGAAAAGCAACGTCGCGCGCGCCGATCTGCAGCGGCACGACATAGTTCATCAGCCCCGTGACGAAGGGCATCGCCACGAAGAAGATCATGATCACGCCATGGGCCGTGAAGATCTGGTCGTAATGGTGCGGCGGCAGATAACCCTCGTTGCCGGCGAAGGCGATCGCCTGCTGGCCGCGCATCATCAGCGCGTCGGCGAAGCCGCGCAGCAGCATGATCACGCCGAGGATCATGTACATGATCCCGATCTTCTTGTGGTCCACGCTGGTGAACCACTCATGCCAGAGATAGCCCCAGAGCTTGTAGCGGGTGACCAGCGCGACGAGCGCGAGGCCACCGAGGAGGACGACCGCGAAGGTCCCGATCAGGATCGGCTCATGATAGGGAAACGCTTCGAGCGTGAAGCGCCCGAAGATCAGCTTCCACCATTCGGGATAGGAGGTCATCGTTCACTCGCCTCGCTAGCGGCAGTCAGTTGGCGACGCGGGCGGTGACGCCCCCGGTGCCGTAGACATCGGTCGGCGTGCAGATCGCCGTCACGAAGGGGCGCGGCGGCATCGGCTGCCCGCCCCGGCGCACGCTCTTGTCGTATTCGAGCTGCGCGACGATATGGATGCCCTCCTTGCCCCCGCCCCCCTTGGCGTCCATCGCCATCATGTCGCGCGTGCACATCTTGGCGCGGTCGACGCACATGTTGAGGATGGCGCTGAACAGATCGGACGGGATGTCGCGGAAATAGCGGACCGCCTCGCGCTCGCTCGGCTTCTCCAGCACCAGATATTCCTCGCGCCCGAGCGGACTGCCCTTGCGGAGCGCGCCCTGCACCCAGTCACCGAAGCCCTTCTCGTCGACGCCACGGAAGCGGAAGCGCATGTCGGAGAAGCCGGCCCCGCTGTAATTGGCCGAGAACCCCTCGAAATCGCCGGGATGGTTGATCACCGCGTTGAGCTTCGTCTGCATGCCGGGCATGGCGTAGATCTGGCCGGCGAGCGCCGGGATGAAGAGCGAATTCATCACCGAGGACGAGGTGATGCGGAACTCGATCGGCTGGTCGACCGGCGCCACCACCTCGTTGAGCGAGGCGATGCCCTGCGCCGGGTAGAGGAACAGCCATTTCCAGTCGAGCGCCACGACCTGGATCACCAGCGGCTGCTTCCTGACCCCGTTCCCGCCGGCTTTCGCCTCGACGGTCGGCCTGGAGGCACTGATGCGGTTCAACGGGCGATAGGGGTCAAGCAGATGCGTGCCCATCCAGGTCATCGCGCCGATGACCACGATGATCAGCAGCGGCACCGACCAGATCACCACTTCGAGCGGCAGCGAATGGTGCCAGTCCGGGTCGTAGCTGGCCTTGGCCGAGGCGCGGTAGCGCCAGGCGAAGAAAATCGTCAGCGCCATCACCGGGATGATGATGAGCAGCATCAGCGCCGTGGAGGCGAACAGGAGATTCCGCTGCTGCACCGCAATATCGCCGGAAGGCGACAGAAGCACCATCTGGCACCCGCCGAGCATGGCGAGAATCGGCAAAGCCGCTAAAATTCGAAAGATCCGCAAGAGACTCGAGACCTCCCTGATCCGGGAACCACCGCTCTCTATTCCCATTCTATCGCACCGCACATCGGACAATCTGTCCCATTGCGACGGTTTGACGGGAAGCTTCTAACCACCGTATCCATTTGTATGAGGTGCGGGCAAGCCCGGTCCTTCCGGCCTGTCTGCGAGCGAGGAATTCGCGGTCATGAGCGCTGACGCGACGATCCAATCACCGGGACATCTGACGGACGAGCACGGGCGCGACCACGTCACGCCCGCCGATATCGCGCTTGGCGTCATCATCGGGCGGACGTCGGAATATTTCGACTTCTTCGTCTTCGGCCTCGGCTGCGTGCTGGTTTTCCCGGAGCTGGTCTTTCCCTTCGTCGACCGCCTCACCGGCACGCTCTATGCCTTCGGCATCTTCGCTCTGGCCTTCATCACGCGGCCGATCGGCTCGGTCCTGTTCTTCGCCATCGACCGCCGCTATGGCCGTGCGACCAAGCTCACCATCGCGCTGTTCCTGCTCGGCGGCTCGACCGCCGCGATCGCCTTCCTGCCAGGCTATGCGACGATCGGGATCTGGTGCGTCGTCATCCTCGCCGGTTTCCGCCTGCTGCAGGGCATCGCGCTCGGCGGCGCCTGGGACGGGCTGTCCTCCCTGCTCGCGCTCAACGCACCGCCCAACCGCCGCGGCTGGTATGCGATGCTGCCGCAGCTCGGCGCTCCCTTCGGCTTCATTCTCGCCGCCGGCCTGTTCGCCTATTTCGAAGGTGCGCTGTCGAAGGAGGATTTCCTCGGCTGGGGCTGGCGCTACCCGTTCTTCGTGGCGCTGACGATCAACGTGGTGGCGCTGTTCGCCCGCCTGCGCATGGTCGCGACCCATGAATTCGCCGAGCTGATGGAAACGCGTGAGCTCATGCCGGTGCCGGTTTCGGAACTCGTCCGGGCCCATGGCCGCACGATCGTGCTCGGTGCCTTCGTGCCGCTGGCGAGCTTCGCGCTGTTCCACCTCGTCACCATCTTCCCGGTAAGCTGGATCAACCTGTTCACCGACCGCTCGGTCGCGGAATTCCTGCTGGTGCAGGGCGCCGGCGGCGTGGTCGGTGCGGGCGCGATCGTCACCTCGGGCCTGATCGCGGACCAGATCGGCCGCCGCAACACGCTGCTGCTTTCGGGCGCGATGATCGCGCTGTTCAGCCTGTCGAGCGTCATCGCCCCGCTGCTCTTCGGCGACAGCCTGGCGGGCCAGACGATCTACGTCATCATCGGCTTCGGCCTGCTCGGCCTCTCCTATGGCCAGACGGCCGGCGCCGTCGCCTCGAGCTTCGGCACGCAATACCGCTATACCGGCGCGGCGCTGACCTCAGACCTGGCCTGGCTGCTGGGCGCCGGCTTCGCGCCGCTGGTGGCGTTGACGGTGTCGAGCACCTTCGGCCTCGCCTGGGTCGGCATCTACCTGCTCTCCGGCGCGCTCTGCACCTTGGCCGCGCTCGCGCTCGATCGCAGGCTGGAAGGCCGCTACGGCTGAGTGTTCATCCCGAGACGCCCGGGTCGAGTCCAGAGCTGTCCGGCCCGTTCGAGCGAGCGTTTGCAGATGCGGCCTCCTCCCTTCCCCCTTGTGGGGAAGGGTATGGGGATGGGGGTCGAACGACCGGGTGCGCGGCCGATTGCAGAAGCGGGGCGCGCAAAAAAACGGAGGCAGAGTTCTGGCTTTGCGACCCCCACCCCTGCCCCTCCCCACAAGGGGGAGGGGTTTCCCGCGCATGCCCCGCTCCCCATCATCTGCTGGAACAGCCGCGATCCATCGCTTTCGATGCGGCGCCCGGAGTGAGCCGGACAAGCAGTGCGTCAAGCCCGAGCATAGCGCTCAGCGGCCCGTCCAGTTCGGGGCGCGCTTGCCGAGGAAGGCCTCCATACCTTCGCGGAAATCGGCGCTGGTATAGCAGAGCGTCACGAGATCGCGGCCGTCGAGCCCCTCCGCCGTCGCCGAGACCAGACGGCGCATGGCCTCCTTGGTGGCGCGCATCGTCAAGGGCGCATGCCCGGCGATGAGTTGCGCCAGCTCGGCGGCCCGGCTCATCAGGGCGGCGTGGTCCGGCAGCAATTCGCTGTAGAGGCCGATGCGCTGCCCCTCCTCCGCCTCGACCAGTCGTGCGGTAAAGACGATGTCCTTGACCCGCGCCGGGCCGAGCATCGCGTAGAGCCGCGCATAATTATCCATCGACAGGCAGTTGCCGAGCGTGCGCGCGATCGGAAAGCCGAATCGGGCCGTCACCGTGGCGATCCGGAGATCGCAGGCGAGCCCGATCGCTGCTCCCCCACCGGTGAAGGCGCCGGCAATCGCGGCCAGGGTCGGCACCGGGCAGCGTTCGATCGTTCCGATCACGGCCTCGATCCGCTCTTCATAGGCCAGCGCATCCTCCGCGCTCTTGAAGACGCGGAACTGAGCGATATCGGTGCCGGCGGCGAAGGCCTTGTCGCCCGCCCCGGTCATGACGATTACGCGCGGATCGCCATGAGCGACCGGATCGCGGCAGATCTCGGCAATGCGCTCGTACATGGCGAAGGTCAGGGCATTGCGCGCCTGTGGCCGGTTGAGCGTGATCGTGCCGACGCCGTTTTCGACCGCGTAAAGGATTTCGTCGTCCACTCCAGCTCTCCGTCAGATCACGCCATCGGCCCGCAGCCTTGCGAGCGCTGTTTCGTCATAGCCGAGCCCGGCGAGAATCTCGTCATTATGCTCTCCCGCCGCCGGCGTCGGCGTCGCGACATCGGCCGGGGTGCGCGACAGCGTCACCGGCTGGCCGACGAGGCGGATGTCTCCGAGATCGGGATGGTTCAGCGGCCTGGCGATGCCGAGATGGCGGACCTGCGGATCCTCGAACATTTCGTCCACGGCATAGATCGGCCCGGCCGGCACGCCATGGCGCTCCATTACGGCCAGCCAATCGGCACTGTCGGCCTCGGACAACCGCGCCTCGATCATTTCCCGCAATTCCGGCCGATGCGCGAAGCGCTTCTCCGTGCTGTCGTATTGCGCATCCGCACCCCATTCGGGCCGCTCGATCGCCCGACAGAAGGAGCGCCATTGCTCCTCGCCGCCGACGCCGAGATTGATCGCCCCGTCGCGCGTCCGATAGACGCCCATCGGCGTCTGGTAGGGATGGTCGTTGCCGGCCTGGGGCGGAACCGAGCCCTCGACGAGATAGCGCGCCGCCTGGAAATCCATCATCGCGATCTGGGCTTCGAGCAGCGAAGTCTGCACCCACTGCCCCTTGCCGGAGGTCGCCCGCTCCTGCAGGGCGATCAATGCGCCGACGGCGCCGTAGATCCCCGCGGAGGAATCGGCGAGCGCGATCCCGGCCCTGACCGGCCCCTGCCCCGGCAGCCCCGTCACCGACATCATCCCGCCCATGCCTTGTGCGATCTGGTCGAAGCCGGCGCGCGTCCGATACGGGCCGGATTGCCCGAAGCCGGAAATCGAGACGAGGATCAGCCGCGGGTTGCGCGCGTGCAGCGTCTCGAAATCGAGACCGAGCCGCTCCTTCACATCGGGCCGGAAGTTCTCGACGAGCAGGTCTGCCTCGTCGACGAGCTTCATCAGGATCGCCTTGCCTTCGGTGGTCTTCAGGTTGAGCGCGAGCGACCGCTTGTTGCGATGCAGGTTCTGCATGTCGTAGCCGAGGCGCGGCCCGCTCATGTTCTCGTTCGGATCGAGGCCGGGCGGGCTCTCCACCTTGATCACATCGGCGCCGAAATCGGCGAAGACGCGCACGCAGGTCGGCCCGGCGCGCACGCGGGTCAGATCCAGCACCTTGAGCCCGGCAAGCGCGGTGGACGGTCTCGGCTGCGGCATCGGTCTTCGCTCCCTCTCGGAGCGAACTATCCGGTACGGTATGCGGAGCGGTCAATGGCAAGGTGCATGCTGCATGCAGAAGCAGCGTGCATAGCGGAGAGCGTCGGCTACGAAACGCTCTCAAGCCGCTCTCCCGTCAGGATCGGGCTCGTCCCGGCCATCCACGTCTTCCTTTATCAAGTGCGGCGTCAAAACGTGGATGCCTGCCACAAGGGCGAGCATCACGCTTGAAAGGACTGCCGCGAGTCATCCCGAACGCAGCGAAGCGGAAATCCGGGGTCCGTGCCTGAACCTCGACCGGATGCGCTCCGACATGGATCCCGGGGCAAGCCCGGGATGATCGGGTGTTTCAGTGGGAAACGAGCAAAGGCAGAAACCGCATTTTCCCTCTTGAACCTGAAGTGGCTACAGCTTGTAGAGAGATGTCCCGTAGCGAACGAGAGACGGAGACACGTCATGGCCGCCCGCCCCGAAACCACCGCCCAGACCCTGTCCTGGAAGGTCGGCGGCATGGATTGCGCGAGCTGCGCGGCGAAGATTCGCGGCGCGGTGGAGCGCCTGCCCGGCGTCAGCGACGTCAGGCTCTCGGTGATGTCGGAGACGCTGACGCTCGCGCTCGATGCCAGCGCGACCACGCCGGAAGCCATCGAGAAGCGCGTCAACGGCCTCGGCTACACCACGGCCGCATTGACCGCTCCAGCTTCCGCACCGCCCTCGACCAAACAGGACGATTGCGGCTGCGGCCATGATCATGGCAGCCACGCGCATCAACATCACGATCACGCCCATGACCACGGCAAGCATGAGCACGGCGACGCCTGCTGCTCGAGCCACAGCCATGATCACACGCATGACCACGATCACGCGGGCCACAGCCATTCCGGCCACGACCACGACCCGAAGGCCCCCAAACTGGCGGCGGAGAAGGATCACGGCCACGTCCATGAGGCCACGCCCGAAGGTGCGCGGTGGTACCAGACCGGCAAGGGCCGCCTCGTCATCGGCACCGGCCTGCTGCTCGGCGCGGCCTATGCCGCCGGCCTGATCTGGCCGGGTATCGGCCATTGGGCCTTCATCTTGGCCTGTATCATCGGTGTCGCCCCTGTGGCGAAGCGCGCCTTCGCGGCCGCGCGCGCGGGCATTCCCTTCACCATCGAGATGCTGATGACGATTGCCGCCACCGGCGCGCTCTTCATCGGCGCGGCCGAGGAAGCGGCGCTGGTCGTCTTCCTCTTCGCCGTCGGCGAGGTTCTGGAAGGCGTCGCGGCCGACCGCGCCCGCGCCTCGATCCGGGCGCTCGGCGACCTCGTGCCCAAGACCGCCCTCGTCGAGGAGAACGGAGCGACCCGCCAGGTCGATGCCGCGAATCTGAAGGTCGGCCAGATCGTGCTGGTTCGCCCGGGCGACCGCATCCCCGCCGATGGCGAGATCACCGACGGCATCTCCGGCATCGACGAAAGCCCGGTCACCGGCGAATCCGTGCCGAAGACCAAGGGCGTCGGCGAGCCGGTCTTTGCCGGTTCGGTCAACCGCGAGGCGGCGCTGCGCGTGCGCGTCGACAAGGCGGCCGAGGACAACACCATCGCCCGCATCATCCGCCTGGTCGAGGAGGCGCAGGAGGCGCGCGCGCCGACCGAGCGCTTCATCGACCGCTTCTCGCGCTGGTACATGCCCGCGATCGTCGGGCTCGCACTCGTGGTCGCGCTGGTGCCGCCGCTGCTGCTAGGCGCCGAGTGGTCGGTCTGGATCTATCGCGCGCTGGCCTTGCTCCTGATCGGCTGCCCCTGCGCTCTGGTGATCTCGGTTCCGGCCTCGATCGCCGCCGCGCTCTCCGCCGGCGCCCGCCAGGGCTTGCTGATGAAAGGCGGCGTCGTCATCGAGACCGCCGCTAAGACCGGCCTCGTCGCCTTCGACAAGACCGGGACCCTGACCCAGGGCAAGCCGCGCGTCACCGACGTCATCGCCCTCGCCGGCAGCGAAGCCGAGGTGCTGGCGCTCGCCGCCGCCGTCGAGCACGGCTCCGCCCATCCGCTCGCCGAGGCCGTGCTCGAACGCGCCCGCGCCGACGGCATCGCTTATGTGCCGGCGACGGAGGCGGCCGCGCTCGCAGGCCAGGGCGTCACCGGCTCTGTCGGCGGCCGCTCGGTCTTCGTCGGCGCCCCGCGGCATGCCGCAGCCCGCGCGCCGTTCGACAGCCGGGCGCGCATTGCTGCCGAGGAACTGGAAGCCGCCGGCAAGACCGTCGCGGCCATCGTCGTGGACGGCGCGCTCGCCGGCCTGATCGCATTGCGCGATGAGCCGCGCGAGGACGCCGCCGCGGCCATCGCCGAGCTCAAGGCGATGGGCATCCGCTCGGCCATGCTCACCGGCGACAATGCGCGCACCGGCGCCGCCATCGCGGGCCAGCTCGGCATGGAGCACAAGGCCGAGCTGATGCCGGACGACAAGGTCGCGGCGATCAAGGCCTTCGCCGCGCAAGCCCCTGTGATGATGGTGGGCGACGGCATCAACGACGCGCCTGCGCTGGCCGCCGCCAGCATCGGCGTCGCCATGGGCTCCGGCACCGACGTCGCGCTGGAGACCGCCGACGGCGCGGTTCTGAAGAGCCGCGTGCGCGACGTCGCGGCGCTGATCCGGCTGGCACGCGCGACGATGGCCAATATCCACGCCAACATTACGCTCGCGCTCGGGCTGAAGGCCGTGTTCCTGGTCACCAGCGTGCTGGGCTACACCGGGCTCTGGGTCGCGATCCTCGCGGATACCGGGGCGACCGTGATCGTCACGGCCAACGCGCTCCGGCTCCTGCGCTTCGATGCCGGCAAGGCCGGCTGACACGCACTGGGAAGGCCGAACGCAACAGCGAAACCGGGCGGCGAGCGCGGCTTCGCGGCACGCGGGACGGCCACACAATCCCGGCGCGTGGCCGACCGATTCCGCAACGCAAAATCGCGAGGCGGCACCGCAGCCTTGTTAGCGCCTGCAACATGCCTATCTGATGGGCAAAACCTCGCCCCAACTCCGCGAACCTTGCCGGAACGATTAAAATCGAGGCGAGAAATTTCCTCAATTTTGCCTCAAGCCTTACCCTGAGCGCAGGACAAGCCGGCAAAAATGACCGAGACCTTAACTCGCCATGCGCTGAAGGCATAACAGAGCTGACCGGCAGCCCCTGTTTAAAGCAGCTCGCCTCACTTATATGCAGTGCACAACGAATTCATCGCTGTGGGCGCCGCCCCAGTCCGGATTACGCAAGGAAGACCACCATGTTCGTCACCATGATCGCTGCCAAGATTCGCGCCTACCTCCGTTATCGCGAGACCGTCCGTGAGCTCTCCCGTCTGACCGACCGCGAGCTCGACGACCTCGGCCTGTCGCGCTCGGAGATCTCCTTCGTCGCCCGCACCCACGCTGCGGCCTGAAGGTTCTGATTTCGAACCGTCGCGCATCGGCGCGGCGTGTTCAGCCTCCTTTCTCCTGGGTTCGTGTTTCCCCTCCCCTCGAACCTGGTCGAAGAGCGAATGCCCGCCTCACGGCGGGCATTTTGCGTTTCCAGCCCCCTTCACCCTTGACCTCGAAGCCTGCTGCGGACACATCGCAGCCATGAAAAGCCCTTCGACCCAACCCGTTCATATCATCGGCGGCGGTCTCGCCGGCTCCGAAGCCGCATGGCAGGTCGCCCGGGCCGGCGTGCCGGTCGTCATCCACGAGATGCGCCCCGTCCGCGGCACCGACGCCCACAAGACCGAGGGACTGGCGGAACTCGTCTGCTCGAACTCCTTCCGGTCCGACGATGCCTCCAGCAACGCGGTCGGCCAGCTCCATTGGGAGATGCGCCGCCTCGGCTCCCTGATCATGGCCAAGGGCTACGCTCATCAGGTCCCGGCAGGCGGCGCGCTGGCCGTCGACCGCGACGGCTTCTCGCAGGCCGTCACGGCCGCGCTGGAGAGCCACCCGCTCGTCACCATCGATCGCGGCGAGATCGCCGGCCTGCCGCCGGCCGAATGGGACAATGTCATCATCGCCACCGGCCCGCTGACCTCGCCTGCACTGGCCGAGGGCCTGCAATCGCTGACCGGCGAGGATTCGCTCGCCTTCTTCGACGCCATCGCGCCCATCGTGCATTTCGATTCGGTCGATATGGACCAGGCCTGGTTCCAGTCGCGCTACGACAAGGCCGGGCCCGGCGGCACCGGCGCCGACTATATCAACTGCCCGCTCGACCGCGACCAGTACGAGGCCTTCATCGACGCACTGCTCGCCGCCGAGAAGACCGAGTTCAAGGAGTGGGAAGGCACGCCCTATTTCGACGGCTGCCTGCCGATTGAGGTGATGGCCGAGCGCGGCCGCGAGACCCTGCGCTGGGGCCCGATGAAGCCGGTCGGCCTGACCAACAAGCACAACCCGACGGTGAAGGCCTATGCCGTGGTGCAACTGCGCCAGGACAATGCGCTCGGCACCCTGTTCAACATGACTGGCTTCCAGACCAAGCTGAAATATGGCGAGCAGGCTGCGATCTTCCGGATGATCCCCGGCCTGCAGAACGCCGAGTTCGCCCGGCTCGGCGGCATCCACCGCAACACCTATCTGAACTCGCCGAAGCTGCTCGACGAGCGACTGCGCCTCAAGGCCGATACGCGCCTGCGCTTCGCCGGCCAGATCACCGGCTGCGAGGGCTATGTCGAGAGTGCGGCGACCGGGCTCCTCGCCGGCCGCATGGCGGCGGCGGAGCGGCTCGGGCGCGAGCTGCCCTTGCCTCCGGCAACTACGGCGCTCGGCGCGCTGGTCAACCACATCACCGGCGGCCACATCGTCACGATCGACGAAGGGCCGCGCTCCTTCCAGCCGATGAACATCAATTTCGGGCTGTTCCCGCCGATCGAGGGCGTGGCCACCACCGGCCCTGACGGCAAGCGCCTGAAGGGGCCGGCCAAGAGTCTCGCCCGCAAGCAGGCGCTGACCGCGCGGGCGAAGCAGGTCATGGACGAATGGGCCGGCGGCGTCGAGGCAAAGGCGGCGGAGTGAAGAACTCTGCCGTCGTCCTACACAGGTCGAATAAGGCGCGGGGAACCCCTCTCCTGTAAGGAGAGGGGCAGGGGTGAGGTGTCGGCCCCTGGACCAGTGACGCAAACTCCCACCCGCAGCAGCGGTGGGGCACGGCCAAAGCGTCCAACGGCCTACCCCTCACCCTGCCCTCTCCCGTCGAAGCCGGCTGTTGCCGGCTTCGACTGCTCGCATGCCAATCTCGGGCAAGCCCGAGATTGCTGAGAGGGTTCCCCGCGCTATCTGGAATCTTGGCCTCGCAGACCGCTCCGCGCGAGAGTGACGGCACGCGCTCTTCAACTCCGCCGCGACGCCCGCCACAAAATCCACTGACGGCGCCAGGCCGGCAGGGTGACGATGGTGCGGTAGGGATCGTAGCCCCGCCCATCCATCCGCCGGAGATAAGGTTCGACCAACGCGACCGGCAGGAAAGCCGGCTTCAGCGCCGGCGGAATCGTCTCGCTGAGGCTCGTAAGCTTCTTCACATGGCCCCGGGCGATCTCCCGCAACTCCTTGAGCGTGTAGAGCACCCCTGGCCCGCCGCGCCCGCGCACGATGTCGTCGCGCGTCACGCCATTGCGGGCGAGGATATCCGCCGGCAGGTACACCTGCCCCTCGGCCGCGTGCCACGGAAAGGCGCGCATCAGCCCGGTCAGCGCATAGGCGACGCCGGCATGGCCGCAGGCTGCCGCCCCGCCCGGGTCGCGCCCGCCCGCAAGGATCAGGCAGGCGATCCGGATCACGGCACTCGCCGTCTCGCCGGCATAACCCTCCAGGTCACGCAGCGATGGCATCGGGTCGTCGTAGAGATCGAAGATGCGCGCATCGATCAACGCCGTCAGCGGCGCGATCGGAATCCGATAGCGCCGCACGGTGTCGAGCAGGGCCGCCGCAACCGGATGCGCCTGCGTCTCGCCGCCCGCCTGCCCCTCCAGAACGTCGCGCCACCATTGCAGCCGGACCTCTCCGGGCAGTGGCTCGCTGACCAGCGCCCGCACGCGGGCGATCTCGAGGCTGAAGGCATAGAGAGCATAGAGCGCCGCCCGGCGGTCCTCGGGCGCATAGAGCCCGGCGATGTAGCGATCCTGATCCTGCTCGCGCACGAGCCCCGCGCAATGAGCGTAGGCCTCCGGCAGGCGCGCCGGCGCGATGTCCCTGCGATCGTCGGTTTCAGTCTGCGGCATCGTCCCGCCTCGGCCCATCGTCCCGCCGCCGCTTCCAGTGTAGGGCAAGCGCCCCGCCGCCGCTACATATCGCCGGCGAGATCGGCCTGCTGGGGTGTCATTCGATCGCGATCAGCGCCGCCGCCACGCGCCGGTCCTCGCCGACGAGAACATTGTAGGTGCGGGCCGCCGCGCCGGTCGTCATGCCTTCCACGGTGATCCCGGCCTGCTTCAGCGGATCACGCAGAGCAGGCGGAATGAAGGCGATGTCCGGCCCCGTGCCGATCAGCAGGAAATCGATGCTCCCGGCCTCGTCCAGCACCGGCTGCAGGCTCTCGATCGTCACCTCGGAAAAGCGCGTCACCGGCCAGATCCGCACGCCTGCCGGCGTCGCGATGATCGAGCCCTTGTGACTCATCTCGGCGAAGCGGAAGCCCCCGGCGCCGATCGCGTCGAGCGGAAAGCGGCCGGGAACGAAACCGTCGAAGCGCGGCATCCCGAATCTTTGCTCCCGATGACCGTCAGGCCTTGGCCTTGGCGGCGGAGGCCTTGGCGCGCGCCGCCTCCTGCGCCTCCTCGCGGGCGCCGGCCGAGCGGACGTCCATATAGAGCAGAACCGGCGTCGAGATGAACATCGCGGAGTAGGTGCAGACCACCACGCCGAACAGCATGACGAGCGCGAAGCCCTCGATCGCCGAACCGCCGAACAGCACCAGCGCCAGCAGCGACAGGAAGGTCGTCGTCGCCGTCATCGCCGTGCGCGACAGGGTCGAGTTGACCGACAGATCGAGCAGTTCCGCGACCGGCATGGTCTTGTAGCGGCGCAGCAATTCGCGGGTCCGGTCGAACACCACGACGGTCTCGTTCAGCGAGTAACCGACGATGGTCAGGATCGCCGCGATCGAGGTCAGGTTGAATTCGAGCTGCGTGATCAGGAAGAAGCCGATGGTGAGCACGATGTCGTGCAGCGTGCCGAGGATCGCGCCGATCGCCAGCGGCATCTCGAAGCGGAACCAGAGATAGATCAGCACGCCGACGATCGCGAGCACGACGCCGAGCGTGCCCGCCTGCACGAGCTCGCCCGAGACGCGGGGACCGACCGTCTCGACGCGGCGGAAATCATAGCTGGAGGCGAAGGCCTCGCGCGCCTTGACCACGACCGCCTGCTGCGCCGTCTCGCCGCCCGGCTGCATGCCGAAGCGCATCGAGACCTCGCCGGCGGCGCCGAATTCCTGGACCTCGGCCTCGCCGAAACCGAGGCCGTTGGCGGTATGGCGGATCTGGGCGATGTCGACGCTGCCGCTCTTCGCCTGCATCTCGATCAGCGTGCCGCCCTTGAAGTCGATGCCGAAATTCAGCCCGACGGTGAGGAACAGCACGATCACGAGGATCGAGTAGGCCGCCGACAGCGGATAGCTGAAGCGGCGGAACCAGACGAATTTGAACTTGGTGTTGTCGGGAACGATACGAAGCAGGCGCATGGCCAATCTCCTCTAGAGCTGGCAGCGTCAGAACGGCAGGCGCTTGGGCTTGGCCCAGCGATACCAGATCGCGATCAGCATCCGGGTCAGCGTCACCGCCGTGATGACGGTGGTGAGGATGCCGAGGATGAAGACCACCGCGAAGCCGCGCACCGGACCGGAGCCGAGCGAGAACAGCGCCACCGCCGCGATCAGCATGGTGACGTTGGAGTCGATGATCGTGGCGAAGGCGCGCTGGAAGCCGGCCTCGAGCGCCGAGACCAGGCTGCGGCCCTGATGCTCTTCCTCGCGCATGCGCTCGTAGATCAGCACGTTCGAGTCGACCGCGGTGCCGATCGTCAGCACGATGCCGGCGATGCCGGGCAGCGTCATCGTCGCGCCGAGGAACGACATCAGGCCGAAGATCAGGCCGACATGGACGACGAGCGCGATGCTCGCGATCAGGCCGAAGATGCCGTAGGTCGCGAGCATGTAGATCACCACCAGCACGGTCGCGATCAGGGTGGCCATCTTGCCCGCGCGGATCGAGTCGGCGCCGAGGCCGGGGCCGACGGTGCGCTCCTCGACGATCGTCATCTTGGCGGGCAGCGCGCCCGCACGCAGCAGGATCGACAGGTTGTTGACCTGCTCGACCGTGAAGTTGCCGGAGATCTGGCCCGAGCCGCCCGTGATCGGCGACTGGATCACCGGCGAGGAAATCACCTTGTTGTCGAGCACGATCGCCAGCGGGCGGCCGAGATTCTCGGTGGTGATCTGGCCGAAGCGCTGAGCGCCGCGAATGTTGAAGCGAAAATTCACGATCGGCTGGCCGGTGCGCGAATCGAAGGCCGGCTGCGCGTCGATCAGGTCCGCGCCGTCGACGGAGGGCTGGCGCAGCACCGGCACGGTCTGGCCGCCGGCATCTTGCGAGGGCAGCATGTCGACATCGCTGCTGTTGGCATCGCCGACGAGACGGAATTCGAGCTTGGCGGTGTCGCCGAGGATCTGTTTCAGGCGCTGGGGATCCTGCAGACCCGGCACCTGCACCAGGATGCGGTCGAGGCCCTGGCGCTGGATGTTCGGCTCGGTCGTTCCCAATGCGTCGACGCGGCGGCGCAGCACTTCCATCGCCTGCTCGACGGCGCGGCGGATGCGCTCGTTCGAGCCCGCCTCCGTCACCGTCATCTGGATCAGCCCGTCGGGCTGCTCGGTGATGGCGATCGACTGGTTGCCCGAGGGGCCGAAGGCGCCGAGCGTACCGATCGGCTGCGCGAGCTCGCGCAGCTTCGGCAGGACGCGGGCCCGTTCGGCCGCGTCGGGGACACGCATCTGGACGCCACGCGTGGTCGTCTGGATGCCGCCCTGGATGCTGACGCGCTCCTCGCGCAGGATGCGGCGGACGTCGTCGCGCAGCTGGGTGACCTGGCTGCGCACCAGCTCGGCCCGGTCGATTTCGAGCAGGACGTGCGATCCGCCCTGCAGGTCGAGGCCGAGCACGACCGCATGGATCGGCAGGAAGGCGCGCGGAATCCAGGACGGCGCGTTGGCTTCGATGGCCTTGCGCGTCTCAGGCGAGAACAGGTTCGGCACGGCGAGCCCGCAGCCGATGATCAGCACGAGCAGGACGAGAATGACCTTGCGGGCCTGGAGACGAAGCATCTGCGTGAACAGCCTTGTTGCCGTGCCGCGAGCCCCCGGAAAGGGGCTCGGGCCGCTGCATTCTTACTTAGTTCTTGACCGGCTCGCTCTTGGAGCGGACGTCCTGGATCATGCCGCGCACGATGCGCACGCGCACGCCATCGGCGATCTCGACCTCGATCTCGCCATCATCGACGACCTTCGAGACCTTCGCGATCATGCCGCCGGAGGTGACGACGGTGTCGCCGCGGCGCACGTTCTTGATCAGCTCCTGATGGGCCTTGGCCCGGCGCTGCTGCGGCCGGATGATCAGGAACCACATGATGACGAAGATCAGCAGGAACGGGACGAGCTGGATCAGCATGTCGGCGCCGCCACCGGCTCCTGTGGCCTGGGCGAAAGCAGGGGTGATCACTGAAGAACTCCTCTCTGGCGACGGCACGGCTGGCCGCAAGACGCAAGACTCGAAATGGAAAGACGCGGCAAAGGCATCGCCCGGCCAAAAATCGCGCGGACTATAGCCAGCAACGCCGTGAAATCAATCGGACACGCCCGGTTCCCCATGCGCGCTCCTCACCTATGGGCTCAGCTTCATTCGCGCAATGCCCCTTGCGCCCGATCCACCACGCGGTTTAGGTAGCAGCAAGAACCGTACCGGACGGTACGGTACGGTTCGACGGAACGAACTGAAGGCACAGATGCCATGACCACGGCCGAGACGCCCCCCGACCAGACCCTCGCGACCCTGCTGCGGATCGCAGACGCGCTCGAGCGCATCGCCCCGCCCCGTCGCAAGCCGGCCGACCTCAAGGCGGCGGACGCCTTCGTCTGGCAGGCCGCCGGCTCCGAGCTCGTCCCGGTTCCCAAAGTCAATCGTGTGGCGCTCTCGCTGCTGCGCGGCGTCGATCGCGTCCGTGACACGCTGGCCGAAAACACCGAGCGCTTCGCCAAGGGCCTGCCGGCCAACAACGTTCTGCTCTGGGGCGCACGCGGCATGGGCAAGTCGTCGCTGGTCAAGGCGGTCCATGCCGACACCAACCAGAATCTCGCCAAGGGCGCGCTGCCGCTGAAGCTGATCGAGATCCATCGCGAGGACATCGAGAGCCTTCCTGCCCTGATGAGCCAGCTGCGCAACGATCCGCATCGCGCCATCGTCTTCTGCGACGATCTGTCCTTCGACAGCGACGACACTTCCTACAAATCGCTGAAGGCGGTGCTCGACGGCGGCGTCGAAGGCCGCCCCGACAACGTCGTGTTCTACGCCACCTCGAATCGCCGGCACCTACTGCCGCGCGACATGATGGACAATGAGCGCTCGACCTCGATCAATCCCGGCGAGGCCATCGAGGAAAAGGTCTCGCTCTCCGATCGCTTCGGCCTCTGGCTCGGCTTCCACAAATGCAGCCAGGACGAGTATCTGGAGATGATCAACGGCTATGTCGGCTATTTCGGGCTGGCGATAGCGCCCGAGGAGCTGCGCCGGGATGCGCTGGAATGGGCGACCACGCGCGGTTCCCGCTCCGGCCGCACCGCCTGGCAATACATCCAGGACCTCGCCGGCCGGCTGGGCAAGCGGCTGGAGGGGTAAGAGAGCGCGGGCGCTCGCAGCCGGCTGGAGAACCACCGAGTTGTCATTTTGGGGCTTCGCGCAGCGAAGAACCCGGAACCCACGACTGGGCGAGCGCTTCGCAACCGGGTTTACGATGTTCCGCCCAGTCGTGGGTTCCGGGTTCGCGCCTGTGGCGCGCCCCGGAATGACAACCGAGCGGCTCTGGCCATTTCATCTCGGCAATGGCCGACGCGAAACTGAAAACACAAAAGAAAACGGGGCGGCCCGTCCTGGGGCCGCCCCGTCCTTTTTCGATCGGGAGGGTCTCGCGAACCGATCGAAGGCTGGAACCTGTCGCGCCGAATGCGGCTCAGTTGTTCAGATAGGGTGTCGGATCGACCGGGGTCGAACCCTTGCGCAGCTCGAAGTGCAGCTGCGGCGAGGAGACGTTGCCGCTCTGGCCGGAATTCGCCACCACCTGGCCACGCTTCACGACATCGCCGCGCTTCACCTTGAGATCGCCGTTATGGGCGTAGGCCGAGACGTAGCCGTTGGGATGGCGGATCAGGACGAGGTTGCCGTAGCCCTTCAGCTCGCTGCCGGCATAGGCGACCGTGCCGCCTTCGGCTGCCTTGACCGGCGTGCCTTCGGGAACGGCGATGTTGATGCCCTCGTTGCCGCCCTTGCTGTAGCCGGAGATCACGCGGCCACGCGCCGGCCAGCGGAAATCCGCCTTGTCGGCCGAGGAAGCCGCCTCCTCTTCCTGCTTCGGCAGGCTGGCGGTGGTCTTCGGCTCAGGCGCAGGCTCCGCCTTCGGGATCGCGGTCGGCTTCGGCTCGGCGGCCGGAGCGCTCGCCACGACGACCGGCTTCGCTGCCGGGGCAGGCTTGGCTGGCTGGGGCGCCGGAGCGACGGTCTTGACCGGCTGCGGCTGAGCCGCCGCCGGCTTGGCCTCGACGACGGGCTTGGTGGCCGGCGTGGCCGGAACCGTCTTGCGTGCATCGGCCTTGGCCTTGGCTTCGGCGGCGAACCGGGCACGCGATTCGCGCATCGCCTGGGCGTCGGCCTCGGCCTTCGCTTTCGCCTCCACTGCGGCAGTTGCCCTGGCTTCGGCCGCGGACTTGGCCTGCGCCTTGGCGTCGACGACAGGAGCCGGAGCCGGCTGGCGCGCCGCGGCCGGAGCTGGCCCGGCAACAAAACGCTGCGAGGGAGCAGGAGCCTGTGCGACCTTAGGAGCCGGCGCGGCGGGAGAGGCCGGAGCCGCCGACGCCGACGCGCCGCCGGCGTTGTAGACCGGGATCACGATGCGCGTGCCGGGCGTGACGCTGGAGTTGCTCAGCCCGTTGGCGGACATGATCGCCGCGCGAGGCACGCCATAGCGCGACGAGATCATGTCGAGGCTTTCGCCCTGGGCGAGCACGATCGGCGTGCCGCCCTGCGCCGACCAGCCGGCAGCGCTACCCGCGACGGCCTGGGCCGGCGCAGCGCTCAGAGCGACAGCCGATTGTGGCGGCGGCAACGGCTGGGCCCGCACGACCGGCGAGGACGGCACGGGCTGCAGCGGCGCGCTGGCCGACCGCCCGATCGACCCGGTCGTCGTCGGCTCATAACCGCCGGCGGGAGCCTGGGCTGACTTGAACGGATTGTCGAAAGGAGTCTGGGTGAAGCGCATCGCATCCGAAGAGCAGGCGCTGACACCGATGGCGAGCAGACAGACCGTCGACAGACGGCGAAGCGCGCGGTGATTGATCGATCCGGCTTGGCTACGCATGAACAGAGTACTCGCGAACGACGCAACTCGATGACGGGCATTAAAGTCCCGTTGAGGTTACGAAAGAGTTTCGCTCGCGAATCCCCGTTCACTTTTTTGGATTTTTTTGCAGGCGCCCTAGGCGGCAATTCGGAGGGCGTCGCAACGCCGCTTTCGCAGCGGTTTCATCAAAGCGCGCGCGAAATTCCCGGCACCAGCGGCGGCAGCCGCAGCACAGGCCCGGTCGCGTGGTCGAACTGGTCCTCGCCGAGGCGCGTGACGACCACCCGCCGTGCAATCCCCTCGACGCGCAAAGCCCCGACGAGCCGCCCCCCGTTCGACAGCCGCATCAGCAGTGCTTCCGGCACGGTCTGGGTAACACCATTGACGAGGATACGGTCGAAGCGACCGAGCGTCCGATCGGACTGAAAGCCATCGGCGTGGCGCAAATCGATCAGCTTGCCGAAACCGCTGCCGCTAACCCGCTCATGCGCGGCCAGGGCCAGCGAACGATATCGCTCAAGCGAAACCACCTCGCCGCCTAGCGCCGCCAGCAGCGCCGAGACATAGCCGGAGCCCGTTCCCACTTCGAGCACGCGCGCGCCCGCCTGCATGTCGAGCGCGCCGAGCAGGTTGGCGACGGTGTGCGGCGCGGTCATCGTCTGGCCGCAAGGCAGCGGCACCGAGACGTCCTCGCGTGCCAGATCGGCAAAGCGGGCCGGCGCGAAGCGATCGCGCGGCACCCGCTCCATCGCGCGCAGCAAGGGCAGATCGCGCACCCCCCGCGCCCTGAGCGACAGGAGGAAGGCGACGGTGCGCTCGCCCTCGCTGGCCGGCACCTCCTCGCTCATGCCCCCTCCCCGCCGCCGTTCAGGCGAAGACCCGAGCGAAGCGGGTCAGCGTCGGCTCATGGGTCAGATCGAGCTCCAGCGGCGTTACCGAGATGCGCTTTTCGGCCATGGCGCGCAAATCGGTGCCGTTGGCCGGCTCCTTGCGGCTGCCCTGGAAGGCGATCCAGTAATAGGGATTGCCACGCCCGTCCTTGCGGGGCTCGAGCTTGACCAGCTCCTGGTCGCGCCGGCCCTGCACCGTGACGGAGACGCCCTGCACCTCCTCCGGCCCGGCATTGGGGAAGTTGAGATTGAAGAGCACGCCCTCCGGAATGCCCTCCTCCAGCAAACGCCGGATGATGCCCGGCGCATGGCTTTCGGCGCAGTCCCAGCGGATCGAATCGCGATTGCCGGGCGAATAGGCCTGGCTGACCGCGATCGAGGGAATGCCGAGGAGCGTACCCTCCATCGCGGCCGCGATGGTGCCGGAATAGGTCACGTCCTCCGCGACGTTCGAACCGCGGTTGACACCCGAGAGCACGAGGTCCGGCTTCGCCTCCGCGAGGATCGAACGCACGGCCATGATGACGCAGTCGGTCGGCGTGCCCGCTACGGCGAAGCGCTTCTCGCCGATCTGGCGAAGCCTCAACGGATTCGACAGCGACAGCGAATGGGCGACCCCGGACTGGTCGGTCTCGGGCGCCACGACCCAGACATCGTCCGAGAGCTGGCGCGCGATACGCTCCAGCACCTCGAGCCCCTCGGCGTGAATGCCGTCATCGTTGGTGACGAGGATACGCATCTCAGGCCGCCTTCTCGATCTTGGTCGCGCCGCGCATATAAGGCACCAGGACCTCCGGCACGGAGATCGAGCCGTCGGCGTTCTGGTAGTTCTCCATCACCGCGATCAGCGCGCGGCCGACCGCCGTGCCCGAGCCGTTGAGGGTGTGCACGAAGAACGGGCCCTTGCCGTCCTTGGTCTTGTAGCGGGCGTTCATGCGCCGCGCCTGGAAATCGCCGCAGACGGAGCAGGACGAGATCTCGCGATAGGTCTTCTGCCCCGGCAGCCAGACCTCGATGTCGTAGGTCTTCTGCGAGGCGAAGCCCATGTCGCCGGTGCACAAGGTCATCACGCGATAATGCAGATCGAGCTTCTTCAGCACGGCCTCGGCGCAGGCGAGCATGCGCTCATGCTCCTCGCGCGACTTCTCCGGCGCGGTGATCGAGACAAGCTCGACCTTCTCGAACTGGTGCTGGCGCAGCATGCCGCGCGTGTCGCGTCCGGCCGACCCAGCCTCCGACCGGAAGCAGGGCGTGAGCGCGGTGAATCGAAGCGGCAGCTCTTCCTCGGAGAGAATTGATTCCCTTGCCAGATTGGTCAGCGGAACCTCGGCGGTGGGGATCAGCCAATGCTCCTCGCCCGCGCGGAACTGATCCTCGCGGAACTTGGGCAGCTGTGCCGTGCCGAACATCGCGTCGTCACGGACGAGCAGCGGTGGATTCACCTCGGTGTAGCCGTGCTCCTCGGTGTGCGTGTCGAGCATGAACTGCCCGATCGCCCGCGACAGCCGCGCGATCTGCTTCTCCAGCACGACGAAGCGTGCGCCCGAGAGCTTCGCCGCCTTCTCGAAATCCATCTGCCCGAGCGCTTCGCCAAGCTCGAAATGCTGCCTGGGATCGTTGACGCCCTTGAGCAGCCCGCGTTCCTCGGGCATCACGCCGTGAACATGCGACACGACGTTGCCGTGCTCATCCGCCCCCTCGGGCACGTCCTCGAACGGCGTGTTCGGAATCGCGGCGAGCTTTTCGTCGAGCGCCTCCTTGGCGGCCTTCTCCTCGGCTTCCAATGCCGGCTGCTCTTCCTTGAGCGCGGCGACCTCGGCCTTGAGCCTGTCGGCGAGCGCGACATCCTTCGCGCCCATGGCCTTGCCGATTTCCTTGGAGAGCGCGTTGCGGCGCTCCTGCGTGGCCTGCGCCTTGGCGATGGCGGAGCGGCGGGCATCGTCGAGTGCAAGCAGCGACGACGACAGCGGCTCAAGCCCCCGTCGCATCAAGCCTCCATCGAACGCCGCGGCGTTCTCGCGAATCCATTTGATGTCGTACATCGTCGTCCGGCCATGCCATCGCTACGGAATGCAGCGATGGATGCTCTAGACCGGGACGGCGCGAGAGGGAACCACCGAGATCGGCATTCGTCGCTTCGATTTCGTCATGGTCGGACTTGTTCCGACCATCCACGTCTTCATGCGACGAAGGCTGTGTTCAAGCCGTGGATGCTCGCCACAAGGGCGAGCATGACGGTAGCGCCCTACTCCGCGGCTTCTTCAGCCGCCGTGGCCGCCTCGCCCTTCTTCTCGACGCGACGGACCGAGAACACCGAGAGCTCGTAGAGCAGCATCATCGGGATCGCGAGCATCAGCTGCGAGATCACGTCGGGCGGGGTCAGCACCGCGGCGACGACGAAGACGAAGACGATGGCGTAGCGGCGCTTTTCCTTCAGGAACTTCGAATCGATGATGCCGGCCTGCCCGAGCAAGGTCAGGATCACCGGCAGCTGGAAGGCGATGCCGAAGGCGAAGATCAGCGTCATGATCAGCGACAGATACTCGCTGACCTTCGGCAGCAGCGCGATGCCGGCCTGCGTCTCGGTCGCCGCCTGCTGCATGCCGAGCGAGAACTTCATAAGCACCGGCATGGCGAAGAAGAAGACCAGCAGCGCACCCAGCGTGAAGAACAGCGGCGTGGCCACCAGATAGGGAGCGAAAGCCGCCTTTTCGTTCTTGTAGAGACCGGGCGCGACGAATTTGTAGATCTGCGTCGCGATCACCGGGAAGGCGAAGAAGCCGGCGCCGAAAGCCGCCACCTTGATATGGGTGAAGAGCAGTTCGAGCGGGCCGGTATAGATCAGCTGCGCATTGGCGGTGCTGCCTGCGGCCCAGACATAGGGCAGCACGAGGATGTTGTAGATCTGCGTCGAGAAGCCGAAGCAGACGAAGAACATCAGGAGAAACGCGATCAGCGACTTGATCAGCCGCGATCGCAGCTCGATCAGATGCTCGATGAGCGGCGCGCGCGAGGCCTCGATCTCGTCCTCGCCCTCGCGAGGATTGGCGACGCTCATCGGTGAGTCTCCTCGCCCTTGGCGGTCTTGCGCTTACGGGCAGGCTTGGCGGTCTCGGCAGCGGGTTCGGCCGTCGCCGCGGCAACGCTCACAGCCTTGGGCTTGCGCGGCGCGCGGGCGGCCTTCGGCGGCTCAACAGCAGGAGGCTGCGCGGCGGAAGTCTCCACAGCAGTGGGAGCCACCTCCGCCGCCTTGGCCTTGCGTCCCCGCTTCGGAGCCTCGGCGGGCTTCGGCGTCTCCGGCTTGATCTCGACCGGCGGCAACGGCGCGGGCGCCGGCAGTGCCGCAAGCTTGGCCTCGGCCTCTTTCAGGGCCGCGTCGTCCGGCTTCGGCGCGTCGAAATCCTTGATCTGGTCGATCGGCTTGAAATCGGTATTGAGCGCGCTCTGCACCGACCCGCCGACATCCTCGACCTGCTTCTTGAGATCCGCGAGTTCGGCCTCGCGCATCGCGTCGTTGAACTGACCCTGGAATTCTGTCGCCATGCGGCGAACCCGGGCGACCGTCTGGCCGACCGTGCGCAGGGCTTTGGGCAGGTCCTTGGGGCCGATCACCACCAGCGCGACCGCGCCGATCAGCACCATTTCGCTCCAGGCGATGTCGAACATCGACGGCTCGTCCTCTCGGCGCAGCCTTCGTCCGGCCGCCTCGGCCGAACGACGGAAATGCGCGCAACATCAGAAACCTGAACCGGCTCCGCCCGCAGGAGGTATCCCCGCCGCGGCGGAGCAGGCTCGCCCTGCGCCGGTGCGGCGCAGGAGGGCTCAGGCCTTGTTTTCGGCCTTGGCCTGAGCCTGCGCGGCCGCGTTGCTGGCCTGAGTCTGGTCGATCACCTTGGGGTCGACATTGGTCGCGCTCGGCGTCGGCTCGTCATCCTCCGCCATGCCCTTCTTGAACGATTTGATGCCCTTGGCGACATCGCCCATCAGCTCGGACACCTTGCCGCGACCGAACAGCAGCATCACGATGACGCCGACGACGATCCAGTGCCAAATGCTCACGCCACCCATGGCGAAACTCCTCCGAAATTGCTCTGACCGGGAACGGTCCCCAACCCAATCCCTGCCCGGTCGATCACTCGGCGGCGGAACCTATTGATCCGCCGCCGGAAACACAAGGACTTCGTCGGACGGAATCTCGACACCGATCTCGTCGCCCACCGCGATCTCGTCCGACAGCGCGGCGCGCACCGACAGTTCCCGGTCGAACCCTTCTACGGCAATCGTCAGATGGTCGACCTCGCCGAGGAAGCGTCGCGCGATCAGCCGCGCCGGCAGGTAATAGCCTTTCGGCACGATCCGCACCCGATGCGGCCGGATACAGGCGATCGCCTCGCTTCCCTCCGGCAGCCCCGGTGCCGCGAAACGCCCTAGCGGCGTATCGACCGCGCCACCCGAGACGCGCCCCTCGACCTCGGTAAAATCGCAGAAAAATCGGGCGGCAAAGAGGCTGGCGGGCGTCCGATAGAGCGCCTCGCCCGTGCCGATCTGGACGATGCGTCCGGCCTGCATCAGCACGATCCGGTCGGCGATGCGCATCGCATCTTCGGGATCATGGGTCACGATGATCGAGGTCGCTCCGGTCTCCTCCAGCAGGGCGGCGGTCTCGTCGCGCACCACGTCGCGCAGCCGGCGATCGAGATTGGAGAAGGGCTCGTCCATCAGCAGCACGCCGGGGCGCGGCGCGATGGCGCGCGCCAGCGCGACGCGCTGCTGCTCGCCGCCGGACAGCATATGCGGATAGGCGCCATAAAAATCGGCGAGGCCCACGCGCGCGAGCGCCCGCAACGCCGTCGCCTCCGCCGTCGCGGCGCTCTGGCCGCGCAGGCCGAAGCGGACATTCTCGCCGACGGTCAGATGCGGGAACAGCGCATAGTCCTGGAAGACGAAGCCGACGCCGCGATGCTCCGGCTCGACGAAACGGTCCGGCGCGGAGACGTCGCGCCCTTCCAGCAGGACGCGCCCGGCACTCGGCCGCTCGACGCCGGCGGCGAGCCTGAGCAGCGTCGTCTTGCCGCAGCCCGACTGGCCGAGCAGCGCGACGATCTCGCCCGGATTGACCGTGAGCGAGACATCCGACAGCGCCGTTACCTTGTCGAAGCGCTGCGTCACCCCATCGAAGCCGAGCGACATCGGGATCGCCGCGCCCGCCGTCCCGCGCCGGCCCCAGCCGAGCCATCCGGCCTTGGTCTCGCTGCGTGCCAATCCCTGCTCCACTGTCCACAAAGCGACCTCACCCCTGTTGCGGCCCGCCCTCGCCATCGTCAAGCGGGCCGAACAGATCGCCGAGGGGATCCTCGTCGTCGCGCAAGGACGGATCGTCGTCCGGAACCGGGACCGCCAGATCGCGCGACAGCCGGCCCTCGATGAAGCCCGCGCCCTTGAGTTCCTCCAGCCCCGGCAGATCGTCAATGCGGTCGAGGCCGAAATGGTCGAGGAAGCCGGCCGTCGTGCCATAGGTCACCGGACGCCCCGGCGAGCGCCGGCGCCCGCGCAGGCGCACCCAGCCGGCCTCCAGCAAGATGTCGAGCGTGCCCTTCGCGGTGGCGACGCCCCGGATCTCCTCGATTTCGGCACGCGTCACCGGCTGGTGATAGGCGATGATCGACAACACCTCGAGCGCGGCGCGCGACAGCCGGCGCGGCGGCTCGGCCTCGGCCGCGAGCAGATAGCCGAGATCCGCCGCCGTGCGGAACGCCCAGCCTCCGGCGACCTGGCGCAGATTGACGCCGCGCATCGCATAACTCTCGACGAGCTGCGCCAGCACCCGCTCGACGGCGATACCGTCCGGTATCGCCCGACCCAGGGCCTCGCTCGACATGGGCGTGGCCGAGGCGAAAAGCAGCGCCTCGACGATGCGCAGCGCCCGGGCGAAGGCTTCCGCCCCGCTGCCATCCTCCGCGTCCAGAGGTTCGGCCGTCGCAGCGGTCATGATGCGTCCTTCGCCAGGAAGGGCAGGACCGCCGGGCGGGCCGAACGGCGGCGCAGCTCGATTGGCGCGAACGCCTCGTCCTGCCGCAGGTCGAGCACCCCTTCCCGCACCATTTCGAGCATGGCCGACAGGGCCGAGGCGCGAACCGTCGCCCGCATCTCCCGTGCCGGCAGGCCGTGAGAAGCCATGTACTGCGTCAAATAGCTGTCCAGCTCGGTCCAGTCGCCGGCATCGCCCACCAGCCGCTGCAGCGCCTCGCGCGCCTCGACCAGCGACCAGACGACACGGTGGCCGACGGAGATGTGCCCCTGCACGCGCTTCTGCCGCTGCTGCGCGTAGGCCGCGAGCAGATCGTAGAGTTCGGCTTCCCAGACCGGCCGGGCGCCTGCGACGATCTCCTCGGGCTCGCCGCGCGCGAACACGTCCTGCCCCAACCGCTCGCGCGAGGCGAGCCGGCGCGCGGCGGCGCGGATCGCCTCCAGCCGGCGCAGACGCAAGGCGAGCGCGGTCGCAAGGTCGGCTGCACTCGGCTCCTCGCCCTTGGGCGGTTCGGGCAGCAGCAGGCGCGACTTGAGATAGGCGAGCCAGGCCGCCATCACGAGGTAGTCCGCCGCGAGCTCGAGCCGCAGGGCCCGCGCCTCTTCGACGAAAGCCAGGTACTGCTCGGCCAGCGCCAGGATCGAGATGCGCTGCAGATCGACCTTCTGGCGGCGTGCGAGATCGAGCAGCAGGTCGAGCGGCCCCTCATAGCCGTCGACATCGACGACGAGCGAAGGCTCGCCCGCACGCGGCTCGCGGTCTTCCTCGAATGGCAACTCGGCCGTCATCGAAGGCCCTGCCCCACCTGTCGTCCCCAACGAGCAGATTCGGCCGCTCAGGCGCTCGACGCAAGCGCGGCCGTGACCTCGGCGCGCGCGGCTTCCAGATCGACCGGCTCCGGCTCGTGCCGGATCCGGCCGAGCGCGACTGCGGCGCGGCGGCCGCGAGCCCCCGTCATCTCCGGCACCGCGCCCGCAATCGCGACCATCTCCTCCATGATGCCGTGGCAATGCAGCACCACGTCGACGCCGGCGCGGATCGCTGCGCGCGCCTTGGCCTCGAAGGAGCCGGTCAACGCCTTCATCGAGAGGTCGTCAGTCATGATCAGCCCGTCGAAGCCGAGCTCGCCGCGCATGATCTCACGCACGATCCTACGCGAGACCGTCGCCGGATGCTTCGGATCGAGCGCCGTGAACACGACATGCGCCGTCATGGCGAGCGGCATGTCGGCGAGATGCCGGAACGGACGGAAATCATGCGCCCTGAGCTCGTCGAGCGTGGCGTCGACGACGGGCAGGTCATGGTGGCTGTCCGCCCTCGCCCGGCCATGGCCGGGCATGTGCTTGACCACGGGCAGGACGCCACCGGCGATCAGCCCCTCGGCCGCCGCCCGGCCGAGCCGCGCCACCTGATCGGGATCATGGGCATAGGCACGGTCGCCGATGACGTCGTGGCTGCCGGCGACGGGCACGTCGAGCACCGGCAGGCAGTCGACGTCGATGCCGACGCTCTTCAGGTCATGCGCCATCAACCGGGCGGAAAGCCTGACGAGCTCGCGCTGACGCACCGGATCGTTGATGGCGAGGAAGGCGCGCGCCGACGGGTATTTCGGCCAGTTCGGCGGCCCCATGCGCTGCACGCGCCCGCCCTCCTGGTCGATCAGGATCGGGGCCTGCCAGCCGACGGTCTCGCGCATCTCCGCGGTTAGGGCCGCGACCTGCTCGGGCGTCTGCGTGTTGCGCCTGAACAGGATGAAGCCCCAGGGCCGGGCGTCGCGGAAGAAAGCCCGCTCGTCGGCGGTGAGGCTGGTGCCGAGGCAGCCGGCGATGAAGGCGCGCGATGTCATGGTACCGGGTTAGAGCATCGGCCCGAAAAGGGAAATGCGGTTTTCGCCCCCTCCTCCGTCATTCCGGGCGGAGCGAAGCGAAGACCCGGAATCCATCGTAGAGCACATCGCCCTTCGATGGGTTCCGGATCGGCGCCGCTAGAGCATTTTCGAGCGAAGTGGATACCGGTTCGCGTGAAGAAAATGCGATTTAACAAATGCCTAGAGCAGTTCCGCAATTCGAAGAATTGAGGAACTGCTCTAGTGCGGCTTGTCGGGAATGACGCCTCTCGGAAAGGCGGGTTTCCTCACTTCACCTGCTGGTAGTTCTGCGCATTGAACGCATCGAACGGCAGCTCGGCGATGCGGAACCAGAGCTGCTCCTTCTTCCAGTACGGCAGGAAGGAATCGTAGAAGGTCTTGAAGTTCGGGTTGCTGGCGGCGAGCTCGGCATACATCGCGTAGGCCTCCTTGAACGCCGCCGTCATCACTTCCTGCGGGAAGGGCCGCAGCTCCGCGCCGGTGCCGGCGAGGCGAATCAGCGCGTCGGGATTGTTGTGGTCGTATTTCGCCAGGCAAAGCGCGTTGGCCTCGGCGCAGGCCGCCTCGACGATCGCCTTGTACGAGGCCGGCAGCTCGTTCCACTTGTCCTGGTTGGCGAGGAAGCTGACATTCGCGTTCCCCTCCCAGAAGCCCGGATAGTAGTAGTATTTGGCGACCTTCACGAAGCCGAGCTTCTCGTCGTCATAGGGGCCGGAGAACTCGACCGCATCGAGCGTGCCGCGTTCCAGCGCCGGGTAGATGTCGGCGCCGCCGATGGTCTGCGGCACGACGCCGAGGCGGGCCATGATCCGCCCGCCGAGGCCGGCGATGCGGAACTTCAGACCCTTCAGATCCTCCAGCGACTTGATCTCCTTGCGGAACCAGCCGCCCATCTGCGCGCCGGTATTGCCCGATGGGATGGTGTAGACGTTGTAGCCCTTCATGAAGGCGCGGCAGAGCTCGAGGCCGCCGCCCTGATAGAGCCAGGCGTTCTGCTGGCGGGCGTTGAAGCCGAAGGGCAGCGAGGTCTCGAAGGCGAAGGCCGGGTCCTTGCCGATATAGAAGCTGGCCAGCGTGTGGCTGCATTCGACGGTGCCGTTCTGCACGGCGTCGAGCGCCTGCAGCGCCGGCACGATCTCGCCCGGCGCGAAGACCTGGATCTGGAAGTTGTTGTCCGTCGCCTCGGCGACGCGCTTGGCGACATGGGTCGAGATGCCAAAGAGCGTGTCGAGGCTCTTGGGATAGCTCGACGTGAGGCGCCAGCTGATCTTGGGCTGCGACTGGGCGATGGCGGGGGCGGCGATCGCCGCGCTGCCTGCGGCGCCCGCGCCTGCGACCTTGACGAATTGACGGCGATCCATGGGGCAACCTCCAGCAGCCTGCGAGCGCCCCGACCGGCAGGGCGCCATTTCTGTTGCCGGCAGGCTACTCGCACGGCCCGACCGGCGGAACAAGCATGCCCCCTCACCCCGTCATGCGCCCGCTTCAACGCAAAGCGGCGGCACCCTGCCGGATGCCGCCGCTCGATCCTGGATCGCGATGAATCGGATCAGTTCTTGGCGATGAAGCACTGCCCGCCGGCCGCCTGCAGCGCCGAGCACATCGTGGAGGCGTCCTCGCGGGAGTAAGGCCCAACGCGCAGGCGATAGACGGTCTTGCCGCCGGCCAGCTCCGTCTTGCGGACGATGGGCGGCTGGCCGCCGAGCTGCTGCGGATACTTGCGCTGCAAGGCCGCGAAGGTGGCGCGGGCCTCGGCCTCGCTGCCCGGCGCGCCGAGCTGCACGACGAAGTCGCCGGTCCCGGCCCGAATCGCGGAGGTGGCCGGGGCGGGCGGCGCGGCGGCAGGCGCCGGCGGGGCGCTGGCGACGCGGGTCGGAGCGACGGGCGTCGTCGCGGCAGGCGGCGTCGTCGCACGCTCCTGAACCTTCGGCGCGGCAGCGGGGGCAGCGGCCACCGCCGGGCGCTGCGGCGGGGCGGCGGGCGCACTGCCGATCGAGCGGGTCGGAGCGGAACCGGTCGCGATCGGCTGGCTGCCGTCGACGGCCACGGGATTCGCGACCGGGGTGCCATCCGGGCGGATCGCGACGGTCCTGACCTTGCGCGGCTCGCCGAGCCCCGGCACCGGAGGCATCGGGGTCAGCCCCGGCTCGGCCGGCGTGATGCTACGCTCGGGAACGCTGGGAGCTGCCGCGAGCGCCGTGCCGGACGACGGCGTGACGACACGCGGCGGCATCGAGCGGGCCGCCTGCTGGACGTCGACCGGCTGCTCCTCGTTATTGACCACCTTGCTCTGGCCTTGCGGAGCATCGG
This sequence comes from Hyphomicrobiales bacterium, assembly GCA_930633495.1. Taxonomy (NCBI): domain Bacteria; kingdom Pseudomonadati; phylum Pseudomonadota; class Alphaproteobacteria; order Hyphomicrobiales; species Hyphomicrobiales bacterium. Next base: position 4,705,112 of record CAKNFJ010000001.1, on the reverse strand, counting down.
CGCTGCGCTCGTAGATCTGCTTGTTCTGGTTCGGGATCTCGGCCCCGCCCGGATTCGCGGGCTCGACCTTGACCGGACCACGGTCGGCCGTGATCATCGGCGGCTGACCGTCCCTGCTCACGGAACCGCCGCGCAGCGCGAAGGTCGTACCGACGCCGAGAAGGCCGACGGCGATCACGGCAGCGGCAGCCCAGAGCCCCTTGCGCGAACGGCGCGGCTCCAGATCCGGGTAGTCGTCCTCGTCATAGCCATGCGCCGGCGGCCCGTGCTGGGCCTGCGCGTAATGCTGCGGCGCCGGCTCGTCGGGATACGCCGCCGAGCCTGCATGCAAGGCGGCGTCCTCGTCGAGATCGCGGGCGATGGTGCGGCTCTGCGCCGGCACGGGCCGCGCATAGGGCAACGGCGCCGGCGGCTCGAATTCATCGTTTTCCGGCACGGGGTGCGCCGGCTGCGGCGGCATCATGACCGTGCCGGCCGAAGCCGCGCGCCGCGGCTCGGTCTGCCGCAGGAGCGCCTCGAACTCGTCGAGCGCGCCGCGCAGCTCGGCCGGGGGAGCCGGCGGCTCGGGCATCGCCGGAACCGGCGACGGCGGCACCAACTCGAAGCTCGGCTCATGGCGGGGAGCGGCATGCGGGGCCGGCGCACGACGTTCCGCGAAGATGTCCTTCAACGGATCGTCCTGCCCGACGATGCGGGTCAATTCCGCAAGCGGATCAGGCGACTGGCCCGGGCGCGGGGCCTGACCCGCGCCACGGAGCTGACGCTCGAGATCTTCGAGGTCAAGGGCGAAACGATTCCTAGCGGGCTCACTCATGGTACGATCCATTCCAGCACAAGCCGCCTTTCTATGGAAAAGGCGATAGCCCGCGCGGTCAACCTGACCTTGTGCGCGCCGCCGGAAAGCGACCGTCAGCGCATCTCTTCCGGCGCCGCAACTCCGGCGACAGCCAGACCGGAAGCAAGGACGCTGCGCACCGCGTGCACGAACGCCAATCTCGCTGCGGTCGACTTTCGATCAGTTTGATTAACGAACCGTAATTGCGGCGAGTCTTTGCCCTTGTTCCAGAGAGAATGGAAGGCGCTCGCCAGTTCGTGGACGAAGAATGCGACGCGATGCGGCTCGTGAGCCGCCGCTGCACCTTCAATGATTCGCGGATAGGCCGCGATCGACTTGACGATACCGACCTCGGCTTCGTCGGTCAGGATCGAGAGATCGGCCTGCGCCAGCGCAGCCGGCGACAGATCAAGATCCGGGAAGGCTTCGCGCGCCTGCCGGAAGATCGAGGCGCAGCGTGCATGCGCATACTGGACGTAGAAGACCGGATTGTCCTTCGACTGCTCGACCACCTTGCCGAGGTCGAAATCCAGCGTCGCGTCGTTCTTGCGGAAGATCATCATGAAGCGCACCGCGTCGCGGCCGACCTCGTCGATGACCTCGCGCAGCGTGACGAAGTCGCCGGAGCGCTTCGACATGCGCACCTGCTCGCCGTTGCGCAGCAGCCGCACGAGCTGGCAGAGCTTGACGTCGAGCGAGCCCTGCCCGTTCGTGACCGCCTTCACCGCCGCCTGCATGCGTTTGACATAGCCGCCATGGTCGGCGCCCCAGACGTCGATCATCTCGGGGAAGCCGCGCATGAACTTGGAGCGGTGATAGGCGATGTCGTTGGCGAAATAGGTGTAGCTGCCGTCCGATTTCAGCAGCGGCCGGTCGACATCGTCGCCGAACTTGGTGGCACGGAACAGGGTCTGCTCGCGATCCTCCCAATCCTCGTCCTTCTGGCCCTTCGGCGGCGGCAGGCGGCCTTCATAGACGAGGTCGCGCGCCCGCAGATCCTCGATGGTCTGATGCACGGCGTTGGCATTGCCGTCCCGCCCCTGCAGCGAACGCTCCGAGAAGAAGAGCTCGTGGACGACGCCGAGCGCGGCGAGATCGTCGCGGATCATCGCCATCATGCCGTCGATCGCCGCCTGCCGGACGGTCGGGAGCCAATCCCATTCGGCTTTGTCGCGCAGGGCGTCGCCATATTGCTCAGCCAGCGCCTTGCCGACCGAGACCAGATAATCGCCGGGATAAAGCCCCTCGGGGATCGCACCGATATCCTCGCCCAGCGCCTCGCGGTAGCGCAGGAAGGCGGAACGGGCGAGCACATCGACCTGCGCCCCGGCATCGTTGATGTAGTATTCGCGCGTGACGTTGTGGCCGGCGAAGGCGAGCAGGCTCGCCAGCGCATCGCCAAAGACGGCGCCTCGGCCATGGCCGACGTGCATCGGCCCGGTCGGATTGGCCGAGACATATTCGACGTTCACCTTCGGCTCGGCCTTCGGGATGCCGCGCCCGTAATCCAGCCCCGCCTCGATCGCAGCCTTCAGCACCGCCGTGAACACCGCCGGCTGCAGCGTCAGGTTGATAAAGCCGGGGCCGGCGATCTCGGCCTTGGCGATCTCCGGGTCCTTCGACAGCTCCTCGACCAGCAGCGCGGCCAGCGCGCGTGGATTGGTGCCGGCCTCCTTGGCGAGCACCATCGCGGCGTTGGTGGCGAGATCGCCATGGGCCGGATCCTTGGTCGGCTCGACCACGACGCGCGCGAGATTGAGCCCCGCGGGCAGCGCGCCTCGTTCGGCCAGCGCCGTGAGCGCGGCATGAAGACGGGCGGAATAGATCTCGAACAGGTTCATTGCGAGCCACTGCGGTTGTAAAACCGCCCGGCCCTATCGCAGCGAAGGAGTGGCGTCAAACAGGCGGCGATGCTCGTCGAGCGCGTACCAGTCGGTCATGCCGGCAATATAGTCCGCGATCCGCCGCGCCCGGCGATGCTCATCGAGACCGTCGCAGCCCGCCGCCCATTCCGCCGGCATCGCCTGCGGATCATCGCTGAAGCGGGCGAACAGATCGCGCACGACCTGCGCGGCCTGCTCCCGGATCGGCGCGATGCGCGGATGCCGGTACATGTTGGGATAAAGGAAGCCCTTGATGCCGCGATCGGCCGCCTCGATCAGGGCCGAGAAGGCGACGACGGGCGCGTCCGCGCGGCGGATCGCATCGGCATCGGCCGGCGCCAGCGCCGCGAGCCGCGTCTGCGACTCCCCGATCACGTCTTCGACGAATCGGGTGATCACCCGCCGCACCAGCTCATTGGTCAGGCGGGGCCGCTCCAGCCCCGGATGCCGCCGCTCGATCTCGTCCAACAACTCCGCCAGGAACGGGACGGCCCGGAGCTCGGCGTGGCCAAACAGACCCGCCCGCAGGCCGTCGTCGATGTCGTGGGCGTTGTAGGCGATGTCGTCGGCCAGCGCCGCGGCTTGCGCCTCGGCCGAGGCGTAGCTGTCGAGCCAGAGATCCTGCCGGTCCTGATATTCGACGATCGCGACCGGGATGCCACTCTTCACATAGCGTGCCGTCGGCTGGCCGTGGCTGTCGAGCAGCGGGCCATTGTGCTTGACGAGCCCCTCCAGCGTCTCCCAGCTCAGATTGAGCCCGTCGAAATCGGCATAGCGCCGCTCCAGCCGCGTCACGATCCTCAATGTCTGCGCGTTGTGGTCGAAGCCGCCGAAACCGGCCATGCACTCTTCCAGCGCATCCTCGCCGGTATGGCCGAAGGGCGTGTGGCCGAGATCGTGCGCCAGCGCCAACGCCTCGGCCAGATCCTCGTCGAGGCCGAGCGCGCGGGCCAGCGCCCGGGCGATCTGGGCGACTTCGATCGTATGGGTCAGGCGCGTGCGATAGTGGTCGCCCTCATGCGAGACGAAGACCTGCGTCTTGTGCTTCAGCCGGCGGAAGGCCGTGGAGTGGATGATCCGGTCGCGATCGCGCTGGAACTCGCCGCGCGTGGCGGAGGCAGGCTCGGCGACGAGCCGCCCGCGACTCATACTGGAACGGCAGGCATAAGGCGCACGCCAGCGCTCCCCCGGCTCGGTGCCGGGCGCGAAGGAAGGGCCGAAAGGCGGGTTCTGTGGTTGCGGCATGGCTGCCCCGTCGCGCGCCTGCGCTTGTAGAGGCGCTGCCGGGCCATTACCTTTCCGGGCGAGCATGGTGCAAGGAGCATCTGCCCAAGGAGCCTGATCATGTCGACCGATCTTGCGGTCAATCCACGCGGAATCGCAGTGACCGCGAATGCCGCGAAACGGATTGTCTCGGTGATGGCCAAGGAGCCGCCGGGCTCGATGCTGCGCGTCAGCGTGGCCGGTGGCGGCTGCTCCGGCTTCCAGTACATCTTCGACGTCGACCGGCAAAAGGCGCCGGACGATCTGATCATCGAGCGCGACGGCGCGACCGTGCTGATCGACGAAACCTCGCTCGACCTGCTGGAAGGCTGCACCATCGACTTCGTCGACGACCTGATCGGCCAGTCCTTCCGCATCACCAACCCGAACGCCACGAGCTCCTGCGGCTGCGGAACCTCCTTCGCCGTCTAGGCGGCGGCCCCCGCCCGACGACCGGGCAGTTCGGCGGCATGGCCCTGACGGCCGAGCCGGGCAGCGGAGGCCGCCACGACGACCTCGCCGAACACGCGCACCAGATCGAGGTCGAGCTTGCCTCCCATCCCGACGAGCACGGCGAAGGCCTCCTCCGGCGCCATGGGCGGCTTGTAGGAACGCCGCTCGATCAGGGCGGCGTAGATGTCGCAGATGGTGATCATCCGCACTGCGTCTGGAATCCGGTCGGCCTGCAACCCGTCGGGATAGCCTGAACCGTCCAGATATTCGTGATGCGACAGCACCGCGTCGAGGACGATCGGCGCGAAGCCGCCTTGCCTCACCAGCATCTCGTGGCCGATCCGGGGGTGATGCCGGACGATACTCCGCTCTTCCGGCGTCAGAACGTCCTGCTTGCGCAGGATAGCGAGCGGAATCTGCGCCTTGCCGATATCGTGCAGGACGGCCGCCCCGGTTATCATCCGCCGGTCGGCCTCCCCGAAGCCAAGGCGATGTGCGAAGGCTGCCACCAGCCCCGACACCAGCAGGCAGTGCTGATAGGTCGCATCGTCATGTCGCCAGACGAGGTCGAGCCAGGCGTCGAGATCTCCGCCTTCGGCAGCCTGGTTGAGGGCGTCAACGCTGCCGTCGATCGCCGAGACCGGCAGATGCCCGCCGCTCGCCGCGGCATCGAGCAGATCGCCCAGCGCAGCTGAAGCGGCAACGAAACGCTGCCGCACGGCCGGAGCGCCGCCAGCCGGGCCGAGCAAGGCGTCGAGCTTCTCCAGCAAGGTGGCACGCAGCACATCGGCCGGCAGGATCGCCGTCGCGCCAAGCGCATTCGCCTGCGTCTGGCAACGCGGCGACATGTCCTTCAGGAGAAAGAGACAGGGCGTTCCGGAGAGCCGCCAGGGCGAAAGCGCCTTCCGCGCCGTCTCGATCGCGGCCCGGCTGGACAGGTCGAGATCGACTACCAGCACCCGGCAAGCGCCACACTCCGCGCCGACGGGCTCGTCAGGCGCGAAAGCCCGGCACGCGCCCCAGAGCGAAAGCGCACGTTGCAGCGAATGACGCCGGCCATCCCGATCGCTGACGAGATAGATGATGAGGGAGCCTCCAGGAAAGCTCCCATCTTAACCGCGCCGATTGAAGAAACGTAAAAGCCCGAACGGCAGTTCGGGCCAAATAGGGGCCAAGCCTGCAAGCCCGCCGGAAGAGCAGCCACAGCCTTCCGGATATGCTTAGCGATCCGTCAATGCGAGATGGCGCCGCCGCCCTGTTCGAGCCGCACCTCGGCCGCCATCAGACCCTTCGGGCCGGGCCCGTAGCGCACCAGCACCGTCTGCCCTGGGATCAACTCGACCAGGCCGTAGCGACGCAGCGTTTCCATGTGCACGAAGATATCGGGCGCGCCTTCGCCCTTGGAGACGAAGCCGAAGCCGCGCAGGCGGTTGAACCACTTCACCACCATGCGCTCCAGCCCGCTCGTCGGCGTCACCGCGACATTGGTACGGGCCATCGGCATTTCCGAGGGGTGGCGGCCGGCGGAGGTATCGATCGACAGCACCCGCACCGCCTGACGGCCGCGGGCCTTGTCGATGGCTTCGAGCACGATGCGAGCACCTTCCGCTATCGTGTTGAATCCATCGCGCTTCAGGATGGTGACGTGGAGAAGGATATCGGTCCCGCCCGTTTCCGGAACGACGAAGCCGTAACCCTTGGAGACATCGAACCATTTGACGTAGCCGGCGATCTCGACGGGAACTTCCGCCGCATGGCTGCCCGGCCCATCGAGCCGTACGACACGATTGAGCGATTGGATGGGACCCACCGGTGGCCGCCCGCTCTCGCCGAATTCGTCGGACATGTGCCGCTCACCCCCACGCACAACACTTGATTCGTGACACCACGATACCACTGCTTCCAAGGGGGGATACAGCCTCGAAACCGTCGTCCACACCAACGGCATCTTCAAATCTTGTCCCGATGGTCTGCATTGGCAAGCCACAAACCACACCGGAGCAGCAAGCAAGGTCCGGCAACCGCCTTCGCGAGCCGGTGGTCGAGCTCAGGCCAGGAGCGGCGCCAACGCCGTGCCGCTCTCGGCGCGGATGACCAGATCGGCGATCGGATCGAGGTCGGTCGGCTCGCGATTGAGGATGACGAGCTTCGCGCCCTGCCGCTTCGCGATCACCGGCAGCGCCGCCGCCGGATAGACGACCAGCGACGAGCCGACTACCAGGAAGAGGTCGCATTCCAGCGCCAGCGCCTGCGCCCGCGTCATCGCCTCCTGCGGCATCGCCTGACCGAAGGAGATCGTCGCGGATTTCACCGGCCCGGCGCACATGATGCAACTTGGCGGCTCGCCCGTCGCCTCGAAGGCCGGGCGGATCGCGGCGAGTTCATGTCGCCAGCCGCAGGTCAGGCAGGTCGCGTAGGTGCCGTTGCCGTGCAGTTCGACCACCTGCCCCGCCGGCACGCCGGAGGCCTGGTGCAGCCCGTCGATATTCTGCGTCACGATGGCCGGCGAGCGCCCATCCGCGACGAGTCGCGCCAGCGCCCGGTGACCGACATTCGGCCGTGCGTCGCGATAGTGGTCGTCCATGATGAACTTGCGGCGCCACGCCTCGATCCTCGCCTCGCGGCTCTGCACGAAGGCCTCGAACGGGATCGGCTTGTTGACCATCCAGGGCGAGCCGGGCGTGCGAAAATCCGGCACGCCCGATTCCGTCGAGATCCCCGCGCCGGTGAAGCTGAGAATGGCGTCCGCCCGGTCGAGCATGGCGTGGAGCTCGGCGATTGCGTCCTCGGTTTCGTCCTGCATGGCCGTCCCGCCCGGTTGATGGAAGCTTTCCAGATATGAACCGAGCTTGCGACGCTTCCAAGGCGATTGACGGAACGCGGGCCAAACCCCAAACCAGTCGGATCATGCCGACGACCGCGCACGCCCCGCTCAATCCCGACCTCATCGACACCGGCACGCCGCCGATCCCCGAGGCACAGGGCTGGGCACGATCCTATGACGGGCGCTTCGGCCCGCTGATCGATCTGTCGCAAGCGGTGCCCGGTGCGCCGCCTCCCCGGACGCTCCTTGACAAGCTCGCCGAGGCGGCCGGCGATCCAGCCGCCACGCGCTATGGCGGCATCACCGGCGACGCCACCCTGCGCGAGGCCTATGCGGCGGAAATCTCGCGGATCTACGGCGCGGCCTTCACGCCCGGCGAGGTCGCCGTCACCTCGGGCTGCAATCAGGCCTATGTGGTCACGATGATGGCGCTCGCCCGGGCCGGTGACAACGTGCTGCTGCCAACGCCCTGGTACTTCAATCACGAGATGACGCTGACCATGCTCGGCGTCGAGGCACGCCCGCTGCCCTGCGCGCCCGAGGCCGGCTTCGTGCCGGACATAGCGACCGCCGAAGCGCTGATCGACAGCCGCACCCGCGCGATCGTGCTGGTGACGCCCAACAACCCGACCGGCGCGGTCTATCCGCCGGAGACCATCGCGGCCTTCGCCGCCCTCTGCGCCCGGCGCGGCATCTGGCTCGTGCTCGACGAGACCTATCGCGACTTCCTGCCCGCGGCGGCTGCGAAACCGCATGAGGTCTTCGCCCCAAGCGGCTGGCAGGATTCCGTGATCGGCCTCTACAGTTTCTCCAAGGCCTATGCGGTTCCCGGCTGGCGGCTCGGCGCGATCACAGCCGGCGAGCCCGTGATCGCTCAGATCGGCAAGGTGCTCGACTGCGTCCAGATCAGCCCCGTCCGCGCCGGACAGACGGCCGTGACCTGGGGCATCGACGGCATCCGCGATTGGCGCGAGCGCAACCGCGCCGAGATCAATGATCGCGCCGCCCTGTTCCGACAGGCGATGGCGCCGTTGAACGGCTGGCGCGTGCTCTCGGCCGGCGCCTATTTCGCCTATGTCGCCCATCCCTTCGAGGGCACGCGCGCCGCGGATGTCGTGCGCCGGCTGGTCGAGGAACGCGGCGTGCTCGCCCTGCCAGGCCCGTATTTCGGCCCCGGCCAGGAGAACCATCTGCGCATCGCCATCGCCAATGTCGCCGCCGAGCGGATCGGCCTGCTCGGCGAAAGGCTGACGGGCTTTTCGCTTTGAAAGGGGAATGGTCGAGGCCGGCCCCGACCATGACGTGAGAGCCGGCCGCACCTCCGCTGGAAGCGAAGCCCTACCCGAACAGCGCCCGGTAGCGGTCGCGATAGGCGAAGACCAGCGACAGCCCCAACGCGACCATGATCAGCGCGACGGGAATGCCCTGCGGGTTCAGCACGAGGTGGAAGAACAGGATCACGGTCATGATCGGCGCCAGCAGCGCGAGACCGAAAGCCGGAGCCAGATTGAGCAGCAGGCTCAAGCTGCCGATCAGATTCACGGCCTTGACCATCGGCCAGATGAAGCCTGAATTCTGAAGCGCCGCCTCGAAGGCGAGCCCGCGCTCGCTGGTCGGCGGGTGGATGAGATTGGTGCCGGTCGCCAGCCACCAGAAACCGTCGATGGCGCTGACGAGGAAAAGCAACCCGAGCAGGATGCGCGGGATCGTGACGAGAAACACGGTCTTCATGATGTCCCCAACCGATGACGAAGGAGCCGGCCGCCTTGGCGCCGCCGGCCCGGTGCTTGGTCGCCATCGGGATCGACCCGGTTCAAGGGACCGAGAGGAATTGCAGCATTTTCCTGCGCAAAGATCTGCCTGAAATGCCGGGCACGGGACGTCCGCCCACGCGCTTGTGAGATGCACCGGGCGGGATTTCTGGCCATGAAGCGAGCATCGTCCACACCACTGCCCAAGCATTCCGAGCGATGAACAGCGCCCTCACCCGCCGCACCCTGCTTCAGCTTGCCGGAGCCTCCTCCCTCGCGGTTGCGGCCTCATTCGCTGCCCGGGCCGAGGGTGGGCCGGTCGCGGCACCGGCAGCGGGACCGGGCTTCGCCAGCAGGACGCCCGTTCGGGTCGGCGCCGCAGCCCTCCGGGTCCGCGACATCGAGCGCGTCACCAGCTATTACCGCGATGTCATCGGGCTCACGGTGCTGGCACGCGGGGCAGCCTCCGTGACGCTCGGCACCGGCGAAGGCGCCCTGCTCACGCTGGAACCAAGACCGGGCGCGGCGCTGGAACCGCCGACCGCCGCCGGGCTCTTCCATATCGCCTTCCTGATGCCGAGCCGGCGGGACCTGGCGCGCTGGCTCGTCCATGTCGCACGCAACCGCACCCCGCTGACGGGCTTCGCCGATCACAGCGTCAGCGAGGCCGTCTACCTCAACGATCCCGAGGGCAACGGCATCGAGGTCTATGCCGACCGCCCTGCCGAAAGCTGGCGCTGGGACAACGGGCGCGTGGTGATGGCACGCACCGGCTCGATGTCGACGACATCCTGTCGCTGACCGACGCGCGCGCGGGCGACTATGCCCGGGCACCGGACGGGCTGCGCATCGGGCATGTCCATCTGCGTGTCGGCGATGTCGATGCGGGCGATCGCTTCTATGGCGATCTGCTGGGCCTGGCGTCGACGAGCCGGCGCGACACGGCGAGTTTCCTCTCATCGGGCGGCTACCATCACCATCTGGCGCTGAACACCTGGAACAGCGCCGGCGCCGGGCGGCGCGACGACGGCAGCACCGGCCTCGCCTGGTTCTCGCTGATGACGGGCAAGCCGGAACTCCTGACCTCTCAGGCCGAGCGGCTCGCCGCCGCCGGCATCGAGACGACGCCACTGTCCGGCGGCTTCGAAAGCCTCGATCCCTGGGGCACGCGCGTCAGGCTGCTGCAGGGCTGAGCGCGCCCTGCAAGCCCCTCACATCATCGCGTCGATCCGCCATTGAACATTGCGCTTCGGATACCCTGCAACGCGTTGGTATTACAGGGATTTTTACATCGTCGCGCCGATTTGCCAGGGCACGAACTCGGCATCGCCATAGCCGAGCTGCTCCGATTTGGTCTTCTCGCCCGAAGCGACCTTGAGCAGCTTCTCGAAGATCTCGCGGCCCTTCTGCTCCAGCGAGACGCCGTCGAGCACATCGCCGCAATTGATATCCATGTCGTCGATCATCTTTTCGTAGATCGGCGTGTTGGTGGCGAGCTTCATCGAGGGCGTCGGCTTGCAGCCATAGGCCGAGCCGCGGCCCGTCGTGAAGGCCAGGATATTGGCACCGCCCGCCACCTGCCCCGTCGCCGCGACGGGATCGTAGCCGGGCGTGTCCATATAGACGAAGCCCTTGTCCTTCACCGGCTCGGCATAATGATAGACCGCCGAGAGCGTCTTGGTGCCACCCTTCGCCGCCGCGCCCAGCGACTTCTCCAGGATGGTGGTGAGCCCGCCCGCCTTGTTCCCCGGCGAGGGGTTGTTGTTCATGCTCATCCGGGCGCGCTCGGTGTAGTCCTCCCACCATTTGATGATGCCGACGAGCTTCTCGCCGACCTCCCGCGTCGCGGCGCGGCGCGTCAGCAGATGCTCGGCGCCGTAGATCTCGGGCGTCTCGGAGAGGATCGCCGTGCCGCCATGCTCGACGAGGATATCGACGGCGGCCCCCAGCGCCGGGTTGGCGGTGATGCCGGAATAGCCATCCGAGCCGCCGCATTGCAGCGCCAGCATCAGTTCGGAGGCCGGCACCGTCTCGCGCACCGCCCGGTTGGCGATCGGCAGCATGGTCTTGAGCGCGTCGATGCCAGCGGCGACCGCCTTCTTGGTCCCGCCCGTCTCCTGGATCGTCAGCGTCCGGAAGACGTCGCTTTCGCTGATTCCGTAGGCCTCCTTCATGCGGCTGATCTGGAAGCCCTCGCAACCGAGGCCGACGACGAGCACCGCCGCCATGTTCGGATTGCAGGCATAGCCCCAGGTGGTGCGCTTCAGCACCTCGAAGCTCTCGCCGTTGTAGTCGATGCCGCAGCCCGTGCCGTGGGTGAGCGCGATCACGCCATCGACATTCGGATAATCGTCGAGCAGCCCGGAGCGCTTCACCTCCTCGGCCATGAAGCGCGCGGCCGAGGCCGAGCAGTTCACCGAGGTCAGGATGCCGACATAGTTGCGCGTGCCCGCCTTGCCGTTGGCACGGCGGAAGCCCTCGAACGTCGCCTGCTGCTCGACCGGCAGGATGAATTCCGGCTTGGCCTCGGCACTGAAGGCGTAGTCGCGATCGAAGGCATGAAAGCCGGTATTGTGCTCGTGCACCCATTCGCCCGGGGGAATATCGACCGTGGCGAAGCCGATGATCTGGCCGAACTTGCGAATCGGCTGGTCCTTGGCGATCGGCGCGATCGCCATCTTGTGCCCGCGCGGGATGCGTTTGAGCGCCTCGACGCCCGCAGCCTTCACACCGAGATCGACGGGATCGACCGCGACGACGACATTGTCGGCGGCGTTGAGCTTGAGCGTGCGGGGCGGCGCGGATTTGTCGAGCATGGCGGAAACCGGAACCTCAAACACCGCGACGGCGGCGCGTTCCCCCTAGAGATGCGCCCAACCGGCGGCGTTTTCAATCGGTTCAAAAGAGGAAGCCGCCATGCGCCGCAACAGAACGGATGCGAGAGGCAGGCGGCCTGGCCTCGGGACAGCCGCCTGCCGAATTCGAAGGCGGCTGGTACGCGGCACCGGTGGAGATGATCGAGACGCCGGAAGGATGGCACGTTTGCAGGAAAGAGACGCCATCGATGCAAAGTAGGCGGGGAACCCCTCTCCCGGATGGGAGAGGGGTTCCCCGCGCCACTTCCCCCAATTCCAAAGAGAAACCCCGGCCTTGCAGGCCGGGGTTTCATACGCAACTGAACTCACTCAAGGCTTGGGCCGCCTCGCAGCGGCCCGCCGGATCACGCCTTCGGGGCGGCCGGGACGACCTTGGAAACGATGCCCTCGAACGGCTTGTAGGCGTCCTTGGCGAGAGCGGTGTAGAGCTCGCCCATCTTGGTGAGCTGGGCGACGGCGCCCTCGAACGAGGTCTTGATGTAGTCGGCCTGGATCTCCAGGGCCTTGTCGAAGGTCTTCACGCCGGCGAGCTTCTCGAGCGTGGCGGTGCCAGCCTCGAAGGACTTCTTGGCGTAGTCGGTCGCCTCGACGGCGATCGCCTGCACGCTCTTGGAGGTAACGCCGAAAGCCTTCAGGGCGGCGTCGACGTTCTCTTTGGAAGCCTTCTGGATGGTCTCGAACTGCTGGTTCATGGGTCGTCTCCTGGCACTCTTCGGTGCCACCTCAGGTGAATGAGCCAAATCGGCTCGACGTGTCGCCCCAAGGTCGTATGAAGAGATCACCACCGGGGACTGACCGCATATTGTGCATTGCAACATAAATGTCAAGGGGACGCTGCAATGCACCAAACGCAGACCGTTCCGATCGCAACCGTTCAAGTTTTAACGGCTCCGTAACCGCGTCGGCCTAACCTCCCCTCACTGTGTCCTGCGCGCCACGAAAACGGAACGCCGGACGGGTCGACAGTGAGTTCGAGGCTGGGTCATGGTTCTGGGTTGCGTTGTGTTTCAGCGGCCGCGTCTGCGGGCCGTTGTCGGGCTGATCGGCGTCGCCGCAGTCGCGGCCACGATGGCCTCCTCTCCCGCCGAGGCGCGCAAGCGCCGGCATCATGCGGGAGGCGGCTACACGCCGCCTTACGCGGCGATGGTGGTCGATGCCAGGACCGGTCGCACGCTGCATGCGACGAATGAGGATGCCGCGCGCATCCCGGCGTCCCTCACCAAGGTCATGACGCTCTACATGCTGTTCGAGCAGATGGAGCGCGGCCGCTTCACCATGGATTCCGAGCTCAAGGTCTCGTCCTACGCGGCCTCGCAGCCGCCGACCAAGCTCGGCCTGCGCGCCGGCTCGACCATCGCGGTCGAGGACGCGATCAAGAGCATGATCACGCTCTCGGCCAACGACTCCTCGGTCGTCGTCGCCGAGAACATCGCGGGGTCCGAGGAGGCCTTCGCCGAGCAGATGACGCGCAAGGCGCGCTCGCTCGGCATGAGTTCGACGCGGTTCTACAATCCGCACGGCCTGCCGCATTCGCCGCCGAACCTGACCACCGCGCGCGACCTCACCATCCTTGCCCGCGCGCTTCAGGAGCGCTTCCCGAAATACTACCCGCTGTTCTCGATGCGGGCCTTCCAGTACGGCAGCCGCACCATCCGCGGCCACAACCGCCTGCTCGGCAAGGTCGAGGGCGTCGACGGCATCAAGACGGGCTATACCCGCGCCTCCGGCTTCAACCTGATGACCTCGGCCAAGTCCGAGGGGCGGCATATCGTCTCGATCGTGCTCGGTGGCCGCTCCGGCGCCTCGCGCGACAAGATCATGACCGACCTCGTGCTGGCCAGCCTGCCACGCGCCGCGACCAGCGGCCGTTCGTCCGTGATGGTCGCCGAGGCACCGGAGCCGGAGGAGCGCCCGCGCGCCGCCATGGCCCAGCAGGCCGCGGCTGAGCCCGCGCCGATCCCGGTCCCGCGTCCGCGCCAGCAAGCCCAGCAGGTTGAAGAACAGCAGCCGCTCCCGGCCGCGGCCCGCGCCTATGCGCCGATGCCGACGACGACTCCGATCGCCCCGCCGCGCCCGGTCGCTGCCAGCGGCCAGCCGCTCCAGCTTTCCGGCATGCGCCCCGTCACCGCGACCACGACGCCGTCCGCCATGCGCTGGTCGATCGGCGCCCAGCCGAGCGATGCCAAAGTCCTGCGCCCACCGGCGAACGTCGATGTCACCTCCTCGATCGCCAAGGCGCCCGAGCCCGTCGCCGAGCCGGTGAAGGTCGCCGCGCTCAAGGCAGAGCCACCCGCCGCCAGCGTCGCCCGCAAGGCCGAAGCTGCTCCGGCCAAGGCGCAGGCTGCCGAACCACCTCCCGCCATGTCGCATCAGGCGGCCGTCGTCGCCTCCGGCAAATGGGTGATCCAGCTCGGCGCCACCGACGACGAAGGCAAGGCCAAGGAAATTCTGGCCCGCGCCCGCGCCAAGGCCGCCGGCTCGCTCGCCAGCGCCTCGCCCTTCACCGAGAAGGTCGAGAAGGGCGGCTCCACGCTCTTCCGGGCCCGCTTCGTCGGCTTCGACGACTCGAAGGACGCGCAGAACGCCTGCACCCAGCTGAAGCGCGGCGGCTTCTCCTGCTTCGCCACCCGCAGCTGACAGGCCAGGGACAGGAGGTTAGCCGATGTCGCAGACCCACTCCCCCAACCCGTCGCTATCGCTGCTTCAGAAGGACGTCCTTGGCCTGGTTGACGCGAGCGGCAAGACCGCTGGTGCCCCCGGCATCCGGGTGGATGCGCTTCATCAGAGCCCGATGGGCTTCGCGGACCGCCTCCTCGCCCGCCCCCGGCTGAAGCCCCAGGATCTCGTAGGCCTCCTGCTGCGTCATCGCGCCCGTGCCCGGCGCGCCGCCCTTCCCCGGGTCAGCGTCACGCTGAGCGTCTTCACGCCAGCCGGGCGACCGGCGGTCGAGATATGCCTCTAGCAGGCGCGCGCCGTCCGGATCCCGCGCCAGGCACTCGCGCATCAGCGCGCCAAGTTCGGCCATCGTCAGGCCGTCGAGCGCGCGCCCCGCATAGGCGCCAGCCTTGACACGGCCGGTCATCGCGCCGCTGTCGTGATCCAGCTCCATATCGAGCAGCACCGACGCGACCTGCGACGTCGCACCCGGCGTCGGCCCGGAGCGATCGGCCCAGGGAAAGCGGATGCCGCCCGGCCCGGTGGCGCTCCAACCCAGCAGCCAGGCGCCGATGCCGCCGAGAAAGATCGCCATGTCCATGCGCCCGCGCACCATCAGGAGCCCGGCCACGCCGAGCGAGGCGATGCCGCCGACCGTCTTCATCAAGCGTGCCAGCGCCTTCGGATTGGTCCCGGCGAAGAGCTTCGCCAGCCACCAGACCAGGATCAGGACAGCGACACCGTAGAGCAGACTCACTTGCGGCCCCCATCCATGGCGGCGATCAGCCCCTTGACGGCCGGGCTCGATCCGGCGAGCCGCAGCATCGCCTCCCGCCCCCCGGCGGCATAGGCGGCGGCGCCGCGCAGCAGTTCGAGCAGCGACGCCGGCGCCGTCACGTCGAAGCGCGCATGGGCCCCGCCGGTCAGCCGCGCTATCGTCGCGAAGGCTGCGCTTGCGGCGGGATCGAACCCTTCCTGGAAGACGAAGCCGCGGATGCCGCGCAGGCCCAGCTCCCCGGCCAGCGCCGACAGGGCATCGACATCCTCCTCCATCGCATCGCCGACGAAGACGAAGGCTCTGACCGGCACGGATTGCGCTTCGTCGCGGACATGGCGCAGCACGCGCGCGATCTGCGTCTGCCCGCCCTCGCAGGCGATTTTGCGCATCAGCCCCGTCAGCCGCTCCGGCTCGCCGACCCAGCCCGAAGCGCGGCATTCGCCGATGCCCCGGAAATAGACGAGCTGGACCGCAAGCCCGCCGCCCTGCCCCGCCACATCGAACATGCGCGCCTGCAGCGAACAGGCGAGATCCCAGCTCGGCTGGCGACTCATCGTCGCATCGAGCGCGAAAACAAGGCGGCCGGCCTGCCCCGTCGCCAGCGGAGCAAGCCGCTTCGCCGCGCCGAGGAAACGGTCGATCTCCCCCGGCTGCGAATGGCCTGCCGGCGTGGTCGCGGCAGCCTTGCCGACGGCACGGTCGTTCCTGTCCTTCATCACCCCATCGATCCGACTGAATCGCTCCCCTCACTCCTGATATTGGCCATCGCCGCGGCATTTGCTAC
This sequence comes from Hyphomicrobiales bacterium, assembly GCA_930633495.1. Lineage (NCBI taxonomy): Bacteria > Pseudomonadati > Pseudomonadota > Alphaproteobacteria > Hyphomicrobiales > Hyphomicrobiales bacterium. Next base: position 4,689,010 of record CAKNFJ010000001.1, on the reverse strand, counting down.
CCGTGCGCCGAACGGAGGGAGCGAGAGTGGCTGGGATCACGATTTTCGAGACGGTCGCGGCGATGCGCGCAGCCGTCGCCGGCTGGCACGCGGCCGGCGAGAAGGTGGCGCTCGTGCCGACGATGGGCGCGCTGCATGAGGGCCATATCGCGCTGGTGACGGAAGGCCAGCGCCACGCGAAGCGCGTCATCGCCTCGATCTTCGTCAACCCGACGCAGTTCGCCCCGCATGAGGACTTCAAGAAGTATCCGCGCACCTTCGACGACGATTGCGCCAAGCTCGCCGCCGCCGGCGCCGACGGCGTCTTCTTCCCCTCGGTCGAGGAGATGTATCCGGCGGGCTTCGCGACCCGCGTGCTGCTGCTGGGGCCCGCCGCCGTCGGCCTCGAGGACCGCTTCCGTCCGACGCATTTCGAGGGCGTGGCGACGGTCTGCTGCAAGCTCTTCACCCAGTCCCGCGCCGACTACGCGATCTTCGGCGAGAAAGACTATCAGCAGCTCAAGGTCGTCACCCGCATGGCATTCGACCTCGATCTCGGCATCGCCGTAGTGCCGCTGGCGACGATCCGCGAGGCGGACGGTTTGGCCATGTCATCGCGCAACCGCTACCTTTCGCCCGAACATCGCGCGCTGGCGCCCACGCTCCACCGCGTGATGCAGGAGCTCGCCATCCGCATCCGCAACCGCGACGACCTGTTCAAGGCCGTCGCCGAGGCGCAGAGCGAGATCATCACGGCGGGCTTCGAGCTCGACTATCTGGAGGCGCGCCACGCCGAGTCGCTCGCCCCGGTCACCTCGCTGGCCGACGGCCCGATCCGCCTGCTGCTCGCGGCCCGCATCGGCAGCACGCGCCTGATCGACAATATTTCAGTCTGAGCCAAGGCCGGCTCGCTCACCGCATCACCAGCGTTAGAGCACTGCTCTTCGGCGGCTGACGGCGCCGCGCGACGACACGTCGTGCGGGCCGGGGCCGGTTCAGCCCGGCGAGATAGCGGCCGCGCCTCTCAACGCCGCTGGTGAGGTGGGCATCAAGCCGCTTGCCCAATGAGTAGATGACGGCAAAGATCCTCAACATGATGTGTTCACTCGGATGCGATCCGGTCGGCATGACCGGTTGCACGAGCGCATGTGGAACTCTGCCCATAAGTTATCGATTGGGGCCGGCCTCACCCGGCATAGGAACGCCGTAAGCGAAAGGGCTCAGCGCTACAGCAACCCCAGCCCCGCCAGCTCGCGCCGCAGCTCCTCCGGCATCTCGCTGAGATCGCCGCCATGGTCGGCGAGATCGCGCGGGGCGTCCTTCGCCTGCAGATAGCGCCAACCCTGGAACGGCCGGAACGGCCGCGGCTCGACCGGCACCACCACCGGCTCCATGACGAGGTGACAGCGGCCGATCCCCTCGGCGTCGGTGAAGGGGCGGATGTCGGTCAGGCGCTGGCGCGCCGAGATCTGCCCCTTGATCACCCAATAGAGCGAACCGCCGTCGAGGATGTCCTCGATCTTCTTCGGCACCATGCGCGTGGTGTGCAATTGCTCAGCCGGCTCGCCGCGGGCACGTCGCTGCGCCTGACGTTCTGCGATCCATTCCTCGAGATCGCCGATCGATTCGGCGCCGACACAGAGCTTGAGCAGGTGAAGGGGCATGAGCGCCAAAATAGGCCCCGGCGCGGCCGCCGGCCAGCCTTCCCGGCCCTTCTCCACAGAGACGCCGTCATAGCAGGATTTGGCCAGCCCCGGCTCCCCGGTTAACATGGGCGCCGCGGCCGGCCCGACCGCCACGCCTTCCTTCTCCAGCAGATTTCGGACGACCATCATGCGCGGACTCGCAGGCAAGGCCATCCTCGTCACCGGCTCGTCGAGCGGCATCGGCTTTGCCATGGCCGAACGCCTCGTCGCCGAGGGCGCCAAGGTGCTCGTCCATGGCCGAGACGCGGCGGAGGTCGACGCGGCCATCGCCCGCCTCGGCGCTTCCGCCAGCGGCACCACCGGCGACCTCGCCGATCCTGCGACGGCGCAGGCCATCGTCGACGCGACCTTTGCCGCCTTCGGCCGGATCGACGGGCTCGTGAACAACGCCGGCATCTATCCGCGCGGCATCCTCGGCGAGACCACCGCCGCCTTCTTCGACCATATGTTCGCGATCAACACGCGGGCGCCGCTACTTTGCGCCGAGGCCGCGATCCGTGCCTTTCGCGTCCGGAAATCGCCGGGCGCGATCGTCACCGTCGGCTCGATCAACGCCTATTGCGGGCTCTCCAATCTCACCGTCTACTCGATGTCGAAGGGCGCGCTGATGACGATGACGCGCAACCTCGCCAACACGCTCGGGCCGGAGCGGATCCGGGCCAATCAGCTCAATGTCGGCTGGACCTGGACCGCCAACGAGGATGCGACGCAACAGCGCGAAGGCCGCAAGCCCGGCTGGCAGAATCATCTCCCGCTGCGCGACGCGCCGACCGGCCGCATCATGCAGCCCGAGGAGATCGCCGCCCACACCGCCTTCTGGCTCTCGGACGAGAGCGCGCCGGTCTCAGGCCAGATCTACGAGGTCGAACAGTTCCCGGTGATCGGGCGGGGCTGAGCCAGCGCCGATTCCCCGCGCAGGAAGCAGGCCCTCCTGAATCAGAGTCACAGGAATCGCCCGCAAGCGATTCCGCCGATTCGGCTAATCGCCGATCACCACCACCTTCGCGCCCTCGGCCACCTGCGCGCCGGGCTCGCCCGCCACCTCGCTGACCGTGCCGTCGCGCGGGGCGGTCAGCACATGCTCCATCTTCATGGCCTCGACGATCGCCAGCCTCTGGCCCTTGGTCACGGCCTCTCCCGGCGCGACGAAAAGCGCGACGAGCTTGCCGTGCATCGGCGCCTTGACCACCCCGCCGGAACCCGCGGCGGCATCGAGATCGACCGTGAAGGGATCGAACAGCGACACCGCCGTCTGGCGGCCGCGATGCAGCGCGAACCAAACCCCGCCCTCGCCTTCGGCCAATGCGATCTCGTGCTCCCCCTCGCCGATTTCATGGCCTGGCAGGCTGACGCGCGCATCATCGCCCTGCCATTCAATCCGCGCCTCGACGCGCTCGCCATCCACCAGCAGCGGCAGCCCGAGCGGCTGGCGCGGCATCAGCGAGAAGGCGTCGGGGTCGAGCCAGGGCGAGCGCGACTCGCCCTCCGCCCGGCCGGCAGCCGCGATCATGCCGGCCGCCTGCCGCTCTTCCTCGAGCTGCAGGGCGGCAGCGGCGACGGCTGCGGCATCGAGCGGCTGCGGCTCGGCTCCGAGCGCGCTGATGTTGCGGTCGATGAAGCCGGTATCGAACGGGCCGCGCCGGAAGCCTTCGGCCTCGGTCAGCTTCTTGAGGAAGGCGAGATTGGTGCGCGGGCCGGCAACGACCGTCTCGCCCAGCGCCGCGCCCAGGCGGTCCAGCGCCTCGTCGCGGGTCGCGCCATGGGCGATCACCTTGGCGATCATCGGATCGTAGAACGGCGTCACCGTATCGCCGCCCTCGACACCGGTATCGATGCGGATGCCCTCGCACTCCGGGAATTGCAGCGCCCAGAGCTTGCCGGTCGAGGGCAGGAAGCCCTTCTCCGGGTCCTCGGCATAGAGCCGCGCCTCGACGGCGTGCCCCTTCGCGGCGACATCCTGTTGCGTGAACCCGAGCGGCTCGCCCGCCGCGACCTTCAGCTGTAGCTCGACGAGGTCGAGCCCCGTGATCGCCTCCGTCACCGGATGCTCGACCTGCAGGCGCGTGTTCATCTCCATGAAATAGAAGCGATCGGCGCGCAGGCCGTCGCGCCCGTCGGCGATGAATTCCACCGTGCCGGCCCCGACATAGCCGACCGCCTTGGCGGCCTCCGTCGCAGCCTTGCCCATGGCGGCCCGGACCTCCGCGGTCATGCCCGGCGCCGGAGCCTCCTCGATCACCTTCTGGTGGCGCCGCTGCAGCGAGCAGTCGCGCTCGTAGAGGTGCACGACATTGCCGTGGCTGTCGCCGAACACCTGGATTTCGACATGGCGCGGCGAGAGCACATATTTCTCGACGAGCACGCGGGCATCGGCGAAGGCATTCTGCGCCTCGCGCTGGGCGCTGGTCAGGGCGTCGGTGAAGTCCTCGGGCCGGTCGACCTTCTTCATGCCCTTGCCGCCGCCGCCCGCGACCGCCTTGATCAGCACCGGATAACCGATCCGTTCGGCCTCCGCCGCGAGGAAGCCCGCATCCTGCTCGGCGCCGTGATAGCCCGGCACCACCGGCACGCTCGCCTTCTCGACCAGCGCCTTGGCAGCGTCCTTGAGACCCATCGCCCGGATGGCCGAAGCCGGCGGACCGACGAAGACGATGCCCGCCGCCGCGCAAGCCTCCGCGAAGGATGCATTCTCCGACAGGAAGCCATAGCCCGGATGGATGCAGGCCGCCCCGGCGGCCTTGGCCACGGCGAGGATCTTGTCGGCATCGAGATAGCTCTCGCGAGCCGGGGCCGGGCCGATATGATAGGCCTCATCCGCCATCTGCACGAACAGCGCCTCGGCATCGGCATCCGAGTAGACGGCGATGGTGCGCAGGCCCAGCCGCTTCGCGGTCCGGATGACCCGGCAGGCGATCTCGCCGCGATTGGCGATCAGGATGGAGGGCAGCTTGGCGGCGATCGTCATGAAAGCGTCCTCGAAAGCATTGCCGCCTTTTATAGCTCGCCGAGCGCTCCTGTCTGCGCCTTGTTGCGCAAATCCGTCTGGGTCAGTTCCGGTCCCCGACGCCGGAGGGAGCGCCAGATCGCCCATGTCGCCTGAAAGCAGAGCCCCGCGACCACGAGGTCGAAGACGTATTCCGGCCAGCGCACCGGCGCGACGCGCGCGGCCAGCCCCAACAGCGCGAAGCCGGTCGTCGAGACCGCGTCGTTGCGGCTCGACAGCCAGGTCGCCTTGATGACCGGGTTGTCCTCGCCGCGGAAGCGCCAGAGCGCCGCGATGACGAGGAGCGCGATGACGATGGCGCTCGCCGCCGCGAAGCCCAGCGTCCAGATCTCGATCGGCCGGGGGCGGACGATTTTGTCCCAGAGGTCGTAGAGCGTGTGCAGGCCGGCGACGGCCATCACCGCGCCGATCGCGACCGCCGCCAGCCGCTCCGCCCGCGCGTCGCGCCCGAAGACCAGGGCGGCGATGCCATAGAGCGCGACGTCGTAGACCCAGTCGATGCCGTCCTTGAAAAGCTGGGCGTTGCCGATGGCGAGCGCCCAGACGACCGTCGCCGCCGCCTGGGCCAGGATGCCGAGCGCGATGCCCCAGATCGTCAGCGCATAGGCGCGAGCGATGGCGGGGGCCGTTCCGGACCCTGGCGGACCCTCGGCAGCGTTCTCGATCGCCGCCATACGGCCTCCCGTCATTCTCGGGCGCAGCGAAGCGGAGACCCGAGAATCTCATCATCCATCCAGACGAGATGCCCGGGTCAAGCCCGGGCATGACGGTCTTGTTTAATCACCCGCGCCCGACGAGCGGAGCCTTGGTCGCCATCACCGTCACGAACAGGATGTTCGCGTCAAGCGGCAGGCCGGCCATGTGCAGCACGGTGGTCGCGACGTGCTCGACATCCATCACCGCCTCGACCTTCGTCGAGCCGTCCGCCTGCGGCACGCCCGTGGTCATCTTGCGCGCCATGTCGGTCAGCGCATTGCCGATATCGACCTGGCCGACCGCGATGTCGTATTTGCGCCCATCAAGCGAGGCGGTCTTGGTCAGCCCCGAGATCGCATGCTTGGTCGCGGTGTAGGCGACCGAATTCGGCCGCGGCACCTGCGCCGAGATCGAGCCGTTGTTGATGATGCGCCCGCCGCGCGGCTCCTGCTCCTTCATCGCCTTGAAGGCGGCCTGGGTGCACAGGAACGGGCCGGTCAGGTTGGTGTCGACGACCTTCTGCCAGTCCTCCAGCGAAAGATCCTCCAGCAGCACGCCGCCCGGCGCGTTGACGCCGGCATTGTTGAACAGCACGTCGACCCGGCCGAAGGCCGCCCTGGTCTTGGCGAACAGGTTCTCGACCGAGGCCTTGTCGGTGACGTCGGTCGAGACCGCGAGCGCCCGGCTCTTGTCGACGCCGGAGAGCGCGATCGTCTCCTCCAGCGCATCCGCCCGGCGCCCGGCCAGCACGGTGCGGTAGCCGTCCTTCAGGAAGGCGATGGCGACCGCCCGGCCGACGCCCGAGCCGGCGCCGGTGATGATCGCGACCTTGTTATGTCCCGACATGCGTTTCCTCGTATTTCCCTGGGTCTAAATCGTTTGAGATGGCACCCGACCATAACGGGCGAAACCGCGCGGGGGAACCATGGGACGGCAGATGCCTCATGCGCTTGCCGCCCGCCATCCGTGCCGTATCGTTGTAGTCGGGAGGACGATGCGATGACCAGCCTGAACCGCCGCCATCTGCTCACGGCAGGCGCCGCCGTGCTCGCCGCCCCGGCGCTCGCCCAGCAGCCGGGTCATGAGCATCATGGCCCGCAATACGAACGGCTCAACCAGCCGGGGCGGATCGGGAAGCCGGAACTCGCGGCCACGCAGAACGTCTTCGACTCGCCGGCCCCGAAAGCCGCCTCGCCCGGCCGCTGGAGCGCGAGGGCACCGCTGCCGCTGCCGCGCTCGGAAATGGCCTGGGCGACCGCCTTCGAGGACAGGATGCATGTCGTCGGCGGCTATGGCGAGCAGCGCACCGACCGGGCCTATCACCATGTCTACGATCCGAAGGCCGACAAATGGAACGACGGCGCGCCCCTGCCCCAGGGCGCCAACCATGTCGGCGTCGCCTTCCTCGACGGCAAGCTCTACGCCATCGGCGGCTTCCTCGAGCAGAATCGCAAGCCGCATCCGCGCTGCTTCACCTACGATCCCAAGACCGATCGCTGGGCCGAGATCGCCGCGCTGCCACGCCCGGCCGGCTCGACCGCCGTCGTCGGCCTCGGCGGCGTGCTTCACGTCATCGGCGGCGCGATCGGCGAAACCACCGAGACCAAGCGCTCGGTCGACTGGCATCTGGTCTATGATCCCAAGACCGACCGCTGGAGCGAACGAACCCCTCTACCGACGGCGCGCGATCACACCGGCACGCTCGCCATCGGCCCGTTGATCCATGTCATCGGCGGGCGGGTGGATTCGTTCCATACCAACTCAAACCTGCACCATTCCTACGATCCGGCGGCGGACAAATGGACGATGCGCACGCCGATGCCGACCGGCCGCTCCGGCCATGGCGCCGTGCTCTATCGCGGCAAGGTCTTCGTCATGGGCGGCGAAGGCACCAACCGCGTCTTCGGTCAGATGGAGGCCTATGACCCGGCGACCGATGGCTGGGAGCAATACGCGCCGATGCTGACGCCCCGCCACGGTCTGGGCGCCGCGCTCGTCGGCGATGCGGTCCATGTCGCCGGCGGCGGTCCGGTCATGGGAGGCGGCGTGCAGAGCGCTGTGCATGAGGCGTTTTCGCTGGGATGATGGGATCGGCGCCGGCGGCTTCTCGCAAGCTCGCACCACAATCCCGTGTTATCGTCGGGCCGCCAACGGAGATTTCGCCTTGCTTCGCTCCCTGCTGCTCGCGTTCGCCCTGCTGACGATGACACCGGCCTTGCGTGCCCAGGAGCCGGCCGTCGAGCTCGCCGGCATCGGCTCCGCACCGATCCGGCTCTCGTCGCAATCCCTCGCGGCCCTGCCCGTGGCCGAGCGCGAGGTGACGTTCGAGACCTCGAAGGGGCCGGCGACGCGGCGCTACAAGGGCGTGCTGCTCTGGGATGTCCTGCAGGCGAACAAGGCATTCGACGGCCTGAAGCCCGTCGAGCAATTGAAGAAGACTTTCCTCGTCAGCGCGAAGGACGGCTACCAGATCGCCTTCTCGATCGGGGAAATTCATCCCGATTTCGGCAACCTGCCGCTCATCTTCGTCTCGGCGGTGGACGGCAAGCCGCTCGACGGCGGCTGGCGCCTCGTCGCGCCCGGCGACAAGCGCGGCGCGCGGGCGGTCTTCGAGGTCGTGAAGATCGAATTGCGCTGAAACCAGCTGACTTCCGCTAAGGGTCGAAAGCGGTCGTTGAGGATTTGGAGCCATAGTCGCTCACCATGAGCGTCAGAAAAACCCGCATCATGTATATCGAGAACAAGGCCGAGGGGCTCAATGGGCCTGCGCGGGTAGGTCGGGTCACGCTGTCGAAATCTGGACAATCGCTGCGTTATGGCGAGCAAGAGTTCCAGCGTTTGGGTGGGCGAGGCTTCAAGGCCAACTACTTCGACACCGAAACCGGCGATCACTATTGGATTTCCGGGCCTCGCAAGGACGGCGCGGACCGGCTCTATCCCAACAGCACGATGCCGGTTGAAATCGATGCGGATGTTGCGGAGGAATATTGGCGAGATATTCGGTCTCTACCTCCGCACCAATGACCGCAACGGGTCGAGAGCAGCCTAACCCTCTACCCCCATCACTCACATCCGGAACACGCCGAACTTCGTCTCCGGCACCTCGGCGTTCAGCGTCGCCGAGAAAGCGAGCGCCAGCACGCGGCGCGTCTCGGACGGCAGGATGATGCCGTCGTCCCAGAGCCGGGCCGTCGCAAAGTAGGGCGACCCTTCTTCTTCATAGCGATTGCGAATCGGCGCCTTGAACGCCTCTTCGTCCGCCGCCGGCCAGTTCTTGCCCTCGGCCTCGATATTGTCGCGGCGGACGGTGGCGAGCACGCTCGCCGCCTGCTCGCCGCCCATGACGGAAATGCGCGAATTCGGCCAGGTGAACAGGAAGCGCGGCGAATAGGCCCGGCCGCACATGCCGTAATTGCCGGCGCCGAAGGAGCCGCCGACCAGAACCGTGATCTTCGGCACCCGCGCCGAGGCGACCGCCGTGACGAGCTTGGCGCCGTCCTTGGCGATGCCGCGCGTCTCGACGTCGCGACCGACCATGAAGCCGGTGATGTTCTGCAGAAACAGCAGCGGGATGCGCCGCTGGCAGCACAATTCGATGAAATGCGCGCCCTTCTGAGCGCTTTCCGAGAACAGGATACCGTTATTGCCGATGATGCCGACCGGGATGCCGTGGATGCGGGCGAAGCCCGTCACCAGCGTCGTGCCGTAGAGCTTCTTGAACTCGTCGAACTCCGAGCCGTCGACCAGCCGCGCGATCACCTCCCGGATATCGTACTGCTTCTTGAGGTCGGTCGGGACGACAGCTTCCAGCTCGGCCGGGTCATAGAGCGGCTCGACCGGCTCGGCGATGTCGATATCCGGCCGCTTCACGCTGTTGAGATTGCCGGCGATGCGCCGGGCGATGGCGAGCGCATGGGTGTCGTCGCCGGCGTAATGGTCAGCGACGCCCGAGAGGCGCGCATGAACATCGGCGCCGCCGAGATCCTCGGCCGAGACGACCTCGCCCGTCGCGGCCTTCACCAGCGGCGGGCCGCCCAAAAAGATCGTGCCCTGCTTCCTGACGATGACCGTCTCGTCCGACATCGCCGGCACATAGGCGCCGCCGGCGGTGCAGGAGCCCATGACCACCGCGACCTGCGGAATGCCCTCGGCCGAGAGCGTCGCCTGATTGTAGAAGATACGGCCGAAATGCTCGCGATCGGGGAAGACCTCGGTCTGGTGCGGCAGGTTCGCGCCGCCGGAATCGACGAGATAGATGCAGGGAAGCCGGTTCTCGCGCGCGATTTCCTGCGCGCGCAGATGCTTCTTCACCGTCATCGGATAGTAGGTGCCGCCTTTGATCGTCGCGTCGTTGCAGACGATCATGCACTCGCGGCCAGCGACGCGCCCGATGCCGGCGATCATGCCGGCGCCATGCACATCGCCCTCATACATCTCGAAGGCGGCAAGCGAGCCGATCTCGAGGAAGGGCGAACCGGGATCCGTCAGACGCAGGACGCGCTCGCGCGGAAGCAGCTTCCCGCGAGCCGTGTGGCGCTCGCGCGAACGGGCATTGCCGCCCAGCGCCGCAGTGGCGCGCCGCTCCTGCAATTCGTCCCGCAGGGCTGTCCAGGCTTCGGCATTGGCTCGCGTCTCGGCCGAATTCAGATCGACCTTGCTTTCGATGACGGGCACGGGGCGCTCCCTCGACGATAATCCTGCAAGGTTATGGCGCGCCCGGCCGAAAACGCCAACCGGCAGGGACGCCCGGATGCAACCGGGCAATTCCGCGCCGGGGTCCGGCCGCCTATTCGTTCAGCTTGTTGATGGAGCCCGTCACGGTCGGCGCGGCCACCGCGCCGATCGCGCCACCGGCGACAGCACCGATCGGCCCTGCGACGAGCGCACCGGCCCCCGCACCGGCCGCGGCTCCGGCGATCCGTTGATCGGTCGTGTTGCAGGCCGCGAGCACCGCGGCAAGGCCGCTCGCCAGAAGGAAAGCACGCATCCGTCATCCCCATGTTTCGGCCCAGTCCTCGGCCGAAGATGGGCGCCGCATGGCTAACGGAGGGTAAATCAGGCGGTGACCGTCGGCCCGAACACGCGCTCGAACGCCGCGCGCAGCGTCGAATCGACCTCCGGCATCGTCACCGGCAGGCCGAGATCGACGAGCGAGGTCACGCCATGCTGGCTGACGCCGCACGGCACGATGCCATCGAAATGCGAGAGGTCCGGCTCGACATTGAGCGAGATGCCATGGAACGAGACCCAGCGCCGCACGCGGATGCCGATCGCGGCGATCTTGTCCTCGGTCGCGGCGCCCTTCTCCGGCCGGCGCACCCAGACGCCGACGCGATCCTCGCGCCGCTCGCCGCGGATGTTGAAATCGTCGAGCGTACCGATCAACCAGCTCTCGAGCGCGGCGACGAAGCGGCGCAGATCCGGCTGGCGCCGCTTCAGATTGAGCATGACATAGGCCACACGCTGGCCGGGGCCGTGATAGGTGAACTGCCCGCCCCGGCCCGACCGGAACACAGGAAAGCGCTCGGGCGCGATCAGGTCCTCGTCGCGGGCCGAGGTGCCGGCGGTGTAGAGCGGCGGATGCTCGACCAGCCAGACGCGCTCGCGCGCCTGCCCATCGGCGATCAGCGCCGCGCGCGCTTCCATTTCGGCGACGGCCTCGTCGTAGCCAATCAGCCCCTCGGCCACCACCCACTCGACCGGCTCGCCGCCTGCCTCCGGCAGGAAGGAGACAGCGAGCTCCTCACGCATCTTCACCATGGCTTAACCATGTTCCGTTCAAGCTTTCCTTGCCGGCGACACCCGGCGCGACCAACGGCAAGCCTCATGCTCCCAAAACCGGCAGGCAGGCAAGTTTCGCTGGTCCAATTCTGAAGTAGGGTTTCGGAGGCACGACTTGAAGGCCGATCTCGATCTCGTTCCCGTCGAGCTCACCGTCGTGCTGGGCCAGACCCAGATGCCGATCTACAAGCTGCTGCGACTCGGCCGCGGCGCCATCATCGAACTCAATGCCAGCGAGACGGACGAAGTCCAGATTCTCGCGAACAACCACCCCTTCGCCAAGGGAATCGTCGTGGTCAGCGGTTCGCGAATCTCCGTCGAGATCACCCAGATGCTCAAGCGCCCCACGATCTACACGCTCCAGACCGTCGCAGAGGCCGCCTGAGCCGGCCAATCTGGGGAAAATTCGACATCGGTCGTTTTTCCACACGGATGCTCTTGTGGCGACGGATTCGATTTGCTAGATCGGCGCCGCTCACCGGATGCACCGCCCGCAACCGGAACCGAGCTGCGGTCGTGGCGGAACTGGTAGACGCACTACCTTGAGGTGGTAGCGGGGAGACCCGTGGAGGTTCGAGTCCTCTCGACCGCACCAAATTCGGACAACGTCCAGCGAAAGGCGACCTTCGGGTCGCCTTTCGTGTTTTCCGACGCCTCTCCGCCCGTCGTGCGCCTCTCCGCGTCATGCTCGGGCTTGACCCGGGATCTCGGAAACCAGAGCCTTCTTTGTCAGGAGATTCTCTGGTCTGCGCTTCGCTCCGCCCGAGAATGACGCCCGGCCGATTCCGCCTCTGCCCCACACGGGGCTGACAGGCGTCAGAACTTTGGTAACGTAAACCGGCCGTCAAGCATTCTCCGCAATTCTCCGCGACATGAACGCCCGCCGCATGCAATCCCTTCGCCTCACGCCCTTCCTGGCTGCGACCGCCCTGGCGGTCCTTGGCGGCTGCGTGGCGCTCGACAACTACCCGTCGAAGGGCGATGCCCGTCCGCACCCCGGCGTGGCGGCGGCCCACAACTACCCGATTCACGGCATCGACATCTCGCGCTGGCAGGGCGAGATCGACTGGAGCTCGGTCAAGGCGGCCGGCACGCGCTTCGTCTACATGAAGGCGACCGAGGGCGGCGACCATGTCGATCCCGCATTCCAGCGCAACTGGGACGGCGCGCGCCGGGCCGGCGTTCCGCGCGGCGCCTATCACTTCGTCTACTGGTGCCGCCCTGCGCATGAACAGGCAGTCTGGTTCAAGCAGCAAATCCCGAACGATCCCGACGCCCTGCCCCCGGTGCTCGACGTCGAATGGAACGGCCATTCGCGCACCTGCCCGCAGAAGATCGACCGCGAGCTAGCTCGCGAGAAGATCCAGCTCATGCTCAGGGAGCTCGAGCAGCTCACCGGCAAGAAGCCCGTGATCTACACCGACATCACCTTTCATCGCGAGGTGCTGGAGGGGCAGTTCAACGATTACCCCTACTGGATCCGCTCGACCGCGGCGCTGCCGGAGACGCGCTACAGCAACCGCCCCTGGGCCTTCTGGCAGTTCACCACCACCGGCCGCGTCCCCGGCATCAAGGGAGACGTCGACCGCAACGCCTTCTTCGGCTCGGAAAGCCAGTTCGCGGGCTGGCTGCGCGGCGAATACGACATCGGCACGCGCCGCTGGGAGAAGCGGGACGCCTCGCCTCAGCCGTCAGCTGTCCCGCAACCGGCGCCCGCGCCCGCGCCGGACGTGCCGAGCGATGTTCCCGTCGCGCGCATTCCCGGCAGCGCCCCCGCGATGGCCGCCGCATTCCAGCCCGGCCGCGCGGCCGCCGTGGCGGCGCAGGAACCCGAAATCGACGACTGAGCAAAACGGCCCAAGGCAGGCCGGTTAACCAAGGCTGAAACTCTTCGAGAGATTGCGACGCAATTCTAACCGTCGCTTAACCACGCTCCCGCCATCTGGACCCGTGATGCGGGAGAGACACATGCCAGCGGGCAAGCTGACCAGCGGACGAATCGGGCTCGGGGCGCTTGCGCTTGCGGCGTTCATGACCTGCCTCGTGGAGCCGGCGCTGGCGCTCTATCCGAAGAAGGGCGACAGCTCCCCCCATCACGGCGTCCGCGACGCGCGGCGCAAGGTCATCCAGGGCATCGACGTGTCCCGCTGGCAGGGCGAGATCGACTGGGCACGGGTCAAGGACGCGGGCACCCGCTTCGCCTTCATCAAGGCGACCGAGGGCGGCGACCATCTCGATCCCAATTTCAGGCGCAACTGGGCCGAGGCGAAGAAGCACGGCATTGCGCGCAGCGCCTATCATTTCGTCTGGTGGTGCCGCTCGGCCAAGGATCAGGTGCGCTGGATCAAGAAGCACATCCCGCGCGATCCCGACGCGCTGCCGCCCGTCCTCGACGTCGAATGGCAGAACGACTCGCAATGCACCCGCAAGATCTCGAAGGAGCTGGCTCTGGCCAAGATCGAGGAGATGCTGAGGGGGCTGCGCGAGCACACCGGCAAGAAGCCGATCATCTACACCGATATCAATTTCCACGAGGACGTGCTGGAGGGCGAGCTCAACGACCATCCCTTCTGGCTGCGCTCGACCGCCGCGCCTCTGGCCAAGCGCTATGCGCGCGACCGCTGGGAGTTCTGGCAGTTCACCACGACCGGGCGCGTGCCCGGTATCACCGGCGACGTCGACCGCAACGCCTTCTTCGGCAACGAGCGCGAATTCGAGGCCTGGCGCAGGGGCCACTTCGACATCGGCACGCGCAAATGGCACCACGGAGAGCCGAAAGTCGCCGAGCAGAGGCCGATGCCGACGCCCGCGGGCGCCCGCGCGCCGAAGGCGGCCGGTGGGGCGCAGCTGCAATTCGCCCCGCCCGGGCGCATTCCACCGGCACGCACGGCCGCGAACCGCAACTGAGCTCAAGGCGATCTCGTCACGCGGCTGTCATATCCGCGGCGCCCTTGGGTGCCGCGCCGCCGAGCCCTTCGCGGCGGCCGCGGAAACCAGGCATGCCGAGCGACGTCCAATCCCAATCCGGTATCATCTGGGCCTATCGCTTCGACGAAGACGGGCAGCCTAGCCGGGTTCCACGCGATGCCCTGCCGGCGCTCGCTCCGGCGGACGGCTTCGTCTGGCTGCATCTCGACCTTGTTCATACGCGGGCGCAGAGCTGGATCGCCGAGCAAGATCTGCCGGATGCGACGCAGGAAGCCTTCCTGTCCCATGAGCCGCACCAGCGGCTCGATCATTCGGCCAGCCTCGCCTGGGGCGTCTCGCACGACCTCATCCGCGACATCGCCGACAAATCCGAAGATGTCGGCGCGCTGCGCTGGGTCATCGGCGACAAATTCCTGCTGACCGGCCGTCGCGAGGCGCTGCATGCGATCCGCATGACGGCGGAAGCGCTCGATCGCGGCGAGCCGGCCGCAAGTCCCGCCGGACTGTTCGAGCAGATCATCGAATACATCATCGACGACATCACCGACGCGGTCGTGCGCCTCGTCGACGAAACCGACAGCGTCGAGGATCATATCCTGCTCGACAGGCTGCATGACGGGCCGCAGCGCGTCGGCTCGATCCGCCGCACCGCCGTTCGGCTGCATCGCCAGCTCAGCGGGCTGCATGTGCTGTTCCGGCGCTTCGCCGAAACCCAGTCTGGCCGCAGCGCTCCGGAAGCCGTGAAGGCAGCCGCGCTGCGGCTGCTCCAGCGCATCGACGGTCTGCATCACGACGTCCAGTCGGTGCAGGACCGCGCAAGGCTGCTGCAGGATGAGATCGCCGCCCGCTCGGCCAGCCGCACCAACCGCCAGCTCTATGTGCTCTCGCTGCTCACGGCGCTGTTCCTGCCGGCGACCTTCATCACCGGCCTGTTCGGCATCAATGTGAAGGGACTGCCCTGGGTCGAATCGGAGGCCGGCGCCTTCTATGTCGCGCTGGCCTGCGTCTTCGCGGCCATGCTGACGCTCATCCTGCTGCGCCGCCGTGGCGTGATCGGCGACTGACCTCGCTCAGGCCACCGCCACATTGACCTCGACAGTGAGGTGCGCGAGCTGCGGCAATCCGGCGAGGTGCTCCTTATAGGAGGACGGTGCCGCCGGTTCCTCCGCCAGCACCGAAACGATCGCGCCGTAATGCCCCGGCCCCACCTGCCAGAGATGCAGGTCGGTGACCTTGGCGCCGGCCGCCGCCATCCGCTGCGCGATGGCATCGGCCAGCGCCGGGTCCGGCACCTTGTCGAGCAGGACGGCCCCGGCGCTGCGGATCAGGCCGATCGACCAATGCGCGATCACGGCGGCACCGACCAGCCCCATCAACGGATCCAGCCAAGCCCAGCCATACAGGCTGCCTCCCACCAGCGCGCCGATCGCGAGCACCGAGGTGAAGGCATCGGCCAGCACATGGAGATAGGCCGCGCGGAGATTGTTGTCCGTGCCGCCATGCCGGGCATGCGCATGGGCATGGGCCGCGTGATAATGATCGTGACCACGCCCGTGGTGATGCCCGTGCCCGCCATGGGAGTGCCCACGCCCATGCTCATGGCCGTGGTGATCCCCCTTCAGGATCAGCGCGCTGGCGAGGTTGACGACAAGTCCGAGCACGGCGACGACGAGCGCCTGCCGGAAATCGATTGCGACCGGAGCGGCCAAGCGCATCGCCGATTCCCAGGCGATGAGGAGCGCCACCAGCATCAGCACGAGCGCGCTGGCAAAGGCCGCCAGATCCCCGAGCTTGCCCGTGCCAAAGGTGAAGCGCCGGTCATGCGCATGGCGCCGGGCGAAGCTGTAGGCGAAGCCGGCGATGCCGAGCGCCGCGGCATGGGTCGACATGTGCCAGCCATCGGCCACGAGCGCCATCGAGCCGAACAGATGGCCGGCGACGATCTCGACGACCATCGTGGCGAGGGTCAGCCCGACGACGACCCAGGTTCGCTTCTCGTGGCGATCATGATCGCTGCCGAGGAAGACATGCTCGTGTCGCGGCGCAAAGCGGGCGGTTTCGGACATGACGCGCTCCGTTTCAGAGATATTTCGTCAGAGCCTTGAGACTCTCGATCGTCCGCCGCATCTCCGGCGTCGCCCCCTCGGCGTGGTCGAAGAGATGGTGCTCGATATGGTCGAAGATCAGCAGCTCCTTGACCTTCTCCAGCGCCTTCTCGACCGCCTGGAGCTGCTGGACGATATCCGGCACGTCCCGCCCTGCCTCCACCATGCCGACCACTGTGCCGAGATGTCCCTGGGCACGGCGCAGCCGCTTGACGATATCGGGATCAAGGGCGTGGCTCATGACTCATATCCTATCCAGGGGGATAGGATATGCAAGGCACTTGCGACGCATCGGCCCGCGCCATGGGCCGTACGGTGAGCGTCGGACGCCGGCGCGCTCCGGGCGTGTCACCGCGAAGGAGACTCCGTACTCCCTGTCCCGTCTGCGCTCGTCCGCTCGGGAGCAGCACACCGACCGCAAAACCTGATCCGGACTTCCGGGACTTCCTCATTCCTGCCAAACCGGCCTTTGCGCCCTCGCGCGCTGACAGCGCCTTCATCTGCGCTATAACTCGATGAAACGGCGCGCATCGCACCGAAACGGGAGGACATCATGCTGGCCAACGCACCGCGCCCCTTCAATTTCGACCTCGGCGAGACCGCCGACGCGATCCGCGACACCGTCCATGCCTTTGCGCAGGAGAAGATCGCCCCGCGCGCAGATGAGATCGACAAGACCAATCAGTTCCCGCGTGATCTCTGGCCGGAAATGGGCGCGCTCGGCCTGCACGGCATGACGGTCGAGGAGGAATATGGCGGCACCGGGCTCGGCTATCTCGAGCACTGCATCGCGGTCGAGGAGGTGAGCCGCGCCTCGGCCTCGGTCGGCCTCTCCTACGGCGCCCATTCGAATCTCTGCGTCAACCAGATCCGCCGCAACGGCAACGAGGCGCAGAAGCGCAAATACCTGCCGGGGCTGATCTCCGGCGAGCATGTCGGCGCGCTCGCGATGTCGGAGCCGGGCTCGGGCTCGGACGTGGTCTCGATGCGCACCCGCGCCGACAAGAAGGGCGACCGCTATATCCTCAACGGCAACAAGATGTGGATCACCAACGGCCCGATCGCCGAGACGCTAGTGGTCTACGCCAAGACCGATCCAGAGGCCGGTCCGCGCGGCATCACCGCCTTCCTGATCGAGAAGGGCATGAAGGGTTTCTCGACCCATCAGAAGCTCGACAAGGTCGGCATGCGCGGCTCCGACACCTGCGAGCTCGTCTTCCAGGACTGCGAGGTGCCGGAGGAGAACGTGCTGGGCAACGTCGGGCGCGGCGTCAACGTGCTGATGAGCGGCCTCGACTACGAGCGCGTCGTGCTGGCCGCAGGCCCCCTTGGCATCATGCAGGCGGCGCTCGACGTGGTCATGCCCTATGTCCATGAGCGCAAGCAGTTCGGCCAGAGCATCGGCGAGTTCCAGCTCGTCCAGGGCAAGGTCGCCGACATGTATGTCGCGATGAATTCCTGCCGTGCCTATGTTTATGCCGTCGCCAAGGCCTGCGACCGGGCTGAGACCACCCGCGAGGACGCGGCCGGCGCTATCCTGCTCGCCGCCGAGAAGGCGACGCAGGTCGCCCTCGACGCGATCCAGCTCCTCGGCGGCAACGGCTACATCAACGACTATCCGACCGGCCGCTTGCTGCGCGACGCCAAGCTCTACGAGATCGGCGCAGGCACGAGCGAGATCCGGCGGATGCTGATCGGCCGGGAGCTGTTCAACAAGACGAAGTGAGAATCGTCAGCCGTCATGCCCGGGCTTGACCCGGGCATCTCAGGACAAAAACTGCCGCCCCCGCGTCATGCTCGCCCTTGTGGCGAGCATCCACGTCTTGACCCCCGCCCTCGAAAAGCGAAGACGTGGATGGTCGGGACAAGCCCGACCATGACGGGAAAGCGCGCGACCAAAACCATGCCCCTCTATTTCGCCTACGGCCTCAACATGGACCCTGCCGGGATGGCCGAGCGCTGCCCGAAGGCGCGGCCGCTCGGCCCGGCCCGTTTGCCGCGGCACCGCTTCATCGTCACCCGGGACGGCTACGCCTCGGTGATCCGCGATCCGCGCGAGGAGGTCCATGGCGTGCTCTGGGATTGCTCGCTCGGCGAGATGCGCGCCCTCGACAAGTTCGAGGAGCTGGCCAGCGGACTCTATGTGAAGATCAGCCAGCCGGTGATCGTGCCGGGCGGCGCCAAGCGTGCGCTGATCTATATCGGCCGCTCCGGCGATCCGGGACGGCCGCGACCGGGCTATATGGAAACGGTCATCGCCGGCGCAAAACATTTCAACCTGCCAGAGACTTACATCGCCGGCTTGAATCGTTTTCTGACCAAACCGACCCTCGATCTGAAGTCCTTGAATCAGAATGAGAGCGCGCCGCTGCCACCCGGGCCGGTGAAAGGCGTGAGGCCAAGAGCACTCGCGCCGAAGTAAGCTTTTCTTTCCCCCCTTGGGGGAGAAGGTGGCACGGCGGAGCCGTGACGGATGAGGGCGGAACCGCGCCCCACAAAAGAAAAGGGCCGCTCGCGCGGCCCTTCCCTCATCCGTCGGCTTTGCAGACACCTTCTCCCCCAAAGTCGGCTGTTGCCGACTTTGGTATGCGTTACTGCCAATCTCGGGCAAGCCCGAGATTGGGGGAGAAGGAATCTACGCCGCCAGCCCCTTCGCCAACTCGCTGACCTGCTTCTCGAACAGCGCGCGATAGGCGCCGTCCTCGCGAGTCAACAGGACCTCGTGCGGCCCCTCCTCCACCACCCGGCCGCGATCGAAGACCAGGATCCGGTCCATGGCCCGCACCGTCGAGAGACGATGCGCGATCACGATCGTGGTGCGGCCTTCCATCAGGCGCTCGATCGCCTGCTGGATCAGCGCCTCCGATTCCGAATCGAGGCTCGACGTCGCCTCGTCCAGGATCAGGATCGGCGCATCGGCCAGGAAGGCGCGGGCCAGCGCGACGCGCTGGCGCTCGCCGCCCGAGAGCTTGATGCCGCGTTCGCCGACCATCGTGGCGTAGCCCTTGGGCAGGCGCATGATGAAGTCATGCGCGTTGGCGAGCCTTGCCGCCTGCTCGATCTGCGCCTGCGAGGCACCGGGCCGGCCATAGGCGATGTTCTCGGCAAGAGAGCGATGGAACAGCACCGGCTCCTGCTGCACGATCGCGATCTGCTGGCGCAGCGACGCCTGGGTGACGCCGCCGATATCCTGCCCGTCGATCGCGATCCGGCCCGCGGTGACGTCGTAGAGACGCTGCACCAGCTTGACGAAAGTCGTCTTGCCGGAGCCCGAGCGGCCGACGAGGCCGACCTTCTCGCCGCCGCGAATGGTCAGCGAGAAGTCGCGATAGAGCGGGTCGTGATGCCCCCCATAGTGAAAGGTCACGTTCTCGAAGGCGATCTCGCCCGCCGTCACGCCCATCGCCACCGCGCCCTTCCGGTCCGGCACGCCATAGGGAAGATCGTGCATCCAGACGAGCTCCTCCATGTCGTTGACCGAGCGCTGCAGATTGTGGACGTGCTGGCCGACATCGCGCAGATAGCCATGCACCACCGCATAGGCCGTCAGCACGAAGGCAACGTCGCCGGCGCTGGCCTGCCCGTTCAGCCACAGCCAGATCACGAGGCCGATCACGGCCGCACGCAGCGCCAGCAGGACGACGAGCTGGCCGGTGCCCGACCAGGTGCCGCGAATCCAGGCGCGCCGTGTCCTGAGGCTCCACTTCGCCACCACGGTCGCAAGGCGCAGATCTTCCCGCGCTTCCGCGCCATAGGCCTTCACCACCGGATTGCAGGTGATGGCGTCGGCCAGCGAGCCGCCAAGGCGGGTGTCCCAGGCATTGCCCAGCCGCGCCGCCGGCGCGACGAAACGCAGCGAGAGCGCAAGCGTCAGCCCGATATAGGCCAGGGCCCCCACCGCAACGACGAGCCCCATCACCGGCCAATGCCAGGCCAGCAGCGCCGTCATGCCGAGCAGGATGACGAGCGAGGGCAAGAGCGCGATCAGGATCGTATCGGTCAGCAGGTCGAGCGCCCACATGCCGCGCGTGATCTTGCGCACCGTCGAGCCGGCGAAATTGTTCGCGTGCCAGTCGGTCGAGAAGCGCTGCAGGCGCGCAAAGGCCTCCGACGCCACATCGCTCATCGTGCGCAGCGTCATGGTGGTCAGGCCGATATAGGCGAAATGCCGCCCGAACACGGTGATCGCGGCGAGCACGATCATCGCGCCCAGCGCCCACAGCGCCGCATCCGCGCCAGTGACGCCGCTCGTGACCGCATCGACGAGACGCCCCGCATAGACCGGCGAGAACAGCTCGGCGAGCGTGCCGACGATGGTGACGCCCGATACCCAGGCGATCTGCCCGGGCTGGCGTGCCCAATGCTTGAAAGTGAAGCCGAGAACGGCGCGGAACGGTTCCCGCCGGCCGGCATGAGGATCGAAAGACATGGCGTCATCCGGCACCGCAACGGCGCCGACTCCGGATCAGGCGGAGACGACGACGCAGCGCCAGTCTCCGGCAATAAAGAAAAAATGGTTTGGAAAAGGCTCAGGCGACCGCAGGCAGGCGGGCCTCGTGCGAGGCCGAACTAGTGCCGACGTGGTCGCGCGGGAGGGACAGCAGTGATGATGATTACCATTCAGCCCTCCCTTTCTGGAGTTGGAGCCAGACAGCAAAAATGCCTGATTTGTAAGCAGAACGCAAGCCGTCCGCCCATGCGCCGGCCGCACGGGGCGCCCTCGCCCATTTCAAAACGGGTGCGGACGGCTACCAGAACAGTGCGACGAGCCGGGCGGCGATCACCAGCAGAAAGGCGGCGATAATCGTGCCCAGCACCTGCTGGCGCTTGGCACGATTCGGGAACTGCCGCGCGAGCAGCCTCCCAAGCGGCTTGCGGAAGATGAAAGCCGCGACCAGCAGAACGATGACGATGTGGGACAAGGCTCCGAACTCAAGCCTTCCTGTCCGCGACGGCGGCCTCGACCGGCGCCCCGGCCTTCTTCCATGCAGCGAAGCCACCGGCGACATGCGCGACAGGCTTCAGCCCCATCTCCTGCGCTGTCCTCGCCGCCAGCGCCGAGCGCCAGCCGCCGCCACAGAAGAAGACGAAGCGCTTGTCTTGGCTGAAGACCGGCTTGGCATACGGGCTTTCCGGGTCGATCCAGAACTCCAGCATGCCGCGCGGGCAGTGGAAGGCCCCCGGCATGCGCCCTTCCCGCTCCAGCTCGCGTGGATCGCGCAGATCGACGAACAGCACCTCGTCGCTGCCATGGAGGGCCTGCGCCGCCGCGACCGACAGCGTCTCGATCTGGCTCTCGGCTTCCGCGACCAGGGCCTTGTAGCCCTTCGTGATGACTTGCGGCATCGCTGCCCTCCCGATTCCGCGCGCACCGTGGCGGCTCGCCGCCGCAGCGTCAATGCCGCGAGGCTTGTGGCCGGCGCAGGCTCGGCACAAGCTGCTTGCCTCTCCGGCGGATGAAGTGGCAGAGCGACAGCATGCTCGGTTTCAGCAATCTGGATCTGCTCGCTCTGGCGTTCTTCGCGACCTCCTGGGTCGGCTATCACTATGCCGTCGAGCTCGGGCCGCATGCGGGCCGGACGCTGAACATGCGGATGAACCTCCGCCGCGCCCGCTGGATTCACGAATCGGCGGCGCGCGAGGTGCGCATCGTCGACACGCAGGTGATGGGCGGGCTTCAGAACGGGACCGCCTTCTTCGCCTCGACCTCGCTCATCGCGATCGGCGGCACGCTCACTTTGCTGAACTCGACGGACCGTGTGGTGGCGATCTTCAGCGACCTGCCTTTCGTGCCCGTAACCCTGCGCTCGGTCTGGGAGATGAAGGTGATCGGCCTGACCGGCGTGTTCGGCTACGCCTTCTTCAAGTTCGCCTGGGCCTACCGGCTGTTCAACTACTGCGTCATCCTGCTCGGCGCCCTGCCTCCGTTCGACAGCCAGGACAGGCAGGCGATGGCCCATGCCGTGCACGAGACGATCGAGATGAACATCGCCGCCGGCCGTCACTTCAACCGCGGCCAGCGCGCCTTCTTCTTCGCGCTCGCTTATCTCGGCTGGTTCCTCGGCCCGGTCACCTTCATCGGCTTCACCGGCGCGGTGCTGGTCGCGATGTATCGCCGCCAGTTCGCTTCCGACGCCGCCCGCGTCTTCAAATATCCGAGTCAGCCATGAGCATCGAACTCGAGGCGATCGAGAGCGCAATCCTCGACCTGCTGGCCCAAAGGGGCGCGGGGCTGACGATCTCGCCGATGGATGTCGCCCGCCGCCTCGGCGGCGACCACCCGGACGGCTGGGGGCCGCTGATGCAGCCAGTGCGCCGCGCCGCCGTGAAGCTGATGAAGGAAGGCCGGCTCGTCATCACCCGCAAGGGCCGCCCGGTCGATCCCGACGATTTCCGCGGCGTCTACAGGCTGATCCTGCCGGATGGCGGCGTTTCGCCTCACGGCGCCGGGAAGAGCGTGTCGGTATAGCCCGCCAGCCGATAGGCGACGAGCCCGACCCATTCCTTGAAGCCGTTATCGGCGATCTCGAGCGCATAGGGCGCGCGACCATAGAGCCGCACGAAGTCGTCGGGCTTGCCCTTCGTCCAGAAGTCGACCGGAAAGGCCTCCACCGGAAACCCCGCTTTCCGGAACACGCCCATCGAACGCGGCATGTGCCAGGCCGATGTCACCAGAAGCCAGCGCTCTCCCGGCTTGGGATCGACCAGCCGGCGGGTGAAGACGGCGTTCTCCCGCGTGTTGCGCGACTTGTCCTCCAGGACGAGCCGCTTCGGATCGAGCCCGAGCCCTTCGAACAGCCGCCGGGCACCGTCGGCTTCGGTCTCCGTCACCTCCGAGATCACATTCGCTGCACCGCCCGTGAAGACGAGCTTGGCCTCGGGATGCAGCCGAGCGAGTTCCACCGCCTTGGTCATGCGCGCCGCCGAGGAGTTCAACACGACATCGCCGCGCGCCAGACCGACCGCGCCGCCAAGCACGACGATCCCCGCGACGGGCCCCTTGCCGGCATCCTGCTGCGGAAAACGATCCTCCAGCGGCCGGATGACCGCGCGCGGCAACGGGCTGAAGGCCATCAGCCCGAGGCCGATCGCGGCCATCAAGCCGAGCCAGCGCGCCGCGCGCGCAAAGCGCGTGAAGGCCAGCACCGCGGAGAACCCCGCAAGCAGGATAAAGAAATTGACCGGCGAGAAGACGAACCAGACGAGCTTGGACAGAAGGAAGAACATCGCAGGCTCGCGGGCTTCGGCGGAACGGCGGGCAACTCCCGCCTTCCGCCCGTATAGCCGCAGGCCTGCGCGCTGCTCCAGCCCTTTCCAGCCGGCGCCATTCGCGGTGCGGTCACGAAAACGACAGGTCGCGGCCGGCGGCGCTCTCGTATGAACGGGGCGCCGGTCTGGAGAGGCGGGGCACTCGCCGGTGCTGTTGGTCTTGGATCGCAGCGGCTTCGCACCGCACGATTGTCATTCCGGGGCGCGCCGCAGGCGCGAACCCGGAACCCACGACGGGGTGAGACATTCCATACCCGGTTGCAGGCGGCTCGCCCGGTCGTGGGTTCCGGGTTCTTCGCTGACGCGAAGCCGCGGAATGACAAAGGTTTTTCGGTCGGGATGAGTCCGGCCGCTATCAACGCTCCCTAGCGGATGATCTGCGGCGGCGACTGCGGTCGGCGCCCTGCCTGCGGCAAGCCCCTGGTCAGCTCGATCGCGCGTCCGGCGACTTCGCGTAGCTCGCAACCGGCCTGACGTCCGGCTTGCAGGGCCGCGCTCTGGGCCGCGCCATAGAGGGCGCATTTCTGCGCGACATAGCTCTCCCAGGCCAATTGCACGGCGGCGAGCCGGGTGCGCTGGCCGGCGTCGAGGGACCGGCCCGTCACCTGCAAGGCGAGGGTCAGCCGCTCGCGCCACGCCGCCTCCTCACGCCGGGCACAACCGGCTTCGGCGCCGCGGGGATCGTTGCTGGCGGCGCGGACACAGGCGACCGCGACGGAGCCGATGCAGGCCGAGGGCGATGGGCCGTTGTCGCGCAGGCAACTGGCCAGGGACGTCAGGTCGCCGCGCAAGGCCGGCGAACCTTGGGCCACGGCCGGGCCGGCCACGCCAAGCGAACACAGGAGCAGAGCCGCGCGAAGAGCGTTCATCCGGATATCATGACAGGGCCGCCGCCGGGATCAAGCGCAGCCCGCGGCCTCAGGCGATCGGCAATGGCAAAGCAGCCTGCGCGGCAGGGCGCGCGAACAACGCCGCATACCAGCGCTGCACGGCCGGCCGCTCGATGCGCTCCACCGGCATGTTGAGCCAGCGATGGGCCCCGCAGCCGACCGTGATGTCGGCTACACCGAAACGTTCGCCCGCTAGGAACGGCCGGTCCGCCAGCTGCTCGTCGAGGATCGTCATCAGCGCTTCGGCCCGCTTGACGCCGTCGGCGATCACCTTCGGATCGGTGAAGGCCGGCACCTTGCGCACCACGCCCCACAGCACCGGCGCCAGCGCCGGCTGCAATTCCGACAGCATCCAGTCCATCCAGCGCTCGGCCTCGGCCCGCCGCGTGACATCCCCTTCCCAGATATCCGCGGCACCGTAGCGCGCCGCGAGATAGCGCACGATGCTGTTCGACTCCCAGAGGTGGAACGCGCCATCCTCCAGCACCGGGATCTGCTGGTTGGGGTTCATGGCGCGGAATTCGGGCTTGTCGAGCCCCCCGAAGGGCCCGCCGACATCGACGCGCTCAAACGCCTGCCCAACCTCGCCGGCCGCCCAGACTACCTTCTGGACGTTGATGGAACTCAACCGCCCCCAGATCTTCAGCATGCCCCCGCCTCTTTCACGCGAATTCCATGATGACGGCATCGACGGCGAGGGAGTCGCCTTCCTTGGCCAGGATCTTGGCGATGGTGACGTCCTTTTCGGCGCGCAGCACGTTTTCCATCTTCATCGCCTCGACCATGGCGAGCGGCTCGCCGGCCTTGACCTCCTGCCCGACCGCAACCGCGATCGACTTCACCAGGCCCGGCATCGGGCAGAGCAGGAACTTGCCGGTGTCGGCCGCGACCTTCTCCGGCATCAGCGCCGCAAGCTCCGCCTCGCGCGGCGTGTAGACATGGGCATCGGCATAGGCGCCGGCATGGCCGAGCGCGACGCCGTTCAGGATCGCCCGGACCTGCGCCGCGATCTTCACCCCGTCGAGCGTGCCGTGCCAGACCGGCTCGCCCGGCACCCAGTCGCTGGTGACGCTGACGCTGCGGCCCGGAAAGGCGATGGTGACCGACCCGCCTTGCTCGGTCACCTCGCCCTCGAAACGCTCAGGCCCAAGCTGGACGATGCGCTGCCGGTCGAAGGAAACCCTGCGCCAGCCCTCCATCTGCGCGGAGACGTTGCGCTTGCGCTGGTTCATGCGGTGGTCGCAGGCGATCGCGATCGCCGCCATGCGCAGAGCGGTCTCAGCCACCGGCACCGGCAGCGAGAAGCCCTCGGGGAACTCCTCGGCGATGAAGCCGGTCGAGAGATTGCCGGCGATCCAGCGCGGATGCTGCATCACCGCGGCGACGAAGGGGATGTTGTGGCGGATGCCGTCGATGGCGAAGGCATCGAGCGCGCGCGCCTGCGCCTTGATCGCCGCCTCGCGCGTCGGCGCATGCGTGACGAGCTTGGCGATCATCGGGTCGTAATAGATCGAGATCTCGCCACCTTCGAAGACGCCGGTGTCGTTGCGCACCATGGCCTCGCCATCCGGCCCCTCGCTCGGAGGCCGGTAGGTCACGAGCCGGCCGGTCGAAGGCAGGAAGTTGCGGGTCGGATCCTCGGCATAGACTCTGGACTCGACCGCCCAGCCGTCGAGCTTCACATCATCCTGGCCGATCGCCAGCTTCTCGCCATAGGCGACGCGGATCATCTGCTCGACGAGGTCGATGCCGGTGATCATCTCGGTGACCGGATGCTCGACCTGCAGACGGGTGTTCATCTCGAGGAAGTAGAACGACTTGTCCTGGCCGGCGACGAACTCGACCGTGCCGGCCGAGTCGTAGTTCACGGCCTTGGCCAGCGCGACGGCCTGCTCGCCCATCTTCTTGCGGGTCGCCTCGTCGAGCAGCGGCGACGGCGCCTCCTCCAGCACCTTCTGGTTGCGGCGCTGGATCGAGCATTCGCGCTCGCCGAGATAGATGACGTTGCCGTGCTTGTCGCCCAGCACCTGGATCTCGATATGCCGGGGATCGACGATGAACTTCTCGACGAAGACGCGGTCGTCGCCGAAGGAGGATGCGGCCTCGGACTTGGCGCGAGCGAAGCCTTCCGCCACCTCGGCCGAGGAATGGGCGATGCGCATGCCCTTGCCGCCGCCGCCGGCCGAAGCCTTGATCATCACGGGGTAGCCGATCTCGTCGGCGATTTTCACGGCATGCTCGGGGCTCTCGATGATGCCGAGGAAACCGGGCACCGTCGACACCTTGGCGGCGGCCGCCGCCTTCTTCGATTCGATCTTGTCGCCCATCGCGGCGATGGCGCCGGGGTTGGGGCCGATGAAGACGATGCCGTTATCCTTCAGCGCCTGGGCGAAGGCCTCGCGCTCGGACAGGAAGCCATAGCCCGGATGAACGGCCTGAGCGCCCGTTGCCTTGCAGGCGTCGATGATCTTGTCGATCAGCAGATAGGATTGGGCGGCGGGAGCCGCGCCGATATGCACGGCCTCGTCGGCCATCTCGACATGCAGCGCGTCGCGATCCGCATCGGAATAGACGGCAACCGTCTTGATGCCCATGCGCCGCGCCGTCTTGATGACGCGACAGGCGATCTCCCCACGGTTCGCGATCAGGATCTTCGTGAACATGCGTGGGGCACTCCGGCGTCAGATAAACCTGAATAGCCGGGGTGTATGGGACGCCGCAACCGCCGTCCACCAATGCGAAAGTCGGTTGCCCGCCAGACCGTTGTGCGCGGATGCGCCGGTCAGTTCGCGAGCAGGGCCCGCGGCGTGCTGCCGGCCGCGGCCTTGATGATCTCCTTCCCGGCGCCCTTGGCGAAGGCGAAGGCAAGCAGCGTCTCGTCGCAATGCTCGGCCTCACGGACGATTTCCGAGGCGATGCGCTGGGCGGTCGCGGTCGGGCCGTCGCCGGCCGAGAGGGTCGTCACCAGCCAATGCGCCTTGTCGCGGTCGATCACGCCGGTCGGGCGGTTCTCCCAGACGGCGAAGTCGACGACCAGCGCCACCAGGTAATCCGCATAGGCCTGGCAGCTTTGCGGCACGGCCCGATCGAGCGCGACCAGCACATCGACGATGTCGCGTGTCGTAACGATGTCATTCAAGATGTTACGCTGAAGCATCTTGACGTCTTCATCGTCGATCGCGCGACGATCCATCACGCGATCGACGAATTCACGAAGCTCATGATCCATCATGTTCGAACCCCTGCCCGGCGTTGTTTTGTGCCGGTACGCTCCTGTTGTGGGGAGACCATGCGCCCCACCTCGGCATCAGGTGGTTAACGCGCAAATCTGAACGGTTATTCAGGTTAAACGGAACTGAGTCGGCTTGGTTGCGAAGGCGTTACACCGAGAATAGCCTGCTCCCGGCACGAGGCCGTGGCGGGCAACGGCCGCGCCGTATCGAAACGCGGCCGTGTCACCGCAAAAGCCTTGTTTCATTGACGAATCGGTGGATTGGCGGATCGAAAGATGAGCGACATGTTGCAGCCCGGCATCCGGCCGATCGTCGATCCCCGCGCCCTGCGGATCTGCAATGCAGCCGGCTTGTGGAAGGCCAACAAGCAACTCGCCTCGCTGCGAGAACTTCGCAGCGGGCTCGACATCAGCTTGCGCGAGCTCGAAGGCGAACGGAAGAAAGCCGAGATCGTCAACAAGGCTTTGATGGTGGCGCGCTTCACGCGTGCCACCGCCGACGCATTCATCTCGATGACGTCGGCACTTGCAAAGGTCGTCCTGCCGAAGGTCGCGGCCGACGGGATCGATCGCGTCGGGACCGCTTACGGGGCCGCCACGCCCTGGGCGGAAGCACTCGGCAACAAGATGGCGGGAGCGAAAGTCGACTGGACCGACACCGCCGCCTCCTCTGCTCGCGAAGGTGCCTCCCTGATGACAGGCAATGACGGCTATGAGTTGCTGATTCAATCCAGCGCCGTGAAGGTCGAGATCGTCAACGCCGCTATGCAGAAGGACCAGGCGAAGGTCATCCGCAGCTCCGCCTTCTATCTGGTCGACTTGCATGCCAGCATGGCCAAGATCGCCGGCCGGCGAAAGAGCGAGGCGCTTCTGAAGCTGGCCAAGAGCACTTACGAATACAACGACAAGATCGGCGACGCCTTCAACGCCCTGATCGACGACGATCTTGCAACCGCCATGCAATTCGATGCGTCGAAGGCAACGCTGCTGCGCGCAGGGCGCGAGCTGTCGAAGAAGATCGCCGAGCTCGAAGGCTTCGTCGCGGATTGCCAGCAGGAACTCGGCACGGGACAGCAGGGAGCGATCCCGGTCTCACCCTTGCGCTGAAGCCGGCCCGTCGAACACTTGCCAGATGTCTTCGGCGCGTTCGAGCACATGCCGCGCGCCGAGCGCGACGAGATTGTCGACCGGCTGGAAGCCCCAGGACACCGCGACGGGCACGACACCAGCCGCCACCGCCATCTCGATGTCGTAGGAACTGTCGCCGACCATCGCGGTGCGCGCCGGCGCCGCGCCGGTCTCCGCCATCGCCCGCTGGATCATGCCCGGATGCGGCTTCGAGGGCGCATCATCGGCCGATTGCACCGTGTCGAACAGCTCTTGCCAGCCATGGCGGGCGACGATGAAATCGACCCCCTTGCGTGACTTGCCGGTGGCGATGCCGAGTTTCAGCCCACTCCGGCGCTTCAACTCCGCCAAAGTCTCGGCGACGCCCGGAAACAGCGGCTCGTCCAGCGACGGGTCCGTCTGCGCCTGCTGGCGCATCGCGGTGAAGACCTGGCGATAGGTCTCCGTCAGCTCATCGTCGGGCTCGTCGAGCCCGGCGAGCCGCGCCATTGCGATATCGAGCGTCAGCCCGACGATGCCGAGCCCGGCCTCGCGCCCCGGATGCTCCCGGCCGCAGCGCCTGAACGCCTCGTATTGCGCCCCGAGGATGATCGCCTCGGAATTGATCAGCGTGCCGTCGAGATCGAAGATGATGAGATCCATGATGGCGCTTTAGCGCAACGAGGCCGCGCGAACCATTGCAGCCCCGTCATGGCATCGTCCCATCGCCCTCGGCGGGCTTTGCCGCTCAGCCCCTCGCCTCCCGCGCACAGGCGTCCACGGCCTTGCGCAGTTCGGCCCCGTCCAGCCCCTTGCCGCGCGCCTCCTTACGGCATTCGGAGCGCTGGGCAAGGTCGGGGCGCTTGGCGTTGAAGCAAGCGGTCAGCGCCGCAACCCGCTCCGATCCCTGCAAGTTCTGGCTGTCGACCTCCTCCTTGCAGGCGGCTCGCGCCGCGACGGCCGTGGGCTTGCCGTCGCGGGTCACGCCGTCCTGCGCATAGAGGCGCACACCCGGGAATTTCGCCTGCATGCACAGGCGCATGGCCGCGCGCAGATCCTCGCCGGACAGCGCGACATTCTCCGACAGGCAATCCTGCCGCGCCTTGGCGCGTTCGGCCTGGGGAATCGGCTGATCCCCGGCCGCGGCCGTCGCAACAACCGCCGTGGCGGGCTGGGCCGGCGCGGCAGTCTGCGCTTGGGCGCCTCCGGCAAGGCCGATAAGGAACGCGGAAACGATCAAAACCGAACGCATGGACAGCCCCTCCGATGACGAGAACATAGTTAGAACAGAAAGCGGAATGTTCCGCAACTGTTCTCACCAATCCCGTTGAGACGGAGAGCAGGCTTTCCCGGCCGAAGCCTATTCGTCCGGCGCCTCCACGATCGGGTCGTAGGGGGCGTCGTCGAAGCCGAGCAGGTTCCAGCTCTGGCGCATATGCGGCGGCAGCGGCGCGCTGACGTCGATCGTGCCCTTGCCCCGCGGATGCGGCAGGACGATCCGCCGGGCCAGCAGGTGGAGCTTGTTCTGGATGCCGCCGGGCAGCTCCCAGTTCAGGATGTTGAAGTATTTCGGGTCGCCGACGATGGGGTGGCCAATATGGGTGGTATGAGCGCGCAGCTGGTGCGTGCGCCCCGTCACCGGCTTCAGAGACAGCCAGGCGAGCTTCTGCGCCGCCGTCTCCACCACCGCATAATAGGTCACGGCATGCATCGCGCCATCCTCGCCATGCCTGGCGACGGCCATGCGCTGATCGCCGTCATAGGCTTCCTCGCGGGCGAGATAGGTCGAGATCCGGCCCTGGCGGACGCGCGGCACGCCGGCGACCAGCGCCCAATAGACCTTGCGGGCCGAGCGCGAGCGGAAGGTCTTGGCCAGCGTCGCCGCCGCGAAGCGCGACTTGGCGATGACGAGGCAGCCTGCCGTGTCCTTGTCGAGGCGATGGACAAGACGCGGCTTCTGCCCGTCCTTGCCGGTCAGGGCCTCCAGCATCTGGTCGACATGACGTGTCGTGCCCGAGCCGCCCTGTACGGCTAGCCCCGCCGGCTTGTTGAGGACCATGACATCGTCGTCCTCATAGAGCGTGATCGAGCGCAGGAAGCCGATCGTATCGGCATCGGCCTTGGGAGAGCGCGGCCGTTCCGTCTGCTGCTCGAGCTTCAGCGGCGGGATGCGGACCGTCTGCCCCTCGCTGAGCCTATCCTTGCTGTCGGCACGCTTGCCGTCGACGCGCAGCTCGCCCTTTCGGACGATGCGCTGGATATGGCTGAAGGAAAGCTGCGGAAACCGCGACTCGAGGAAGCGGTCGATCCGCATCTCGTTCTCGTCCGGCGTGACCACGAGCTGCTGCACGCCTGTCGAAAGCACCTGGGCGGTCTCGGCCTTGACCTGCGCCCGCGTCGCCTTGGGAGCCTCTTCCGCCTGACGAACGCGCGGGGCGCGCTGCACGCGCTCCTCGCCCGCCACCGGGCGCGCCGCCGCGCGCCGGCGCGCATCGTGGCTCGGCCGCTTGCCGCGCGGGGCGCCAGCCGATGGCGGCTTGCCGCCGCGACCGGAAGTGCCGCCCTTGTCGCCAGACCCCGTCTTGCCCGGCCCTTTGCCGCCCGTCCTCATGTCAGCCCCCGCACCAGCGCAAGCCCCCCGACAAGCGCGACCAGCGACGCGACGACCGAGCCGACGACATAGATGACTGCCGGAATCGCCTCGCCGCGCTCCCAGAGCAGAACGGCGTCGAGCGAGAAGGCGGAAAAGGTGGTGAAGCCGCCGAGAATGCCGGTGGCGAGAAACAGGCGCAGATCCTGCGACGCGGTCGCGCCGGCCTTGAAGGCGAACCAGCCGGCGACGAGGCCCATCAGGCCCGATCCGAGGATATTGATGGCCATGGTACCGTAGGGAAAGCCCATGCCGAGCCAGCGCGGCGAGGCGACATTGACGCCGTGGCGCAACGCGCCGCCGATGCCGGCGCCCAGAAAGACGAGTGCGGTGGAAATCATCCCTGTGGAATAGAGCGCGGCGTTGCTCCGCACAAACGAAATCCGCCGCAATTGGCTGCGCAGCTCCCGCCGCCTCGCATCGATGCCGCGAGGCGGCTGGAAGGTTCGAGATGACCGGATTGAACTTGACTGCGGCGCAAGCGCGCCGGCCGCTTCTTCGCGCGGCGACGGTGCTGGCCTTCGCCCTCCTCGGCAACGGCTTCGCGACGGCGCAGCAGGGCCCCGCTCCCGACTGGCCGACCGAAAAATGCAACCGCTACAAAAAGGCTTACGAGCAAGCCTTGAATCGCCAGGGCAAGCAGGGCTTGAGTCCGGAATTCCTCGCCAGCCATGACGCCTTCCTCGCGGCGAACTGCCAGGCCCGGGCCGAAGTCTGCGCCCGCAGCAAGCAGGAGCTCGACCTCGCCAACACCCTCGTGCTGATGGCGATGAACAGCGGCATGTCCGGCACCTTCCTGCCGTTCTATTGCCGGAGTTGAGTTTCTCCGGACCGTCATTCCGGACAAGCGGCAAAGCCGCGCCGATCCGGAATCCATCATAGGAGGTTGCGCTCTACGATGGATTCCGGGTCTGCGCTTCGCTTCGCCCGGAATGACGACAATGGAGGCTCAGGGCCGAAGGAATCGAGTGTCCGCTCCGCCTGAGCGAAGGAACGCCCTACTCTCCCCGCTCCTGGCGCAGCCGTTCCCAATATTCCAGCCGCTTGCGGATCTCCCGCTCGAAGCCGCGCTCGGGCGGATCGTAGAAGCGCTGGCGGCCGAGCGCGTCAGGCCAGTAATTCTGGCCGGAAAACGCATCGGGCTGGTCGTGGTCATAGGCGTAATCGGCGCCGTAGCCCTCCTCGCGCATCAGTTTGGTCGGCGCGTTGAGGATGGTCTTGGGCGGCATCAGCGAGCCACGCTCCTTCGCCACCCGCACCGCCGCCTTGTAGGCCGCGTAGGCGGCGTTCGATTTCGGCGCCGTCGCCAGAAAGATCACGCAATTGGCGAGCGCGAGCTCACCTTCCGGCGAGCCGAGCTGCTCATAGGTCTCGGCCGCCGCCCGCGCATGGATGAGGGCCTGCGGATCGGCGAGGCCGATGTCTTCGACGGCCATGCGGACAAGCCGCCGCGCCAGGAAGCGTGGATCCTCGCCGGCATCGAGCATGCGGGCGAAATAGTACAGGGCCGCGTCCGGATCCGAGCCGCGGATCGTCTTGTGCAGGGCCGAGATCAGGTTGTAGTGGCCGTCCTGCGCCTTGTCGTAGATCGGCGCCCGGCGCTGGATCACCTCCGAGAGCCCCATTTCGTCGAGGATCTCTCCCGGCTTGGCCGCCCGCCAGAGTTCCTCGGCCAACGTCAGCACGGCGCGCCCGTCGCCATCGGCAAAGCGCGCCAGCGCAAGCCGCGCCTCCGGCGTCAGTGGAAGCTCCCTGCCCTCCAGAACCTCGGCGCGGCCGAGCAGGAAGAGCAGCGAGCCCTCGTCCAGCGCCTTGAAGGTCAGGACGCGGGCGCGCGACAGCAGAGCCGCGTTGAGGGCAAAGGACGGGTTCTCGGTCGTAGCCCCGATCAGCGTGATCGTGCCGTCCTCCATGACGGGCAGGAAAGCGTCGAGCTGGGCGCGGTTGAAACGATGGATCTCGTCGACGAAGAGCAGCGTGCCCCGCCCGCCGAGCCTGCGCCCGCGCGCCGCCTCGAAGGCCTTCTTGAGATCGGCGACACCGGAAAAGATCGCGCTGATCTGCTCGAAGCCGAGATCGACCATCCCCGCGAGCAACCGCGCCACCGTGGTCTTGCCGGTGCCGGGAGGCCCCCAGAAGATCAGGCTGCCGAGCGAGCCGGAGGCGACGAGCCGCGTCAGCGCGCCGTCCGGCCCGGTCAGGTGCTCCTGCCCCGCGACCTCGGCGAGCGTCGTCGGCCGCAAGCGATCGGCGAGCGGACGCGGACCGGACTTGTCGAGGCCGGAGGCGGAAAAGAGATCGCTCATGTCAGCGCGGTTCGGCCGTGAGGATCACCCCGGGAAGACCGAGGTAATGGTCTGGCCGTTGCGCGTGATCGTGACTTCCCAGGCCCGCTTGCGTTCCTTCAGGATCGTCTCGACCTCACGCGAATTGGTCATGCGCTCGCCATTGAGCGCCATGATGATATCGCCCTTCTGGAAGCCGACATTGGCGGCGGTGCTGCCCTCCTCGATCTCAGCCACGACGACGCCTTCGTTGCCGGTCTCGATCGACAGCTCCTCGGCCAGCGCGGGCGAGAGGTTTGCGACCGTCAGCCCCGAAAGCGGCGAGCGGCTCGTCAGCTTGACCGTGTCGCGTGGCCGCGTCTCCGGCGCAGCGACGAGCTTCACCGAAATATCGATCTTCTTGCCGCCGCGCAGCACGGTGAGCGCCGTCGTGCCGCCGATCGGCCTGGTGGCGAAGCGATAGCCGAAGGATTCCGGATCATCCACGGCCACGCCGTCGACCATGAGGATCACGTCGGAACGGCGCAGGCCCGCCTGCTCGGCAGGCCCCTTCTCGACGACGCTGGCCACGACCGAGCCGGCCGGACGGTCGAGGCCGAGCCCGTCGGCAACCTCGCCGGTGAGGCTCTGCAGCCGTGCGCCGAACCAGGGGCGGCGCACCGTCTTGACGCCGGCCTTGGCGCTGTCGACGACGAGGCGGACCATCGCCGCAGGGATTGCGAAGCCGATGCCGACGCTGCCGCCGGAGCGCGAGTAGATGGCGGTGTTGATGCCGACGACGCGCCCTTTCATGTCGATCAGGGCACCGCCCGAATTGCCGGGATTGATCGCCGCGTCGGTCTGGATGAAGGACTGCGCGTCGCCGACGCCGATCTGCGTCCGGGCGAGCGCCGAAACGATGCCCTGCGTCACCGTCTGGCCGACGCCGAAGGGATTGCCCATGGCGAGCACGATATCGCCGACCTGGAGTTCGTCGGAGTCGGCAAGGTCGATGGCGGTCAGGTTCTTGGTGTCGGCCAGCTTCAGCACGGCGAGATCGGTGCGCGGGTCGCGCAGCAGGATCGTCGCCTCGACCTCGCGCTTGTCGGCGAAGGCCACCTTCACCTCGCTCATATTCTCGATGACGTGGTTGTTGGTCACCACGAGGCCGCTGCCCGCGTCGACCACGACGCCGGAGCCGAGCGAGCGCTGCACCCGCTCCCGCGGCACGCCGAAGCCGCCGTCGCCGAAGAAACGGCGAAAGAACGGATCGTCCATGAAGGGATTCTGCGGGCGCTTCTCCACGCGCGCGCCATAGACGTTCACGACCGCGGCCTGCGTCCGCTTCACCAGCGGCGCGAAGGACAGCGTCACCTGCTCGCGCGTCTCGGGAACCTGCCGTGACTGGCCGAGGGCCGGCCAGGGAGCGACGCTCGCCATCAGCGCGCATGCGAGCGCGCCGGCTGCGAACGTCTTGCGATTGGCGGCGAAGCGGTCGATCATGTTTGTCCTCGTTCACACGCGCGGGCCGATGCGGCGTTCAGGCATTCCGCACGACAGCCGCAATACCCGCCGCGACGCGTTGTGGTTCCCACAGCGTATACCTCAATCGGCAACGCACCAGAAACCGGGCAGGAAGGAGCAGGATGAGCCTGATTCGGCTTGTATACGCCAGCGAAAGCCAGCTGGCCGAACCTGATCGCCGCGGCGAGCTGGACAGGTTGCTCGCAACCGCGCGCCGCCTCAATGAACAGAACGGCATCTCCGGCTTCCTGCTGGCAACGGATGCGGCCTTCGCGCAAATCCTCGAAGGTTCGCCGGAGAGCGTGGCCGAAACCTATGGCAGGATCGTGATGGACGGGCGCCATCGGAACCTGCGCCTGCTGGGCGAGGAATCCATCGCGGCGCGCTCATTTGCCGGCTGGTCTATGGGCGTCGCCGAGCACGACGAGACGACGGGCTTCATCTTCGGGCTCTACGGCGTCACGCCGGAACAGGATCTGCAACACCAGCCTCTCGACATCCTCGTCGATCTCGCCGGGGAGCTGTCGCGGACAGCCGCGCTGAAGGCTTCCTGAAAGCAGAAAGGGCGGCCCGAGGGCCGCCCTTTGCAAATCGAACCGATGAGAGGCCGATCAGGCCGCCTCGTCTTCCGCCGAGAAGACCGGGCCGGAATCCTTGCCCTTGGCATCAACGTCGCGGTCGACGAACTCGATGATCGCGAGCGGGGCGTTGTCGCCGAAGCGGAAGCCCGCCTTCATGATGCGCAGATAGCCGCCGTTGCGCTCCTTGTAGCGCGGGCCGAGCACCGCGAAGAGCTTGCCGACGAGCTCGACATCCTTGATCTGCGAGATCGCCTGGCGGCGGGCATGCAGGTCGCCGCGCTTGCCGAGCGTGATGAGCTTCTCGACGACCGGACGCAGGTCCTTCGCCTTAGGCAGGGTGGTGGTGATCTGCTCGTGCTTGATCAGGGCCTGGGCCATGTTGGCGAACATCGCCTGGCGATGCTCGGCCGAGCGGTTGAAACGGCGACCGCGGAAACCGTGACGCATTGTTTGGCTCCTTCGTTGCTTACGGCCGCCGTGCCACGGAACGGCCGTTCCTTATGCTCCGGCTGGGATAAACCGGGCGGGGTGGCGCGGGATGCCTCCCGCGCCGGTTGAAGCTCAGTAGTGCTCTTCGAAGCGCTTGGCCAGCTCTTCGATGTTCTCCGGCGGCCAGCCCTGGACGTCCATGCCCAGATGCAGGCCCATGGTGGCGAGCACTTCCTTGATCTCGTTCAGCGACTTGCGGCCGAAGTTCGGGGTGCGCAGCATCTCGCCTTCGGACTTCTGGATGAGGTCGCCGATATAGACGATGTTGTCGTTCTTGAGGCAGTTGGCCGAGCGGACCGACAGCTCCAGCTCGTCGACCTTCTTGAGCAGCGCCGGGTTGAAGGGCAGCTGCGGCGCGGTCGAGACGGCCTCTTCCTTGCGCGGCTCCTCGAAGGTGATGAACACCGCGAGCTGGTCCTGCAGGATGCGGGCGGCGAGCGCCAGCGCGTCCTCGGGAGAAACCGAGCCGTTGGTCTCGATCGCCAGCGTCAGGGCGTCCTTGTCGAGGTTCTGGCCCTCGCGGGTGTTCTCGACGCGGTAGGAAACCTTCTTGACCGGCGAATAGAGGCTGTCGACCGGGATCAGGCCGATCGGGGCATCCTCGGGACGGTTCTGCTCGGCCGGGACATAGCCCTTGCCGGTGTTGACCGTGAACTCCATGCGGATCTCGGCCCCGTCGTCCAGCGTGCAGAGCACGAGATCGGGGTTGAGGATCGAGACGTCGCCGATGGTGTTGATGTCGCCGGCGGTGACGGTGCCCGGGCCGGACTTGCGCAGCGTCATGCGCTTCGGCCCCTCGCCCTGCATCTTGACCGCGATGGCCTTGATGTTGAGGACGATGTCGGTGACGTCCTCACGGACGCCCGGGATCGAGGAGAACTCGTGGAGAACGCCGTCGATCTGGACGGCGGTTACGGCCGCGCCCTGGAGCGACGACAGCAGCACGCGGCGGAGCGCATTGCCGAGCGTCATGCCGAAGCCGCGCTCGAGCGGACGCGCGATCACGGTGGCCTGACGCTTCGGGTCGTCCACGACCTTCACTTCGAGCTTGTTCGGCTTGGAAAGATCCTGCCAGTTCTTGCTGATCACGACCGCACTCCTGGTGCTGAATTCATCTGGCGGCGACCGCCGCCCCGGACAGGCGCCCGCCCCTGCGGGCGCCTTGAGGCTTACCTAGTCAGGCGTCAGACGCGACGGCGCTTGCGCGGACGGCAGCCATTGTGCGGGATCGGCGTCACGTCGCGGATCGAGGTCACGGTGAAGCCCGCGGCCTGGAGAGCGCGAAGAGCCGACTCGCGGCCCGAACCCGGACCCGTCACCTCGACCTCGAGGGTGCGCATGCCGTGCTCGGCAGCCTTGCGGGCGGCGTCCTCAGCGGCGACCTGGGCGGCGTAGGGGGTCGACTTGCGCGAGCCCTTGAAGCCCATCGTGCCGGCCGACGACCACGAGATCGTGTTGCCCTGCGCGTCGGTGATGGTGATCATGGTGTTGTTGAACGAGGCGTTCACATGCGCGACGCCGGAGACGATGTTCTTGCGTTCGCGACGACGGACGCGCTGGGCTTCCTTGGCCATATCTCTTCTTCCATCCTTCAGGCGCGCCCGTCATGCCAGGCGCTGGGGATGCCGACGGCCCGTGAGCAGGCCGGCCGGCGTATAGACAGCGAGCCGGGTTACCGGCCCACCGAAATCACTTCTTCTTGCCGGCGATCGGCTTCGCCTTGCCCTTGCGGGTGCGGGCGTTGGTGTGGGTGCGCTGGCCACGGACCGGCAGCGAGCGGCGATGACGCAGGCCGCGATAGCAGCCGAGATCCATCAGGCGCTTGATGTTCATCGAGACTTCGCGGCGCAGATCGCCCTCGACGAGGTAGTCACGGTCGATCGTCTCGCGGATCTGCAGGACTTCGGCGTCGGTCAGCTGGTTGACGCGGCGCTCCGGCGCGATGCCGACCTTCTCGATGATCTCCTGGGCCTTGGCCGCGCCAATGCCGTGGATGTACTGCAGGCCGATGACGACGCGCTTGCCGGTGGGAATGTTGACGCCCGCGATACGAGCCATGGTCTCATCTCCATGTCGGCCGAAGCACCCGATGGCACCCCGGCGGTGGGAAAAATCCTGCGTCCGGTGGAGGCCGGCTCATGCAGGACGTTGAACGGCTCCACGCGGTAATGCGACGTCGTCCCTTCTCGCGAAGGCAACGGCATCGCTCCCATGAAACCGGATGGCGGGTCGTTAACGGGTCGGGCGCAACGAGTCAACCCGCCCAACCAAGAAACATGCCAAGATCGGGGAAGCCGACCGAAGCGCTGCGAGGTCAAGGCGGTAGCTGCCGCTGCCATATAAGCGCTCCGCCACCCCGGACAAGCGGCGAAGCCGCGCCGATCCGGAATCCATCGAAAGGCGCTGCGCTCTACGATGGATTCCGGGTCTCCGCTTCGCTGCGCCCGGAATGACGCGCCCAGCGGCAGCCCTTACTTCTTCACCAGGCTGCACTTGCTCTCCGAGAGCGGCGCGATGATCTCCGCGGCCGGGATCTTGCGAACGACCTTGAAGTAGTCCCAGGGCGCCTTCGATTCGGAAGGAGCCTTCGCCTCGACCAGCAGCATGCCGTTCAGCAGCCGCCCGTCCTCGCGGATCTTCGCGCCCGGAGCATAGAAATCGTCCAGCGGCATTTCGCGCATCTTCGCCGCGACCGCCGGTCCCGCAGCCGTCCCTGCCGCCTTCACCGCCTTGAGGTAATGCAGCACCGAGGAATAGACGCTGGCCTGGATCATGCCGGGCATCTTCTTGGTCCGCGCCATGTAGCGGTCAGCCCAGTCGCGACTCGGCTTGTCGGCGTCGTGATAATAGGCCGTCGTGGTGATCAGCCCCTTGGCCTTGTCGAGGCCCAGGCCGTGGACGTCGCTGAGCACCACGACCATTGCCGCGAGCTTCTGGCCGCCGTCGACGAGGCCGAACTCACCCGCCTGCTTGATCGAGTTGATCGTGTCCGTGCCGGCATTGGCGAAGGCGACGATCTTGGCCTTGGAGGCCTGCGCCTGAAGCAGGAAGGAGGAGAAATCGGGCGTCGAGAGCGGCGCGCGCACGGTGCCGAGCGTCTTGCCGCCATTGGCCGCGACGATCGCCTCGATATCGGCGGTGAGCTGATGGCCGAACGCATAGTCGGCGGCGATGATGTACCAGCTGTTGCCGCCTTCGCGGAGAATCGACAGCGCCGTGCCCTTGGCCGATGTCGCCGTGTCGAAGGTCCACATGAAGCCGGTCGGCGAGCAATCCTCGTTGAACAGCCGCGTCGTCGCCGGCCCGTTGTAGAGAGCGACCTTCTGCTTTTCCTTGGCGATGCCGGCCACCCCCAGCGCAACGGCCGAGTTGGTCAGGTCCGCGATCGCGGTCACCCCGTCCACATCGTACCAGCGCCGTGCCAGCCCGACGGCGATGTCCGGCTTGTTCTGGTGATCGCCCGAAATGATCTCAATCGGCTTGCCCAGTACGGAACCGCCGAAATCCTCGATCGCCATCTTCGCGGCCTCGACCGAGCCAAGGCCGCCGAACTCGGCATAGTTGCCCGACTGGTCGTTGAGGATGCCGATCTTGACCGCATCCTGGGCCCGTGCCGCCGCCGGCATCAACGCCAGCGTACTCGCGACCAGCAATGCACCAAACCTCGTCATGCGCCTGCTCCCTGTCCTGCGTCCGGGCCGAACAGCGACTTCACCGTTCAGTCGACGGATGCTCCACACCGCTTCACGCGGATTGGATCGCAGCACAGCCGCCGGACCCGGGCCTGTCAACGCACGGACGAAGCGAGAAAGGGCAAAGGCAGGCGCGCAAAAGCGCACGACAAACGCAAAACCCGGACAGGCCGCTCGGCCTGCCCGGGTTCGATTTCGCTGTCTTGCGTACGCGTCAGCCCTGAGCCGCGACCGAGAGCGCCTGCGCAATCGCCTCCGACACGCCGTCGATCGGCTGCATGCCGTCGATGGGCGTCAGCTGGTTCCGCTTCTCGTAATAGGGCGCGACCACCGCCGTATCGCGGTTATAGGCTTCGAGCCGGGTCTTGAAGACCTCCGGGTCGTCGTCCTTGCGAACCGGCTGACCGGCCGCCTTCGCTTCCTCGGCGCGGCGGACGATGCGGTCGACGAGCTTGGTCTGGTCGACCTTGAGCTCGAGCACGGCGTCGAGCTTCAGCCCCTTGCCTTCGAGCATCCGGTCGAGGGCCTCGGCCTGCGCCAGCGTGCGCGGGAAGCCGTCGAGGATGAAGCCCTTCTTCGCATCCGGCTCCTCGATGCGGTCGGCGACGATGCCGATGACGATCTCGTCCGAGACCAGACCGCCCGAATCCATCACCGCCTTGGCCTTCTGGCCGATCGGGGTTCCGGCGGCGACCGCTGCACGCAGCATGTCGCCGGTCGACAATTGAGGAATGCCGTGCTTCGCGACGATGCGCGCCGCCTGAGTGCCCTTGCCCGCCCCCGGCGGCCCCAGGAATATTAGTCGCATTTAGCGCCTCGCTCCTCGCAACTTGGCCTTCTTGACCAGCCCCTCGTACTGATGGGCCAGCAGATGTCCGTGGATCTGCGCCACGGTGTCCATCGTCGTCGTCACCACGATGAGCAGCGACGTGCCGCCCAGCAGGATGATCGGGATCTGAGCATAGGTGATCATGAACTCGGGGATAAGGCAGACAATTGTCAAATATCCTGCTCCGAGAACGGTGATGCGCGTCAGGATGCGGTCGATATGCTCGGCGGTCCGCTCGCCGGGGCGGATGCCCGGCATGAAGCCGCCATGCTTCTTGAGATTGTCGGCCGTCTCGACCGGATTGAACACGATCGCGGTGTAGAAGAAACAGAAGAAGATGATCAGCGCCGCATAGAGCACCATGAACAGCGGCCGGCCATGCGCCAGATAGGTCGCGATGATCGACAGGAAGCCGGTGCCGCCCGAGGCCTGCGAGAAGCTGGCGATCGTCGTCGGCAGCAACAGCAGCGACGAGGCGAAGATCGGCGGGATCACGCCCGAGGTGTTGAGCTTCAGCGGCAGGAACGAGGTCTGTCCCTCATACATGCGGTTGCCGACCTGCCGCTTGGGATAGTTGATCAGCAGGCGGCGCTGCGCACGCTCCATGAACACGCAGAAGGCGATGACGCAGACGGCCATCACCAGGATGCCGAGCAGCAGGCCGGTCGAGATCGCGCCCTGACGGCCGAGTTCGAGGGTCTGGGCGAGCTGCGACGGGAATTCCGCGATGATGCCCGCGAAGATGATCATCGAGGTGCCGTTGCCGATGCCCCGGCTGGTGATCTGCTCACCCAGCCAGAGCAGGAACATCGTGCCGCCGACGAGCGTGATCGTCGTCGAGAGCAGGAAGAACGGCCCGGGTTCGAGCACGAGGTTGCCCGAGCCCTGAAGACCGACGCCGATCGCATAGGCCTGGAAGACGGCCAGCACGAGGGTCAGGTAGCGGGTGTACTGGTTGAGGGTCTTGCGGCCCTGCTCGCCTTCCTTCTTCAGCGCCTCGAAGCTCGGAATGACGCTGGAGAGCAGCTGCACGATGATCGAGGCCGAGATGTACGGCATGATCGCCAACGCGAAGATGGCGAGGCGGCCGACGGCACCGCCCGAGAACATGTTGAACATGCCGAGCACGCCGCTCTGCGACTGGCGGAAGAGATCGGCGACCGCATCGGGATTCATGCCCGGCAGCGGGATGTAGGTGCCCAGCCGATAGACGACCAGCGCGCCCAGCGTGAACCAGATCCGCTTCTTGAGTTCGTCCGCCTTGGCGAAAGCCCCGAAATTGAGGTTTGCCGCAAGCTGTTCAGCCGCCGATGCCATGCGTCCGGTCCCTGGGTATCAAACTGGTCCCTAGATCACCGCGCGTCCTACCGGACGCGGTAACGATGATCTATCTCATTGTCGGAGCATCGGATTGATCCGAAAAGTGGATTCCACTTTTCGGTCCGCTACTCTGGAAGCACGTTTCCCAACGCACGCGCGGTGCTGTCTGCGGATTCGTGCCTTGCGTCAAACAGTCAAACGGCGGCCTGGGCGCATGGCCCGGCCGCCGTTCGCAAAGGTCATGTAGGCGCTGGAGCCGGAGGGTTCCAGATGGCCGCGCTCCGCGTTGCCATCCGGAAGCTGAATCCGCCTCCCATCAAACGTCACGCCTGTGAAGCGGCAGCCAGGATCTTGACCGAACCGCCGGCCTTCTCGATCGCAGCGACGGCCGACTTGGACGCGCCGGCGACTTCGAAAGCGAGCTTGGTCTTGAACTCGCCCTGCCCGAGGATCTTCACCCCGTCCTTGGCCTGGCGGGTGATGACACCGGCAGCGACGAGCGCCTCGATGGTCACGGTGCCCTTGGCGTCGAGCTTGCCGGCTTCCACCGCCTGCTGGATCCGGCCGAGATTCACCTCGTTCAGGTCCTTAGCGAACAGGTTGTTGAAGCCGCGCTTCGGCAGGCGACGATAGAGCGGCATCTGGCCGCCTTCGAAGCCCTTGATGGCGACGCCGGCGCGCGAGGTCTGACCCTTCACGCCGCGGCCGCCGGTCTTGCCCTTGCCCGAGCCGATACCACGGCCGACGCGGATGCGCTGCTTCAGAGCGCCTTCGTTGTCACGAATCTCGTTGAGTTTCATGGTGTCGCCCTCCTCACTTCGCGTCGACGACGCGCACGAGGTGCTTGACCTTCTCGACCATGCCACGCACCGCGGGGGTGTCCTGGAGGGTCGAGCGGCGGCGGATCTTGTTCAGGCCGAGACCGATCAGGGTCTGGCGCTGGGCGGCCTCGCGGCGGATCGGCGAACCGATCTGCTCGATGGTGAAGGTCTTCTCAGCCTTTGCCATGATGTCCCCCTCACGCTTCCGCGGCCGCATCCGTGCCGGCATCGCGGCGACGGGTCTGCAGAGCCGAAACCTTGAGCGAGCGACG
This sequence comes from Hyphomicrobiales bacterium, assembly GCA_930633495.1. Lineage (NCBI taxonomy): Bacteria > Pseudomonadati > Pseudomonadota > Alphaproteobacteria > Hyphomicrobiales > Hyphomicrobiales bacterium. Next base: position 4,645,871 of record CAKNFJ010000001.1, on the reverse strand, counting down.
AGCCGCGACCGAGCGCGGGCTGTCCTCGTTCTTCAGCGCGTCGAAGGTCGCGCGCACGAGGTTGTACGGGTTGGAGGAGCCGAGCGACTTCGACACGACGTCCTGCATGCCGACCGCCTCGAAGACGGCGCGCATCGGGCCGCCGGCGATGATGCCGGTACCGGCCGGAGCCGCGCGCAGCACGACCTTGCCGGCGCCGTGGCGGCCCTGCACATCGTGATGGAGGGTGCGGCCCTCGCGCAGCGGAATACGGACGAGGCCGCGCTTGGCGGCTTCCGTCGCCTTGCGGATCGCCTCGGGAACTTCGCGGGCCTTGCCGTGGCCGAAGCCGACGCGGCCCTTCTGGTCGCCGACGACGACGAGCGCGGCGAAGCCGAAGCGACGACCACCCTTCACCACCTTGGCGACGCGGTTGATGTGGACGAGCTTGTCCACGAATTCGGAATCGCGCTCTTCGCTATCCCGACGCTCACGCGGCTCTCTAGCCATGTGTTCTGTCCTCTTACTTGCGCGGACGAGGATCGAAGCCCCGCCGCTCGCTCGAGCCTAACCCCGTGCCTCATTGCGCGGGGAAGCTTCGCATCGGGCCGAAAAGTGGGAACCACTTTTCGGAAGAACCCGATGCCTTGACGCATCGATCATCGTGACCGCGCCCAATCGGGCGCGCGATGATCGAGAAACGGATACCGCCCTGCTGGCGCGCGAACGCCGGCCGGGCGAAATCCGATAACCTCAGAAGCTGAGGCCGCCCTCGCGGGCCGCATCGGCCAGCGCCTTGACGCGGCCATGGTACATGTACGGGCCGCGGTCGAAGACCACTTCCGTCACGCCGGCCTTGACCGCGCGCTCGGCGACGATCTTGCCGATCTGGCCGGCTGCCTCGACATTGGCGCCGGACTTGATCTGGGCGCGCACGTCCTTGTCGAGCGACGAAGCCGAAGCGAGGGTGACCCCCTTCACGTCGTCGATGACCTGGGCGTAGATCTGCTTGCCGGTGCGGTGCACAGACAGGCGCGGGCGACCATTGGCAACCGCCTTGATCGCGCGGCGGACGCGGGCCTTGCGGCGCGCAGTCACATCGTTCTGCTTGCTCATGGCTGGCGTCCTTACTTCTTCTTGCCTTCCTTGCGGAAGATGAATTCGCCGGCGTACTTGACGCCCTTGCCCTTGTAGGGCTCGGGGCCACGATAGTCGCGGATTTCCGCGGCGGTCTGGCCGACGATCTGCTTGTCGATGCCGACGACGACGATCTCCGTCGGCTTCGGCGTCGTGATCGCGACACCGGCCGGGATTTCGTAGTCGATGTCGTGGCTGTAGCCGAGCGACAGCTTCAGCACCTTGCCCGCGACGGCGGCCTTGTAGCCGACGCCGTTGATCTCGAGGCGCTTCTCGAAGCCGGCGGTGGTGCCGATCACGAGGTTGTTGATGCGGGCGCGCGAAGTGCCCCAGAGCGCGCGGGCGCGCTTCGACTGCGAACGCGGCTGAACCGCGATCGCGCCGTTCTCCATGGCGACCGAGACGTCCTCGGGCACCTCGAAGGAGAGCTCGCCCTTCGAGCCCTTGATCTTGACCAGCTGGCCGGTGACCGAGGCGGTGACGCCCGCGGGAACCGAAACCGGCTTCTTACCGATACGAGACATTTGGATTTCTCCTGAAGATGAGCGGGGCGCCTGTAAGGTCAGAAGACCTTGCAGAGCACTTCGCCGCCCACGTTCTGCTCGCGGGCCACATGATCGGCCATCACGCCACGCGGCGTCGAGACGATCGTCACGCCGAGGCCGTCGGCCACGCGCGGCATGGTCTCGACCGACGAGTAAACGCGGCGGCCGGGCTTCGAAACACGCGAGATCGACCGGATGACCGGCTGGCCCTCGTGATACTTCAGCTCGATGTCGAACTCCGTCCGGCCGTTGCCGAACTCGGTCTGGCTGTAGCCGCGGATGTAGCCCTCGGACTGGAGCACGTCGAGCACGCGGGCGCGCAGCTTCGAGCCGGGGGTGGAAACGCGGGATTTGCGACGCAGCTGCGCATTGCGGATGCGGGTCAGCATATCGCCGAGCGGATCAATGATCGCCATTGTCCAGTCCTCCTTACCAGCTCGACTTCACGAGGCCGGGAACCAGCCCCTTGTTGCCGAGCTCACGCAGCGCGACACGCGACATCTTGAGCTTGCGATAGAACGCGCGCGGACGGCCCGTCACTTCGCAGCGGTTGCGAATGCGGATCTTCGCCGAGTTGCGCGGCAGTTCGGCCAGCTTCAGGCGGGCGAGGAAGCGCTCGTCCATGGGCTGGTTGTCGTCATTGGCGATCGCGAGAAGGCGAGCCCGGCGGCCGGCGAATTTCTTCACCAGCTTCCTGCGGCGCTCGTTGTTCTCGACGGAGCTTTTCTTAGCCATCGATCTCTCCTGGTTTCCGCGTATGAACGCTTAGGTTCACTGCCGGAACGGGAAGTTGAAGTGCTTGAGCAGAGCGCGCGCTTCGTCGTCCGACTTCGCAGTCGTGCAGACGATCACGTCCATGCCCCAGACCTGGTCGACCTTGTCGTAGTTGATCTCGGGGAACACGATGTGCTCCTTGATCCCGAGCGCGAAGTTACCGCGCCCGTCGAACGACTTGGGGTTGAGGCCCCGGAAGTCGCGCACGCGCGGCAAGGCGATGGTGACGAGCCGGTCGACGAACTCGAACATCTTGGTCTTGCGCAGCGTGACCTTGCAGCCAACCGCCATGTTCTCGCGCAGCTTGAAGCCGGCGATGGCGAGGCGGGACTTGGTGATGACCGGCTTCTGGCCAGCGATCATGGCGAGGTCGCCGGCGGCGTTGTCGACCTTCTTACGGTCGGCAGTCGCTTCACCAACGCCCATGTTGATGACGATCTTCTCGATCGTCGGCACTTCCATGACGTTCTTGTAGCCGAATTCGGCGATCATCGCGGGACGAACGACGTCCTCGTAATGCTTCTTCATGCGCGGCGAGAGAGCCGCCTGCTGAGCCTCAGCCATCGATCAGATCCCCCGAACGCTTGGCGAAACGAACCTTGCGGCCGTCATCGAGCACCTTGAAACCAACGCGGGTCGGCTTGCCGTCCTTCGGATCGGCGACCGCGATGTTCGACAGATCGATGGTGGCCTCTTTCGAGATGATGCCGCCCTCGGAGGTCTGCGACTGCTTGGTGTGGCGCTTGACGAGGTTGACACCGCGCACGACGGCGCGGGCGTCCTTCGGCAGGACCTGCAGAACTTCGCCCGACTTGCCCTTGTCGCGACCAGCGAGCACGACGACCTTGTCGCCCTTCTTGATCTTCGCAGCCATCACAGCACCTCCGGCGCCAGCGAGATGATCTTCATGTGGTTCTTCGCGCGCAGCTCGCGCGGAACCGGTCCGAAGATACGGGTGCCCACCGGCTCCTTCTGGTTGTTGATCAGCACGGCCGCATTGCGGTCGAAGCGGATCACCGAACCGTCCTGGCGCTTGACGTCCTTGGCGGTGCGCACGACGACCGCCTTCATGACGTCGCCCTTCTTCACGCGACCGCGCGGAATGGCTTCCTTGATCGAAACGACGATGATGTCGCCGACACCGGCGTACTTGCGCTTCGACCCGCCGAGAACCTTGATGCACATCACGCGACGGGCGCCGGAATTGTCGGCGACGTCGAGATTCGTCTGCACCTGGATCATGGCCTTGATCCTTCCAATCTGTGTATCAGGCGGTTTCCCGGACGGCCTCAGCGCTGCCCGGGACTACGACTGACGGGGGTCGATCGCCCCCTTGGCCTCAAAACAAAACACGATCCGCAAAAGTGGTTTCCACCTTTGCGGAGAAACATGTCCGGCTTCCTTCAGGCACCTTGCCCGCCCCTGATTCGGGGCCGGGCAAAGCCGTCTCGTTTCACGCCTTGGGGGCGTTTTCGAGCACAACCCAGCTTTTCAGCTTGGAAATCGGCTTGGACTCCTCGATCCACACCGTATCGCCAACCTTGAACGCACCCGCCTCGTCATGGGCGTGATAGTTCTTCGTACGGCGAACCGTTTTCTTGAGGAGCGGGTGCGTATAACGCCGCTCGACCTTAACCACAACAGTTTTGTTCTGCTTGTCGCTGACGACGACGCCCTGGAGCACGCGCTTAGGCATTATCTTCTCCTCACGCGCTGGCCGCAACGGCCTTCGACCGCTGCAGCGTCTTGATGCGGGCGATATCCTTGCGCACCTCGGTGACGCGCGCGGTGTTCTCGAGCTGGCCCGTTGCCCGCTGGAAGCGCAGGTTGAACTGCTCCTTCTTCAGCTTGAGCAGCTCGTCCTGGAGCTGGTCCGTGCTCATGGCCTTCAGGTCGGACTGACGCTGTGTGATTTTCATGTCGCCCTCCCTTACTCGGCGATGCGCTGGATGAAGCGGGTCTTGATCGGCAGCTTGGCGGCGCCGAGACGGAGCGCCTCGCGGGCGATCTCCTCGGACACGCCGTCGAGCTCGAACATGATCCGGCCCGGCTTGACCTTGGCCGCCCAGAACTCGGGCGAACCCTTGCCCTTACCCATGCGGACTTCGGTCGGCTTCTTCGAAACCGGCACGTCCGGGAAGACGCGGATCCAGACGCGGCCGACGCGCTTCATGGCGCGGGTGATCGCGCGGCGGGCCGCCTCGATCTGCCGGGCAGTGATACGCTCGGGCTCCTGGGCCTTCAGGCCGAACTGGCCGAAGTTGAGGTCCGTGCCGCCCTTGGCGACGCCGGAGATGCGTCCCTTGAACTGCTTGCGGAACTTGGTGCGTTTTGGTTGCAGCATGGCTCTTCTCGATCAGCCTTACGCAGCCTGCTCGCGACGATCGCGATCACGGTGATCGCGGTCACGGCCGCCGGAACGGCCGCCCTCGTCGGAAAGGCGCTTGTCCTGGGCCATCGGGTCGTGTTCCAGGATCTCGCCCTTGAAGATCCAGACCTTGATGCCGCACGTCCCGTAGGTCGTGAAAGCGGTGGCGACGCCGTAGTCGACGTCGGCGCGCAGCGTATGCAGCGGCACGCGGCCCTCACGATACCATTCGAGGCGGGCGATCTCGGCGCCGCCGAGACGGCCCGAGCAGTTGATGCGGATGCCCTCGGCACCGAGACGCATGGCCGACTGCACGGCGCGCTTCATGGCGCGGCGGAAGGCGACACGGCGCTCGAGCTGCTGCGCGATCGAGTCGGCGACGAGCGTCGCGTCGATCTCGGGCTTGCGCACCTCGACGATGTTGATCGTCACGTCGGCCTTGGTGAGCTTCGAGACTTCCTTGCGGAGCTTCTCGATGTCAGCACCCTTCTTGCCGATCACCACGCCCGGACGAGCCGAGTGGATGGTGACGCGGCACTTCTTGTGCGGACGCTCGATGATGATCTTCGAGACGGCGGCCTGCTTCAGCAGCTTCATGAGCGCGGCGCGGATGGCCATGTCTTCATGCAGCAGCTTGCCGTACTCGCCCTTGTTCGCGAACCAGCGCGAATCCCAGGTGCGATTGATGCCGAGGCGAAGGCCGATCGGATTGATTTTCTGACCCATCGTTCTCTCCTCAGGCCTGCGCAGCCTGCTCGCGCACCACGATCGTGATGTTCGAGAACGGCTTCATGATACGGGCGCCACGGCCGCGGGCGCGGGCGTGGAAGCGCTTCATCACGAGCGCCTTGCCGACGAAGGCCTTGGCTACGACGAGATCGTCGACGTCGAGATCATGGTTGTTCTCGGCGTTGGCGATCGCGCTCTGCAGGCACTTGCGAACGTCGTTCGCGATGCGCTTGCGCGAGAACTCGAGATCGGCGAGCGCCGTCGAGACCTTCTTGCCGCGGATCAGCTGAGCGACGAGGTTCAGCTTCTGCGGCGAGACGCGCAGGTTGCGGGCGACCGCAACCGCTTCGTTCTCGGGCAGCGCACGGGGGGCGGATGCTTTACCCATGGCTTACTTCCTCTTCGCCTTCTTGTCGGCAGCGTGGCCGTGGAAGGTACGGGTCGGCGAGAACTCGCCGAACTTGTGACCGACCATCTCCTCGGACACGGACACCGGCACATGCTTCTGTCCGTTGTACACGCCGAACGTCAGACCGACGAACTGCGGCAGGATCGTGGAGCGACGGCTCCAGATCTTGATGACTTCATTACGGCCCGAGGTCCTGGCGACCTCGGCCTTCTTCAGGAGGTATCCGTCGACGAACGGACCTTTCCAAAGCGAACGCGCCATGACGGACCTCAGTTCTTCTTCTTGCGGGCGTGACGGCTCGACACGATGAACGTATCGGTCCGCTTGTTCGAGCGGGTCTTCTTGCCCTTGGTCGGCAGACCCCAGGGCGTGACCGGATGACGGCCGCCGGAGGTCCGGCCTTCACCACCGCCATGCGGGTGGTCGACCGGGTTCATCGAGACACCGCGGTTATGCGGGCGACGGCCGAGCCAGCGCGAGCGACCGGCCTTGCCGTCGTTCCGGTTCATGTGATCCGGGTTCGAGACGGCGCCGACGGTGGCGTAGCACAGGCCCGAGATCAGGCGCTGCTCGCCCGAGTTCAGGCGGACGATGACGTAGCCCTGGTCGCGACCCACGATCTGAGCGTAGTTGCCGGCCGAACGGGCCAGAGCGCCGCCCTTGCCGATCTTGAGCTCAACATTGTGGACGATCGTGCCGATCGGCAGCGAACCCATGGGGGCCGCGTTGCCGGGCTTCACGTCGACCGAGTCGCCGGCAACCACCGTATCGCCCACTGCCAGGCGCTGCGGCGCCAGGATGTAGGCCTGCTCGCCGTCCTGATACTTGATCAGGGCGATGAAGGCGGTGCGGTTCGGATCGTACTCCAGCCGCTCGACGGTGGCCGGGATGCCGGCCTTGCCGCGACGCTTGAAGTCGACCAGGCGCAGCGTGCGCTTGTGGCCACCGCCGCGGAAGCGGACGGTGATGCGGCCGACGTTGTTACGACCACCCGAGGAGCTCTTGCCCTCGGTCAGGGTCTTGACCGGCTTGCCCTTGTAGAGCTCGCTGCGGTCGACGATCACGAGCTGGCGAAGGCTCGGGGTGATCGGCTTGAAATTCTTCAAAGCCATGATGGCGATCCTTCCCTCAGAGGCCCGTGGTCACGTCGATCGAGTGGCCCTCTTCGAGGGTCACAACGGCCTTCTTGACGTCCGAGCGCTGGCCGAGGCGGCCACGGAAGACCTTGACCTTGCCTTCGGTGACGATCGTGTTGACGCTCTTGACCTTGACGTCGAAGAGCTTCTCGATCGCCGCCTTGATCTGCGGCTTGGTCGCGGTGCGGGCAACCTTGAAGACGACCTTGTTGTGCTCGGAGAGCATCGTCGCCTTCTCGGTGATGACCGGCGCCACGATCACATCGTAGTGGCGCGGGTCGAGGTTCTTGGCGGACTGGCTCATTTGAAGCGCGCCTCCAGCGCATCGACAGCCGCACGCGTCAGGACAAGCTTATCGCGACGCAGGATGTCATAGACGTTGATGCCCTGAACCGGCAGCACGTCGACATTCGGGATCGAGCGAGCGGCCAGGCCGAAGTTCGTATCGATCTCGGCGCCACCGACGATCAGCGCGCTCGACAGGTCGAGCTTGCCGAAATGGCCGAGCAGCACCTTGGTCTTCGGCTCCGAAAGCTTGGCATCGTCGATGACGATGATGCCGGCATCCTTCGCCTTGGCCGAGAGCGCATGACGCAGAGCCAGCGCGCGGACCTTCTTGGGCAGGTCGTGAGCGTGGTCGCGCAGGACCGGACCGAAGGCCTTGCCGCCGCCGCGGAACTGCGGAGCCGAAGCCGCGCCGTGACGAGCGCCGCCGGTGCCCTTCTGCTTGTAGATCTTCTTGCGGGTGCGATCGACTTCCGAGCGGCCCTTGGACTTGTGGGTCCCCGCGCGACGCTTGGCGAGCTGATAGCGAACCATGCGGGCGAGGAGATCGGCGCGCGGCTCGAGGCCGAACACCGCATCCGACAGCTCGACCGAACCGGCCGACGCGCCCTCAAGAGTGGTGATATCGAATTTCATCACGCGTTCTCCTCAGCCTGGGCCGCAGGAGCCTCTTCCGCCTTGCCTTCGCCGGCAACCTTGAACTTGCCCGGCAACGGCGCATCCTTCGGGAGGGCGCGCTTGACGGCGTCACGGACATGGATCCAGCCGCCGGCGACGCCCGGAACGGCGCCCTCGACGAGGATCAGGCCGCGCTCGACGTCCGTCTGGACGACGCGCAGGTTCTGCGTGGTGACGCGCTCGGCGCCGAGATGGCCCGGCATCTTCTTGTTCTTGAAGGTCTTGCCCGGGTCCTGACGGCCGCCGGTCGAACCGATCGAACGGTGCGAGATCGAAACGCCGTGAGTGGCGCGCAGACCACCGAAGTTCCAGCGCTTCATACCGCCGGCGAAGCCCTTGCCGGTGGTGGTGCCGGAGACGTCGACGAACTGGCCGACGACGAAGTGGTCCGCGGTCAGCTCGGCGCCGACGGGGATCAGCGCGTCATCGCTGACGCGGAACTCGACCACCTTGCGCTTCGGCTCGACCTTGGCGACCGCGAAATGACCGCGCTCGGCCTTCGAGACATTCTTCACCTTCGCCGAGGCGGAGCCCAGCTGCACGGCCACATAGCCGTTCTTCTCTTTCGTGCGATGCGCGACGACCTGGCAGTTGTCGAGCTTCAGCACGGTGACCGGGATATGCTCGCCGGCATCCGTGAAGATGCGGGTCATCCCGACTTTCTGTGCAATCACACCGGAACGCATCGGTGCCTACCTTCTTCTGGGGTCATGTCCATCCGGGGAAACCGGAAACAGAGGACCCGTCAATCGGATCAGAGCTTGATTTCGACGTCGACGCCGGCGGCGAGATCGAGCTTCATGAGGGCGTCGACCGTCTGGGGAGTCGGATCGACAATGTCGAGGACCCGCTTGTGGGTCCGCATCTCGAACTGCTCGCGCGACTTCTTGTCGATGTGGGGCGAGCGGTTGACGGTGAACTTCTCGATGAGCGTGGGCAGCGGAATCGGTCCGCGGACCTGGGCGCCCGTCCGCTTCGCGGTCGACACGATCTCGCGCGTCGAGGCGTCGAGGATACGGTGATCGAACGCCTTGAGGCGGATCCGAATGTTCTGACCGTTCATGGTCTGGTTCTCTCCGTGACGTGAAAAGGCGAAGGCCCGAAGGGCCCTCGCCCCTCACGAAAACGCGTTACGCAATGATCGAAGCGACGACGCCGGCGCCGACGGTGCGGCCGCCTTCGCGGATGGCGAAGCGCAGCTTCTCTTCCATCGCGATCGGGGCGATCAGCGTCACCTCCATCGAGATGTTGTCGCCCGGCATCACCATCTCCGTGCCTTCCGGCAGCGTCACCACGCCGGTCACGTCCGTCGTGCGGAAGTAGAACTGCGGGCGGTAGTTGGTGAAGAACGGCGTGTGACGGCCACCCTCTTCCTTCGTCAGGATGTAGGCTTCGGCCTTGAACTTCGTGTGCGGCTTCACCGAGCCCGGCTTGCACAGCACCTGGCCGCGCTCGACGTCCTCGCGCTTCGTGCCGCGCAGCAGCGCGCCGATGTTATCGCCGGCCTGGCCCTGGTCGAGCAGCTTGCGGAACATCTCGACGCCCGTGACGGTCGTCTTCACCGTGTCCTTCAGGCCGACGATCTCGATTTCCTCGCCGACCTTGACGATGCCGCGCTCGACGCGGCCGGTCACCACCGTGCCACGGCCCGAGATCGAGAACACGTCCTCGACCGGCATCAGGAACGGCTGGTCGATCGGACGCTCCGGCTGCGGGATGTAGTCGTCGACCGTCTTCATCAGCGCGATCACGGCGTCATGGCCGATTTCCGGCGTGACGTTGTCGAGAGCGGCCTTGGCCGAGCCCTTGGTGATCGGAATGTCGTCGCCCGGGAAGTCGTACTTCGACAGGAGCTCGCGGATCTCCATCTCGACCAGCTCGAGCAGCTCGGCGTCGTCGACGAGATCGACCTTGTTCATGAACACCACCAGCGCCGGAACGCCGACCTGGCGCGCCAGCAGGATGTGCTCGCGGGTCTGCGGCATCGGGCCGTCGGCGGCCGAAACCACCAGGATCGCGCCGTCCATCTGCGCGGCACCCGTGATCATGTTCTTCACATAGTCGGCGTGGCCGGGGCAGTCGACGTGCGCGTAGTGACGGGCCGGGGTCTCGTACTCGACGTGAGCCGTCGAGATCGTGATGCCGCGGGCCTTCTCTTCCGGCGCCTTGTCGATCTGGTCATACGCCGTGAACGACGCGCCGCCGGACTCAGCCAGAACCTTCGTGATCGCAGCCGTCAAAGACGTCTTGCCATGGTCAACGTGACCAATCGTTCCAATGTTGCAGTGCGGCTTCGTCCGCGAAAACTTCTCTTTGGCCATCGTAGCCTCCGTCAGATCTTGTTCAAATGGTCAGTCGGTTCGGTGCGGGGTTCAGGCGTACTTGGCCTGAACCTCGGCGGCCACCGCCGACGGCACCTGCTCGTAGTGGTCGAACTGCATCGTGTAGTTCGCGCGGCCCTGCGAGAAGGAACGCAGCTGGTTGACGTAGCCGAACATGTTCGCCAGCGGAACCATCGCGTTGATCACGACGGCGTTGCCGCGCATGTCCTGGCCCTGGATCTGGCCACGACGCGAGTTCAGGTCGCCGATGACCGAACCGGTGTAGTCTTCCGGGGTCACGACCTCGACCTTCATGATCGGCTCGAGCAGCACGGAGCCGCCCTTCTGCAGACCTTCGCGCAGAGCGGCGCGCGAGGCGATTTCGAAGGCCAGAGCCGACGAGTCGACTTCGTGGAACGCGCCGTCGATCAGCGAAACCTTGACGTCGACCACCGGGAAGCCGGCGAGCACGCCGGAGCCGATGACCGAGTTCAGGCCCTTTTCGACGCCCGGGATGTACTCCTTCGGCACCGCACCGCCGACGATCTTCGACTCGAACTCAAAGCCCTTGCCGGTCTCGTTCGGCTCGATGACGAGCTTGACGCGAGCGAACTGGCCCGTACCGCCGGTCTGCTTCTTGTGGGTGTAGTCGACCTCGGCCTTCTTGGTCAGCGTCTCGCGATACGCAACCTGCGGGGCGCCGATATTGGCGTCGACCTTGTAGGTGCGCTTAAGAATGTCGACCTTGATGTCGAGATGGAGCTCGCCCATGCCCTTCAGGATGGTCTGGCCGCTCTCCTGGTCGGTCGACACGCGGAAGGACGGATCCTCGTTCGCGAGCTTCGACAGGGCGAGGCCCAGCTTCTCCTGGTCAGCCTTGGACTTCGGCTCGATCGCGATCGTGATGACCGGCTCGGGGAACTCCATGCGCTCAAGGATGACCGCGTTGGTCGGGTCGCAGAGCGTGTCGCCGGTGCGGACGTCCTTCAGGCCGGCCAGGGCGACGATGTCGCCGGCATAAGCCTCCTTGATGTCCTCGCGGTTGTTCGCATGCATCAACAGCATGCGACCGACGCGCTCCTTCTTGTCACGGGTCGAGTTGATGACGCCCTGACCGGCTTCCACCTTGCCCGAATAGATGCGGCAGAAGGTGATGGTGCCGACGAAGGGGTCGTCCATGATCTTGAACGCGAGCATCGCGAACGGGTCGGCGTCGCTCGGGTTGCGGGTGGTCGGCTCTTCGGTCTTGAAGTCGATGCCTTCGACCGCGCCGCGATCCACCGGTGACGGCAGATAGTCGACGACGGCGTCGAGCAGCGGCTGCACGCCCTTGTTCTTGAAGGACGAGCCGCAGAGCACGGGATGGAACGCGCGGCGCTGGACCGCAGTGCGGATCAGGCGGCGCAGCGTGTCGGCGTCCGGCTCGTTACCTTCGAGATAGGCTTCCATCGCGGCGTCGTCCATCTCGACGGCGGCCTCGACGAGCTTCGAGCGGTACTCGGCAGCCTTCTCAGTGAGATCGGCCGGGATGTCCTGCTCTTCGAACGAAGCGCCGAGCGCCTCGCCGTTCCAGACGATCGCCTTCATCTTCACGAGGTCGATGACGCCCGCGAAGTTGGACTCCGAACCGATCGGGATCTGCAGGCAGACGGGCTTGCCGGCGACGCGGTCGATGATGTCCTGGACGCAGCGATAGAAATCGGCGCCGATCTTGTCCATCTTGTTGACGAAGACGACGCGCGGAACGTCGTATTTGTCGGCCTGGCGCCAGACGGTCTCGGTCTGGGGCTCGACGCCCTGGTTGCCGTCGAGAACGCAGACGGCGCCGTCGAGCACGCGCAGCGAACGCTCGACTTCGATGGTGAAGTCGACGTGGCCGGGGGTGTCGATGATGTTCAGGCGGTTGTCGCGCCAGAAGCAGGTCGTCGCAGCCGAGGTGATCGTGATGCCACGCTCCTGCTCCTGCGTCATCCAGTCCATGGTGGCGGCGCCGTCATGGACTTCGCCGATCTTATGCGACTTGCCGGTATAGTAGAGGATACGCTCGGTCGTCGTCGTCTTGCCGGCATCGATGTGGGCCATGATGCCGAAGTTGCGATAACGCTCGATGGGATGGGAACGGGCCATGATCGTGCTCTGTGTCTCGGGTCAGCGCGCCGCTTACCAGCGGTAGTGCGAGAAGGCGCGGTTGGCTTCGGCCATCCGGTGCGTGTCTTCGCGCTTCTTGACGGCGTTGCCGCGGTTGTTGGCGGCGTCCATCAGCTCGGCCGACAGGCGCTCCACCATGGTCTTGTCGTTGCGGCCGCGGGCAGCCGCGATCAGCCAGCGGATCGCCAGCGCCTGGCGGCGCTCGGCGCGGACTTCGACCGGAACCTGATAGGTCGCGCCGCCGACGCGGCGGGAACGAACCTCGATCGCCGGAGCGACGTTCTCGAGCGCCGACTTGAAGACGCCGAGCGGCTCGCTCTTGGTCTTCGCCTCGATGATGTCGAAAGCTCCGTAGACGATCCGCTCGGCGGTCGACTTCTTACCTTCATACATGACCGAGTTCATGAACTTGGTCACGACGACATCGCCGAACTTCGGGTCCGGGATGATTTCGCGCTTTTCGGCACTGTGGCGGCGGGACATCGTCTAGTCTCCGTAAATCTTCAACGCGGCGGACCGGCGCAGGCATCTCGCCCGGCCGGTCGGGCCGAAATTACTTCGGACGCTTGGCGCCGTACTTCGAACGGCGCTGCTTGCGATTCTTGACGCCCTGCGTGTCGAGCACGCCGCGCAGGATGTGATAGCGCACGCCGGGAAGGTCCTTCACGCGACCGCCACGGATCATGACGACCGAGTGCTCCTGAAGGTTGTGACCTTCACCCGGAATGTAACCGATCACCTCGAAGCCGTTGGTCAGGCGGACCTTGGCGACCTTGCGGAGCGCCGAGTTCGGCTTCTTCGGGGTCGTCGTGTAGACGCGCGTGCAGACGCCGCGCTTCTGCGGGCACGACTCGAGCGCCGGGGCGGTGTTACGCGCCTTCACGGGCGAGCGCGGCTTGCGGATGAGCTGGCTGATTGTCGGCATTCTGGCCTCTCGCCCCACTGAGCGTTTGGAAATTCCCTGGTCAATCTCCCAGCGCAAACAAAGCCATGACATAAACGAAGCCGCGCCATCGGCTCCCCTTCAGGGGCCTCAGGCGCGCTTGCCATGCAGAGGAACACGGAAACATGCCGCGTTCATGCGTCCTGCCATGTCGTCGTTAGACGCTGGAATTCCGACGGAGTTTCGGTCGCGAAACTCGCTTGCGAAGCATGCGCAAGCGACAGACGTGTCCGACAGCCGTCGACAGTGGCGCGCTTATGACTCACGGAAAGATTCGCGTCAAGCCCGAAACCGCCGAAAGAGCCGCTGTTTTACGGGATTCGAGCCGGTCTGAGCCTTCGCGGCGCCAGCACGAAACAAAAAGGCCGCCCGGACGGGGCGGCCTTTCCAATGATTACCCAGGATCGCTCCCGGTCGATTCTCACTCGGCGGCCGGGAGGACCGCCGCGGCTTCAGCAGCGGCCTTGGCCGCCGCATCCGCCTTCTGGCCGACGATGAGATCGTCGCGGCGCGTCGCCACCTGCTTGATACGGGCGACCTGGGCGCCGGTGCCGGCCGGGATGAGCGAGCCGACGATGACGTTCTCCTTGAGGCCTTCGAGCAGGTCCGACTTGCCGTTGACCGCCGCCTCGGTGAGGACGCGGGTGGTCTCCTGGAACGACGCGGCCGAGATGAACGACCGGGTCTGCAGCGAAGCCTTGGTGATGCCGAGCAGGACCGGCACGCCGGAAGCCGGCTTCTTGCCCTCCTCGCGTAGCTTCGCGTTGACCTCTTCCAACTCGACACGATCGACCTGGTCGCCGGTCAGGATGTCGCTGTCGCCCGACTCCGTGATCTCGACCTTCTGCAGCATCTGCCGGACGATGACCTCGATGTGCTTATCGTTGATGGTCACGCCCTGGAGGCGGTAGACCTCCTGGATTTCGTTGACCAGATAAGCCGCCAGCTCCTCGACACCCTTGATCGCCAGGATGTCGTGCGGGGCCGGGTTGCCGTCGAGGATGTAGTCGCCGACCTCCACGACGTCGCCGTCCTGGAGATGGATGTGCTTGCCCTTCGGGATCAGGTACTCGACCCCGTCGGAACCGTCATGCGGCGTCAGCGTGACGCGACGCTTGTTCTTGTAGTCCTTGCCGAAGCCGATCACGCCCGACTTCTCGGCAATGATTGCTGCATCCTTCGGGCGACGCGCCTCGAACAGCTCCGCAACGCGCGGCAGACCGCCGGTGATGTCGCGGGTCTTGGCCGAGTCGGTCGAGACACGGGCGAGCACGTCGCCAGCCTTGATCGAGTGGCCCGGCTCCACCGAGATGATGCCGTCGACCGGCAGGATGTAGCGGGCTTCGCCACCACGGGCGAGCTTCGCGACCTTCCCGTCGGCGCCCTGGATCACCATCGCCGGCTTCAGATCGGCCGTACGGGCCGAGCCGCGCCAGTCGATGACGACGCGCTTGGAGATGCCCGTCGCCTCGTCGGTCGTCTCGGTGATCGACATGCCATCCACGAGGTCCTCGTAGCCGACCTTGCCGTCCACTTCGGCCAGGATCGGGCGGGAATAGGGGTCCCACTCGATCAGACGCTGGCCGCGCTTGACCTTGTCGCCCTCGTCGACGCGCAGCTTCGAGCCAAACTGGACGCGATGGACCGCGCGCTCGGCGCCGTCCGGACCGACGATTACGATGGCGATGTTGCGCGCCATGGCGATGAGGTCGCCATCCGAGTTCCGCGCGACGTTGCGGTTGCGCATCTTGACCGTGCCTTCGAAGTTCGACTCGACGAAGGACTGGTCGGCGATGGTGGCCGCGCCGCCGATGTGGAAGGTACGCATGGTGAGCTGCGTTCCCGGCTCGCCGATCGACTGCGCCGCGATGACGCCGACGGCCTCGCCCATGTTGACGGGCGTGCCGCGGGCCAGATCGCGCCCGTAGCAGGTGGCGCAGACGCCGTTCTTGGTCTCGCAGGTGAGAACCGAACGGATCTTCACCTCCTGGACGCCGGCGGCGTTGATCTTGGCGATGTCGCTCTCTTCGATCACGACGCCCTTGGCGACGAGGACATTGCCCTCGACGTCGACGACGTCCTCGGCCGCGGCGCGACCCAGGATGCGCATGCCGAGCGAGGCCACGACCTGGCCGGCATCGACGATGGCGCGCATCTTGATGCCGTTATCCGAGCCGCAATCCACCTCGGAGATGATCGCGTCCTGCGCCACGTCGACGAGACGGCGGGTGAGATAGCCGGAGTTGGCCGTCTTGAGCGCCGTATCGGCGAGACCCTTGCGGGCGCCGTGGGTCGAGTTGAAGTACTCGAGAACGTCAAGGCCTTCCTTGAAGTTCGAGATGATCGGCGACTCGATGATCTCGCCCGACGGCTTGGCCATCAGGCCGCGCATGGCGGCAAGCTGGCGCATCTGCGCCGGCGAACCACGGGCGCCCGAGTGCGACATCATGTAGATCGAGTTGATCTGCTTGTCGCGGCCGGTGTCGTCCTTCTGCACGGTCGAGATGCGGGCCATCATCTCCTGGGCGAGCTTGTCGGAGCACTTCGCCCAGGCGTCGACGACCTTGTTGTACTTCTCGCCCTGCGTGATCAGGCCGTCCTGATACTGCTGCTCGTAATCCTTGGCGAGCGCGCGGGTCGTATCGACGATCTGCCACTTGTTCTCCGGCACGACCATGTCGTCCTTGCCGAAGGAGATGCCGGCGCGGAACGCGTGCTTGAAGCCGAGGCCCATGACGCGGTCGCAGAAGATCACCGACTCCTTCTGACCGCAGCCGCGATAGACGGCGTCGATCATTCCGGAGATCTCCTTCTTCGTCATCAGCTTGTTGACGACGTCGAAGGACACGGCCGGGTGCTCCGGCAGCGCGGTCGAGAGGATCACGCGGCCAGGCGTGGTGTCGTAGATCTTCGTGTACGGCTTGCCGTCCTTGCCGACGCCGGTCCAGCGATATTTGATCTTCGAATGCAGCGTCACGACCTTCTCGTGCAGCGCATGCTCGAGCTCGCCGAAATCGCCGAACACCTTGCCCTGGCCCGGCTCGCCGTCAGAGACGATCGAGAGGTAGTAGAGGCCGAGCACGATATCCTGCGACGGCACGATGATCGGCTGGCCGTTCGCCGGGTGCAGGATGTTGTTGGTCGACATCATCAGCACGCGCGCTTCCAGCTGCGCTTCGAGCGACAGCGGGACGTGCACAGCCATCTGGTCGCCGTCGAAATCCGCGTTGAAGGCGGCGCAGACCAGCGGGTGCAGCTGGATCGCCTTGCCCTCGATCAGCACCGGCTCGAAGGCCTGGATGCCGAGGCGGTGCAGCGTCGGGGCGCGGTTCAGCATCACCGGATGCTCGCGGATGACCTCGTCCAGGATATCCCAGACCTCGGGCTTCTCCTTCTCGACCAGCTTCTTGGCCTGCTTGACCGTGGTCGAGTAGCCCTTAGCGTCGAGGCGCGCATAGATGAACGGCTTGAACAGCTCGAGCGCCATCTTCTTCGGCAGGCCGCACTGGTGCAGCTTCATCTCCGGACCGACAACGATGACCGAGCGGCCCGAATAGTCGACGCGCTTGCCGAGCAGGTTCTGGCGGAAGCGGCCCTGCTTGCCCTTCAGCATGTCGGCGAGCGACTTCAGCGGGCGCTTGTTGGCACCCGTGATGACGCGGCCGCGGCGGCCGTTGTCGAAGAGCGCATCGACCGACTCCTGCAGCATCCGCTTCTCGTTGCGGATGATGATGTCCGGCGCGCGCAGCTCGATCAGGCGCTTCAGGCGGTTGTTGCGGTTGATGACGCGGCGATAGAGGTCGTTCAGGTCCGAGGTCGCGAAGCGGCCGCCGTCGAGCGGCACGAGCGGACGCAGATCCGGCGGGATGACCGGGATCTGGGTCATCACCATCCATTCAGGCTTGTTGCCCGACTCCTGGAAGGCCTCGATGATCTTGAGGCGCTTCATCAGCTTCTTGGGCTTCAGCTCCGACGTCGTCGTCGCGATCTCATGCTTGAGATCGGCGTTGATCTGGTCGAGGTCGAGCGCGCGCAGCATCTCGCGGATGGCTTCCGCGCCGATCATGGCGGTGAAGGTGTCCGCGCCGTACTCTTCCTGAGCCCGGACGTACTCTTCCTCGGACAGCAGCTGACGGTCCTTGAGCGGCGTCAGGCCGGGCTCGATGACGACGTAGCTTTCGAAGTAGAGGATGCGCTCGAGGTCCTTGAGCGGCATATCCATCAGCAGGCCGATGCGCGAGGGCAGCGACTTCAGGAACCAGATATGCGCGACCGGGGCGGCGAGTTCGATATGGCCCATGCGCTCGCGCCGGACGCGGGCGAGCGTGACTTCGACGCCGCACTTCTCGCAGATGACGCCCTTGAACTTCATGCGCTTGTACTTGCCGCACAGGCACTCGTAGTCCTTGATCGGCCCGAAGATGCGCGCGCAGAACAGGCCGTCACGCTCCGGCTTGAACGTGCGGTAGTTGATGGTCTCCGGCTTTTTGATCTCGCCATAGGACCAGGACAGGATCTTCTCCGGGCTCGCGATCGAGATCTTGATCGCGTCGAAGGCCTGCTGGACCGGCTGCTGGCCGAAAAGGTTCATGACCTCTTGCTTCATCGCCTGTCTCCTTCCGCCGGTGGGGCTCAAGGCCGCCCTGCCCGGCTCGTCAATTCCGTCGGCCGGCGGCGTCAGTGCCGCCGGCATCTCTCCAAGGCTTGTCTAGCGGCTCACTCGGCCGCTTCGGCCGGCGGCAACTCGCCCGGCTTCACCTTGTTGTTGACCAGCTCGACATTGAGGCCGAGCGAACGCATCTCCTTGACGAGCACGTTGAAGCTCTCCGGGATGCCCGCTTCGAAGTTGTCCTCGCCGCGCACGATCGACTCGTAGACCTTGGTGCGGCCCGCGACGTCGTCCGACTTCACCGTCAGCATTTCCTGCAGGGTGTAGGCGGCGCCGTAGGCTTCGAGCGCCCAGACCTCCATTTCGCCGAAGCGCTGGCCGCCGAACTGCGCCTTGCCGCCCAGCGGCTGCTGGGTGACGAGCGAGTACGGGCCGATCGAACGCGCGTGGATCTTGTCGTCGACCAGGTGGTGCAGCTTGAGCATGTAGATGTAGCCCATCGTCACCTTGCGGTCGAAGGGCTCGCCCGTGCGCCCGTCATAGAGGGTCGACTGACCCGACGAGTGCAGGCCGGCCTGCTCCAGGAGCCGCTCGATGTCGGCTTCCTTGGCGCCGTTGAACACCGGCGTCGCCACCGGCACGCCGCGGCGCAGGTTCTGGCCCATCTCCACCAGCTCGTTCTCGTCCATCGAGGCGATGATCTCGTTATCCTCGTAGACCGCGTCGAACTGCGCCTTCAACGCCTTGAAGTCGTTCGTCTTCTTGTAGGCGTCGAGGGCCTTGCCGATCTGCTTGCCGAGACCGGCGGCGGCCCAGCCCAGATGCGTCTCCAGGATCTGGCCGACGTTCATGCGCGAAGGCACGCCGAGCGGGTTCAGCACGATGTCGGCATGGGTGCCGTCCTCAAGGAACGGCATGTCCTCCACCGGCACGATGCGCGAGACCACGCCCTTGTTGCCGTGACGGCCGGCCATCTTGTCGCCCGGCTGGATCTTGCGCTTCACCGCGACGAAGACCTTGACCATCTTCATCACGCCCGGAGGCAGCTCGTCGCCGCGCTGCAGCTTCTCGACCTTGTCGAGGAAGCGCTGCTCGAGGCGCTTCTTCGACTCGTCGTACTGCTTCCGCATCGCCTCGATCTCGGTCATCAGCGAGTCTTCGGCGGTCGCGAACAGCCACCACTGCGAGCGCGGGAACTCGCTCATCACCTCGCGGGTGATGACCGTGTCCTTCTTGAAGCCCTTCGGGCCGGCGAGGCCGGTCTTGCCGGTCAGGATCTCGGCCAGACGCGCGAAGGTGTTGCGGTCCAGGATCGCCTGCTCGTCGTCACGGTCCTTGGCGAGACGCTCGATCTCCTCGCGCTCGATCGCCTGGGCGCGCTCGTCCTTGTCGACGCCATGGCGGTTGAACACGCGGACCTCGACGATCGTGCCCTGCACACCCGGCGGCACGCGCAGCGAGGTATCGCGCACGTCGGAAGCCTTCTCGCCGAAGATGGCGCGCAGCAGCTTCTCTTCCGGGGTCATCGGGCTTTCGCCCTTCGGCGTGATCTTGCCGACGAGGATGTCGCCCGCCGCAACCTCAGCGCCGATATAGACGATGCCGGCTTCGTCGAGGTTCTTCAGCGCTTCTTCCGAGACGTTCGGGATGTCGCGCGTGATTTCCTCCGGGCCGAGCTTGGTGTCGCGGGCCATGACCTCGAACTCCTCGATATGGATCGAGGTGAAGACGTCCTGGGCCACGATGTTCTCGGAGAGAAGGATCGAGTCCTCGAAGTTGTAGCCGTTCCACGGCATGAACGCGACGAGCACGTTGCGGCCGAGCGCGAGCTCGCCGAATTCGGTCGACGGGCCGTCCGCGACGATGTCGCCCTTCTTGACGATGTCGCCGACGCGCACCAGCGGACGCTGCGTGATGCAGGTCGACTGGTTCGAGCGCTGGAACTTCTGCAGCCGGTAGATGTCGACGCCCGGCTTCGTCGGATCCATCTCCTCCGAAGCGCGGATGACGATACGGGTCGCATCGACCTGGTCGACGATGCCGGCGCGGCGAGCCGCAATCGCGGCGCCCGAGTCACGGGCGACGACCGCTTCCATGCCGGTGCCGACGAAGGGCGCGTCGGCGCGAACCAGCGGCACCGCCTGGCGCTGCATGTTCGAGCCCATCAGCGCGCGGTTCGCGTCATCGTTCTCGAGGAACGGGATCAGCGCCGCGGCGACCGAGACGAGCTGCTTGGGCGACACGTCCTGGAAGTCGACCTTGTCGACCGGGGTGACGATGACTTCACCGGCACGGCGGCAGACGATCAGGTCGTCGGTCAGGCGACCTTCCTTGTCGACGGCGGCATTCGCCTGGGCGACGTTGTACTTCGCCTCTTCCATCGCCGAGAGATAGATCACCTCGTCGGTGACCTTGCCGTCGCGGATGCGGCGATACGGGCTCTCGATGAAGCCGTACTTGTTCACCCGCGCGAAGGTGGCGAGCGAGTTGATCAGGCCGATGTTCGGACCTTCCGGCGTCTCGATCGGGCAGATGCGGCCATAGTGGGTCGGGTGCACGTCGCGCACCTCGAAGCCGGCGCGCTCGCGGGTCAGGCCGCCCGGGCCAAGCGCCGAAAGACGACGCTTGTGCGTGACTTCCGACAGCGGGTTCGTCTGGTCCATGAACTGCGAGAGCTGCGACGAGCCGAAGAACTCGCGCACGGCGGCGGCGGCCGGCTTCGCGTTGATCAGGTCCTGCGGCATGACCGTGTCGATATCGACCGAGGACATGCGCTCCTTGATGGCGCGCTCCATGCGCAGGAGACCCAGGCGATACTGGTTCTCCATGAGCTCGCCGACCGAGCGCACGCGGCGGTTGCCGAGATGGTCGATGTCGTCGATCTCGCCCTTGCCGTCGCGCAGGTCGACCAGCGCCTTGACGACCGCGAAGATGTCCTCCTTGCGCAGGATGCGCACGGTGTCCTCGGCATCGAGGTCGAGGCGCATGTTCATCTTGACGCGGCCGACGGCCGAGAGGTCGTAGCGCTCGGCGTCGAAGAACAACGACTGGAACATGTTCTCAGCCGTCTCAAGCGTCGGCGGCTCGCCCGGACGCATCACGCGGTAGATATCGAACAGGGCTTCCTCGCGGCGCGAGTTCTTGTCGACGTTGAGCGTATTGCGGATGTAGGGGCCGACCGTGATGTGGTCGATGTCGAGCACCGGGATCTCGTCGAAGCCGTCATCGACGAGCTGCTTCAGCAGCTTCTCGGTGATTTCCTCGCCGGCCTCGGCATAGACCTCGCCCGTCACCGGGTTGACCAGGTCCTCGGCGATGTACTGGGTATAGAGATCCTCGTCCTGCGCGCGCAGGAACTTCAGGCCCTTCTCGGCGAGCTGGCGGGCGGTGCGGGCGACGAGCTTCTTGCCGGCCTCGACCACGACCTCGCCGGTGTCGGCGTCGATCAGGTCCTCGGTAGCCTTGAAGCCCTTCATGCGCTCCGCGTCGTAGGGAACGCGCCAGCCCTTGGCGTCCTTGGTGTAGCTGATGTGGTTGTAGAAGCGGTTGAGGATCTCCTCGCCGTCCATGCCGAGCGCGAACAGCAGCGAGGTGACCGGAATCTTACGCTTCCGGTCGATACGGGCATAGACGATGTCCTTGGCGTCGAACTCGATGTCGAGCCAGGAACCGCGATAGGGAATGATGCGGGCGGCGAAGAGCAGCTTGCCCGAGGAATGGGTCTTGCCCTTGTCGTGGTCGAAGAACACGCCCGGCGAACGGTGCATCTGCGAGACAATGACGCGCTCGGTGCCGTTGACGATGAAGGTGCCGTTGTCCGTCATGAGCGGCATGTCGCCCATGTAGACATCCTGCTCCTTGATGTCCTTGACCGACTTGGCCTGGGTGTCGGGATCGATATCGAACACGATCAGGCGCAGCGTCACCTTGAGCGGCGCCGAGAAGGTCATGCCGCGCTGGCGGCACTCGTCGACGTCGTATTTCGGCGGCTCGAAGGTGTACTTCACGAACTCCAGCAGCGAGGCGCCGGAGAAATCGCCGATCGGGAAGACGGACTTGAAGACGGACTGCAAGCCTTCGTCGGGCCGGCCGCCCTTGGGCTCGTCGACCATCAGGAACTGGTCGTAGGACGCCTTCTGAACCTCGATGAGGTTCGGCATCTGCGCCACTTCCTTGAGCTTGCCGAAGAACTTGCGGACGCGCCTGCGACCCTGGAGCGAATTGACCATGTTGTTCCTCGCAATCTCAGGGCCTGGCGCCGAAAAGTGGATACCACTTTTCGGAAGACGCCATGCCCAGACCTCTGATCTGAGCGGCGGATTCAGACGAACGGGTCCAAACCCGTTCGTCATCCGACGCTTGGACGGCTCACCCGGTGGTCCGGGCAAGAACGGCGCCAGGCCGCCGGGTGAGCCGTTCGGCGCCGCATCGCGCCGACCTGCATTTCCATCGGAGCTACGCCGCAAGGTTGCGGCAGGCCCCAACAACAACTCCCGCGCACCAGCGCGGAAACGACGCAACAGCCCCGGAGGCGTGAGCCGCCCCGGGACTGTCGATAGTGACTACGGTCGGACCGGCATCAGCCGGCCCTAGCTCACTTGAGCTCGACCTTGGCGCCGACGGCCTCGAGCTGCTTCTTGAGCTTCTCGGCCTCGTCCTTGGCAACGCCTTCCTTGAGCGGCTTCGGAGCGCCTTCGACCAGGTCCTTGGCTTCCTTGAGGCCCAGGCCGGTGATGGCGCGGACTTCCTTGATCACCTCGATCTTCTTGTCGCCGGCGGCGGCAAGAACGACGGTGAACTCGGTCTGCTCTTCAGCAGCGGCAGCGGCAGCACCACCGCCAGCAGCCGGGCCAGCCGCAACGGCGACGGCGGCGGCGGCGGAAACGCCCCACTTCTCTTCGAGCATCTTGGCGAGGTCAGCGGCCTCGAGAACGGTGAGCGACGACAGTTCGTCGACGAGCTTGGCGAGATCGGCCATGGTTAACTTCCTGTTTTAAGAGGTTCGAACGATAAGGGTTGCTGGCTATCAAGCCGCATTCTTGTCGGCGTAGGCCTGAACCACGCGAGCCAGCTTGCCGGCGGGCGCGTTCGTGAGCTGCGCGAGCTTCGTAGCCGGGGCCTGGATGAGGCCGATGAGCTTGGCACGCAGTTCGTCGAGCGAGGGCATCGTGGCCAAGGCCTTGACACCATCAGGGTTCAGGGCGGTCTTGCCCATCGCGCCGCCCAGGATGACGAGCTTGTCGTTCTCCTTGGCGAAAGCGGTGGCGACCTTCGGCGCCGCGACCGGATCGTTTGAATAAGCGATCAGGGTAGGACCCGTCAGCAGCTTGCTGATGGACGCGACGTCGGTGCCTTCAAGAGCGATCTTGGCCAAGCGGTTCTTTGCGACCTTAACAGTGGCGCCATTCGCCTTCATCTCGCGACGAAGCTTCTGGAACTGGGCCACGGTCAAACCCGCATAGTGGGCCACGACGACGACCGACGTGTTCGCAAACACATCGTTCAGCGACGCGACGGCATCTTTCTTTGCCGCTTTATCCACTGGGCTCTCTCCGGTAGGCGACAAGCTTTGAGGGCTCGCCGCCGGTTGCAAATGCCGCTTTCGGAACCCGGTTGACACCGACGTCCGGTAAAGCGACGCTTGGTGCCCTGTCCCCGCTCCCGACCCTCGATGAGAGGCCGCGACCAGGCGAGATGGTTCGAACCGTCTTTCCGGATCCTGCGATCCGGGACTAAGCTCTTGCACCGTCTATGCAGGCCTCTTGGCGAAATTATGCTCCCGGGCGAACCGGGAAGGCACCTGCAGTCTCAGACAGGACTGGGTGATTCCCGTTCGAAAGATTGCTCCTTCGACCTTGAAACACCCATTCTTCAGCGGAAATCCGCCGAAAAACGCGAACGGACCCCTTCGTGCGAAGCACGCTGGAGCCCTGTCACTCATGGAAACAGGCGTGCGTATAGCGCCTTCGCCTGCTTCTGCCAAGTGGGCTCTTGACTTCACGAAATCAAGAGCGGGCGAGCGGCCGGCGATCCGGCCGCCCTTCCCTAAGCCTGATCAGCCGCCGATGACGGTGTTCGGCTCGACCTTGACGCCCGGGCCCATGGTCGACGAGATCGCGACGCGCTGGATATAGGTGCCCTTGGCGCCGGCGGGCTTCGCCTTGGCGACCGAGTCGACGAACGCCTTGATGTTCTCCGAGAGCTTCTCGGCCGAGAACGAGGCCTTGCCGACGGCGGCGTGGATGATGCCGGCCTTCTCGACGCGGAACTCGACCGAACCGCCCTTCGAGGCGGCGACGGCGGAGGTCACGTCCATGGTGACGGTGCCGACGCGCGGGTTCGGCATCAGGCCGCGCGGGCCGAGCACCTTGCCGAGACGGCCGACGAGCCCCATCATGTCCGGGGTCGCGATGCAGCGATCGAAGTTGATCTCGCCCTTCTGGACGGTCTCGACCAGATCCTCGGCGCCGACGATATCGGCACCCGCAGCCTTGGCCTCGTCGGCCTTGGCGCCGCGGGCGAAGACGGCGACGCGCAGCGTGCGGCCCGAGCCGTTCGGCAGGTTGCAGACGCCGCGGACCATCTGGTCGGCGTGGCGCGGATCGACGCCGAGGTTCATCGCGATCTCGACGGTCTCGTCGAACTTGGCGTTGGCGCGCTCCTTGATGAAGGTCACGGCCTGATCGAGCGGGTACAGCTTGGTGCGGTCAATGCCCTCACGGCCCTTGACGACGCGCTTTCCGACATGTGCCATTGGTCAGCCTCCCTCAGCCCACGACTTCCAGGCCCATGGACCTGGCCGAGCCACGGATCATGGCCGAAGCCGATTCGACGGTGTCGCAGTTGAGATCCGCCATCTTCTTCTCGGCGATCTCGGCGATCTGCGCGGTTGTGACCTTGCCGACATTGCCGCCCTTGCCCGGGGTCTTAGAGCCGGAGGTCAGGCCAGCGGCCTTCTTCAGCCAGTACGAGACCGGCGGCTGCTTCATCTCGAAAGTGAAGGAGCGATCGGCATACGCGGTGATGATCACCGGGATCGGCATGCCCTTTTCCATCTGCTGGGTCTTCGCGTTGAAGGCCTTGCAGAATTCCATGATGTTGAGGCCGCGCTGACCGAGCGCGGGACCGATCGGCGGCGACGGATTGGCCGCGCCCGCCGGAACCTGAAGCTTCACGTAGCCCGTGATCTTCTTCGCCATGATGGCTGCTCCTGCCGCCCGCTCCGGTGCCTGTCGGAACGACGACGCCCCTGCCTGCCGACGCTCTCCGCCGGGGCCGGGGTGGTTGCAGTGCGTGGTGCGATGCGGTTGATCCGGCTGGCGACCGGCACATCTCCCACGCGGTTGAGGCGCGCCCTATGACACAAGGCAGCGCCGAAGGGAAGCCCCGAAGGGCTTCCCGATCAGGATCAGAGCTTTTCGACCTGACCGTATTCGAGTTCCACCGGGGTCGCGCGGCCGAAGATCGAGACGGCGACCTTGAGGCGGGCGCGGGCGTGGTCGACATCCTCGACGACGCCGTTGAACGAGGCGAAGGGGCCGTCCGCCACCTTGACCTGCTCGCCGACCTCGAAAACGATCGTCGGCTTCGGCCGCTCGATGCCCTCGGCGACCTGGCCCTTGATCCGCATCGCCTCATGCTCCGGGATCGGCATGGGCTTGGCCTTGTCGGCGCCCAGGAAGCCGGTGACCTTCGGCGTGTTCTTGATGAGGTGGTAGACCTCGTCGGTCATCTCGCACTTCACCAGCACATAGCCCGGGAAGAACTTGCGCTCGGTGTCGACCTTGCGGCCGCGGCGAACCTCGACGACCTTCTCGGTCGGCACCAGCACCTCTTCGAACTTGTCGGCGAGGTTGCGCTGCGCCGCCTGGTCCTTGATCGACTGGGCGACCTTGTTCTCGAAATTGGAGTAGGCGTGGACGATGTACCAGCGGGTGCTCACGTTCGTAATTCCGTTCAACGGGCGCCGAGGATGATGCCGAGCCCCCAGCGGATGAGGGTGTCGGTGAAGAGGAAGAACAGGCTGGAGACGACCACCATGGCGAGCACGAGGCCCGTGGTGATCAGCGTCTCGCGGCGCGAAGGCCAGGTGACCTTGGTCGCCTCGGCGCGCACGTCCTGCAGGAACTGGAAGGGATTGGATTTCGCCATGAACCACCTCGGGTTCCGATCCGGCCGGCGGCCCCGCCGCATGCCGAATCGGCCGTCCTGAAACATTCGCGGCGCGGGACCCGGTGGGGTCGCGCGCCGTCGTTGTGAAGCCTCTTACATCGCTTGGCGCGTGAAGCCAAGACCCTTTCGGGTCGCTGTCGTTCAGCTCCGGCTCGCCGCGATCAGCAGGAAGAAAGGTCGTTCGCGCTCTCTCGCCCAGCCCGGCTCGGCCGCGACCTGCTCCGGGCTCGGCGCCCATTCGACCAGCCTGTCCAGCCTGAAGCCGGCGCCCAGCAGCAGGTCGAGATAGGTCGCGATGGTGCGATGGCGCTTGACCACGCCCTCCGCCAGCCAGTTGCTGACCCGCTTGCCCTCGTCATGATAGCCGTTGACCGGCCAGGTCGCGCGCCCATCGGCGTCGCTCAGCCATTCCTGCCGCACCGGCGCGGTCATGAGCGGATGCTCGACCGACGCGACCAGCGCACCGCCCGGCTTCAACGCCGCATAGGCCCGCGCGAACAGCCCGGCGAGATCCTCGATATAGTGGAAGGCGAGCGAGCTGTAGACGAGGTCGCAGGCCTCGGCCGGCGGCGTGTAGCTTTCGAGATCGGCGCGCTCATAGGCGACGCGGGCATCGTCCGTCTCGCGCCGCGCCCGCTCCAGCATCTTCTCGGACACGTCGACGCCGAGCACGCTCGCAGCCCCCTCGCCTGCCGCAAAACGGCAGAACCAGCCGAAGCCGCAGCCGAGGTCGAGAACGCGCTTGCCGCGGAGATCCGGCAGCATGGACCGCAGCACCGGCCATTCCGGCGCGCCGTCCAGCCCACGGACCGAACGCGGCAACTGGCTGTAGCCCGCGAAGAAGGTCTCGTCGTCGTAGATGTTCTGGGTCATGGATGCCTCGCCAACCTGCTTGGGCATCCGGGCGTATCACAGTCGCCAGCGGGACGACTGGCAGGGGCAGCAGGGCTCGAACCCGCGACCTGCGGTTTTGGAGACCGCCGCTCTACCAACTGAGCTATACCCCTGCAGGTGGGCGTCATGTGCCCCAAGGCGCCGCGCATTTCAAGTCGAAATCGCGCGTCATCCTCATTTGCTGTAGGGGCCGAGTTCGCGGGCATAGCGCTCGACCAGTTTCAGGCCGAATTCGGTCGGCCTGAGCGCCGGGCCGCGATCATGGATCGGGATGCCGGCCCGCGCGCCGAAAATGCGCTTGCCGTAGCAGATCAGCGTCTCGATCGACTGCATGATGAAGGTGATTGCCGGCAGAACCTCGCGATAGGCTGCATCCGCCCCCGCCTCGTCGCCGGCCCTGTAACGGTTATAGGCCCGCAGCGCATAATCGATCGTGTCGGGCGCCAGGATCATGCCGCTGCAGCCGGCGCGAAAATTGTCGATGAGTTCCAGCCCGCCGCGCCCGTTCAGAATCGGCAGCCTGCCTTCGGTCACCGCGATCAGCCGCTCGATCTCGACGACCGTGCCCTCGCCCTTGATCAGGCTGATATTCGGGTGCCGCCGCGTGAGTTCGCGAATATCCTCGGCCGAGAGGCCGCGCCCCATATAGGCCGGCGCATTCTGGATCGCGACCGGCAGGGAGGTCGTGTCGGCGATGCGCCCGAAGAAATTGATGTATTCGGCCGCGCCGAAGCTGCCGACCATCGGCGGCTGAAGAATCACCCAGTCGGCGCCGTTCTTTTCCGCGACCTTCACCAGTTCGACCTGCTCAGCCACCGAGCCGCCGAAGATGGTGAAGGCGAGCGGCTTCCTGCCCGCCACATCCTCCGCCATCCACTCCATGACGGTGCAGCGCTCGGTGAAGCTCAGCTTGGAGACTTCGGTGGCGAGGCCGAGCGCGGCCATGCCCTGCACGTCGAGCTCGACGCTGATCTGAGCCTGCTTGCGCATGGCGGTCCGGTCGAGCCGCTCGTTCTCGTCGAACAGGGCGAAGACGATCGAATGGATACCCGAAAACGGCGGCGCGAAACCCATGAGACAAACCTCCCCGGGGCCGGCTTGCAGATCGTCCGCGTTCGGCACGGATCGGGTGACGGCCCTCCCGGCATTTCTAGAGAGCCGCCGCCCCGACGACCACCCCGTCCGATGGGCGGGCGTCCCGCGCCGCCTGCAGGGTCAGGCGACGTCGCGCCAGCGCCCTTCCCGCGCCGAAGCCTGGATCGTCTCCAGCAGCATCTGGATGCGCTGCCCCGCCCGGAAGTCGAACGGCTCGGGCCGCAGACCCGCGATCGCCTCCATGAAGCGCGCCACCTCGATCGCCTTCAGGTCGTTGAAGCCGAGCTGATGGCCCGGCGCCACGCAGAACAGCCCATAGGGCTCATGCTCCGGCCCGGCCTCGATCCGCCGGAAGCCACGCCGCCCGGCCGCGTCGGCCGTGCTGTAGAAGTGCAGCTCGTTGAGGCGCTCCTGCGTGAAGAGCAACGCGCCCTTGGTGCCGTAGACCTCGAAATCATGCTGCATCTTGCGGCCGGTCGCGATCCAGCTCGCTTCGATGCTGCCGCTCGCACCACCTGCGAAGCGCAGGAAGGCGCGGCTGGTGTCGTCGACCGCGACCGCGCGATGGCCGCCCCGCCCGTCAGGCCGGCTGGCGATGGCGGTGACGCAATCGCCCATGACCCTCTCGACCGGCCCGAGCAGGAATTCGGCCGTCGCGAGCGCGTGGCTGCCGATATCCGCGAGCGCTCCGCCGCCGGCCGGCTCGTGCCGGAAGG
This sequence comes from Hyphomicrobiales bacterium, assembly GCA_930633495.1. Taxonomy (NCBI): domain Bacteria; kingdom Pseudomonadati; phylum Pseudomonadota; class Alphaproteobacteria; order Hyphomicrobiales; species Hyphomicrobiales bacterium. Next base: position 4,616,933 of record CAKNFJ010000001.1, on the reverse strand, counting down.
TGAAGGGGCTTGCGGCATCGGTCATGTAATCCTCGGCATGGATGCCGCGATAGCTGCGCACCTCGCCGATCTCGCCGGCCCGGATCATCGCCCGCGCCAGCCCGAGCATCGGATTGCAGAGATAATTGAAGCCGACCTGCGTCTTGACCTTCGCGGCAGCCGCCGCATCGGCCATCTCGCGCGCCTCCACCGCCGTCGGCGCCAATGGCTTCTCGCAATAGACATGCTTGCCGGCGGCGATGGCCGCGAGCGCCATCTCGCGGTGGAAGGCATTCGGCGCGGTGATGTCGATCAGGTCGATCTCGGGATCGGCGACGAGGCTGCGCCAGTCGCCGCTGGAGCGGGCGAAGCCGAGCGTCCGCGCGGCGGCAGCGGCAAGCGCCTCGTCCCGGTCGGCGACGGTGTGCAGCTCCAGTTCGAAAGGCAGGTCGAAGACGCGCTGCGCCGCGGCGAAGCCGAAGACATGGGCCTTGCCCATGAAACCCGTGCCGATCAGGCCGATCCTGAGCTTCGGCTTCTGCATTGTCGTCTCCCCCGAAGCCGCTCGCGACTCGGCGGCCTTGAGGAAATCAGATAGCCGGCTGAAGTTCGTCCTGCCACACCGACGGCGCGCACAGCCGCATCGGCGGCCGCGAACAACCCCGACCGGCAAAGAAAAAGGGCGGTGTCGCCACCGCCCTTTCCCAAATCGCTATGCGACGTCGATCAAGCAATGATCGAAGCGACGACGCCGGCGCCGACGGTGCGGCCGCCTTCGCGGATGGCGAAGCGCAGCTTCTCTTCCATCGCGATCGGGGCGATCAGCGTCACCTCCATCGAGATGTTGTCGCCCGGCATCACCATCTCCGTGCCTTCCGGCAGCGTCACCACGCCGGTCACGTCCGTCGTGCGGAAGTAGAACTGCGGGCGGTAGTTGGTGAAGAACGGCGTGTGACGGCCACCCTCTTCCTTCGTCAGGATGTAGGCCTCGGCCTTGAACTTCGTGTGCGGCTTCACCGAGCCCGGCTTGCACAGCACCTGGCCGCGCTCGACGTCCTCGCGCTTCGTGCCGCGCAGCAGCGCGCCGATGTTATCGCCGGCCTGGCCCTGGTCGAGCAGCTTGCGGAACATCTCGACGCCCGTGACGGTCGTCTTCACCGTGTCCTTCAGGCCGACGATCTCGATTTCCTCGCCGACCTTGACGATGCCGCGCTCGACGCGGCCGGTCACCACCGTGCCACGGCCCGAGATCGAGAACACGTCCTCGACCGGCATCAGGAACGGCTGGTCGATCGGACGCTCCGGCTGCGGGATGTAGTCGTCGACCGTCTTCATCAGCGCGATCACGGCGTCATGGCCGATTTCCGGCGTGACGTTGTCGAGAGCGGCCTTGGCCGAGCCCTTGGTGATCGGAATGTCGTCGCCCGGGAAGTCGTACTTCGACAGGAGCTCGCGGATCTCCATCTCGACCAGCTCGAGCAGCTCGGCGTCGTCGACGAGATCGACCTTGTTCATGAACACCACCAGCGCCGGAACGCCGACCTGGCGCGCCAGCAGGATGTGCTCGCGGGTCTGCGGCATCGGGCCGTCGGCGGCCGAAACCACCAGGATCGCGCCGTCCATCTGCGCGGCACCCGTGATCATGTTCTTCACATAGTCGGCGTGGCCGGGGCAGTCGACGTGCGCGTAGTGACGGGCCGGGGTCTCGTACTCGACGTGAGCCGTCGAGATCGTGATGCCGCGGGCCTTCTCTTCCGGCGCCTTGTCGATCTGGTCATACGCCGTGAACGACGCGCCGCCGGACTCAGCCAGAACCTTCGTGATCGCAGCCGTCAAAGACGTCTTGCCATGGTCAACGTGACCAATCGTTCCAATGTTGCAGTGCGGCTTCGTCCGCGAAAACTTCTCTTTGGCCATGACACCCTTGTCCTCGAAGGCGGCCCTTCGGGCCTAGAAACGGGGTCGCATTAGGGGGTTTTGAAGCGGGATGCAAGATTGGTCACGGAAGGCCGTTAAGGCGGTGCGCGTCCCAGCGTCGAGGGCGGCGGAAATCGGGAGAAGATCGATGTCTCGGAACACCCGTCGCGCAGGACATTTCGCGACTGCGCTCACCATGGCCTTCGCGCTTTTCGCTGACGCGCAAGCCTGCACGCGCTTCGTCTATTTCGGAGCTGAAGGCCGGGTCATCACGGCTCGCTCGATGGACTGGAAGAGCGACGTCGCGACCAATCTCTGGATCATGCCGCGCGGCGTGGAGCGAACTGGCGAAGCCGGACCGAACTCGATCCGCTGGACCGCGAAATACGGCAGCGTCATCGCCTCGGGCTATGACATCTCGACCACCGACGGCATCAATGAGGCGGGGCTTGCCGCCAATGTGCTCTGGCTGGTGGAATCGGAATATCCGAAGTTCGAGGCCGGGTCGAAACCCGGCCTGACCATCGCCGCCTGGGCACAATATGTGCTCGACAATTTCGGCACAGTCGCCGAGGCGGTGGCGGCGTTGCGCCTGGAGCCCTTCACGATCGTCACCGACGCCGTTCCGGGCGAAACCCGCCTCGCGACGCTGCATCTGTCGATGTCGGATGCCTCGGGCGACAGCGCCATCGTCGAATATATCGGTGGCAAGCAGGTCATCCACCACGGCCGCCAATATCAGGTGATGACCAATTCGCCGGTCTTCGACAAGCAGCTCGCCCTCGCAGAATACTGGAAGCAGATCGGTGGGACGGTGATGCTGCCCGGCACCAATCGCGCCTCGGATCGCTTCGCGCGCGCATCCTTCTACGTCGACGCGATCCCGAAATTCGAGGATCCCAACCGCGCCGTCGCCAGCGTCTTCAGCGTGATCCGCAACGCCTCAGTCCCCTTCGGCCTCAACACGCCGGAGGAGCCGAACATCTCCTCGACGCGCTGGCGCACCGTCGTCGATCACGCCCGCAAGCTCTACTTCTTCGAATCAGCGTTGACGCCGAACACCTTCTGGGTCGATCTGAAGAAGATCGACTTCGCGATGGCAGCCGGCACGCGCAAGCTCGATCTCGGCCGCGATCAGGATCACGTCTATGCCGGCGACGCCACGGACAAATTCGTCGTGGCCAGGCCTTTCGTCTTCCTCGGCCTCAAGCCGTAAGGCCCGGGCCGAAAAACGCCTACCTGAACACCCGCCGATAGCGCTTCACGGCTTCCGGATCGCCCGAGACCTTCTCGGGGTTGTCCGACAGCTTCACCGCCGGCCGGCCATTCGCCTTGGTGACCTTGCAGACCAGCGAGATCGGATCGAGCGCGCGCGACCCGTCCGGCGAGCAGCCGACCATGTCGTTGGTCAAATCCGTGCCCCAGCCGAAGGCCATGCGAACCTTTCCGTCGAAGTGGTGGTAGACGCGCTCGATCGCATCGACGTCGAGACCATCCGAGAACACCAGCATCTTCTCGCGGGGGTCGCGTCCGCGCTCGCGCCACCAATCCATGATCGTCTCGCCGGCCGGAATCGGCGGCGCGCTGTCGGGGCGGAAGCCGGTCCAGTCCGCGACCCAGTCCGGCGCGTGGCGCAGGAAGCTCTGGCTGCCGAAGGCGTCCGGCAAGGCGATCAGCAGGTTGCCGCCATAGACCTGGCGCCATTCGTCCAGCACGCGATAAGGGGCCTGAAGCAGGTCCTCGTCCGATTCGGCGAGCGCCGCGAGCACCATCGGCAATTCATGGGCGTTCGTGCCGATCGCTTCGAGGTCGGCATCCATCGCGAGCAGGACGTTCGAGGTGCCGGTGAAGGCCGGCCCGAGCCCTTCCTTGAGCGCTTCGACGCACCAGCGTTGCCAGAGATGGCCATGGCGCCGGCGCGTGCCGAAATCGGAAAGCTTGAGGTTCGGCAGCTTCTGCAGCCGCTCGACCTTGTCCCACATCTTGGCCTTGGCACGGGCGTAGAGCACGTCGAGCGAGAAGCGCTTCTGGCCGAGCATGACCCGGCGCGCCCTAAGCTCGTTGACGATCGCTAGCGCCGGCACCTCCCACATCGTGGTATGGGTCCAGGGCCCTTCGAAATGCAGTTCGTACTGGCCATCGACCTTGCGTAGGTCGTAATCGGGCAACTGGAAATCGGCGAGCCAGGCCATGAAATCCGGCGAGAACATCTGGGTCTTGCCGTAGAAGCTGTTGCCGGCCAGCCAGATCAACTCGTTCTTGGTGAAGCGCAGCGAGCGGGCATGGTCGAGCTGCGCCCTCAGCTCGCCCTCGTCGACGATGTCGCCGAGGCGGATATGCTTCGAGCGATTGATCAGCGAGAAAGTGACCTGCACCTCCGGGTGGAAGACCCGGATCATCTGCAGCATCAGGAGCTTGTAGAAATCGGTGTCGAGCAGGCTGCGGATGATCGGGTCGAGCCGCCAGCCATGATTGTAGGTCCGCGTCGCGATGTCGGTGAAGATCATATCGGCATCAGGTCCGGGGCCGGCTCACGGCGAAGGCGATGGAACGGCGCGGGCGCCGGGCGAAGGAAAGCACATCAGAACAGCGCCTTGAGCCCCGGCGCAAGCGCGGGCCACGCAGCCATGCCCAGCGACAGCACCATGAGCGCCGCGAGCAGCACGCCGAGCAGCGGCAGCACCGCCCGGAAAACCGCCCCCGCCGGCACGCGCATGATGCCGCTGACGACGTAGACGAGAATGCCGAGCGGCGGCGTCAGCCCGTGGATCATCAGGTTGACGACGAGCACGACGCCGAACTGGATCGGATCGAGCCCCGCCGCGATCGCGACCGGCAGAAGCAGCGGCGCGAGCAGCAGGATCGCCGCGCCGATATCGAGGAAGAGCCCGGCCACCAGCAGCACCAGATTGGCGAGCAGCATCACGGCATAGGGTCCGGCGCCGAACAGGGTGACGAGCCCGGCCATCTGCTCGGAAACCCGGTCGACGGCGAGCAGGAAGGCGAAGGGTGCCGAAGCCCCGATCAGCAGGCCGATCGCCGCCGCCTCCGCCGCGGATTTGCGTAAGCTCGCCAGCACGCCCCGCGCGTTCAGGCTGCGCAGAGCGAGGCAGGCGATGACGGCATAGGCAACGGCGAGCGCCGAGGCCTCCGTCACCGTCACCACGCCGAAGCGGATGCCGATCACGACGATGACGCCGAGCCCGATCGCCGGAATTGCGCCGATCAGCGCCCTGCCCCGCTCGGCCGCGCTCGCCTTGGGCGCCGTATCGACGACGCCGCGCACGCTGAGATGGATGCCGACGGCCAGCGCCAGCGCCAGCACGCCGCCCGCGACGAAGCCGCCAACCAGGAGCGAGCCGACGGAAAGATTCGTCGCGCTCGCCAGGATCAGGAAGGCGATCGAGGGCGGGATGATGTTGTCCAGCATCGAGACGCCGGCGACGATCGCCGCCGCATGGGCCGGCGGATAGCCGCTCGCCACCAATGTCGGTGCCATCACCTTGGCCCCGAAGGCGGCGTTCGCGACCGAGGAGCCGGAGGCGCCGGAAAACAGGACGCTGGCGACCAGCGCCGTCTGCGCGAGCCCCGCCCGCCAATGCCCGACGAGCGTCGCTGCGAAGCGGATCAGCCGTTCCGCCAGCCCACCCTCCGTCAGCAACTCACCCGCGAGGAGGAAGAACGGGATGGCGAGCAGCAGGAACTTGCCGATGCCGCCGACCATCGTCTGCACGATCGCCGGCTCCGGCAGCAATCCGCCGAACGGCCCTGTCAGCGAAACCCCGGCCAGCAGCGCGAAGGGCAGCGGCGCGCCCAGCAGCAGCCCGCCCCCGGCAACGAGCGCAGCGACCAGGCTCGGCGTCGGGAACAGATCGAAAGCGAGCTGCGCCAGCCCATAGAGGGCGCCTCCCAGCATCAGCGACGCGGCCGCTCCGGCCCAGCCCCGCTCGAGCCCGCCGCGCAGGAACAACGCCAGGATCGTGAGCGCGCCGCCGCAGGCGAAGACGGCAAAGCGCAGCGCCTCCGGCAGGCCGAACACGGTGGACTGGCCACCGACCAGCAACGCGACGCTCACGCCTCCCCCCGCCAGCACCAGCGCACCATGGAACGCGACGGCGTCCGCCAGCACCCCAGCCAGCTTGCGCAGCCGCCCGGGCAGCAAGCGCACCAGCACATCGAGCCGCATCGCCAGCGTTCCGGTGACGGCCAGCGGCGCACCGACCGCGATCAGCGCCAGATGCAGCCAGATCGCGAGCTCGTCCGACCAGACGAAGCCGCCACCGAACAGATAGCGCCTCAGCACGGCAAGCATCACCACGCCGAACAGCAAGGCCAGGATGGTGGCGCCGGCGCATTCGAGCCCGCCGCGCAGCGCAGCCTCCGCCCGCACCGCCAGCCTCCCGCTCCGATCGTCCTTGGTTCCGGTCATCCTGCCGTCACGCCCAGCCACCCTGCCCAGTTCCGGTCTCCGATGGCCCGCGTCAAGCGATCCGAATTGACATCGACCATGATTTGGCGACAGGACCGGTTTCATTGCGTGGATACGGTCAGGCCCGGATGGCGCCCTTGCCGATCAGCGCCCAGGCGTTCCAGAAGACGAGCCATGGCCTCCGAATCCTCTTCGCTTCCCGCCGGCTTCGGCACGGCCCCCGACGCTCCCTACGATCTCGCGGTCATCGGCGGAGGCATCAATGGCTGCGGCATCGCCCGCGACGCGGCCGGACGCGGCGCCTCGGTCGTGCTGTTCGAGAAGGACGATCTCGCCAGCGCCACCTCCTCGCGCTCGACCAAGCTGATCCATGGCGGGTTGCGCTATCTCGAACATTACGAGTTCCGGCTGGTGCGCGAGGCGCTGATGGAGCGCGAGCGGCTCTGGGCGATCGCGCCGCACATCATCCGCCCGCTGCGCTTCGTGCTGCCGCATCACAAGGGCCTGCGTCCGGCCTGGCTGCTTCGCCTCGGCCTCTTCCTCTACGACCATATCGGCGGCCGGAAGCTCCTGCCCGCCACGCGCACGCTCGATCTCGCCCATGACGCCGCCGGCAAGCCGCTCAAGGACGACCGGGCGAAGGCCTTCGAATATTCCGACTGCTGGGTCGAGGACGCCCGACTCGTCGTGCTCAACGCGATGGACGCCGCCGTGCGCGGCACGGCGATCCACACCCGCACCCGCGTCGTCTCGGCGCACCGCCAGAACGGTCTCTGGCAGCTCGAGACGGACGGCCCGGAAGGCAAGCGGTCGGTCTGGGCGAAGGCGCTCGTCAATGCTGCCGGCCCCTGGGTCGGCGACGTGTTGAACGGCGTGATCCATACCAACGCCAAGGCCGGCGTCCGCATGGTCCAGGGCAGCCACATCGTCGTGCCGAAGCTCTACGATCACGACCGCTGCTACATCTTCCAGAACGCGGACGGGCGGATCATCTTCGCCATCCCCTACGAGCAGGATTTCACCCTGATCGGCACCACCGATCGCGACTACAAGGGCAATCCGTCCGAGGTTGCCGCGACGCCCGACGAGATCGCCTATCTCTGCGCGGCGGCCAGTGAGTATTTCCGCTCACCCGTTACGCCCGAATCCGTGGTCTGGACCTATTCCGGCGTGCGCCCGCTCTATGACGACGGCGCCTCGAAGGCGCAGGAAGCGACGCGCGACTATGTGCTGACGCTCGATGCCCCTCAGGGCGAGGCACCGCTGCTCTCCGTCTTCGGCGGCAAGATCACGACCTATCGCCGCCTCGCGGAGGCCGCCATCGCCAAGCTCGCACCGCATGCTCCCTGGGCTGCCCGCGCCGACTGGACCATGACCGGCGCCCTGCCCGGCGGCGACTTCCCGGTCGGCGGTTTCGAGAAGCTGGTCGGCGAGATCGCCGCCGCCCACCCCTGGCTGGAGCGCAGGACGGCGACCCGGCTCGTCCGCTGCTACGGCACCCGCGCCCGCGACATCCTCGCCGGCGCGTCGAGCCTCGCCGATCTCGGCCGCCATTTCGGCGCCGATCTCCATGAGCGCGAGGTGCGCTACCTGATGAAGGCGGAGTGGGCGCGGCGCGGCGACGACGTGCTCTGGCGGCGCGGCAAGCTCGGCTTGCGATTGTCCGCCGCCGAGCGTCAGGCGCTCGACGACTTCATGCAGGCGACCGCGCTCCAGGCCGCCTGAGGCAAGAGAATCTCCCCAAGCCTTTTCAACGTCCCGACAAAGGCTTGGACACAAAATCGGAATCAGCTTCTCAGCAGGACAGACCCACCCTGCGAAGCAAAACTACAGCTTCGCGGCCACCGCCGTGATCTCGATCCCGTAACCCGGCGAAGCCAGTTTCGCTTCGACCGTCGCGCGCGCCGGCGCATGGCCCGGCGCCACCCACTTGTCCCAGACCGCATTCATCTCGCCGATCCTGGCGATATCGGTGAGGAAGATCTGGACGCTGAGAATGCGCTCCTTGCTGCTGCCCGCCTGTGCGAGCGTATCCTCCAGCAGCGCCAGCACCTCCTCGGTCTGCTCGGTGAGGGAGCGCCCTTCCGTCTGTTCCGGCACATGGCCGGCCAGGAAGACGATGCCGTTAAAGATGGCGGCGTCGCACCAGCGGGCGGTCAATCCGATGCGTTCGATGGTCATGGCGTCTCCTGTCGGCAGTGAGGTGGAACGCGCCGGCTTCGCCCGCATGTCGGCGCAGGTCAAGCCAAACCGGCTTCAGTCGCGCCGCCCAACGCGATAGGTTGCCGCGAGTCGCTCTCTACCGGGATTTGTCGATGCGCAGCAGCAAGGTCATCCATGTCGTCGGCTGCCATGCGGCTGGCGAGGTCGGCGACGTGATCGTCGGCGGCGTGCAGCCCCCGCCGGGCGCGACGATCTGGGAGCAGTCGCGCTTCATCGCCGCTGATGAAACCTTGCGGAATTTCGTGCTGAACGAGCCCCGCGGCGGCGTCTTCCGCCATGTGAATCTGCTCGTCCCTCCCAAGGACCCGCGCGCCCAGATGGGCTGGATCATTATGGAGCCGGCCGACACGCCGCCGATGTCCGGCTCCAATACGATCTGCGTCGCGACCGTGCTGCTCGACACCGGCATCCTGCCGATGCAGGAACCACGCACCGATCTCGTGCTCGAAGCCCCCGCCGGGCTGATCGAGATCAGCGCCACCTGCCGGAACGGCAAGGCCGAGACGATCAGCCTGCGCAACGTCCCCTCCTTCGCGGCCCGGCTCGACGCGACGATCGAGGTCGCCGGCCTCGGCACGCTCACTGTCGACATCGCCTATGGCGGCGACAGCTTCGTCATCGTGGATGCCGCGCGCCTCGGATTCGCGGTCGCTCCCGACGAGGCTCGCGAGATCGCCGAGACCGGGATGAAGATCACCCGCGCGGCCAATGAGCAGCTCGGCTTCGCCCATCCCGGCGACACCGCCTGGGACCACATCTCCTTCTGCCAGTTCGCCGCCCCGGTGGAGCGCGTCGACGGCGTGCTCACGGGCCGCAACGCCGTCGCGATCCGCCCCGGCAAGATCGACCGTTCGCCGACCGGCACCGGCTGCTCGGCGCGGATGGCAGTGTTGCACGCGCGTGGGCAACTCGCGGTCGGCGAGCGCTTCGTCGGCCTGTCGATCATCGGCTCGCGCTTCGACTGCGAGATCGAGAGCCTGACGCGCATCGGCGAGACCCCGGCGATCGTCCCGCGAATCACCGGCAGCGCCTGGGTCACCGGCACCTCGCAGCTCATGCTCGACCCCGGCGACCCCTGGCCCGCCGGCTATCGCCTCTCCGATACCTGGCCAAAACTCTGAGGGATCGGCGTTCCGGCTGTGGAACGCCGCGGCAGCCCTTGACACCTGACGGTGCGATGGGGAATTTGGCCGCCGATGCGGGTGTAGCTCAATGGTAGAGCAGCAGCCTTCCAAGCTGAATACGAGGGTTCGATTCCCTTCACCCGCTCCAATCCCCTCCATCGCCTCATATTCGACGGCCGATTGTAGCCAGCCCTAGGGCCGGAACAGGCGCCACTGCCTGTCAGCATCATCGGCCATCCGAGACCGGGAACGCGCCGGTGCCGCGCACCCGCGTTGCGCTCAGCAATTCGAACCCGTGCTCACCGCCGGCTGCGGCGGTCGGGCTTGCCTGACTCATCGTCCAGCCCGCCGAGCGAAGGGGCTTGCGTGGTGGTGCCCACCGACCGCTCCTGCAGCGTCGGATCGAGCAACCGCCCGGGCGCCGTGACGGCCTGCGTCGCAGCGCTCGCGGCAAGGCCGATCGTGCCGCCCGCCAGGGCGCCGACGGCGTCGATCACGCCGCCGCTGCCGTCGTTGAGGCGCTGGCCGGACGCCATCCGCGAACCGATCGCCTGCAGCACCTCGCCATTGGCGAATTTGCCGTGATTGGTGAAATCCTTGGACTCCACCGTCGTCAAGTCGACAACCTTGACGTTCGAGGCCGCCAGCATGGAGGCGTAAGGCTCCGCCGCGGGGTCGAGCGAGCCGAGCCGCGTCGAATCGCGCGCGATGAAGCTCGAAATGCTGAGCGCGCGGTCCTCGCGGGACACGAAGATCGTGAACTGTGCCGAGCGGCGGGACGCATCGATCGAGGCGATCTGGCGGCGGAAGACGTCCACATCGATATCCGGCGCCGCCAGCATCACGTCGCGAAGCTTGGGCGGCAGACCGCGGTTGCGGATCGACATCTGCCGGAGCGCCTCGACGGTCACATAGCTCCCCATGGAATGGGCGAGGATCGAGACGGAGCCGACATTGGGGTCGGAGGTGATGGTCTGGATGATCCGTTCGAGGGGGTCACGCGAATAGAGGGCGCTGTCGCGGTCGTAGACATAGTCCGTCAGGCTTCCGCCCGACGGCCAGGTGAACAGGATCGGCGCGACCTTCACGGGAGAATCGTGGACGATCTGGGCGAACCGGTAGACGGCTTCCTCGAAGCGCGTGTTGAAGCCGTGGACGAAGAGGAGCACCCGCCGCCCGGGAACCGCCTTCACGCGACGGTTGAAATTGGCCTTGGCCTCGGCAAGCGTCATCCGGTCCGTGCGCAGAACCGCGAAGTCGCGCGCGGCATCGGCCGGCCCGGAAGACGGCCAGCGCATCTCGCCCGCCGCGCGGTCCGGCGGGATCGAAACCGTGATGTCGGCGAAGTTGAGATCCGCCCCGCGCGATCCGCCGAACATCACGCCCGCAGGTTCGGCGACCGGAGCGCGCGTCGTCGCGACCATGAGATCGACGGTCGCGGCCTTCGGATCCGGCTGCGTGGCGACCAGCGTGCCGTAGGGCCTGCCACCGCAGCCTGCAACCAGACCGACGACGACAAGGGGAAGACCGACGCGGAAAAGCCGCATCGCCTCACGAAAACCAGAACCCAGCATCTTGTCCCTGCTTTCGTGACGCGCAGGGTCGCGGACCCGGCTTCCTGTAGCATTCAGGGACGAAAAGGCGGCCCGACGAACGACGTCGCGCGACACGCAGGGCTCCATCCCGGTTCTCGGCGCGTCTTTATCGCCATGCGAGGACGCCGCGCAATCGCGGAAAGCGGCTCCCCGATCGATTTCCATGCCCGCTCGCCGGATGTGCGCGGTCGCCTCCGGCGTCGCAGAAATGGGCCGGCATGGCGCGAAGCGGTGGGATCGCGCGCGGCAGAGCGTTATTCGCTGACGAGCCTGCGCGCCTTGAGCAAGGCAAGAAGCCCCTCGTCGCGCCGCTGCTCGAGCTCGGTGATGCCGCGGCCGCCGGCCTCCAGCGCCACGCCCTCGACGATCTTCTGCTGCACCGCGGCGTCAAGCGAGGGGTTGCCCAGCGATTGCCAGCGCCGAACCTGGCTCGGCCCGAGATGGGCGAGATAGCCGGCGATGCCACCTTCTCCGCCGCCGAGATGATAGGTCATGTGCGGCCCCATCAGCGCCCAGCGCAACCCCGGCCCGTTGCACAGCGCCGCGTCGATATCCCCGACGCTGGCGACGCCCTGCTCGACCAGATAGACGGCCTCCCGATAGAGCGCCGAGGCAAGCCGGTTCGCGATATGGCCCGGCATCTCCCGGTTGAGCACCACGGGGCGCCGGCCGATACGCCGGTAGAACTCCGCGGCGCGCGAGACGACCTCCGCATCCTCCCCGACGAGCTCGACCAGCGGCACGAGATGCGGCGGATTGAAGGGATGGGCCACGACGATGCGCCCCGGATTGGCGCAGTCGACGACGATCGCGCTGCGGACCAGCGCCGAGGTCGAGCTGGCGATGATCGCTTCGGGCGCCGCCACGGCGTCGATCTCGGCGAGGAGACTGCGCTTCAGCGCCTCGTTCTCGGGGCCGTTCTCCTGGACGAAGCCGGCTCCTTGCAGTGCTGTCGGCAGGCTGGCGGAAAAGCCGATCTCGCCCTGCCCCGTCAGCCCCAGCTCGGCCAGTTGCGCACGCGCCCGCGCGACATGGTCGCGAAAGCGCGGCTCGGCTCGCGGATCGGGGTCGTAGGCCGCGACGGTCAGCCCGTGCGCCGTCGCGAGCGCGGCCCAGCTGGCCCCGATCAGCCCGGCCCCGACGATGGCGAGACGTTCGCTGCTCATGATCTTGCCCCGGCCGTCACTCGGGCTTGATCCCGCTTGCCCTGATCAGGTCGCCCCATTTCGTGATCTCGCTCTCGATCAGCATGCTCGCTTCCGCGGGCGTGCTCGGCTTCGGATCCACGCCCTGCAGTGCGAGCGCATCCTTCACCTTCTGGCTCTGGAGCGCCTTGTTCAGCTCGGCGTTGAGCTTGTCCAGAATCGGCTGCGGCGTATCGGCGGGGGCGAGCAGCCCGAACCAGGACGAGACCTGGAAATCGACGAGCCCTTGCCCGATCGCGGTCGGAACCTCCGGCATGAATGGTGAAACGTCGCGGCCCGTCGTCGCGATCGCCTTGAGCGAGCCGGCCTTCACATGCTGCAGCACGGCGGGAATGGTGTCGAACATGATCTTGACCTGACCGGCGACCATGTCGGTCATGGCCGGCCCCGATCCGCGATAGGGCACCGCCGGCATCTTGGTGCCGGCCTTCAGGTTGAACAGCTCGCCGGAAAGATGCTGCGGCGAGCCCTGCCCCGAGGAGGCGTAGGAATAGTCCGCCGGGCTGGCCTTGATCAGCGCGATCAGCTCGGGAACCGTCTTGGCCTGCACGGAAGGGTGGACCACGAGGGCCAGCCCGACATTGCCGGCAAGCCCGATCGGCACGAGATCCTTCTTCAGGTCGAAGCCGGGCTTCGATTGAAGGGTCATGTTGATGGAATGGCTGGTCAGCGCGCCGAGCATCAGCGTGTAGCCGTCAGGCGCGGCCCGGGCCACGGCCTGCGCCCCGACGCTGCCGCCGGCTCCGGCGCGGTTCTCGACGACGAGGCGCTGCCCGAGGTTGTTAGACATCTCCTCGGCGACGACCCGCCCGATGATGTCGGTGGCGCCGCCCGGCGCATAGGGCACGATGAGCGTGATCGGCCGCTGCGGATAGGATTGCGCCAGCGCAGGACCGGAAGCGGTCATGGCAAGGCTGGCGAGCGCGCCGATGAGATGGCGGCGGTCGAGCATGGGGGTTCCTCCAGTCTGATCGAAACGAGCCGGTTGTCTCCGGCTTCGCACGGGATTTTGGCCGGACGGCCTTGTCAGCAGAAGTCGAAGTCGCAGCCCTCGTCCGCCTGAAGCACGGTGGTGAGATAGAGGTGGCGATAACCGCGCGTCTCCTCGGCGAGATGCGCAGGCGGCTGCCATTCGGCTTTGCGTCGCGCCAGTTCGGCCTCGTCGACAAGCAGTGCGATCTCGCGGGCCGGCACGTCCAGCCGGATCATGTCGCCGTCGCGCACCAGGCCGAGCGGACCGCCGACCGCCGCCTCCGGCGTGATATGCAGGACGATGGTGCCGAAGGCGGTCCCGCTCATCCGCGCGTCGGAGATGCGCACCATGTCCTTGACGCCGGCCTGGGCCAGCTTCTTCGGGATCGGAATGTAGCCCGCCTCGGGCATGCCCGGGGCGCCCTTGGGGCCGGCATTGGTCAGCACGAGCACGTCGTCCGCCTTCACGTCCAGATTGGGATCGTCCATGCGCCGGACCATGTCCTCGACGGAACGGAAGACGACCGCACGGCCGGTATGGCTCAGCAGCGCAGGCGATGCAGCCGAATGCTTGATGACCGCCCCACCCGGCGCGAGGTTGCCGCGCAGCACGGCCATGCCGCCGGTCGGCTTCACCGGGCTTGCGGCGGTGCGGATGATCGTCTGGTTCGGCACTTCTTCAGCCGCATCGGCGATCTCGCCGATGGTCCGCCCGTCGATGGTCGGAGCCGATCGGTCGAGGTGGTCGCCCAGTTCCTTCATCAGCTTCGGCACGCCGCCGGCCCAATGGAAATGTTCCATGTAATGGTCGCCGGACGGCTTCAGGTCGATCAGCACCGGGACCTTGCGGCCGATCGCGTCGAACTCCTCCAGATCGATCGTCAGCCCGGTGCGGCGCGCGATGGCCGCGAGATGGACGAGCCCGTTGGTCGAGCCGCCGATCGCCTGCAGGACGGTGAGCGCGTTCCGGAAGGCTGCCTGCGTCAGCAGTTCGCTCGGCTTCGGCCCGCCCTTGGCCAGCCGCACGGCCTCGCGTCCGCTCGTCTCGGCCGCCCTGATGCGGTCGGCATGGGTCGCGGGAATCGTTCCGGAGCCGGGCAGCGCGATGCCCAGCGCCTCGACGAGGCAGCCCATGGTGCTCGCCGTGCCCATCACCATGCAGGTGCCCTGCGTCGGCGCCAGCCGCCCGCTGAGCACCTCGATCTCGTCACCATCGATCTGCCCGGCGCGGTGCTGTCCCCAGAGGCGGCGGCAATCGGTGCAGGCGCCGAGAATCTCGCCCTTGTGGTGACCGACCAGCATCGGCCCGGTGATCAGCTGAATCGCCGGAACGTCCGCACTGACCGCACCCATCAACTGCGCCGGCACGGTCTTGTCGCAACCGCCGATCAGCACGACGGAATCGACCGGCTGAGCCCGGATCATCTCCTCGGTGTCGATGGCCATGAGGTTGCGCAGGAACATCGAGGTCGGGTTTGAAAACGACTCGTGAATGGAGATCGTCGGGAACTCCATCGGCAGACCGCCCGCCAGCATGACGCCGCGCTTCACCGCCTCGATCAGGCGCGGCACGTTGCCATGGCAGGGATTGAAGTCGCTGAAGGTGTTGGTGATGCCGATGATCGGCCGATCGAGCGCATCGTCCGAGAAGCCGGCTGCCTTGATGAAGGCCTTCCGCAGGAAAAGCGAAAAGCCCGGATCGCCATAGGTCGCCAGATTGCGGCGCATGCCGCGTGCGGCGGAGCCGGAGGATGGGATATCATCACCGGATTGTGTCATGACGCAATGGATGAAGATTGTCGCCATGATTGTCAACAATTATGTTGAAGGGTTATAATCAAGCATGCCGACCGCAGCGTTGAAGCTCCAGACGACCGACCGTGTCCGCGGCATCGCGGCGACACTGGAGGAGGAGATCGTGCTCGGCTGGCTGATGCCCCGCGAGCGGCTGGTCGAGGAGGATCTGGCCGAAAGGCTCGGCGTGAAGCGGCATGTGGTACGCGAGGCACTTGCCGAGCTCGAGCGCGTCGGGCTGGTCGAGCGCGTGCCCAATCGCGGCGCCTTCGTGAAGCTTCTCGACCCAGCCGAGGTTCGCCAAATCTACGCCGTCCGAGAGGCGCTCGAAACGCTGGCAGCCGAGCATATCCCCCTGCCCGCCCCGCCCGAGCTCGTCGCGCGGCTAAAGGATATTCAGGCGTTACACGGCGCGGCCGTCACCGCTGGCGACGGCCGCGCCGCCTTCCGCGCGAACATGGCCTTCCACGAAACGCTGTTCGGCGCCTGCGGCAATCCCCATCTCGTCGAGCTCATCCAGAGCATGGCGCAGAAGGTCCATGGCGCGCGCTCCATCACGGCGGCGAGCCCGCAGCATCTGGCGCTCGCGCGCGATGAGCACCTTGCCATGATCGAGGCACTCGCAGCCGGCGACCGAACCCGGCTCGTCACTCTTTGCCGCCAGCACCTGGGGCCTTCGCGGGACGCCTATATCGCCAGCGTCGAAAATCGCTTCGCGCGGGCAGGCCAGCCCCGCTGACGCCGGGCGGTCCGTGCCGCCTCGACGATTGCTACCGCTCCTCGATGGCGAGCACGGCGAAAGTCGCGAGCCAGTGCTCGCCCATGTAGTCGCCGGCAATATGCGGCAGCCCCGCTTCGAGATGCCGCCGTGCGGCATCCGCGATGACGGAGCGGCGCGGATCGCCCTCCGGCAAGGCGGCGGCGAGCGCGCTCCAGCACCAGGCGCGGCTCAGGTTGAGCCCGTCGAGATGCGCGATCTTGCCGTCGGTCCTGTCGGTCACCGTCGCCGGCTTGAACAGGATCGCCGGCTGCTGCTGCTCAATGCGCGGCAGGAAGCGCTCGAACCAGGGTAGGAAGCGCTCGGCCGGCTGCAGGCGTCGCATGCATTCCGCCTCGATCAGCGCGGAGGACTGGAAATCGTCACCGCTCGGCTCACCCCAGGCCGGGCAATCCTCGTCCGCGCCGTACCAGCGCAACGCCGTCTCGCGCAGCAATGTCAGAAACGCGCCGTCCTCGGTCGCATCGGCATAATCCGCCGCCATGCGCAGGCCGAAAGCCGTGTTGAAATGCGTGCCGACGCGGACCGGATAGGTCGCGATCGGCAGGAAGTCACGAAAGCGCTGGGCGAAGGCCTCGGCGAGCGGCGCCACGGCCCGGCCCCAACGACCGTCGTCGAGACCTTTCAGCTCGGCAGCGAGCTTCAGCAGCCAGCCCCAGCCATAGGGCCGCTTGAAGCCGCGCGCCGTCGGCTGGGCGAGATAGGCGCATTCCACCGCGATCTTCTCGGGAACGAGCTGCGCATCGAACAGCGCGACGATGTCGGCCGCCGCTTCCATCTTCGGATAGCGCCGCAGCAGGCGGGCCAGCATCCAGTAGCTGTGCACGCAGGAATGCCAGTCGTAGCTGCCGTAGAACACCGGATGCAGTTCGCTGGGCGTGCGCGCATCCGCAGGTCCGGCCAGGGTATGGTCCGGCTTGTTCGGATATTCCCGGCGGACATGGCCGAGCGCGATCCGGGCGAAGCGAACGGCGATCTCTTCGGTCAAGGCGGGAGCGGTCATGGCGTGGCTTTCTCCGGGGTAGCCCAGCGCATCGACAATCGCGGCGCCGATGCGACTTTCCGCAAAAACCTACCCGTCATGGCCGGGCTTGTCCCGGCCATCCACGCCTTCTCCTCATCGATCGTAGCGGTATTCAATTCATGGATGCGCACCGCAAGGGCGAGCATGATGCTTCCGCCGCTCACTCGATCTTCACATTCGCCTTCTGCGCGACCTCGGCCCAGCGCTTCGTCTCGGAGGCGATATGGGCGGTGAACTGCTCCTGCGACGAGCCGACCGGGTCGACGCCGAGCTTCCTGAGCTGATCGATCACCGCCTGCTCGCGCATGATTGCCTGCGTCTCGGCCGAAAGCTTCGCGACGATCTCCTTCGGCACGCCTGACGGCGCGAAGAAGCCGTGCCAGGAGCTGGCATCGTAGCCCGGGATGAACTCCGCCAGCGCCGGCATGTCCTTGGCGACATCGAGCCGTTTCGGCGTCGCGGTGGCGAGCGCCCTGATCTTGCCGTCCTGCACATGCGGCCAGGCGATGGTGATGTTGTCGAAGGTGATCTGGATCTGGCCCCCGAGCAGGTCCTGCGTCACCTGGCCGCTCGACCGGTAGGGTACATGCACCATGTCGGTCCCGGTCGAGACCTTGAACAGCTCCGCCGCCATATGGGTCGAGGTGCCGGCCCCGGATGAGCCGAACGAATACTTGCCCGGGTTCTTCTTCAGCAGATCGATCAGCTCCGGCACGCTCTTGGCCGGCAGGTCGATGTTCACCATCAGGATGTTCGGCACGCTCGCGACCTGCGAGATCGGCGCGAAATCCTTGACGTGGTCGAAGGGCATCTTGGCGTAGACCGCCGGGTTGATCGCATGCGTCGAGACCGTGCCCATGGTCAGCGTGTAGCCATCCGCCGGGGCGCGAGCGACGGTCGCGACACCCGTGTTGCCGCCCGCGCCGGGCCGGTTCTCGACGATGAACTTGCCGCCGAGGCGCGCGCCCAGCCGCTCGGCCAGGATGCGCCCGAGCAGGTCCGTGGTGCCGCCCGCAGCGAAGGGCACGACGATGGTGACGACCTTGCTGCCGGGGTAGTCGGCCTGCGCGAAAGCGGGCCCTGTCGCAGCCAGGCAGGCGGCGGCGATGATCGTTCTGCGCGTAATGCTCATCGGTTCGTCTCCCCGTCGCGGACAATTCCGCCTGCACCTCATGACGGGCGCTTGTTCCAAGCGATAACACAGGATCGCAAATTTGAAATCTGAAATTTCAGATTGCTGGACGCACCGCTTTGTGCTGTTTGAAGGCCATGGCGCATGAGCTGGCAGCCGCGCTGGAGCGGCTTCGGCAACGCGCCGCGGAAGAACCATGTTGCAACCCGCAGTCGAACCCTTTGCCCCGGACCTGCTCCGCTCGCTGCGCGAGCATGTGCATGAGCGCCTGCGCCGCGCCATCGTCGCCGGGCGCTTCCGCAACGGCGAGCGGCTGAACGAGCGCCAGCTCGCCGAAATGCTCGGCGTTAGCACGACTCCGGTGAAGGACGCGATCCGCAAGCTGGAGAGCGAAGGGCTGGTCCGGACCGAAGCGCGGCGCGGCGTCTTCGTCGAATTCTCCCCCCGGCAGGCGCTGGAAATGGCACTCGGCCGGGCCGCCCTCGAAAGCGTCATGGCCCATATCGCCGCCAATCACCTGACCGAAACTGGCGCCATCGAACTCGGGAAGCTGATCGCCGAGATGGAGCAGGCGACCGAGCATGGCGACCTCGAGGATCTCGTCGCGCTGAACGAGACCTATCACCGCGCGATCCACCGTATCTCGGGCTGCACCTATCTGGAGCGGCGGCTCGATGGCCAGCGCATGTACGACCACGCGCAACGCATCGCCTTGCATTCGGAACCGGCGGAGCGGCACCGCGGCTTCGAGGAACATCGCGACATCTATCTCGCACTCTTGGCGCGCGATCCCGCGCTCGCCGAACTCAGGATGCGTCGACACATCGTCCGCTCGGCCAAGGCCCATGTGCGGCTCGTCTTCGGCGCGGATGCGGAGGGACTGGACTATGACGAATGACATCGTGCGCAGCGCGCTGCGCGGCATCTCCGGCGTTCATGTCACCGCCTGGAAGGCGGATGGCGAGGCCGACTGGGCGCTGACCGGCAAGATCGTCCGGCGCATCGCCGAAGCCGGCATCCACAACATCGTCTCGGCCGGCAATACCGGCGAGTTCTACCCGATGACGACCGCCGAGGTGGAGCGCTCCCACGCCACCGCCGCCGAAGCCGTCGCCGGCAAGGCGCTGGTCACCGCCGGCATCGGCCGTTCGCTGCGCGAAGCGGTCGCGACCGGCAAGCTGGCGGCCCGGGCCGGCTGCGACGCGGCAATGGTGCATCACCCGCTCGACCCCTTCGCCGCGCCGCAATCCCAGGCCGACTACATCCTCGCCATCGCCGAGGCGCTGCCGATCCCGCTCGTAGCCTATATCCGCTCGGACGCGATCGGCGTGAAGGACCTGATCCGTGTCGCGACCCATCCCAATGTCGCCGGCGTGAAATTCGCCGCGATCAACATGATGCTGCTCGCCGATTGCGTGCGTGAGACGGAAGGCTCTTCGGCGAACTGGATCTGCGGCCTCGCCGAGGGCTGGGCCGCGCCCTTCTACGCGCTGGGCGCCCGCGGCTTCACCTCGGGGCTCATCAACGTCGCGCCGGCCCGCTCGCTCTCCGTCTGGCGCGCGCTGGAGGCCGGCGACTACGAAACGGCGCGCCGCGAGGTCGACGCCATCGCCGGCTTCGAGAAGCTGCGCACCAAATACGGCAACGGTGCCAATGTCACGGTGGTGAAGGAAGCGCTTGGCCTGCTCGGCACCGATGTCGGTCCGGTCCGCCTCCCGGGCCTGCCCGAGCTCAACGAGGCCGAGCGGGCGGAATTGCGCGGCATCGTGTCGAGCTGGGGTGCGACGAAGGCCGCAGCTGAATGACGGGTTGTCATTCTCCGGGCAGAGCGAAGCGCAGAGCCCTAAGAATCTCATGACAAGATGACACTGGTTTCCGAGATGGCCGGGTCAAGCCCGACCATGACGCCAGCACCGGTTAGAACGACAAGAATTCGAGGAAACGCCATGTCCGCCCGCCCCCGCAAGACGCCCGAGACCCTGCGCAGCTGGCGCTGGTTCGGAGCGAGCGACCTGCGCTCCTTCGGGCATCGCTCGCGGGCGTTGCAGATGGGCTTCGCCCATGAGGAGTTCATGGGCAAGCCGGTCATCGGCATCATCAACACCTGGTCGGAAATCAACCCCTGCCACACCCATCTGCGCGACCGCGCGGAAGCCGTGAAGCGCGCGGTCTGGGCCGCCGGCGGCTTCCCGATCGAGATCCCGGTGATGTCGGTTTCCGAGCAATACCAGAAGCCTACGACGATGCTCTATCGCAATTTCCTGGCGATGGAGACCGAGGAATCGATCCGCTCCCACCCGCTCGACGGCGCCGTGCTGCTCGGCGGCTGCGACAAGTCCACGCCGGCCCTGATCATGGGCGCCTGCAGCGCGGGGCTGCCCTTCATTTTCGTGCCGGCCGGGCCGATGCTGCGCGGCAACTGGGCCGGCAAGGTGCTGGGTTCGGGCGCCGATGTCTGGAAATACTGGGCCGAGAAGGAAGCCGGCAATATCACCGACGGCCAGTGGAAGGACATGGAGAGCGGCATCGCCCGCTCCTACGGCACCTGCATGGTGATGGGCACGGCCGCGACGATGATGAGCCATGCCGAGGTGCTCGGCCTCACCCTGCCCGGCGCCTCAGCCATCCCCGCCGCCGACGCCGCCCACCCCCGCATGGCCGCAATGGCGGGCAAGCGCATCGTCGAGATGGTTTGGGAGGACCTGACGCCTGACCAGATCTTGACCCGCAAGAGCTTCGAGAACGCGCTGACGGTCCATATGGCCGTCGCCGGCTCGACCAATGCGATCATCCATCTCGTCGCCATGGCCGGACGTGCCGGCGTGCCGCTGACACCGGATGATTTCGACGCCTTCTCGCGCAAGGTCCCGGTGGTGGCGAATCTGCGCCCCTCGGGCGACTTCCTGATGGAGGATTTCTTCTACGCCGGCGGCCTGCCCGCTTTGCTGAAGCAGCTTGAAAGCAAGCTCCACACCGACGCGATGACCGTGACCGGCAAGCCGATCGCCGAGACCATCGCGCTCGCCCAGGTCTATGACGACAACGTCATCCGCCCGCTCGACAAGCCCGTATCGACCGCCAACGGGCTCGCCGTGCTCAAGGGCAATCTCGCGCCCGACGGCTGCGTCATCAAGCCCTCGGCCGCAGAGCCCCGCCTGCTCAAGCATTCCGGTCCGGCGCTGGTCTTCGAGCATTACGATGCGATGATGAAGGCGGTGAACGACGAGAACCTCGACGTCACCGCTGACCACATCATGGTGCTCAAGAACTGCGGCCCTGTCGGCGGCCCCGGCATGCCGGAATGGGGCATGCTACCGATCCCGAAGAAGCTCC
Organism: Hyphomicrobiales bacterium; assembly: GCA_930633495.1. Lineage (NCBI taxonomy): Bacteria > Pseudomonadati > Pseudomonadota > Alphaproteobacteria > Hyphomicrobiales > Hyphomicrobiales bacterium. Next base: position 4,595,428 of record CAKNFJ010000001.1, on the reverse strand, counting down.
TGAAGCAGGGCGTGCGCGACATGCTGCGCATCTCGGATGCCCGCATGTCCGGCACCAGCTACGGCGCCTGCATCCTCCACGTCGCGCCGGAAGCCTATATCAAGGGCCCGCTCGCGGCGGTGCAGACCGGGGACATCATCAGCGTCGATGTCGAGGCGCGCAGCATCTCGGTGAACCTGACCGAAGCCGAGATCGCGGCCCGTCTCGCTACCTGGACGCCGCCGAATCGCGACTATCCGCGCGGCTGGGGCAAGATGTCGGCGGCCCATATCCGCCAGGCCGACAAGGGCTGCGACTTCGACTATCTGGAGGGAACCGCCAAGGTGCCCGAACCGGAGATCCACTGAGACAGGGCGGCGGACCGCGCTCAACCGAAGCGGCGCGGCCTCAGGCCGGCGTGGAACCAGGCGATCAGCGAATAGATGTCGTAGACCGGCAGCCCCGTCGCCGCCTGCACATCCGCCGCATAGGGCGGCATATTGGTGCATTCGAGCACGATCGCGCCGACCTCGGGATGCCGAGCGACGAGATCGAGCGCCGCCTGCACCACGTCCTGCCGGGCGAGGTCGACGTCCATGTCCTCCTTCTCGGCCTTGATCAGCACGCGGAAGAACTCACACCCGTTCTCCGTGCCGGCAATCGGCGTGTCGAGCGGCACCGAAGCCGCTTCGAGATGAGCCCGCGTCAGGCTGGAGGCCGAAACCGTGACAACGCCGACACGCTTGCCCGGCGGCAGCGTCGCCTGCACCCAGGGGACCTGCATCAGCGACGACGTCGCGACGGGCACACCGACGGCCGCGGCGAGCTCGCGCTGGAACAGCGAAAGAAAGCCGCAATTGGTGGTGATCGCCTCGGCGCCGAGCCGGACAAGGTCACGCCCCGCCGCGATGAAGTCCGGCAGCAGCCCGGCCGCGCCCTTCAGCACGACCTTCTCGGGGCTGGCTCCGCCGACGACGCGATAGAGAACCGGAAACGGCCAGGTCGTGCCATTGCCCATATCGCCGGGGATGCGCGGAAAACGCGCCTCCAGCATCAGAATGCCGAGCGGCACGCCGTAGATCGCCTTGCCGCCGCGTGCGACCTGTGCCGAAGGCCGGGCAACCGGGACGTCCACCATCATATCCGCTCCTGCTTCCCTGTCAGACCGCAGGGACAGGCAGCAATAGCGCAATCCGGCAGGCCCCGGCAGGCCGGCTTCCGCGCGGCAGGCAGCGCGGCGCAGCATGAAGGCCGCCTGCCATCGTTGCTTTGCCGTTCCGGCAGCGCCATAAGGCTTCTTCGACCGGTTCGCGGCGCTCTTCTTCTGGCGCTGGCCTCTATCTGCGACCGTCCCCGGAGCGCCTGTTGACCTTGACCATCGGAAATCTGCGCCGGATCGCTATCGTCGTTGGCTGGCTGACCTTGCTGGCGATCGTCGGGTCCACGCTGTCGCCGGGCGATGCGCGCCCTCATATCCCGAAGCTGGGAGCAAACGCGGAGCGTTTCGTGGCCTATCTCGCCGCCGGGGCTCTGCTGACCTTTGCCTATCCGCGCAAGCGCTGGCTGGTTCTGTCCGCCCTCGTCGCTCTGGCAGCCGGCCTGGAATGGCTGCAGACCCTGGAAGCCACCCGCCACGGCCTGCCGCGCGACGCCCTCGTGAAAATACTCGGCGCCCTCTTCGGATCCACCCTCGCCATCGCCGCCGAGCATGTGGCGCAGCGCTATTTCGATACCGGCCGCCCTCCCCACGCGCCTGCTGCCCCATCCCCTGCGGACGCACCGCAAAGCAGCCAGCCGCAGCGCAGCTGATCGGTTTCGCCGATATTTGCCTCCCGAATGCCTCGTTCCGGCTCACGCTGCCGGGGCATGCTCGTTGCCACTTAGCCTTCATCGCAGACCTGCTGGCGAAGCCTTGTTCCAAAACGGAACAGAGAGCGGCGCAGATTGGTTCGAAGGCTGGAACAAGATGGGCGTCAACGATCTGCGCGCGACACTGACGGTGTCCAGGCCCTGCCGGCAGCTCCGGAGCTACTGGCTCGGGCCACTGACGTCGGCCAGCGATGGAATCGTGGTCGCGGCCCTCGTCTACCTCGCCTCGACGGTCTATGCCGCCCTCGCCTGGAACACGCTGACGCCCGATCCCTCGACCGCGCAACTGGCCGCGATGCTGGCCAGCCTGTTCGTCTTCATCAACCTGATGCGCAGGCGCTACCAGATCGAAAACTATCTCTCCCCACGCGGGCAGATCGTCTCGGCCTTCGGCGTCTGGAACATCACCATCGCGGCCTTTCTCGGCCTGATCTTCCTCGCCAAGATCGCCGACCATTATTCGCGAAGCGTCATCCTCGCGACGTATCTCTCCGGCATCCCGGTCATCGCCCTGTCGCGCTCGCTGATCGTTCGCTGGATCGCCGCCGGCAGCAGGTCCGGCCGGATCACCGCCGCCCGCGCCTTCCTGATCGGCCGGGAAGAGAACGTCATGAATTTCGTGGCGCGGCACAAGCCCTGGCACGCCGGTTTCGCGCTCGTCGATGTCGCCTTCCTGAAGCCGGACTACGCCGGCAACCCGGCGGGGCTGTCGGCCGATCTCGCAGCCGCCGTCGCCAATTGCCGCGCGCGGCGCTCGGACGCCGTCTTCATCACCCTGCCCTGGTCGGACCAGAAGACGATCGAGGCCTGCGTGGTCGCCTTCGCCAACCTGCCGGTCGCCGTCCATCTGGCGCCCGAGGCGATCATGGAGCGCTACGAGAGCCTGCACCTCGTTCAGGCAGGCTCGCTGTCCAGTTTCCGGCTGACGCGCCCGCCGCTTTCGGTGACGGAAATCGCGGTGAAGCGCGCTTTCGACATCGTCGCCGCGGCCGTCGGCCTCGCCCTGACCATGCCGCTGCTCGTGCTCGTCGCGGCCCTGATCCGTCTCGACTCGCCGGGACCTGTCCTCTTCCGTCAGCGGCGCTACGGCTTCAATCAGCAGGCCTTCCGGATCTTCAAGTTCCGGACCATGACCACTCTGGACGACGGTCCGGTCATCGTTCAGGCGCGGAGCGATGATCCGCGCATCACCCGGGTCGGCCAGGTGCTGCGCCGCTACAATCTGGACGAGCTGCCGCAGCTCTTGAACGTGCTCGCCGGCGACATGTCTCTGGTCGGTCCGCGCCCGCACGCGCTCGCCCACGACGTCGAATTCCAGCGCCGGATCGCCAATTACGCCCGCCGTCACAACGTCAAGCCCGGCATCACCGGCTGGGCGCAGGTGCATGGCCTCAGGGGCGAAACCGACACCGACGAGAAAATGGCCAAGCGCGTCGCCTATGACCACTGGTATATCGACCACTGGTCGTTCTGGCTCGACATCGCGATCCTTTTGAGGACCGTCTTCAGCCGGCAAACCCTCCTCAACGCCCGTTGAAGCAAGTTGCGAGCGGAAGGCTTTCCGCGCTATGCGCGATCAGAGAGCGTGGCCACCGCTCGCGAACCAGCCCAGAGCCAGGATCAGCGCCGCTGCGGCCATGCCGACGAGGAGCGGCCGCCTGACGATCCGGCGCATCGCTCCACCGCGAACAGTCGGCGCATTGTCGTTCGCAGCCCGGGGCGCCCGAACGAGCCCGGAAACAGTGTACGGAACCTGGATACGACGCACGCGCTCAGGTCGCATGAAACTGGCTCGCAACGATGAAATGACGCCGACCCGGCAGGGCCGCAGATGACTCAAATGCATCGCCGGAAAAAGCTCAAGATAAATATTGCCCTGATCCTCGGAAGACGAAATCAACCTTGGGGCATGCGTGGTGCGACGACTTCCGTCGAAGCGATCCGGCGCCTCCCAAAAAGCCTTGTTGCGGCGCGGGGATTGCCAGTCGCGACAAGCGGTTGCTACGTTTCCCGCAACCGGATTCGCCGCTGACGGGAGGGCCGGGCTGGCCTGAATCGACAGGGGGAACGGCGGCCGTGACGCGCTGGTTTTACAAGGAGTTGGCATCGCTTTCGGGCGTCGGCCTCGCGCTGGGCACCTTGCTGTTCGCGGCGGCGCTGACGCCGACGCTCGTGCCGCGCAGCTACCTGACGCAAGGGGTGCTGGCCGGCCTCTGCTTCGCCGTCGGCTACGGCCTCGGCGTGCTGTCGCGCCAGCTCTGGCGCTATCTCGAGCTGCCCGAGCCGTCAGACCGCCTGCGGCGGCCCGTCAACACCGCGATCCTGCTGATCTCCGCGCTGATCGCGCTCCTGTTCCTCTGGAAGGCCGCTGATTGGCAGAACTCGGTGCGGGCTGCCGTCAGCCTGCCGCTGCTGCCGAGCTCGCACCCCACCAAGCTCTGCCTCGTCGCCATCGCGACCTTCGTCCTGGCCCTGATCCTCGCGCGCCTGTTCGGGCGACTGGGCGTCTGGCTCGCCGATCTCGTCCGGCGATACATCCCCCGACGGCTCGCCAACATCATCGGGTTCGGCCTGGCGGCGCTGCTGTTCTGGTCCGTGGCGAGCAATGTCCTGGCGCGCGCGGTCTTCCGCGTGCTCGACTCCTCCTATCGCGAGCGCGACGCCCTGTTCGAACCAGAACGCCCGCAGCCGACCGATCCGCGCAAGACCGGCAGCCCGGCCTCGCTCGTCAACTGGCGCGAACTCGGCCGCGCCGGCCGCGAATTCATCGCCCGCGGACCGAGCGCCGAGCGGATCAGCGCCCAGACCGGACATCCGGCCCAGGAGCCGATCCGGGTCTATGTCGGCCTGCGTGGCGGCGATTCCCCGGAGGCTCGGGCACGGCTCGCGCTGGAGGAGCTCAAGCGCGCCGGTGGCTTCACGCGTTCGACGCTCGTCATCATCACGCCGACAGGCACCGGATGGGTCGATCCTTCGGCAATGGATTCGGTCGAGTATCTGCGCGACGGAGATATCGCCAGCGTTGCGGTGCAGTATTCTTATCTCAGCAGCCCGCTCTCGCTTCTCACCCAGCCGGAATACGGGTCCGAAACCGCCCGCGCCCTGTTCCGGGAAATCTATCGCTACTGGACCGCCCTGCCCCACGACAAGCGGCCGAAGCTCTATCTGCACGGTCTCAGCCTCGGGGCCATGAACTCCGAGAAATCCGCCGAGCTCTTCGAGATGATCGGCGACCCGATCGATGGCGCGCTCTGGAGCGGCCCGCCCTTCGAGAGCCGGGTGTGGCGCTCGATCAGCGAAGGCCGCAATCCGGGCTCGCCGCAATGGCTGCCCGAGTTCCGGGATGGGCGCATCGTGCGCTTCATGAACCAGAACGGCCCGACCGTCCCGCCCGATCGGCCCTGGGGGCCGATGCGGCTGGTCTATCTGCAATATGCGAGCGACGCGATCACCTTCTTCGACTACCGGGACGCCTATCGGCAGCCGGACTGGATGAAGGCTCCGCGCGGTCCCGACGTCTCGCCGGAACTGCGTTGGTACCCCATCGTCACGATGCTCCAGCTCGCCCTCGACATGGCGGTCGCGACCGGCACGCCGATGGGTTACGGCCATGTCTATGCGCCGGAACACTATATCGAGGGCTGGGCGGCCGTCCTCGGCACCGGGCGCTGGTCGGCCGAAGAGATTTCGGCCCTGAAGCGGGATCTGGCCGCCCGGGCCCGGGCCTCCACCGGCACGAAGGACCCCGACGGCGACGCCTATGACAATCGGGGTGGATAACCTGTTCATGATGGAAAGACGGAAGGGGCTTGATCCTGAACGCATTTGCGGCTGTCCTGTCGCCGTCGCGCCGCATCTCCGACCAGGGGCCGCCGGAGATCAGCTGAACGCATGGATCACCCAGGAGGACCGATGAGACAGACAGGGTTGGGGGCCGGCCGCGCCGGTTTCAGAATCGGCGCTCTGGGTTGCGGCATCGCGCTGGCGCTCGCTCTCGCCGGCTGCGGCGGCGGCGAGGGGCTGTCGCCCGTGGCAAGCGTCACGGAAAGCGCCCCGGCTCCGACGGGGGTCACCCGCGACGCGCTGATCGGCCGCTGGGGGATTGCCTCCTTCCACACCGAGAAGGACCGCAAGCGCACCGAGGCCGAGGCGCGGGCCCAGTGCAAGCAGCCCTATGTCATCACGAAAGGCCCCGGAGACGGCGTGATGATGCACGTCGCCGACGACCCCAAACTCTACGAGCTCAGGCTGAAGGCCGGTGCGGGCGGCAGGACTTTCCTCGGCTTCGAGGCTCCGGCCGGCGATCCGCAGGACCGCGAACTCCTCTCCGTCAAGCCGAACGAGCTGGTGATGCGCTTCGTCGATCCAGACGCGCACCGGCGCTACGGCACCTTCATCTTCAGTCGCTGCAGCTAATCCCGGAGCTGACCAGACATGACTCTTTCCAAGACCCTCGCCGGCCTGGCCATGGCCGCCGGACTCGCCTGCCTGCCGCTGCTCACCCCGTCCCGGGACGCCCAGGCGCAGCCACGTCCGCCCGCCGGCATGAAGGAGACCATGGATATCGGCGACGAGCCGGGCCGCGTCTCCACAGAGGAGGTCAGCATCACCGAAGGCCCCTATGCCCGGCAGATGGTGCTGTTCCGTTCGAACGAGGCGCCCGGCACCGTCGTGATCCATTCCGGCGAGCGCTTCCTCTATGTGGTCCAGGGCAACGGCCGCGCGCTGCGCTACGGCATCGGCGTCGGCCGCGAGGGCTTCACCTGGTCCGGCCAGGTCCAGGTCAGCCGCAAGTCGGAGTGGCCGGACTGGCGCCCGCCGCCGGAGATGCTGCAGCGCCAGCCCTATCTGCCGCGCTTCATGGCCGGCGGCCCCGGCAACCCGATGGGCGCCCGCGCGCTCTATCTGGGCTCGACCGTGTTCCGCGTTCACGGCACCAACCAGCCGGAGACGATCGGCCAGGCGATCTCGTCCGGCTGCTTCCGGCTCGCCAATGGCGACATCGTCGATCTCTACGAGCGGGTGCCGGTCGGCACCAAGGTCATCATCCGCCACAACGCCACGCTGTAATCCGCGCAGTGCGCAACCGAATCCGAAGGGAGAAGAGAGCCATGTCGAAGGCCTCATGGTTTCGCCTGCCCGGCCTTGCCGCCGGCGCCGTCCTCGGCGCCGCGCTGGCAGCCCCGGCAGGCGCCGGCACACTCGATACGGTGAAGCAGCGCGGCACGCTCCAGTGCGGCGTCAGCGAAGGCGTTCTCGGCTTCTCGGCCAAGGATGCCCAGGGTCAGTGGAGCGGTTTCGATGTCGATTTCTGCCGCGCCGTCGCCGCGGCCGTCCTCGGCGACGCGACCAAGGTCGCCTTCACGCCGCTCTCCGCCAGCGAGCGCTTCGATGCGCTGAAGGGCGGCAAGGTCGACCTGCTGGCGCGCAACTCGACCTGGACGCTCGGGCGCGAGGCCGAGCTGGGGCTGGCCTTCGCCGGCATCACCTATCACGACGGCCAGGGCTTCCTGGCGAAACGCGCGCTCAAGGTCGACAGCGCGCTCTCGCTCGACAAGGCGAAGATCTGCGTCGAGACCGGCACCACGACGCAGCTCAATCTCGCCGACTTCTTCAAGGCCAACTCCATGACCTATGAGGAGAAGGCCTATCCGAGCGCGGCAGAAGCCTTCGCCGCCTTCGAGGGCGGGCAATGCGACGTGCTCACCCGCGACCAGTCGGCGCTGCATGGCGAGCGGCTGAGGCTCGCCAAGCCGGGCGATGCCGTCGTGCTGCCGGACGTCATCTCCAAGGAGCCGCTCGGGCCGGTCGTCCGTGCCGACGACTTCCCGTGGTTCAACGTGGTGAAATGGGTGAATTTCGCGGTGATCAATGCCGAGGAACTCGGCATCTCCGCCGCGAATATCGACGAGGCCCTGAAATCGCAGAAGCCCGACGTGCGCCGCTTCACCGGCGCCGAAGGCGGTTTCGGCAAGGCGATGGGTCTCGATGCCGACTGGGCCGTGCGCGCCGTCAAGGCCTCCGGGAACTACGCCGAGGTCTACGAGCGCAATCTCGGAACCGGGTCGAAGCTCGGCATCCCGCGCGGTCTTAACCAGCTCTGGAGCATGGGCGGCGTCCTCTACGCGCCGCCGCTGCGATAGCCCGAACCGGCAGCAGAAAACGGGCGGCGCTCGCAGCTCCGCCCGGAAACCGCGTTCGAGCCCGCCCGCCTTCCCGGCCGGCGGGCTGATTTATAAGGACAGGTTCCGAATTCATACGAATGTTGCGAGTTGCCGTATACCCCGCCTGTCATGCCATCATTCCCCATCGCCCCGATCGGATAGGGGTGGCGCCTGACGGGCACGCGGGACGGCAACATCACGGATCGATGGCGGAAGCCCGCCCGAGCCCATGGTCGCCTCCCCGCCCGGATCGCGCCGGAAGACGAGGGCAGGTTTCATGAACTACGCGAAGAAAGACGCCAAGGCTTATGCCCGCGCCCATATGAAGGGCATCTGGGCCGCGGCGCTGGCTCCCTTCACCGATACGCTCGCGATCGACGAGGACGGCTTCAGGCAGAACATCCGCCACTGGCTCGACGATCTGAAGATCGACGGCCTGTTCATCGCCGGCAAGCAGGGCGAGTTCTTCGCGATGTCGATCGAGGAGCGCAAGCGCAGCTTCGAGCTGGCGGTCGAGGCTTCCGCCGAGCGGGGGCAGACGATCATGTCCTGCTCCGACCAGAATATGGATGTGGTGATCGATCTCGCCCGCCATGCCCAGAAGGTCGGCGCCGACTACATCGTCGTCCACGCGCCGATCCTGCATTTCTTCAAGGCGCAGGACGAGACGGTCTACGAGTACTATCGGACCATCGCCGAGAAGGTCGATATCGGCATCGCGCTCTGGAGCCATCCGGATTCGGGCTACCTGCTCTCGCCGCAGCTCTGCAACAAGCTCGCCGACATCGAGAACGTCGTCGCGATCAAGTACAGCGTGCCGCGGCCGATGTATGCCGAACTGACGCGGCTGGCCGGCGACCGCATCCTGGTCAGCACGGCTTCCGAGGAGGAATGGCTCGACAACGTCCTCGAGCTCGGCTGGCAGCTCTATCTCTGCTCCTCGCCGCCCTATCTCATCCAGACGGCGAACGATTTGCGCATGCGCGAATATACCGATCTCGCCTTCCGCGGCGAGGCCGAGAAGGCCCGCGCGATCCGCGACAGCCTGGACCCGGTGCGCGAGGCTTTGCGCGGCACGCGGCCGGCGGAGAAACCGCATGCGCACCAGAAATACTGGCAGGAGCTGCTCGGCCAGGTCGGCGGGCGCGTCCGGCCGCCGATGCTGGAGCTGACCGAACGAGAGAAAGCCTCGACACGCGCTGCTTTCGAGCGCTGCGGGCTCGGAGCCGGCAAGCCATTGGCCAAAGTCGGCTGAACGATACCTGAGACGACAACGGGAGAGGTGGAGAGATGGCGACCGAAGGACGGCTGAAGGCCTTCAACTTCAACAAGTGGATCGAGGAGCACAAGCACCTGCTCAAGCCGCCGGTCGGCAACCAGCAGGTTTGGAAGGATGCCGATCTGATGGTCACGGTCGTGGGCGGCCCCAACCAGAGGACCGACTATCACGACGACCCGGTGGAAGAGTTCTTCTACCAGCTCAAGGGCGACATGTTGCTGAAGCTTCATGACAAGAGCACCGGCGAATTTTACGACGTACCGATCCGCGAGGGCGAGATCTTCTTGCTGCCTCCACATATCAGGCACTCGCCGCAGCGACCGCAGGAAGGTTCGATCGGCCTGGTCATCGAGCCCGCCCGCCCCGAGGGCGCGCTGGACGCCGTCGAATGGTATTGCTTCGAGTGCCAAGGGCTCGTCCATCGCGCCGAGGTCGATCTGGAGTCGATCGTCGACGACCTGCCCCCGCTCTACCGCGCCTTCTACGGTGACGAGAAGGCCCGCACCTGTCCCCATTGCGGCACCTTGCACCCCGGCAAGGAACCGCCGGCGGGCTGGGTTGCCCTCTGACGACGCCACACCGAAAGGCGGTCTCCCCTTCCAGCGGACTCCATGCTGGAATAACGGACGAGGCCGCCTTGCCTCCCGACCGGGGCACGGCGATCCTGTACGAGAACACGCATGAGCGCGGCGGCGCAGAAACGCCGCGTCGAACCATCTCAGAGGCATGAACGGAACGACTGGAGTCCATGATGAAACTGCGCGGATTGCTCTTCGGCATCGCGGCCACGCTGGCAGCGTCCACGGCGCTGGCCCAGCAGCCGGTCAAGATCGGCATGATCACCACGCTTTCGGGTCCCGGCGGCTATCTCGGCCAGGACATCCGCGACGCCTTCAAGCTCGCGATCGACATGGAGGGCGGCAAGCTCGGCGGCGTGCCGGTCGAGCTCGTCGTCGAGGATGACGCGCTCAAGCCCGGTCAGGGCAAGCAGATCGCCGAGAAGATGCTGAAGACCGACGGCATCAAGATCATGACCGGCATCGTCTTCTCGAACGTCGCCGGTGCGACCGTACCGGACATCGTCGATTCCGGCGCGCTCTATGTCAGCCCCAATGCCGGCCCGTCGAACTTTGCCGGCAAGGAATGCAGCGAGAACTATTTCGTCGTCTCCTGGCAGAATGACAGCCTGCATGAGAGCGCCGGTCAGTACGCGACCAATCTCGGCTACAAGAAGGCCTTCATCCTCGCCCCGAACTACCAGGCCGGCAAGGACGCGCTGACCGGCTTCAAGCGCCTGTTCAAGGGCGAGGTCGTCGGCGAGGTCTATACCCGCCTCGACCAGACCGACTTCGCCCCCGAGATGGCGCAGATCCGCGCCGCCAATCCCGATGTCGTCTTCCAGTTCCATCCGGGTGGCCTCGGCATCGCCTTCCTGCGCCAGTATCAGCAGGCCGGCCTGCTCGGAAAGACTCCGATGGTGCTGGCGGAGCCCTCGCTCGACGCCACCACGCTGAAGGCCGTCGGCGACGCCGCGCTCGGCCTCAGCGTCACCGCGCACTGGAACACGGACTTCGACAACGCCGCCAACAAGAAGTTCGTTGAGGCCTGGACCAAGGCCTACAACCGCGTGCCGACCTACTACGCCAGCCAAGGTTACGACACCGCGCTCGCCATCGCCTCCGCGCTGAAGGCGACCGGCGGCAAGACCGACGTGGCCGCGCTGCGCAAGGCTCTCGCCAAGGCGGACTTCCAGTCGGTGCGCGGGTCCTTCAAGTTCGGCCCGAACCAGCACCCGGTGCAGGATTGGTATTCGCTCAAGGTCGAGAAGGCCGCCGACGGCACGCCGGTCCTGAAGACCACCGGCAAGGTGCTGAGCAACCACAGCGACGTCTACGCCAAGGACTGCAAGCTCTGAACCGGTAAGCCGGATCGCGCTGGAAACGCACCGTCATTCCGGACAAGCCGCGCCAGCGGCACCGATCCGGAATCCATCGTAAGGCCCTGCGCTCTGTGATGGATTCCGGGTCAAGCCCGGAATGACGGCGTGGTTCCGTCGCAAGACAGGCACCGGACTTCTGGAACCATGGCGTGCGGCTCCGTAGAAGTGTGCACCGCCTGAATGTGACAGCGATGACGCTCGTTCTCGAACAATTGCTCAACGGTCTGCAGTTCGGCGTGATGCTGTTCCTGCTCGCAGCCGGGCTGACGCTGATCTTCGGCATCATGGGCGTGATCAACCTCGCCCATGGTTCGCTCTACATGGTCGGTGCCTATGCCGCCGCCTTCGCGGCGGCGCAAACCGGCTCCTTCCTCATCGCCGTGCTGGCAGGGCTGACCGCCGCCGCCGTCACCGGCATGGTGATGGAGCTCGTCGTGCTGCGCCGGCTCTATGCCCGCGATCATCTCGACCAGGTTCTGGCAACCTTCGCGCTGATCCTGATCTTCAACCAGAGCGTGACGCTGCTCTTCGGCCGCCAGCCGCTCTTCGTCTCAGTGCCCCCCGCGCTGAACGGCTCGGTCCAGCTCCTGCCCGGCCTGACCTATCCGGTCTATCGCCTCGCCATCATCGCGGTCGGACTTCTGGTCGCGCTGGGCTTGTATCTCCTGATTAACCGCACCCGCGTCGGCATGCTGGTGCGCGCCGGCGCCACGCATCGCGAGATGGTGCGGGCGCTCGGCGTCGACATCCGCCTGCTCTATACCGCCGTCTTCGGGCTCGGCGCCCTGCTCGCCGGCCTCGCCGGACTGATGGCCGGGCCGATCCTCGCCGTGCAGGTCGGCATGGGCGAGCAGATCCTGATCATGACCTTCGTCGTGGTGGTGATCGGCGGCGTCGGCTCGATCCGCGGCGCCTTCTTCGGCGCGCTGATCGTCGGCTTGGTCGACACCTCGCTGCGCGCCTTCATGCCCGGCCTGCTGCGCCAGGTCATGACCGGCCCGGAGGCCGATGCGCTCGGCGCCGGCCTCGCCTCGATGGGGATTTATCTGCTCATGGCGATCGTGCTGCTCGTGCGGCCCAAGGGACTGTTCCCCGCCCATGTCTGACGCCATCACCCGCTCGGACGCCGCCGCCCCCGCACTGGGCCGCACCATCGCCCTGCTGGCGCTGGCCGCCGCGCTGATCGCCCTGCCCTTCGTCGTCAAGGCGATCGGCCAGCCTGCGCTGGTGCCGCTGGCGACGCGCGTCCTGATCTACGCCATCGCCGCCGCCAGCCTGAATCTGGCGCTGGGTTTCGGAGGGATGGTGTCCTTCGGCCACGCCGCCTTCTTCGGCATCGGCGGCTATGCCGTCGGCATCCTCTACCGCACTGCCGTCGACGGCGGGCTCTTCCTCGGCTTCATCCCCGGCACGGACCTGCTCCTAGTGACGCTACCGGCCGCAATCCTCGTCGCCGGCCTCTTCGCCTGCGTGATCGGCGCACTATCCCTGCGCACCAGCGGCGTGCAGTTCATCATGATAACGCTCGCCTTCGCGCAGATGCTGTTCTTCCTGTTCGTCTCGCTCAAGGCCTATGGCGGCGATGACGGCATGACGATCCGTCGCCGCAATGCGCTCTTCGATCTCAACACCCGCGACGACGTGACCTTCTATTTCATCTGCCTCGTCATCGCGGCGCTGGTCTTCCTGCTGCTCTGGCGCATCGTCGGCTCGCGCTTCGGCATGGTGCTGGCCGGCATCCGCCAGAACGAGCGGCGCATGGCTGCGATCGGCATCGCGCCCTATCGCTACAAGCTCGCCGCCTTCGTCATCTCCGGCATGGGCGCCGGCCTCGCGGGCGCGCTGATGGCGAACTATCTGCGCTTCGTCAGCCCGGACATGCTGCACTGGACCAAGTCGGGCGAGCTGATGATCATGGTCATCCTCGGCGGCGTCGGCACCCTGCTCGGCCCGCTGCTCGGCGCGGCAGCCCTTGTCATCCTCGAGACCGTGCTGACGAGCTGGACCGAGCATTGGCAACTCGTGCTCGGGCCGATCCTGCTGCTCGTCGTGCTCTTCACGCAGGGCGGTCTCAACGGCCTGCTCAATCGCCTCGGCCTCGGCAGGAGCGCGTCATGACCGGAACGCTCCTTTCCGTGCGCGGCCTGCGCAAGCGCTTCGGCGGCCTCGTCGCCACCGACGGCGTCGATCTCGATGTGCGCGACGGCGAGATCCACGCGCTGATCGGCCCGAACGGCGCCGGCAAGACCACGCTGCTGACCCAGCTCTTCGGTGAACTCTCGCATGACGAAGGCGCGATCACGCTGTCGGGCGAGGAGATCGGCGCCCTGCCGACTGCCCAGCGTGTCCGGCGCGGCCTCGCCCGCACCTTCCAGATCAACCAGCTCCTGCCTGACTTCACGATGCTCGACAATGTCGCGCTCGCCGTGCAGGCCCATGACGGCCACAGCTTCCGCTTCTTCGGCAATGCCCGCCGCGACGAGGGCCTGCGCGGCCGCGCCCGCCAGCATCTCGCCACCGCGGGGCTGAGTCACCGCGCCGAGGTCAAGGTCGCCGACCTCTCCCATGGCGAGCAGAAGCAGCTCGAATTCGCCATCGCGCTCGCCTGCGAGCCGCGCCTCCTCCTGCTCGACGAGCCGATGGCGGGCTTGGGCCATGCCGAGAGCGAGCAGATGGTCGCGATGCTCTCCGCGCTGAAGGGCCGTGTTACCATGCTGCTGGTCGAGCACGATATGGAGGCCGTCTTCGCGCTCGCCGACCGCATCTCCGTGCTGGTCTATGGCCGCGTCATCGCCACCGGGACCGCCGAGGAGATCCGCGACAACCCGGAGGTGCGCACCGCCTATCTCGGCGAGGGAGACGCCTGATGCTGAGCGTGCGCAACCTGCAATCGGCCTATGGCAGGAGCCAGGTGCTGTTCGATGTCGAACTCGACATCGCCGAGGGCGAGGTCGTGACCCTGCTCGGCCGCAACGGCATGGGCAAGACCACCACCGTCCGCTCGATCATGGGCCTGCTCGCTCCGAAGGGCGGCGATATCCGCTTCGAGAGCCAGGATGTCCGCGGCATCGCGCCCGAAAAGATCGCCCGCTGCGGCATCGGCCTCGTGCCGGAAGGCCGGCAGGTCTTTCCGACGCTCTCCGTGCGCGAGAACCTCGTGGCCACCGCATCGAACCGCTTGAAGCGTTCCTCGCCCTGGACGCTAAGCCAAGTCTACGCCCTCTTCCCCCGCCTGCAAGAGCGCGCCGGCCAGTCCGCCCGTACCCTCTCCGGCGGCGAGCAGCAGATGCTCGCGGTCGGCCGTGCGCTGATGACGAACCCGAAGCTGCTCATCCTCGACGAGGCGACGGAGGGTCTCGCACCCGTGATCCGCGCCGAGATCTGGGGCTGCATCGAGGCGCTGAAGGCTCAAGGGCAGTCGATCCTGCTGATCGACAAGAACATCAATGTGCTGAAGCGCATCGCCGACCGGCACTACATCATCGAGAAGGGCCGCACGGTCTGGTCGGGCTCCAGCACCGATCTCGCGGCCAATGCGGAACTGGTGCATCGCTATGTCGGCGTCTGAAACGGAACTGCATGCGATCGTCGCTCACAGCATCGAAAGCGACCCGGTCGAGGCCCTGCGCGATGCGCTGGGCGACATCCTCGCCGGGCTGATCGCCGCCGGCTGCGGCCCGCACAATCTGCACGAGATGGTCTGGGAGACCGATCGGCCCGAAGCCTTCCACCTTTCCCGCCATACGGTGGAACTCGCCTATCGCGAGACCTTCGCCGGCTGCCGCCCGTCGATCCGTCTGGTGCCGAGGAGCGAAGCCGGCCTGACCATCCGCGCCCGCCATGCTGCCGCCCAGCCGCTGCCCGACACGCTCGTCGATGGCTACGGTTTGCGCGAACTCGGCCGGCAATACAGCCCGCGCCTACAGGCCGACATGAAGGCGCTGTTCCGGCAATGGAGCCGCGACGGCGAAGCCTTCCGCGCCCGCCATGGCGCCGCCGACCTCGCCTACGGCCCGGGCCGCTTCGAGACGCTTGACCTCTACCGCCCGGCCGGCGCGACGCGCGCACCGATCTTCGTCTTCATCCATGGCGGTTACTGGCAGGCCTCGGACAAGGTCCAGCATGCCCAGTTCGCGCAGGGCCTGCTGGATGCCGGCTATGCCGTCGCCATGCCGAATTACGGGCTCGCGCCGGATACGCCGCTGGAAACGAGCCTCGTCCAGAGCGTCGCCGCCCTGAATTTCCTCGTCCGCGAAGCCGATGCGCTCGGGCTCGATGCCGACAGTCTGCATGTCTCCGGTCACTCCGCCGGCGGGCATCTCGCCGCCATGGCGCTCTGCGCATCGGATGCGCCGCCGATCGCATCGGCTCTGCTCCTCTCCGGCCTCTACCATCTCAACCCACTCGGCCATTTGCCGCTTGGCCGTCTGCTCGGGCTCGACGATGCTGCCCGCGCCGCCCGGCTCAGCCCCATCGCCCAGCCACGCCCGCAAGCCACGCGGATCGCCTTCGCGGTCGGCGAAGGCGAGAGCGACGCCTTCAAGGCGCAATCGGCTGCGCTGGCCGCGACATGGCAGACTCCGGCTCCGCTCATCTGCCCCGGACACCATTTCGGCATGCTCGAAGGGCTGAACGGCGGCGCCCTGCTCGATCTCGCCTTGAGAAACGCGGAAGGCTCATGACGACAGGTTCGACCAAGCCACTGCGCCTCGCCCTGATCGGCTGGGGCGCCATCAACCGCCGCGTCGCGGAACTGCTTTCGGAGAGAAACGAAAACGACATCACCATCGTCGCTGTCGCCGTCCGCAATCCAGCCGCGGCCGGCGACGTCCCGGCTGGCGCAAAGCTCATCACGAACCCGGGCGAGCTGGCCGGGCTTGATCTCGATCTCATCGTCGAGGCCGCCGGGCGCGAGGCGGTCGGCATCTGGGGCGAAGCGGCACTCCGGCACGCTCCAGCCTTCGCCGTCGCCTCGACCAGCGCCTTCTGCGACGACGCCTTGCTCGCCCGACTGATCGCCGCCGCCGAAACCAGCGGCAGCCAGATCCTGCTCCCGCCCGGCGCGCTTGCCGGGATCGATGGCATCGCCGCCGCCTCCCTGCTGCCGCTCGACGAGGTCGTCCACCGCATCGTCAAGCCGCCGCAAGCCTGGCGCGGCACGACGGCCGAGAGCCTGATCGCGCTCGATACGCTCACCGAGGCGACCGCCTTCTTTGCCGGCACCGCCCGCGAAGCCGCCTCCCGCTTCCCGCAGAACGCCAATGTCGCGGTGATCTCGGCACTCGCCGGCATCGGGCTCGACCGGACCCGTGTGGAGCTCGTCGCCGACCCCGCCGCAGGCGGCAACGGCCATCAACTCAGCGCGCGGGGCGCCTTCGGCAAACTCGACATCGCCATCGAGAACCGGCCATTGGCCTCGAACCCGAAATCTTCGGAAATGACGGCGCTCGGGCTGGTAAGGTTGATCGAGAACCGGGTGCGGCCGCTGGTGAGGTAGGCACGCAGGGCGTCATGCCCGGCTTGACCCGGGCATCTCGAAAACCAGTGCCTTCTCGTCATGAGATTCTCGGTTCTGCGCTTCGCTGCGCCCGAGAATGGCGCACGCGACAAGTTCAGGCTATTCATAACAAGATCAATCTGAATTTATCTGATTTAGCCGACTGGATCATAGAATACCCCACCACCTATGGTCCTCATGAGAATGGCGGAAACGAACCCGACAGACCGCTGAACGCACCGCCAGCCGAGGTTTTCATGACGACCTATCCCGATCTCAAGCTCTATATCGGCGGCGCCTGGCGGAAGACGACGGAGGAGCAGCCGGTGCTCAATCCGGCCGATGAGAGCGTCATCGGCGCGGTGCCGCTGGCCACTCACGCCGATCTCGACGACGCGCTGGCCGCCGCGGCCGATGGCTTCAGGATCTGGAGCCGCACGGCGCCGCGCATCCGCGCCGAGATCATGCTGAAGGCGGCCGCGCTGATGCGCGCTCGCGTCGAGGAGATCGCCCATTCGATCACGCTGGAGCACGGCAAGCCGCTGGCGCAGGCCCGGCTCGAAGTGGTGCGCGGCTGCGAGTTCTTCGAGTGGGATGCGGGAGAAGGCCAGCGCGCCTATGGCCGCGTGATCCCGAGCGAACCCGGCATCCGCTATATCGTCACCCATCAGCCGGTCGGCACGGTCGCGGCCTTCTCGCCCTGGAATTTCCCGATGAGCCAGCCCTGCCGCAAGATCGCGGGAGCGCTCGCGGCCGGCTGTTCGATCATCATCAAAGCGGCCGAGGAGACGCCGGCCGGCGCCCTCCACATCGCCCGCGCCCTGCACGATGCCGGCGTGCCGCCCGGAGTGTTCAATCTCGTCTTCGGCGTGCCGGCCAAGATCTCCGGTTATCTCATCCCGCAGGCCCAGACCCGTCTGGTCGCCTTCACCGGCTCGACGGCCGTCGGCAAGCATCTCTCGGAGCTGGCCGCCCGCCATATGACGCCGGTGCTGATGGAGCTCGGCGGCCATGCTCCGGTCATCGTCTGCGATGATGTCGATCCGATTGCGGCGGCCCATCTCTCCGCCACCCGCAAGGTCCGCAATGCCGGGCAGGTCTGTACCTCGCCGACGCGCTTCTTCGTGCAGCAGGATATCTACGAGCGCTTCACCAAGGCCTTCGTCGACAAGGCGCAGACGGTCGTCGTCGGCAATGGCCTCGACGCGAAGACCGAGATGGGGCCGGTCGCCAACCATCGCCGCATCGAGGCGCTGGAAGCGCTGGCCGCGGACGCGCGCGCCCGTGGCGGGCGCGTTCTGACCGGAGGCGAGCGCATCGGCAATCGCGGCTACTTCTTCCCGCCGACCGTTCTCACCGAATTGCCGAACGATGCCCGCGCGCTGCGTGAGGAACCCTTCGGCCCGATGGCGATCATCAACCCGGTCCGCACGGTCGAGGAAGCGATCGAGAAGGCCAATTCCCTGCCCTTCGGATTGGCGGCCTATGGCTTCACCCATTCGGCGGCACGCGCCGACCAGATCGCGGAAGGCATCGAGGCCGGCAACGTCTCGATCAACACGCTGGAAGCCTCCGTCGCGGAGGTCCCCTTCGGCGGCGTCAAGGACAGCGGCTACGGCCGCGAGGGCGGCGCCGAGGGTCTGTCGCACTACATGACCGTCAAGACGCTTTCGCACCGGATGACGATCTAGAAACCGCAGCCTCTCGCGAGGCTGCGGCAGCGAACAAAAGTCTCCGTCCGCCGGATCAGGTGATCGGCTGGGTCAGCTCGCCATGGCGCGAGACGATCTTGCCGCGCTTGACCACGGTGCGATCGGCCGGGCGCGCGACGACGGCTTCGACCACGGTCTCGCCCGGCAGGATGACGAAGTCCGCCGCGCAGCCGGCTGCGATGCCGTAATCCACGATCTCCATCATCTTCGCGCCGCCATAGGTGCAGACATCGAGAGCAAGCTCGATCTCCTCGTCCCGGCGGAAATTGTTCCGCAATCCGACCAGCGTCGCCCGCTCCAGCATGTCGCCCATGCCATAGGGGTTCCAGCTGTCCCGCACCCCGTCCGAACCGCCGCTGATCACGACGCCGGCATCGACACATGCCTTGACCGCCGGGGCTGGCGAGCTGGCCGGAGCCGTCGTCAGAATCGCGATCCGCTCTTCCGCCAGCTGCGCCAGCAGCCCCTGGACCTGATCGGCATCCGGCATGCCGAGGCAGAACGCATGGCTGATGGCGACCTTGCCCTGCATGCCGAGCGCGCGCGTGCGCTCAATGATGAGATCCATCGAGAAGGCGCCCATCTCGCCGCGCTCGTGAAGATGAATGTCGATCGGGCGGCCGTATTTCTCGGCGAGACCGAAGATCGCATCGAGATGCCCCTTCGGGTCGCGATCGATCGCGCAGGGGTCGAGACCGCCGATGACCTCGGAACCGAGCGCCAGCGCCCGATCGAGCAGTTCAAGCGTGCCGGGGCGCACCAGCAGGCCGGATTGCGGGAAGGCGACGATCTCGACATCGATCACGTCCTTGAGGCGGTCGCGCATGGCCATGACGCCCTCGATGCCCTCAAGACCGACTTCGGTATCGATATCGACATGGCTGCGAATATGGGTCGTGCCCATCTTGACCATCTGGGCAGCGAGCCGGGCCGACTGGCGGTCGGCCTCCAGGTCGAGTTCGCGGCGGTTGCGGCGTTCCGTTTCGATCTTGTCGATGATCCTGGGGCCGGCGGTGTGGCGCTGCCAGCCCATTCCCCAGAAAGTCTTGTCGAGATGGGTATGGGCCTCGACCAGACCGGGGATCATCAGCCGGCCGCCGGCATCGAAGACCTCCGCCTGCGGCGCGGCAGCGGCTCCCCCGATCGCGGCGATCCGGCCGCCGCGCACCAGAACATCGGTCGCCTCGCCTCCGGCGGGCCGAACGTTCCGGATCAAAAGCTCATCGGACATGCGATTCTCCTTGCCGCAACGACGGCACGCTACCGCCACATCGTTCCATCGCGCCAGACTGGTCGCCGGGGACGCATGGGCTTCGCCGGCGACAAAGGTGTCAGGCGATCCCGACGCTGCCGAAGACCATGCGGCCGCGATGGAAGGTGGCGCTGCGCTCCGGCAGGCGCGCGACCGCCTCGGCCGAACAGCTGGCCGGCACCAGCGTGAAGGCCGCATCGTCGCCGACCTTCGGCCAGGCCCGCTTGCCGCTGTCGTCGAGCGGCAGCACTCCGCCGGTCGCGATGGACAGGGCCCGCGACAGCCGGAATTCGTCGCTGCCCCGGTACAGCTGCGCGTAGAGATTGGCCTTTTCCAGCATGTCGGCGCGACCGAAGGGCGACCAGTGATCGATGACGCTGTCGGTTCCGGTCATGACGAACACGCCCTTCTCGCTCAACTGCGGCAGCGGCATCATCAGCCCGCCGAGCGGCACCGTCGATGCAATGCTCATTCCCTGCGCCGCCATCCGTGCGATGGTCTCCGAGAGGGCTCCAGGCGACAGGGTGGTCAGCGCGAAACCGTGGCTGATCGTCACCTTGCCGCGCAGAGCCGGATTCTTCTCGACGGTGTCGATCATGCGGTTGATCGCCGCGACGCCCGCCGGGTTGGTCTCGTGCAGATGGATGTCGACGCCCTTGCCGGCGTCGAGCGCGATCTGGAACATCGCGTCGACCGACTTCTCCATCGCCCCGTCGACATTGGTCGGATCGAGGCCGCCGACATAGTCGACACCCATGCCCATCGCTTCTCGCATCAGGCCGTCGACCTTCGAGTGCAGCAGGCCGTGCTGGGGAAACGCGACGATCTCGCAGCTGAAATCGTCGCGATGCTTCTCCAGCGCGCGCAGCAGATGTTCGAGGCTCTTCAGCCCGCTGACCGGGTCGATATTGCAATGGCTGCGCGCCACCGTGGTGCCCTTCGACTGCAGCAGGGCGATCAGCGCCTCGGCCCGCTGCTGCGAGGTCGGCAGCAGCTGCGGCAGGAGCTTTTCCTCGAGAGCGATCATGTCGAGGATCGTCTTGCCCTGGCGCGGGCGCGGCGCCTGCCAGGGGCCGCTGTAGAAGGTCTTGTCGAGATGAATGTGCATGTCGCGCATCGCCGGCAGGGCAAGCTGACCATGGGCGCGATAGCAGGGAACGCCCGCCGGCAGAGGAGCGCCGGCCGCATGCAGCGCGGTGATCTTCCCGGCCTTGATTTCCAGCGTGTAGAGCGCGGTGCGCGTAGCGATCACCGTCTGGCCGTCATATTCGAAGCCGTCCTCGAGACGGACATCGGTCAGGCAATAATGCTGGTCCGTCAGCGTGACGGCGCCCGCCTCTGATTGCGGACGGGACTGATTGGCAGCAGCCGGCGCGGCCTGAGCGGCGCCATTCGCCAACCCCATGACGGCATAGGCGGTCGTCAGCTTCCCGGTCTGTCCGAGAAAGGCCCTGCGGCTTTGGCGATGCCCCGTTTCCATGGCGATCTCCCGTCGTCCTGATTGTTGTGGGTATCGCCCGGAAATACGCTCCGCCGGCACCGCTTGGCAGCGATTTTTGTCAATTCTGGCTATTCGAATTGGCAATGGCCGGCGCCATCGACGGCAAGCCCGCTTGCGATTCCAGCCGGCAGAAGCGCGCAAGTCGCTCGGCCAGGGCGATAGCCGAGGCCGGCGCGTCGTCGCGATAGTAGAGCGCGAGTTCGAAATCCGTGATCTCCGGAAACCCTTCCGCCACGCCCAGCGTCCGGTGACCGGGCAGTCGGCAGCTCGCGGGCAATAGCGTCACGCCCAGGCCGGCGGCCGAAGCGGCGGCCAGCGCGCCCAGGCTGGCGCTGCTGTAGCTCACGCGCCAGCGAATGCCGAGGCTGTCAAGTGCCTGGCAGAGTTCCTCGCGATAAAGCCCATTGAGCGGGAACACCACGAGCGACACCGGCGCGCGCTCGATCGCCGGGTGTGCCAGGCTGTCGAGCCACAGCAGAGGCTCCCGCCGGGCGGCGCGGGGCGGCTGGCTGCGACGTTGCTTGACCAGGATGAGGTCCAGCTCCTCGCGGCCATAGGCGCCGCGAAGGTCGGCGCTCAGGCCGCTGGTGACATCGAGCCGCAAATGCGGCTGTTCGCGGCTGAACTCCGCCAGGAGATCGACGGTCGACACCGCGAAGTCCTCCGGGACGCCGAGCCGCAGCACGCCGTCGCGCCAGAAGCCTGTCAGCGCGTCATGCGCCTCCTCGTTCAGCGCGATGATGCGGCGCGCATAGCTCAGCAGCCGGCCGCCCTCCTCCGTCAGCTCGACCTGGTGCGACGACCGCTCCAGCAGCGGCTTGCCGAGCAGGTCCTCCAGCCGCCGGACCTGCTGGCTCACGGTGGATTGCGAAAGGGAGACGCGATCCGCCGCACGGGTGAAGCTGAGCGTCTCGCACACCGCGACGAAACTCAGCAGCAGCTGCGGATTGAACATCGGATAGCGATTCATTCGCCCACCATCCGGCGTTGCATAGGCTTGTCGTCCGCAGTTGCTAAAGGCAGCGATCGTCAACTTTACCGTCGCCTGGGAAATGGCAAAGTTGGCGATGCGGCCAAGCCTGTCAACGCCGAATCGCTGCCGCTCCGGGCGTTGGATCGTCCTCCCGGCTCGCCGTCGAGGAAGCACGAATACAACAATCGACAACCAATGGTTGCAAAAATCCAAACCGCGTGCAGGATTGCAAAAAATACGCGGGGGCGCGGATGTCGAGAGTATCGAGGCTTGCGATCGCGAGCTTGTCGCTGCCTTTGGCAGCATGTGCAATTCAGCCGCAGATCGAAGATTTCACCGGGATCACGAGTCAGGACGTCGTCATTTTCACGCGCTGCCAGGCACGCGCCGGCCTTCGCGCGCATCTTGCCGAGGTCATGCGCGCTTATGGCCAAGCGCCCGCCTATGAAAGCCGGACAGGCGAACAGATGGCACGGTGGATCGAGGAAAACCCTTACGAGTTCAAGAACATCAAATACGAAAAATTCAGGGACGGCCCGCGCCAGCTCGTCGAATTCTATAAAGACTCCGCGATTACCTACGACTTCACCATCGAAGCGAATGAAGTGAACACCGCCGGTTTCGATCTGACGGTGCGGCGCAACTTCTCGAACGGCCTCAATCGGTTCGGCATATCTCTCCAGAACGACAGAACCCGCGACGCGAAGTTCACGCAGCGCCATTTCGATACGTTCGACAGCCTCCTGCGCACGCCCCAAAGCTACTGCGACGGCATTCCCAAACACGCCAACTATCTCTTCCCGGCGACAGGGCTGACCCGGGTTTCCGAAGTGGTCGGCGATTTCACGCGCGCCAACCAGAACCTCAATCTCATCGGCGACAAGGAGAGCCCGGATATTCCGGAGAGGACGGCGACCATCACCTTCACCACGAAAACGGCCGCGAACTTCGGGCCGGGATGGGAGCTCGATCCCGTTCGTGGCGCCTATATCGCGACGGGCGTCGGGGCAAAATCGGACAACAGCCGCCAGGACAAGCACCAGATCATCGTGATCGTGCAGGGCGCGGACCCCAAGAACAAGAAACATTTCGATCAGTTCGGCCGCATCATCTCGGCGCAGCAGGCGCTGAGGCAGTCCGGCGCGGCGGCGGTCGACCGCGTGATCGAACGAAACTACCTGCAATCCTTCGGAACGCCTCGCTAACCTGATGTGAAAGAGAAGACCGACACGGAGGTTCAAGTGAAAAAGCCGACCGATCGCCAGAAGCCTGTGGAACTCGACGTGGAAGCCGTCCTGAACACGATCCGGATGCTCGAGAAGGCCGGAAAGCTGCAGACTTTCATCGAGGACTGCCGAAAGCAGAACTTCGTCCTCACGGCCAGCGCGGAACTCGTCGCGTTCGGAAAGGAAGCCCTGAATTCGATCGCGGGCGTGAAATCGACCGGGCCGGAATGCCCAGCCTGCCCATTTCCGCGGCGCTGAGGCGACGACGTCTTCTCGCCCGCAAGACCTGCGTCGTCTGGCTCTCTCTCTCTCTCTCTCTCTCTCTCTCTCTCTCTCTCTCTCTCTCTCTTTCAGCGAGAGAAGATTGGCGGCGCCCTGGCAGAAGCGTCCCCAGCTCACGCGCGAAAGACGGTATCCGCACTCCTAAAATCCAAAAGCGGACGATACACTCGACCCTGCACGGCCCCGGACCATTCAACCCGCTGCCGCGACAATAACGGGACCGAGATGACCGCAGCCGCCAGCACCTCAGCCGCCAGCACGACGATCGCTCGGGCTGTCGCCGCCCAACGTGGCTGGGTGGAAGATCTTTTCGACCAACTGGCGGTCGGCAGCCGCGACACGCCCGGCATCACCCGCGACACCTATGGCCTGGGCGAGGATTTCGGCCACCGCCTGCTGGCCGAGCACGGCGCGGCGCGAGGGCTCGCCGTCTCGCATGACTTTGCCGCCAATACCTATGTCGCCCTGCCCGGCCGCGAGGCGAGCGCCCCACGCATTCTGATGGGCTCGCATCTCGACAGCGTGCCGCATGGCGGCAATTTCGATGGCGCCGCCGGCGTCGTTGCCGGACTCGTCGTGATCGAGACCTTGCGCGCATTGGGTATCCAGCCGCGCTGCGATGTCGCCGCGATGGGCGTGCGGGCCGAGGAAAGCGTCTGGTTCCAGGTGTCCTATATCGGCAGCCGCTCGGCGCTCGGCACCCTGCCGGACGGCGCGCTGGAAGCGAAGCGCATCGACGATGGCCGCGTCCTCGCCGCCAGCATCGACGCCAGTGGCGGCAATTCCGCAGCGATCCGGCGACGCGAACGCCATCTCGATCCGGCCACGATCCGCGCCTTCCTCGAAGTCCATATCGAACAGGCCCCGAGCCTCGTCGAATCCGGCCTCCCGGTCGCGATCTGCACGGGCGTGCCCGGCAATTTCCGCTATCCCGACGCGCGCATCGTCGGGCGGCACGATCATGTCGGCACGCCGCGCCGCTTCCGTCGCGACGCCGCCATGGCCGGCGCCGAATTCGCCATGCTGCTCGACCGGCTCTGGCAGGAGGAGGAAGCCAACGGCTTCCCGATGGCTGTCACGCTCGGCCGCTTCCACACCGATCCGGCGGTCCATGGCCTGACCACCGTTCCGGGCAGCTTCGCCTTCAGCCTCGATGTGCGCGCCTATGATCCTGCCGTGCTGGAACGCATCGAGGCCAGGATGCTGGCGGCCATCGGCGAGATTGAGCAGCGCCGAGCGGTCACCTTCGAGCTCGGCGCGCGTGCCAGCGCCGCCGTGGGGCCCGTTGATCCCGTCATTGTCGCCGGGCTCGAGGCTGCAGCGACCCGTCACGGCATCGCGACGATGCCGCTTGGCAGCCCGGCCTCGCACGATTCGGCCGCCTTCGCGGCCGCCGGCGTGCCGATCGCCATGTTGTTCGTGCGCAACGAGCATGGCAGCCATAATCCGCAGGAAGCGATGGAGATCGACGATTTCCTCGCCGCCTGCACCATGCTGGCCGATTGGGTCGCGCGAGAAGTCGCCTGAACGATGCCGCTCGCAGTGACGGTTACGCGGGCCCGATGGCCTTTGATATGAAGCCGGTGCGCGCCCAACCTTTCAGTTCGGAACCCTGCCGATGACTCGCCGCCCCCGCATTCTCGTCATCAATCCCAACTCCAACGAAACGGTCACAGAAGGGCTCCGGCTGGCGCTGGCGCCGCTCACCTTCGCCGAGGGACCCGAAATCACCTGCGTATCGCTTGCCGAGGGACCTGTCGGCATCGAGACGCAGGAGCATGTCGAGAGCGTCACGCTTCCGCTGCGCCGCCGGATCGAGGCCGACGACGCCGACGCCTTCGTCATCGCCTGCTATTCGGACCCCGGCCTGCATGTCGCGCGCGAGGGCACGCAGAGCCCGGTCTTCGGCATCGCCGAATGCGGCGTGCTGACGGCCCTGACCCGGGCGGACCGCTTCGGCGTCATCGCGATCAAGTCGCGCTCGATCCCGCGCCATATCCGCTATCTCCGCCAGATGGGGCAGATGGAGCGGCTCGCGGGCGAACGGCCGCTCGAAATGTCGGTGGCCGAGAGCGCTTCGGGCGAAGGCACGCTCGCGCGCATGATCGCGATCGGGCGCGAACTCAGGGATCTGGACGGCGCCGGTGCGATCATCATGGGCTGCGCCGGCATGGCGCGCCATCGTCGGCCGCTGGAGGATGCGCTCGGGGTGCCCGTGATCGACCCGACCCAGGCCGCAGTCGCCATGGCGATCGGCACGGTCATGGTACGCTGAGAAGGACAAGGGCACATGACGGTAAACTACGATCTGGTCGTCCGGGGCGGCACCATCGGCTCCGCGACCGGCAGCTTCCGCGCCGATGTCGGCATCAAGGACGGCAAGATCGCCGCGCTCGGCATTGGGCTCGCGCCGGGCGCCCGCGAGATCGACGCCACCGGCAAGCTCGTCCTGCCGGGCGGTATCGATACCCATGCCCATGTCGAGCAGGTCTCGGCCGGCGGGTTGCTCAACGCCGATACCTTCGAGAGCGCGACGGCCTCGGCCGCCTTCGGCGGCAACACCACGCTGATCTCCTTCGCCGCCCAGCATCGCGGCCTCGACCTGAGACAGGTCGTCGACGACTATGCCGCCCTCGCCCGGCGTGGCGCGCTGATCGACTACGCCTTCCACCTCATCGTCGCCAATCCCGACGCCAAGACGATCCGGCAGGATCTGCCGGCGCTGATCGGCGAAGGCCACGCCTCGATCAAGGTCTTCATGACCTACGACCTGATCAAGATCGACGACGAACCGCTGCTCGACCTGCTGCTGACCGCCCGGCAGAATCGCGCCCTGGTCTGCGTCCATGCCGAAAACCACGGCATGATCTCCTGGATGGGCCGGAAACTGGTCGAGAAGGGTTATGTCGCGCCGAAATACCACGCGATCAGCCATCCGCGCGGCTCTGAGGCCGAGGCCTTCAACCGGCTGATCGCGGCGGCCGAACTGCTCGATCAGCCGATCATGATCTTCCACGTCTCGACGGCGGAGGGAGCGCAGGCGATCCGCGAGGCGCGCGGGCGCGGCCTCAAGGTCTTCGCCGAGACCTGCCCGCAATATCTCTTCCTGACCCGGCACGATCTCGACAAGCCGGGGCTCGAAGGCGCCAAATGGATGTGCTCGCCGCCGCCGCGCGAAAAGGCGGATCAGGACGCGCTCTGGCAGGCGCTGGCGCTCGGCGACATCCAGACAATCTCCTCGGACCACGCGCCCTATCGCTTCGACGAGACCGGCAAGCTCTCGGCCGGCCCCAACCCGACCTTCAAGCAGATCGCCAATGGCCTGCCGGGGCTGGAGACACGGCTGCCCCTGCTCTTCGACGCGCTGGTCTCGAAGGGGCGGCCGGAATTCGCAGGGCGTGGGCTCGACGCCTTCGTCAATCTCACCGCCACGGCGCCCGCCGCGATCTACAACCTGCCCGCCAAGGGCGCGCTGTTGCCTGGCTATGACGCCGACATCGCGATCTGGGATCCGCACAGGACGGTGACGATCACCGACGCAGCGATGCACGACCACACCGGCTTTACCCCCTTCGCCGGCCGCAGCGTCACCGGCTGGCCGGAGCGCGTCCTCGTCCGGGGCGAGGATATCATGGCCGATGGAACGCTTCACGGGAAGCCCGGCGCCGGTCGCTGGCTCCGCCGCGAAGGCGGCCCGGCGGCCACCCCGACCGGCAGGCTCGTCGCAGACATGGATCCGCAGCGGAATTTCGGCGCGACGATCCTGGATTGAGACGCGTTAGGCAGCGGCCGCGCATCCCTGATTCCGGCCCCGAAATCGAACGTCTATTCCCGCACCTTAGCATCAGGTGCGGGGGATGCGCCCAAAAAGAAAGGAAAATCAAATGGTTAGGAAAATGGTGGTGGGGGAAGCAGGACTCGAACCTGCGAAGGCATAGCCAGCGGATTTACAGTCCGCCCCCTTTGCCGCTCGGGACATTCCCCCGCCTGCGCCCTTGATCGGCCCGCTGGGCCGAGGGCCACCGATATGTCACTTTCGCGACGACCGGCAGGCGCGGCCGGACTTATGGTGACCGGGCCGCCCCCTGTCAACGGCAAAAAGACCGGAGACGTGAATTCCTTGTGAAGCCAGTCCCAGCGGCACCGCTCAGGCCGCCGTATCGAGGCGCTGCAGAATGAAATCCAGACGACTTTCGACGCTGGTCAGCGGCAATTCGACGAGATCGTAGCCATAGCGTGGATAAATGCGCGCCATCACCGCGCAGGTTCGCTCGGCCTCGGCGAAATCCTGCCTGCGTTCGGCATCCTGCCCGAAAATGGCAGGCCATGGCGGGGCGATGAACACGCTCCTGCGATAGCGGAAGCGCCGGGCCACCGCCTCGACATGCGGCGGCACCGGCAAACCGCAAAGGGTGAGATAGCCTGCGATGTCGGGCAGGCCACGATCGAAGAAGACCGCCCCTTCAAGCCGGCGGGCCTCGTCATAGCTTCTCAGATCCGCCGCCAGCATCAATTCGGCGAAGAGCGCGCGATTCTTCCATGGCAGGCCCTCGCCACCGATCGCCAGCTGATCACGGATGATCGCCCGGCCGGCTTCCGGCCGCACGGCCAGCCCATGCTTCGCCAGGGCTTCGATCAAGGTCGTCTTGCCCGATCCGGGCCCGCCGGTGATGACGATCAACCGATCCGTTGCGTCCATTCGCGCGGCTCCTTTCCTCTGCGATCCATCCGTTTGACGTGCTTCACACTGGCCAAGCGCGCCGCGCCATGGCACGGCATTCCGGTCAATCTGGAGAATGCGATGGCCCCGCCATTCCGTCCGAAACAAGCCCGGCCTGCCGGCAACAGGTCCGGCGGCCCGCGTCGCCCCGGTGGTCCGCCCCCGCATCGCCCGGGCGATATCGACGAGGCCGTGCTCTACGGCGTCCATCCCGTCGTCGAAGCCCTGCGCAATCCGCAACGGCGGCACCGGCGCCTGCTCGCGACCGAGAACGCGCTGCGGCGGCTGCAGGAACTGGTCGGCACGCTGCCGCTCGAGCCCGAACTCGTGCGCCCCTCCGAGATCGACCGCCTGCTGACACCCGATTCGGTGCATCAGGGCCTCTATCTCGTCTGCGATCCCCTACCCTCGCCCGAACTGGAAAGCCTTCCGGACGATGCCATCGTCCTGGCGCTCGACCAGATCACGGATCCGCACAATGTCGGCGCCATCCTGCGATCCGCCGCCGCCTTCGGCGCCGCGGCCGTGATCGTCACCATCCGCCATTCGCCGGCTGCCACCGGCGTGCTAGCGAAATCGGCCTCCGGCGCGCTGGAGCATGTGCCGCTCATCGCCGTGCGCAATCTCGGCGATGCGCTGGAGACGCTGGGCACCCGCGGCTTCCTGCGTATCGGCTTCGATTCGGATGGGGATGTCGCGCTCGACGAGGTCGCGCTGAGGCGGCCGCTGGTCATGGTCATGGGCGCCGAGGGCAAGGGCCTGCGCCAGCGCACCCGGGAGCTGTGCGACCACATGGCCCGTCTCGAAGTTCCCGGCGCGATCGCCAGCCTCAACGTCTCGAACGCCACCGCGATCGCGCTCTACGTCGCAAGCCGTTCCTGACGGCGCTCAGCGGCCCGGCACGGTCAGCAGGAGCGCACCCGTCTCGGCATGGGCGAAACGGCTGCGCGCGCCTCCCAAAGCCGCGTCGCTGCCACCGACCCTGATCACGCGGGCGGTCGGGCGAGAGCGCGGCCCCTCGAGCCGATAGATCGTCGGCTCCGGCGTCGGAGCGGGCCGGATCCCGGCGCGGGCCGTGAGGTTCTCGAAGGCATCGGGATCGACCGGGCGCGGCGCCTCGGGCTGCCTTTCGATCACGGTCACGCCACCGGCCGTGCCGGAACCATCATACCAGGGCCAAGGATAGCCGAAATCGCCCCAGCCGACACCACGGTCGCGCCATCCACGGTGCCGATGGACAGCGCCACGCCACGGGCGGCCTCCAAGGACGGGATGAACAACGTGCGGACGCATCGGGACCATTCTGGCGGGCGTGCCGGGACCGAGGCCCCGTCCCGCGGCCGATGCGCCGGCCGAGAGGGTTGCAGCGGCGCAAACGCCGCAAGACAGGATGATCGCAAGTCGCAGCATCGGCTGCCTCCTCGACCGCATCTCCCAAAGCCTCCTCCTGAGGCCGCTTGCGAGGATTATACGGCTCCCGCGCCCGCAGGGAAGCCCCTCGGCTCGCCTGCGCATCGCTTCCGCCGATAGTCTTAAGACCAACGGTGCAAGACCAAGTGCTCGATTGTTCCTGCGACAATATGCGCGCAAACCTCTGGTCCAGGCGGGCATGGCAGGATTCGCCCGCCATCAGGCAGCACGGTCATCGCCGCAGCAATAGCACGAGCCGTGCGGAATGAAGTGGCCGGGCTCGCCCGGCTTCAGGGCTTCACAAGGGGAGACAAACGCCATGAGCATGGCATCGCAAGCATCGGACTCGAGGGCGGCACCTCGACCGATGACCAAGGAGGAGAGGAAGGTCATCATCGCCTCGTCGGCCGGCACGGTCTTCGAGTGGTATGACTTCTATCTGGCGGGCTCGCTCGCCGCCAACATCGCCCAGACCTTCGTGCCGGGCGACAACGATACCGCGAAGTTCATCTTCGTCCTGTTCGGCTTCGCCGCCGGTTTCGCGGTCCGCCCGTTCGGCGCGCTGTTCTTCGGTCGCCTGGGCGACATGATCGGCCGCAAATACACCTTCCTGGTCACGATGACCGTGATGGGCATCGCCACCTTCGTCGTCGGCCTGCTGCCCGGCTTCCAGACGATCGGCTACGCTGCGCCCGTGATCTTCATCTGCTGCCGCCTGCTGCAAGGCCTCGCGCTCGGTGGCGAGTATGGCGGTGCCGCGACCTATGTCGCCGAGCACGCCCCGATGGGCCGGCGCGGCTTCTACACCGCCTGGATTCAGACGACCGCGACGGTCGGCCTGTTCCTGTCGCTGATCGTGATTCTCGGCCTGCGCCTCAGCATGTCGCCCGAATCCTTCGCGGCCTGGGGCTGGCGCATTCCGTTCCTGCTCTCGATCATCCTGCTCGGCTTCTCGATCTGGATCCGCCTCCAGCTCGCCGAATCGCCGGCCTTCCTGAAGATGAAGGAAGAAGGCACCCATTCGAAGGCTCCGCTCTCCGAAGCGTTCGGCTCCTGGCAGAATGCCAAGATCGGCCTGATCGCGCTGCTCGGCGGCACCGCCGGCCAGGCCGTCGTCTGGTACACTGGCCAGTTCTACGCGCTGTTCTTCCTGACCCAGACGCTGAAGATCGACGGCACCACCGCCAACCTGCTGATCGCGCTCTCGCTGCTGATCGGCACGCCGTTCTTCATCTTCTTCGGCTGGCTCTCGGACAAGATCGGCCGCAAGCCCATCCTGCTCGCCGGCTGCCTGATCGCGGCGCTGACCTACTTCCCGCTGTTCACGATGCTCGCGACCACGGCCAACCCGAAGCTGATCGCGGCCACTGACAACGTGAAGCTCGTCCTCACCGCCGATCCGGCCGAGTGCGGCACGCTGTTCGACCCGGTCGGCGTGCGTACCTTCACCAAGCCCTGCGACGTCGTCCGCCGCACCCTGGCCACCAACTCGATCCATTACGATCTGGTGGCCGGCCCGGCCGGCTCGCCGCTCAAGGCGACGATCAACGGCGCGGCTGCGCCCAGCGGCGCCGCCGAACTGATCGCAGCGGCACAGGCCGCCGGCTATCCGAAGGCCGGTGACGCCACCATCCTGAAGACGCCCTCGATCGGCCAGGTGCTGACCGACGGCCGCGCCCTGAAGGCTGTGGGCATCCTGTTCCTGTTGGTCCTCTTCGTGACGATGGTCTACGGCCCGATCGCGGCCCTGCTGGTCGAACTCTTCCCGACCCGCATCCGCTACTCCGGCATGTCGCTGCCCTATCACATCGGCAACGGCTGGTTCGGCGGCTTCCTGCCCCCGACCGCCTTCGCGATCGTGGCCGCCAGCGGCAACATCTTCTCCGGCCTGTGGTACCCGATCATCGTTGCCCTCGGCACCTTCGTGATCGGCCTGCTCTTCCTGCCGGAGACGAAGGACCGCGACATCCTGAAGTAATCCTCGTCCGAGGCATGCTTCTCGGCCCCGCCCGCAAGGGCGGGGCTTTTTATTTTGAGCACTGAGAGTCAAAGCGCTTCACATCGCCAATATCCCGGGCAGGCGGACAGCGGTCGAGACCCGTCATGCTGCTTTGCGAGCCTACCCCGCCCGGCCAACGGGAGCGCGGTACGGCAGCCCACTTAGAAGCCATCGCCTCGACGAGGCAGACGGACCCCGCCAAACGACAGTTCACCAACTCGGTCAGGGCACTTCGCCAGCCAGAAATGCCCCTTGGAGCGGATCAGACCGAGCCAGGTCTGCGCGAGGAAATCGTTGAACTTTTGCAGCCACGGAACGGTGGTCCGGCGGTCGCGCTGACGGCGGACGGCGGCATCGCCCTGCGCTGGGAAAGAAAGCGCGTCATACCGAGCAATGGCGGGGAGCTGGGTGCAGCCGATCAGCCTACGGGTTCGGAAACGGAGCCGGCGATTTCGCCCTCGGAATCCGCCCCTGGCTGCGGCCTCAGTTCAATCCGCCGGGAAAGAACAACGCCTTGCGGCTCGCGATGCGCGATCAGGACGAAGGTTGCATTCGGCAGCGCCTGACGCAGTGCGGACAGAGTTCGGGCCTCTGCCTCGGCGTCAAGCGCGCTCGTCGCCTCGTCGAGCACCAGCCAGTCCGGTTTGTGCAGATGCAGGCGCGCCAATGCGAGCCGCTGCCGCTCGCCTCCCGACAGACCGTGGCGGATGCGCTGCCATTCGGGCTCGTCGGACGTCCAGAAATCGCTCAGGCCGACGGCATCCAGCGCCTCCCGATACTGCGCTTCGCCGAACGCCTCGGGC
Source organism: Hyphomicrobiales bacterium (assembly GCA_930633495.1). NCBI lineage: Bacteria > Pseudomonadati > Pseudomonadota > Alphaproteobacteria > Hyphomicrobiales > Hyphomicrobiales bacterium. The sequence goes on along the minus strand of CAKNFJ010000001.1, from coordinate 4,562,823 downwards.
AACGCGGGATAGGCCAGCGCCGCCGCCATGCTGCCCAGCGGCAGATAGACCTGCTGCGATGCAAAGCTCACCGAGGCGGCCGGGCGCTCGATCGAACCTTCGCCATGGCGCCAGAGACCGGCAAGGGCCTTGACCAGCGTGCTCTTGCCGAAGCCCGATGGGGCGCTGATCCAGCAGGTCTCGCCGGCCTTGAGTTCGAGCTCGGGCAGCGGCGTGAGAGCACACCCGTCGGGCGTCGCGAGCGCAAGGCCGTTGGCCCGGAAGCGGTTGCCCTCCGAAACCTCCGGCCCCGATGCCCGGTCTGTCCGGCTCACTGCCTCGGCAGCGGCGAGGAAATGGCTGAGTCGGCTCGCCGTCGCGGCGAGCTGCGCCAGATCCTTGTAGGAGAAGATGAACCAGGACAGCGTGGTGACGACGTTCTGGAAGGCCGAGCGCAGCTGCATTAGCCCGCCGAAAGTCACGCGCCCGGCGAGATAGGCCGGCAGCGCCAGAAAGATCGGGATCGTCAGCACGGTCTGGAAATAGGGCCGAGAGAAGAAACCGAGGATCAGCTCGCGATTGGCCAAGGCGCGCCAGTTCCCTGCCAGCGCCGCAAAGCGGCGCGACAGCTGGCTGCGCTCGGCCGCCTCCCCGCCTGCCAGCGCCACGGGCTCGACATTCTCGCGCAGCCGCGTCAGGGCGAAGCGGAAATCCGCCTCGCGCCGCTGCTGCTCGAAATCCAGCTTCTTCAAGGGCGCGCCCAGCCCATGCGTGACGAAGGTCGCGATCGCGACATAGATCGGCGCCGCCCAGACCATGTAGCGCGGAATCTCGACGGAGAAGCCCGCCATGACAAAGGCCAGCGGAAAGGTCGAAAGCGACCACAGGATGGCGACATAGGAAACGAGCCCGACGACGCGGGCGATCAGGTCCAGCGCCTCATCGGTAAGCTTGTCGACGAAGATGCGGCAATCCTCGGCGATGCGCTGGTCCGGATTGTCGAGCCCGGCCTCGGTGCGGTCGCGCAGATGCCAATAAGCCTTGCCGGACAGCCAGCGTTCGAGCGCCGCTTCCGTCAGTGAATGCCGCCAGCGGATCTGCAGCATGCGGCGCAGATAGGCCGAGGCCAGGTGCAGCACGACCGAGATCGCGGTCAGGCCAAAATAGACCTGAATCTGCTGCAGCACGGCCGACACGTCGAGCTTCTGGATCGCGTTGTAGAAATCGGCGTTCCAGGTGATCAGCTGAACGTTGACGCGCACGCCGATCAGGCCGAGCGCAACGACGACGAGGAACTGCAGCACTCCCAACAGGCCGCCCGGCCCCTTGATGCAGAGCCTCGTCAGGCGGGCGATATGGCGCAGGACGGTCATCATGCCGGCTTGGGCAGTTCGCGCCGCGACAATGGCGGCTCGGGCGTATCGAGGCGGAAGACCGCTTCGGCGATACCGGCGAGGGCCGCCGCGTCATAGGCGCCGGCGGTGCCGGGCAGCAGCACTGCCACTTCCCCGATGCCGAGGTCGCGCAGCTGATAGGGCGTGCCGTGGCCGTATTCGAGATGGCCGCGCCCGATGATGCCGATGACGAGATCGCCCGGTGCACTCGCCAGATGGCCGGCAATGCGGCAAGCGAAGGAGCGATCCCAGGTCTGCTGGGCGCGCAGGAAGCGGTCGCTGATCGGCGAGGCCGCGCCGGCCTGCCGCTCGGCTCTGCCGAAGCTTCCCATCAGCCGTTCGAGATAGGCGCGATAGGCGTCCGTGGCAGGCGCCGACGGCGTCACGCCGTCGCGCTCCTCGACGGGAATAGCCTCCCATCCGACCTGTCCAACGCGCGTTACCAGAGGGCGATGGCAGTTGAGCGCCAGCATCCTGACGCGCTGCTGCCGGCAGAAATGGAACAGTGGCAGGTAAAGCTCCGGATCGAAGCCCCAGACCTGCGCCCATTCGCTGCGCTCGATCAAGGTAGCGGTATCCATCGCGCCCGCGACCCAGGCGTCGAGGACATGCTGAACGCGCAGCGGGAACATCTCGAAGCCGACCGCCATCTGCGGCCGCAGCATGTGCAGGAAGGCGGTGACATGGAGCTGCCAGCGGTGGATCTCGGCGACGTCATGCGTCTCGCCGAGCAGCACGACGCGCTTCTTCGCAACGGCGCGCATCACCTCGCCCTGCGGCAGAAGCCGGCCCGTGTCCGGGCAGAGCCAGCTCGCGCGCGGGTGGGCGATGCGTTCGCCCGTGGAGCCCGGTTCAGCCGCGGCCAGCATGGCTTTCCGGAACCTCTCGGAACGCTGCCGCAGGCCCGCGCAGGACGAGGCCAAAGCTCTTCCCCTCCCCGTCCCGAGCGCGGAGCGTGACAATCCCGTCCGCCTCCTGCCGCTCCCAACTCGCGACGGCACCGGCCTTCAGATGCAGATGGAAATCCTGCTGCATGAGATTGACGAAGCCCATGGCCGGCTTCGGCTCGGGCAGCGCGCCCTTCCAGTGCTGGAACAGGCCGGGCCGCTCGATATCGATGGCGATGGCGGCACCACTCGCCAGGATCGCGGCGAAGCTGAGGGCACCGAGATCATCCTCCGGCACATCGGCCGCGCCGCCTGCGCCCGGCGCCACCCGCATGAGGGGTTCTAGCTTTTCGCCGGCACCGAAGGGCTCCAGTGCCTTGTCGAAGGGCTCCAGACCGTCGAGCGCGATCAGGCTGAATAGGCTTTCACCCGCCGCATCCTGGCACTCGAGCCGCGGCAGCACGCGCTCGCGCATCTTGCTGGTTCGATCCGCGACGATGCGGACGACCGTGGCGAGATCGATACGGCTGTCATGGAAGGCGCCACCGAGACGGACTGCGCCGGCCTCGACAGTGACGCTCTCGACCGCTCCCATCCGCTCATGGGTGGCGCCGCCGGAGTGGGTCGTCAGCATCACGCGGCCCATGAGGGGCAGGCATGTCAGGATCTCGGAAGGAGCTTGCGACAGCCTCTCGCGCGGATTGGTCTCGGTTGTCATGTGGTTCTCCGAAAGGGAAGCGACGCTCCCGGGTCTCGGGCCGGAGCGTCGCCGATCGGCCGCACCGATGGTGCGGCGTCTCCAGGGCGTTGTCAGAATTCGACGGAGGCGGCCAGCTTGAAAGTCCGGCCGGGAGCCGTCTGCAGTTCCAGCGGGTTGGCGGCCTGAACGTCGGTCGTTGCCGTCTTCGTGTAGGTCGTTCCGCCGACGAGATTGGCGAAGTAGCGCTTGTCGAAGATGTTCTCGACGCCGCCGCGCACCGTGATGAAGGAGGTCGGCTTCCAGTTCAGATAGGCGTCGAAGACCGAGTATCCGCCCTGTGCGAAGACGGTGGGCGAGCTCGGCCGGTTGGCGCCGCCGGCGAAGGTGCCGATGAACTCCGCCTCGAGCCCATATTCCGGCATCAGATACTTGATCGCCGTCACCGCCTTGAACGGGTTGACGTCGAAGGGTGTCTCGATACCGCCCGCCTGGGCAAGCTGCTTGCCGTACTGATAGCTCAGCGAGACGCTGGCGAGCCAGCGCTCATGGAGGCGGTACTCGGCCGAAGCCTCGATGCCCGAGATCGTGACACGCGACAGGTTGCGGTAGGTCAGGTCGATGGTTCCGGGGATCGAAACGAAGGACTGGATGAAGTCGCTATAGCGCGAATAGAACGCGCCCACCGAGAACCAGCCATCGGCAAACCTGCCGCGCACCCCGCCCTCGTAAGAGTTGACCGTCTCCGGCTTCAGATCCGGGTTCGGGATCAGGTTGAAGGTGGTCGAGGGCAGCGAGGTGTAGAGCTGCTCGGCCGTCGGCATCTTGAAGCCCTGAGCATAGCGCGCATAGACCGAATAGGTCTCGTCCAGCTTGAAGATGGTGCCGACCTGCGGGATCACCTTTTGGGAATCGATCTCGCGGGGCGCCTTGCCCGGCACGACGACATAGCCCGGGCCGGGGCGCGGATCGATGTTGTAGGTGGCGAAGCGCACGCCCGGCGTGATCGTCCAGCGGCCGGACAGCAGCTCGATCTCGTCCTGCAGATAGACGTCGACCCGCGTCGTCGTCGCATTCGCGAAGTTGAAGCCGCTGGCGATCGTGGTGGTCAGGACATTGGTCGTGAGATTCCGGACGTCATCCCGCCGCTCATAATCGGTCTTGGTGATATCGCCCTGGAAGCCATAGGTCAGGCGGTGGAAGCTCGACCCGAGCGCGAAACTCGACTTCGCCTGAATATCGAGTTGCGAGAACTGCTCCGAATAGTCATGCAGGCCGCGGGTAAAGCGCTGCTGGCCGTTGGCGAGCGTCTGCTGGTTGTTGGTGACGAAAGTCCGCCCCTGCGGCGAATACGAAGCCTGCCAACGCACCGAGTCGAGGAAGCTGAGCCCCGCCTGCCACTCATGTTCGAGCGCGATCCGTTTGCGGTTCTTCACCTGGTTCCGGATGTTCGGCCCATTGCGGATGCCCGAGCTGACGACATTGTAGTTGTGGAGCTGATTCACGGTCGAATCGTTATCGTAGTATTCTCCGGTCAGTTTGAAGGTGTGATCGGTCGTCGGTTTGAAGACGATCTTGCCGAACATGTTCCAGACCGTGACGTCGAGCGGATTCAGCTGGTCGCAAGGCAGGAAGCGCAAGGTCGGCACCGGGCACCCCCAGCGCCCGCCATCCGCGCGGGCGTTGGTCAGCTTCGCCTCCCCTCCGGTCTTGTGACTGACGCCGACGATGGCTTCCAGCATCGGCGAGAAGCGATAGGCCGCGATTCCCGTCTTCACGAACGATCGATCCAGGCTGTCATAGCTGCTGTTGAGCCGGACGGCGTAGGGCTTGTCCTTGCCCTTGAGCAGATCCTCCGGATCGAGCGTGCGATAGGCGACGATACCGCCCAATGCATCGGCGCCCCACAGCACCGATCCGGGCCCCCGCACGATCTCGACGCTCTTCAGGAAGGGCAGATCGACGAAATCGCGGTTTCCGTCGGTCACGCGCTCCAGCACGCGTGAACCATCGACCTGCATCTGAACGCGGTTGCCGCCGACGCCACGAATCGTGAAGCCGCCGTAATTGCCGAACGGATCGGTGCTGGTGGTCTGGCGATTGACGCTGACGCCCGGCTGGTAGCGCACGAGATCCTGCGTGTCGCGGGTGATGCGTTCATCGAGTTCCTGGCGCGAGATGACATTGACCGTGCCGGGCACGTCGAGCACCTGCTTTTCACTGCGCGTCGCCGTGACCGTGATCTGGTCCAGCGCGATCGGCTGCTCTGCAGACCGGCCATCGGCCGGCACCGTTTGCGCTTGGGCGATGGAAAACCCCGTCGACGACAGAAGCGTCGCGAGGAAGGCCAGTTTCGAATTTTTATTCATTGGATAACCCCAGTCTTTTACTGGGACGTCTAATCGTGACGAAGCGAGATTCGCAAGTTGAATCTCAATATTTCTGCAATTTAAAATTTATTGAATTTCAAATCTCATCGAAGAATACATTTATAATTTCAGATATATTCTAATTACGAAATCAATATAGAGAATTTAATCTATAGTATCTGATTTTATATTTACAAAATCCGACTCGATGACGCTGCCGACGCCCCGCATGAGCGGGGACGATCCGAGGATGAGCGAGCGACACCCGTCGCGCAGGGGCAGTCGACGGAAGCCCGGGCGCTGCCAACCGTTGAGATCAGAACCGTGGCTGACGACCGACTCCTGCCCAACCCGGATGCTTGCGTCGGAGATCTGCATCGACGCGCTCAGCGGCACATCATAGGCATGATAGTCTTCGGCAAAGCGCTGATTGTTCTCCGTGCGCGGAACGTCGGCAGGAGCGCCGTGAAATCCCAGCGTTCGCAGCCCTTCTCATGCGCCGTCTCTGGTGGCCCTGCGGATTTCTAGCGGCATGAAGGCCTGCCACCGCCGGGCCAGATGAACTTCCGAAGCAGCCCGCGCTCACGACCTTCCAGATATGCCGCACAGGAATTCGTATTGCGGCCATCCACGCCCAATACTGATCAAATCGCGAGGATGAAATTACGATCCGATCACAGAAGCGATCTCACCGATAGCACGGCTCTACGAAAAGCCAGATCGTAGAGCTGGCTTTCCTTCGCAATTTCGATGGATCAGGCCGCCTTGCCCCTGGACGCCTTCCGCCTTTGCTGGCCGAGGCCCATTTTCTTGGCCAGGTTCGAGCGCGCTTCGGCATATGCCGGCGCAACCATCGGATAATCGGACGGAAGGCCCCAGCGTGCCCGATACTGGTCGGGCGACATGCCGTAGGCGGTGCGAAGGTGCCGCTTCAACGACTTGAATTTCTTCCCGTCCTCAAGGCAGACAAGGTACTCTGCCGCAATCGACTTCTTGATCGCGACCGCGGGCACAGGCCTCTCTTCGATCGCCGGCGCAGCCACCTCAGAGCCCAACCCCGTCATTGCGGCGTAGGTCGCCGCAATCAAGCTCGGAAGCTCGACGGCAGGCACGCTGTTGTTCGAGACATAGGCGGAAACAATGTCAGCGACGAGACCAGCCAGCGTTTCATTTTCCTCAACCACAGCCTTCTCCCAAAATACGGCAAAACGCACTACAGAAACAAGAATACGACCAGACTTCAATAAAATAGCATCATACATAAAAAATATATAACTATACTTTATAATTAAATTTACAATATCATAATTGAAATTACTTTAAAATGAAACACATGTAATATCAAAGCATAAATTTCTAAAAACTTATCAAAATCCAACAGAAAAACAAACTTAAATATAAAAGCCGAAAATGAATATACAATTATAAATCATCAAAACATCACCTCAAACGAATTTTATTCCTGATTTCGCAGAGACAAAAACCAACTCTGATAGCAGAAGTCTTACATGAGCGTGCGCATACGCCACCCGACCAATCCTCCTAGAAATAGGCTTGGAACAATCAGAAGGACGGCATCCACGGCCCCAGCGAAGAGCAAACCGACGATGCCTCCGGAAAGCATGGACCCGATCGACAGCACGATTGCGGCACTCACGAGCGCCCCTGTGCCGGCGTCGCCTACCGTCGCAGCCTCCTGATCATACTGTGGTTCGTTGATTCTCATCACAAAGCCAGACAATGGAAGCCGGAAACCAAAACGATTTCCACGTCGCGGCGCGCTCGTCAATGTCTCAGAGTCCCAAATTTAAGCAAGAAATCTCATAATTCTGCCGATCCCCATGCTTGCGGCGCATATTCTTATAAATTTCGTCACGAATTTCAGCAATTATTTCTGTCTGAATCATCATTATTGCTAATTTTTATTCAGAAAGATAGAAAGATCATCTTAGTATCAGAAGACGGTCTGCGATTCATCTTGAGACCTGCGTCGACCGCTCGGTCCACCATTGTTTGCTTTTAGGGAGATTGAGGATCGCCGGCAGCGGCCGAAACCGCTGGGTGTTCTTGATGATGAGCCCCGCATATGCGCGGCCTTCGCTCAGCCGCTTCGACCACACGATTGCACAGGTTTTCAGCAGGCAGGGCCACGCAATCGACCTCGAAAGCCGTCCGAAGCGCAATAGCGTCGGCCTTCGGCGCCAGCCTCGTCCCTTCCCCCGGCACATCAAGGACATTGCCACCGATCATGGAGCTTCAGGTTGGGCCCTCATGCCACGGCAGTTTACCGAACGATAAATCCACAGCAGATTATATTTAGATGATCTCTAAAAATACTATATTTGCCTGCCCAAAGATTGAATTGTATCACTTTCTCAACATCTCGATCTTGCGATTATCATAGTGACTCAGGAACCAGTGTGCTTTCGGCACGTCATGGAATTGAAGCCGGTCGGCGGCCCCCCGGTCGGGGCCCCTCAACCGAGCTTCGTCTACGTCTCAAAGGCGACCGGCAGCGTGGTGAGAGGGGTGTCGAGCTGGATCGAGCGGGATGTCGTGACGCACTCGATCCTGCATCCTGGTCTGTTCGTTTCGGTCGTCCTGCGCGGCGCTGCGAAAGCGGGCCCGTCGGAATGGAACGCTTCGATCGAATACTGTGACGGCAACCTCGTCGCCTTTGCGGTCGCCGAGACAACCGACTGGGTCGGCGTCCTGAGTGAAGGCGCCGCCATGCGGGGGGTCGGCATCTCCGTTCCGTTCTCGGCTCTCGCTTCGCTCGGTTTGTCGGAGAGCTTTCAAAGACTGTTCGAGAGCGGCGGCCGGATCGCCATCGGTCGCGCCTCTGCGGATGCCCGGCTCCAGGGGATCTGCGAGAACATGCTCCAGATGCGCGCGCCCGACGATTGCGGCCGCGTCCTGCTCGACGCCTATTCGATGGAGGCGATCGTGGCCGGCCTTCGGTTGCTCAGGGATGGGCACAAGAAGGAATTGCGCCCGTTTCTGAAAGATCGGTTGTCCAGAGCGCGGGACCTCATCGAAACCGAACTCACCGGCCAGTGGACGGTGGACGAACTCGCCGGCAAAGTCGGGTTGGGCGCCCGTTCGCTGCGCGCGCATTTCCGCAACGAGTTCGGGCAGAGCGTGACGGAATATGCGCGCAATGCGCGTCTCGATCGGGCGCGCGCTGCGCTGGCGCAGCGAAACATCACCGTATCCGAAGCCGCCTATGACGCCGGCTACAACAACCCGGCGAATTTCGCGACGGCATTCCGGCGTCGCTTCGGCTATGCGCCGAGCAAAGTTCAGAGCTGACGTCGCCTCGACCGCCATGTGGCGCAAACGCCACGGCACCTGGCCATCGCGGCTTTGACGTCAGCGCACAAAGGAACTTTTCCGATCCGCAAAGGCGAGCCCGAAGGGGATCTGGTTTCTTGGAGGCATGTCCCGCGGCTCGCCGACGGGCCTTGGAACAAGAAATGAGCGCATTCGCCGTCAAGCCGCCCGCCGCCGTGCCTGCTCCGGGCATCGGTCCGGCCGCAAGCCCGGCCCAGCATGCTTCCTGAAAGAAGCCTGGCAAGCGGGGCGCCGGAACGGCGAAGAAGCAAGGGCGAAGGCATGACCGAAGTTCTGATCACGGGTAATCGCGCCGCTTTGACGGCTGGCGTGGCGTTCGGCGCGCTCATCCTGGCTTGGCCCGGTGCCGTGCTCGCGCAGTCTGGCGATGCGATCAGCCTGGACACCATCGACGTTCAGGGCGAACGGGCGAACGGCCCGGTCCAGGGTTATGTCGCGACCCGCAGCGCCACCGGGACCAAGACCGACACGCCGCTGATCCGGACCCCGCAATCGATCAGCGTCGTGACACGGGACCAGGTCGAGGCCCAAGGAGCCCAGAGCATCACCCAGGCGCTGCGCTACACCTCGGGCGTCGCCGCGGAGGTGCGCGGCACCGCCTCGCGTTTCGACATCCCGTATATCCGGGGCTTCGGTTCGCCGACCGATCCGGTACAGTTCCTCGACGGGATGCGCCTTCTGCGCGGTGGCGGCTATGCCTTTCCGCAAATCGATCCCTACGCCATCGAGCGGATCGAGTTCCTGAAAGGCCCGTCCTCCGTCCTCTACGGCGGTTCGATGCCCGGCGGCCTCATCAACCTCGTCTCGAAGCGCCCGACGGCGACGCCCCAGCATGAGGTCCAGATGCTGTACGGCAGCCACGACCGCATGCAGGCTGCGTTCGACCTTTCCGGACCCGTCCTGGACGACAAGACGCTGCTCTATCGCGTCGTCGGTCTTGCGCGGAAATCCGACACGCAGGTCGTCCATACGAAGGAGGAGCGCGCCTTCATCGCACCGTCCTTCACCTGGGCGCCAACGGCCGACACCACGCTCACCGTCAGCGGCAGCTACCAGCACGACCCGGAAGGCGGCTATTACGGCGTGCTGCCCACGGTCGGCAGCCTCTGGCGCTCGCCGGCCGGCCCGATCCGGCGCTCCTTCAACGACGGCGACCCGGCTTTTTCCAGTTTCGACCGCAAGCAGGCGATGATCGGCTACCAGTTCGAGCACCGCTTCAACGATATGTGGACCCTGCGCCATAATATTCGTTATCTCGATCTGACCACGGCGACGCGCGACGTCACGACGAACGGCCTGCTCGCCGACGGCCATACGATTCCGCGCTATGGGCTGGGGCAGGACGAGTCGATCCGCGGTCTCACCTCCGACCTTCAGCTGGAAGCCCGGTTCGATACGGGATGGCTCCGCCACAAGGCACTCTTCGGTTTCGACTATGTGCATTCCGACTGGAGGCAGACCCGGAAATACGGCGGCGCACCATCGATCGACTATCTGAATCCGGTCTACGGCATCGCGACGAACCTGCTGCTCGCTCCGATCACCAACCAGCGCCAGAAACTCGATCAGGCCGGCCTCTATCTGCAGGATCAGATTTCGTTCGACCGCTGGACGCTCGTCCTCAGTGGCCGTCGCGACTCCGTCGACATGACCACGGACAATTATCTGAACAACATGCGGCAGAAGCAGAAGGACGACGCCTATAGCGGCCGGATCGGCCTGATCTACAATTTCGACAGCGGCGTCGCGCCCTATGCGAGCTATTCGACGTCGTTCCTGCCCGTCAGCGGCACGGATGCCGGCGGCAACGCCTTCCGGCCGACCACCGCCGAACAATACGAAGTGGGCGTCAAATATCAGCCCGTCGGCCACAATGCCCTGTTCACGCTCGCCTATTTCGACATCACGCAGCAGAACGTCGTCACCGCGCTCAATCCCCTCGTTCGCTATCAGAACGGCGAGCAGCGCTCGCGCGGCGTCGAGTTCGAATCCAAGTTCGCCGTCACCGAGAACATCAATCTCATCGGCGCTTTCACGCACATCAAGGCAGAAGTCACACGCGGCCTCGGCGCCGATGTCGGTGACGCCCCTGTCGGCGTTCCCAACTATACGGCTTCGCTCTGGGCGGATTATGCGTTCGGCCCCGGCTCCCTCCACGGGCTGAAGATCGGCGGCGGCGTTCGCTATGTCGGCGAGACCGTCGGCGGCTATGCGCCGAATGCGTTCGTCGCAAGCCCCGTTCGATTGGACGTGCCGGGCTACACGTTGGTCGATGCCATGATTTCCTATGATTTCAGCAAGTCATATCCAAGCCTGAAAGGCTTCACCGCGCAGCTCAACGTCAGCAATCTGTTCGACAAGACCTACGTCACCTGCCTCGCGAACAACTTCTGCAACTACGGCTTCGGACGCACGGTCTACGCCTCGCTGAATTACCGTTGGTGACCATCGGGCGCGATGAGAATGCAATCAGAAGCCCTTTCGCGGTCGCCCACGGCCATGCCGCTCGGCCAGGCGGCTATCACGGTCAGGCTCAGTGCGCTCTATATCGGCTTCGGGCTGACCATGGGCGCCATTCAGGGTGGCCTCCCCACGGTTCTGCGCGCCCAGGGCGTGAGCATCGGCTCGGCAGGCTGGCTCTACGCGCTCTATCTCCCCTTCGGGATCGCGTTTCTGTGGTCTCCGCTGATCGATCGCTGGCGCACGCCGGTCCTGACGCCTCGCATCGGCTGGATCGTGCCGATGCAGTGCCTCGCTGCGCTGACGGTCGGCGCCGTCGCGTTTCTCGAGAACGTGCCGGTCCCGCTGCTCTTCGCGCTCGGGCTCCTCGTTGCCTGCGCCATGGCGACCATGGACATCGCGCTCGATGCTCTCGCGGTCGAGTTGATCGCCCCGGACTGGCGTCCGAACGCCGCGGCGGCCAAGCTCGCCGCGCTCTCGCTCGGCGCGATGATCGGCGGGGGCGCTTTCGTAGCACTGTTCCAAAGCCTCGGCTGGCGGAGTGTCCTCCTGTCCTGCGCACTCGTTCTCCTCATCCTTCCCGTCGCCGTCCTGCCCCTGTCCGCGGCCGAGCGCGCACTGCCGCGACGAAAGGCCGATCCCGGCGGGGCCAGCCTCCTGGCGATCCTGCGCGATCCGCTCCAGCGAAAGCGTCTCTGGCTGCTGACGGCCGCATGCTGCGTGATATTTCCGTTGTCGGGCCTCAACCGCCTGATGCTGCTCGATCTCGGTGTGACGCCCGAAACCATCGGATGGATGGTCGGTACGCTCACGCCTCTCTGCATGCTGGTGGTCGCGGGCACATCCGCGAGCTTGATGAAGCATCTCGGCCGTTCCGTTACGATGGTCGCCTTCGCGGCGCTCGGCCTCGCCGCGCTTGCCGCCATGGGCTTCGGCTACGCGCTCCGCTCGCCCTGGCTTGCAATCGGCGGGGCCATTTCGATCGCGGCCGCCATCAGCGGAATCTATGTCGTGATCACGGCCGGCATCCTGCGCTGGGCGCAGGGATCGCAACCCGCAACCGACTATGCCGTATTCTACGGCGTGGGCCGGTTCGCCAGCACGGTGGTCACGATCGCGGCCGCACAATTCATTGGATCGCTCGGTTGGCTGACCTTCTATGCCGTGGGCGGCGGCGCGCTCTTGGTCGTCGTCGGGCTTCTTTTGGCCCCGATTTCGAAGGACGCGTGACGGACATGACCACACAGCCGAAATTTCACGGCGTAAAGCCGGATACGGGGCTTTTCGACCTCAGCACCTGGCCGATCGTCTTCGTCCGCTTTCCTGAACTCGACGAAGAAAGGCGGTCCGAGCGCGTGCTCGACGGGCTGGACCGTCTGATCGACCAGGAGCGGCGCTTCGTCGTGATCTGGGTGCCGCCGAGCCATGCTCATGAGAGCGAACCTCACGCGGACGAGCGACGCGCATCGCTATGGATCAAGCGGCGCAGGGACGACCTCGGGCGCCACTGCGCGGGTTACATCTATCTAACGAGCGAGCCCGCCCTGCGGTCGAAACTGACGAAGACGCTCCCGAAAACGGACAAGATCTTCCCGTTCCCGAAGTTTCTGGTCGAAAGCCGGCAGGAGGCTGCCGAGCGCGCGAAGAAGCTTCTCTCCGGAGAGGAGGACGGCAACTCTTAGATTTTGGCGGCCACGAGACAAAAGCGATACGCGACGCACGAAGATTATAAATGTTCCAAATTTCGACGGTGGTTTACTTGTCAGTGTGTTGCGAGTTGGCTTTGAGCCGTCGCCCCGGAATGTCGGGCGCCGGATGCATGTCGGTGCCCGAACATCACCATGCTGAGGCAACGACTGGCCGCGTCGCTGCCCCAAAAGCGCACCTGCCGGTCAGAAGTAGCGCACTTCCTCAGCCGCGACGCTGAGCGGATCCTTGCCGCGCTTCGTCAGCCATGAATAGACCGGCGGCACACGATCGGCGATCGATTCGACATGGATATCGATCAGGCACGGCCCATCCGTATAGGCAAAGGCTTTCGCCAGCGAAGCGTCCAGTTCCTCGGAATTCGTGGCAGTCCAGGCTTTCACATCGAAAGCTTCGGCGATGGCCTGACCGCGCGGGGGCGTGAAATCGACGCCGAAGCACTGGTTGTGGCCTTTCAGCCGATGCAGGCCTTTGATCCATCCGAAAGTACCGTTGTTGAACAGCAGAAGGATCGCGGGGACCTGCAACCGGACCAGCGTTTCGAGCTCGCCGACCGACATGCCGAACGAACCGTCGCCGAACATGCCGATGGGCCTGCGCTCCTTGTCGGCGAACCACGCGCCGACCGTGGCAGGCAGCGCCGAACCCAGGCCCCCGAAGGCGCGCGGAATCGCGAAGCGCGTCCTGCGATCCTTGAGCTTGAGGAAGCGCGTCATGTGCGGCGTGGGCGTACCCGCGTCCGAGTAGATATGGGCGGGCTTCCCGTAGAGCTCCAAAGCCTCGTTGAAGCACCGCACGGCTCGTTCCGGCCGCAGCGGCGACGCCTCCGAGCCCAGCAGAACCTCGGCGTTCGTCCAGAAATTCGAACGCAGGTCATTGAGCCCGTCCACCCACTCCTGGGTCCTGCCGGGGTCATTGTCGGAGGGAGCCTTCTCGATCAGCCGCTGCAGGACCAACCGGGCATCGCCCTGCACGGAAACAAGGTTCTCGTAGTTGTTCGCCATGACCTCCGGATCGATATCGATCTGGGCGACACGCTTGTTCAGCGTGATCCTCGGGAAGGTCCAGCCGATGGTGACGACCGACCCCATGCGGGAACCGACGAAAAGCACGAAGTCGGCATGTTCCAGCGCCCAGTTGGCGTGCGGATGAAAGCCGTTGTCGCCGATCACCCCGACAGCCAGGCGGTGGTCGTCCGGCATCGTGCCTTGCCCGGTCATCGTGGTGCAGACCGGGATGTTCAGGCGCTCGGCAAGCTCCGTCACCTCCGAGCCGGCGCAGGAGCGGTTGACGCCCCCGCCCGAGACGATCAGCGGGCGCTTGCTGCTCGTGAGAAGCGAGATCAGTATATCCAGCTTTTCCGGGGCCGGGAGCGTCGGATAGGCTGGAAACTCCATGCACTCCTTCTCGACATGCAGGGAGATCCGGGCCGGATCGACCTCGGCCAGCAGCATGTCTTCGGGGATCTGCAGGTGAACGGCTCCCGGCTTGCCCGAGCAGGCGGTGCGGAAGGCACGCCGGATGATCTCGGGCAGCTTTTCCGCTGCCTTCACCTGGACGGACATCTTGGTGATCGGCTCGAAAAGGCGCGCGCAATCGAGCTCGGTCAGGACGCCGCGCCCCTCGCCGGGCAAGGGAATGTCGATCGTCAGCAGAATGACGGGGACGGAAGAGGAATTGGACTCGGCCACCGGCGGAAGCGAGTACATCGCGCCGGCGCCCGATGGACATTCGAAAACGCCGGGCTTTCTGGTGAAGCGGCCATAGGCATCTGCCATGTAGCCCGCCGACCGCTCGTCGCGCGCCATGACATGACGAATGCGGTCTTCGCGCTGTTGCAACGCTTCGTAGAAGGGCACGTTGGTGTCCCCCGGCACGCCGAAGACGACTTCGACGCCATAGCCGATGAGCATTTCGACCAGGATGTCTGCACCACGCATTCTCGGTTCTCCTTCGATGTCCTTGAGGCTGGCTTGTTCAGGAAGCCACGCGAATGGCAGCGAGGCCGGATCCCGGCGCAGCCAGGATGCCGCTGCGGCGAATGACCCCGGCCTTCATGGACGGCCCCTTCCGAACTTGAACCGGCGGGGCGAATAGGGGCCGATCTCGAAGGCGTCCGGGAGGTCGGCCAGGTGCTCGGCCACGGCGCGGCCGGTGACAGGCCCCGAGGCAAAGCCGACATGACCGTGCCCGAAGGCGTAGAAAACGTCCGGTGACCGCGTGGATCTGCCGATCACGGGCAGGCCGTCGGGTGTCGAAGGGCGATGCCCCATCCACCTGTCGACGGGCAGCTCCCGCACCCCCGCCAGTGCGGGATAGGTCCTGCGAGCATGGTCGATCAGGATATCTACACGGCTCCAGTTCGGAGGCGTGTCGACCGAGGCGAGCTCGACCTGGCCGGAAAGACGCAAGCCTGCCAGGGTCGGCGTGTTCGCCATCTTGCCATCGCTCGGCATGACGGGGTGGCGCGGGCCTCCCGTCTCCAGGGAGACGACACCATGGTAGCCCCGCTCGCTTTCGAGCGGAATCGCGTCACCGGCAGCGCTTGCGAGCCTTTTCGACCAGGCGCCGGCGGCGACGACCGCCCTGTCGCCCGGGATGAGGCCGGCATCGGTCTGGACGCCGACAAGCCGCTCGCCATCGAACGCGAACCCCTCCGCCCTCGCCCGGACCAGCTCTGCGCCGCAGGCGCATACTGCCTCGACTATCTTGGCGACATAGGCCGCAGGATCGACGCAATGGGCGCCGTCCTCCGCGAGGATCCCGAAGGTATAATGTCGATCGAGGTCGGGTTCCCGCTCCCTTAAGGCCGTGGCATCGAGCTCCCGCCAGCGCAGCCCGGTCATCCGCCGCAACTGCCAGGACAGGGTCTCCGCTTCGAAGGCGGACCTGTCCGGATAGGCATAGAGCAGCCCTTCACGGCGGATCAGCTCGGGCACGCCGAGCTCCCGGCTCAAAGCCTGGTGCCGCTGCGGGCTGTCGTGAAGCAGCCGGCTCAGGGTGCGGGCCGTTGCCTCGACACGGGGAACGGAGGAGCCGGCCCACAGGAAACGAAGCAACCACGGAGCCAGCCGCGGAACATGCCGCCATCGAATGACGAGCGGGCCTCGCGGGTTCAGCAGGTAGCCGGGAATCTGCTTCCAGAGCCCGGGCATGGACATCGGCACGACGGAGGCCGGGCTGATCCAGCAGCCATGCCCATAGCTTGCGGATTGCCGGCCTGCCGGTTCGCCAATGTCGATCAAGGTGACGGCGTGACCGGCGCGGGCGAGCTCCAGCGCGCTGCAGGCGCCGACAATGCCGCTGCCGATAACCAGGGTATGGGGTGTGGCGGCGCTGGGCATGACCTTTTCCCGGGCGTTGGGCAATAGCTCTCGTCTCCGTCACGGCAGAGCCGGGACCGGCGCGAAACGCGGTGATGGCATTCAGTCCGGCTTTATCGTTCCGCGAGCACGCGCGCGTTCGATCTCAGCGAGTTCTCGGAAACGCGAATTCCTAGGCCGGGGCCGTCGGGCACGACGACCTCGCCGTTGCGGTTCTCGATCTTCTCCTCGAGCACGTCTTCGGTCAGAACGTGGTGGGGCATGTAGAACTCGCAGCCGAGCGAGATGCCCGGCGTCGCCGCGATGAACTGGGTGCCGGCCGCCAGCGCGACACCGCCCTCCCACAGCGTTCCGCCATAGCCCGGAAGGCTGGCGAGGTCGGCGAGCGCCATGAGCGCCTGTCCACTGAGCATGCCGCCGGTCTTCATCAGCTTCACCGAGATGGCATCGGCCGCGTTCAGCCTGATGATCTCCTGCAGGTCGCGGGCATTGAAGCAGCTCTCGTCGGCGAGGATCGGCGTATCCAGATCGGCGGCGAACGACGCCATGGCGGTCAGGCAGTCCCGCGGGACCGGCTGCTCGATGAAGGTCGGCCGGAACTGGTCGACGTCGCGCAGCGTCTTGATCGCCCCGAACGGCTGGAGCGCCTGATTATAGTCGATCCGCAGATCGATCCGATCCCCGAAGGCATTGCGCATCGCTTCGAGATGCGCGACGTCCTCCTTGTGGGTTTTCACGCCCGTCTTCACCTTGAAGATCCGGTTGCCCTGCGGAACCATCTCTTCCATGCGCCGCATATCGGCGTCGAAGTCCGGATCGGCGATCGAGAAGGACAGAGGGATCGTGTCGCGAACGCGACCGCCGAGCAGATCGGCGATGGAAAGCCCTGACGACTGGCCCAGGATGTCGAACATCGCCGTTTCGATGGCGAGCTTGGCTTCGCCATGCCCGACGAGCACCTTGTTCATCTGGAGGGTCAGGGCGCGGATGCGGTCGATCGGCGCGCCGATCACGAGCGGGCGAAGATAGACGTCGATCGCAGCGAAAGCTGCCTCGGCGGTGCCCGTGAAGACCTCCCACGGCGCCGCTTCGCCCCAACCGACGAGGCCGGACGAGGCGGTCAATTCGACGAGGACGCGCTTCACCGTGCCCTTGACGTTGCCGACGCCCTGTTGCCTCGCCATCTTGATCGGACTTTCGATCAGGAAGACTCTGATGCGCTCGACGGTTGCGATGCTCACAACAGCCCTCCGTTGACGTGCCAGATCTGGCCGGTGACATAGGAGGCCGCCGGCGAGGCCAGGAAAGCGATGACGGCCGCGACTTCCTCGGGGGAGCCGCGCCGCCCGAGCGGGACAATGGCTTCCATCCGCGCAATGGCCTCGGGCGACAGCTTGCTGCCCTGGTTCGCATCCTTGCGGATCAGGCCCGGCGCCACCGCATTGACGGTGATGTCGTCCGCCGCGCACTCGTGCGCCAGAAGCCGAACCGTGGTTTCCAGCGCAGCCCGGCTGGTCGCCGTCGCAGCAAAGGCATCGAGATCGTCGCGCAACAGGTGAGCGGTGAAGGACGAGGTCGCGACCACCCGGGCAGCCGCGCTCGCCCGCAGCAGCGGGCGCGCCGCTTTCAGGAATGCGACGAGCGCAAGCGCGCTTTCGTCGAGCGCCGTGTGAAGAGCCTCGCGCGACAGGGCGCTTGCGGGGCCACGCCGGGCGGCGCCACCGACACAGATGAGTGCATCGAGCCTGCCGAAACGGGCAGTGGCCGCATCGACCAGCCGGGCCGGACAATCGGGATCGGCGAGATCGCCGAGCGCCATCGCGACCTCAGCGCCTCGCTCCGCTGCCTTGCTGGCGACCGCCTTCAGACCGGCCTCGTTGGCCCGGGTATGAAGCAGCAGCCCCGTGCCCGGGCTGGCCAGCGCCAGCGCCGTCGCCTGCCCGATGCCGCTCGCCGCCCCCGTCACCAGATGAATGCGTCGGACCTTGCTCATGAGGCGGACACTCCGGAACGGTCGCCTGCGCGATGGAAATGGCCGAGGAAGGTGCGGGTCGCCGCCTCGCGCGGCGTGTCGATGACCTCGCGCGCAGGACCTTCCTCGACGACGAAGCCGTCGCGCATGAAGACGACACGGTCGGCGACGTCACGGGCGAAGGCGATTTCGTGGGTGACGATCACCATCGTCATGCCATCCGCGGCGAGCTTCTGGATCGCCTGCAGGACTTCGCCGACGAGTTCCGGATCGAGCGCCGAGGTCGCCTCGTCGAACAGCATGACGTCCGGCTCCATGGCCAGGGCGCGAGCGATCGCGACGCGCTGCTTCTGCCCGCCCGAAAGCGTGTTGGGCATTTGCGAAGCGCGGTCAGCGAGCCCGACCTTTTCAAGCTGGGCCATGGCTTGCTCGGTCGCCGTCTTCCGGTCCAGGCCCTTCACATGGATCGGAGCTTCGGTGACGTTCTCCAGGACCGACATGTGCGGAAACAGGTTGAAGCTCTGGAACACCATGCCGGTCCGGGAGCGGAATTGCGCCAGCGGCTTTGCCTTTGGCTGCTGCAGTGATTTGCCGAACTGGAAGGTGGTTTCTCCGACGCGGATGCTTCCGTCATCGGGCACCACCAGCAGGTTGATGCATCGCAGTAGCGTCGACTTGCCCGACCCGGAGGGTCCGAGTAGGGCAACGACACCGCCCTGCGCGACCTGAAGACTGATGTCCTTGAGGACTTCCAGCTGCCCGAAGCGCTTCCGCAGCCTCGAGATCTCGATCATCGGTGCTTTCGCTGTCATCGGGCTTCTCCCAACCGGCGTTCGCGGCGGCGGACGTACAGCGTCAACGGGAAGAGGATCACGAAATAGGCGACCGCCACGGCCGTATAGGTCTCCAGCGGGCGGAAGCTGTCGTGCGCCGCGATCTGGCCCTGATAGACGAGATCCGGAACGGCGAGCACCGAGACCAGCGACGTATTCTTGAACTGAAGGATCGACTGGTTCATCAGCGCCGGAAGCATGCGGCGCAGCGCCTGCGGCAGGATGATGCGCCGCATTGCGAGCCCCGGCGTCATGCCCAGGGCCGCAGCCGCTTCGGACTGGCCGGTATCGATCGACACGATGCCGCCGCGGATGATCTCGGCGTAGAACGAGCCGCCATAGCAAGAGAGCGCGAGAAGCGAGGCCGTGACCGGCGTCATCTCGATGCCAGCGATCATCGGCAGCGCGTAGTAGCACCAGATCAGCTGCACCAGCACCGGCGTGCAGCGGAAGATCTCGATGAAACCGAGTGCGATCCCGCGCAGCACCGCAAAGCGCGAAAGAAGGCAGATCGCGGAGGTCATGCCCACGACCAGGCCGCCGGCGATCGTCGCCGCCGTGAAAGCCACGGTTACGCCCAGCCCCTGAAGGAACAACCATCGGTAGCCCCACAGGATGGAGAAATCCCATTCATACATGGCGGCGAATCCCCATGATCGACATCGCGTATGGAGGGGCCGGAGCCCCGCCATCGTGGAGCATCAGATTTCGAAGCCGGGGGGGAAATCGCTCTCCTTGACGCCGACGAGGCCCATATTCCTCACGACGGCATTCTTGATGAAGCCGCTCACACGCTCCTTGGCGATCCAGCCGTCGACGAATTCGCGCCAGGACTGATCTGCTTCTCTCCGGAAACCCGCATTCGAGGTGGTGAAGTCGGGGGGCGTCGGCATGACGATGTCGCCGAGCGCGGCGTTCTTCGCACGCAGCGAAAGCGACAGGATCAGCACCAGGCATTGCGCGTCGACGCGGCCGGCTTGCAGCGCGGCGGTCGCATCGCTCGCGGTCTTCAGCCGCGAGATCTGGGCTTTCGGGGCGAGGCGCGTGACGGCTGCGTCATGCGAGGAGCCGGCATCGACGGCAATCCGCATCTCCGGCTTGTCGAAATCGCTCCAAGTCTTCGCGCCCAGGCCCTTACGGGTGACCATCGTGAAGGCGTTCTTGAAGACCGGGCCGGAGAAATCGATGACCTTCTGCCGTTCCGGCGTGGGATTGAGGCCGAAGAAGACGTCGATCTTGTCGGCCTGGAGGTCGAGCACCGAGTTGCCCCAGGTCGTCTCGAGGATCGTCATCTTGAGCCCGAGGTCGTCCGCGAGCTTCTTGCAGATATCGATGTAGAAGCCGCGCCAGCTGCCGTCGGTCACCATCTTCTGGTAGTAAGGAGCACCGTCGGCGACCGCTCCGATGCGCAGAATGCCCGAGGCCTTGACCCGCTCCAGGGAACCTGCCGCCAGAGCGCCTTTGCCGGTATAGAGACCTGCTGCGGCGGAAACCGCGCCCAAGCCCATCAGCTTGCTGAATTCGCGCCTGTCCATACTCTTCCCCTCTCGATTTCACATTTGACGGCCCCGTCGACGTGCGATTGATCCGGTCCTTACCCCTTGGACCGGATGCTCGCGCTTTTGTTCTTGAGCCGGACCAGCCGAGTGTGGACGAGCCCCGGACGAAACAAAAACGTTGAAAATTTCATCTACCATGACTTTTAATCATGATGGAGGAAGCTTCCCATGCGGCGCTATCTGCCATCGCTGTCTGCCTTGCATGCCTTTGAGGCATCGGCACGATTCATGAATTTCACCAAGGCCGCGGAGGATCTCGGCCTGACGCAGAGCGGTATCAGCAGGCAGATCCACAACCTCGAGAAGTTTCTCGGCGTGCCGCTGTTTCACCGATCGGGACCGCGCCTCGTGCTGACGGAGGTCGGCGCGAACTATTATCGCGATCTGGCGCTGACGCTGGACAAGCTCCAGGAGATCACGATCGACGCCGTGCGCGGCCGTTCCGTCGACAGCTCTCTGATGATCGGGACACATCCAACGCTGGGCGCGCGCTGGCTGCCGAGGCGGATCGAAACCTTCATCCGCGCGCATCCCGAGATTCCCGTCGAAGTCACCCTGGCAGCCCCGGACCTGGACTTCGAGACCACGCGCCTTGATGTCGCGATCCTGCGTGGCGTCGGGACCTGGCTGAACGCCCGGTCAGTCGAGCTGTTTGCGGAAGAGATCGCGGTGGTGACCTCGCCCAGGCTGGTCGAGCTGGGGGCCGAGCTCGAAGAGAAGGACTTCGCGAAGTTTCCGATGTTGCAGAACGCCAGCCGCCCCAGCATGTGGCTGCATTGGCTGCGGCTCTCCGGCCTCAATTATCAGGGCCGGATTCAGGGCACGCGCTTCGCGCATACGGAAATGCTGATCAACGCGGCGGTTCAAGGCATCGGCATCGCCATCGTGCCCGTTTGCTATATCGAGGGCGAACTCTCGCGCAACGAGCTCCACATGCCGTTCGGCCCGCCGATCCTGTCCGGCGACTCCTATTATCTCGTCTATCCCGAGCGGAAGGCACATCAGCAGAGCGTTGCGGCGTTTCGCAGCTGGGTCATGCGCGAGACGCGCAACCTTCGAAAGCTGAAGGCACGATAACGCGCCATGTCTGTCATACGGCCCCGCGCGAGCCCATTGGCCCAAGCCTATCCTTTGCCGCACGCGCCTCGCCCACCCTGCAAAAAGCGCCTTTGCCGTGCTGCTGCGCCGCGCATTGTGCTATCCTGAGCCCAAGGTCCGGTGGATGGCGCAAGCCATCGCTAGCCAGCGGCGACGATCAAGCCGCCGGGAGTTTCTTCCGATGAACAGGCCGGGCCGGTTTCAGGGAGTGGCGCGATGACGACCTACATCATGCTGGCCCAATGGACCGATCAGGGTGCGCGCAGCGTCAAGGCTTCGCCGAGCCGCCTCGATGCCGCCAAGCAGGCGCTCAAGGAGATGGGCGGCGACTTCAAGGCCTTCTTCATGACCATGGGACGATACGACATGGTGATCGTCTGCGAGGCGCCGGACGATGCGGTCCATGCGCGCTTCTGCCTGCAACTCGCGATGCTCGGCAACGTCCGCACCGAAACCCTCAAGGCTTTCCCGGAAGCGGCCTATCGCGAGATCATCCGCTCGATCAGCTGACGCTCCCGCCGACCCGCGCGACGGCACGGCGGCCGCCGGGCGGAGATGCTTGCTCTCGCGGCAATCGGCTGGTAACCGCTACGACACCGCCGAGGAGAGCATCTCCTTCGGCGGTCCTCGGCCTATCGGCCAGGAGATGCCGGCGTAGCACAGCGGTAGTGCAGCGGTTTTGTAAACCGAAGGTCGGGAGTTCGATCCTCTCCGCCGGCACCATTTTCTTCACTGGAACCGGGACGCGGGCCTTGGTCCAGCGCAGCGCACGACGTCGAGCGGGATTGACATCTTCCGCGCGGAGGGAACGTTTGACCGGCGGATCCGTTATCCGCCTCGCCAGGCTCGGGAGGCTCCGATGAAAGCCGTCGCTCTCACCCTCGTCCTCGTGCTCAGCGCCGCAACTGCCGCAGCCCAGACGCGCCCCTCCACCGTCTCGCGCCCCTGCTCGGCCAGCCAGAGGGACGTGCAGACCCACGGCGCGATCGTGCTCGGCACGGGCGGCTACACCTATGACCGCTTCGTCCGCGATCGCAGCTTCTGCCAGTTCGACGAATCCCTCGATCCCGCCTGGGTGCCGAGCCGCGACCAGGAGGCCTGCTTCGTCGGCTATCGTTGCAAGTCGCAATCGCGCTGGTTCGACGGTTGACCGTCATGCCGGAACCTGCAGCCTCGGCCGGCGTTCGAAGCTTGGGGTGAATTGCGTTTCCTGGGGAGGTTCGCATGCGTTGCTCTCTGCTCGTCGCCGTAGCCGCCGCGCCGTTGCTGCTCGCTGCCGCAACGGATGCCTCGGCCCAGCCCCGGTTCGGGGGCGGCGGCTTTCGTGCCGGCGGCTTCCACGGCGGCGGTTTCCATGGCGGCGGCTTCCGGGGCGGCGGATTCTATGGCCGTGGCGTCGGGATGAGGCCTTATGGATTGCGGCCGGCATTCCCGGGCTACCGTCCGGGCTGGAATGGCGGCTGGGGCTGGCGAGGCGCCGGCTTCTATCCGCGCCGGGCCTATTGGGGCGGCGGCTACTACCCTTACCGGCGCTATTGGGGCGGATATTATCCCTATTGGGGCGCCGCCGCCGGCCTTGCCACCGCAGCGGCGATCGGTGCAGCCGCCTCCTATCCCGCCTACGCCTACCCGGCTTATGCCTACCCTGCCTATGAGGCCGTCCCGGCCGCAGCCGGCGGTCAGTGCAGCACGGCCGTCAAGATCTGCACGCTCTATGCGCCGGCTCCGCAAGGCACGGGCTGTTCCTGCGCCGTGCCGGGCGGCCGTGCCCGGGGCGTCGTCGTCGGCCCGTGATCCGGTGCCCCGGCCGCCGCGCGCATCGAGCGCTGCGGTGGCTGGCCGGCGCCTGTCGATATGGGTTAGATGTCCCGCGATGCGACCGCCCGACGGTGTAGCCCCAGATCGACCCATGTGCGAATCGGAATGGACCGGACTGATCTTCTGACGCTCGCCTCGCGCTGTGAGACATCCAGCAAGCCCGATCGCGAGCTTGACGCGGATATCTATGAGGCTCTGGGCTACACCGTGAGGCGCAAGCCCGCCCGGCTGGTCACCCGCCGGACCCCGGCGGGCGGCATCTATCAGCACGGCTCCTTCTGGAAGACGCTCGGCGCGGTCAGCGCCGATATCGACGTCGCCGTCTCCCTGCTTCGACAGAAAGCCCCCGGCTGGAGCTGGAGCCTGCAATGCCTGGTCGGCGACGACGCCATGGCGTTCCAGGCCCTCGTCGCCGACTGCTCGGGGCATGGTGCAATGGGCTCGCTTGCGCTTTGCGCCGCCATGTTGCGCGCGCTGGCCCGGCGCGACCCTGCCGGCAAGCCCGACGCCGACGGGACGGAGGGGCCAAAGTGATCTCCGGCGCCGCCCGCCTCACGGAAACTTGACCCGTCGGCAGATCGTCGTGGTTGAACGACCGCCTCTCCCCGCTAGTCTGCCTGCGATCCGAGGGGGGAGACATCGATGCAGACCATCAATCTTTCGCGCCGTGCGGCCATGGCCGGGGCCGGCGCTCTCGTCGCCGCGACCGCGCTGGACCTTCCAGGCGCCGTCCCGGCCCAAGCACAAGGAGTTTCCGTGAACCAGGCTCCCGGTTTCTATCGCTACAAGGTCGGCGACGTCACGGTGACCGCCATCAACGACGGCTTCGCCAAGCGGCCGCTGGAAGGCTTCGTTCGCAACGCCGAACTGGTGGACGTCAAGAAGGCGATGGCACAGGCTTTCCTGCCGCAGGACGCGCTCAACATCTCCTTCACCACGCTCGCGATCCAGAACGGCGGCAAGCTCACGCTCATCGATACCGGCAACGGCGATTCCGGGGCGCCGACTTCCGGCAACTGGATGACGAATTTCAAGGCTGCCGGCTTCGATCCGAAGGATGTGTCGAGCGTCGTGTTCAGCCATTTCCACGGCGACCATATCAACGGTTTCCGGCTCAAGGACGGCTCGGCTGTCTTCCCCAACGCCGAAGTCATGGTGCCTGCCGCGGAATGGGCCTTCTGGATGGACGACGCCCGGATGAACGCGGCTCCCGATGCCATGAAGGGCGCCTTCGCCGGCGTGCGGCGCGTCTTCGGGCCGGTCGCCAAGGACGTCAGGCAGTTCGAGCCGGGCAAGGAAATCCTGCCGGGCATCACACCCGTCGCCGCGCCCGGCCATACGCCCGGCCACACCGTCTTCGCGCTGTCCTCGGGCAGCGGCAAGCTGATGATCATGTCGGACACCACCAACCATCCGGCGCTCTTCGCGCGCAATCCGGACTGGTCCGCCGTTTTCGACATGGACGGGCCGCAGGCTGCCGCCACCCGCCGCAAGTTGCTGGACATGGTCTCGGCCGACCGGATGCAGGTCGCCTTCTACCACGCGCCCTTCCCCGCCGTGGGGCATATCGCGAAGGACGGAAACGGCTTCGAGCTGGTGCCCGTACAGTGGTCTCCGGCGATCTGAGCGGTCGTCCCCTTCACCTGTCTTCGAGGCCGGGCGCTCAAGCCCGGCCTTTTTCATGGCATCGACTTTGTTGCCGGCGCGGCCTCGCGGCCTGCCGCCCGCTCGTGTTAAGAGCCTCTGAGCCTGTGCCGATGCCGCAGGGCCTGTCGCTTCAGGACACGCTATGACCGAACGCTTCGGCGCGATCTCCTTCGTCGCCAGTGACACACCCGAAGCACTGGCGGCGCTCGCCAAGCTGGTCGAGCGCTACGGCAATGCCGAGCCGGCAGCAGCCGATGTCGTCGTTGCGCTCGGCGGCGATGGGCTGATGCTGCAGACGCTTCACCGCTTCCTCGGCACCGGCAAGCCGATCTACGGGATGAATCGCGGCTCGGTGGGCTTCCTGATGAATGAGTTCAAGGAGCGCGGGCTGCGCAAGCGCCTGGAGGCAGCCGAGCGCAGCGTCGTGCACCCGCTTTCGATGCAGGCGGTCGACCGCAAGGGTGGTATCGTGCAGGCCAAGGCGATCAACGAGGTCTCCCTGCTGCGCCGGTCCTACCAGGCGGCGAAGCTGCGCATCTCCGTGGACGGGCAGGTGCGCCTCTCCGAGCTGATCGCGGATGGCGCGCTGCTGGCGACGCCGGCGGGCTCCACCGCCTACAACCTCTCGGCCAACGGACCGATCCTGCCGCTCGATGCGCCTTTGCTGGCGTTGACGCCGATCTCGGCCTTCCGCCCCCGCCGCTGGCGCGGCGCATTGCTGCCGGATCATGCGAAGGTCTCGATCGAGGTGCTCGAGGCCGACAAGCGCCCGGTCAGCGCCGTCGCCGATCACACGCAGATCGACGAGGTCAGCACCGTGTCGATCGAGATCGACCGCGATGTCGATCTCGTCATGCTGCACGACCCCGGCCACAGCCTGGATGAACGGATCCTGCGCGAGCAGTTCGGATACTGATCCAGCTCAGGCGACCTCGCGCAGGTCGCCTGCTTCGAGTTCGATCAGGAAGGACGGATCGGCCTCCACCAGAAGGGCGAGCGCCGCGTCGTCCGCCAGGGCATCGGCCAGCGACTTCGCCTCATCCCGTGCGGCCTCGGCATCCAGGCGGCGCAGCAGCGCCATCAACGCATCGGCTTCCGGACCCTCCATCGCCTCGCAGGCGATCAGGACATCGCGCAGCAATCCGCGGTCGATGCCGGGACGGGCGCCGCCGGCATCGAAGCCGCGGGCGTTGAGGGCGAGGATCGCGGCCAGGAAGGCGGGTTCGAGTGCAGCCGGAAGCCTGGCCTTGCGATAAAGCGCCTTGAGCCCCGCGCCGCGCCTGTCGCGCAGCAGGGCCGCGACCCGTTCTTCGGGCAATCCCGACAGCGAGACGAAGGCGGCCTCAGCCAGCGCCGGCTCGCCGCTGAGCAGGGAGCGCAGCATCAGGCCCGGCGTCAGCCGGCCGGTGGCGCGCAGAACCTCGACGATCGCCGGCGCATCCGTCGTCTCCCCGCCCGCTGCGAGCGCGACCGCGACGCGTTCCGTCGCCTCCCGCGCCAGTCTTTCGCTGCGTTCCGGCGTCAGCCAGCCGCAACCGCTGACGAAGCTCGCCAGCGTGTCGGAGACCCGCGCCGCGATCGCCTGCCGCAATCCGGGCGGAAGGTCGGCCCGCTCCAGCAGCGCCTCGCGCAGCGCCCCGCTGTCGCCCTGGCGCTCGATCATGCGTTCCAGCGAGAAATCGGGAATTTCGGCGCTGCGATTGCCGGCAAGCGTGACCAGCGCCTCCTCGCAGCCGACCTCGGCCAAGGCTGCGCAGACGCCGGGCGGCAGAGCGCGGCGCATCGCGATCGCGCGCTGTGCCAGCCTGTCGCCGACCGCTGCGGCATCCACCAGATCGGCTTCGGTCAGCACCGGCGAATGGGCCAGCACCAGCGCCGCGATATCGCTCTGTTCCGCGATCAGGCCGAGCGCGAGATTGCGCGGGGTGCGTGTCGAAGGCGCCACCTCCTCGGCAATGGCCCTGCGAACGAGCGGCGAAGGATCGTCGATCAGCGCGATCAGCGCCGTCTCCGCCTCGTTGCGATCTTCATCCGACATGTCGGAGCGCAGATAGGCGCCCGCCAGCGCGGCCGCTCCCGCCGCCCGCGCCTCGGCGGGGGCGGTTCGTGCCCAGAGCAGGAAACGACGAACGATCATGCCCCGCCTCGCTGAACCATGAAGGAAGACAGGTCGAGCGGCCCGCGGCGCGCCTTCCCCGCCGGCCGCGAGGCCGTAACGCTGGAAGCCGACAATTCGCTCGGCCTCGACGGCGGCAACGGAGCGCTGACCACAGGGCCTGCGCCGGCTGCTGCTCCAGCGCTCGACGAGGAGCCGGCATCGGACGCCGTGGTGGCTTCGGCCTGTGCCGGGCGCGGAAAGTAGCGCTCTCCGCCTTCGAGCGATGCCATGCGCGTGCCGGTCCGGCTGGGTGTCGTCCAGAGATTGGCGACGGCCTTCGACACCGGATCGCGAGAACCGCTTGTCGAGAACAAACCGACGAGCCCTTTCGCCCGCCCGGGGCGCAGGGCCGCGGCGATCTCGGTTTCCGGAATCTCGCCCTGCCCTGCCTGCGGGTTCTGCGCGGTGCTCGCGGCGACCTGCGTGCTGGCATGGCTTGCCGCCAGCACGCCATAGACCTCCTGGGCGCTGCGCGCCCGGCCGGCCTTGTCGTAGAAGATCGAGCGGTTGGCTGCCGCAGCCTCCGGGAAATCCCGAGCCGCGACACGGTTCGGATCGCTGGCTGCGGCCCGGATCAGATCGGATGCGCCGCGCGCGCCCAGCACATGCGCCATGTAGAGTTCGCCGGCCTGAGGCTGCCGCCCGAGGACGCCGGCGAGCTGATCTCGATTCTTCTGCGTCAGCGCGCCGGCCATCACTGCTGCGACCTGCGGATCGTTGCGCAATTGCAGGATCTTCTCGCGCGCTGCCGGATCGGACACGGTGAGCCGCCCGCCATTTTCGGAAATGGCGTCCGCATATTGCGAGAGCCCCTGCTTGGGCCCCTCCTGCTTCACCATGGCGAGCCAGGTCTGCTCGATGAACTGGAAAAGGCCCGTCGCGCTCGACGTTTTGGCCTTGGCATCGGGCTCCAGCGCGGATTCGCGCTGCGCCGTCTTGAGCAGATAGTCGAAACCCGCGCCGGTCCGGTCCGCGCCCTGGCGGATGGCGCTGACGACCGGATTGGCGGGCTGCGCGTCACGGCTCTGCGGGGTGGTGAACAGGAACATCGAGACCTTCGGCATGCGGCCACCGCGCGATGCGGAAGGCGCAATCCGAACACTGCTCCATTATGGTAAGCGAACCGTTAAGCGCGGCCTCGCAAAGCTTAACGCGACGCTTTCCGCTTCCCTCCCGCCGGATGGCATTCTACGACTTCTCGTGCCGGCTCAGCGGCCGGACGGGGAATGGCGGAGGCGTCGATGGCGGATGTGGAGCGTCACAAGCGTGGCGGGATCTATTTCGAGGATTTCCAGGTCGGCGCCGTCATCGAGCACCGTCTGACCCGGACCGTCACGCAGATGGACAACATGTTGTTCTCCAACATGACGCTCAACCCGCAACCCCTTCATATCGATGCGCATTTCTGCGCGACAGAGACCGAATGGGGCAAGCCGCTGATGAACTCGCTCTTCACCCTCGGGCTGATGATCGGGATCTCGGTCAACGACACCACCGTCGGCACAACCATCGGCAATCTCGGCATGACCGACGTCCTCTTTCCCGCTCCGCTCTTCGAGGGCGACACCGTGAATTGCACCACCGAGATCGTCGCCAAGCGCGAGTCGCGCTCGCGTCCCGAGGCCGGCATCGTCGACTTCCTGCACAAGGCCTACAAGCAGGACGGGACGCTCGTCGCCCAGTGCCGGCGCCAGGCCTTCATGCGCAAGCGTCCCGCCCCTGCAACGGTCGCGGTCTGACAACATGCGCTCGCTCCTGTTCGTGCCGGGCGACAGCCCGAAGAAGCAGCAGAAGGGCCTGGAGATCGGCGCCGACGCGCTGATCCTGGATCTCGAGGATTCCGTCGCGCTCGACGCCAAGCCGCAGGCGCGCGAGATCACACGCGCCTTCCTGGACTCCACCCGCCAGTTGGCGAAGCGCCCGCTGCTGATCGTGCGCATCAACGGCCTCGCGACGGGGATGAGCGACGCCGATCTCGACGCCGTCATGCCCGGCGCGCCGGACGCGATCATGCTGCCGAAATCGGAAGGCGGGGCCGATGTCGGCCACCTCGCCGCCAAGATCGCCGTGCGCGAGGCGGAATCGGACCTGCCCGACGGCGCCACGCGAATCCTGCCCATCGGCACGGAGAACGCCAAGGGCATCTTCGGGCTCGGCAGCTACAGCCGGTCCTCCCATCGCCTGATGGCGCTGACCTGGGGAGCCGAAGACCTCGCAGCCGATCTCGGCGCCGAAACCAACCGGCTGGAGGATGGCAGCTATGCCGACCCCTACCGCCTTGCCCGCTCGCTGACCCTGTTCGGCGCGGCGGCGGCGCAGGTTGACGCCATCGACACCGTCTTCACCAATTTCCGTGACGAGGCCGCCTTCCGGGCCGAATGCCTCGCGGCGCGGCGCGACGGCTTTACCGGCAAGATGGCGATCCACCCCGCCCAGGTCGCGCCCATCAACGAGATCTTTTCGCCCTCGCCGGCAGCGCTCGCCAAGGCCCGTCAGATCGTCGCGCTGTTCGAGGCCAATCCGGGAGCGGGCGTCATCGGCCTCGATGGCGAAATGCTCGACCGCCCCCATCTCATCAAGGCACAGCACCTTCTGGCGCGCGCTCGCAAATTAGCTGAATAAACAGCCGGAGACGATTCGGATGACTCAAGTTTTCGAAGTTTCGGGCATGCATTGCGGCGGCTGCGCCTCGCGCGTCCAGCGCGCGGCCGATGCGCTGGCGCCGGGCGCGAAGGTCACGCTCGATCCGCCGCGGCTGACCTTGCCGGCAGGCACTGGTCTCGATGCCGAGGCGATCAACCGCGCCCTCGCCCCACTCGGCGATTATCGCACCAAGCCGCTGCCGGGCAACTGATCCCGACCGGCCACGAAAGGCCGTACCCAGACTTGCCCCACGGCTGTCCGGTTCATTCCGGGCACCATGCCGAACAACGCAATGTATCGCGGCTTTTCCGGCATCTGCCGGAACCGGAACAGGCGCGGGAACCCCTCCCCCTTGTGGGGAGGGGCAGGGGTGGGGGTCGCAAAGCCGGAACTCCGCTTCCTTTTTTGCGCGCCCCGCTTCTGCAATCGGCCGCGCACCCGGTCATACGACCCCCATCCCCATACCCTTCCCCACAAGGGGGAAGGTAGGAGGTCGCATCGGCTCACGCTCGCTCGAACGCACCGGATGGCCGTGGGTCAAGCCCGAGCATGACCGCAGACAGGCTTTATCCGCCAACCGGCCGGGTAATCGAGAACAGGCTCGTCACCTCGGCATAGTCGGCATAGCCGCAGCGCGCGATCGGGTTGGCGCCGGCCGTGTCGAAACGCCCCTCCTTGACGAAGGCGTCATCGACGAAGGTGCCCACGACCTGCCCCAGCACCATCCAGCGCGGCACGGCGTTGCCCTCGACATCATGCAGTTGCTGGATCGAGAGCAGCTTGCATTCGAGCGCGGCCGGCGTGCCGGCGACGCGTGGCGGCTTGACGAAGCGCGACGGCGCCATCTCCAGCCCGGCATGGATATATTCGCTCTCGCCACGCGGCAGCGGCGCCGAGGTCAGGTTCATCGGCTGCGCCAGCGCCTTCGTCACCAGCGAGCAGGTGAACTCCCCGGTCTCCTCGATGAAGGCGACCGCGTCCTTCTTGTTTTCCGAGGAGAACATCACGATGTTCGGCCGCGACGAGATCGCGTTGAAGAAGCTGTAGGGCGAGAGATTGACCTCGCCCTTCGCGCTCAGCGCCGTGATCCAGCCGATCGGTCGCGGCGCCACGATCGCCTTGAACGGGTCATGGGCAAAGCCGAGATCGTCCTTCGTCGCGGAATAATAGGTCACGTCAGGCTCCGTAATAGCTGACGATGTCGGACATCACCGGGCGGTCGCGGTCGGAGATCGGAGCCGTCGGCGTGCCGATATGGATGAACCCGGCCATCCGCTCGTCCTCGGCCAGCCCGAACGCGTCCAAGACGTTCCGGTCGAAGGAGAACCAGTTGGTCAGCCAGGAGCCGGCATAACCCATGGCATAGGCGGCGACGAGCATGTTCATGCAGACGGCGCCCGCCGACAACTCCTGCTCCCAGAGCGGGATCTTGGCGTGCTGGCGGGCCCGCGAGACCACCGCGACGATGACGGGCGCATGCAGCAGGCGCTTGCGCTCGAATTCGACCTGCTCCTCGCTCGCCTGCGGATTCTTCTCGCGATAGACGCGGGCGACCACCTCGGCCGCCTCCTCGCGCGCGGCGCCCGCGAAGACGATGAAGCGCCAGGGGGCGAGCTTGCCATGGTCCGGCACGCGGGCCGCGATCGTCAGCAATGCGTCGAGCTCGGCACCTTGCGGCCCGGGAGCGGAGAGGAACTGCGGCGGCACCGAGCGACGCAGCTTGAGCAGAGAGAGCGTATCGGTCATGAAACATCCGGACGATGGCGATGCGAATGACCTATTCCTTCGCCATGATGAGGACAAGCGCGCCTGCTCATACATCGCTGCAAGAGCGCCGAGGACTGAAAGCATGCTTGAATTGGATGGTTTTGAAGCTGGCCGCCGTTTTGCCGGGCTCGTCTTCGCCGTGGCCGTCCTGCTTTCGCCAGCCTCGGCCCAGACCACCATGCCCGACACCGGCCCCGGAGCGGACGCCCCGCCCCCTGCCGCGCCGGGCGCCACGACGGCGCAGGCCAAGCTTTCCGTCTCGGCCCAGTTCGCGAATGATCGCAAGCCGGTCAGGTCCGGGCTGAACTGGCGCATTCTCAGCGAGGCCGCCGACGGCTCGCCCGCCCGGATCGTGGCGCGCTCCACGGAGCCGGAGCCAAGCTTCTCCCTCCCGCCCGGCACCTACGTCGTCCATGCCGCCTATGGCTTCGCCAGCGGCACCAAGCGCGTCAACCTCGGCATGCAGGGCCTGCGCGATCAGGTGCAGATCAGCGCCGGCGCGCTCTCGCTCGCGGGCTCGATCGGCGACGCGCCGATCCCGGCCGGGCAGCTCACCTTCTCCGTCTTCGTGCCACTGCAAGGCAACTCGGAAGGCCGGCTCGTCACCAGCGGCGCCAAGGCCGGCGAGGTTATCCGCCTGCCGGAGGGCACCTACCACGTCGTCTCCACCTACGGCGATTCCAACGCCATCCAGCGCGCCGACGTGAAGGTCGAAACCGGCAAGGTCACCGAGGCGACGCTGCATCACCGCGCCGCCAAGGTCACGTTGAAGCTCGTCGCGAATGCCGGCGGCGAGGCCTTCGCCGGCACGGCCTTCAGCGTGCTGACGCCCGGCGGCGACGTCATCCGCGAGGCGATCGGCGCCTTCCCGCAAGTCATCCTGGCGGAAGGCGACTATGTCCTGATCGCCCGGCAAGAAGGCCAAGTCTACTCGCGCGACTTCAAGGTCGAATCGGGCACCGACCGCGATATCGAGGTTCTGGCGAAGTAAGCCCGGCAGCCGCTTCACACGCCCGGTGTCATTCCGGGGCGCGCCACAGGCGCGAACCCGGAACCCACGACCGGGTAGGACATTTTATGCCTGGTTGCAGGCCGCTCGCCTGATCGTGGGTTCCGGGTTCTTCGCGGAGTTTATCCTTGGGCCGGCCAAAGGCCGTATCCGAGGGCGAAGCCCCGGAATAACATGGACCTCAATTGATGGGCTTCGCCCCTCGGGCCGTCTCGATCGGGACCGGGCCGATCCCCGAGACGATCCCGTCCGCCAGCCGTAGCGCCAGGCAGCGATAGCCCGCATCGACGAGATGGAGCCCGTCCATGCCGACGAGCTCCTCCTGCGTGAACTGTCGCGAATTGGACCAGCCTTTCATCATGGCGTAACGCGGGAAGAGCGAGACCCCCTGCTCTTGCGCCGTCTTCGCCAGCACGGCGCGGTAGTCGTCGTAATGCGGATAGCGCCCCTCGCGCGGCAGCCAGGGCAGATCCATCAGCACCATGTCGATTCCGGCGGCGCGCGCCCTGGCGATACCCTTGTGCAGGATCTTGGCGAGCTTCCCCTCGCCGATGTCGCGGATCGCATCGTTGATGACGGTCTGCCAGATCACGATCGCCGGCTTCTCGTCGATGACGTCGGCCTGCATACGCGTCAGCATGTCGTAGGCCGACTGGCCGCCGACGCCCTTGTTGACGACCTTGACCTCGGCACCCGGCAGGCGCCGCCGGAGCTCTGCCTGCAGGACCGACGGATAGCTCCTGTCCTCGGCGCTCGCTCCAGAGCCTGCCGTGGCGGAGGAACCCAACGCCACGATGGTGAGCTGGCCGGTTTCCTGGAGCGCCTTGCGCGCCGCCGGCAGGCTCGGCTGGAAAGCGGCCTTCGCCGTATCGGCGCGGCAACGCGCGTCGCCGGGCGCCGGCATCGGCGCCGCAACCGCAACTGAATTCAGCGCGAGGCTAAGGATGGCCGCGGCGGCGAGGCGCCACGGGCCGGGACAGGTTCGGCGCTTACGCCGCGTTTCGTGATCGAACGGTACCACGACAGGAAAATCCCTAACCCTGTCAATATTGTAATGCCCCCGGAGCAGATCAGCAACTGAACGCCCAGCGCGAAGGATGTTTCCGCCAGCACGATCTGCCCGATGATCGAGAGCACGATCCCGACGCAGAAGACATGGAGCGAGTTCTGCCCGGCCGCGGCCAAGGCCCGTCCGACACCGGACTTAGCCGTCGCGACGCCGCCGGGCAGCCAGCGGATCGCCAGCCAGGCCAGCGCTCCGAGATGCAACAGCCGGGTCCAGGCCAGATTGGTCTTGTCCGAGCCAAGCTGGACGGAATCGAACCAATCGTTCAACGCGCCGATGCCCGTCGGGTTTCCGGCCGAGACCTTCACGATCCAGGCGAAGGCGACGAACGCAACCGCTGCCGCGTCGAGCCAGACCAGCCGAGGCGCTCCGAGGCCGAGCTGCGCGGCGCGGCCGATGATGACACCGAGCGTGAAGACGACCTGCCAGGCGAACGGATTGAAGAACCAGACGCCGGCGCTGCCGTTCGGCAGGTTGAGTTCCAAGGCGAGCGCCGCCTGCCAGATCGTCAGCGAGAGAGCGAGCGCGAGGAGCGGGCTGATCCGCACAGCGTAATAGATCGCCGGGAACAGCCCCAGCAGGACGATATAAAGCGGCAGGATGTCGAGATAGGACGGCTGATAGGTCAGGGTCAGCGCGCCGATCAACGCTTCGACCGTGTCGCGGAAGAAGGGTTGGATGTTGATCGCCTCGATGTAGAGCGGGTTCTGTGTCTGCGTGACCGCCGTGGCGACGACGCCGCAGACGATGATGAACACGGCGATATGGGCGATGTAGAGCGTCCATAGCCTCTCGCCGATTTTCAGCGCGGCCAGGGAAAACCCGCGCTGCTCGATCAGCCCTCCATAGGCCAGCGCGGCCGAGACGCCGGCCAGCAGGACGAAGATGTCGGCGGCGTCCGAGAAGCCGAAATTATGCGGCATATAGGCCGCGATCGCGTTCCCCGGCATGTGATTGATGAAGATGATCAGCAGCGCGAGCCCGCGCACGACATCGATCCGCGCATCCCGCCCGCCGGCAGGGCGCACCGCGCCGTCGGCCGGCTGGCCGAGGAGCAGAAAGCGCCTGAAGGATGAGGTGGACGACACGGATGGTTGTCCTTCGGCAGCGTGGGAAGGGCTCGGGCGGAACGCGCGCGGCCGGTCACTGTTCCCGGTTGGCGGCTCTCAAGATGAACATTCTCTGTCGATCTTGTTCATCTGCCGTTCATATAACCGAAGGGGACACGCGTCACGCAGCGCATTGTCACAAGCGCGTGTAACGGATCATGCGGAGCTTTGCGGCGGGGGCGAGACGAAGCGGCGACGACACGGCAATGTGATGCTGGAGCGCCGTCATTGCGAGCGAAGCGAAGCAATCCAGAGGGACTGGGCGAAATGCTTCAGCCCAGTCCCTCTGGATTGCTTCGTCGCTGACGCTTCTCGCAATGACGACGAAGGATGCCGCGACCAAGGAAGACGAGCGCTGGCAGCAGATCGTCTCAGGCGCCCCTGTTCACGCCTCGCGGCTCAGTACGGCGGCTCGGCGTAGATCGGCTTGCCGTCGATCAGCAGGCGCTTGATCGCCGCCTCGCCGGAGGACGAAACCGCCGCGACGACCTCGATCCTGGCCTTCTCGGTGGTCTCGATGGCCTTGCCCTCGCCCTGCGGCACGAAATAGCTCTCCAGCCCATAGGCGATGCGCAGCCGGTTGCGGCTGCCGCTGCAATCGAAGTCGCCATTGGCGTTGGTCGCGCAGCCGCTGGTCGACGTCACGCGCCCGGCGATCACCACCTCGTTGCCGCCCTTGGGCCAGGTGCGCGAGACACCTGTCGCTCGCGCGAAGCCCTGCTCGTCGCGCCCGAGCGTGACGAGGACGGTTTCGCCGGATCGATAGGGCTGGCCCTGCTCCGGACCCGCCTCGACCGTGCTGATCGGATAGGCGAGCACGACATAGTCGCCGCGGAAGAGGTCGCGCGGATCGACCGGAACGGTCTTCAGACGGACCTCCGTGCCGCCGCGCAGGATGCGCGCACGCTGCTCGACGAGCGCGAGCAGGGCGAGCCCCAGCAGCAGCGCAGCCGTCACGGCGCGCCAGAGCAGCGGTATCCTTGCAGCGATCGCATCGGCCGAGAACGGGCGCATCATGCGGCCTCCTTCTCGACGGACGGCTTCAGCCGGGCGAAGAGCCGCCGCGCACCGGACGCGACCGCCAGCAACGCGGCCCCGGCGACGAGGAAGAACAGCGACTGGTCGAGCAAGGTGCCGATCGTCTGCCAGAGCAGGATCAGGATCGCGACGCCGAACAGGATGGAGCCGGCCATCACCAGGCGCCGGACGCCGCCGATGGCACCGGCGGCCATCAGCGCCGTCGCCGAGAGCAGCACGAGGCTCGCCACCACGATCTTGCCGGGCATGCCTGTGACCATGCCGCTCCAGAACACAGCCGGCACGAGAAGCGCGAGCGCGAGCGCGGCCGCGAGTGGCCAGAGGAACCGCCGGTCCCGCGCCGTGACGCAGGCCACCGCCACGAGCGGCACGACGACGGCATAGGCATAGAACACGAACAGGAAGGCATGCCCTGCCCGCGCCTCGTCATTGTCAAGGATGCGGACCAGCTCGAAATTAAGGGTCCCCACCAGCCCCAGCAGCCCCCAGGGCAAGCAGGCGGTCAGCAGGCCGGGCCCACCCCGGTCGAGCGCGATGGCCCCCAGCGCCACATAGAGCGCCGACACGGCGAGGCCATAGGCCAGAAGCCCATAGTCGAACCGCTCGAACAGCCAATAGCCGGGGGCGGAGCCGATCCAGAATGCACCCGCGAGCACGGCGAGGTGGTGGATCAGCCTGTTGCTGCGCGACAGGGCCAGCCACAGCGCCGGCAGATAAAGGATGAAGAACGCGAAATGCGCACCGCTGCGCGCCTCTTCCCAGTGCCCGAAGCTCCAGGCGCAGATCGCAACGAAGGCTACCGCGAGGGCTCCGCTCGACCGCATCAGGAAGGCTGCCGCGAGCGCTCCGAGCGCAACCAGAACGGCCCCGCCGGGCCAATCGGCTGGCAGATGGTACATCTGGCCGATGAGCGCGAGCCCGGCGCCGAAGACCAGCACGCCGCAGGTCACCGCCGCATCGCCGCCACGCGGCGAGCCGCCGCGCTCCAGCCGGAAGGCGACCAGGAAGCTGACCGCGATGCCGGCGAGGATCATGCCGAGTTTCGCGAGGCGCGGAATGGCCTCCCAGTTCGCAGCCACGAAGGCCGCCACGCTCGATGCGATCAGCAGGCCGCCGAGCAGGCCCAGCAGCGCCGGCAGACCGAACCCACCATGCCCGGAGGCCACGGAACGGCGGATCGCCCCGGCGCTCTCGGCACTGAGCAGGCCGCCATCGACCCAGCGGATGAGATCGGCCTCGAGCCGCTTGCGATAGGAACCCGTCAGCATCGCCGGCAATCTGGCATGGCGAGGCCGCCTTTAGCTAGTGGTGCACTCGGCTTGGGAGCATGGACAGCTGTCAGGCCGATCCTGGCCGAAAAACACTGTTGTCATTCCGGGGCTTCGCGCAGCGAAGAACCCGGAACCCACGACCGGGCGAGCCACCTGCAACCGCCATCGAATGTCTCACCCCGTCGTGGGTTCCGGGTTCGCGCCGGTGGCGCGCCCCGGAATGACAGCCGCGCGGCTGGGCAGATCACGCCGCCCTGACGGCCTTCGTCCGCGCCAAATCCGGCGCCAGCGCTTCCTGCCCCAGGGCCGCCAGCGCTTCCGCCAGCGTCATCACCGTCTGCGCCTGGCTGCCGAGGCGGCGGACCGTCACGGTCTTTTCCTCGGCCTCGCGCCTGCCCACGGCGAGAATGACCGGGACCTTGGCCAGCGAGTGCTCGCGCACCTTGTACGAGATCTTCTCGTTGCGCAGATCGGCGCGCGCCCGCAGGCCGGCGGCGAGGCAGGCCATGGTGACCTCCTCCGCATAGCCGTCGGCATCCGAGGTGATCGGCGCGACGACGATCTGCTCGGGCGCGAGCCAGAGCGGGAAGTGCCCGGCATGGTGCTCGATCAGGATGCCGGTGAAGCGCTCCAGCGAGCCGCAGATGGCGCGGTGGACCATGACCGGCTGCTTCTTCTCGCCGTCAGCGCCGATATAGAAGGCGCCGAAGCGCTCCGGCAGGTTGAAGTCCACCTGCGTCGTGCCGCACTGCCAGTCGCGGCCGATGGCGTCGCGCAGCACATATTCGAATTTCGGCCCGTAGAAGGCGCCCTCGCCCGGATTGATCTCGGTCTTGATCCGGTTGCCGGACTGCTTGGCGATCGTCTCCAGCACCTTGGTCATGACGTCCTCGGCATGGTCCCAGAGCGCGTCGGAACCGACGCGCTTCTCGGGCCGGGTCGAGAGCTTGATGACGAGGTCCTGATCGAAGCCGAAATCCTCATAGACCGAGAGGATCAGGTCGTTGATCTTCAGGCACTCGGCCGCGAGCTGCTCCTCGGTGCAGAAGATATGGGCATCATCCTGCGTGAAGCCGCGCACGCGCATCAGCCCGTGCAGCGCGCCGGACGGCTCGTAACGATGGACGTTGCCGAACTCCGCCAGCCGGATCGGCAGGTCGCGATAGCTCTTAAGGCCGTGCTTGAAGATCTGGACGTGGCCGGGGCAGTTCATCGGCTTCAGCGCGAAGACGCGATGGTCGCGCTCGGTATCCTGCGGATTCTCGAAGGCCGCGGCCGATTTCACCGCGAACATGTTGTCCTGATACCAGCCCCAGTGGCCCGAGGTCTCCCAGAGCGACTTGTCGAGGATCTGCGGCGCGTTCACCTCCTCATAGTCGGCAGCGAGGCGCCGGCGCATATAGGCGATGATCTCCTGGAAGAGCCGCCAGCCCTTGGAGTGCCAGAACACGACGCCCGGCCCCTCCTCCTGGAAGTGGAACAGGTCCATCTCCCGGCCGAGCTTGCGGTGGTCGCGCTTCTCCGCCTCCTCGAGCTGCTGGAGATAGGCGTCGAGCTCCTCCTGCTTGGCGAAGGCCGTACCGTAGATGCGGGTCAGCATCGCGTTGTTCGAGTCGCCGCGCCAATAGGCGCCAGCCACCTTCATGAGCTTGAAGGCGTTGCCGACCTTGCCGACCGAGGTCATGTGCGGGCCGCGGCAGAGATCGATCCAGTCGCCCTGCGCATACATCTTCAGCGTCTGGTCGGCGGGAATCGCATCGACCAGCTCGACCTTGTAGGCCTCGCCCTTCCCAGCGAAGAAATCCTTGGCCTTGTCGCGGCTCCAGACCTCCTTGGTGAAGGGTTTGTCGCGCGCGACGATCTCGCGCATCTTCTTCTCGATCGCCGGGAAGTCCTCCGGCGTGAAGGGCTCGTTGCGGGCGAAGTCGTAATAGAAGCCGTTCTCGATGACGGGGCCGATCGTCACCTGCGTGCCGGGGAAGAGTTCCTGCACCGCCTCGGCCAGGACGTGCGCGGTGTCGTGGCGGATCAGCTCCAGTGAACGCGGGTCTTCGCGGTTCAGGAACTCGATCGTCGCGTCGCGCTCAATCGGGTCGGCGAGGTCGACGACCGTGCCGTCGAGCGCCATGGCGACGGTGCGCTTCAGCAGAGAGGGAGAGATGCCCTTGGCGATGTCGACTCCGGTGATGCCGGAGGGGAACTCGCGCTGCGCGCCATCGGGAAAGGTCAGGGAGATCGTCATCGATCGTGCTCCTGCTCACTCGGGGATACGAGCCCCGTAAGTCAGACCAGCTGCCTGTCGGAAGAGCGCGCGGGCCCGCAGCCGGTTCGGCGCGCGCGAGAGGCCTCGCCTATACGACGCCGCAGCGCTGTGCAATCGCGGAAAGCCATGGCCCTGCCGAATTGTCATGCGATGGCCAGACCTCCGCAAAGATACTGCAATCACCTTTCGAGGCTCCCATCTCCCACCCGGAAAGGATTGACCGTGATCCGTCTCTCGCTGGCTGCCTTGCTCTTCGTCGCCTCCGTTCCCGCCCTCGGCCAGGACCAGGCCGCGGTTCGCGCCGCCTGTCAGGCCGATTTCGAGAAGAACTGCCCCGGGATCAGGCCTGGCGGCGGTCGCCTGCTTGCCTGCATGCGCGACAAGCAGGCCTTGTTCTCGGATGGCTGCAAAACCGCTCTCAAGGCCGCCGAGGCTCAGCGTCAGGGGAAGCCGTAGTCTCCGGCACATGGGTACCGCGCCAGCGGCCATATCGCCATGGCCGGTACCAGTTCGCATTCGCCGGCAATTCCTCGCAGACGATGTCGACGCCGCTCGTCCCCCAGGGATTGCAGCGGCAGATCCGCGCAAGGCCGATCCAGCCGCCGCGCCACAGTCCGAAACGCTGGATCGCCTCGTCGGTATAGGCCGAGCAGCTCGGCCAGTGCCGGCAATGGCGCCCGACCAGCATGGAAAGGCTGAGCTGATAGCCGCGAATGACGAAATGTGCGGCGCGGCGCGGCAGAATCGCAAGCCTTCGCAAACGCGAAAATCTTTGCTTAACAAAGAGGCGCTGAAATAGATCGTCTGCTTCGTTTCGCTCCGCCGTCACCAGAACCCGCTTTCCATTCCCGTTTTCCATTGCCTGATACCGGAAACATGATGCGCGCCGCCCGCTTTCGCCAAGCTTCCGTTCGCGAAGCCTTCCTGCGCCATGCCCACGTCCGAAACGCCCTTGCGGGCTTCGGACTGGCGCTCAGCCTCGGCCTCGCCACGCCGGCCATGGCCCAGCAGAGGCCTTACCTGCTCTGGCTCGATGGCGCCAAGCTCGACGTCGCTCAGATCATCGGCCTGCCGCCCGCCCAGAACAGCCCCGAGGCCAAGGCCGAATTCGAGCAGGTGCAGCAAATCACCCTCAACCGCACGCCGGAGCGCGAGAAGCAGGCCATCGCCGATCAGCGTCAGGGGCTGGTCAACTTCCTGAACGGCATGGACACGAACTATGTCGACAATACGCATCGCGAGGTGCGGTTGCTGTTCCGCGAGGCGCAAGTCGAGCTCAGCATCCTCCTGAAGAGCGTCCACCGCCTGACGAACCGCCAGCGCCCGTTCCAGCTCTGGGCCAAGACCCGCGTCAAGCCCTGCCCCGGGGCGCGCCCGGAAGGCACGTCCTTCCCGTCCGGCCACGCCGCGACGGCCGCGCTCTATGCCGAACTGCTCAAGGCTGCCGTCCCCTCGATGGCGGACAAGCTGGAGGAGCGCGTGAGGAGCTACTCCGAAAGCCGCCTGATCTGCGGCTTCCACTTCCAGAGCGATCTCGTCGCGGGCGACAAGGTCGGGCGCGCCGTCGCCAAGGCGCTGCTGGCGGACCGCGCCTTCAGGGTGCGTTTCGACGAGACGATCCCGGAGATCAAGGTCGCGTTCGGCGTGAAGTGATCAGGCGGCGGCCTCCCGCCGCGCCTCGATCTGACCGATCGCATCGACCACCGCGTCGAAAGTCAGCATGGTCGAGGCGTGGCGCGCCTTGAAGTCGCGCACCGGCACCAGCACGGCGAGATCAGCCCATTTGCCCTCGGGCGGCTTGGCATTGTCCTTCAGGATGGCGCGGGCCTGCTCGCGCACCTGCCGCAGTTCCTCGGCCGTCGAACCGACGACGTGGCGCGCCATGATCGACGACGAGGCCTGCCCGAGCGCGCAAGCCTTCACCTCGTGGCCGAAGCCGGTCACGACATCCCCCTCCATGGTGACATCGACTGTCACGGTCGAGCCGCATAGTTTCGAATGAGCCCGCGCCGTGGCGTCGGGAGACGACAGGCGTTGCAGCAGGGGGATGTTCGCGGCAAGCGCCAGAATGCGCTTGTTGTAGACGTCGTCCAGCATGGCTCGATCTCTTGCCGGTCTGGAATGACCGGCTTGGAAATCCAATATAAGGTTGATTGCCGCAGAACGGGAGGGCATGGAACCTCTTCCGCCGGAAGGCATCGAACTTGTCGCATCAGCCTCGCAGCCCGGACCGTCCCGGGTCGTATGCGAGGCTTTCATCGTCCCAACGGGAGGCACCACATGATCCCTGTGGTTAAGTCCTTGTCCGTCGAGGGGGCCGTCGGGCCCTCCGCCGACAAGTTTCTGGTCCGCAAGCCGACGCAGGAAGAGGCTGAAGCCGCCGTCCGCACGCTGCTCCTCTGGGCCGGCGACGACCCTTCGCGGGAAGGGCTGTCCGACACGCCCCGTCGCGTCGCCAAGGCCTACAAGGAATTCTACAAGGGCTATGGCGAGGATCCGCACGATATCCTCGACCGGGTCTTCGAGGAGGTCGAGGGTTATCAGGACATGGTCCTGGTCCGCGACATCCCGTTCTATTCGCATTGCGAACACCACATGGTGCCCTTCGTCGGCAAGGCGCATATCGGCTACTACCCGTCGAAGGGCGTGGTCGGCCTCTCGAAGCTCGCTCGCATCGTCGACGTCTATGCGCGCCGCCTGCAGACGCAGGAGACGATGACCGCCCAGGTCGCGGATGTGATCGAGGAGGCGCTCGAGCCGCGCGGCATCGCCATCCTCGTCGAGGCGGAGCATATGTGCATGTCGATGCGCGGAGTGCAGAAACAGGGCTCCTCGACGATGACGACGCAGTATCGTGGCGTCTTCCGCGACGACGTAGCCGAACAGGTCCGCTTCTTCACCATGGTGAAGTCGCCGGGACTTTAGGCACGGTCCCACCAGCCTGCGACCTGCGCTATGAATATGCCGTCATGCTCGGGCTTGACCCGAGCATCTCGAAAACCAGTGCCTTCTCGTCACGAGATTCTCGGGTCCACGCAAAGCGCGGCCCGAGAATGACGGCGGGATTTGCGCCGCAAGACAATCACGCCCGACGGAGCACGCATGAGCCCCTTCCCCACCGCGGCCGACAAGCACGCCCTCGAGGAAGGGACCGTACTCAGCCCCCGCTTCGACGCCAACGGCCTGGTGACGGTCGTCGCCACGGAGGCCGACAGCGGAGCGGTGCTGATGGTGGCCCATATGAACGCCGAGGCGCTCAAGCGCTCGATCGAGACCGGCGAGGCCTG
This sequence comes from Hyphomicrobiales bacterium, assembly GCA_930633495.1. Taxonomy (NCBI): domain Bacteria; kingdom Pseudomonadati; phylum Pseudomonadota; class Alphaproteobacteria; order Hyphomicrobiales; species Hyphomicrobiales bacterium. Next base: position 4,520,115 of record CAKNFJ010000001.1, on the reverse strand, counting down.
GTACTGGTCCCGCTCGCGCCGCGAGCTCTGGCACAAGGGCGCGACCTCCGGACAGATCCAGACCATCGTCGAGATGCGCGTCGATTGCGATCAGGACGCGATCTGGCTCAAGGTCAAGGTCGGCGGCGATGGCGGCTGCTGTCACACCGGCCGCTGCTCCTGCTTCTACCGGGTACAGCCGCTGCGCGAGGATGCGGGCAAGCCGCTCATCCTCTGCTCCTGAAACCTGCGCGCATCGGCGATGCCGCGCAGGCGCCTTCACGGTTCCGTCAAATGCGAGCGATAATGGGCAGCGATGATGCCGTTCACCTTTCGCTCATCGGCTTTTGAGACCCTCTGTCTCTATGGAGGGACGGGTCCATGCTGTGGAATGGTGTCGCACGGCGAGCCTTTGGCCTCGGCGGGGGTGGTGCGGCGATGAATGAGATGCGTCTGGTCGAGGGACAGCCTGCAACGGTCCGGCCGAAGATCGGCCTGGCGCTCGGCGGCGGCGCAGCCCGTGGCTGGGCTCATATCGGCGCTCTCGAAGTGCTGATCGAAGCCGGCTTCGCGCCGGATGTGATTGCGGGTACCTCGATCGGAGCGGTGGTCGGCGGCTGCTTCGCCGCCGGCAAGCTGCCCGAGCTCACCGAATTCGCGACCAGCCTCACGAAGCGCCGCATCGTCGGCCTGATGGATTTCCATATCGGCGGCGCCGGCCTGATCTCCGGCAGCCGGCTGAAGCGCCTGCTCGACGAGCATCTCGATGGCATCCGCATCGAGGCATTGCCGAATCGTTTCGTCGCGATCGCGACGGAACTCGGTTCGGGTCACGAAATCTGGCTGACGCATGGCCCGCTGGTCGACGCGCTGGGCGCCTCCTACGCCCTGCCCGGCGTCTTCGACCCGGTGAAGCTCGGCGGCCGCTGGCTGATGGACGGCGCGCTGGTCAATCCCGTGCCGGTCACGGCCGCGCGCGCGCTCGGCGCCGATGTCGTGATCTGCGTGAACCTCAACAACGACCTCTCGGGCCGCGGCACGATCATCCAGAACCACGGCTCCGATCCGGACCCGCTCGTCCCCGAGCTGGAGGTGCGGCCCGAACCGCGCTGGTATGACGGCATCAGCGGCGCGGCCAAGCGCGTCCGCAACATCGTCGGCCGCCCGGCCGAAAATCGCCCCGGCCTCGCCGGCGTGATGATCGACGCGTTCAACATCACGCAGGACCGAATCTCGCGTTCGCGCCTCGCTGGCGACCCTCCGGATGTGATGATCGGGCCCAAGCTCGGCCGCATCGGCCTGTTCGACTTCCATCGCGCCGATGAAACCATCGAACTGGGGCGGCAGGCGGCGCAACGCGCGCTCGACGATATCGCAGCCCTCGTCGCCGCCAGCCATATCGCGCCCGAGGACTGACCCGGGCGCGCGCCGAGCCTCACGCCATCGCGATGTAGTCGCGCATCGCCTGGCTTTCGGCCTCGATCGCCGCCACGCGATGCTTCACCACGTCGCCGATCGACACGAGGCCGGTGACGCGGCCGTTCTCGACCACCGGGACGTGCCGGAAGCGCCCCATCGTCATGATTTCCATCAGCTCGTCGACGCTGGTTTGTGGCCGACAGGTCACCACCTTGGACGTCATCGACCGGGAAACCGCACTCTCCAGGGCCGCAGCCCCGTGCTCGCCGAGAGCCCGGATGATATCGCGTTCGGACAGGATGCCAACGAGCGCCCCGTCGTCCCCCATGACCACGACGGCGCCAATGCGCTTCTCGCTCAGCGTGCGGATGGCATCGGTCAACGTCCGGTGCGGCTGCACCGAGATGACCTCACGCCCCTTGCCGCTCAGCAGCTGCTCGACATTCATGGAAGGTCCTCCTCGCAGGCGCGCCTTCTGCCGGCGCGCAGTTCCGCTGGAACTCTCGCGAGTCGCCGGCCTGCTCACGACGCCGGATCGGCTCGAAGAGTGCTTCGCAATGATACGAGTGTGGGCGAAGAGATCGGCGCAGGCAAGGCGCGCCCGCAACCCGGCGCCCCGTTCTCCCCGGATCGAGGAGGGGCGCTCAGCGTCGCAATGCGCCCCTGTCGAGCCAGGGAAAGAGCAGCAGCCCGACGACGAAGCCGCCGATATGCGCCTCCCACGCGATGCTGGTCTCTTCGCCGAAAATCGGCACGAGCCCGGCTCCGAACAGGATATTCGTCGCAAACCAGATGCCGATGAACAGCAGCGCCCGGGAATTGCGCCAGAGCTGGCCCAGCGGCTCGGCCGGGATCGCCCGCACCACCTCGTCCTTGCCCAGTTCGCCGAAGCGCAGGCCAGGCGCGAAGACGAAGCGAATCGCCGCGGCCGTCGCGCCGGAGACGCCCGCCGAGGCCCCCACCAGCGGCAGGACGTCGAGCTCGCGCGACCACCAGTGCAGCAGCGCGCCGCCGATCGTCGACAACGCCACGAGATTGAGGAAGCGATTCGTCCCGAGCCGCCGCGCGACCGGGCTGCCGAAGGCGGCAAGCCAGACAGCGTTGGAAGCCAGATGCATCCAGGAACCATGCAGGAGACCGTAGGTCAGAACGGTCCAGAGCCTGACCCCGCCATCGGCCAGGAGCAGCCGGACGAGTTGCAGCCTCTCGACCACGTCCTGGCCCGCCGTCGTCTGCGCCATCGCGCCGACGACATCCTCGAGTCGTCCGGGCGAAAGCCAAAGCGTCAGCCGCGCCGGCACGAAGGCGAACCACGACATCAGAACATAGTCGTCATAGTCCGAGATGAGCGACCGGCCCGCCTGGATCAGCGCCAGGATGGCGAGAAGCCAGACGACGGCGGGGGGCAGGTTGAGCGCGGGCTCACGCGGCGGGGCGGGATCTTGGAAAGCCATGCGGCGCCACAGTTGCGCCAAGCCGCCGCGGCGCGCAAGCACCGGCGCGGCCTCGCGCTACGAAACTCGCGCGACGAAAAAGGGGAAAGGCCGAAAGCCCTCCCCCTCTTCGCCGGCCGTGATGCCGCCCGGCTCTCCCGGCCGGCAGGTCACGCCCCACCCGTTCACCCGTCCCTGCGGCGCATGCGAAGCGCCCCGATTCCGTAGCATTTGATATGCATTCGATCGATCTTCCACAAAGATAAGACTTCGTTAACCCTAACAAATCCCCTTGCCTCGCCCGACTCAGCCGGCGGTGGCAAGACGGCATGACGAATGCGTCCTCGTTCTTCAGAGGAAGCGATACGTCCCGCTTTCGAACGATTCTGCGCCGATTTCGGCCGCGGCATCGCTCCCAGGGACGGCCGACCACATGGGCGCGGGATGAAAAACACGAGCACACGTCTGGTTTTCGAATATTGGGACGCGCTGCGTGGCGAACGGACGGCGCCGGAGCGCGGCGAGATCGAGCCGGGGGCGCTGCGCCATGCGCTCGCCGATACCTTCGTGCTGGAAAACGAGCCGATCGGCCCCGTCTTCCGGCTCGCGGGAACCCGAATCTGCGCCCTGATCGGCCACGAGCTGCGCGGGCGTGCCTTCACGGCCCTCTGGCCCGACGTCGAATCGCAGGGCGACATGCGCCGCCTCGTCCAGACGGTGATGGACGAGAGCGCAGGCGCCGTGGCCGGCCTCTCCGGCCAGTCGAAGGCCGGCGCGCCGATCTATCTCGAACTCCTGCTGCTGCCGCTGCGCTATCGCGGGCGCACCCATGCCCGGCTTCTGGGCGCGCTCTCTCCCGCCGTCTCGCCGGACTGGCTCGGCCTCGACACGGTGGAATCGATGCGCATGATCTCGCTGCGCATGCTCTGGCCCGATGCCAGGGCACGCCAGCCGGAACCCCAGCGCCGCACCGAACCGCCGCGTCTCGTCGTGCTTCCGGGCGGACGGGCCTGAGCGCAACGATCCGTTAACCAGAACTCTCCTAGAGTCGGGGCCGAATTCAGGTCGGTCACTGATGTTAAGCGCGCTCCAAACGCCCAGGACGGCTGCATTTTCTGCCGAGCGCAGACGACATCATCGTATGAAGGTCGTCCTGCTGGGCCGCTATATGCTGCCCAATCGCATGGAATACCCCTGCCAGACGATCGACATCTCGCCGGGCGGCATGCATATCGCCGCCCCCGCCAAGGCAAGGCCCGGCGAACGCGTCATCGCCTATCTCGAACATCTCGGGCGGATCGAGGGCATCTGCGTCCGCACGACGATGGAAGGCTTCGCGATGACCATCACCGCGACCAGCCGCAAACGCGAGAAGTTCACCGCCCAGCTCACCTGGCTCGCCAACCGGGAAGAACTCGGCTTGCCGGAAGACCGCCGCCACGAGCGCGTGGTGCCGCGCAACCCGCGCTCTGTCCTCACCCTGGAGGATGGGACGGAGCACGTCGTCCGCATCGTCGACATTTCGCTCTCCGGCACGGCCTTCTCCGTCGATCTCGACTTGCCGAACGGGACTGCTGTCAGGATCGGCTCCACGCCGGCGCAGATCGTGCGGCGCTTCGACGGCGGCTATGGCGCGGAGTTCCGCTTCCCCCTCTCCGCCGACCTGCTCGACGAGAATCTCGAGCTCTGATCGTCGCCGGGTAGCCCTGCTACGAAGCAATCGCTTTGTGCCGCGCTCGGCTCGTCACTGATACCGGCCGCCGTTGCTCCCGACCCATTGAGACAACCCGCCGCTATTGCGAGGAGCAAAGCGACGAAGCAATCCAGGAGGACTGGGTGAAACTTTTCTCCCAGTCCTCCTGGATTGCTTCGCGGAGCCTGTCCTTGGGCTTGCCAAAGGCAAAACCCGAGGGCTCGCAATGACGCTGGATCTGTCTTGAGGGCCGCTGGTCCGACGCGGCCACCCTGACCGCATCACCGCCGTTGCCTCTAACTGAATGCCCCACCTTCGGCGACTTCGCGGATCACTGCCGGAAGCACATCGCTCCAAAGCCTCGCGCGCTGTTAAGAGGCAGGTAAGTTAATCATTTCCTACGGAATAACAGAGAGTTAACGGTTAATAATTCGTTCCGGGATCGATACAAAACATTACTTTCCTGTTTTGGCCGGATTGATGCTGATCCTCTCAACAGAGACATCCGGGTCGAATACATAAATTTGTACCTTTCCATTTCAGGCGTGCTCCATCTGCCGACGCGCATCGTCTTCCCCGGGACAGAAAGGGGACGACATGTTTTCTCTTCATCGCAAATTCATCCGCCTCGCGCTGACGGCTCTGTTGGGCATCGGCACCGCTTCCGCCACGCAGGCTCAGGGCTCCGCCGGCATCCCGGTCGCCAGCCTGCCGGCCGAAGCTTCGGGCGATGCCCGTGCGCCCTATGCCTGGCTCGACTTCTGCAAGCGTAGCCCCTCCGAGTGCCGGACCGACGCTCGCGAGGCCGAAAGCATCGAGCTCAACGCCAAGATCTGGAAGACGATCGTCGCCACCAACAACAGCGTGAATCGCGAGATCGAGGCCATCACCGACGAGGATCACTGGGGCGTCGTCGACCGTTGGGACCTCCCGACCGACGGCAAGGGAGACTGCGAGGACTACGCGCTGCTCAAGCGCAAGCGGCTGGCCGAGGCGGGCATCCCGCGCCGCGCCATGCTGATGACCGTGGTGATCGACGAGGAGAATGCCGGCCACGCCGTGCTGATGATCCGCACCAATCGCGGCGACTTCATCCTCGACAACAAGCGCAACGCGATCCTGCCCTGGAGCCAGACCGGCTACGTCTACGTCAAGCGCGAGTCGCAGTACCGCACCGGCTGGACTTCTCTGGGCGGCGCCCAGACCCCGACGGTCGCCTCGGTGCAGCGCTGAAGGAATACGCCGCGGCTCCTCAGGCCGCGGCGACGAGGAAGGCGAGGCTCGGTCACGTCCCCACCCACCCGTCCCCAAGGATCGGGTTTCGCCAGGGCCGGCTTTCCTTCGGGGAGGCCGGCCCGCTCGCTTTTGGATGCAGCTGAGGCTTCGCCTATGCTCGCGAAGCCCGCCGTCGTCGCCGGGCCGTCAATCCAGCGGCTTCAGACCCGCCGCGAATTGCCGCCAGCGCTGGACATAGGCTTTTGCCGAGGCGGTGATCCCCGCAGCCGCCTTGTCGTCCAGCGTCCGCATCGCACGCGCCGGCGCGCCGACGATCAGCGAATTGTCCGGAAACTCCTTGCCCTCCGTCACCAGCGCATTGGCGCCGACGAGACAGTTGCGGCCGATCTTCGCACCGTTCAGAACGGTCGCGCCCATCCCGATCAGGCTGTTTTCCCCGATCGTGCAGCCATGCAGGATCGCCCTGTGGCCGATCGTGCAATTCGCGCCGACGGTCAGGGGAAACCCCATATCGGTGTGCAGCACGCAGCCTTCCTGAATGTTGCTGCCCTCACCGATAGTGATCCATTCGTTGTCGCCGCGCAGGACCGCGCCGAACCAGATCCCCACGCCGGCCGCGAGCCGGACCCGGCCGATCACATGGGCGTCCGGAGCCAGCCACCACGCGCCTTCGGCGGGCACGTCTGGCCTTGTTTCATCGAGCGAATAGAGCGGCATGAGCAGGATCCTGATGCTTCGACCGCTGCGAGGATTGCAGGCGACCCGCCCTTCCCGTCAAGCGGCGAGCATATGCAGGAGGTCGAGCACCACGCGGCCGGACACCAGGCTCCAGATTCCGGCGGCCATGCCGGCCAGCATCGCGAAGATGAAGGGAGGCGCTTCGAGCCGGCTGCCGTGCATCATGTAGCGCAGGATCAGGAAGGGCGCGCCGAAGATCACGACCGGCACGCTGGCGACGGCCGCGAGCCCGCCCATCTGCAACAGCCTGAAGCCGGCACGGCGCGCGGTGAACAGCTCGAAGGTGCTGGCGATCAGCCCCGCGAAGGCGAAGCCGAGAAACAGCGACTGGAGCGCCTCGAGCGCGGCAGGCTGGAGGGTCACGGGCATGATCCTTACGCGAAACGACGCCGGAGCCTGCCGCATGGTTGATAAACTGTGAAGGCGTCTCCTTACCAATGGTTAACGATAAAGCGCCGGCCACAAGGATGGAATGCGGCTTTCCGGAAGAGCCGACACAGAGCCGAAGATGGAGATCGGCGGATCTCGATACGCTCTTCAGTCCGGTGATCGATCGGGCCGGTTATGGTTTACGCGCCGTTAAGGCTGCGGTGATTCAGTGATACGGAGCCGATCCGGAGGATCGGGCGAGAGTATCCGGAATGACCGCGTCCCTTTCCCATCACCGGCCCGGCCAGCAGGCCGCCAATCTGACGTCGATGGTGCGCATGCGCTTGCAGCGGCCGCCCGCGCCGCTTCCGCGTGCCGACGGCGCATTGCTCAAGGCGGCGCTGATGATCGTGGCGGCGGGCGCGCTGGCAACGGGGCTAGCGGTCTATCTCACCCATCGCCGCGTCGATGAACCGACGGCGCTTCAATCCGCCCGCGTCGGCAACGTCGCCCTGCTGCTTCCGAAGGATCTCACCGGCCTCGACGAAGACGACGATGCCAGCCGCCTCGTCGGCATGGTCCGGCTGCGCCTCGACTGGCCGAGCCTCGGCCCGGCTCAGCCGCAGAACCGGAAGCGCCTGCTGATCACGCTGAGCCCGCCCGACAAGGTCAACGAACCGGCCCGCCAGCTCGCGACCTATGCCCGCTTCCTGACGCCGACGGTCTGGTCGAATCCCGGCGGCCTCGTCGTCCGCAGCTTCCGCAAGGGCTCACCCTTCGAAGGCGACGAGTTCTTCGTGTCAGTCCCGGACGGCAAGGGCTTCGCCGCCCGCTGCCCGATCGAGACCGCCGCCAATCTCGACGAGCCCTGCCGCATCACCTTCCAGCATCGCGGCATGGATGTGAACATCCGCTTCCCGCGCAGCATCATCGCCGACTGGGCAGTGATGCTCGGCGGCGTCCGGCGGACGCTCGACGGCTTGATCAGATAAGACCGGCGATCGTCATCCCGGGCGACGCGCAATGCAGGCCCGGGCATGACGGCATGGGCTCTCAGTCCTCGAGATCAACGTCGAGGATCGCCATGGTGAAGTTGAACGAGCGGTCGCCATCCTCGTCATCGACATGGATGATGCCGATGAACTCCTCGCCCAGATAGACCTCGGCCGAGTCGGTCTTCTTCATCCGGGCGCGCACGCTGATCGCATGGTTGTTGAAGGTGCGGCGCAGATAGGCTTCAAGCTTGGCGAGTTCTTTCTTGTCCACGATCAAGGTCCTTTCGATTGGCCGGGAGCGATGCCACGGCAGGCCGTGAAGGGCAAGCGAAAGCAGCCGTCGCGAGCATGGCCGCCTCGCATCTGCGCAGCTTGCCGGCCGCGGCCGGAATCGTGCCATGCTCACCGCCTGCAGCAACCGTGACGGACGCCCATCGATGAAGCCGTGGCTCGCCCCCGCCCTCGCCTATGTCGCGAGCTGGCTCGATTTCCAGCGCCGCCACCATGACCAGCCCGGCTGCGCCGTCGCGGTCGCGAGCGGTGGCGAGGTCGTGCTGGAAGCGGCCTTCGGCAGCGCCAATCTCGCGACCGGCGAAGCGCTGACGCCGCGCCACGGTTTCCGCATCGCCTCGCATTCCAAGAGCTTCACCTCGGCAGGCATCCTGCGCCTCGTCGAGCAGGGCCGTCTGCGGCTCGACGACAAGGTCGGCCGTTTAATCGACGGTCTCCATCCCGAGATCGCCGACGCCACCGTCGCGCAGGTGCTCTCGAACAGCGCGGGCCTGACCCGCGACGGCCCCGACGCCGGCCAGTTCCTCGACCGCAAGCCCTATTGCAGCAAGGCAGAGCTGCTCGCCGACCTCGCGGCGCCGCCGGTCTTCCCCGCCTCGCAGCGCTTCAAATATTCCAATCACGGCTTCGCCCTGCTCGGTCTCGTCATCGAGGCCGTGACCGGGCTGAGCTACAGCGAATGGATCACCGACGAGGTCGTCTCCGGGGCCGGACTGCTCGAAACCAAGGCCGATATCGAGCTCTGGGGCCACCGGCCGATGGCGAAGGGCCATAGCGGCGCTCAGCCGCTCGGCCGGCGCGTCGTCATTCCCGCCGACAATCCCGGTTACGCCATGACATCGGCCGCGGGCTTCGTCGCCACCGCCGCCGACGTCGCGCGCTATTTCGCCCAGCTCTCGCCGAAAGCCGAGACGAGCATCCTCTCCGCCCTCAGCCGCCGCGAGATGAGCCGCCGCCTCTGGCCGGATGACGAGGCCAGCCTCGGACGCCATTACGGTCTCGGCACCATCTCCGGCGGCGAAGCGGCCTGGCGCTGGTTCGGCCATTCCGGCGGCTTCCAGGGCTTCATCACCCGCACCTGCGTCTTCCCGGAGCAGGATCTCACCGTCGCGGTGCTGACCAACGCCATCGACGGCCTTGCCCACCCCTGGCTCGACGGCGTCGCCCATATCCTCAAAACCTTCGCCGAGCGCGGCGCACCGCCGGCCGATATGCAGAGCTGGACCGGCCGCTGGTGGACGATCTGGAGCGCGAGCGATCTCGTGCCGGTCGGGAAGCATGTCCTGGTCGCCTCTCCCGCACTGCTCACGCCGTTCCTCGATGCTCCCGAGATCACGCTGGAAACGCCCGACCGGGGCCGGATAACCCGCGCATCCGGCTTCAGCAGCCCCGGCGAGACCGCAGAGCTGCAGCGCGACGGCAGCGGATCCGTCCGCTCGGTCCGCCTCGGCGGCAGCCGCCTCGTCGCCGAGGAGGAGATGCGTACCGAAATGCTGACGCGATATGGCGGCGCAGGCACTTGAACCGGAGCGAACCGTCCCGCGACCTGTGTGACAGCCCTCACAGACGCTGAACCTGCAAACCCGCACCAAGCATGGATCATCGGCCGGGCAAGGCCGTGCATCCATCAGCGGGAGCGCAGAATGCACCTTCCGAACCGCAATGCCCTCAACGCCATCCGGCGCTTCACGGGCCGCCTGGCGATCGCGCAGATCTTGAGGGAAGACTTTCTCTACGAGGTGCACGGGCCATTTGTGGTCAGCGCGCCCGCCGAGCCTCGGCGCAGCCTCGCCCGGCGATTGAGCGACCGGCTTTCGGATAGGGTCCCCGGCTTCAGATACCGGGGCCGCGCGCTCCGCAAGGCCGCGAGGCCATCGGACTCGGCCTGCTGAACCGGGTTGCAACCTCCCGCTGCCACGCATTCGCCGCCTTCGCGCCGCAACGTGGCAAACGAGGGCCGGCCGATGCGTCTGATCGCTTCATTCGCCATGGCGGCTTTGCTGGCGATGGGGGCGACGCGCGCGCATTCCCATCAGGCTCCAAGCCGCTGGGACTACCCGTTCTATTGCTGCTCCGGCGCCGATTGCGCGCCGATCGAGGCGGAAGCCGTGCGGGAAGTCCATGCCGGTTTCATCGTGACGATCCGGCCCGGCGAGCATCCGATGTGGCCGAAGGAGCGCCGCACGGTCCTCAAGCTCGAAATTCCGCATGACAAGGCCACACCGTCCCCGGACGGGCACTGGCATCTCTGCATCAACGATACCGGCGAGTTGCTCTGCTTCTTCGCCCCGGGCGGCGATTCCTGACCACTGCGTGGCAGCGCCGTCTTCAGCCGAAGGCCGGATGGTAACGCAGCTCGCCGCGCGGCGCCGCCGCGGCGAAAGCGAGCCATTGCAGGTAAGCGGGCGGAACCTCCCCGAAGCGCAGCCCGCCGTCACTGGCGAAGCCGAAGCGGTGGTAAAAGCCGGGATCACCCAGCACGACCGCGCCGGCAGCACCACTCGCGCGCAACTGGGCGAGCCCTTCCTCGATCAGGGCGCCGCCGATCCCATGGCGTTGCCGCAGGGGTGAAACCGCGACGGGCCCAAGCCCGTACCAGGCGCCGGTCGCCTCCGCGATCTCGACCGGCGAGAAAGCGACGTGGCCGATGACGGCCCCGCCCTCGACCGCGACGAGCGACAGGCTCAGCGCGCCCGCTTCGCGCAAGCCGGAAACGATCGTCGCCTCCGTGCCGCTGCTATGCTGCGCCTTGGCGAAGGCCGCCGTGATGATGTCCGCGATCTCAGCCTCGTCACCCGGCCGCTCGCGCCTGATGTCCATGCTCATGGGCCCCTCCGGAGCCCCATCCTAACGCATGAAGTGCAGTTCCCGGAATCGACTCCGGAAAGCAGTCACATCCTTCGCCACCGCCTCGGCCGGGCGCGAGCCGTTGAGCCCCTCGGCAATGTAGCCGGCGAGTTCCGGCATGTCGGCCGCGGTCATGCCGAAGCGCACAATCTCGGGCGTGCCGAGCCTCAGTCCGTTCACGTCGCCTTCCACCGCCGGCAGCGGCAGGCCAATGCCGCAGGACAGGATGTTGACCGCGCGCAGCTTCTTCGCCGCCGCCTGGCCGCCGCCATAGGAAGCAGCCTCGATCGCGAACTGGTGCGAGGTCGTCATGCCCCGGTCGCGGGCGAAAACCGGCACCTGCCGCTCGGAAAGCGCCTCGGCCAATGCCTTCGCGGTCTTCGCCATCTCCTGCGCATAGGCGCGGCCATGTGCCTTCCAGTCGAGCAGCGTGACTGCCAGCGAGGCCGATTTCGCCGCATCGAAATTGGCGGTGAGGCCGGGATAGGCGATGGCGTCGAGCTTCTTCGCGATCTCGGCATCGTTGGTCACGATCAACCCCGAAGGCGGCCCGCCCAGGCTCTTATAGGTACTCATCGTCATCAGATGGGCGCCCTCCTCCAACGGCTGCTGCCAGCCATGGCCGGCGATCATGCCGGACATATGCGCCGCGTCGAACAGCACGAGCGCGCCCACTTCGTCGGCGATGGCCCGGATGGCGCGGATCGGATGCGGGAAAAGATTGAGGCTGCCGCCGATCGAGATCAGCTTCGGCCGCAAGCGCAGGGCGTCCGCCCGGAGCTTCTCGACATCGACCGTATAGTTCACCGGGTCGATCGGCGCCGGATGGGTGACGATGCCGTAGAGCCCGGCCGCCCCCGCCCCGTGATGAGTGACGTGACCGCCGATCTCGCCGGGAGGCGCAATGATGCAGTCGCCCGCCTTCGCCGCGACCATGAAGGCATAGAGATTGGCGATGGCGCCGGAAGGCACGCGGATTTCGGTATATTTCGCGCCGAACACCTCGGCAGCGAGCTCGGCGGCGATGATCTCGATCTGCTCGATCGCCTCCAGCCCCATCTCGTATTTGTCGCCGGGATAGCCGAGCGAGGGCCGCGCCCCGATTCCCGCCGAGAGCAGCGCCTCGGCCTTGGGATTCATGATATTGGTGGCCGGATTGAGGTTGACGCAATCGCGCTCGTGGATGGCGCGGTTCTCCACCGCCAGCGCATCGATCCGTGCCGCGATCGCGTCGAGCGGCTGGTTTGCCGTCTCGCCGGCGATTTTCAGCACATAACCCTCGCTCGCTTGGGGCACCCAATCGCGCCTGCCCAGTGCCGTCATGCTCGTCCCTCCACTCGCTTGGCTTACGGCATAACAGCGGTTTGCGGCGTCACGCGCAAACGAGTATTCCTCTTCCGCAGACTGAGGAAATCTCAGTCTTGAACCGGATCTCAGCCGTGCCCGTCAAGCCGCCCCGCCCACGCCTGCCCTCGCTCAACGCCTTGCGCGCCTTCGAGGCGGCAGCGCGGCTGGAGAGCTTCACCAAAGCGGCGGACGAGCTCGGGGTCACGGCCGGAGCGATCACCCAGCAGATCCGCCAGCTCGAAGCGACGCTGGGCTTCCCGGTCTTCCGTCGGTTGGCGCAAGGCGTCGCGCTGACCGATGCGGCACGCGAAGCGCTGCCGCGGCTGACACGCGGTTTCGACATGCTCGGGCAGGCGATGCAGGCCCTTCGCGAAGCCGAGCCGCATCGCCCGCTTGCCATCGCCGCCCTGCCCTGCCTCGCCCAGCTCTGGCTCTCGCCGCGCCTGCCGGCGCTGCAGCAAGCCTTTCCGGATCTGCAGATCTCACTCTCCGCGATGGAGGAACCGCCCGATTCGCGCCGGGAGCCTTACGATCTCGCGCTGTTCTACCGGGAGACGGCCGAGGCAGGCGCCCTGCAACTCGCCGACGACGCCATCCTGCCGGTCTGTGCCCCGGCGCTGGCAGGCCAGATCGCCTCCGCCGCCGATCTGGCCCGGCAGACGCTGCTGCACGATGCCGTCTGGCGCGACGACTGGGCGCGCTGGCTCGCCTTCGCGCTGCCGCAGGCGCGGATCGATGCGGGCCGCGGGCCAGCCTTCTCGCTCTACAGCCTGGCGCTCGATGCCTGTCTTTCGGGCTCGGGCGTGCTGATGGGCCGGATGAGCCTCGTCGCGTCCCATCTCGCAAGCCGGCGGCTCGTCGCGCCCTTCACCCAGGCCATGCCGACACCGGACCGGCTGACGCTGACGCCCGCGACGGGCTCCGGCGCGCATGCGCGCCGGGCCGAGATCATGGAATGGCTCGCCCGCTCGGCAGGCGAAGCGGATCAGATATAGGCGCCGCAATCGCCTTCGAGGATCTGGTCCATCGAGCGCGAAGGCTCCGCACAGCCGGCCTCGCCGACGACCTTCGCGGGCACGCCGGCCACGGTTTTGTTGCGCGGCACCGCCGCCAGCACGACCGAACCGGCAGCGACGCGGCTGCACCGGCCGACCTCGATATTGCCGAGGATCTTGGCGCCCGCGCCGATCAGCACGCCCTTGCGGATCTTCGGATGACGATCGCCGCCCTGCTTGCCGGTGCCGCCGAGCGTGACGCCGTGCAGCATCGAGACGTCGTCCTCGATCACAGCCGTCTCGCCGACGACGAGGCCGGTCGCATGGTCGAGGAACACGCCCTTGCCGATCGTCGCGGCCGGATTGATGTCGGTCTGGAAGACCTCAGAGGAGCGCGCCTGCAGGTAGAGCGCGAAGTCGCGCCGGCCACGCTGCCACAGCCAATGCGCGAGGCGGTGGCATTGCAGCGCATGGAAGCCCTTGAAGAACAGCACCGGCTCGAGCACGCGGTAGCAGGCGGGATCGCGGTCCAGCACCGCCATCACATCGGCGCGCATGCCGGCGCCGATCGCCTCGTCATCGGCCATCGCCTCGCTGAAACCCTGCTCGATCAGATCGGCCGTGACGGCCGGGTGACCGAGCCGGGCCGCGACGCGATGAGCGACCGCGCTTTCGAACGACGGCTGGTTGAGGATCGAGGCGACGATGAGCGTGCCGAGCGCCGGCTCGGCAGTGACGGCGGCCTCGGCCTCGCCACGCAGGCGTGACCAGACCGGGTCGATCCGATCGAGGCCGGTTGCGGGATCGCGTGCTTCCACGGCGGAGCGCCCTGACGGCATTGTCGTTCTCCGGAAAGGGTCGTCGGCAGGAGTATAACCTAGCCGCAAGCCGGCATCTGCACCAAAGGCTCAAGCCGACCGAAGTTGAATCGAAAAGCGAGGCGGCGGATTCAGTTTTTCAGGGAAAATCGACAACACATTGGCGTCGCGCGCTTTTCCATAACGCCCCTCTTCATCCGCTACGGTCTCACAAACGCGCGAGAAAGTCGAGAACGGCCTGCTTGTGGCTCTTGTCGCCAACCGCGAGGTTGTGGTCGCGCCCGACGATGTCGAAGCATCCCGCGTCGGGAATGAGCTTCGCCAGCTCCGGCCCGGAGCCAGAGACGTCGTCCTTCGTGCCAACGCTGACCAGGGTCGGCATCGCGATCTGCCCGACCTGCTCGGCCGTGAGCGTCTGGCGCGACCCGCGGATGCAGGCGGCGAGCGCCCGCAGGTCGCTCTTGGTCTGCTCGGCGAAGGCGCGGAACATGCGCTGCATCGGGTCCGTCAGCACATCGAGCGAGGGCGCCTCCATCGCATCGGCGATCCCGAGCGGCAGCCCCACCCCCTCGACGAGATGGATGCCGAGCCCGCCGATGAGCAGAGCATCCAGCCGGCGCGGATGCGCCAGCGCGAGATGCGCCGAGATGCGCGCGCCCATCGAATAGCCCATCACCGCCGCGCGCGGGATATCGAGATGATCCATCAGCCGGCGCACATCCTCGGCCATGATGTCGGAGGAATAGGCGGCCGGGTCGTAGAGCTTCTCGCTCTGGCCATGGCCGCGATCGTCGAGCGCGACGACGCGGTAGCCGGCATGGGTCAGCGTCTTCGTCCACTGCGTGTTGACCCAGTTGGTCATGTGCGAGGAGGCGAAGCCGTGAACCAGCACCACGGTCCGGTGCTGCGGCGTGTCGCCTGTCGGCGCGAGGTCGATGAAAGCGATCTTCACGCCGTCGGAGGAAAAGCTCTGCATGCGAATCTCAGGTCGAGGCCGGGATGTGGAACAGCTTGTCGCAATCCCTGCCATGGGCACGGAGCTTTGGGTAGCCGCTGCGGCGCGGCTTGCTTATGAACTGTCGCCATGAGCCAGACCGCCCCCCGCGCACCGGACGCCGCCGCGACGACGGAATCGCCCCGCTTCGCCTTCGTCGATATCGCCCGCGGCGCCGCCCTGCTGGCGATGTTCGTCTACCACTTCGCCTATGATCTGTCCTTCCTCGGGCTCATCGAAACCGACATCGTCGCCGAGCCCGGCTGGCGGCTCTTCGCCCGTTGCATCGCCGGCTCCTTCCTGATCGTCGTCGGCTTCAGCCTGGTGCTGGCGACGCGCAAGGGCCTGAATCGCCGCGCCTACCTGAACCGCCTCGCTTTGGTCGCCGGTGCCGCCGCCGTGGTCTCGCTCGGCACCTGGTTCGCGCTTCGTGGCAACTTCATCTTCTTCGGCATCCTCCACCACATCGCGCTGGCGAGCGTGCTCGCTTTGCCGTTCCTGCGGCTGCCGGTCGTCATGGTGGTCACTTCGGCCATCCTCGCCTTCGCATTGCCGGCCTTCGTCGCGCATCCGCTGCTCGATGCGCCCTGGCTGTCCTGGCTCGGCTTTTCGCGCATTCCGCTCCAGACGGCGGATTTCGTGCCGGTCTTCCCCTGGTTCGGCTGCGTCCTCACCGGCATCGTGCTGGCGCGCCTGCTGCTGCCGCGCCTCGCCGGCACGGCGCTGGCGAACTGGCGGCCTCACGCCTTGCCCACACGAATCATCGCCTGGGGCGGGCGTCACAGCCTGCTCGTCTATCTCGTCCACCAGCCGGTCTTCATCGCGCTCCTGACGCTGGTGACCCTGGTGGCTCCGCCGGCGCCACCGGCCGAGCGGGCCTTCCGGGCCGAATGCCAACGCAGCTGCGGCCCGGACGTGCCCGAACGGCTCTGCCGCGCCGTCTGCACCTGCACCATCGACAAGCTCAAGCGCGAGCAACTCTGGCAGAAGACCCTCGACGACCTGCTCACCCCGGAGGAAGGCGCCCGCCTCAGTGCCCTCGCCCAGGCCTGCCTGCGCGAGCACTGATACAAATCGCGCACTGGCGTCGCGACGGCCGACGGGATAGGTTGCCGCGAAATTCCAGCTTTCCGAAGAGCGACGACCATGGCCGCGACCGGCATTCCGCATTTCCACAACGACCCCGGCGTCGCCGTCGTCCAGGTCGGCGCGCGCGAGTTCATGTGCATCGGTGCCAAGCCGCCCTTCGACCACCCGCATGTCTTCCTCGACATGGGCTCGGATGGCGAGATCATCTGCCCCTATTGCTCGACGCTGTTCAAATACGAGCCGTCACTGAAGGGCGCCGAATGCACCCCGCCGGAATGCGCCTGGCACGACACCGCCAAGGCGGCCTGAAGCGCGCTCCGTCGAAGCGCGGGTTCTGAGGGGCACCCGCGCCCTCCCCGGCGTCATCGATCAAGGTCCTCCTCGTGTCTGCTCCTCATTTCGTCATCGCCGGCGCCGGCATCGGCGGCCTGACCATGGCGCTGTCGCTGGCCCGCCGCGGCATCGCCGCCACCGTCGTCGAGAAGCGCACCGGCTTCGGCGAGACGGGCGCCGGGCTCCAGATCACCTCCAATTCCGGCCGCGTGCTCGACGGGCTCGACCTCACGCTGCCTTTGAAGCGCGTCAGCGTGTCCTCGCACGGGCTGATGATCCGGCGCTGGCGCGATGGCTCCCAGGTGCTGGAGATGCCCTCCAGCCCGGAACAGATGCCGACGCCGTTCCGCATGCTGAAGCGCAACGATCTTCACACCGTCCTGCTCGACGCCGCGCGCGCCATGCCGAACATCCGCCTGATGGTCGGCCGCAGCGTGGATGAGGGCAGCCAGAACGCGGACGGCGTCACGATCGGCCTCACGGCGCGCGACGGTGTCGGCGGGACGCTCTCCGCTCTCGGGCTGATCGGCGCCGACGGGCTGTGGTCGCGCGTGCGCGATCTCAGCGGCGATGCGTCGCCTCCGGTCTTCACCGGCTATGAGGCCTGGCGCGCCGTCGTTCCGGCCCGCGCCGCCGACAAGCCGCGCGTGACGCTCCATCTCGGCCCGGGCCGGCATGCGGTGCATTACCCTGTCGCAGGCGGCAAGGAGATCAACATCGTCATCGTGCGTCAGGCCAAAGAGGCTCGCGAGGGCTGGTCCCGCGAGGGCGACGGCAAGATCGTCGCCGGCCATCTGTCCGACGCCTCCCCGGCGCTGCGCGAACTCGCCGGCGCGGCCCGGGACTGGCAGGTCTGGTCGCTGTTCGACCGCAAGCCCGCCGCCATGGCCAGGGGCCGGATTGCGCTGATGGGCGACGCCGCCCATCCCATTCTGCCTTTCCTCGCACAGGGAGCCTCGCTCGCGATCGAGGATGCCGCGGTGCTGGCACGCCTGCTCACCGAGGCTCTCGGCCGCGAAGGCGAAGCCGGCGTACCTGCCGCTTTCGCCGCCTATGCGAAGGCACGCGCCCAGCGCGTCGCCCGCGTGCAGGAGGAAAGTCGGGGCAACGGCCGGAACTATCATATGAACTGGCCGCTCAGCATCGCCCGCGATTTCGCGCTGAAGCGGCTCGGCCCCGAGGGGCTGCGCAACCGCTATGGCTGGCTCTACGACTGGCGGGACGCTTAGCATCGGACCGAAAAGCGGAATTCATTTTTCGAAAAAATACGCTGCAACAGCAAATAGATAGATCGAAGCCACCGCATCCGGCCGAAGGCACGGCGATCCGACTGATCTCGCCATTGCCGCAATCCATCCCTATCTGTTGGTTCGGAGAGGGATGAAAGCGAGATGATCCGCGTCAATCTGTACGAGCAACTCAACGGCCGCACCCGCGCGATGCCTCGGTGGGCCGCATGGCTCGCCATGGCGGCGAGCTTCGTCGTCGGCATCACCCTGTTTCTGGTCGCGGCGAGCCTCGCCCTGATTCTGATCCCGATCGTCGCCGTGGCCGGCGCGATCACGATCTGGCGCCTCAAGGCGAAGATGAAGGCGGCGGGCTTCGACCGCGCCGATCCTTTCGCCGGTGGGCAGAAGCCGGCCGACCGGCTCGAGGTGATCGATGCGGAATACCGCATCATCGAGCCCGACGAACCGCGCCGCTGATCGTCAGCCGAAGCCGCCTTTGAGGAGGATGCCGGCAATCGCGCAGGCTGCGAGAACCGGCACCATCCCGAGCTTGAAGCGCAGCAGGGCCAGTGCAGCGCCCATGGCGAGCAGCCCCGCGCGCCAGTCCAGCGAGGCCAGGACCGGCAGTTCGGGGCTCATGCCGAGCAAGGACAGGCTGTAGAGCTCGCGGAAGAGCACATGCAGCCCGAACCAGAGCGCCAGATTGGCGATCACCCCCACTACGGCAGCGGTGATCGCGCCGAGCGCGGCCGACAGGCCCCTGTTCTCCCGCAGCGCCTCGACATAGGGCGCGCCCAGGAAGATCCAGAGGAAGCAGGGCACGAAGGTCACCCAGAGCGTCAGCAGCGCCCCCAGGCTGCCGGCCAGCAGCGGCGGCAAGCTTCCAGGGGTTCTGAAGGCCGCGAGGAAGCCGACGAATTCCAGCACCAGGATGAGCGGCCCCGGCGTCGTCTCGGCCAGCCCGAGCCCATCGAGCATCTCACCGGCTGCCAGCCAGCCGAAGCCGTCGACGGCCGCCTGCGCCACATAGGCCAGAACCGCATAGGCGCCGCCGAAGGTCACGATCGCCATCGCGCTGAAGAAGCTGCCGATCTGCGTCCAGACGCTGGCCGGGCCCGTCGCGAGCCAGAGCACGGCCACGGGCCCGAGCCAGAGCGGAAGCCAGATCGCGAGCACGCGCACCGCCTTGCCCGCTGAGGGGCGGACATGCGCCAGCCTCCCCTCCGAGAGCAAGCGGTCGACCAGGCCGACGACAGGCGGCCCCGCCGCGCCATGCCGCCGGGCCGCGCCGAACCAGTCGGGCCGAATGCGGCTGCCCAGCCAGCCGACGAGCCCGGCAGCCAGGATGATCGCCGGGAACGGCGCCCTGAACAGGAAGATCGCGACGAAGGCGGCGACGGCGACCGCCACCATGGCGCCGTTCCCGAGCGCCCTGCGGCTGATCCGCAGCCCGGCCTCGATGACGATGGCGAGCACGGCCGCCTTCACGCCGAAGAATAGGCCGTCGATCAGCGGGACATGCCGCCAGGAAACGTAGAGGATGCTGAGCCCCAGCATCACGAGCGCACCCGGCAGGATGAAGAGCAGGCCGGCGATCAGCCCGCCGATCGTCCGATGCATCAGCCAGCCGATATAGACAGCGAGTTGCTGCGCCTCCGGGCCGGGCAGCAGCATGCAGTAGTTGAGCGCGTGCAGGAAACGCTCCTCGCCGATCCAGCGCCGCTCCTCCACCAGCTCCTTGTGCATCAGCGCGATCTGTCCGGCCGGTCCCCCGAAAGAAAGCAGGCCGATCCGCGCCCAGACACGCGTGGCCTCGCCGAGCGTGGGCAGGCGTTCGGCGGGCGCGTCTGCGATGTCCGCTTGCGCAAGGGTCATCGGCGGGCCTCCGGCGCGGGCTTCGGTGCCGGCCAGTTGTGGGTTTCCTCGCTGGCGTCCCGGCACCAGCGGAAGAAGGCATCATAGAGCAGCATCCCCGCCTCGAGCTGTTCGAGATCGTGCTTGAACATGCGCGACAGCCCAAGCGAGGCCGCAAGCAGGCCGGCCGCCTGCGGCTCCGCCTCCAGCGTGGCGGTGTCCGCCGCCCGGACGATCCGGGCCAGCCGGTCGAGCGCCGGCGAAGCCAGCCGGAACTCTTCGATCATCGCATCGAAGGTGCAGTGCAGTCCGCGATGGCTCCAGAACACCCCTTCGATGTCGAAAGGGGTGGCGCCGAACCGATCCGCGACCGCCTCGACCTCGGAAGCCGCGACGAAAAGGAACACTGCCTGCGGATCGATGAAGCGCCGGATGAGCCAGGGGCAAGCGATGCGGTCGATCTTGGGGCGCGCCCGCGTCACCCAGACGCCGCCCCCGGACGGGCCGGGCGGCGGCAGGCGCTCGGGAGAGAAGGTCAAGCCGCCGGACCGGCGCCAGGCCTCGTGCCCGCCTTCCAGGCTTTCGGCGGCGATGCCGATGTGCCGGAGCCAGGCGGCCACGCCTTCGCTGAGCTTGAGCCCCTGCTGGCACACGACCACCACCCGCCGCTGACCGGCATAGGCCGGAGCCCATTCGGCGACCCTGCGGTAATCGCGTCGGACCGCAGCGGGCAGGAAGACGGGATCGGCGGCGACATCCTCGTCGATGCGGACATCGATGATGACCGGCGCATCGGGAAGGCCGACCAGCCGGGAGAGCTGGGCGACCGTGATCTGTTCGTTGGAAGACATGCTGCGTCCATCCTGAAAAAAGGAAGCTGGACGCGAACGTTGGGCCGAAGCCTCACGGGGTCGTCGCGGTGAACCCCTTGCGACGACTAGACCATGCGAGCGCCGCCGGCGTCAATGCCGGCGGTTCTCTCACTCGATCCGGCTGACCAGGACCTTGTCGATCCGCCGTCCGTCGAGATCGACGACCTCGAAGCGCCAATGCCCCTTGTCGAAGCATTCGCCGACATTGGGAAGATGGTTCAGCTCGGCCAGGATGAAGCCCGCGACCGTCTGGAAGTCGGCATCGCGCGGAATCGGAATACCGAGTTCGTGGGAGAACTCGTCGACCTGCATCCAGCCGGCAACGAGATAGGAGCCGTCCGCGCGCGTCACGATGGCCGGCTCGTCCTCCTCCTCCTCCTGGAAGGCGCCGATGATCGCCTCGAGCACGTCGCCGGGGGTGATGATGCCCTCGAAATGGCCGTACTCGTCGAAGACCAGCGCCATATGGACGCGGCTGGAGCGGATCTCGCGCAGCACATGGAGGGAGTCGGCGGTATCCATCACCACCGGCGCATCCTGCACATGGCGGCGCAGTTCGGCGGTGTCGCCCGTGGCGAGGAAGTCGATCAGATCCTTCACCAGAACCACGCCGATGATCGAATCCGACTCGCCGTCCTGAACCGGCAGGCGGGAGCGGCGCGTATCCTTGAGCTGCTGGTGCAGTTCCTCGGCATCGTCCGACAGGTCGATCACCTCGACCTCGCGCCGCGGCGTCATCAGGGCGCGGGCCGAACGATCGGCGAGGCGCATCACGCCCGCGATCATCTCGCGCTCGTCCCGCTCCAGCACGCCGGCGGTTTCCGCCTCGGCGATGATGGTGCGCACCTCCTCCTCGGTGACCTTCTCTTCCGTCTCGCCCTTCTGGCCGAGCAGCGCGAGCACCGCCTTGCCCGAAATGTCGAGCAGGAAGACGAGCGGAGCGCCAATCTTCGACATCAGCGACATCGCCGGGGCGACGCGCGAGGCGATGCGCTCCGGGTCGCGCAAGGCGATCTGCTTCGGCACCAGCTCGCCGAGGATCAGTGAGAGATAGGTGATGGCCACCACGACAAGGCCGACGCCGAGCGTATCCGACACCGACGGCGAAAATCCGTGCGTACCCAGCCATTCCGAGAGGCGCGCACCGAGCGTGGCGCCGGAAAAAGCGCCGGAAAGCACGCCGACGAGTGTGATGCCGATCTGGACGGTGGAGAGGAAACGGCCGGGATCCTCGGCCAGGCGTATCGCGGTCGCGGCGCCTTTGTTACCCTGGTCGCTGAGGACCTTGAGGCGAGCCGGCCGCGACGAAACCACGGCAAGCTCGGACATGGCGAGAAGTCCATTGACGATCGTCAACGCTAGGACGACCAGGATTTCGGTTAACAAAACCAGTCCGTTTGCTGCGGCGCCGCGACATTTGGCAGCCCGCTTCCTGGCCCCTTATAGCGGATCGTTGCCCCAACGCGATGGCCCCGACAAAAGATTCGTGAGCGAATGATGACCAGACCGAGCTATTGGCAGCCGACGCAGAATGGCGAGCCCACGGCCGACCAGCGCCTGAGAGCCCCATCCGCCGAGCGCAATCGCGACGCGATCCTCGACGTGCTGCGCAGGATCTTGCCGCCTTCCGGTCTCGTGCTGGAAGTCGCCAGCGGCTCCGGCGAGCATGCCGTTCATTTCGCCGACGCCCTGCCCGGCCTGACCTTCCAGCCGAGCGACCCGGCTCCCGACGCATTGGCGAGCATCGGAGCCTGGACCCGGGAATCCGGCCTCCCCAACATCCTGCCGCCGCTGCTGCTCGATGCCAGCGCTCCGCAATGGCCGATCGAGGCCGCCGAGGCGATCCTCTGCATCAACATGATCCACATCTCACCCTGGACCGCGACCGAGGGCCTGTTCCGTCAGGCGGGCCACCTGCTGAAGCCGGGCCACCCCCTCTATCTCTACGGCCCCTACCGCCGGCCGGACCGGCCGCTCGAACCGAGCAACGCCGCTTTCGACGAAAGCCTGCGCAGCCGCGACCCGGCCTGGGGGCTGCGCGATCTCGACGAGGTCGAGGCTCTCGCCACGGCCAACGGCTTCGCGGCCGCGCAGCTCGTCGAGATGCCGGCGAACAATCTGAGCCTGATTTTCAGGAAGAGCTGAGCCAGCCTGGTGCGGACGGCGGGACTCGAACCCGCAAGCCTTTGAAGGCGCAAGATTTTAAGTCTCGTGCGTCTACCAGTTTCGCCACGTCCGCAGGCGTCACAGCGATAGCGGGCGGACTGGGTTGGCGCAAGCCTCCGGCGCGCCTGCGCACAAGGGGATCGCGCAGCCGCCCTCAGTGCGGGCGCGCCGGCTTGTACCATTCGACCCCGTCGGGATCGACATAGAGCCCGGGCTTCACATCCGCGCCGATGCTCTTTTCCTCCATCGGCACGGGCACGGTGTCGTCGCGGTCGCCGCGCTTGACGTAAGCGCCGGAAGCCTGGCCGGAATGGCGGTGCGCGCCGCGGCCGACGCTGCCGGCAAGTCCGATCACCCCCTGCCGACCCGCGACCTTGTCCTGCAATTCGGTGATCGGCCGGCCGACGAAGGCGAGCCTGGCGCCGCCTTCGACCACCGGTAGAGCCCGTCTTGCCGCTCCCTCGCCGGTCACTTTCACGCCGATGAAGCGCGGCACATAGGTCGCCCCGCCCTTGCCGAAGGATTCCCAGCCGCCGGTCGAAACGATCTGCGCGCCACAGCGCTTGTGGACGCGCTCGCAGGAGGCGCGCGAGGCATAGCGCGGCGCGCGCTGCTCGAACTCGGCGCGGGCATTGCGGTAGGCGAATTCACACTGCTCGGCGCTCAGCAGCCCGCCGGCGATGCATTCGTCGCGCCGGACATAGGTGTTTCCGGGTCCCTGCGCGGCCAGATCGCCCAGGCTGGTCAGCGACAGGGCGGGCGCCAGCGCGGCAACGCGCAGCGTGGCGAGGATCGAGGCCGGAATCATCATGCGACGCAACAACATTACAATTATGGCTTTACAGCAGCGAGCGCCGGGAAGCGGCGAGCTCCCGCGTCGCGCCATAGTCGATCTTGCCGTTGCCGAGCACCGGGATCGACGACGTCACCAGGATGGCGCGCGGCACCCAGAGCTCGGGGAAACCCTGCTCCTTGGCCGCCTCCTGCAGCGTCGCGCGGTCGGCATCGGGCTTTTCGGTGACGAGGACGAGCTGCTCGCCCTTGCGGGGATCGGGCAGGCCGACGACCACATGGTTCTGATCCGGCCAGACCTTGGCGACCATGGTCTCGACCGCCGCAAGCGAGACCATCTCGCCGCCGAGCTTGGCGAAGCGCTTGGCGCGGCCGCGAATAGCGACGAAGCCGTCGTCGAGCACGACGATGTCGCCGGTGTCGTGCCAGCCTCCCTCCGGCGGAATGACGTGGCCGGGCCGGTCGGGATCGAGATAGCCCGCCATGACGTTCGGACCCCGCACGGTGAGGCGCCCGCCCTCATGGATGCCCTCGACAGGCTCCAGCTTCGCCTCGATGCCGGGCAGGAGCTTGCCGACCGTGCCCTCGCGTATGGCGGCGGGCGTGTTGACCGCGAGTACCGGCGAGCATTCCGTGCAGCCATAGCCTTCGAGGATGACGGTGCCGTAAGGCTCCCACATCCGCTTGGTCTCGGCCTTGACCCGTTCCGCCCCGGCCACGACGTAGCGCACGCTGCCGAGGTCGTTCTTTTCCGCCGCCCGGGCATACCCTTGCAGAAACGTGTCCGTCGCGAGCAGGAAGGTCGCCTTCATGTCGCCGATCAGCTTCGGCACCTGCTTGTAGTGCAGCGGGCTCGGATAGAGCACGACCTTCATGCCGTGCAGCAGCGGCACCATCATTCCGGCCGTCAGCCCGAAGGAATGGAAGGCCGGAAGCGGGTTCATGAAGACATCCCGCTCCGAGATCGCGCCGGCGGCATGGGCGAAGACCTGCCGCGCATTCGAGACAATATTGGCATGGCTCAGTGCCACACCCTTCGGCTTGCCCTCGGTGCCCGAGGTGAAGAGGATCACCGCCGTCTCGTCGGGCAGCGCTTCATGGGAACGGTGGGCCAGCCCCGGCACAAGGCTTTGCAGGGCGCCGAGCACCTTGTCGAAGCTGGTGATCTGCTTGCGGACATCCTCGAGATAGACGATGCGCCGCCCCTCGCCGAGCGCCGCGACCTCCTCGTCGAGCTTGCCCTGGTCGACGAAGCGGCGCGAGGTGACGATGGTCTTGAGCTGCGCGACCTCGGCCGCCGCCCGCAGATTGCGGACGCCCGCCGTGAAATTGAGCAACGCCGGCACGCGGCCATAGGCGAAGAGCGCGAACAGCGTCACCGCCATGCCCTGCATGTTCGGCAGCAGCACGCCGACATGCTCACGCGGCGCCGTGATGGCCGAAAGCTTGCGCCCGAGCACCAGCGCGCCCAGCACGAGCCGCCCATAGGTGATCGGCTGGCGCTCGGGGTCCTCCAGGGCGATGCGGCCCTTGCCATGCCTGGCGATGGTCTGCAGCAGCGCGCGAAAGATCGTGATCCGCGCGCCCGCGGCGTCGAAGCTGGTGGCGGCCATGTCTGGCGCGTCTCCCGGTCGGCGTTTCCCTACCGGTCAAACTAGTGAGATCGGCGCGGGTTTCAACGTTGCTGCCACCCGGCCAGCGAACTGCTGCCGTCATACTCGCCCTTGTGGCGAGCATCCACGTCTTGAACATCGCCCTCGATCAATGAAGACGTGGATGGTCGGGACAAGCCCGACCATGACGCGATGGCCGCGGCCAGTGCCCTCTCGACGCTACCCGAACGCCCCGATCTCATGCTGAATCGCGCCGGAAATCTCCCGGATCAGCTCGAATAGCGCCAGCATCGGCGTAAAGACGTCGCGATGCAGGGCCTCGTAGGTGCCGCCTTCGCGTGGCCCCGGCGGCTCGCCGAAATCGAGCCCGATGGTCGGATCAGGATCGCGCGGGAAGATCTCGGCCAGCAAGGCGAGGCATGCCGGAACGTCGAGGCGCAGCAGCCGTTCGACCAGCGCCTCGCGCGTCAGCCCCGCATGCGGCCGGAAATCCGGGATATGGGCGCAGGCGAGCCAGATCCGGTGCATCGCCGCGAGCCTGAGCGCATGAAGCGCCGCGAGCCGCGCCGGCATCTGCGGCGCGTCCTGCGCCGCCACCTTGAGCTTCAACGCATCGGCCGATAGCCGCCAGAACAGGCGGCGCAAGGCCGGCGCCAGCTCCAGCCGCGACAGCGCTTCCGCCACCGCCAGCAATTCCTCGCGCCGCCCTTCCCGGACCGTTCGCCGCGCCCGGTCGAACCAGCTACCGGGATCGAGTGAAATGAGATAGGCGCGCAGCACGTCGAGGTCGCTATGCGCCATGGCGTAGGCGGCGAGGCGATAGGCTCGGTCGAAGCGCTCGGAGCGCTCGCGCATGGCGCGGAACAGGTCCGGCGCGCGCGAGGCGGCGTGGCCGACGCCATGCATGCTGTTCGCCATCCAGCCAAGTTGCTGGAGGATCGCATTGTTCGGGATGGCACGCAGCTCGCGCGGATGGCGGATGCGCGTCGGCCCTGCGCCTTCCGACTGGCGCGCAGCCGGACGCGAGCCGGTCTTGTCGAGCAGCGAGGGGCCGAAGGTGCCGATCAGCGCGGCATAGCCGGGATCGTCGACCAGCGCATTCATCTCCTCGCGCACGGTCTGGAAGAACTCGCTGGCGAAATCCGGCTCGTCATAGATCGGATCCGCGACCGCATCGGCCGGCGCGAAGACCGCTTCGGCGATCCGTCCGACGGTCGCGCCGGCGAGCTGCGGCGTGCCGAACAGCAGATAGCCGTCGCTGCCCTGGAAGCTGGTCTCGCGCACCGTCCGGATGCCCGCACGCGCGAAAGCCTGCCGCGCGAAGGCCGGGTCGAGATAGGCCAGCCGGTCCGTCAGGCTATCGGGATGGGCACCTCGGCCAACCGACTCGCCATGGGTGTCGAAGATGACGAGCTCGACATCCTCCAGCGCGTAGCGCGCAAGCAGCTCGGCAATGCGCATGCGCAGCCGCTCCACCCAGAAGGTCGAGGCGACCTGCCCGATATAGCGGCCCGAATCGGAATAGCCGAACTGGATGCACAACCGCCCATGGCGCTTGAGATAGTCGCGGAAATGCGGGCTGCGCAGTGCCTCGTCGATGATCCGCGGCCCCTGCTCCAACGCATCCGAGGTTTCGAACAGCGGCGAGATCTCGACCCGGTCGGCGATGCCGAAGCGGCTGGCGAGCCAGAGCGCGCAGAGCAGCGTGTAGCCGGTCTCGGTCTCCGCGATCAGGAAGCGCACCGGCTTGCTGCCGTCGACATGCTTCACGATCTGCGTGATCGTCATCATCATCCGCGCCGCTGAGGCCCGCTCGGCCGCCAGCGCCCCGAAATCGACCGCGACCGGCTCGACCTTGCCGAGCTCGGCATTGGCGGCGGCAAGAAAGGCGCGCCGCTGCGCCGGCTGGCCCGGCTCCTCCTCCAGCGGGATCACCGAACGCAGCGCATTGTGAAGCTGCGAGGCGTTGAGCCTGAAATGCGGCAAGGCGATCGAGACGCCATGGGCGAGGCAGCCGGCCCGGATCTGCGCGAGCACGAGCCGTGTCTCGTCATCCGTAGCGGCAGCCAGCGCACCGTCCAGCGCCTCGATTAGGCGGGATGCTTCGGGAAGGGCCGTTTCGCGTTCATGCACCAGCGACAGCGCGAAGGCCTGCAGGACCTGCAGGGAAGGCTGCGTGCCGATGGGCGGCGCCAGGGCGAGCTGGCGCTCGACCGCCCCCAGCGCCGCGCTCACCAGGGCGTGAACGCCTTCGGCCGCGGGCGCACGCGGCAGCTTTTCGAGAATACGCGCGAATTGCCCGCTCTTCGATTCCAGCCGGTAGCGCAACGTGTCCCACCAGCCGATATCGGTGCGTCCGTCCGTGTCGCAGCCGACCCAGGAGGCGAGCGTCACCGGCTTCGGCGCAAGTTCCGTCCAGCGCTCCGGCCAGCGTTCGCGGGCAACGGCGAAGAAGGCGGCATTCAGCCGATCGATGGCATCGCGGGCATGGCGGACGGCATAGCGCGCCTGCTCGAACTCGTCCTGCAGCGTGATCCGGCCATCCGGGCGGAAACTGAGCCCCAGCTCCCCGACAACCGCCTCCCCCGCCGTGCCGCCGGAGGCAAGATCGGCCAGCGCATGGCAGAGCCGGCGCGTCATGCCGAAGGTCGGATGCGCCGTGAACACGGCAGCGAAGCGAACCCGTTCCACGGCCAGCCGGAAATCCTCGAAGGACGCAGCCTCTGCCGCCGCCTTCTGCGCCAGCCCGGCGAAGATCGCCCCCTCATCCTTGTCGAGGCCGACATAGCGGGCGACGCGCTCGGCGCGCTGCCGCAGGGCCTGACGCCCGAGCTGGCGCACCAGCTCCCGCGCTCCGTCGGCCGTCAGCTCGCCACGGTCCATCAGCCGGGTCAGCCAGAGCGTGACGCTCAGCACCGGGTTGCCGAAGGGGTCGTCGCGGGAATCGCGGCGTGCCTCCTCGATCCGGCCCAGCAGATCCTCGGCAAGCGCCTCGGTGCCGGGAGCTGATTGGATGTCCGTCGCGATCGTCGTGGCCATGACCGCCCCTCCCATCGTGCACCCGGCTGCGCACGCCGAGCCAAATCGTGCTGCATTGCAGCATTGCCCGATCGCAGCCGCAAGTCGGAAGCATTGCGTCGCAGCAGAAAATTTTCACCCGGGTATATTTACTTTGGTCAAATCACCCGGGTAATAAATGCGC
This sequence comes from Hyphomicrobiales bacterium, assembly GCA_930633495.1. Taxonomy (NCBI): domain Bacteria; kingdom Pseudomonadati; phylum Pseudomonadota; class Alphaproteobacteria; order Hyphomicrobiales; species Hyphomicrobiales bacterium. The sequence continues at coordinate 4,491,811 of CAKNFJ010000001.1, read as the reverse complement.
CTTCGAGGAGCACCGATGTCCGACACGTCATCCAGACCCTGCACCGCCTTCCAGGACGCCACCCGTATCGCCAGCGGCCCGCTGCCCGTCGTCGCGCTCTCCGTGAAGGCGGCGCTCGCGGCGGCGCCCGCTGCTGCGATCCTCGTCTTCGACGATGCGACTGGAAAGGTCGTCGACCTCGACCTGCGCGGCAGCGATGCCGAGATCGCCGCCCGCCACGCCCCGCAAGGCGGCGAAACCGCGGGCATCGCGCCGGATACCGACAGCGCCGATGCGCCACGCGGGCGAGGACGGCCCAGGCTCGGAGTGGTCGCGCGCGAGGTCACGCTGCTGCCGCGCCATTGGGACTGGCTCGGCCAGCAGCCTGGTGGCGCCTCGCAAGCCCTGCGGCGCCTCGTCGACGAAGCACGCAGGAACGACGGCGGGCGCAGCCGTGCCAGAGCCGCACAGGCCGCCGCCTATGCCTTCATCTCCGCCATGGCGGGCGACCGGCTGGGCTTCGAGGAAGCGTCGCGCGCCCTCTTCGCCGGCGACGGCGAAGGCTTCGCCCTGCACAGCCGAAGCTGGCCCGCCGATATCCGCGCCTATGCGCAGATGCTGATCGCCGGCCCGGCCGAGCCGGAGCGATGACGCCCGTCCCGCGCCGGGGCGGGCTGCGCTGAGCGCCATTGCCGCGCTTCGCGGCCGAAGGCATAGCGGCGCCATCGCGCTCGCCGCCCCCGCTCCCGATTCCGCAAGGCCGCCTCGACATGACCATCCGCGCGCAATGGCTCGGCATCCTCTGCGGGCTGCTGACCTCGCTGATCTGGGGTGTCCAGTCCGTCGTATCGCGGCACGCCATGCTGATCGACCTGACACCGGCCGACGTGACGATCCTGCGTTTCGTTTCGGCGGCCGCCGTGCTGCTGCCCTGGGCGCTGAAGAACATGCGCCCCTTCCCGGTCGGCTCGCTGGGCTGGCCGCGCGCCTGGGTGATGGCCCTGCTGGTCGGCCCGCTCTACAGCCTGCTCCTGGTCGGCGGCGTCCATTTCGCGCCGGCATTGCACTCGTCGATCATCTCGCCCGGCCTGATCCCGGTCTTCACCGCCCTGCTCGTCTTTCTCGTCACCGGCGAACGGGCCGGCCGGATGCGGCTGATCGGTCTCGGGATTATCGTAGCCGGCATCGGCATTTTCTCGCGGGACGCCTTGGCGGCAACGCCGTCGCGGCCGGACACCTGGATCGGCGACCTGCTCTTCGTACTGATCGCCATGCTGTGGTCGATCTTCGGGCTCCTGGCCAAACGATGGGGCGCGAGTTCGCTCGAGGTCACCGCCGCATCATGCCTGCTGTCGGTGCCGCTGCTCGCGATCGTGGTCCTGGCGCTGCCCGTCCATCTGATGCGGGTGCCCTTCGCCGAGATCCTGCTGCAGGCAGTCTATCAGGGCGTCCTGGTCGGCGTCGTCGCGCTCTACCTCTACGCGCGGACGGTGGAGACGCTCGGCGCCGCGAGGGCGACGCTGTTCCTGCCGCTCGTGCCGATAGTGACCGCGACAGCCAGCGCTTTGCTGCTGGCCGAAAGCCCCACGCCGACGGAACTCGCCGGCATGGCCGTGGTCGTGACGGGAATGCTGGTCGCCTTCCGCTCGCCCTCGGCGGGGTGAGCGCCGGGCTGCTCAGCCCTGATGCCCCGTCTCAGCCCTGATGCCCCTTGGCGATCGGCTCGACATAGGACAGCCCCATGTCCCAGGGGAAATAGATCCAGGTGTCCTGGCTGACCTCGGTCACGAAGGTATCGACCGTCGGCACGCCGGCCGGCTTGGCATAGACCGTGGCGAAATGCGCATTCGGCAGCATCTCGCGCACGACGCGGGCCGTCTTGCCGGTGTCCGTCAGGTCGTCGACGACGAGCACGCCCTTGCCCTTGCCGTCACCGATCGCCTTGATGTTCGGCGCGATATCCTTGAGCACCCGCAGCTCGGACTGGTTGCGGTAGTCGTGATAGCTCGCGACGCAGACCGTCTCGATCATCCGCAGGCCCAGCTCGCGGCAGATGATCGCCGCCGGCACCAGCCCGCCGCGCGTGATGCAGACCATGGCCTCGAACGGCCCCTTCTCGGCAAGGCGCCAGGCGAGCGCGCGCGCATCGCGATGGAACTGATCCCAGGAGACCGGGAAAGCCTTGTTCGAGGACGGTTCGGCCATGACGCTGCACTCCGGACTGCTCGCGACGCGGGGCGCGCCGCTTTCAGTCCGAAAAGCCTATCGGCGCGCGCCTGACAAGAGGCACGCGCCGAACATCCCCAGCCGCAGCCGGATTTTGCCGTCAGAACTCGGCCCAGCCGTCCGCTCCGCCGCCGGACGCCACCCTGCGGCCGCGCGGCGCTTGCTCCGCGTGCGGTACTGCGCGCAGAGCCGGCGCAGCCGCGTTAATGCGTTGCACCGCCGGCCTCGACGACTCGTTTCCGAGCCGGAAGGAACCGGCCATCGCGGTCAGGACCTCGGTTTCCTGCTTGAGGTCGCGCGCAACCCGGGCACTTTGCTCCGCCAGCAGCGAGTTCTGTTGCGTGATTTCGTCCATATGCGCGACCGTGCGCGCCATCTCGTCGATGCCGTTGGCCTGCTCGGTCGTCGCCTGCGAGATCTCGCTGACAGTCGAGGCGACCTTCGAGGCCGCATCGACGATCTCGCGCAGCGTCGTGCCCGCATCCTTGACGAGGCCGACACCCGCTTGAATCTGCTGCGCAGAATTCGCGATCAACGTCTTGACGCCATTGGCGGATTCGCTGCAGCGCGCCGCCAGTGCGCGCACCTCGGTCGCCACCACCGCGAAGCCGCGCCCCGCCTCGCCGGCCCGCGCCGCCTCGACAGCGGCGTTGAGCGCCAGCAGATTGGTCTGGAAGGCGATCTCGTCGATCATCGAGATGATCTCGGAGATGCCGGACGAAGCCTTCTCGATGCGCCCCATCGCCTCGACCGCCTGGGTGACGATGGCGCCGCCGCGTGCAGCCACCTCGCTCGCCTCATTGCCCAACTGCACCGCCATCCGCGAGTTGCCGGCGCTGTGCTTGACCGAAGCCGCGAGTTCCTCGGTCGTCGCCGCCGTCTGCTGCAGGCTGGAGGCGTTGGCCTCCGTGCGCTCGGCCAGTTGCTGGCTGTCGGAGGTGATCTTCAGCGACGCGCCGTCGATGCGGGTCGAGATATCGCGGACCGAACCGACGACCTCCGCCAGCGTATCGAGAAGGTCGTTGACCCCGGTGCAGAGCGTGGCGACCTCCCCGCTCTTGCCGTCGAGAGGCACACGACCGGTCAGATCCTTGTTCTTGGCGAGCGCGATGACCTCGCTCGTCTCCTTGACGGCGGCTTCGAGCTGTTTGCCCTTGAAGGTCGCGGTGATGTCGGTGGCGAACTTCACGACCTTGTAGGGCCGCCCCTGCGCATCGAAGATCGGATTGTAACTCGCCTGGATCCAGATTTCCTTGCCGCCCTTGCCGACGCGCCGATACTGCCCGGCATCGTATTCGCCGCGGCCCAGACGGTCCCAGAACGCCCGATAGGCCGGCGACTCCCGCTCGGCCGAATCCACGAACATCCGGTGATGCTGCCCGGCGATCTCGCCGAGTTCATAGCCGAGGACGCTCAGGAAATTCTCGTTCGCATGCAGGATCTTGCCGGCAAGGTCGAACTCGATCACCGCCTGCGCCTTGTCGATCGCGGCCCGCTGGCCTTCGAGATCGGCGAGGCGGTTCTTCTGCTCGGTGACGTCGAAAGCGTATTTGACGACGCCGACCGGCTTGCCGCCCGCGCCCATGATCGGGTTGTAGCTGGCCTGGATCCAGACTTCCTTGCCGCCCTTGCCGACCCGAAGATACTGCCCGCGCGAAAACTCCCCGCGTCCGAGGTCGGCCCAGAACTGCTTGTAGCTCGCACTGCCCCGCTCTTCGGAGGTCACGAACATGCTGTGGTGCTGGCCCTTGATCTCAGCCAGCGTGTAGCCCAGCGTCGCGAGAAAATTATCGTTCGCGTCCAGTATGTTGCCGGCGAGATCGAATTCGATGACCGCTTGCGATCGGTTGATCGCGGCCAGTTGCCCCATGGCGTGCTTGTTCGAGAACAAGCCGGAAAAAAGCGACATCCATACCCCCTTTGCGCGCCCGTGCGTCGGACTCCGTTCCGGGCCGCCGCCGTGGAGGCCGCTCTCGTGCGACACCGCACGAGAACACAGCGACAAGCCCCGAATTCTTATCGAGTACCGAAGAATGCTGGCATGAACTGGTTTATGAATGCTTTAGAGGCAGGTAAAAGCGCAATATTCAGCGATGGAAAGAAATATCCATCTGATATAATACTACTTTTAATATTCGAAAGATCGCCAACAAGCGATCACGCCCCTGCCATCAAGACATAAGACAGCAGATCGCCGGCACTGCCGGCGCAAAAATCTCAACGCGTATTACCGCTCATTTATATTTTAATTTTTCGGCACCAATCATCGCCTTCACGGCATCCATGGCGGCTTGAAGTTTGTCTGCCTCGCGGGATCGGACGACGATATTCGTGTCGGGGCCGATGTCCGACCAGAACGGATAGGAGCCGATCGCGACCGCCGGATGGGCCTTGGCGATCTCCGCCAGAGGGCCGCCGATATCGCCCTCGCGCAGGCCGGCCTGCACCGTTTCGGAGAGCATCTTCGTCCCCGTCTGCAGCGTCGGCGCGACGACGTCGAGCATGGCCTGCATGATCGCCGGAACGCCCGCCATCACATAGACATTGCCGATATTGAAGCCGGGCGCCTTCGAGATCGCGTTCGCGATCAGCTCCGCGCCGGCGGGGATGCGGGCCATCCGCATGCGCGCCTCGTTGAGCTCGGCCGGCGAGAAGCGCTCCGACAGCATCGCGACCGCGCGCGGATCATGGTCGATGGCGACTCCGAACGCGGCAGCCACCGCGTCGGCCGTGATATCGTCATGCGTCGGCCCGATGCCGCCCGTCGTGAAGACATAGGTATAGCGGCTCCGCAGGGCATTCAGCGCCGCGACGATCTCCTCGGTGACGTCCGGCACCACGCGGACCTCGCGAAGCTCGATCGCGATATTGGTCAGATACTCGGCGATGTAGCCGATGTTCTTATCCTTGGTCCGGCCCGAGAGGATCTCGTCGCCGATCACCAGGATCGCGGCCGTGACGATGGCTGCGGAAGAACTGGATTCGCTGCTGGTCATGTCGACGACGCTCCTAGCTTGCGGCACAAGAGCTATAGCATCGGACCGAAAAGTGGAATCCACTTTTCGGAAAAATCCGATGCGATGCCAACGAGATAGATCATCGTTACCGCGTCCGATAGGACGCGCGATGATCTAGGGCGCATTGCCTCCGCGCTCAAGCGGGGGCGCGAACGCACCCGCCATGCAGCGCGTGCCGCCGTATCAGGAAGACTTGCGCTCGAAGACCAGATTGAGACGGGTCTGCGCCACCAGCTCGTAGCCGCTGCGCTTCAGCAACCCGACGAGATCGCTCTGCCAGCGCTGGCGCGAATCCTCGATGACGACGAAGCCTGGCCAGAGCGATTCCGGCGCATCGCGCAGGAAGGGCTCGAGGATGATGTCCTCCGCCCCCTCGACATCGAGCTTGATCGCATCGATGCGATCATAGCCCTCGCCCTGGACCAGTGCGAGCAGCGTCATCGCCGGCACCTTGACCGCGGTGCCCGTGCTCGAATTGAGGATGCGCACGCTCGACTCGCCGCGATTGGTCTGGTCGATGAACAGTGTCAGCTCGCCCGGCTTGTCGGCGAGCGCGCAGGCCACCGCCTTCACCGTGCCGAACGGGTTCTGCGCGATGTTGAAGGCGAGCCGCGCGAAGATCTCCGGCTGCGGCTCGATCGCCAGGATGCGCGCCCCGCGCCCCGCTCGCGCCGCCACGAACAGCGAGTAGGCGCCGATATTCGCGCCGACATCGATGAAGGTGAAGCCCTCGCGCATCCGCGCCGCCAGCATTTCGCGCTCGACGGCATCGAAATATTGCGGCGTGAACAGCACGCGCTTCTCGCAGACATTGCCGTCCGGATAGAGCCGCATCTTGGCGCCCAGCGCCTCGATGTCGACCGGCTCGCCGTTGAGCGAGCGCAGGCCGAGGCGGCGCAGCGCATAGGCGATCTTGCGCCCGAGGAAGGAATCCGACGCCGCGCGGGTCCACGCGATGATGCGGGCGAGATAGGCTTTCGGCGCGAAGCTGCCGAAAGGCCGCTCTTCCGCCGGGGTCTGTTCGATGATGGCCATTGCGCCAGCCTGATACACCTCACGGCGCTCGCGCGCCAGCCATCCGCGCACCGAGCTTGCACCGTCTGTCAAACGCAATAGATATGTCGTCGAGGAGCAGCCCGCGCGTCATGACATTCGAAGACACCATCGGCCGCTCGCGTTCGCGCGAGCCCGCCATCAAGATTCACGGCCCCGAGGCATTCGCGGCCATGCACAAGGCCGGCCGGCTCACGGCTGCCGGCCTCGACATGCTCGGCTCCTACGTCAAGCCCGGCGTGACCACCCAGCGCCTCGACGACCTCGCCTTTCAGTTCGCCATGGACAACGGCGCCTATCCGGCGACGCTGTTCTATCGCGGCTATACCAAGTCGATCTGCACCTCGATCAACCATGTCGTCTGCCACGGCATCCCGGACGACAAGCCGCTGCGCGAGGGTGATGTCCTGAACATCGACTACACCCTCATCGTCGATGGCTGGCACGGCGATTCCAGCCGCATGTACGGCGTCGGCGAGATTTCGCGGAAGGCCGAGCGGCTGATCGAGATCACCTATGAAAGCCTGCTGCGCGGCATCAAGGCCGTGCGCGCCGGCGCGACCACCGGCGATATCGGCTTCGCCATCCAGCGCTACGCGGAAGGCGAGCGCTGCTCGGTGGTGCGCGACTTCTGTGGCCACGGCATCGGACAGCTCTTCCACGACTCGCCGAACATCCTGCACTACGGCAGCCCCGGCGAGGGCATCGAGCTCAAGCCGGGCATGGTCTTCACCATCGAGCCGATGATCAATCTCGGGAAGCCCGGCGTGAAGGTGCTCTCGGACGGCTGGACGGCGGTGACGCGCGATCGCTCGCTTTCCGCCCAGTTCGAGCATCAGATCGGCGTCACCGAGACGGGCTGCGAGATCTTCACGCTCTCGCCGGCCGGCCTCGACAATCCGCTCGCCGCAAAATGAGCGTCGGCATCGGCAAGGGACCACGCAAGGCGCCCTCGCCTGCCGCTTTCGCCGAAGCCGACGATTCGAAAGCGCCGGCGCCGCATTATCACGGCCATCGCGAACGGCTGCGCGCCCGTTTCCTGGAGGCCGGCGCCGGGACCCTGCCCGACTACGAACTGCTCGAACTGCTGCTGTTCCGCTCCATCCCGCAGCGTGACGTCAAGCCGCTCGCCAAGGAGCTGATCCAGCGCTTCGGCTCCTTCGCCGAGGTCCTCGGCGCGCCTGTCGCGCGCCTGACCGAGGTGAAGGGCGTCGGAGAAGGCGTCGCACTCGATCTCAAGATCGTCGAGGCTGCCCTGCAACGCATGGCGAAAGGCGCCGTCTCCAAGCGACCGGTCCTGTCGTCATGGTCCTCGGTGCTCGATTATTGCCGCATGGCGATGGCCTTCGCGGAGCGCGAGCAGTTCCGCATCCTCTTCCTGGACAAGAAGAACACGCTCATTGCCGACGAGGTGCAGCAGACGGGCACCGTCGACCATACGCCGGTCTATCCGCGCGAGGTCATGCGCCGGGCGCTCGAACTCTCCGCCTCCGCCATCATCCTCGTCCACAACCACCCCTCCGGCGACCCGACGCCCTCGGGCGCCGACATGCGCATGACCCGCGAGCTCGTCGACATCGCCAAGCCGCTCGGCATCGCCATCCACGATCACATCATCGTCGGGCGCGACGGTCATGCGAGTTTCCGCAGCCTTGGACTGATCTGAGGGCCGCCGGCCGCGGCGGAGGGCTGAACCATGTCGCAACTGACGGTGAAGCGCGTCTACGATCCGCCGGCTCCCGGCGACGGCGCCCGCATCCTGGTCGACCGGCTCTGGCCGCGCGGAATCAGCAAGGACAAGGTCGACCTATGGCTCAAGGACATCGCACCCAGCGACGCCTTGCGGCACGAATTCCATGGCCACCCCGACCGCTGGGACGAGTTTCGTGCGGCCTATGCCGCAGAATTAGGCAGCGCGGCGGCGCGGGCCGCGCTGGCGACGCTGGACGGAAAGCTCGCGGACGGGCCCGTGGCACTGCTCTACGCGGCCCGGGACGAGACCCGCAACAATGCCGAAGCCCTGCGCATCTGGCTGGAAAGCCGACCCATGGCACGCGGCAAGGCTTAGGGCACCGCCCGGAAAGTAGAATGCGGCTTTCGGACAGGTCGATTCAAAACCAAAGATATGGATCATCGAACTGAATACGGTATTCAGCTTGATGATCCATTCGCATATTCTCACCTGCTCCTGCCCTGTATAAGCGAACATCTGCCCCGAGCCGCCACCACGGGAACGGGCCAATATACAGTACCGACCAGTACGGCCACGAAAATGGCAGGCAAAGACAATTCTTCGGCTTTCTCCCTCTTTCCGAACGGCAGCGAATGCGCATAGGCTGCCCGAAAAGGGGAAGGGCTGAATGGCCGCATTCGACGAAATGACCGGTTCGGGAACGGATCTGAGACCGGCTTATGAAGCACTCGAACGCTGGCTGAAGGAAACGCCGGCAGAGACCCTCGCTCTGAGGCGCAGCCAGGCGGAACTGTTCTTCCGGCGCATCGGCATCACCTTCGCGGTCTATGGCGACGCCGAATCCACCGAACGGCTGATCCCCTTCGACATCATCCCGCGGGTTCTGACCAAGCCGGAATGGACCAAGCTGGAAGCGGGGCTGCGCCAGCGCGTCACCGCGCTCAACATGTTCCTGGCCGATGTCTACGGCGCGAAGGAGTGCCTGAAGGCGGGCATCATCCCGCCGGATCTGGTCTACCGCAACGCCTGCTATCAGCTCGAAATGGTCGATTTCAAGGTGCCGCACGGCATCTACTGCCACATCGCCGGCATCGATGTGGTGCGGGTCGATGCCGACACCTTCTATGTGCTGGAGGACAATGCCCGCACGCCGTCCGGCGTCTCCTACATGATGGAGAACCGCGAGGTCATGCTCAGGCTGTTCCCCGAGCTGTTCGCTTCGCACCGCGTCGCGCCAGTCGACAACTATCCGGACCAGCTGCTGGCGGCGCTGCGCTCGGTCGCGCCGCGCAGCGCCTCTTCGGATCCGACGATCTGCCTGCTCACGCCCGGACAGTACAATTCGGCCTTCTACGAGCACTCCTTCCTGGCCGACAAGCTCGGCGTCGAGTTGGTCGAAGGCTCCGACCTTCTGGTCAAGGACGACGTCGTCTACATGCGCACGACGGAGGGGCCGAAGCGCGTCGACGTGATCTACCGTCGCATCGACGACGACTTCATCGACCCGCTCGTCTTCCGCAGCGACTCGGTGCTCGGCGTACCCGGCATCATCGGCGCCTACAAGGCCGGCAACGTCACGCTTGCCAACGCCGTCGGCACGGGCGTCGCCGACGACAAGGCCGTCTACAGCTACATGCCGGAGATCGTGAAGTTCTACACCGGCGAGGAGCCGATCCTGAAGAACGTCCCGACCTTCCGCTGCCGCGAGCCAGAGGCGAATGCCTATGTGCTCGACAATCTCGAACAGCTCGTCGTCAAGGAGGTGAACGGCTCGGGCGGCTACGGAATGCTCGTGGGGCCCCATGCCAACAAGGCGCAGATCGAGGCCTTCCGGCGCAAGCTCAAGGCCCAGCCCGAAGGCTTCATCGCGCAGCCGACGCTGGCGCTCTCCACCTGCCCGACCTTCGTCGCCTCAGGCGTCGCGCCACGGCATGTCGACCTGCGCCCCTATGTTCTTTCCGGCGCCAACGGCATCTCCTGCGTGCCGGGCGGCCTCACCCGCGTGGCGCTGAAGGAGGGCTCGCTCGTCGTCAATTCGAGCCAGGGCGGCGGCACCAAGGACACCTGGGTCCTCGACGCATGAGGAACGCCGCTCTTCAGCCCCTCGTCGTCCCGCACTCGCCCGTCACGCAGCGGAAAGGCATTCGCTGACCATGCTCTCGCGTACAGCCGACAGCCTCTATTGGGTTTCCCGTTACGTCGAGCGGGCGGAATATCTCGCCCGGATCCTCGATGCCACCACCCGCCTCACCAACCTGCCCACCAACTATGGCGGCGCGGGCACCGAATGGCACAGCGCGGTTTCCACCGCCGGCTGCGAGGAAGCCTTCGCGAAGGCCTATGGCGAGGCCAACGAGCGCAATGTCTGCGACTTCCTGACCTTCAACCCGGACAACCCCTCCTCCATCCGCAACTGCCTCGCGCTCGCCCGCTCCAATGCGCGGGCCGTGCGAACCGCCTTGACCTCGGAGATGTGGGACGCCCTCAACGGCGCCTGGCTGGAACTGCAGCGCTTCGAGAAGAAGCGCATGGACCGCGAGGAGTTCGCCCGCTTCCTCGACTGGGTGAAGAACGTCTCGCTGGTCTTCGACGGCTCGGCCTACCGGACGATGCTGCGCGACGACAACTACTGGTTCTCGCGGCTCGGGGTCTATCTCGAGCGCGCCGACAACACCGCCCGCATTCTCGACGTGAAGTATCATGTGCTGCTTCCGGCGGACGAGCAGGTCGGCGGCTCGCTGGACTACTTCCAGTGGAGCACGGTGCTGCGCGAGGTCTCGGCCCTGACCGCCTATCACTGGGTCTATCGCGAGGCGGTGCAGCCGATCCTGGTCGCGGATCTGCTGATCCTGAATCGGCGGATGCCGCGCTCGCTCGCCGCCTGCTACGAAAGCATCTCGCGCTTCCTCGACAATCTCGGCGATGCCTATGGCCGGCAGGGCCCGTCCCAGCGCCAGGCGCGCAAGACGCTCGCCAGCCTCAGCAACACGAAGATCGACGAGGTCTTCGAGCACGGGCTGCACGAGTTCATCGAGGAATTCATCACCGAGAACAACCGCCTCGGCAAAACCATTTTCGAGCAGTACCTGCAATGACCGGCTGGCCTGCTTTCGGCTCCGCAGCCCCAGAAGAACAACGCTAACTGCCCGGACGGGACCATGCGGATCAGGATTTCTCACGCGATCAGCTACGATTACGCCGAGCCCGCGCGCCACATCACGCAGATTCTCCGGCTGACGCCCCGCGACCATGACGGCCAGCACGTCATGTCCTGGCGCATCGAGCCGAGCATCGACGGACGCCTGCGCTCCAGCCAGGACGCGCACGGCAACATCGTGCACAGCTTCTACGCCGAGGGACCGGTTTCCGAGCTCGGCATTCGCGTCGAGGGGGTGGTCGAGACGCTCGACCTCGCCGGGGTGGTCCGGGGTGGGCACGAGCGTGTTCCCTGCGACGTCTACCGGCGCGACACGCTCCTGACCGAGCAGGACGAGACCATCCGCAGCTTCGCCGAGCAGGTGACGGCGGGTGCCGCCACGCCGCTCGCCCGGATGCATGCGCTGATGACGGCCATCGGCGAGCGAACCACCTGCATCGACGCCAGCAACCGGACCGGCGTCGGTGCCGCCGCCGCCTTCGCGGCGCGGGAAGCGATCGCACAGGACATCGCCCACATCTTCATGGCCTGCGCTCGACATCTGGAACTGCCCGCGCGCTACGTCTCCGGATACGTCGCCGAAGCGGCGGGCCTGCCGCATGGCAACGGCGCCCATGCCTGGGCCGAAATCCATCTCGACGACTATGGCTGGATCGGCTTCGACTGCGCGAACCGGCTCTGCCCCATCGATACCCATGTCCGCGTCGCCGTCGGGCTGGACTTTGCCGATGCGGCGCCGATCCGCGGTTCGCGCCAGGGTGGCGAAGGCGAAAGCCTGAACGTGCTGGTCAGCGCGCGCGACACGGAAAGCCGCATCACCAACCAGTGACAGCGCTTCCCCGGAGGCGCCAATGCCCGCAATCTGCAAGGAACAGCACCCGTGACCTATTGCGCCGGAATCCTCGTGCAGGACGGCCTCGTCATGATCGCCGACACGCGCACCAACGCCGGTCTCGACGACATCTCGACCTTCCGCAAGCTTCACGTCTTCTCCACATCGGACGAGCGGCATTTCGGACTCATGACGGCCGGAAACCTCTCGGTCAGCCAGGCTGTGGTGAGCCTTCTGCACGAAGGCCTGCCCAACGCCGAGACGGGCGAACTCGAAACGCTTCAGAACGCGACCTCGATGTTCCGTGCCGCCCAGCTCGTCGGACGCTGCATCCGTCATGTCCGCGAGATCGACGGTTCCGCGCTGGAGGAGGCGCGGGTGAAGTTCGACGTCTCGATGCTGTTCGGCGGCCAGATCAAGGGGCAGCCGATGCGCCTCTTCATGCTCTACGCCGCCGGCAACTTTATCGAATGCGGCATGGACGCGCCTTTTCTACAGATCGGCGAGCATAAATACGGCAAGCCGATCCTCGACCGCGCGGTGACCTTCAAGACGCATCTCTACGACGCGCTCAAGGTCGGGCTGATCTCGATGGATTCGACCATGCGCTCCAATCTCGGGGTCGGCCCGCCGATCGACATCCTCGTGATGCGCCGCGACGCGGACGGCCTGGAGCTCAACCGCCGGATCGAGGCGAGCGAGCCGTATTTCCATGATCTGCGCGAACGCTGGTCGGCGGCGCTACGGGCGGCGCATATGGCGATTCCGCGCCCGCCTTACGCCCCTCCAGGGCGCTGATGGGCGTTTAGAGCCGAATTCCGTAGAAATTCGTGCGCGAATCCGCCCTTGGGCCGACGACTACGCTAGCCCCCTCGCCCCCGTTTCGGCCCGCGCAAGCGGGCCGGCAACCGGATATCAATAATTCCCGTGTTGATTCGGTCGGCACAGACCTGCCTTGGAAGCCGAATGCATCACCTCTTTGCCGCGAAGAGAACGAACGCGGGCTCCTCTGCCCGCATGTTCGCGAGCACCGTGGCGACCCTCGGCTGTGCCTTCCTGCTTCTGACTGCCGCGGGCATCGGGGTCGTGACCGCGATCACGCGCGAAGCCAATCGCCTGGAGGCCCAACGCCAGGCCGAGCGGATCGAAGCCGCCTTCAGCGCGCAGATGCGGCTGAACCAGCTGCGGCTGGAAGGCCTGATCGCAAGCGGCGAGCTGCCGGACGCGCTGGAACGCGACGATCCGAAACCGGCTCTGCAAGCCGCCTTCAAGCGGCTGCGCGGCCAAATGACCGACTTCGACGGCGCCTATGTGATTTCCGCCAGCGGGACCGTGCTGGCCGGCATCGAGACCGATACGCAGCTGCTCCGCTCCGGATCGGAGCACAGCCGCCATGTCGAAGCCTTCCTGCGCGGCATTCAGGGCCCTCCCGTCGCCGCTCCGGTCGGAGACGAAAACCGCCCGCAGCTCGGAACCACCCGCTCGACCGTCGTTTCGGATGCGGACGAGGCGTTGATGCTGACGGTCGTGGACCTGTCGCGGATCGTGCCTCTCAGCGCGGCGAGCGCGCCGGAAGCGCTCTCTCTCGTCGCTTACCGGCACATCTCCGAGAATCTCCTTTCGGAGCTGTCGTCGCGCTACCGCGTTGCCGACATTCAGCTATCGGCCACGCCGCCAAGCGGGAAGTTTTCGAGCCTTGCCTTGCGTGCGCCCGACGGCAGCGTCAGCGGCTGGCTGACCTGGATGCCCGCTCGTCCCGGCGATGTCATGCTGCATCGCTTCCTGTGGGCGCTTATCGCCGTAGCCCTGCTGTTCTCAGCCATCTTCATCTTCATCGCGCAGCGCCTGCGTGCCGCCGCCGCGCAGATCGAGCTGCGGGAGCGCCAGATCCAGCGACTGGCCGGGCAGGACGAGCTCTCGCTCCTGCCCAATCGGCGCAGCTTCGACCTGACGCTCGATCAGACACTTGCCGGCCTTCGCAAGGAAGGCACCGGCCTCGCGGTCCTGCTGATCGATCTCGATCGCTTCAAGGCCGTCAACGACACCTATGGCCATACCGCCGGCGACGAATTGATCCGGCAGGTCGCCGCACGGCTTTCGGCCTCGACGCGCGCGGGCGACACCGTCGCGCGCCTGGGCGGCGACGAATTCGGCGTCATCCAGATCCAGACGGCGACCTCCGCCGACTGCAGCACGCTCGCCGAACGCATTCTGGCGCGCCTGACCGAACCTTTCATCGTGATGGGTGTCGAAGTGACGATCGGCTGCTCGATCGGCATCGCCAGGGCCCCGCGCGACGGAACCGACCGGGAAGCGCTGTTGAGGCTGGCGGATACGGCGCTGTATCAGGCCAAGAACGGCGGCCGCAACCGCTTCGCCTTCTTCGAAACGCAGATGAACCGCTCCCTGCAGCTGAAGCGCATGGTCGAGGACGATCTGCGCCGGGCCATCGAAAACGACGAACTCACCCTGCATTACCAGCCGCAGGTTTCGATCGACGGCTCGACCATCGTCGGCGTCGAGGCGCTGGTGCGCTGGCCCCATCCGGTGCACGGCATGATCCCGCCGTCGGACTTCATCGCCATCGCCGAGGAGCGCGGCCTGATCGTGCCGCTGAGCGAATGGGTGCTGCGCCGCGCCTGCCGCGAAGCGAAGCGGTGGCCGAAGCTCCGGCTCGCCGTCAACGTCTCGCCCATTCAGTTCCGCCACAAGGACTTCGTCGCCAACGTCATCCGCATTATCGCGGAAACCGATTTCGATCCGGCCCAGCTCGAACTGGAGCTGACCGAGGGCGTGCTGATCGAAGACGCCGACGCCGCCGAAACCGCGATGATGGATATCCGCGCCCATGGCGTCGGACTGGCGCTCGACGATTTCGGCACCGGCTATTCGAGCCTGATCTATCTGCGGCGCTTCGCCTTCGACAAGATCAAGATCGACCGCTCCTTCCTCGAATACATGGAAGCGACCGGGGAATCCGCCATCCTCGTTCACTCGATGGCGCATCTCGGCCGGGCGCTGGGCCTGCGCGTCTGCGCCGAAGGCGTCGAGACCGTGGAGCAGCACTGCTTCCTGCAGGCGATCGGCTGCCACGAACTGCAGGGCTTCCTGTTCTCGAAAGCGGTGCCGGCCGAGCAGATCGACCGCCTCCTCGCGCTCGACAATCCTTTCGCCGAGGTCCTGGCCGCGGCCTGAGCCGCCGGCTTTCAGAACAGCAATTCGTGGATGCCGCTGAAGATCGCGTAGGCGAAGCCCGCGCTGAGCAGCAATCCGGCAATGCCGAAGATCGCGCCGATGATGATCAGGAGGCCGTCGCGCTCGACAAGGCCGAGCCCGACGAGGCAGACGGCCAGACCGAGCGGGATCTGGCCGATGAAGGGCGCGGCGACGATCAGGCCGAGCGCCAGGATCAGGATGACCAGCCCCAGGATCGGAACGGCATAGGCCCCGCCCAGCATGGTGAGCCGCGGCTTGGAGAAGCGTTCGAGCCGGATCAGGGCGGGCAACGCCCGCTCCACCGCCCGGTTGAGCTCGGGCTTGCCGATACTGCGGGAGAGCAGCACCTGCGGCAGCCACGGCATCCGCCGGCCCATCAACATCTGGAAGGAGACGAAAACCAGGACCAGCCCGCAAACCAACGGAATCGGCGGCGGCATCGGCAGGCAATTGGGCAGGCCGAGCAGGACGACGAGCAGCGCGTAAGCCCGGTCCTGAAGCGCGGCGACGATCGTGCCGATCGCAATCCGATCCCCGGGCAGGCCGGCCAGCGCCGTGAGAAGTCCGGAGGTGCGCAAGGAAGAAGACAAGAGAGCGGCCGTGCCTGAACGAGAGCGTCCGCCTAGCATGGCGGCCTGCCCGCCAACAAGCATGCCCGATGCAGGCGCCCGATGCTCGCCGGACAGGACCGGCTTCAGGGCAATGCCATCCGCGTCGCCCCGCGGGTAGCTAATCGCGGCAACGGCGATCCGCGCATGGGCCGTGGCATCGGATTGCTCCGGAAGGGCGTTTCCGCCTTCCGGAGCGATGCTTCAGTGCAGCGTGAGCTCGCCGTTCAGGTTGCGGATTTCGGCCGGCCGGATCAGCCGCGAATGCGTCACCGTCACCGAATGCAGCGGCCCTTCGAGCTCGCGCCGCCAGAACGCCAGGAATTCCTGGAGAACCGGAAAACGAGGCGCTACATCATATTGCTGCCAGATATAGGTTTGCAGAACACTGCGATGGTCCGGAATCCGGTAAAGGATCGTGGCCGTCGTCAATCCGTATCCTTCCAGCTGCTTGATGAAATCTGCCGAGACCATCGCCACCACCTCCCTCCGTAAGGAACGAAAGCTTTGCCGGATACGTCGAGGCTGCTCCCCCTTGGTTAACAAAAGCTTGCAAGTTTACGGCCAAACTGCTGCACTCCCAATGCTTGTCGCGGATTTGTGTCCGGCGTTGCGGCGAGCCTTGGGGGCGTGCGTGGCGTATGGCTGGGGTAAGGCCGGGCTGGCCGGGTTGGCGATCATCTTCATCGCCGCCCATCTCGCCCCGGCCCATGCCGAAGAGGAAGCGGAAGAGCGCGGAGCGCTCTCCACGGTAATCTTCGGCTCGATGGAGGCCGGGCCGACCAAGAGCCTCGCCACGGTCGGCATGAAGCGCGCCATCGGTGGCGGACTGGCCGAAAGCGGCTTTCGTCTCTTCTTCAAGGCTGGCTTCTCGCGGGAGCAGACCCGGCAGGAAACCCCTCGCGGCATCACCCACAAGGCCGAGGTGCAGGCTCTGGCCGGCTACGAATGGCGCATCGGCGACAGCTTCCTCGGGCTTTACGCCGGCTACGATTCCGAAAGCTGGCAATATCTCGAGGCCTTTTCCCATTCGCCGATTTCGAACCGCTACGGAGCGCGCCTCCAGGCGGATCTATGGGCGGTGCCGGCCGAGGGAATGATGCTGCAGGCGAATGGCTATGTCTCTTCCATCGACGGCAGGCTCTGGGGCCGCCTCGCTCCCGGCTGGCAGATGCCGATGGGCTTCTATGCCGGGCCGGAGGTCGAAGCTTATCGCGAGAGCGACTACAACAAACTGCGGCTCGGGCTGCATGTGACGGGCTTGCGCTTTTTCGGCCTCGCATGGCGCCTTTCCGGCGGCTGGCAGCGAACCAGCGACCGGCCGTCCGAAGCTTACGCCACCTTGGGGCTGCACTGGCTGCGGTGAAGCTGTGTTTGCGGCTGCAGGCCCGAGCGACGGTCTCCGCCTCAGGCGCCTCGGTGTTCCGCCCTTCAGCCCTGCAACGCCCGCAAGGCCTCCGGCGTATCCACATCAATGGCGATCGCGGGATCGTCGAATGCGACTTCGACCACCCTTTCGCCAGCCTCTTCCAGCAGGCGCCGTGCTCCGCGATCCCCCGTCAGCAGCGACACCCCCGGGAAGAGCTCGCGTGCCAGCAGCACGGGGTTGCCCCGCTGCCCGAACAGGGTCGGCACCACGGCGAGCGCCTCGGTCCGCGCCTTGTAGGTTTCGACGAGCCGATCGATCGTCCGTGCCGTCACATTCGGCATGTCGCCGAGCGAAACCACCACCCCCGGCGCCTCCGCCGGCAAGGCAGCCGTTCCGGCCTTCAAGGAGCTCGCGAGGCCCGATGCATAATCCGGGTTGTGCACGATCTGGACTGGCAGATCGGAGAGCGCAGCCGCGACCGCCTCCCGCTCATGACCGGTGACGACAAGGACCGGCGCCAGTCCCGCCTCGAGCTGCGCCTCGACCGCATGGCGCAGGATCGGCTTGCCGCGCAGCGGCTGGAGCAGCTTGTTGCGGGCTCCCATGCGCGTCGATTGTCCGGCTGCCAGGACGATACCCGCAAGCAGCCCGGCGCCTTCATGGCTGGGCGCCCGCGGCTGCGGACGCGAGACGATCTCCATCAGCAGGCCGCCGACGCCCATGCGCTGGACATCCCCGCGACCGACCGGAATGCCTGCGAGGCTGCGCTGCAGCACCCAGTCGAAGCTGTTCTCCTTCGGCGAGCGCGCACAGCCCGGCGCGCCGATGACCGTCTTCCCGCGAATGCGGCCGAGCATCAGGAGATTGCCCGGATCGACCGGCATGCCGAGATGCTCCACCTCGCCCCCGGCCTCCACGAGAGCCTGCGGGATGACGTCGCGCCGGTCGGTGATCGCAGAGGCGCCGAAGATCACGATGATGTCGGCTTTTCCCTTGGCCTGCTCGGCGATGGCCGCGGCCAGGGGCTGCGGCTCGTGCGGCACGCGTTCGTCAGCCGCCAGAATGGCTTGCGCCGGGGCGAGGCGCTCTTCCATGACGCGAAGCGTCTTGTCGACGACGCTCGGCTTGAGCCCCGGCAGAACGGTGGAGATCACCGCGACCCGCGACGGACGATAGGGTGCGACGCTGACCGCCGGCCCCGCGCCGAGCGCGGCCAGCGCCTCCTCCACCCGTGCCCCGGCCACCGCATAGGGAATGATCTTCACCGTCGCGACGAGTTCGCCCGCCACCACCGCCTTCATGGCCGGCAGCGTCGCGACGGTGATCGCCTCGTCCACGACATTGAAGGCGTCGATGGCCGCGACGTCGATCTTCAGCACCCCGGCGGTCGCCGCGAACAGGTTCACCCGGCCGGTGAAAGGCACTTCGGCGGTGATGGCCGCACCGGCCATGCGCGCAGCCAGCCGCTCGGCCGCCGCGTTCTCGCCGATATCGCCCGCTTCGAGCCGCACGGCGACGATCTCGCTGACGCCGGCCTCCCGCAGTCGCGCGGCCAGCTCCTCGGTGATCGTCGCGCCCTTCTTCACGATCGTTCCGCCGGCGCGGATGGTGTGCGCTGCGATGGCGCCGACGGCATCGGCGATGGCCACGGACCCGAACTGCATGTGCTTCGCCCTTCAGGCCGGCTTGCGCCGCGGACCGCGCAGGGTGGCGACGATTTCGGCCAGGATCGCGAGAGCGATCTCCGCCGGGGAGACCGCGCCGATGTCGAGCCCGATCGGCGCATGGATCCGTTCGATCTTGGCCGCGTCGAAGCCGGCTGCGCTCAGGCGCTCGACGCGCCTCGCATGCGTCTTCCGGCTGCCGAGCGCGCCGACATAGAAGCAGTCGGAACGCAGCGCCGCCTCGAGCCCGGGGTCGTCGATCTTCGGATCATGGGTCAGGGCAACGAAGGCGGTGTAGCTGTCGAGGCCGATCCGGCCGATCGCTTCGTCCGGCCATTCCGCCAGCAGTTCGGTTTCCGGAAAGCGCTCGGGCGTGGCGAAGGCTGTGCGGGGATCGACGATGACGAGGTCGAGATCGAGCGTCTTCGCCATCGGCGCCATTGCCTGCGAAATATGGACCGCGCCGGTCACGACGATGCGGGGATGCGGCGCCTGCACGGTCAGGAAATACCGCGCATCCGCGACCTCCACCATGCCGCTCTTGCCAATGCGCAGCTGGCGCTCCAGCGGCTCCGCCAGCGGGTCGCCGGCGATCTCCGCCTGCCTGACGAGGCGCTGCACGCCGCTGGCGATGTCCGTGACCAGCACGGTCGCACGGCGTGCCTGCCGCTCGGCGTTGAGCGCCGTGAGGACGGAAAGCTCCATGGGCTCAGCCTTTGTCCGTCGCCAGCTTCAGGCCCAGCCCGATCATCAGCGATCCACCGAGCCAGCGCCCGAAGGCGAAGCTCGCCTTGGTCTTCTTCATCGCGCCCACGATGAACGAGGCGCCGAGGACGGTCACCAGATCGGCCGAGGAGAAGGCGAAATTGACGATCGTCCCCAGGATCAGGAACTGCGCCCAAACCGGCAGGGAGCCGGCCGGATCGACGAACTGCGGCAGCAACGCGATGAAGAACAGCGCGACCTTGGGGTTGAGCACCTCGACGATGAAGGAATCGAGCAAGGCCCGTTTCACCGTCTTCTGTGGCGCGACCGGCTGGTCGGACGCACCAAGACGCGAGCGGATCATGCCGATGCCGATCCAGACCAGATAGAGCGCGCCGGCCATCTTCACCGCTACAAAGAGCTCCGGCACATGCTTGAACACCGCCGAAAGGCCGAAGGCGGCGGCGAAGACATGCAGGTAGCAACCCAGATGGATACCGAGCATCGCCATCAGGCCGGCCTTGCGGCCATGGCTGATGGTCTGTGCCGCGGTGTAGAGCAGCGCGGGCCCCGGGAAATAGGCGACGAGGAGCGTCACGGTCGCGAAGGCAAGCAAGGTTTCCCAGGGCGCCATCTCAATTCACCTTCTCGACATAGACCTTGATGCGTCCGCCGCAGGACAA
Organism: Hyphomicrobiales bacterium; assembly: GCA_930633495.1. NCBI lineage: Bacteria > Pseudomonadati > Pseudomonadota > Alphaproteobacteria > Hyphomicrobiales > Hyphomicrobiales bacterium. The sequence goes on along the minus strand of CAKNFJ010000001.1, from coordinate 4,471,609 downwards.
TCCGACCTTCCAGGCCGTCTCGTCGGCGACGCCGAATTCCAGCATGCGCGCCTTGCCGTCCGCGATCACGTCCGCGGCCTCGGCCACCACCGCGCCTTCGACGCAGCCGCCCGAGACCGAGCCGAGGAAATTGCCCTCCCCGTCGATGACGAGATGGGAGCCCACCGGGCGCGGCGCCGATCCCCAGGTCTCGACGACCGTGGCAATCGCGACCTGCCGGCCATGGCTGCGCCAGTCCTCGGCGGCGCGCAGGATGTCGGTGTCTGTGCTGATCATCGCCGTGCCTTTCGCGCATGACGCGGAAACGAGCGCGATCTTATGCGCCAATGCCCCGCCCGCGTCGAGCGAGCCGGGCAAAGCCGTTATGTGATGCTCTCATATGTGCTAGATCATCGCGCGCCCTATCGGACGCGGTAACGATGATCTATCCCATTGGCATCGCATCGGATTTTTCCGAAAAGTGGATTCCACTTTTCGGTCCGATGCTATAGCGCTCGGCTGAGTTCAAACGCCGGGAGGCGAGGAATCAATGGCCGAAACGGGCCGCGACGGCGTCGTCCTGCTGCACGGAATCCTGCGTCGGGCGGCGTCGATGCGACGGCTCGAACACAAGCTGGCGGCCGAAGGCTACAGCGTGCTCAATCTCGATTATCCGTCGCGCCGCGAAAGCCTCTCGGACATCGTCGACGGCCTGCATGATCGAATCGCGGCCTTCGAGGCCGGGTTGGGCGGGCAACTGCATTTCGTCACGCATTCGATGGGCGGGCTCGTCGCCCGCGCCTATCTCAACCGCTTCCGCCCTCGGCGGCTCGGGCGCGTCGTCATGCTCACGCCCCCGAACGAAGGCAGCGAAATCGCCGATCTGCTGCGGCGAAACTGGTTCTACCGTGTCGCCTTCGGCCCGGCCGGCGACCAGCTCGCGACGCAGCGCAGCGAGGAACTGTGCGAGCTGCTCGGCACAGTGGACTACCCGCTCGGCGTCGTCGCCGGCGATCGCTCGCTCTACATCTTCGCGTCGCTAGTGTTGCCAGGGCCCAATGACGGGCGCGTCTCGGTCGAACGGACCCGCGTGGCCGGCATGAGCGACCACATCGTCCTGCACAGCAGCCATCCGCTGATCATGCGCGATCCGGAGGCCATAGCCCAGACCATCCACTTCCTGCGGAACGGCGCCTTCAGGCGCTGAGGCGCGACGCCTGCGCCCGCTTCAACCAAAGGCGCGGATCGTTCTCGCGCCCGATATCCCGCGATAGCGCCGCACAGAGATCGGCCATGGCGGCAAGGTTGTGGATCGGCCGGAACGAATCGACATGCGGCAGCATCGCCCGGATACCGCTCGCCCGCGCCGCGAAGGCGTCGTAGCGCAGGAGCGGGTTGAGCCAGACCAGTTGCCGGCAGGAGCGATGCAGCCGGTCCATCTCGAAACCGAGGCTATCGTCGAGATGCCGCTCCAGCCCGTCGGTGAAGAGCAGCACCACGGCCCCACCTGCCAGCACGCGCCGCGACCAGACCCGGTTGAAGTCATGCAGCGCCGCGGAGATGCGCGTGCCGCCCTCCCAGTCCGGCGCGGCCTTGCCGGCCAGCGCCAGCGCATCGTCCGGGTCGCGCGCCTTCAGCATCCGGGTGACATTGGTCAGCCGCGTGCCGAAGACGAAGGAATGCACGCGCCGGCGCCTCTCGGTCAGCGCATGCAGGAAATGCAGGAAGATGCGCGAATACTCGGCCATCGAGCCGGATATATCGACCAGCGCCACGATCGGCGGATGCACCTGCCGCCGCTCCCGGAAGGCGAGGTCGATCGAGCCGCCGCCGCCCTTGAGCGATTGCCGCAGCGTCCGGCGCAGATCGATCGTCCGCCCGTGAGCCAGGGGACGGAAGCGCCGCGTCGGCACGCTGTCGTCGGGCAGCCTGAGCTCGGCGATGAGCTGCTTGGCGCGGGCGATCTCGGCCGCCGTCATCTGGGCGAAATCGCGCGACTTCAGCATCTCCCGGTCCGAGACGGTGAGACGCGCCGTGAGTTCCGTGAGCTCCACCGGCGGCTCGTCCTCGCGGGCCGGCGGCGCGAAGGCTTCGGCCACGCGCAGCGCCCCGGCCTCGGCCTTTTCCGGCTGGCGCTCGGCACCCGGCGATACCGGAGACATCTGCGCCATGATCTTCTCGATCAGATTGCGCCGGCGCCAGAACAACCGGAACGCCTGATCATAGACAGGTGAGTCCTCGTGTTTCTTCACGAAGATCGCATGCAGCGCCCAATAGACGTCTTCCCGCTCGCCGAGCGCGCCGTCGGCTAGCGCCTCGACGGCCTCCACCACGGCCCCCGGGCCGACCGGCAACCCGGCCGCACGCAACGCCCGGGCAAAGAAGGCGACGTTCTCGGGAAGACGGCCGGTCACGCCCCGACGGTCTCGGTCATGAACACCTTCTGGACGACCTGCCAGCGGCTCTCGACCTTCAGCAGCGAAAGCAGATCGGTGAAGTAGCGCGGCGGCATCTGGCACTTGACCTTGACGAGCGCCAGCGTCGGCCCGACGAGGTCGAGCGTGAGGATGTGATCGCCACGCGGCAATCCGGCAGCGTGCGGCGAAGGCCGGTTGCGGACGAGGTCGAGCCACTGATCGCGGGCCACGACCTGGATCGTACCATCCTCCCGCACCGTGGTCAGCGCGCTCGTCGGATGAAAGACATGCGCGAGCTTCTCGGCATCGCCCTCATAGAGCCCGTCGAGATAGGTCCGCACCGTCGCTTCCACGGCCTTGATATCGGCGTTCATGGCCTCTCCCTCACGTTGCGCGCCGGGCTCCGCCTGCCACGGATGGAAGACTAACGCCCCGCCTCCGCCTTGGCCTGGTCCAGCAGCTCCTTCACTTTGGAACCCTGCATCGCCTGAATGTCGTCCTGATACTTCAGCAGCGCACCGAGCGTATCGGAGACGATGGCCGGGTCGAGCGCGACCGCATCGAGCTCGACCAGCGCCGTCGCCCAGTCGAGCGTCTCGGCGACGCCGGGCGCCTTGAACAGCTCCTCCTTGCGGATCGCCTGCACGAAACCGACGAGCTGCTTCGACAGCCTGGCCGGCGCATCCGGAACCTTAGCCTTCAGGATGGCCAGCTCGCGCGCCGCATCGGGGTAGCCTACCCAATGATAGAGGCAGCGCCGCTTCAAGGCATCGTGGATCTCGCGCGTGCGGTTCGAGGTCAGGATCACGATCGGCGGCGCAGACGCCTTTACCGTGCCGAACTCCGGAATCGTCACCTGCGCATCGGCCAGCACTTCGAGCAGGAATGCCTCGAACGCCTCGTCGGTGCGGTCCAGCTCGTCGATCAGCAGGATCGGTGCGCCGCCCTCCTGCGGTTCCAGCGCCTGCAGCAGCGGCCGCTTCACCAGATATTTCTCGGAGAAGATATCGCCTTCCAGTCGCGTACGATCCTCGGCGATGCCGCTCGCCTCGGCGAGGCGGATCGCCATCATCTGCCCGGCATAGTTCCACTCGTAGACGGCGGAGGCGAGGTCGAGGCCCTCATAGCATTGCAGGCGGATCAGCCGGCGCCCGAGACCCGCGGCCAGCACCTTGGCGATCTCGGTCTTGCCGGTGCCGGCCTCGCCCTCCAGCAGCAGCGGTCGCTTCATCCTGAGCGCGAGGAACAGCACCGTCGCCAGCGCGCGGTCGGCGACATAGCCCTGCGATTGCAGCAGCGCGAGCGTGGCGTCGATGGAGGAAGGCAGAGGAGAAGACATGACTACCCGCGTCATGCCCGGACTAGACCCGGGCATCTCTTGATCGAAAGCCAGTAAGGTCCTGAACGAGATGGCCGGGTCAAGCCCGGCCATGACGCCTGAAGATCGCCCGCCCTACTTCCCCGTCGCCTGCGCCACCGCCTGTTTCGCCATCACACCGATCAGGTGGGCGCGGTATTCCGGATCCGCATGGATGTCGCCGTTGATGCCCTCGGCCGTGTGCTTGAGCCCGTCGAGCGATTTCGGCGCGAAGCGCGCCTTGAGCGCGGCTTCGGCTTCCGGCCAGCGGAAGACGCCGCCCTCGCCCGCCCCCGTCACCGCGACGCGGATCTCGCTGCCGCGCTTGGCGACGAAGACGCCGACCATGGCGTAGCGCGAGGCCGGGTTCCGGAACTTGGCGTAGCCCGCCTTCGACGCGAGCGGGAACGAGACCTTGGTGATGACCTCGCCGTCCTCCAGCGCCGTCTCGTAGAGCCCGGTGAAGAACTCTTCCGCCGTCAGCTTGCGCTTGTTGGTCACGACCGTGGCCCCCAGCGCCAGCAGCGCCGCCGGATAATCGGCCGCCGGATCGTTGTTGGCCACCGAACCGCCGATCGTGCCGCGATGGCGCACATGCGGGTCGCCGATATGGCCGGCCAGGAAGGCGAGCGCCGGAATGGCCTCCCGCACCTCGGCCGACTCCGCCACCTCGGCATGGGTCGTCATCGCGCCGATGACGAGGTTGCGCCCCTTGCGCGCGATGCCCTTGAGATCGGCGCAGGCGCCGAGATCGACGAGCGCGGTCGGCGAGGCCAGCCGCTGCTTCATCGTCGGCAGCAAGGTATGTCCGCCGGCGATGAGCTTGGCGTCCTCCTTCTTGGCGAGCAGTGTCGCCGCCTGCCGGGCACTGGTGGGCTTGTGATAGGTGAAAGCGTACATCGGCTCTTCCTTTCAGCTCACTCGGCCGCCATGCGGCTGATTGACTTCTGCGCCGCGCGCCACACCGCCTGGGGCGTGGCCGGCATCGCGATGTCCTCATGGCCTAGCGCGTCGGTGATGGCGTTGATGACGGCGGGCGGCGAGGCGATGGCTCCGGCTTCGCCGCAGCCCTTGATGCCGAGCGGGTTGGACGGGCATGGCGTCACCGTCAGGCCGACATCGAAGGACGGCAGGTCGTCGGCGCGCGGCATGCAGTAATCCATGAAGCTCGCGGTCACGAGCTGGCCGTCGCCATTGTAGCGCGCGCCTTCGAGCAGCGCCTGCCCGACGCCCTGGGCGATGCCACCATGGACCTGCCCCTCGACGATCATCGGATTGATGACGTTGCCGAAATCGTCGACGGCGGCCCAACGGTCGATCTTCGTGATGCCGGTCTCCGGATCGATCTCGACCTCGCAGATATGGACGCCGGCCGGGAAGGTGAAGTTGGTCGGGTCGTAGAACGCCCCCTCCTTCAGCCCCGGCTCCAGCTCCTGCCCGTTGAACTTGTGCGCGACATAGGCCTGCAGCGCGCAGGAGCCGAAATCGAGCTTGCGGTCGGTGCCCTTCACCGCGAAATGCCCGTCCGCGAAGTCGATATCGGCCTCGTCGGCCTCCAGCACATGGGCGGCGACCTTCTTGCCCTTGGCGATCACCTTGTCGAGCGCCTTGAAGATCGCCGACATACCGACCGCGCCGGAGCGCGAGCCGTAGGTGCCCATGCCCATCTGCACCTTGTCGGTGTCGCCATGGACGATCGAGACATTGTCGATCGGGATGCCGAGTCGGTCGCTGACGAGCTGGGCGAAGGTCGTCTCATGGCCCTGGCCATGGCTGTGCGAGCCGGTGAGGACCTCGACCGTGCCGACCGGATTGACCCGGACCTCGGCCGATTCCCACAGGCCGACGCCGGCGCCGAGCGAGCCCACCGCAGCGGACGGCGCGATGCCGCAGGCCTCGATATAGGAGGAGAAGCCGATGCCGCGCAGCTTGCCGGCCCGCGCCGAGTCGCGCTTGCGCTTGCCCAGCCCCTTGTAGTCGATCATCTCCAGCGCCTTCTTCAGCGAGGCGCCGTAATTACCGGCATCGTACATCATGATGACCGGCGTCTGGTGCGGGAACTTCTTGATGTAGTTCAGCATCCGGAACTTGGCCGGGTCCTTGCCGAGCTGGCGCGCGGTGACCTCGACCAGCCGCTCGACCACGAAGGTCGCCTCCGGCCGTCCGGCACCGCGATAGGCGTCGACCGGGGCGGTGTTGGTGTAGACCGCGTCGACCTCGCAATAGATCGCCGGGATGTCGTACTGGCCCGAGAGCAACGGCGCGTAGAGATAGGTTGGCACCGAGGAGGAGAAGGTCGAGAGATAGGCGCCGAGATTGGCCGTCGTATGGACCTTCAGGCCCAGGATCTTGCCGTCGGCGTCGGTCGCGAGCTCGGCATGGGTAACATGGTCGCGACCATGTGCGTCGGAGAGGAAGGCTTCCGTCCGGTCGGCGGTCCACTTCACCGGTCGGCCGACCTTCTTCGCCGCCCAGACGCAGACCGTCTCCTCGGCATAGATGAAGATCTTCGAGCCGAAGCCGCCGCCGACATCCGGCGCGATCACGCGCAGCTTGTTCTCCGGCGCGATGCCGATGAAGGCGGAGAGCACGAGCCGGGCCACATGCGGATTCTGGCTGGTGGTGTAGAGCGTGAAGACGCCGTCACCGGCATCGTAATCGCCCACCGCCGCGCGCGGCTCCATCGCGTTCGGCACCAGCCGGTTATTGACGAGATCGAGCCTGGTGACGTGCTTGGCGGCCTTGAAGGCCTTGTCCGTCGCATCCTTGTCGCCGAGATGCCAGTTGAACACGCTGTTGTCGGGTGCCTCGTCATGGACCACGGTCTTGGCACCGATCGCCTTGGCGGTGTCGACCACCGCCGGCAGCTCCCGATAGTCGACCGCGATGGCCTCGGCGGCGTCCTTCGCCTGCGCCAGCGTCTCGGCCACCACGACGGCGACATGGTCGCCGACATAGCGCACCTTGCCTTGGGCGAGGGCCGGATGCGGGCCGGCGCGCATCGGCGAGCCGTCCTTGTTGTGGATCATCCAGCCGCAGATCAGCCCGCCGATCTTGTCGGCGGCGAGATCGGCGCCGGTGAAGATGCCGAGCACGCCGGGCATCGCCGCTGCGGCCTTGGTGTCGATGGCCTTGATCGCCGCATGCGCATGGGGCGAACGCAGGAAATAGGCATGGGCCTGGCCCGGTCGGTTGACGTCGTCGGTATAGCGCCCCTGCCCGGTGATGAAACGGTGATCTTCCTTGCGGCGAACTGCGGCGCCGATCCCTGTGGCGGACATGGTGTTCCCTCCTCGCACGGCGCCTCTGGCGGACGCCTCACTGCATGGAACGCATGAAGGATGAAAAGCCCGCGGCGAACGCGGGCGAGCGGCTCACTCGGCGGCCTGGCGCACCGGCGCCGCGCCCTTGCCCATCGCCTCCGCGCCGGATGCGATCGCCTTGACGATGTTGTGGTAGCCCGTGCAGCGGCAGATATTGCCTTCGAGATCCTCGCGGATCGTCTTCTCGTCGAGGGCGTGGCCGCGGCGGTTCACCATGTCGACGGCCGCCATGATCATGCCGGGCGTGCAGAAGCCGCATTGCAGGCCGTGATGCTCGCGGAAGGCCTCCTGCATCGGATGCAGCGCGCCATCATGGGCGAGCCCCTCGATCGTCGTAACCGAGGCCCCGTCGACGGCAACGGCCAGCGTGGTGCAGGACTTCACGGCCTTGCCGTCGAGATGCACGACGCAGGCTCCGCACTGGCTGGTGTCACAGCCGACATGGGTGCCGGTTAGTCGCAGGTTTTCGCGCAGGAACTGCACCAGAAGGGTGCGCGGGTCGACATTGGCGGTGACGGCCTTGCCGTTCACCGTCAGCGAAACAGTGGTCATGAGTACATCTCCTGTGACCCGTCTCTGACGTTCGCCCACCCCCTCCCTGGGTCTGGGTCGAACTGAGCTTTACCGGCAGCTTCGCCCCAGCGGGCAGCTTTTCCTTGGAACAGCTCAAAAACGAATGTGGACCCGCATTTTTGCGGGGTCAAGCAGCTTCGCATTTCCGAAAAGCGCCAATTTCTTGCGAAAATCCCGGATTTCGCGAGGCTCGCGACGGCGACCTGCCTCACCTCGCGGCAGCATTCTCGAATTCTTAACGACCATCTGCCAGATCTGGCGTGTGACTGACCGGCCGCGTGAGCAGTTCGTGCCTCTGATAATGGATCAGATTCAGCGTCGCCTGAAGGCGATCAGCTATGGCGAAGAGCAGCGTCGGCGGCTGCTGCTTTACCGGCCGCTCGTCGATCGGGCGATCGACAGGCTGGTCACGGAGGATTTTGAGCGCGCCTTCGTCATTCTTCCCGAGCTGCGCGAGACCGTCCGGCCGGTCGCTGAGGAGCTCTATCGCGCCGAAGCCGAGCATTTCCGCTTGCTGTTCACCGGGGATTTCGGCGAGGCCTATGCCGCCTCGCTCGAACGGCTCAGCCAGTTGGAGCGGCTGGGCAATGTCCGCACCCGGGCGCGCGCCTCGATCGCCTTCTCGCTGGTGCGGGAGCTTTGCCTCGAAAGCCGCCGTCGCTCCCTGTTCACCCCGCGGCAATTCGCCGAGGACCTTTTCATCATCGAGCGGATGCTGACCTACGACGTCAACACGACGATGACGATGAACCGCGAATTCGAGGAAGCCGATGCGCGGCGGCGAGCGTCCGCCATCGATCAGACCGCCGCGACCCTGCGGTCCCGGATCAGCACCCTGGACGACGCCATCGGCGAGGCCGTCGAGCAGTTCGTCGCCACGGCCTCCGATACCGGCCGCGCCACGGCCTTCATCAAGGACACGGTTGGCAAGGTGGCGAGTGCATCGGTCATCGTCCGGGAGAAATCGCTCCAGACGGCCGCGGCAACCGAGGAGATGTCCGCGAACATCGCGGATATCGGTCAGCGCGCCCGGCAGAGCCTGTCGATCACGCATCAGGCCGTACTGGACGCCGGGCAGATGAACGACGCCATCGCGCGCCTGCGCGAAGTGACCGGCAATATCGGCAAGGTCGTCGGCATGATCGCGGACATCGCCGCGCAAACCAACCTGCTCGCGCTCAACGCCACGATCGAGGCCGCCCGCGCCGGCGAATCCGGCCGTGGCTTCTCCGTCGTGGCGTCGGAGGTGAAGTCCCTCGCGACGCAGACCTCGAACGCGACTCAAGACATCGCAGGCCAGATCGCGGAGCTCACCGCCAGCGCCGAAGCATGCAGCACCCATGCTGCCGCCATCGCCGCAAAGGTCGACGCGATCAGGCTGGATTCCGAAGCCATTTCCGACGCCGTCACCCAGCAGAGCCGGGTCACGGCGACGATCGCACATGACGCCTCGCTGGTGGCCGAAAGCTCCGATGCCGCGATCGAGAGCGCCAACGCCGTCAATGACAGCCTCGACGTGACGCAGGCCGCGCTGGAGCGCGCGAACGCCGCCGCCGACGATGTCGCCCGTCAGGTCGGCGCCGCCGAATCCGCCGTCGCCCAGGCGCTGGACGCCCTGCGCAAGGCGTCCTGAACGGTCGCGGGCCTCAGCCTTCGCTCACCGCCTTGGCAAAATTGGCGAAGAACTCGTCAGCGAGCTTCTTCGAGACCGAGTCGATCAGCCGCGAGCCCAACTGCATGAGCTTGCCGCCGACCTGTGCCTCGACTTCGTAGCGCAGCAGCGTCTGCCCGCCTTCCGCGTCGCTGAGGGAAACGCGCGCGCCACCCTTGGCGAAGCCGGCGATGCCGCCCTCGCCCTCGCCGGAAATGCGATAGCCGTTCGGCGGATCGAGTTCGCTGAGCTCGACCTTGCCCTTGAAGGTGGCCTTCACCGGACCGAGCTTGACCTTCACCACCGCCGAGAGATGCGTGTCGTCGTCCTTGTTGAGCTGCTCGCAGCCGGGGATGCAGGCCTTCAGCACCTCGGCGTCGTTCAGCTTGGCCCAGACCACGTCCTTCGCGGCCGGCAGCGTCGCTTCGCCGTTCATCGTCATCGCCATGGCGCATCTCCCGATCTGCAGGCCGCGGCTCGGACGATTGCAGCCGGCGCGGTTCGAAGGCTATCCAGTTCCTATCCATGGTCGCAAAGCCCCCGCCTGCACAAGAGGCCGGGCGCAACCGTAGCGACGCGCAGGACAGGGGAGCCATGCTCGAACTCTCTGCCGAAGACAGGGCGATTGCAGCCGGGGGCCGCGGCGAAGGCGCTGCGATGGCCATGCGCATCGTCGCGGAAGCCGCTCGCCTGATGGGCGCGCCCAAGCTGATCCCCATCGCCTCTGCCCATATCGACGGCGCGCTCTATCACGGCGACTCCGGGACGCTTTTCGCCGAGAAGTTGGTCGCTGGCGGCGCCCGCGTCGCGGTACGGGCCAGCCTCAATGTCGGCTCGCTCGCCCCGGCCGGCTGCGCCGCGATCCGCCTGCCCCCGCATGAGCGCGACATGGCCGGGCGCATGATGCGCGCCTATGAGGCGATGGGCTGCGAGCCGAGCTGGACCTGCGCGCCCTACCAGGCCGGGCACCGCCCGGCGCAGGGCACGGACGTCGCCTGGGGCGAATCGAACGCGGTCGTCTTCTGCAATTCGGTTCTCGGCGCCCGCACCAACCGCTATGGCGACTTCCTCGACATCGCCTGCGCTATCAGCGGGCGGGCGCCGGACTTCGGTTTGCACCGCCCCGAAAACCGCATCGCGACCTTGCTGATCGACGTCGGCGCCCTGTCGCGGGAGCTGCGTAGCGCCGATGTGTTCTATCCGGTGCTCGGCACGATCCTCGGGCGCGCGGCCGGCAGCGCGGTCGCCGTGATCGACGGCCTGCAGGGCTGCACCAGCGAGGACCGGCTCAAGGCGCTCGGCGCGGCGGCCGCCTCGGCGGGCGGCGTCGGCCTCTTCCACATCGCCGGCGTCACGCCGGAAGCAGCCGACACCGCGGCTGCCCTTGGCGGAATGCCGCCACGAGAACGCATCACCCTGACCCCCGCCGATGTCGCCGCGGCCCTCGCGCGCCTCTCGACGGCCGGGGCGACCGAGCGGGTCGATGCCGTCGCCATCGGCTCGCCGCATCTTTCGCTCGCCGAAATCGACGAGGTCGAAAGGCTGATGGCGGGCCGCCGGCTGAAGATCCCGCTCTATGCCAATACGGGGCGGCATGTGCTCGCACCGCTGGAAGCCCAGGGCCGCCGCCGCGCGCTGGAGGAAACCGGCCTCGTCTTCGTCGTCGACACCTGCGTCGTCGTCACTCCGATCCTGCCGGAGCTGACCGGAGCCGTTCTGATGACCAATTCCGGCAAATTCGCCCATTATGCGCCGGGGAACACCGGCTATGCCGTGACCTATGGCTCGCTCTCCGAATGCGTCGAGAGCGCGGTCGCCGGCCGGCTCGTCAGGGAGCCCCGCTCGTGGAGCTGACAGCGGAAATCCTGCTTCCGGGCGATGCTGCCTGCGGCGAATGCCTCGCACTGACCGCCCCGATCAGCTTCTGGGGCGGCGTCGATCCCACGACCGGCACGATCATCGACGCGCGCCACCCGCAGCGCGGCCGCAACGTCGCCGGCACGATCCTCGCCCTGCCGGGAACGATAGGGTCCTCTTCGGCCTCGGCCGTGCTGCTCGAACTGGTCCATGCCGGCAGGGCGCCGGCCGCCCTTCTCCTGGACGCGCCCGATGCCATTCTGCTGCTCGGGCTGGTCGTCGCCCGCGAGATGGGGTGGCGAACGCCTCCGGCTTTTCGTCTGCCGGCGGCACAACAACCCCGCCTGGCCGGCAGGCAGCTGGTCATTTCGGCCGAAGGCTCGATCTCACCGGGCTAGAGCATCGGCCGGGAGGGTTCAGATCGAAGTGAACTGCCGCCGGCGATAGATCAGCCCGGCGCCCTTCCCCGTCCCGCCGAGCCCTGCGACCTCGCCGATCAGGACGCGGTGACTGGCGATGTCATGCGTCGCCACCAGCCGGCAGTCGAATGCCGAAAGTGCGTCGAGCAGGACCGGCGCGCCCGTCACCAGGGTGCCCCAACGTGCCGTCATGAACCGCGCCTCGCCATCGACGCTGCGGCGGCTCGCGAACGTCTCCGCAAGTTCGGCAAGATGCGCGGGCAAGGTGTTGATGCAGAACGCCCCGCTCGCCTCGATCGCGGCCAGCGTCCGGCTCGTCCGCGCGATGCAGGCCAGCACCGTCGGCGGCGAATCCGACACCGAGGCCACGGCTGTCGCAGTCAGTCCGACGCGGCCTGCCGGCCCCTCGGTCGTTACGAGATGGACCGCGCTCGCCACCTGCGCCATGGCATCGCGGAAGACGGCGGCATCCAGCCCCTCCAGGGCAGGCGGCAGGGGATGAACGGTCTTCGTCATGGACTCAGGGGATCGGCTCGCTGTTCCGGATCAGACGGGATGGCTTGTCCATGTAGAGGTTCGAGCCCCTGAAAGCCAGCGCCGGCGCGCTTGGCAGGCCAACACGGCAAACAGACAGATATATCAATATCGCAGCCTACGCCCCTACTGGCTCAGCGTGGCGAGAAGCCCGCTGCGCAGATGCGCCATCAGGGCGTCGCTGGCCGCGACCGCCGCGGCCGAATCCGCACTGGCGATCGCCTGCGCCAGGCCGCCATGATGGAGCGCGGCAGAGACGAGATCGTCCTGGCGCTCGAAGTGATACCAGGCGCGCCGGATGAGCGCCTGCAGAGGCTCGACGGCGCGGATCGCGTAAGGACTGCGCGCGGCCTGCGCCACCAGGGCGTCGAGCTCCTTGTCCAGCCGCATGTAACCGGTGAGGTCGCCCGCCTCGGCGGCCCGGAGCATGGCCTTCGCGCCATCGAGGATCGCGATGCGCTCATCGGGGCTGGCCTTCTTGGCGGCTTCGCCTACGACGAGCCGCTCCAGCACCTCACGGGCCTCCAGCGCAGCAAGGATATCGACGGCGCTAATATCGGCGACAAGGACGCCCTTGCGCGGCAGAATCGCGACCATGCCGTGCTGGGCGAGCTGGATCAGCGCCTCGCGAACCGGGGTGCGGCCCAGCCCGACGAGGGCGATGAGCTGCGCCTCCGTGAGGACCGCGCCCGGACGCAGCGAAAGCGTCACGATCGCTTCTTCCAGCCGCCGATAGGCGATTGCCGCCTGGCTCTCTGCGGCCGCGACCTCGCGCATGCCCGAGCGTCCCGGATCCGCAGTTCCCTTTCGTGTCATCGCTCCCCGCCTGCCGACATCGTAGCTTGACCAGTATCGCGAGCTTGATATATCAAGCGAGATATATCAAGTTCGACAAAACATCGGCGACGGCGAGCCGCAGCCCGATGAGGAGGTCTTCGCGTGACCCTTCCGCAGCAGGTCTTGTCATGAAGGTCGCCGTCGTCGGTGCCGGCATTGTCGGCGTCGCCATTGCGCACGCATTGCTCGACGAGGGGCACGACGTCCTGCTGATCGAGCGCAGGGAACCCGCCTTCGGCCCCTCGCGCGGCAATGCCGGCTGGATCGCCCATACCGATATCCTGCCGATCGCCAGCCCCAAGGCGCTTCGGCAGGTGCCGAAATTCCTTGCCGATCCGCTCGGCCCGCTCAGCATCCGGCCGGCCTATTTCCCGAGGCTGCTGCCCTGGCTCATGCGTTTCGTGCTGGCCGCGCGCCCGCAAGCCTATGAGCGCTCAATCGTCGGGATCGCCGCCTTGCAGAAGCTCGCCCTGCCGGCATGGCTGGCACGCGCCGAGCGCACCGGCCTCACCCGGCACATCCACCGCAAGGGCGGGCTCTATGCCTTCGACGATGCCGGAGCCCTGGCCGCGGCCATGAAGGTCGCGGAGCGTCAGGCAGCCTTCGGCATCAAGGTCGAGATGATCGGCCCCGAGGAGTTGCGCCAGCTCGAGCCCGCGTTGAAGCCCGTGTTCACCGGCGCCGCCTTCCACCCGGACGCCGCCCATGTCAGCGATCCGCATCAGCTGACGCTCGCCCTGTTCGAGGCGGCCCTTGAGCGCGGCGCCGTCTTCGAGAAGGCCGAGGTCGGCAACATCTCGCTGGGCGAGCGCCCTGCCCTGGTCGGCCCCGACGGCTGGCAGCGCGTGGTCGATCGCGTCGTCATCGCCGCCGGCGCCTGGGCCAAGCCGCTGGCCGCCGCTCTCGGCGACGCCGTGCCTCTCGACACCGAGCGCGGCTACAATGCCAGCTTTCCCGACGTCACCGGGCTCTTGTCGCGGCCCGTCGCCTTCGAGGGACACGGCTTCGTCACCACCCCTCTCGACTCGGGGCTTCGTATCGGCGGCGCGGTCGAGTTCGCCGGCCTTGAGGCTCCGCCCAACCATGATCGCACCCGCCGCCTTTACGACAAGGCAAGTGGCCTGATCGACGGTCTGCCGACCTTCGACAGCGGCAAGCTCTGGATGGGTTTCCGGCCGTCGCTTCCCGATTCCCTCCCGGTCATCGGCCCGGCGCGGCGCAACGCCAGCGTGATCTACGCTTTCGGCCACGGCCATTACGGCATGACGCAGTCCCATGCGACCGCCGATCTGGTCGCGGCGCTGATCGCCGGACGCCAGCCGGCAATCGACCTCTCGCCCTTCAGCGCGACGCGGTTCTGACATGACGACGTCAGGACCGACCATCCCACCGGATCGTTGTCCTGACCCTGCAAAGCCGGTAGCCGCGCGCCTGCCGAGCCATCCGATCAGCACTTCTCGCGGCCCCTTGTCCAAGGGCCTGTCCCCTGCGCTCGGCCCGGCGGAAAGATATCCCCAGACCCATCTGCAACGCCCAACGCGCAATCATCGTGCGCCAAAGCCAAGCTGTAGCGCAGAGTATTCTGCACAATTTCGAGGCGTTTCGTTCGTAATTGCTTTTGACAGAAATTTGGCGCGGAGCGATTGTCGGTAGCGCAAGCCGTTGGTAGCTCTGCATGGAAATCGCATCCCGCATGCGCCAGCGTCATGCTGACGACGAGAACGGGAGCTGGTTCGAGGGGTCGGCGTCGTCAATGGAAGTCTTTCTGCAGCAGCTCATCAACGGGCTGACACTGGGATCGATCTACGGTCTCATCGCCATCGGCTACACGATGGTCTTCGGCATCATCGGCATGGTGAACTTCGCCCATGGCGACATCTTCATGCTGTCGGCCTTCATCGCGCTGATCTTCTTCATGCTGATCACGGCGGTCGTCGGCACCGGCGCCGGCATGGTCATGCTGGCGCTGATCATCGTCCTCGGCCTGGCGATGTTCTTCACCTCGCTGTGGAACTGGACGATCGAGCGGGTCGCCTACCGGCCCCTGCGTGGCTCCTTCCGCCTCGCGCCGCTGATCTCGGCGATTGGCATGTCGATCTTCCTGGTCAACTTCGTGCAGGTCGTTCAGGGCCCTCGCAACAAGTCGATCCCGCCGCTGCTCAACAAGTCGATCACCCTGATCGAGAGCGCGACCTATTCGGTCCAGATCTCCTACAAGCAGATCGTCATCATCGTGACGACGGCGGCGCTGCTCGCGGCCTTCTGGTACATCGTGCAGAAGACGCCGCTCGGCCGCGCCCAGCGCGCCTGCGAGCAGGACCGCAAGATGGCCGCCCTGCTGGGCATCGACGTCGACCGCACCATCTCGATCACCTTCGTGATGGGCGCGGCTCTCGCGGCGGTCGCCGGCGTGATGTATCTCGTGCTCTACGGCGTCGTGAACTTCGCCGACGGCTTCACGCCGGGCGTCAAGGCCTTCACGGCGGCGGTGCTGGGCGGCATCGGCTCGCTGCCGGGCGCCGTGATCGGCGGGCTGCTGATCGGCCTGATCGAGGTGATGTGGTCGGCCTACTTCACCATCGACTACAAGGACGTCGCCGCCTTCTGCATCCTCGCCATCGTGCTGGTCTTCATGCCCTCCGGCATCCTTGGCCGCCCGGAAGTCGAGAAGGTCTGACGCCATGGCGAATCCATCGACCAAGCCCGCGACCGCTCCCGGCCGCGACATGAAGGCGGCGCTCAAGGAGGCCGGCTTCGCAGCCCTCGTCACGCTCGGCCTGTGCATTCCGATCGTCGCCTGGGGCACCCGCCAGAACATGGACAATGTGCTGGTGCTCGATCCGCGCTGGGACGCGGTTGCCTGGGCCGTCGGCATCGTCTTCGTCGGCCGGCTCCTGGTGGCGCTGCGCCAGCAGGGAGCCAAGGACGGCAAGGCGACGGTCCGCCTGCTCCCGCACGGCACCATCGCCTTCTTTCAGCGCCATTCGCGCCTCTTCTCGCTCTTTGGGCTGGGCTTCCTCGTCACCTTCCCGGCGATTGCGATCGGCCTCGCCGGCTGGGGCGGCGCACTGAAATGGATCGACAATTTCGGCGTCCAGATCCTGATCTACGTCATGCTCGGCTGGGGCCTGAATATCGTCGTCGGCCTCGCCGGCCTGCTCGATCTGGGCTACGTCGCCTTCTACGCCGTCGGCGCCTATTCCTACGCGCTGCTGGCCAAGAATTTCGGCCTGTCCTTCTGGATCCTGCTGCCGATGGCCGGCATCCTCGCCGCCTTCTGGGGCATGCTGCTCGGCTTCCCCGTGCTGCGCCTGCGCGGCGACTATCTCGCCATCGTGACGCTGGCCTTCGGCGAGATCATCCGCCTCGTCCTGATCAACTGGACGGAGTTCTCGAACGGCTATGCCGGCATCTCCGGCATTCCGCGCCCGAGCTTCTTCGGCATCCCCTTCACCGCGGCCGACAACGGTTTCGCGGCGGTGTTCGGGCTCGAATTCTCGCCTATCTACCGAACGATCTTCCTCTATTACGTCATCCTGTGTCTTGCCCTGCTGACCGCCTTCGTCACGCTGCGGCTGCGCCGGCTGCCGGTCGGCCGCGCCTGGGAGGCGCTCCGCGAGGATGAGATCGCCTGCCGATCGCTCGGCATCAACACCACCAACACCAAGCTCACCGCCTTCTCGATCGGCGCGATGTTCGGCGGCTTCGCCGGGGCGTTCTTCTCGGCCCGCCAGGGCTTCATCTCGCCCGAATCCTTCGTCTTCATGGAATCGGCGATCATCCTCGCCATCGTCGTCCTCGGCGGCATGGGCTCGCTCTGGGGCTGCGCCATCGCGGCGGTCGCCATGATCGGCGGCACCGAACTGCTGCGCGAGCTCGACTTCCTGAAGCAGATCTTCGGCGCCGATTTCGACCCGACCAAATACCGCATGCTGATCTTCGGCTTCGCGATGGTCGTGATCATGATCTGGAAGCCGCGCGGCCTGATCTCGGTGCGCGAGCCCACCGCCTTCCTCAAGGAGAAGAAGACGATCTCGGCCGACCTCGTGCAGGAGGGCCATGGCTGATGCCGAGCTTCAACTCCAAAGGGCGCGCGCTGCTCGAGGTCGAGCAGGTCACCATGCGCTTCGGCGGCCTGACCGCCGTCAACGCCCTCTCCTTCCAGGCCCATAAGGGCGAGATCACGGCACTGATCGGCCCGAACGGTGCCGGCAAGACCACGGTGTTCAACTGCATCACCGGCTTCTACAAGCCGACGCAGGGTCTGGTCTCGCTCAACCATGACGACGGTTCGAGCTTCCTGCTCGAGCGCATGCCGGACTTCCGCATCTCCTGGAAGGCCAAGGTCGCCCGCACCTTCCAGAACATCCGCCTCTTCGGCGGCATGACGGTGCTGGAGAACCTGCTCATCGCCCAGCACAACCCGCTGATGATCGCCTCGGGCTTCACCTTCCTCGGCGTGCTCGGCATCGGCGGTTACAAGGCCCGCGAGAAGGAGGCGGTCGAGAAGGCCAAGTTCTGGCTCGACAAGATCAACCTGACCCATCGCGCCGACGACCCCGCCGCCGACCTGCCCTATGGCGACCAGCGCCGGCTCGAGATCGCGCGCGCCATGTGCACCGATCCCGTCCTGCTTTGCCTGGACGAGCCGGCCGCCGGCCTCAACCCGCGCGAGAGCCTCGACCTCAACACGCTGCTGCTCTCGATCCGCAAGGATCTCGGCACCGCGCTGCTGCTGATCGAGCACGACATGTCGGTCGTCATGGAAATTTCGGACCACGTCGTGGTCCTCGACTACGGCACCAAGATCGCCGACGGCACGCCGGCCGAGGTACAGGCCGACCCGAAGGTCATCGCCGCCTATCTCGGCGTCGATGACGAGGAGGTCGAAGAGGTCGAAGCGGAGGTCGGCATCTCGTGACTGTGGCTCAGCCCCTCCTCGCCGTCCGCGGCGTCAAGACCTATTACGGCAAGATCATCGCACTGAAGGGCGTCGACATCGACGTCAATGCCGGCGAGATCGTCACTATGATCGGCGCCAACGGCGCCGGCAAATCCACGCTGATGATGACGATCTTCGGCAATCCGCAGGCCCGCGAAGGCTCGGTCACCTATGAGGGCCGCGACATCACGCGCATGCCGAGCCACGAGATCGCGCGCCTGGGGATAGCGCAGTCCCCGGAAGGAAGACGCATCTTCCCGCGCATGACCGTGTTCGAGAACCTGCAGATGGGCGCCGCCGTCCGCAATTTCGCGCATTTCGACGAGGATCTCGAAAAGATCTGCGTGCTCTTCCCGCGCATCAAGGAGCGCCTGCAACAGCGCGGCGGCACGCTTTCGGGCGGCGAGCAGCAGATGGTCGCCATCGCCCGCGCGCTGATGGCCCGGCCGAAGCTGCTGCTACTCGACGAGCCCTCGCTCGGCCTCGCGCCCCTGATCGTGAAGCAGATCTTCGAGGCGATCCGCGAGTTGAACAAGACGCAGGGGCTCACCGTCTTCCTGGTCGAGCAGAACGCCTTCCACGCGCTGAAGCTCGCCCATCGCGGTTACGTCATGGTCAACGGCGTCATCACGATGAGCGGCTCGGGCAAGGAACTCCTCGCCAATCCGCAGGTGCGCGCCGCCTATCTCGAAGGTGGCCGCCACTGAGAACCCGCGGCAGGGAAAGGCTCCTGCCGCTGCAACTTTTTGATGAGAGACGGCTGCACCTCGCTCGTGCCATCGCTGTGACGATGTCAGCCGCTTCCAAAGCCGAATGAAGCCGGGAGCAAGAGATGCAAGGCATCCTCTACGAAGAACCGACGATCTGGCTCTTCCTGCTGGTCACTGTGATCATGGGCGGCTGGCTCGCCTGGATGGCCGGCCGCGCCATCGCGCTGACCTGGCGGCCAAACTGGCAACTCGTCATCTACATGCTCGCTCTGGGCATCTTCGTGCGCTTCATCCATTTCGCGCTGTTCCAGGCCACGCTGCTGACGCTGCACTACTACATCGTCGACACGATCGTGCTGCTCGCCTTCGGTTTCGCGGGCTGGCGCTACAACCGCGCCAGGCAGATGACGCGGCAATATCATTGGCTCTTCGAGCGTGCCGGGCCCTTCGGCTGGAAGCCCCGCGCGGGCGCCCAAATCCGGCCCGAATTGCTCTGAAGAACTCACAAGCTTGTCGCGTGACAGACCATCGAAAAAGCGCAAGAGTGACGCTTCCGGTGGCGAAAACGCGCCGAGACGGGCGGACCGTCCAGCCCGTTGTCAAACATAGAGGGGAGTTGCATCACATGAAGAAACTGCTGTTGGGCGGTATTGCGCTCGGCGCGGTCCTCGCCTTGTCGGGCGTGGCCAATGCGCAGATCAAGCTCGGCGTCGGCGGCCCGATCACCGGCCCTAACGCGGCGTTCGGCGCGCAGCTCAAGAACGGCGTCGAGCAGGCGGTCGAGGACATCAACGCCGCTGGCGGCGTGCTCGGCCAGAAGATCACGGTGACGACCGGCGACGACGTCTCGGATCCGAAGCAGGGCGTCTCGGTCGCCAACAAGTTCGTCGGCGACGGCGTCAAATGGGTCGTTGGCCACTTCAACTCCGGCGTGACCATGCCGGCGTCCGAAGTCTATGCCGAAAACGGCATCCTGATGATCTCTCCTTCGGCCACCAACCCGAAGATCACCGAGCGCGGCCTGTGGAACACGTTCCGCACCTGCGGTCGTGACGATCAGCAGGGCAGCGTCGCTTCGGCCTATCTGCTGAAGAACTTCAAGGACAAGAAGATCGCGATCGTCCACGACAAGACGACCTATGGCCAGGGCCTCGCGGACGAGACCAAGAAGGGCCTGAACGCCGGCGGCGTGAAGGAAGTGCTCTACGAAGGCATCAACGCCGGCGAGAAGGACTTCTCCGCCCTCGTCTCGAAGATCAAGGCGGCGGGTGCCGACTACCTCTACTGGGGCGGCCTGCACACCGAAGGCGGCCTGATCGTGCGCCAGATGCGCGACCAGGGCCTGAAGACCGTGGTCATCTCGGGCGACGGCATCACCACCGACGAGTTCGCCACGATCGGCGGCCCGGGCGTTGAAGGCACGCTGATGACCTTCCCGCCTGACCCGCAGAAGCGCCCCGAGGCGGCTGCCGTGGTCAAGAAGTTCGAGGCCAAGAACTTCAAGCCGGAAGCCTACACCCTCTACAGCTACGCCGCCGTCCAGATCATGGCGGAAGGCGCCAAGCGCGCGAACTCGACCGATCCGAAGAAGATCGCCGCGGTTCTGCAGGGCGGCCAGCCGGTCAAGACCGTGATCGGCGACATCGGCTTCGACAAGAAGGGCGACATCACCCGCCCGGACTACACCGTCTACACCTGGAAGAAGGGTGCCGACGGCAAGATCACCTATGTCGAGAACTGATCTCGACGGCTGATCCGGCCTTCCCGGAAAAGAGCCCGCCCCGGATCATCCGGGGCGGGTTTTTCTTTGAGTGGGACGGGCTCTGGAAGCTGCCGATTTGGCCCGGAACCACGCCGTCATTCCGGGCTTGACCCGGAATCCATCATAGAGCGCCGTGCTCTTCGATGGATTCCGGATCGGCGCCGCTTCGCGGCTGGTCCGGAATGACGGCTTGCTTCCATGAAAACGAAGCAGGCTCTAGCGCCAGAATGGCTCGCTCTCGGTCAGCCGTTCGTGAGCCGTTTCAGCGCGCTTCAGCAGCTTTTTCGTCTTCTCCGGCTTCGCGGCGGCAGCGAAGCGAGCCGCAAGCAGGCTTGCCTCGTCGGCGCTCGGGCCCGTCAGGCTCTCGAGAAGTTCGCGGCTCGATGCGATGTCGTTGAGCCTCCCGAGGTGATCCTGCAGGTCGGAGAGGGCCGACAGGAAAACCTCGCGCTGCTTCCTCGCCTTCTTGCCGGAGTAGAGGCTGGCGAAAAATTCGGTGCCGTAACGCAGCTTCTTCGTCGCGATCCGAACCTTGTGACGGTCTTCCGGACTCAGCGCAGCAAGATCGCGACCGCGCTTCCTCACGCGCCGCGACCATTTGTCGAGCGCGCGCGCCGCGAAGCGGGATGCCGGCTCGTCGCGGCCGGCGCGATCACCTTCGGAGAGCCAGGGTCCGGCATTAATCCAAGCGACGAGGTCGAGAAGGAACTGCCGCCATTCCTGCGAACACAGCCGCTGGACGACGGCCGCATAGGCGTCGGCGCGCTGGCTCTCGAGGTGCTTTTCGAGGTTCGGGAGCCGGAGATCTTCAGGATGGCGGGAACGCTCCGCCGGCAGCGTTTCCGACAGGAGGATATCGAGGTTGCGGGCTCGCCCCAGCGGCTCCGGCAGATCTTTCAAGCGCGCCTTGATGGTTTCGAATTGATGGTCGTCAAGGATACCCCCGAACAGGGTCATCGCCGAGCGGAGCCGGCGAACGGCGACGCGCGCCTGATGGAGCGCGTCCATGCAGCGACGTTCGAGGAGAACCTCCTCGTTGATCCGCAGGTGCCGCAGGCAGCCATGGGCGATCGTTCGAAAGGCTTCGGCCGCTGTCATTGTGTCCGACAGGATGACAGGCTCGGCCCTGGACCCCTGGGCGGATCGCGTTTCGATCAGGGTGAAGCCGCGCTCCGCCTTGCTTTCAACGCCGAGGCGGACGGGAACGAGCGCCGCGATCTCGCGAGCGAGCGCAAAAAGCTCCGCAACCGAACCATCCTTCAGCTCAAGCTCGATCTCGCTGATGAAAAGCGTGTCAGCTTCCTCGACGGTCTCGGCTTTCCTGATGCTGCCATGGTCGAGCGCGACTTCGATCAGCGACCTTCCCTGCCGAAGCAAACAGCTGCAACGCTCGACCGACACGCTGAACAGCGGCGCAAGCTTCGATCGTTTGCCAAGCAGCTTCGCGACAGGCGTGACATCGAGCGCGTCGCGGTCCGGTTCGCCACCGGCCACCGACTGCTCCCACTCTCGCCGCTCGATCAGCCCGTCACCCGCAGCCTTGACCGTTTGGACATAGCCGCTTTGGGTTCGCCGTACCCGAAGAACGTATCCCGATTTGCGAAGGAGCTGCTCGGGGGTATCGAAGTAGATCGATTCCAGCAGATCCTTTCGGCATCCCCCAGTCGCCGCAAGCCGCGGCCAATCATGCAGCCCCGCCAGATCGGCGGCATCGCAGATCAGCTTCAGTTCGACTTCCCTAGGCTCGATCATGTCGTTCGCCTCGGAAAAGACTCTGAGTCCCCTACTGACTCAATTTCTGCGGCACCACGCTCAAGCTCTTGAGAAAGCCGGCAAAACGCAACAGGCCATCCGGCCAGGGGCCGTGCCCGGACTCGCTGTTGAGATGGCCGCTGTCGCCGGCATCGACGAACTCCGAGCCCCAGGCCTCCGCGAGGCTGCGCGCCTCATCCTGCTTGCAATAGGGATCGGTCGCACTGGAGACCAGCACCGAGGGGAATGGCAGCTTCTCGCGACGATGCGCGATGAAATCCGGCCCCATGCCGGGCACCGCACCCTTCGCCCTTTCGGAAGCCGGCGCGACCAGGAAGGCGCCTGCCACCTCGCCCGGATGCAGATGTTCGGCGGCGAAGGCGATCGCGCTGCAACCAGCGGAGTGCCCGACGAGCACGACCGGCCGCGCCGCGCCGCGGACCGCCTGGACGATCCGCTCGGCCCAGACATGGCGGGAGGGCTTGTACCAGTCCTCCTGCTCGACCCGGCGCGCCGTCTTGAGACGCGCTTCCCAGCGGCTCTGCCAGTGGTCGGGGCCGGAGCCCGACCAGCCGGGAATGATGAGAATATCGACGTCGGAGGATTTCATCCTGCGTAGATAACCCCGCCGTCACCGAAGTCCAGAGTGTCAGGCTTCCCCGAACACCCGGCGGAAGATCGTGTCGACATGCTTGAAGTGATAGCCCTCGTCGAACATCGCCTTGAGCTCAGAGGCCGAAAGCCGTTCCGCGACGTCCTTGTCGGCCATCAGGTTGGTCAGGAAGTCTTCGCCATGCTCCCAGGTGCGCATCGCGTTGCGCTGGACCATGGCATAGGAATCCTCCCGGCTGGCGCCGGCCTGCGTCAGCGCCAGCAGCACGCGCTGCGAGTTGTGCAAGCCGCCGAGGCGATCGAGATTCTTGCGCATGTTCTGCGGGTAGACCAGCAGCTTGTCGACGACGCCGGTGAGCCGCGCCAAGGCGAAATCGAGCGTCACGGTAGCATCGGGCCCGATCATGCGCTCGACCGAGGAGTGCGAGATGTCGCGCTCGTGCCAGAGAGCGACATTCTCCAGCGCCGGCGTGACCATGCCGCGAACCAGGCGGGCGAGGCCGGTCAGGTTCTCGGTCAGCACCGGGTTGCGCTTGTGCGGCATCGCCGAGGAGCCCTTCTGGCCCGGCGAGAAATACTCTTCCGCCTCGTAGACCTCGGTGCGCTGGAGATGGCGGATCTCGGTCGCCAGCCGCTCGACGCTGGAGGCGACGACGCCGAGCGTGGCGAAATACATCGCATGCCGGTCGCGCGGGATCACCTGGGTCGAGACCGGCTCGACGCTGAGCCCCATCTTGGTGGCGACATATTCTTCGACGCTCGGATCGATGTTCGCGAAGGTTCCGACCGCGCCCGAAATCGCGCAAGTCGCGATCTCGGCGCGGGCCGCGACGAGGCGGGCGCGGCAACGGGCGAACTCGGCATAAGCCTGCGCCAGCTTGAGGCCGAAGGTCACGGGCTCGGCATGGATGCCGTGCGAACGGCCGATGGTGGGGGTGAGCTTGTGCTCGAAGGCACGGCGCTTGATCGCGGCGAGCAGCGCGTCGACATCGGCGATCAGGATGTCGGTGGCGCGGGCGAGCTGGACAGAAAGCGTCGTATCGAGGATGTCCGACGAGGTCATGCCCTGATGGACGAAGCGCGCCTCCGGCCCGACGATCTCGGCCAGATGCGTCAGGAAGGCGATGACGTCGTGCTTGGTGACGCGCTCGATCTCGTCGATGCGCGCAACGTCGAAGACGGCATCCTTGGCCTTGGCCCAGATCGTCGCGGCCGCTGCCTTCGGCACGACGCCAAGCTCGGCCAGCCGGTCGGTGGCGTGCGCCTCGATCTCGAACCAGATACGGAAGCGGGTCTGCGGCTCCCAGATGGCGACCATCTCGGGGCGGGAATAGCGCGGGATCATGCGAAACCTCTTGCGACCAATCGCGTCGTCATCCCGGACAAGCCGCGTAGCGGCGCCGATCCGGGATCCATCGTAGAGCGCGACACCCTATGATGGATTCCGGGTCTCCGCTTCGCTGCGCCCGGAATGACGGCGCAGTTCAAAACCTCAAACCCACGATCCGCGCGCAGCCTCGGCCGCCTTGCGGATCGCTTCGATATTTCCGGCATAGGCCGACGGCCCGCCCTTGAACACAGCCGAGCCCGCGACCAGCGTATCGGCACCGGCCTTCGCGACCAGCGGCGCGGTCTCGGGCGTCACACCGCCATCGATCTCGAGCGCGATCGGGCGGTCGCCGATCAGCGCCTTCACCTGCGCGACCTTCTCGACCACCGAGCGGATGAAGCTCTGCCCACCGAAGCCGGGATTGACCGTCATCAGCAGGATCAAGTCGACATCCTCGATCAGGGCTTCGGCGGCGCTCGCCGGCGTACCGGGGTTGAGCACGATGCCGGCCTGCTTCCCTTGGGCCTTGATCGCCTGCAGCGTGCGGTGCGGGTGCGGGCCCGCCTCGACATGGAAGGAGATCAGGTCGGCGCCCGCCTTGGCGAAGGCCTCGATGTAAGGATCGACGGGCGCGATCATCAGATGCACGTCGAAGAACTTCTTGGTGTGCGGGCGGATCGCCTTCAGCACATCGGGGCCGAAGGTGATGTTCGGCACGAAATGCCCGTCCATCACATCGCAATGGATCCAGTCGGCGCGGGCGACATCGACCGCGCGCACCTCCTCGCCGAGCTTGGCGAAATCGGCCGAGAGGATCGAGGGGGCAATGCGGATGGGGCTGGTCATGGCCGGGGTTTAGCCCCGCTGGCCCGCCGCCGCAATCAGGCGGAGCGCAATTTCACCGGAAAGGACAGCCGGCGGTCCGCTTCCGCCATTTCCGCCACCACCTGCGCGAAAGCCGGGCGCAGCTTCAGGCGCGCATACCACTCCGCCAGCCCCGGATAGCCGTCGAGCGAAGGCCCGCCCAGACGACGGATGAAGAGCATGCTCATGAACAGCGCGATATCGGCCAGCGACAGCCGGCCGCCGAAGAATTCGCGCCCCGCCAGCTTCTGCTCCAGCACATCGTAATGGCGCAGCAATCCCTCCTCGGCGATCAGCGCGTCGGCCTCCTGCGCGATGCGGCGGTCGCGATCCGGCGAAGGCGGCTCCGTGCGATGCATCAATGGCTTCAGGGCCTGGAACAGGATCTCGTCGCCATAGAGCTCGTCGAGCCGGCAGCGCGCCCGCTCGACCGGCGTGTCCGGCATCAGCTTCGGCTCGGGATAGGCTTCGTCGAGATATTCGTTGATCACGGTCGAGTCGTAGAGGACCAGCCCGCAATCGGTGAGCACCGGCACCTGCCGCTTCGGATTGAGCGCCAGCACCTCCGGATGCCGCGGATCGTAGCCCGTCGTCTGGTTGAACGGCACCATGATGCGCTGGAAGGCGAGGCGCTTCTCGGCCAGCGCGATCTCGACCTTGCGTGAGAACAGGCTCAACGGCCCGGAGTAGAGGGTGATCATGGGCGCGGCTCTCCTGCGACGGAAAAAGCCTCGCAAGGACCCGCGTCAACGCCCGTCAGCAGCCTCCCGGCGGCGAATTCCGGCCGCGACGCCCCGCAGCATCCAGGGCAGCAGATAGATCGGGAACTGCGCCAGCGCGAAGAACAGGAAGGTCGTCGGCGAAACGCCCGCCCCGAGCGCCGCCACGAGCAACCCCATGTTCCGCTGGCCCGTGCCATATCCGATCATGAAGCGCTCCGAAGCGGGCAACCTGCGCAGCACGAACCAGGTCGACAGCAGGCCGGCCGCCGAAACCGCGAAGACGCAGAGCAGCACGAAGGCGACGAGCCGGGGATTGTCCAGCGCCGCCCGGGTCACGCCGTCCATCGCCGCGATGGCGAAGATGAAATACATCAGCACGCCGAAGCCATCGAGATTGGCCTTCATCGCCTTGATGCGCGGCAGGCCGAGCCAGAACCTGATCGCGGCCGCCACCGCCATGCCGCCGCCGATGAAGATCAGCAGCCGCAAGGCCAGAGCCCAGCGGTCGAGCGGCACGGCACCGCCTGCCAGCAATTCCACCAGCAACGGCGCGATGATCGGGCTCGCGATCGTGGTCAGGACGACACTGGCGATGATCAGCGAGGGCTCGAAACCGTAGAGGATCGCCACCGCCGGCGACGACATGATCGGCGGTGCGGTCCCCATGATGGCCAGCCCCAGCACGATGCCGGGGTCGAGATTCTCGCGCCCGACCAGGAGAAGCGCCCCACCGATGAGGAGAGCCGGGCCGATGACCAGCCAGAGGCAGCTCGCGGCAAGTTTGGCCGGGCGTCTCAGCAACCCCGCCGTCACGCTCATGTCGAGTCTCATGAACACGACCGTCGTGAAACAGAAGATCGTCACCGGCAGCAGCGGCCGCGCCGCTGCCGAGAACTGCGGCAGCGCCAGACCCAGGAAGATCGAGAGCGCGAAACCCTGCGTTCCATAGCGGCCGAGCCACGCAAGCGCGGAGGCGAGGAAGGCGGCTGGACGCATCGGCACGGCTCTGGAATCATTCACGAAACGGACCGCACACTGACCCATGCAGCGCACCACGTCACCTGCGCGTGGCGCAGGCTGGATCCGCGGCGGCAGAAAGTTGCGCGTTCCAGCCTCGACATCCGGGGCAAACGGGGCAAACGGAAGATCTGGCGCAGAAATTGCGAAAGATTTGCCGATGAGGCGCAAAAATCGATCACGCCGCTGACAAGCCGGCGCAAACCGGTATCTTTTGCGGCAAAAGAAATTGGCAGGAGCTGGTCATGAAGGTGGATACGATCGTTCTCGGCGCCGGTATCGTCGGCATTTCGGTCGCGCTCCACCTGCAGAAGGCCGGCCGCTCCACGCTGCTGGTCGACCGGCGTGGACCGGGCGAGGAAACCAGCTACGGCAATGCCGGGCTGATCCAGCGCGAAGGCGTCTATCCTTACGGCTTCCCGCATGATTTCGGGGCGCTCATCCGCTACGCGATGAACAACACCATCGACGCGCATTATCACTGGAGCGCGATCCCGAAGCTCGCCCCGTTCCTGTACTCCTACTGGATGCATTCGCGCGCCTCGCAGCACGAGGCCATCGCCCACAAATACGCGACACTGATCGAGCACTGCGTAACCGAGCATGACGCGCTGGCGCAGGAAGCCGGCGCCACCGATCTGCTGCGCCGCAAGGGCTGGATGAAGGTGTTCCGCACCGAGAAGGAGCGCGACACCCGCCTCGCCGAGGCAGCGCGCTGGAACCGGGATTTCGGCCTGAACTACCGCGCGCTCGACATGGCGGCGCTCAAGACCGAGGAACCGCATCTCGATCATGCCAGCCTGATCGGCGGCCTGCACTGGACCGACCCGACGACCGTCGTCGACCCGCTCGGCCTGTCGAAGGCCTATGTGGCGCTCTTCGAGAAGCTCGGCGGCAAGCTCGCCATCGGCGACGCCGCCACATTGACGCAGAGCGGCGCCGGCTGGAGCGTCACGCTGGGCGACGGCACCAAGGCCGAGGCGAAGGACGTCGTCGTCGCGCTCGGTCCCTGGGCCGACGTGCTGACCAACAAGCTCGGCTATCGGCTGCCGCTTGCGGTCAAGCGCGGCTATCACATGCATTACAAGCCGCTGGGCAACGCCGTGCTCAACCACCCGGTGCTCGACACCGAGCGCGGCTATTTCCTCGCGCCGATGCTGCAGGGCGTGCGCCTGACCACCGGCGCCGAGTTCGCCGACCGCGACGCTCCCAAGACGCCGGTCCAGCTCGCCCGTGCCGAGCCGATCGCCAAGGCCCTCTTCCCCCTCGGCGAGCGCGTCGATGCCGAGCCCTGGCTCGGCCGCCGGCCCTGCACCCCGGACATGATGCCGATCATCGGCCCGGCTCCGAAGCACAAGGGCCTGTGGTTCTCCTTCGGCCACGCCCATCACGGCCTGACCCTCGCCGCCGTCACCGGCCGCATGATCGCCGAAATGGTCTCCGGCCAGAAGGTCTTCGTCGATCCGAAGCCCTTCGCCCCATCGCGGTTCGTCTGAAGCGCCCGTCACAAGGCGCCCCTCAGAGAGCGCCTGCTGAAGGGCACCTGTCATCCCGTGCGCGCTGCGGCACGAAGTGCTGCTGCGCAGACACGGGACCGCCATCAGGAAGAGGCGCCTTCTCGTCCTGCGATCCCGCATCTGCGCAGCAGCACTTCGTGCCGCAGCGCGTGCGGGATGACACACTTGCCCGTACAGGATGACACCTCGGTAGCGCGTGCGGGATGACAGACCTGCGTCCCGCCCCCTCGCCGGCCGCCGCGCGTCCTGCCACGATCCGGCTCCCGATTCCCGACCGAGACCTCGCCATGGCCCTCGCCAAACCGCCCGTCCAGGACAATGCCTACGCCGCCGCGCTCGCCCTGCTCGATCGCGTACCGCTGATCGACGGCCATAACGACCTGCCCTATGTCATCCGCAAGGATGCCAGGGCCAAGGGCGACGTCGGCGTCTACGGCCTCGACAAGGTCCACGCCGAGGGCGACACCGACATCCCGCGCATGCAGGCCGGCAAGATGGCGGCGCAGTTCTTCGCGGCCTATGTCCCGCCGAAGCAGGACAATCCCGCCGGCTTCGCGCTCGCCCAGATCGCGCTGATGCGCGACATCCTCAAGCGCCATGCCAACGTCTTCCGGCCCGGCCTCTCCGCCGCCGATGTCGAGGCCGCTAAGGCCGAAGGGCGCATTGCCCTGTTCATGACGATCGAAAACGGTTCTGCGGTCGACGGCGAGCTCGACGCGCTCGATGCCTATTACGATCTCGGCGTGCGCCTGATGACGCTCTGCCACAACGACACCACCGACTGGTGCGATTCCGCCACCGACGCTCCGCGTCACAACGGCCTCACCGCCTTCGGCAAGGATGTCCTGCGCCGGATGAACAAGCTCGGCATGGTGATCGACCTCGCCCATGTCGCGCCGAAGGTGATGCATGACGCGCTGGACGTCTCCAGCGCCCCGCTGGTCTGGTCGCATTCCAACGCCTTCACGCTCTGCGACCACCCGCGCAACGTCCCCGACGACGTCCTCGACCGCGTCGCCGGAAATGGCGGCGTCGTCATGGCGACCTTCGTGCCGGACTTCATCAGCCAGCCCTCGCGCGACTGGCATCGCCCGGCCAAGGACCAGTACGGCAAGACGCCCGAAGGCCTGGACTATGCGAAGGCGGAGGCCGAGATCGAGCGCAAGGCCGGCCCGCGCCCGAAGGCAACTTTGTCCCAGTACTGCGACCACGTCGAATACCTCGCCCGGCGCATCGGCCACGACCATGTCGGCATCGGCTCGGACTTCTTCGGCTGGGTCAATCCGGATGGGCTGGAGGACACCACGACCTTCCCGTCGGTGATCGCGGAGCTGATCCGCCGCGGCTGGTCGGAGGAAAACCTCGCCAAGCTCGCCGGCGGCAACACGCTGCGTGTGCTGCGGGCGGTGGAAGTGACCGCCGGCTGAGCCCGCTACCAGCATCAGCCGGCAGAACCAGGCGCCCGATCCTCCACAGGGAACCCTCTCCCATAGGGAGAGGGCAGGGTGAGGGGTAGGCCGCTCACGGAGTTGCCTGTGAGGTGGTCGCTGCGCAGCGGTGAGGTCGGTGCCTGACTGGTTCAGCGGCCGACACCTCACCCCTGCCCCTCTCCTTACAGGAGAGGGGTTCCCCGCGCCCTTGCGGTGTGACGTTGTACTCGCCATGGGGGCGGGCTTGACGTATGGCGTCCCGCAGCAGCCCGTTTTGAGGCTGCGCGGAACACCAGACGAAGCGATCTCCCCATGACCGGCTCCGGCACCGACCGCACCCGCCCGGCCGTCCAGGCCCCCGCTCCCATCGTCATTCTGGTCGAGCCGCAGCTCGCCGAGAATATCGGCATGTGCGCCCGCGCCATGGCGAATTTCGGCCTGTCCGAAATGCGCCTCGTCGCCCCGCGCGACGGCTGGCCGAGCGGCGGCGGCCTCAAGAAGGGCGCGACCGCGGCGGCCTCGGGCGCCACCCACATCCTCGAAAACGCCCGGCTCTATGACAGTGCCGCCGAGGCCATCGCCGATCTCAACCATGTGCTGGCGACGACCGCCCGCGAACGCGGCCAGATGAAGCGCGTGCTCACCCCGGCCGAGGCGATGCCCGAGGTCGCGGACCGCATCGGCTCCGGCGAGCGCGTCGGCATCCTGTTCGGGCGCGAGCGCATCGGCCTGACCAATGAGGAGATCAGCCTCGCCGACGCGATCCTGACCTTCCCGGTCAACCCGGCCTTCGCCTCGCTGAACCTCGCCCAGGCCGTTTTGCTGAACGGCTACGAGTGGTTCAAGGCGACGGGGGGCGAGCCGCCCTTCCGAGAGAGCAATCCGTCTCCACCGGCAAAGCGCGAGATGATCCTGTCGATGTTCGACTATCTCGAAGCCGAGCTCGATCTCTGCGGCTTCTTCCCGGCGGGCAAGAAGCCGGTCATGACCGCGAATCTGCGCGACATCCTGCACCGCCTCGACATGACCGAGCAGGAGGCCCGGACGCTCCGTGGCATCTTCAAGTCGCTGGTCGAGGGGCCGAAGAAGGCGCGCCTCCTGGCGCGGCAGGCCGGCGAGGCGGAGCAAGCCGAGGACTGACCGGCTCACCAGCCAACTCCCGACTGCACCCGATCCGCTAGCGTCATGCTCGCCCTTGTGGCGAGCATCCACGTCTTGAACACCGCATGGCACGAAGGAAGACGTGGATGGCCGGGACAAGCCCGACCATGACGGTTTGACTTTGGCCCATGCAAAAAAGCCGGCCCCGAAGGGCCGGCTTATCTGGTCGGGGGGTCTCGAAACACCCGGTCAGAATTGATACTTCAACGTCGCCTTCACAGTGCGGCCCGGCTCGGTGTAGTAGTCGCGAGCTTGCGCCAGCACGCCGGTCGGAACGTTGACGGCATCCCAGTACTGTCGATCGAAGATGTTGTAGACGCCGATCTGCAATTCAAGGTCGGCGATCTGCGGCATCGGGCGCCACCAGGCCGTCGCGTTGAAGATCGCATAGCCCGGCGCACGGAAGCCCTGGTTCGCGCCCGTCGTCGCCGCGACATCATCGCGCTTGGCGGCGAGCTTGGTCGAGAACTCCGCACCCCAGGTGTCCGTGCCGTAGGCGACGGCGATGATGCCTTGCATCGGCGGGATCGAGTTCAGATAGGTGTCGGTGTCCAGATTCTTGCCACGCGTGTAGGCGAACGAACCGCGCACCAGCCAGTTCTGCGCGAAGGCATACTGCCCGTTGATCTCCACGCCCTGGATCTCGGCGCGGTTGATGTTGCGGAAGGTGGTGATGCCGCCCTGCGGATACAGCCCGCCGACGCCCGGCGCCTGAGACTGATACTGCTCGATGAAATTGCGGTAATCGCTGTGGAAATAGGTGATCGAACCGCCGAGCTGCTTGTCGCCGAAGCGCAGGCCGACATCGATACCGTTGCCGGTCTCGGGACGCAGATACGGATTGCCGACACGAAGATAGGTGGAGGGACCGCCGAAGCGGCCATAGAGCTCGTCGGCCGTCGGCGCCCGGAAGGTCTTGGCCCACTGCGCGAAGACAGTGACGTCCTTCACCCAGGGCGCGCTCTTGAGGATGTCGTATTCGAGCCGGACGCGCGGAGACCAGCCGGTATCGCTGGACGACGGCGGCAGGCCGACCGGGCGAGAGCCACCCAGCGTGTAGGCCGGGGTGTTCTGCGGCACCTCCTCGTACCAGTCGAAGCGCACGCCCGGCGTCAGGCGCAGACGGTTGCCGAGCATGCCGATTTCGTCATGCACATAGATGCCGACGAGCTTGCCGTCCACCTTCGGCTGGTCGGCCTGGTTGGTGAACAGGTTGTTGCAGGTGGCGAACGCGCCGGTGAACGAACCGGAAGCCGGCCGCGCCGGGCAGTTGTCGACGCCTGCGGAGTACTGGTCCAGCGTCGACATGCGCAGCTCCGTGCCCGCCATCACGCGGTGAGTCAAAGGCCCGGTCTCGAATTT
This sequence comes from Hyphomicrobiales bacterium, assembly GCA_930633495.1. Lineage (NCBI taxonomy): Bacteria > Pseudomonadati > Pseudomonadota > Alphaproteobacteria > Hyphomicrobiales > Hyphomicrobiales bacterium. The sequence continues at coordinate 4,439,481 of CAKNFJ010000001.1, read as the reverse complement.
CTTGATGACGTAGCCGTTGAAGCCGTAAGCGTTCTGCTCGTTCTCGTTATTGCGCGCATAGGGGCCGACGATGCTGGTCCAGCGCCAGGCATTGACGAGATCGTTGCGCTTCAGGCGCTGCCAGTAGGCGATGGCATGGGCCTCGTCGAAGAACGAGCCGGGCACGTTGTAATCATAGGTCAGCGAGACGCGGTTGCGCTCGACATCCTCGCCGGTCTGGTAGGAGCCGGGGCGGAAGTTGCCGGTGAGCGAAACCGTGCTCGTGCGGGTCTGGACTCGCTCGTCGCGCTTGAAGAACTCGCCCTGGATGCCGAAGCGGTGGTCGCCGACCTGCTGGTAGACCTTGCCCAGGAAATTATACTGGTTGAAATCGGCCGGGCTGGGCACGGTGCGCGCCGCACCGACCGTCTTGTTGTTGCCGGTGTTGTCGGTCTCGTGACCGTTGCGGAAGCTGCCTTGCAGCAAGACGGAGGTGTTGGCCATCCTGGCGGCCACAGCCGCGCTGCCGAACCAGGCGCGGTCGGTGCTGTCATAGCCGGTCTTGGCCAGCGCGCCATAGGAGCGGCCGTTGCGCAGCAGATCCTCGGGATCGAGCGTGCGCACGGCCAGCGCGCCGCCGAGTGCGCCACCGCCCAGCGTGCTGGCGCCGCTGCCGCCGCGAAGCAGGTCGAGCGTCGACAGCGAGTCGAAGTCGAAGGCCGTCCCGATGCCGCGGCCGTTGACGCGCGTGTCGGTCAGGAAGGGCTGGCGGATGCCGTCGATCGTCGTCAGCACGCGGGGGCCATCGAGGCCGCGGATGTTGAGGGAGTTGGTCTGGCGGTTGAAGGTGATACCCGCTTCGACGCGGTTCGACAGGTCCGTCAGGCTCTGGATCTGCTCGCGATCAAGCTCCTGGCGCGTCACGCGCGTCGTCGTAGGCCCGCTCAGCAGCGCGCCGCCGGGCGCGCCCTCGCCCTGCACGTTGATCTGGTCCAGAATCACCGGCGCATCGCCGACCATGGTCGGCGCGGGCGCCGCCTGCTGGTTTCGCTGCTGCGCTTCTGCGGATGAAGCGATCAGCACCAATGCCAGGCTTCCAAGCGCCACGCTGCCGCGAAGCCGGCCGGAAAGAGTCCCCATAGCCCGTGTCCCGTCCTTGCCGCACGGCTCTTCGTCCTGAGCGGCAATTTAAAATGAGTAAAAAGAAGACCTTACCTGATCGTATAAGGTTGTCGGATCGATATTGATTGAGTCGAATACTGTCAATTGCCGTGAAACATTTGGAGAAACAATAGAGTCGTTCTAATAAAGAACTATTCTAATGTAGAACAACCTGAATGCATTTGGGATCACGCCAATCTCCCGAGGTCGTGATCGCCACGGGTCCGTCATCGCGGTCGAAAGCCATTGCAAGGACGACGTCGAAGCGCATTGTCCTGTCATGAATTTCCGCCATGCCAGAACGACCCGCCGCAGGCTGCTGACCGGAGGCAGCGCCATGGCCGCCGCTTTCGCGATCGCCGGCCGCAGCGCTGCCGCCACGGACGCCGACATCGTTATCGTCGGCGCAGGCGCCGCCGGGATCGCAGCGGCCCAGACGCTCCGCGCCGCAGGCCGCAAGCCGATCGTGCTGGAGGCGCGCGGCCGCATCGGCGGGCGCGCCTTCACGGATACCTCCCTCGGACCTGCCTACGACGCCGGCGCGATGTTCATCCACTGGGCGGAGCGCAACCCCTGGGTTCAGATTGCCCGCGAGCTCGGTGTCGAGACCTCGGCGGAACCCTGGGGCAGCGGCTTCAAGGTCTTCGCCGACGGGCGCCCCATGGCCGATGCCGATCGCCGACGCCGGCGCGACGCTTTCAGGCAGATCGACCAGCGGCTCGAAACCGTAGATCTCGCTGCGCGCGACATGTCGATCGCCGAGCTCGTCGGCGATCTCGGTCCCGACAGCGCCCCCGTCGCCGCATCTGGTCTGCTGCTATCGATCGGCGAGGAATCCAGCCGCATCTCCGCACGCGACTATCAACGCCTCTGGGCTGGCGACGACCTCGTCGTCCCGGCCGGCTACGGCAGCCTCGTCGCGCGCTCGGCCGAAGGACTCGACATCCGGCTGAACCAGCCCGTCGAAGCCATCCGCTGGGACGGGGCGTCCGTCACGGTCGCAACGTCATCCGGCGAGTTGCGTGCCAATGGCTGCATCGTGACCGTGCCGGTCGGGGTGCTGAAGGCCGGCGCGATCCGCTTCACCCCGGAACTGCCCGCCGCGACGCGTGACGCACTCGCCGGGCTGCATATGGGCGCCCTGACCAAGATCGCCCTGAAGGTCGAAGGTGATCGCTTCGGCATCGCGCCCGGAACGAGCTTCCTCGAAGCCGGCGCGCCCGAGCGCCTGATGAATTTCGACATGTTCCCGGACGGCAAGGACATCGTCATCGGCTATTGCGGCGGCGATTATGCGCGCAAGCTCTCCGAGGCGGGGACCGAGGAAGCACAGGCCCATATCGTCGATCTGCTTGCCAGGATGGTCGGCGCGGACGTCCGCAAGGCCGTTCGGGCGGCTTCCTTCCCGGCCTGGTGGACCGATCCCTTCGCTCGAGGCTCCTATTCGATTTGCGATCCCGGCCATGAGAAGGCCCGGGATATCCTCGCGCAGCCGATCGGCGGGCGTCTCTTCATCGCCGGAGAGGCGACGGCGGGCGGCGGCGCGATGACGGTAGGCGGCGCCACGCTCGCAGGCCGGGCAGCCGCAGCAACGCTGGCACGGCTGAAAGCCTGAGATCGGGCCGCGCGAACGCTGCCGCTATAGTTCCAGCTCCCAGTTCTGCCCGACGAGGTCATGGCCGAAGGAGCGATGCCGCTCCTCGGCAACCAGCCGAAAGCCCTCGGCAACATAGATCGCGCGGGCGGCGTGAAGGATGTCGTTCGTCCACAGCACCATGCGCCGATAACCCTGGCCGCGCGCGAAACCGACCGCCTCGCGCACCAGCGCCTTCCCGAGGCCCAGCCCCTGCGCGCGCTTCTCGACGAGCACGAGCCTGAGCTTCGCAGTCGCTTCATCCGCCTCGACGACGAAAGCCGAGCCAGCCGGTGTCCCGTCCAGCTCGGCGATGAAGCAGCGTTCGCGACCGGGCTTGAACTCGCGCAGGAACCGGGCGGCGATCTCGGCGACAAGCGCCTCGAAGCTCAGATCCCAACCGTATTCCTCGGCATAAAGCCGCCCATGCGCCGCGACGACCCAGCCGATATCGCCGGCCTGGTGCTCGCGAATGAGGGGGCGTGACCGAACCTGCCGTTCGCCTGAAAGAAGCTTTTGCGTGGTTGCGAGCGCATCGATCAATGTCGCCTGCTCGGGCAGCGCGAGCCTGGACAGGATCGAACGCGCCTGAGCATCGGAGGCGCCGTCGAGCACGGCGAAAGCCGCCCTGCCCTCGGCGGTCAGTTGCAGGCGCCACGCCCGCCCGTCAGCCATGGAACGGCTGCGATCGAGCCAACCGCGCGTCGCGAAGCGCTGCAGGATGCGCGAGAGATAGGCCGGGTCCAGGTCGAGCACGGCTGCCATCTCGACGGCCCGCCAGTCGTCACGCTGCGCCAGTTCGTAAAGCACGCGCGCCTCCGTCAGCGACAGGCCGGAACCATGCAGGCTTCCGCCGAGCGCCCCAACCCAGCGGGTGTGAAAGCGGTTGAATCCGCGGATGGCCGCGACGGCTTCGGCTGCGATGGCGTCCATGGCTCACCTCCGCCCGTCACAGCAGCCAAGTTAATGGACGGAGTCAACTAAATTCGAAACGGACCGGCAAGACGGCATTGACCGTCCTTTAACCGGTCTCTGGCGAAGTCGGGCTTTGACGTCTCACGGCGCTGACATGCAGGTCGACCTTCTGGCCGGAACGGGATACCGCCCCATCGCGATCCCGCGCCCCCAACCCACCATCCTCGTCTTCGATTCCGGACTGGGCGGGCTCACCGTGCTGTCGCGCACGACGCAGGCCTGCCCTGGCGCCCATATCGTCTATGCGGCCGACGATGCCGGCTTCCCCTATGGCCACTTGAGCGAGGACGCGCTCGTTGCTCGAATCCTGGCGGTGATGGAGCGGCTGATTGCCCGCTATCATCCCGATCTCGTGGTGATCGCCTGCAACACCGCCTCGACGCTGGTCCTGCCCACCCTGCGGGCACGCTTCGCCATCCCCTTCGTCGGCACCGTTCCAGCGATCAAGCCGGCCGCGGCCGCTACAAAAAGCGGGATGATCTCCGTCCTCGCCACGCCGGGCACCGTCGCCCGCGTCTATACGCGCGAGTTGATTGAGACCTATGCCTGCGCCTGCGACGTCACGCTCGTCGGCGCCACGCGGCTCGCCGGCATGGCCGAACAGGCGCTCAAGGGCGAGCCCGTCGACGACGGCGTGCTGCTTGCCGAGATCGCGCCCTGCTTCGTCGAAGCGGAGGGGCGCCGCACCGATGTGATCACCCTGTCCTGCACCCATTACCCGCTGCTGCTCGAGCGGATGAAACGCCTTGCGCCCTGGCCGGTGGAATGGATCGATCCCGCACCGGCAATCGCGCGCCGCGTCACCGCCCTGCTCGGGCCGGTTGGCGACACCCCCTGCCCTGACTCCACCGCGGTCTTCACCTCGGGCGCGGAATTGAGCGGCCCGCTGCGAATCGCGCTTGCCGGTTACGGCCTCGCCCATGTCGCGATCGAGCCCATGCCGCTGACGAACTGAGGGAACCCTTCGGCTCCCCGCACGTTTCTCGCTATGGCGACCACCGCAAGGAACGAACACGCATGAGAAAATGGCTGCTGCTATCGGCATTGGCTGCCGGTCTCGCCTTCGCCGGTCTCGGCGCGAGCACCGAAGCACAGGCGAAGCCGCATGGCTGGCGCGGTGGGCATGGGCATCACGGCTTCCATCACCATGGCCCGCGCCGGCATTATGGCTGGAATCGGGGCCACCATTATGGCTGGTACAAGCATCGGCCGCGCCACCACTATTATTATCGCTCCTATGGCTACCGGCCCTATGGCTATTGGCGCTGAAGCCCGTTTTCCGCCCCGGCGGAATTGACTCGGAGCCGGCTTTGCGCCATATGGCCTCCCGTCGCGCGGCTCCTCACGGGGCCGCGTGGCTTTTTCCGCACCCGTGATCCGCCATCCTTCGGAGGCCGGATCTGTCATCCCGCGAGGGAGCAGGAGGGCGCGGTCCTCAACTCGCGAACCTGAGAGGACACGCGACATGTCGAAGCGCCATGAGGCGAAGTACAAGATTGACCGCCGTCTCGGTCAGAACATCTGGGGCCGTCCGAAGTCCCCGGTCAACCGCCGCGAATACGGCCCCGGCCAGCACGGTCAGCGCCGCAAGGGCAAGCCGTCCGACTTCGGCACGCAGCTGCGCGCCAAGCAGAAGCTGAAGGGCTACTACGGCTCGATCTCCGAGAAGCAGTTCCGCCGCTACTACGCCGAGGCGATCCGCCTGAAGGGCGATTCGGGCGAGAACCTGATCGGCCTGCTCGAGCGCCGTCTCGACGCGGTGATCTACCGCGCCAAGTTCGTGCCGACCGTCTTCGCGGCCCGTCAGTTCGTCAACCACGGCCACGTCACCGTCAACGGCAAGCGCGTCAACATCGCGTCCTACCAGGTCAAGCCGGGCGACGTGATCGCGGTCAAGGAGAGCTCGCGCCAGCTCGCCATCGTCATCGAGTCGGCCGCTCTCGCCGAGCGTGACGTTCCGGACTACATCGACGCCGATCATGGCAAGTCGAGCGCCACCTTCACCCGCACCCCGACGCTGTCGGACGTGCCCTACGCGGTGCAGATGGAGCCGAACCTGGTCATCGAGTTCTACTCGCGCTGATCCGGCTGCGGCGGCCCCAAAGGCCGCTTGCGGGCAAAATTCAGGGGATGGCAGATGCTCTGCCATCCCCTTTTTCTTTGCGCGTTACTCGCTACCTGCGCCGGGTCAGATGATCCGCGACGGACTGCCGTCCCTGCGCAGCCATATCTACAGATGCGAGCCGACCTCGTTGCGAAAGTAATAGCAGCCGAGCCCGACACAGCCGATCAGGATCGAGAGCGCATAGGGCCCGAAGAGGCAAACGATAAAGACGGAACCGATGAAGGCCCGCATCGCCCATGCTAACCACGTCTGCTTCATGGCTAACTCCTCGCATCGCCTTTCCTGACAAAACGTAAATGGCGAGGCGTGAATCCGATCTGAACGGATATGGTAAATCACGAAATCCCCATTGGGATCCGTGCGTTATAGAATTCGGCAAAACCAAGGCAGAAAGGCTCCGTGCGTTTCGCTCCGCGCCGGGATGCCGTAGCCTCCTCCTCCCATCGACAGGAGATTCGCATGAAGAGGACCTTGCTGATCGCGTTTGCCCTTGGTTGCACCATCGGCGCCGCTCAAGCCCAGAGCTGCAACCTCCAGGCTTCCGACAAGAAGCTGGCCGGGGCGGCCAAGACCAGCTTCCTGACCAAATGCGAGAAGGACGCGACCGCTGCCTGTGACAAGCAAGCAGGGGACAGGAAACTCGCCGGCGCCGCCAAGACGAGCTTCACCAAGAAATGCGTCACCGACGCCGTCGGCGGCTGATATCGGTCGACAAGGCGACGCGCCGGCAAGTTGTGCAGCCTCATAAAGCAACGCCCCCGGCAAGCCGGGGGCGTTCCGTCGTCATGGCCGGCCGAAGCCGGATAGCGTCGAAACTCACTCGTCGTCGTCGTAGCCGCCACGGTCGCGGCGATCGTCCCTGTCGCGCCAGCGGCGCGAGCCGCGATCGTCCTCGTCACGATGCCCGCCACGCCACTCTCGCATCTCGCGGAAGCGCTCGCGCCCTTCCGCCATCGCCTCGCGGACAGAACGGCGCAGCACCGTCTTCTGCTCGTCGCTGAGTGTTGCCCAGAGCGGGCGAACCGTGTCGGCGAGTTCCTTGGAGCGCGCCGCCCGCTCACCCTGCCGGGTGGCGGCAGCGTCGAGGCGCTCCATCAGATCGGCGTGACTCAACCTCTCGCGCTGTTCGCGCATCGCCGCCCACTGCTGGGCGCGCTGCCCGCTGCGCTGCTTGACCAGCGCCTCGACCTTGTCGAACAGCGGGGCCTGTTCGGGCTTGAGCTTGAGATCGGCGCGCACCTTCGCCAGGCGCTCGTCGAGCCGCGCCTTGGCGCGCTCGGCCTGACGCTCGCGCCATTCCTGGCGCCGCGACTCGCGGGTTTCGGAACGCTCCTGGCTTTGGCCGCCACTTGCCGGTGGAACGGGCTGCGGCTGCGCCAGGGCGAAGGTGCCGGCGAGCACCGCGATCGAGGAAGCGGCAATGACGGCGATGGGTTTCATGGGAATCTCCCTTGGGGCAGTCCGGCAGGCGTGTCGCGCAGCGGGTCTCGAAGCCGATTGGCGATGGGGTCAGCCTGCTCCCCGCTTTCTGACCCGGCAATGGCCTCGAGATGAAAAGATCGTAATGTAACGCAAACGCAGGCGGCGCGTTTCGGTTCGCTATCGGGTTGTCACATGCGCAATCTCATCACGGATGTCCGCGGCCTCCTCGTCGGCCACGCGGATGATGCAGCGGCCGCGACCGGCGTGACGGCAACCATTTTCGAGCGCCCGACCGTCGCCTCGGCGGCGGTGCTGGGCGGCGCACCGGGCACCCGCGATACGGACCTGCTCCTTCCCGAAATGACGGTCGATCATGTCGACGCGATCGTGCTGTCCGGCGGATCGGCCTGGGGTCTTGGAGCCGCCGACGGCGTGATGGCATGGCTCGCGCGCCAGGGCCGCGGCTTCCCGGTCGGAGCCTCCCGCATCCCGATCGTGCCGCAGGCGATCCTGTTCGATCTCGCCAATGGCGGCAGCAAGCCCTGGGCCGGCGGCGAAGGCGAGACGCCCTATCGCGAGCTGGGTGCGCGCGCCGCGGCTGCTGCCGCGACGGGTTTCGCGCTCGGCACCGCCGGGGCGGGCTTCGGCGCCACCACCGCGAACCTCAAGGGAGGTCTCGGCTCGGCCAGCACCCGCGCCGCGACGGGCCAGGTCGTCGGCGCGCTCGTCGCGGTCAACGCCGTCGGCTCCGCCACGATCGGCGACGGCCCGCATTTCTGGGCCGCTCCCTACGAGCAGGACGGGGAATTCGGCGGACGCGGCTGGCCCGCGACGATCACCCCGGCCGATCTGGGACTGCGTTTCAAGGGCGGCACCGGCCAGAACACGACGATAGCACTGGTTGCAACCGATGCCGTGCTGACAAAGTCGCAGGCCCGCCGCCTCGCCCTCGCCGCCCATGACGGGCTCGCCCGAGCCCTGCGCCCGGTCCATGCGCCGCTCGACGGCGACATCGTCTTCGCCGCCGCGACCGGCTACAGCGGCGCCCCGTCCGACGCCTTCGCCCTGACCGAGCTCTGCGCTACGGCGGCCGACGTTCTGGCCCGCGCCGTCGCGCGTGGTGTCCATACGGCAAAAGCCCTGCCGTTCCCCGGCAGCAAGCCCTCCTGGCAGGACCGCTTCGGCGGTTGAGCCGGCAGGCGATCGCCTCCAACCGGCTGACTTTGGAGGAAGGCGCGATTTACCAATTCGCAAGCCAGTTCCTGCAACCTGCGCGATAGTATCAACCTGCCTAACCGAAAGGTTTCGAGAAGCAGGATGCGAGAGATCGGCTTTGGTTTGCTCTGCGGCATCGTCGCAGCCTTGGGCGCCTTCCTGATCGCGGCATGGCCGGTGCAGGGCCGCCCTGTCGCGGCCTTCTTTCCGGCCGGAAGCACGGCCCGGCAGATGTCGAGCGCGATTGCCGAGGCCGGCGGCGCGCTCGTCCGGATCGACACCGAAGCCGCGGTCACCATCACGCTCGGCACGAATGAAGGCTATCACGGTGCCCTCTACCGGGCCGGCGCCTGGCTCGTGGTCGATGCCGGCCTCGCACAGCTTTGCCTCGGCTCGGTGAAATGGAGCGAGCGATGAACGACGTCGCCCGGTTTCGCGCACATTTTGCCCGTCTCCTGCTGGTCATCCTCTGGATCAATGCCGGGCTGCTCGCCCTTGCGCCGGCCGCCGTCACCACGGGCGACAAGCCGGCGCTCGTCCTGGCCGGGGCAGCGCTGGCCGCGCTCGGCACGCTGACATGGCGCCTCTACGGCACCGGCTGGCCGACGCGGCAGATCACCAGCATGGCCACGCTCGGCCAGGTGATGCTGCTGGTCTACGCCTTCGCCGGACACCCCTACCAGTCCGACATGCACATGTACTTCTTCGCCATGCTGGCGGTCCTCGCCGGCTGGCTCGACTGGCGCATTTTCGTGCCGGCGACCATCGCGATCGCGACCCATCACCTTCTCCTCAGCCTGCTGCAGCCGGCCGGCGTCTTTCCGAACGGCAACGATGTCGGCCGCGTCCTGCTTCACGGCGCGATCGTGACCGTGCAGTCGGCCGCGCTGAGCTGGCTCGTCTGGTCGCTGCGGCGGGCGCTCGAGAGCTCCGAGAGCGAGCGCCGGCAGGCGGATGCCGCGCGCGAGGTTGCCGACCAGGCCCGCCGCGATCTCGCCGAAGCAACCACACGGGCCGCCAGCGAGAGGCAGCGCATCCTGAACGGCGTTGCGAATGATTTCGAGCACGCCATCGCCGGCATCGCGCGCGATGTGATCGCCTCGGTGCAGTCGCTGCGGGCCGCATCGCAGCAGATGAAGAACGGCGCCCTGGAGGTGCTGCAGCGTTCCACGGCCGCCTCGCAATCCTCGCGCCAGACCTCCTCCAACGTGGTGGCGGTCACGCAGGTGACCTCCGAGCTCGCGCAATCCTTCGCCGAGGTGGACCGGCAGGTGTCCGAGACGGCGCGCATCGTCGCAGCCGCCACCCTGCAGGCCGGCGACGTCCTGCACACGGTCGGCGACCTGTCGCGCAAGGCCGACGAGATCGGCAACATCGCGGGCGTGATCTCGACGATCGCCAAGCACACCAATCTGTTGGCGCTGAACGCCTCGATCGAGGCGGCGCGCCTCGGCCGCTCCGGCGGCGGCTTCACCATCGTCGCCCAGGAGATCAAATCGCTGGCCAACCAGACCTGGCGCGCCACCGAGGAGATCCAGGGCCAGATCGGGGCGATCCACTCCTCGGGCGCAGAGGCTATCGCCGCGATCGATGCGATGAATGCGACCATCGGCTCGCTCAACCAGATTTCCGGCACGGTCGCGGTAGTCGTCGAGCAGCAGAACGCGGCCACGGCCGGCATTGCCGACAACATCCGCCAGGCCGCCGACGAAACCATCGCCGCAGCGAGCAACATCGACATCGTCAGCCGCGTCGCGGCCGAAACGGACGAGGCCGCCGGCCATATCGCCGAATCCGCCGACAGGCTGTCACTGCAATCCTCCCATCTCGACGCCGAGGTGGCACAGTTCCTCGGCCGCGTCAGGGCCGCCTGAGCCGCCGGTTTCGCGCCCGGCGCGAATGCGCTATGGCGTGGCCATGTCCACCGACGATTTTCTCGCGCGCTTCGGCTCGCCCGGCGCCAGCCAGCCCGATCCCGTGGCCGCCGCCCACCAGGCCATGCGCAATCCCCTGCCCGCCCGCTTCTACAAGGAAGCAGGCGTGATCGAGCGTGACGGGCTGTTCCATGTCGCGCTCGACGGCCGCACCGCCCGCACCCCGGCGCGCAAGCCGCTGGCGGTCGGCTCCCGCGACATCGCCGCAGCGCTCGCCGCCGAATGGGAGCGGCAGGCCGAGCGGATCGACCCGGCGCAGATGCCCCTGACGCGCCTGGTCAACTCGGCGCTGGACGGGGTCGAGGATCAGCAGGAAGCCGTCCGCGCCGAGATCGTGCGCTATGCGGCCTCGGATGCGCTGTGCTACCGCGCCGGCGAGCCCGAAGCCCTCGTCGCGCGACAGGATGCGATCTGGCAGCCCATCGTGAGGGGCGTCGAAGCCCTGATCGGCAGCCGCTTCACGCTGGCCGAGGGCGTCGTCTTCGCGCAGCAGCCGGCCGAGACGCTCGCTGCCGTCGCCCGGCAGGTCGAGCGGATTCCCGCCCCGCTCGCTCTGGCGGGCGCTCATAACGTCATGACGCTGACGGGCTCGACGATCATCCTGCTCGCCCTCGCCAGCGGGGTGATCGATGCCGAGGCCGCCTGGGAGGCCGCACATCTCGACGAGGATTACCAGATCTCCATCTGGGGCCAGGACGAGGAAGCGGCCGAGCGCCGCGCCATCCGCCGGCGCGAATTCGACACGGCCGTCCTGTTGCTGACGAAGGGCTGAGCGCGGAGAGGCAGGACCGCGCAGCTTCCCGATACGGCCTGCCCCCGGAACCGGAAAGGAACCGCCATGGCGATGGGCGCGGCTGCAACGTCTCCGGATGCTTATGTTGACGCGCTCACCGGCTGGCAGCGCCCGCTCGTCGAGCAGCTGCGGCAGGCTGTGCTGGCAGCAGCTCCGCTCGACGAGCGCATCAAATGGACCCATCTCGTCTATTTCGCGAACGGCCCGGTGCTGCTGATCCGCGCCGAGGCGCAGCGCGTGCTGTTCGGTTTCTGGCGCGGCAAGCGCCTGCGCGCGATCGCGCCGCGGCTGAAGCCGGGCGGCAAATACGAGCTGGCGACCTGGGAACTGCGCGAGGGCGACACGGTCGGAACTGAGATCGTGACCGCGCTGGTGCAGGAGGCGGTCCGCCTCAACACCGAATTGGGAAACCCGGCGGCGCGATCGGCATGATGCCCCGGCGCGCTTCTGCAAACGTCGCAATGGACTTCGGCCGGCGCGCCGCTTAAGCCGGCTTTCGGGACGCGATGTCCGGCCGGGGATTTGCCGCCATGAAAGACATTCTCGAACAGCTCGAATCCCGGCGCGAGGGGGCGCGTCAGGGTGGCGGCGAGCGTCGCATCGAGGCGCAGCACAAGCGCGGCAAGCTGACGGCGCGGGAGCGCATCGAGCTCCTGCTCGACAAGGACTCCTTCGAGGAGTTCGACATGTTCGTGCAGCATCGCTGCGTCGATTTCGGCATGGACAAGGCCGAGAAGATCCCCGGCGACGGCGTCGTCACCGGCTGGGGCACGGTCAATGGCCGCACCGTCTTCGTCTTCTCGAAGGACTTCACCGTCTTCGGCGGCTCGCTCTCCGAGACCCATGCCCAGAAGATCACCAAGATCCAGGACATGGCGCTGAAGATGCGCGCGCCCATCGTCGGCCTGTTCGATGCCGGCGGCGCCCGCATCCAGGAGGGCGTCGCGGCGCTCGGCGGCTATGGCGAGGTCTTCAAGCGGAATGTTCAAGCCTCCGGCGTCATCCCGCAGATCTCGGTGATCATGGGCCCCTGCGCCGGCGGCGACGTCTATTCGCCGGCGATGACCGATTTCATCTTCATGGTTCGCGACACCTCCTACATGTTCGTCACCGGCCCCGAGGTGGTGAAGACCGTCACCAACGAGACCGTGACCTCCGAGGAACTCGGCGGCGCCAAGGTCCATACGAGCAAGTCCTCGGTCGCCGACGGCTCCTTCGAGAACGATGTCGAGGCGCTCCTGCAGGTGCGCCGCCTGCTCGATTTCCTGCCGGCCAACAACACGGCCGGCGTGCCGGAATGGCCGAGCTTCGACGTGCCCGACCGCGTCGACATGAGCCTCGACACGCTGGTCCCGGACAATCCGAACAAGCCCTACGACATCAAGGAATTGATCCTGAAGACGGTCGACGAGGGCGACTTCTTCGAGATCCAGGCGGCCTATGCCGGCAACATCGTCACCGGCTTCGGCCGCATCGAGGGCCGCACGGTCGGCATCGTCGCCAACCAGCCGATGGTGCTGGCCGGCGTGCTCGACTCCGACGCCTCGCGCAAGGCCGCCCGCTTCGTCCGCTATTGCGACGCCTTCGAGATCCCGATCGTCTCGCTGGTCGACGTCCCCGGCTTCCTGCCGGGCACGGCGCAGGAATATGGCGGGCTGATCAAGCACGGCGCCAAGCTGCTCTTCGCCTATAGCGAATGCACCGTGCCGCTGGTCACGATCATCACGCGCAAAGCCTTCGGCGGCGCCTATGACGTGATGGCCTCCAAGCATATCGGCGCCGACGTCAACTACGCCTGGCCGACGGCGCAGATCGCGGTGATGGGTGCCAAGGGCGCCGTCGAGATCATCTTCCGCGGCATGGATTCGGATGGCATCGCCGCCAAGACGAAAGAATACGAGGACCGCTTCATGTCGCCCTTCGTCGCGGCCGAGCGCGGCTATGTCGACGAGGTGATCATGCCGCACTCGACCCGCCGCCGCATCGCCCGCGCCCTTGCCATGCTCCGCACCAAGAGCGTCGAACGCCCCTGGCGCAAGCACGACAACATCCCGCTCTGATCCCGGATCGGATCAACTCCAGCGGCGGAAGATGACGCTCGCATTGACGCCGCCGAAGCCGAAGCCGTTCGACATGGCGTAGTCCATCGCGAGCGGCCTTTTCTCGGGGCCGACGAGATCGAGGCCTGCGGCCTCCTCGTCGGGATTCGACAGGTTCAGGGTCGGGGGTGCGATCTGGTCGCGCAGCGCCTGGACCGTGAAGATCGCCTCCAGCCCGCCCGCTGCGCCGAGCAGATGGCCGGTCGAGGCCTTGGTCGCGCTGATCGCAAGGTTCCCCTCCGTACCGAAAAGGGCCTTCACCGCCGCCAGTTCGCCCCGGTCCCCGACGGGCGTCGAGGTCGAATGGGCGTTGAGATGGCGGATGTCGCCGGGCTTCAGCCCCGCCTGCTTCAGCGCCGCCTCCATCGCGCGCCGCGCCCCGGAGCCGTCCTCCGGGCCTGCGGTGATATGATAGGCATCGGCACTGGTGCCGTAGCCGACGAGCTCCGCGATCGGCGTCGCGCCGCGCGCCTGCGCATGCTCCAGCGCCTCGATCACCAGAAGCCCGGCACCTTCCCCCATCACGAAGCCGTCGCGATCGCGATCGAAGGGCCGGGACGCCTGTTCGGGCGTTTCATTGAAGCCGGTCGACAGCGCCCGCGCCGCGGCAAAGCCGCCGAGCGCGACGAGGTCGACGCAGGCCTCGGTGCCGCCGCACAGGGCGATATCGGCCTCGCCCGCCCGGATCAGGCGAGCCGCGTCGCCGATCGCCTGCACACCGGCGGCGCAGGCCGTCACCGGCGCTCCCATCGGCCCCTTGAAGCCATGGGTGATCGAGACATGGCCCGCTGCCAGATTGACGAGGAAGGACGGCACGGTGAAGGGCGAAAGCCGCCGCACGCCGCGCGCATCGACGGTCCGCACCGCATCGGCGATGGCCGGAAAGCCGCCGATCCCCGAGGCGATCACCGTCGCGGTCCGCTCCCGTTCGGCCTCGCCGCTTGGCTGCCAGCCAGCCTGATCCAGCGCCTCCCTGGCGGCCGCGAGGGCGAGCTGGATGAAACGGTCCATCTTGCGCTGGTCCTTCGGAGCGACGGTGGCATCCGGATCGAACCCGCCCTCCGCATCCATATCGATGCCCGGCACGATGCCCGCCACCTTCGCAGGCAGCGCATCCGCAATCGCTTCCGGGAGGCGACGCAGGCCGGAGCGGCCCGCCAGCAGGCGCTGCCATGACAGCTCTGCCCCATTGGCCAGCGGCGAGACCACGCCGAGACCGGTGACGACGATACGACGCATCGGATTTGCCTATTCGGTTGAGGAACGTGAATTCAGGGCTGCGATATCGGCGAGCCTCTGCAGCATCTGCGGACTCGCCTGCGGGCCGGCCACGGCACGGGCCGTCGTGGCATCGATCGGCTGCCCGCTCTCCGCATCGACCAGCACGGGCTCGAGAATGCGCCCCGAGACCCGGTCGGCCAGCAGCAGGGACGCACCCTCCCGTGCGAGATGCCGGTTGCCCCAGGCCACCATGGCGGCGACCACCGGAAACAGATCGCGCCCCTTCCCGGTGAGGACATATTGGTACCGCGCCGGCCGGGGGCTGTAGAGCCGCCGCTCGAAGATCCCGTGCTCGGTCAAGTGCTTGAGGCGACGCGCCAGCATGTTCGGCGCGATGCCGAGGCTGCGCTGGAACTGGTCGAAACGGGTGAAGCCCTGCATGGCGTCACGCAGGATCAGGATGCTCCACCATTCGCCGACCGTGGCGACGGTCGCCGCGCAGGGACATTCGGGAAGCGCGTCGGGAGCCTGTGGCATGCCTCTTCGCTACGATAGTAACTATTATTTTGCAAGTTACTAAATGCGACACGGCGCGGCATGACTCGCCGGGAATAATCCGCTAAGGCGGCACCGACCTTTCGCTCCGCCCCGCCAGATGCTCTTCAACTCCTTCGCCTTCCTGCTTGCTTTCCTGCCGCTGGCTCTCGCCCTGCACTGGCTGGCCGAGCGCTTCGCGCCGCGCTGGCGGCTGCCGGTGCTGGTCGCGCTGTCCTTCGCCTTCTACGGCTACTGGGACTGGCGCTTCCTGCCCTTGCTCGCACTCTCGATCGGAGTGAACTGGCTGATCGCGGAAGCATTCCAGAAGACGAAGTCGAGCGCGCTCATCACGCTCGCCATCGTGCTGAACCTCGCCGTGCTGGCGGTATTCAAGTACTTCAACTTCTTCGCCGATCTTGCTGGAATGATTCCCGGATTGCCGGCGCCGAAATTCGACATCGCGCTGCCGCTGGGCATCTCCTTCTTCACCTTCCACCACATCATGTACCTGACGGATCTGAGGCGCGGGCAGGCGCCGCGCTACGATCTCGTCCGTTACGCGCTCTACATCGCCTTCTTCCCGCAAGTGCTCGCCGGCCCGCTGGTGCGCTGGCGCGAGATCATGCACCAGCTCGACGAGCGGCCGTATCAGCGTCCGGACGCGGCTGAGCGCATCGCGCGGGGCCTGATGCTGCTGACCTTCGGCCTCGCCAAGAAGGTGCTGATCGGCGACCCGCTGGCGGAATACGCCAACCCCGTCTTCGCCGCCGCCGCCGCCGGCAAGGTGATCAGCATGGCGGAGGCGTGGCAGGCGACGCTCGCCTTCACCTTCCAGATCTATTTCGACTTCTCCGGCTACACCGACATGGCGCTGGGCCTCGCTTTGCTCTTCGGCGTCGTGCTGCCGCAGAACTTCGAGGTGCCCTATCGCTCGCTCTCGATTCAGGATTTCTGGCGGCGCTGGCACATGACGCTGTCGCGCTTCCTGCGCGACTATCTCTACATCCCGCTCGGCGGCTCGCGCAGCGGCCTGCCGACGCAGGTTTGGGCGCTCTTCGCCACCATGGCGCTCGGCGGCCTCTGGCACGGCGCCGGCCTGACCTTCGTCGCCTGGGGCGTGGCGCACGGGCTCGCCCTGATCGCCGCGCTGTTCTGGCGGCGCGCCGGCCTGCCGATGCCGGTACTGCTGGGCTGGCTCCTCACCTTCCTCTTCGTGATGGCCTGCTGGGTGCTGTTCCGGGCGAGCAATTTCGAGGCGGCGCTGGCGATCTACAAGGGGCTCATCGGCCTTTCGCCAGTGGGAACGGGGTTCAAATGGCGCGCGCTCGTGCCGGCCGCGGCCTTCGCCATCATCGGCCCGACCGCCTGGAACCTCGTCCACAAGCTTCCCCCGGCCCGTTGGCTCGCCGTGCTGACCGGGCTCCTGTTCGTCATCATCCTGCTGAAGATCGGCGAAGACGCGAATTATGAGTTCATCTACTTCCAGTTCTGAGCCGGCCGCCGCGCCGGAGCAGGCGGCCAGATGGACGCATTTCATCGCCACGCTGCTGACGGCGGCGGGGCTGATCTCGGCCATCTTCCTGATCGTCGCCTTCCTGCTCGACCCCTATGATTCGGGCCGCACCCCGCTTGCACTGAAGGAAGGCGTTCGCCCGCAAGGCCCGCGCACGGCACTGGCCAGCCGGGGGCGCGATCCGCAGTTCACCGGCGCGATCTTCGGCAACTCGCATATCCAGCTGATTTCGCCCGACGAACTGCGCGCCCGCACGGGCATCCCCTTCGTCTCGCTGATCGCGCCGGCCACGACGCCGAAGGAGACGCTGACGACGATCGACTGGTTCCTCCGGCACCATCGCGAGCCCCCGGCGAAGGCGATCGTGATCGGCATCGACAACTACTGGTGCACCGCCAACCCGGCGCTTCCCAACGACAAGCCCTTCCCCTTCTGGCTGCTGAGCCGCAGCCTGCCGGACTATCTCGCCGGATTGATGCGTTTCGACCTGCTGGAGGAGCTGTCGCGCCGCATCACCTATCTGACGTCGCGCAAGGCGGAGCGCGCGCCGGCCAATGGCTACTGGGACTACGAGGCCAACTATCTGGCGCAGGGCTACGGCACCAATCCGGAGATTCGCGCCCGGCTCGACAAGACGCAGGAAACCGGCGGCGGCAATGTCGACGGCCCCTTTCCGGCCGCCGCCGCGCTCGAATTGCTGATGGCGCAGGCCCCAGCCGGAACGGCGCTGATCCTGGTGCGGCCCCCTGCCTACATCACGGCGCTGCCGAAACCCGGCTCGCGCGATGCCGCGGCCGACGCCGCCTGCCGTTCCGCCTTCGCCGATCTGGCGCAACGCCGGCCGCGCACCGCCCTCGTCGACTGGCGCATCGACCGGCCAGAACTGCGCGACTCAGCCCTGTTCTTTGACCACACGCACTACCGCAAGCCCGTCGCCCGGCTCGTCGAGGCGGACATCGCCCGCGCGCTGCAATCGCTGAACTAGAGAAATTCGGCCGTTTCCGGCCCAAAATGGCCTGAAAGCCCGCTTTCGGCCGCCACTTCGAGGAAGTCGTTGAAGGCCTGTCAGAAGCGATTGTTCCGCTTGAAACGGATCGCTATAAGGGCGCCAAATCGGCTCACCCTCCCGCGGCAAAGCCGATGGGCGCGTGAGCAGACAAACTCAGAGAGCGCGCCCATGTCGAAGCAGATCATCCTCGATGCGGACTACAAGCCGAGTGATGGCGAGCCGTTCATGAACGACCGTCAACGCGAGTATTTCCGCGGCAAGCTCCTCGCCTGGAAGGACGAGATCCTGAAGGAAGCGAAGGAGACGCTCGCCACGCTGCAGAGCGAGAACGAAAACCACCCCGACATCGCCGACAGGGCCTCCTCCGAGACCGACCGCGCCATCGAGCTGCGCGCCCGCGACCGCCAGCGCAAGCTCATCGCCAAGATCGATGCGGCCATCGCCCGGATCGACGACGGCTCCTACGGCTATTGCGAGGAGACCGGCGAGCCGATCTCGCTGAAGCGTCTCGAAGCCCGCCCGATCGCCACCCTCTCGCTTGAGGCGCAGGAGCGCCACGAGCGCAACGAGCGCGTCTTCCGCGACGATTGAGCCGCGTCGCGCCGCTGCCCTTCATGCGAAGGCCCCGCCCCGTGCGGGGCCTTTTTGCTTGGGGAAGCCGTGCCGAACATCGTCGTGACCGAAGGTTATGATGGCCCTCAGCCCACGGATTGACGCATCGATAGGCCGATAGAATGATCCATTGCTTCGGATTGCAGGGCTGCTTGAATCGGTCCTGACTGCATTTGAGCGATGAGGGGCAGGCGGATGAGGGCGCTGACGTGTCTCGCGGCGGGTCTGCTCGGGTTCATCCTCGGGTGGGTCCTCGCATCGGCCTCGGCTCTGATCATGGGTGAGCTTTCCGGGGTTTCGCAGGCTGAGGGCGCTTATGCGATGGGCGCGATCTTCTTCGTTGGACCCGCTGGCGGTCTGTTCGGTGCAATTCTCGCAGGCTGGATGGGATGGCGGTGGTACAGCCGCCGAAAGCGGGCTCTTTAGCCGAGGCGCTGGGAGGAAGGGCCTTGGCGGGTCGAGCTAATGACCGCTTTCGACCCGTTTCGGACATTCCTGCAAAGAGGACTATCAGGCGGCCTGCTCGCTTGTTTCCGCCACCACTGCAACGCATCATCGAAGCATGACCAAATACCTCATCTCCTTTCCGAGCGAGGCGATGGTGCTCACCGACGAGCAACTGGCCATCGCCTCGGTCGATTCCCATGCCGTGATCGAGGAAGCGAAGGCGGCGGGCGTCTATGTGTTCGGCGGCGGGATCGACGAGCAGATAGCCCCCGTGCTCGTCTCCGGGGATGGATCGGTGTGGACGCGGAGCTACCCGGGCAGCCGCCTCAATGGCGGGTTTGCGGTGCTGGAATTGCCGACGCGCGAAGAGGCGGTGAAGTGGGCGGCGAAGCTCGCGCTCGCCTGTCGCTGCGCGCAGGAGCTGCGCGAATTCATGTACGATCCAGCGAGTTAGAACGACGCAACGAACACCCGTCGAAGACGTCGTACAACGGAAGCTCCTGAACCGAAGCATGACCGTCAGCGTGCCGGCTCTCAGCTGTCGCCTCGTGCCAGCCATCATGTGACGATGAAACCCGGCGCGCCGGCATGCCTTCTTAAGCTTGTCCAAAGAGACAGCTTTTCAGCTCCGAGGCCTTACCAATAGTAAGATATTGGACCACGCTGTCTGAGGAAGACACCGAGCAACGGTTCTGGAATGCGATGAAGGAGTTCGCTGTGCTGAAACGATATGCCGCCGTGGTGTTCATCCTTCTCGGGCCAGTCGGCTGCGTCACGCAAGATACCGTTCCCCCCAAACGAGCTGATGGACCGGCCTATATGCAGCCGGGCGTCGGCGCGCCTGCTCGTCAGACAGACATGTTCGGGAACGGCTTTCGTTAAGTGACGAAGGGCTGATCTGATCCGCCATCCGAGACATTCAGACCACCCCCTCGACAAGAAAAGCCCCGCGTCGGGAGAACGCGGGGCTTGCGGCCGCCAGCTTGTCGGCTTGGGGAGCGTGGCGGGCGGCCGGGGCTGCCGGCGGCTCGGGAGAGACCGCCGGCCGGATCGGCACGGAGACAAGGGGGAGCGTTCCGCGCCGTCCGGTTCTCGGGAAGAGCGTCAGAAGGGCAGCAGGATATCCATCACCTGCTGGCCGTAGCGCGGCTGCTGAACATCGGTGATCTGGCCGCGGCCGCCATAGGCGATGCGGGCCTGGGCGATCTTGGTCGAGTCGATCGTGTTGTCCGACTCGATGTCTTCCGGCCGGATCACGCCGGCGACGATCAGCTCGCGGATCTCGAAATTGACGCGGATCTCCTGCTTGCCCTCGATCACGAGGTTGCCGTTGGGCAGGTTCTGCGTCACCACGGCGGCGACATTGGTGGCGAGTTGCTCGCTGCGGCGCACGGAGCCCGCACCCTCGCTCGATCCTTCGGAGTCGAGTTTCAGCAACTCGCCCGCGCTCGATCCGTCCGGC
Organism: Hyphomicrobiales bacterium; assembly: GCA_930633495.1. Taxonomy (NCBI): domain Bacteria; kingdom Pseudomonadati; phylum Pseudomonadota; class Alphaproteobacteria; order Hyphomicrobiales; species Hyphomicrobiales bacterium. Next base: position 4,419,344 of record CAKNFJ010000001.1, on the reverse strand, counting down.
AGGAACTTGTCGAGCTTGTTCTCGAAGCCCATGATCCTTGCCGCGCCGAAATCCTCGCCGTTCTTGCGGCTGCGCTTGGTGGTGTTGTCGAGTTGCGCCCGGTCCGTGAACTTGACCTTCACCGTGACGAGGTCGCCGACATTGCGGGCGCGCTGGTCCTTGAAGAACGCCCGCGAACCAGTGCGCCAGAGCGAATTCGGGGCGTAGGAGGCGTGCTCCATCGCCGGCATCGGCATCTGCACCGGCTTGTAGCCCTTGGCGGCGGTCGGGTCCTCCACCGGCGAGAGCGCCGGGGCCTGGCCGACATTGGCGAGGCGGTCGCCGATGCCGCAGGCCCCGAGCGAGGCGGTGAGCAGTAGCAATCCGGAGAGCTTGGCGAGACGGTTGGCGTTCATGGCGGTTTCCACGGATGTCACTGGGCGCTGGCGATGCGGCCGGCCGAGGAGGACTGGACGGTGACCCGCCCCGGCCCGCTGACCTTGCCTTGCAGCACGCGCTTGGATTGGGGATTGGTGACGGAGACGACGTCCCCCATGGCGCCGGCCTCGTTGGCCCGGCCGCGCAGGGTGAGCAGCAGCCCCGGCGCTTCGTAAGTGATCGTGACGAGATCGCCCTTGGCGACGATCTCCTCGCGCTGGACGTCGCTGCTGCGCAGCGCCACGCCCGCAAGCAACGCCCGCCGCGCGACCTTGTCGATGGCGGCGCGGGCATCGCCGATGATCTCCCCGCTTTGCCCGTCGCGCGGGCGGCGCTCGATCACGACGTCGTCCTTGCCCAGCGTCTCGCCGCGGGCGATCAGCCGCTTTGGAACCACCACCTCCATGGTCTCGACGAGCTGACCGGAAATGCGCAGCGGCTTCAGCTTCATCGCCATGCTGCCCGGCACCGCGAGCCGCGCCTGGAGGCGCCGGGAACGGGCGTCGAAGGAGAGGTCGAGGACGCCGACATCGCCGGTGAGCTCGGGCTCGATCGCGATGCCCGGCGCGCCCCCGTCGATCGCCAGGGCGAAGATGCGCGCATCGACGCCGAAGCGCTCCTGCAGCCCGATCTTCACCGCGATCTCGATATCGGCGGCGGTGACCCGGCGCGCGGCGCGCGTGACGACGACCTGGGCGAAGCCATGGCTGTCGAGATCGGCGCTTTCGCGGACGATTCCCGCCGCCCGGGCGGCCTCGACGATGCGCGAAACCTGGATGGTGCCGGTCTCGCCGAGCCCCGGCGCCCGGAAGGCGGCTGTCGCCGCAACCTCGCCGGTCAGGCCGGGAATGAGATCCCCGAAGGTGACGAGATCGCGCGACAGGTTGAGCTCGGGGCGCAGTTGCAGCTTGCGCGGAAACGAGGCGGTGGGCGCAGCGGCAGCGGAAGCCACCGTAACCGAGGCCGACGGGGCCTGCTGCGGCGCGGCCAGCGCGGCGGTGCCGGAGAGGAGAAGGGCGAGGACTGCGGAGCGGATCATGATGCGCACCCTCCTCAACCGCGGAACATCTGGGTCGTCGCCGACATCATCTGGTCGGTGGCGGTGATGACCTTGGAGTTCATCTCATAGGCGCGCTGCGCCGCGATCAGCGAGGAGAGCTCGGTAACGGCCTGGACGTTTCCTTCTTCGAGATAGTTCTGCTGCAGCGTGCCGAAGCCTTCGCCGCCGCCGAAACCGTCGATCGGCTGCCCCGAGGCGGCGGTCTCGATATAGAGGTTGTCGCCGATCGACTCGAGACCGACCTTGTTGACGAAGCGGACGAGCTGGATCTGGCCGAGCTGCTGCGGAGCCGTCTGCCCCGGTATCATCGCCTCGACGATGCCCTGGGCGTTGATGCTGACGCTGGTCGCATTGTTCGGCACGGTGATGCCGGGCTCGACCTGATAGCCGTCGCGGGTAACGATCTGACCCTGCGAGTCGAGGTCGAACGAGCCGTCCCGGCTATAGGTGGTGCGCCCGTCCGGCATACGGATGCGGAAGAAGCCTTCGCCGCGAATGGCGAGGTCATAGGGCTTCTCGGTCGGCGTGATGTTGCCCTGGGTCATCACCCGGCCGGTCGAGACCGTCTTGACGCCGGAGCCGATGAAGGTGCCCGCGGGCGCCTGGGTGTTCTGGTCGGAGGTGGCCGAGCCTGCCCGGCGGAAATGCTCGTAGAGCAGATCCTGGAAGTGGATCTGCTGGCGCTTGTAGCCGGTGGTCCGGACGTTGGCGATGTTGTTGGAGATGACCTGGACGTTCATCTCCTGGGCCATCATGCCGGTCGCGGCTGTCTGCATGGCGCGCATGGGGCTGGCTCCTTATCAGGCCTGCTGGTCGGCCAGGCGCGAGATCGCCCGGCTGCGCAGCTCGTCGGACTTGCCGATCATGTTGGCGACGCTCTGGTAGTTGCGCTGCACCTCCATCAGGCGGGTCAGCTCGACCACGGCCTTGACGTTGGAGCGCTCGATCGCGCCGGGTTCGAGCCTGGCCTCCGGGCCGGCCGACTGGGCCGGCACCGTCGCGGAGAACAGGTTGCTGCCTTCGCTGACGAGCGTCGCCGCATTGGTGAAACGGACCTGCCGCAGCTTGCCGCGCGTGCCCTGGTCGCTGCTCACCGTGCCGTCGGCCGCGATGCGCATCGCATATTCGCTGGAGCCGAAGGTGATCGGGCCGGATTCACCCATCACCGGAAGGCCGGTCTGGGTGACGAGGCGACCCTGCCGATCGACCGTCAGCGAGCCGGCCCGGGTGTAGCGCTCGCCGGCGGGGGTCTGCACCACGAGGTAGTTGTCGCCCTTCAGGGCGACGTCGAGCGGGTTGCCCGTCAGCTCGGTCGCGCCCTGCGAGAGGTCCAGCGGCGTGCCGTTGTCGATGACGTAGGACAGCGGCCGATCGGTCGGCTTGAAGGCGTCGGCTTTGGCAACCGGCATGATGAATTCGTTGAAGCGCGCGCTGCGCGCCTTGAACCCATTGGTGCCGACATTCGCCATGTTGTTGGCGATGACGTCCAGCTCGCGCGCCAGAGCCACCTGACGCGACAGGCCGATGAGAAGCGCGTTCTCCACGGCAAGTCTCCCGATCATGTCCCGCAGCGACCTCGACGCTCCCCAGCGCAGTCGCCACGTCTCATCACCGGCAATCGTCATGCCAACGCGGCAAATTCCCGTAACATATTGATATAATTGAAGACCGATCCGCTTTGGATTTTTGCCGGAACCCGGCACGAGCTGCAGAACCGGCAAGAACGACCCGGCAAATCCTGCCGTCCTTAACGGCGCGTTAACCGTGATTGAGGAAGGTGGCGACAGGGGCGGCAGAAGGCGGCCCGGCGGCCAGGGCGCGGAAGAGATGGCGAAGAAGAAAGCCAAGACGGAACAGGAAGGCGCTGCAAGCGAAGCCGCGCCGAAGAGCAAGAAGAAGCTCTTCATCATCGTCGGCGGCGTCGTGCTGCTGGCGGCAGCCGGCGCGGGCGGCTGGTTCTTCCTGAAGAAGCCCTCGCCCGAGCAGATCGCAGCCGCCGAAGCCGCGGCCAAGGCCAAGAATCCCGTCGCCTTCCTCGACATGAAGGACATGATGATCAGCATGTCCAATGGCGGCCAGCAGGATCGCCAGCCGGTCATGAAGATCAAGGTCGTGCTGGAAATCGCCGATGCGAAGGCGGCCGACCAGGTCAAACCGCTGCTGCCGCGCGTCGAGGACGCCTTCCAGATCTTCATGCGCGAGCTGCGGCCGGCGGACCTCGAAGGCTCGGCCGGCATGTACCGGCTGAAGGAGGAGCTGCTGCGCCGCGTCAACCTGACCATCTATCCGGCCAAGGTCGACGCCGTGCTGTTCAAGGAACTGCTGGTTCAGTGAGCCGGGTACCGGCCCTGACCGCACCGGGATGACGGCGAGACGATGAGCACCGAGCGCGACAACCCAGCCCCGACCGACGAGCCGCTGACGCCGGAAGGCATGGCCGCCGGCTGGGCTGCGATGCCGGATATCGTCGAGGAGGACGGCGAACCGGAAGGCGGCGTAGACCGCCTGATGTCGCAGGAAGAAATCGACACGATGCTCGGTTTCTCCAGCGGCGACGAGAAGGATGGCCGCAACGGCATCCAGGCGATCGTCGATTCGGGGTCGGTTGCCTATGAACGCCTGCCGATGCTCGAGATCATCTTCGAGCGTCTCGTACGCCTGCTCTCGACCAGCCTGCGCAATTTCTTCACGGACAATGTCGAAGTCACCCTGGAGAGCATCCGCTCGGTGCGCTTCGGCGACTATGTCAACTCGATCTCGCAGCCGGCCCTGCTCTCGGTGTTCAAGGCCGAGGAATGGGACAATTTCGGCCTGATCACCATCGAATCGGCCCTGATCTATTCCGTGCTCGACACCATGTTCGGCGGCAAGCGCGGCCAGCCGGCACCGCGTATCGACGGACGCCCCTTCACCACGATCGAGATCCGCCTGATCCGCCGCGTCATCGAGCTGGTGCTGAGCGACGCCGAAGCGGCCTTCCGGCCGCTCTCGCCGGTCAGGTTCACGGTCGACCGGGTCGAATCCAACCCCCGCTTTGTCTCGATCTCCCGCCCCGCCAACGCCGCGATCCGGGTCGAGCTCAAATTCGATATGGAGGGCCGCGGCGGAGCCCTGCACCTCCTCCTGCCCTACGCCACCATCGAGCCGATCCGCGAGCTCCTGCTCGAAAGCTTCATGGGCGAGAAGCTCGGGCGCGATCCGACCTGGGAAAACCACCTCGCGACCGAGGTCTGGCAGGCCGATATCGACGTCACCTGCGTGCTGCACGAGACCCAGATGCCGCTGAAGCGCGTGATGAAGCTGGAGATCGGCGACACGCTGATGTTCGACACCCGCCCCGACTCGACCGTCTCGCTGCGCTGCGGCGACTTCATCGTCTCGGAGGGGCGAATCGGCCGTGTCGACGACAAGATCGCCGTCCAGGTGACGAGCCCGCTACGGCGCTCCAAGACCACGCTTGCCGCCTTCGACAGCCTCGCCAGCCATCTCGGCGGCGCCAACTGAGCAGGACAGCCATGACGATCACCCTCATCGCCGACGTGCTTGTCGCAAGCCTGCTGGTCGCCACCATCATCACCTGCTTCGTCCTGACCAAGCGCATCGAGCGCCTCAAGGCGGACGAGGCCGGCATGCGCCAGACCGTCGGCGCCCTCATCACCGCGACCGACAATGCCGAGCGCGCCATTGCCGGCCTCAAATCGACGCTCGGCGACTGCGACCGCACGCTGGACGAGCGGCTGCGCACCGCCGAGCGCTACGCTGCCGATCTCGCCGCCCAGGTCGATGCCGGCCAGGCCGTGATGGAACGCATCGGCCAGATCGTCAGCGCGGCGAGCCTCGTCGGCGCCAAGGCGGCTCCCCAGGCTGCCGCCGTGGCCGACGTCGCTCCCGTCTCCCGCCTCGAAACCGCGGCGCAATCGGCCGCCGCCATCCGCGCCCGCGCCGCACGCCGCCTCGAGGAACAGGCTGCGTGATCGAAAAGCCCCGCCTTCTGCCGGCAGTCATCCTCGGCGCCATGGGTCTCCTGGCGCTGAAGCTGCTCACATGGGCGGAGGACGCGCCTCTCGGCAAGATCCCGGCGGCAGCGCCCGTCCTGGCACAAGCTCAGGGCGACAAGGCCAAGAACCAGAAGGAGGCCTGGGGCCTGGCCAAGGTCATCGCGCGCGCCCATGCGCCCGATGTCTTCGACCCGGAAACGACCGGCTCCGTGCCCGCTCCCGACCCCAAGAAGGAGCAGGAGAAGAAGGAAGCCGAGGCGAAGGCCGAGGCCGCACGCGCCGCCAACCCCAACAACAAGGCCGCCGTGATGAACGGCACGGCCAAGCCGCTGTCGCCCGCGGAAAAGGCCATTCTCGAACGCCTGGGCGAGCGGCGCGAGGAGCTCGACAGCCGCATGCGCGAGCTGGAAATGCGCGAGCGGCTGCTGGATTCGGCCGAGAAGAAGCTCGACGGCCGCGTCGGCGACCTCAAGACCCTCGAAGAGAAGGCGAGCCCTGCCGCGAAGGCTTCGGCCGACGAGGCCAAGGCGATCAAGAACCTCGTCATCATGTACGAGTCGATGAAGCCGAAGGATGCCGCCCGCGTCTTCGACCGGCTGGGTCTCGACGTGCTCGTTCCGGTGGTGCAGCAGATGAATCCGCGCAAGATGTCCGAGGTCCTCGCCGCCATGTCGCCGGAGCGTGCCGAGCGGCTGACCGTGGCGCTGGCGACGAGCGGGCGCATGCCGAGCTTCGAGCGCGCCGCCAACGAGGCGTCCCTGCCCGGCAACGAGCTGCCTGCCATCGCGCCCGCGACTCAACGCTGAATAGCCGGAATCCCGTCGCCGGCGCCCCCGCCCCGTTAAGTCCGCGTTATGGTTGACGCGCTAGCGTGCCCGAGGGCCGCCGCGTCTGCGCGATGCGGCAAGGCCCGCAGTCGCGTTGGGTCGAGTATTCCGGTTTGCCACTGTCGCGTTCCCTCGCCTTCGGTATCGGGCTGGCTGCGCTCGCGCTCGCAGCGGGGCTGGACGCGCCCGCGCTCGCTGCCAGCGCCACCATGCGCGGCGAGGCCATGCCGGCCGGCTTCGGCCGGGTCTCGCTCGCCTTCGACGAACCGACCCAGACCCGCATCCGCGTGGCCAACGGCGTGCTGATCGTCGCCTTCGGCAGCCCTGTGCGCGTCGACGTCGCCCGCCTCGCCCGTGAGCTGCCCAACTACGTCTCGGTCGCCCGCGTCGATCCCGACGGCCGCGGCATGCGCTTCGCGCTGACGCAAACCTACAAGGCAAACCTGATCGAAGCCGGCGACAAGGCCTTCATCGACCTGTTGCCGCAGAACTGGGCGGGGCTCATGCCCGGGCCCCCGCCCGAGGTCATCGCCGAGTTGACCGAGCGGCTGCGCGTCGCCGAAGCGAAGGCCAGGGAAGCCGCGCGCCAGCCCGCCATGCCTCCCTCCGTGCTGACCATGCGCTCGGTGAGCCTGCCGACGCTGGAGCGCCTGATCTTCAAGGCGGCGCCCGGAACGAAGCTTGCCAGCGATGTCGTCGACGGCACCCTCAAACTCGTCTTCGACAAACCGATGATGGTCGAGGCCTCCGAGATCCGCAACGCCCTCCCGGACGAGATCGCGCTGGCCGAGCTCGACTCCGGCAAGGATGAACTCAGCCTGACGCTGTCGCTTCCGAAGGACTGGCAGGCCCGGACCTTCGACGACGAAACCGGGCTGGTCGTCGACCTGCTGCGGCCGACGAAGGTCGGGGCCTTGTCCCTTCCCGATCTCGAAAGGCCGCAGCCTCCGGCCGCCCCCGCCGTCGCCGCGCCGGCCAAGCCCGCCGCCACACAGCCGACGCCGCAGCTTGCCGCGAGCGCGCCGCAGCCGGCGGCCGCCGCCCCTGTTGCCGAGGCGCCTCCCGGTCCCGTCGCCATCGTCGCGGGCGAGAAGCGGCTCGACTTCCGCTTTCCGCGCCGGACCGGCGCCGCCGCCTTCGCCGATGCCGGCGGGATAACGCTGGTCTTCGACACCCGCGACACCATCGACCCGGCGCGCTTGACCGGTCTGCTGCCCAAGCTGATCGCGGAGAGTTCGGTGATCCGCGACGGCCGGGTGACGCTCGTCAGGCTGCGGCTCGCAGGCGAACCGCTTGCCCGCTTCTTCGACGACGGCAATGGCTGGTCGCTCGACCTCGGCGAGGGGCCGGGCAAACCCGCAACCGCGATCGAGCCGCAGCGCAGCATGGACGAGCGCGGCCAGACCGTCGTCTCGGTGCCGCTGGCCGGCCTGACCGGCGTTCACTGGCTCGAATCCGGACCAGCCGGCTTGCCCGTCGCCATCGCCACCGCGACCGGGCCGGTGCATCTGACGCCCAAGCCCTATCAGTTCGTCGAGTTCGGCCTGCTCCAGACCGTCCAGGGCCTCGCCGTCCAGCCCCGCGCGGACGATATCCTCGTACGCGCAGGCACCGAGCAGGTCCGCATCGGCCGTGCGGGCGGCCTCATGGTCACTCTCGACATCGCCGAGCCGGCCCGGCAGGCCGAGGCCGGGGCCGATAAGCACGAAGCCCCACCGCTGCTCGACGCCGACGCCTGGGCAAAGCTGCGGCTCGGCAATCTGCGCGAGCGCCTGCGCACATTGATGCTCGACGTCACGGACGCGTCTCGCGGCCGCAAATCGGAGGCGCGGCTTGCGCTCGCCCGCTTCTATGTCGCCAACGGGCTGATGCCCGAAGCCGCGGGCCCGCTCGGGACGCTGATGGCCGACGACGCTTCAATGCGCAATCATCGCGAGGCGCTCTTCCTGGGCGGCGTCATCGCGGCGCAGATGCATCGCAATCAGGATGCGCTGACAGCGTTCAACGCCGAACCCATCAAGGACGACGCTGAAAGCGGGCTCTGGCGTGCGCTGATCGAGCAGCGCCTGGATCGCAACGCCCAGGCTCTGGTCGGCTTTCGCCGGGCCGAGGCCGCACTCGATCGCTATCCCGCCGATCTTCAGGGCGAGTTCCGTGAGGCGATGGTGCGGGCCGCGCTCGCGGCGCAGGACATGGGCGTGGCCGAGCGGCAGGTGCGGGCGCTCGCGGACATGCCGCGCGGCAGTTTCGACCAGGAGCGGCTCGCCTTGCTCCAGGCCAGGCTCGACGATGCCAGCGGACGCCCCGAAGCGGCGATGAACGGCTACAAGTCCCTCTTCGAGGCTAGCAGCCGGCCGGTCGCGGCCGAAGCGCAACTGCGCGCGGTGAAGCTCGCAGCCGCCGAAAAGCGCCCGGACCTGAAGGTCGACGAGGCCATCGCCCGGCTCGAGACGGTCTCCGTCATCTGGCGCGGCGGCCGGCTGGAGATCGAGGCGCTGGCCGAGCTCGGGCGGCTCTATGCGGAGCAGCAGCGCTGGCGCGACGCCTTCCTCGTGGCGCGCCGCGCCAACGAGAACTTCCCCGACGATCCGCTGACGCGGCGCATGCACGACGAGACGGCGCAACGCTTCGCGGAGCTGTTCACGGGCACTGGCCTCGGCAAATTGCCGCGGATCGAAGCGCTCGCGCTGTTCTACGACTTCAAGGAATTCCTGCCGATCGGCCGACGCGGCGACGAGATCACGCGTCTGCTCGCCGACCGCCTGATCGAATTCGACCTGCTCGATCAGGCCGCCGAGATCCTGCGCTACCAGATGGAGCGTCGCCTGACGGGAGCCGCTCGCTCCACCGTCGCCGCCCGCCTCGCCATGATCGACCTGATGAACGGCAAGCCGGCCGAGGCGGTCCGCGCCCTCAACACCACCCGGCTCATCGAGCTGCCGGCCGACGTGAAGCGGGCACGGCTCCTGCTGGAAGCCAAGGCCCTCTCCGATCTCTCCCGCACCGACCAGGCGCTGGAGATGCTGGAACGCGAACGCGGCCCCGAGGTCGACCGCCTGCGCGCCGACATCTATTGGAGCGGCCGGCGCTGGCAGGAAGCCGGCGAGGCCTATGAACGCATTCTCGACGAAAGCTGGCGCGGAGACGCAGGCCTGACCGATCCCGAGCGAGCCGACGTGATGCGCGCCGGCGTCTCCTATGTGATGGCGAACGAGGCGCTCTCGCTCGACCGGCTGCGCAGCAAGTTCGCCCCGAAGATGGCGCGCAGCGCCGATGCCCGCACCTTCGCCTTCGTCACCGGCGCAAGCCGCTCGCGCCCCGCCGACATCCGCGAGATGGCACGCGCGACGGCGAATGCCGACAGCGTCTCGGAATTCCTGAAGGCCTATCGCGAACGCTACCCGGGCCTGTCGGCGGCGATGCGCAAGCCACAGCAGCCGGCCGAGCCTCTGCCGACGCCGGCGCAGGGCGTGACCGCCGAGCCTTCGACGCCGCAGCGGAGCTGAGAAGTTGCGATCCAGCGAACAGAAGCGAAAGTCATAACCGCGGGAACCCCTCTCCTGTAAGGAGAGGGGTAGGGGTGGGGTGTAGGTCCCTGGACCAGTGAATTGCAGCCTAACGGCTGTGCAGCGACCATCTCACGGCAAATTCGATGAGCGGCCTACCCTCACCCTGCCCTCTCCCTCCGGGAGAGGGTTCCCCACGCAACTATCGTCAAGTGTCTTGCGCCGCGCCCAAGAATGACGCGCCTCGCCTAACCCGGCCCGGAATTCGTATCCTCGCCGCGTGCCCTGGCGCGCAGCACGAATTGCAGGTTGCGGACATAGACGAAGACGCCGAAGCCCTGCCCCAGGATGAAGACCGGATCGCGCCGATAGAGCGCATACATCAGCAGCAGCGCGCCGCCGCCGATCGAGAACCACCAGAAGGTCATCGGCACGACCGAGCGTCCGGCTTTCTCGCTCGCCAGCCACTGCACAACGAAGCGCATGGTGAAGAGCCCCTGCGCCACGATGCCCAGCAGCACCCACCAGTCGATGTTGTTGACGAAGACGTCGTGGAAATAGTTCCCGATGGTTTGCTGTAGGTCGATCAGCATCACATCGTCTCCGAAACGATCCGGGGCACGCGCTTGCGCCGGCGGATCAGCCACCAGACGCCGGCGAGGTCCAGAATGCCCACCCAGAGCCTGTCGAAGAAGCCGTAATTCGAGACGCCGGTCAGGCGCGGCCGGTCGTGCACGTCGGCATGCAGCACCTTGTAGCCCTCGCGCGCCATCAGCGCCGGCATGAAGCGGTGCAGCGCATCGAAATAGGGCAGCGCCAGATAGGCCTCGCGCCGGAAGCATTTCAGGCCGCAGCCGGTGTCGCGCGTATCGTCCTTCAGCACACGCCCGCGCACCCCGTTGGCGACCTTCGACTGCCAGCGCTTGAATCCGGTATCCTTGCGCCCGACGCGCTGCCCCTGGACCATCCCGGCATGCAGCCCACCCTTCTGCAGGGTCTCCACCATCTTGGGCAGGAAGGCCGGATCGTTCTGGCCGTCGCCGTCGAGCGTCGCGACGATGGCCGCGCGCGCATGGCGCACGCCGCTGCGCACCGCCGCGCTCTGCCCACAGGATTCGGCGTGGGTCACGACGCGCAGCCAGGGCCGTGTCGTCGCCAGCTCCGCCAGCTTGTCGGCCGTGCCGTCACTCGAACCGTCATTGACGTAGACCACCTCGAACGGGCCGATGGCGGCGCAGGCCTTCTCGATGTCGGCGACGAGCGGCGCGATGTTGCCGACTTCGTTGCGCACGGGCACGACGACGCTGAGGAGCGGGTGGGAGGAGGTTTCGGTCAAAGGAACATCATCCGGGAAAACGGCCCGCAAACTGCGTCACGGCAGCCGGGAGGGCAAGCATTTCTCAACCCGGCTCCCTGGCAAAGACGGCGATGTCGAGCTTGCGACCGCCATTGAGGTTGAAGCCGCGAATCGTGGTGACCTGCCGTGGCTTGGCCGGGAGGGCCGCCAGCGCGGCCTCGAACTCGTCGGCGAAGCGCTTCTCGACGAAGGCGACGCGGCAGCCGGGCTGGTTGAGGAAATCGGCGGCCTGCTTGCCGCTCGCCGCCATGGCGAGGTTGGTGCCGGTCAGGAAGACCAGGCTCGGCTCGCGATAGCCCAGCGTCAGAACCTTCGGATCGGCGCAGACCGAGCGCGCCGCCTCGGCAAGGCGCGGCGAGAGCTTCAGCGAGCGCAAGCTCTCGATGGCGAAGGGATAGACCGAGGCCGTGAGCAGCAGGCTCGCCAGCACGCAGCGCCAGAGCGCGCCCTCGATGTCGAGACGCCGGAAAGCCGCGACGACGCCGATGGCGACGAGTAACACCAGCGCGAAGCCGGGCAGCGCGTACCAGGGCAGCGTCTGGTCGAGCGTCCAGTTGCCGAACAGGATGACGCCCATCAGCGCCAGCGGCACGATCAGGACGAGGCATGCCGTCGCAACCGCGCCGCGCCGGTAGCGGTCGATGCCGCCATTGATCATCGCGACCAGCAGCAGCGCCGTGATCGCCGGATAGAGCGGCAGGACGTAATGCGGCAGCTTGGTCGGCACCGCCTCGAAGACGAGCCAGGACGGCACGATCCAGGCGATCAGGAACAGGACCTGCGGCTCCTTGCGCCGCACCCAGGCGAAGGGCACCGCCATGGCCGCGAAAGCCGCCGCCGGCCAGTAGGTCGCGAAGAAGACGAGGAGATAGAGCCCGGGCGGCCCCCAATGCTTCTCCTGCCCTTCCGCGACTTTGCCGAGCATGTCCTGCCCGACGCTGTCGGCGAAGAAGCTGCCGCCGGTCTTGAGCATGATCGCGACGAACCAGGGCAGCGCCACGGCGAGGCAGAGCAGCAGCCCCGTCCCGAAACGCAACGGCTTCAGCCAGCGGAAGCTGCGCTGGCTCGCGCTCAGCACCAGCACGGCGAGCCCCCAGACCATCGGCACGATCGGCCCCTTGATCAGGAGGCCGATCGCGGTCGCGCCCCAGAACACCAGCCAGTTGCGCCGGTCCGGCACGAAGGCGAGCGAACGTGTCCAGTCGAGCCAGGCCCGCGCCAGCGCGCCCATGCTGGCAACCGCACAGGCGGCGAGGACGGCATCGGTCTTGGCGATGCGGGCCTCGACGCCGAGCAGGACGGCCGCCGCCATCAGCGAGGCTCCCAGCAGCGCATAGCGCCGCGCCAGGAAAGCGAGGAGCGCCCAATAGGTCAGCAGCACCGTCGCCAGCGCGCCGATCAGCGAGGGAATGCGATAGAGCCAGATCTGCATACGCGCCTGCGGTACGCCGAGCGCCTCGCCCGCCTTCACCGCGGCAGATTGCAGCCAGTAGATGCCGACCGGCTTCTTGTGCCGGGCCTCGTCCTGAAAACGAATATCGACGAAATCGCCCGTCTCCAGCATCTGCTTGCTGGCCTGGGCGAAGCGTGGCTCATCACGATCGAGCGGTTGCAACGTGCTGAAGCCCGGCAGGAAGGCCGCGAGCGAGAGCAGCACCAGGAAAGCGCAGGCGCGCGCATGGCTGACCGTCAGGAAGGTCGTCAGCCGGTCGATCGCTGGCGTGAGCGAAAACATCATCCATCCTCGCGGCCGCCTGCCGCGCTCGTGCTCGAAACCGGCCGCGCCGGGACGCCGCCCCGATGCAGGGCCTTTCAGGCGCGATCAAGGCGAACCGCGCGCGGATTTACGCTGTGGAACGCCAGCGGGCAAGCGTGACGAGACAAACCGCCCGCAACGATGCACGACGGAAAGCGGTCCGAGATGGCGGCATACCCCATCTGGGGGCTGCCAGATTCGAATCTTCCCAGTTTGAATAAGCGCATCCAACCACGCTGGGGGTGCGCCGTGGATCAGGACGAGATGACAGCCGTGGCAACCGCTGCAACCGTCCCGCAATGGCTTCTCACCGCGATCAACCTCGCGGTGGCGGCGGGCATCGCCACGGCAAGCTGGCTTTAAATATCAGATCGTGGCGGCCCGGGAGCGAGGGCGGCAGATCGGATCGAGGTGCACCGCCATCCCGAATGCGGAACATCCGCAACGCGACAATTGCACGCTCGATGAAAAGAATGGCGAGCCCGGCAGGATTCGAACCTGCGACCGATAGCTTAGAAGGCTATTGCTCTATCCAACTGAGCTACGGGCCCGCAAACGAGGGAAGCTCCCTCGCCTGTCATCATCGCGTCAATGCGTCCACTGGCCGACGCGGGTGTACTTGAAATTGTCCGAATACGAGATCGACCGCCGCTTCGCCTCATGCGGCTGCTCGACGCGAAACGGAATGCCGTTGCGCGTGGCGTAGGCGACCGCATCCTCCTCGTTGTCGAACCAGAGCTTCAGCTGGCTCTTCATGTCCGAGGACGACGTCCAGCCCATCAGGGGCTCGATCTCCCGCGGCCGCTCCGGCTCGTACTCGAGCAGCCAGCGCTCGGTCTTGGCGGTGCCGGACTGCATGGCCGTGCGGGCCGGTCGATAGATGCGTGCGGTCATGAAAAGCGCTCGGCCGTCACCAGATTTGCGGCGGCCCGGAACCGAGCCGTGTTTCGTCCATCTGGAATGATGGTCGGGGCACCAGGATTCGAACCTGGGACCCTCTGCTCCCAAAGCAGATGCGCTACCGGGCTGCGCTATACCCCGACAAGGCATTCCAAACGTTGCGGTTGGCTATCACGCCCCGGGCCAAACCCGCAAGCGAAAGCCGCTCGTCTCCCACGCGTCAGCGCTTGAACAGCGGATGCTCGACCTTGTCACCCGGCTTGAGCCCCAACTGCTTGCTGACGCCTCCGTTGATTTCAAGCACCGACAGCACCGGCTCTCCCGACGGAATCGTCCGTGTCGAGAGCGGCTCCGTCCGCTCCGCAATGCGCGCGATCGTGCCATCCGCGCGAATGAACAGCATGTCGAGCGAAATATAGGTGTTCTGCATCCACATCGCCACGGGCTCGCTGCCGCCGAAGTCGAACAACATGCCGCGATCGGCCGGCAGGTAGTTCCGGTACATCAGCCCTTTCGCGCGCTGGTCGGGCGTGCGCATCACCTCGACCTGAAAGGCGTGGCGCGCGCCGCCGCTGACGATCACGAGAGGTTCCAGCCCGGAGGCCGTGGCGGCGGGCTGGCTCTGGGCGCCCGCCGGCGCCAGCATCGTCAGGGCGAGAACGATCGCGGCGAAAGCGGTCTTGAGGGCGTGCATCGCTTTCCAACTCCATAACGGCCAGTGCCGTCCCGAAGCTTTAGGAACGGCCGATGGCGAATCTTCGGCAGATGGCCGCGTTCGCCATCTTCCGGTCAAGCCTTTCCTCGTCATATGAATGCAGGACGCCGCCTCGCATGGGAGCGGCTTTCGTTCGCCATGGACCCGCGGCATTTTCGCCGGCCATCGATTGCAGGAGACCTGAATGACTGTCGCGCGCCTTCGTCGGCCGACGCATCTCACCGGTACGGCCCTCGCGGCCGTTCTCATCGCCTTCGCGTCTCCCGTCTGGGCCGCCGACTTCCAGCTCGACAACGTCAAGATCGACCTCGGCCGACTGGTCATCAATGCTCCCAAGATCGCCATCAAGGGCTCGACGCTGGAAAAGGACGCCTTCCTGGCGCTGTTCAGCGGCGCGGCGGGCGATTCGGCCGCGGCGCGCATCGGCCGGCTGAACGCGGCCGAGATCAGCGCCCCGGAGCTGACGATGGTGCAGAGCTTCGGCGATCAGAAGCAGACCACGACCTATCGCGACATCCGCCTCACCGACATCCGCGAAGGCAGGATCGGCCATGGCGAATCGGCGAGCGGAAGCATCGCCGGCGACGGCGGCGCCACGGGGCCGATGAAGGGCGAGCTGAAGCGCACGGCCTTCGATGCCTTCGACCTGCGCCAGAGCGCGCGCGTGCTGACCGAGAAGGCCGCGCCGGGCGTCGAGGAGAAGATGCTGCCCCTGATCGGCTCTTTCGAGCAGGATGGCTACAACCTCGACATGGGCAAGGCCGGCAAGGCGTCGCTCGGCAAGACCACGGCGCGCGGCTTCGCCGCCAGGGTCGGCTCCGAGCCGCTGCTCGACGTCATCAACCAGCTCGCAGCCGCCTCCGAAGAGGTCGAGAAGAAGACCGGAAGCAGCGACGAGAAATCGCCGGAGAAGAGCGAGGCCGAAAGGCGCCTCGGCCTGTCCATCCTCTCGCTGTTCGACACCTTCGAATACGGCAGCGGCGAGGCCCGCGACTTCGCCATGACCGTATCCGCCCCGCCCAAGCCCGGCGCCAAACCCGAAACGGTCGACATGAAGATCGCCCGCATGGCCTTCGGCGAGAACACCCCGGCGAAATCCGGTTTTGCCCTGGAAGGCTTCCGGTTCAGCTCCGGCCCGGCCAAGGGCGCGATCGATTCGATCAGCCATGTCGGCTTCTCCGTCGGGCCGGTCATCCGCGAGCTGCGGGCCGTGCTCAGCGAGCCCGACAAGCCGATCGACGAGATCGACTTCCGCCGCTTCATCCCGACATTCGGCACGATGCGCCTCGCCGGCATCTCCATCGACGCGCCGCCGGCCATCACCGGCAAGGACCCGGTCAAGATGTCGCTCGGCACTTTCGAGCTCAAGGCCGGCGAGCAGCTCAACGGCATTCCGACCAGCATTGCGCTGACCATCGACCGCCTCGTCACCCCGATCGTCGAGACGGCCGGCAACCCGGCCGCCAAGGACATGATCGCGATGGGCATCCGCTCGCTCGATCTCTCCGCCAAGCTGGACCTGGCCTGGGAGGCGGCGAAGAACGAGCTCGCCATCCGCACCCTGTCGCTGGGCGGCGCCGGTCTCGTCCAGCTCGACGCCTCGGGCACGCTCGGCAACGTCACCAAGGACCTGTTCTCCAGCGACCTCGCCCTTGCCCAGGTCGCGGCGCTGGGCGCCACGGCCCGCAATCTGCAGGTCAAGCTGCAGAATTTCGGCCTCGTCGAGAAGCTGATCGAGAACGAGGCCCGCAAGTCGAAGCGCAAGGTCGAGGAGGTCCGCCAGCAATACGCCATGGTCGCAAGCCTCGGCCTCGCCGCCATCCTTGGTCCGTCCGATGCCGCCAAGACCCTGACGGCGGCGGTCTCGCGCTTCGTCGCCAAGCCCGGCACGCTCAGCGTCTCGGCCAGCGCCCGGTCGCAGAACGGGCTCGGCCTTGCCGACGTCATCACCATGACGGAGCCGACGGAGATCTTCGACAAGATCGACCTCAAGGCCGATGCGCTCTGAGCCGGAGAGCGCCGTCGCTCCCGAGGACCGCGCCTGGCGCCCATCGGCGCTGCAGGCCTGGTGGGCGGCTCTGCCGCCCACCACGCGCGGCTGGCTGCGCAAGCGGGTGAACCCGGACAACCAGACCCGGCTGCATCTGGCACATCTCGTCGCCCGGCGGCCGGAGCAGTTCGTCGTCGGGCTCTACACCTATGGCCGGCCGAAGGTGCGCTTCCCCGAAAGCGGCGCGAAACTGACCATCGGCCGCTACGGCTCGATCGCCGACCGCACCGAGATTCTGCTCGGCGGCAACCATCGGCTCGACTGGGCGACGACCTACCCCTTCCCCTCCCTGCCGCGCCTCTGGCCCGAGACCGCCCACAGGAACGACCACGACACCACGCGTGGCGACGTCGTCATCGGCCACGACGTCTGGCTCGGCTCGCAATGCATGATCATGTCCGGCGTCCGCATCGGCCATGGCGCCGTCGTCGCGGCGCGGGCCGTCGTGACGCGCGACGTGCCGCCCTACGCGATCGTCGCTGGCAACCCGGCGCGCATCGTCAGGTCGCGCTTCGACGACAGCTCCGTCGCAGCCCTGCTCGAAAGCCGCTGGTGGGAATTGCCGCGCGAGCGAATCGCCCCTCTCCTGCCCCTTCTGATGAGCGACCGGATCGCCGACTTCGTCGCCGCGGTCAGGCCCCGCGCAGCAACCGGCGCTTGAGGTCGAGCGCCGGCTTCTCGATCAGGAACCACGACAGCGCCGCGATCACGACGGTCGCGGCCAGCGAAGGCCACAGCAGCACGACCGCGCCAAGGCTCGGGAACAGCGCGTGCAGGGCCTGCTGCACCGGCCAGCCATAGAGATAGACGCCGTAGGACAGATCGGCCGGCGGCTCGAGGGAGCGGCGCGTCAGCGCCGGTGCCAGCGCGACCACGAGCGCTCCCCAGGCGGTGACGAGATAGAGCGCCGCCTTGTAGAGCGGCGTGAAGGAAAGCGGCACCAGAGCGAGAAGCGCCAGGGCCAGCAGCGGCAGCGAGAGCGTCACCCGCTCGCGATAGAGATAGATCACGCCGCCGGCGAGGAAGAGCAGCGGCAGGCGCAGCGCCGTTTCGGTGCCCTTGGGTCCTTCGGGCGTCAGCACCTCGCGCAGGACCACCGCCAGCGACAATGCCACGAGCGCGGCCAGAGCGATCCGCGGCCTGGCGAGAAGCCCGGCGACGCCCGCGACCAGAACGCCGAGATAGCACAGCGTCTCGTATTTCAGCGTCCACACCGTTCCCATCGGGAATTGCAGCGGATTGGCCTCGAACACGCCCGGCAAGGCCGCGGCGCTCTTGAAGCTGGTCAGTGTCGCGACGATGAAGCGCCACAGCCGCGGATCGCTGAAATAGGCCGACCGATCGAGATTGGTCATCAATCCGCCGATCACCAGGGCGACGACCAGCGTCGCCGCGATCAGACCGGGCGCGATCCGCAGCAGCCGTGCCAGCACATAGTCGCGCCAGCCGCGCCGCAGGAAGCTCATCGTGACGAGGAAGCCCGAGATCGCGAAGAAGCCGTTGACCGCGTGCTCGCCGAGCGTGAAGCCCGTCGTGGCGTACCACGGCTCCTGCTCGACCCGCCCGTCCGTGACGCTGAAGGCGTGGGAGATCACCACGGCGACCGCCATGACGAGGCGCAGCAGCCCGAAATTATTGTGGGGGTTGGCGAGCGCTTTCGCGACGCGCGGCGCACGCCCGATCATGGTGAAACCTCCAGCCCCTCATGCGCCAGCGCGCTTTCGCCGCGCCGCCAGGCCCGCGCCCCCGCGACCGAGCCGGCATGGGCGCTCATCTTCGTGCGGTTGAGCAGAAGGCCGTAGCCCATCGCCTTGCCGAGATTCGCGAGCGCGCGAATCGGCCCCGGCTCCGGCAGGCCGTATTTGCGCGCGATGTAACCCTCCGACCAGGCGAGATGCCAGCGCGCCGTGAAGCGCCGCTGCGGCGATGGCGCTGTGGAGCGGCCCCGGCCATGTCGTGCCTGCGCGCTGTGGACATGGATCAGCGCGTGGCCGGCGTCGCGCATGCGCCGGCACAGATCGTCATCCTCGTAGAACAGGAAGATCGCCGGATCGAACCCGCCGAGCGCGAGGAACAGCTCGCGCCGGATCAGCAGGCAGGCGCCCGAGAGGAACGGCAGGCAGGCATCGCCCTCCGGCACGACCATGGCGCCGCTGCGGTTGAGATGCGCGGGCGACAAGAGCGAGCGCGGCTGCAGGAAGATGCGCCCGGAAGGCTCGACGATGCGCGGCGCGAACATGCCTGCGTCCGGATAACGCTCGGCGGCGGCGAGCAACGCGGCGGCCGCGCCGGCCGCAAGCTCCAGATCCGGATTGACGATCAGCACATAGGGCGTGTCAGCCGCGGCCACGCCGATATTGTTGGCGCGTCCATAGCCCTCGTTGCGCGCGTTCGCGACGACGCGCGCGCCCTTCTCGGCCGCAAGGCTGCGGCTCCCGTCGCTGCTGGCGTTGTCGACGACGATCGCCGGTACGTTCTCGCGCGCCAGCGCATCGAGGCAGGCGGGCAGAACCTCTGCGCTGTCGTAACTCACGACGATGGCGGTGATGGCGGCGGCGGGCATCGCGGCCTTGTGGCCTCGTCGGGATGACTGAATCAAGCGAATTCAGCGGCGGGCGAGCGCCCCGACCTCGCCTCGGACCCGCTCGCGCTCGGCAACCTCGCAGCGATGCGGCGCCTTGTAGGACTTGACCGCGTAGCGGGCATTGGCCTCGACGAAGCGTTGGCGGTCATGCCGGTCGAGCCGGGCGATGATGCCGCCACGGTCGACCCGCAGGCCGCAATCATAGGCCCGCGAGACCGTGGCAGCGGCGTATTCGACCGTGCCCGGCAGCGGACCGGCAACGCCGGTGCATCCTGCGAGCGCCAGCAGCACCGGCCCCGCGACAAGCGGCTTGGGGATCGTCATCGGCTGGGCTGCTGCTCAGGAGGCGTCGAAATCCCCGGCCCGGATGCGCCCCATCCGTTCCCTGAGCTGGGCCCGTTCCTCAGCCGTGCAGGGCTGCGGACGGATGCCCTGATTGATGATCTCGGCCTCGGAAACGCTGACATAGGCGGACCGCGCCGCGGCGATCTGCTCGTCGCTGGCTCCGCGTGCCTTCTCGGTGGCAAGGAAGCGATCGAGCGTCGAGCGCTGCGGCGCGCCGGCCCGGCAGGCGCTCGCGCGCGAGACGGTCGTCGCCAGCTCCGAGGCACGCCCGGCGCTGGTATCGGCCTGGCCGGCGACACAGGCGCCGAGCGGCAGGATGAGGAAGCAGGCGAGCGGCAGCACTCGCCCGGCAGGCAGACGGATCATGATCGCTCAGCCGTTCTTCTCGGGAATGTTGACCCTCAGATTGGCCTCGCGCAGCTGCTTCGGCGACGCTTCCGCCGGCGCACCCATCAGCAGATCGACCGCCTGCTGGTTCATCGGGAACAACGCGACCTCGCGCAGGTTCGTCGCGCCCGCGAGCAGCATGATGATGCGGTCGATGCCGGCAGCCATGCCGCCATGCGGCGGCGCGCCGTACTGGAAGGCGCGATACATGCCGCCGAAGCGCTCGATCACCGTCTCCTCGCCATAGCCGGCGATCTCGAAGGCCTTCACCATCGCCTCCGGCTTGTGGTTGCGGATGCCGCCGGAGGCCAGCTCGTAACCGTTGCAGGCGATGTCGTACTGGAAGGCCTTGAGCGAGAGCGGGTCCTCCTCGGTCAACGCCTTCAGCCCGCCCTGCGGCATGGAGAAGGGGTTGTGCGAGAAATCGACCTTCTTCTCGTCCTCGTTGTACTCGAACATCGGGAAGTCGACGATCCAGGCGAAAGCATAGGCATTCTCGTCGATCAGGCTGAGTTCCTGGCCGACCTTGTTGCGGGCGCTGCCCGCGAATTTGACGAACTTGTCGGGATCGCCCGCGACGAAGAAGCAGGCATCGCCGCCCTTCAGCCCCATCTGCGCGATGATGGCGGCGACGCGCTCCGGCCCGATGTTGTTGGCGATCGGGCCCTGCCCTTCGCCGTCTTCCTTGACCATCAGATAGCCGAGGCCAGGCTGCCCCTCACCTTGCGCCCAGGAGTTCATCCGGTCGCAGAAGGCGCGGCTGCCGCCGCCCGGCGCCGGAATGGCCCAGACGCGGTTCTTCTCACCCTCCAGGATGCGCGCGAAGACCTTGAAGCCCGAGCCGCGGAAATGCTCGGAGACGTCCTGCATGATCAGCGGGTTGCGCAAGTCCGGCTTGTCGGAGCCGTATTTCGCCATGGCCTCGGCATAGGGGATGCGCGGCCAGTTGCGCGAAACGGTCTTGCCCTCGGCGAACTCCTCGAAGACGCCGGTAATTACCGGCTCCATCGTGGCGAACACATCCTCCTGCTCGACGAAGCTCATCTCGACGTCGAGCTGGTAGAACTCGCCCGGCAGGCGGTCGGCGCGCGGATCCTCGTCCCGGAAGCAGGGCGCGATCTGGAAGTAGCGGTCGAAGCCCGCCATCATCAGGAGCTGCTTGTACTGCTGCGGCGCCTGCGGCAGCGCATAGAACTTGCCGGGATGCAGACGGCTCGGCACCAGGAAGTCACGCGCGCCCTCCGGCGAGGACGCGGTCAGGATCGGCGTCTGGAACTCGGAAAAGCCCGAATCCTTCATGCGGCGGCGCATCGAGTCGATGACCTTGGTGCGCAGCATGATGTTGTTGTGCAGCTTCTCGCGACGCAGATCGAGGAAGCGGTATTTGAGGCGCGTATCCTCGGGATATTCGAGATCGCCGAACACCGGCAGCGGCAGCTCGGCGGCCGGGCCAAGCACTTCGAGCGCGGTCGCGAAGACCTCGACCTTGCCGGTAGCGAGGTTCGGGTTCTCTGTGCCCTCGAGACGCGCCTTCACCTTGCCGTCGATGCGGATCACCCATTCGGAACGCGCGGCTTCCGCATCGGCGAAGGCCGGCGAATCCGGGTCCACCACCACCTGCGTCATGCCGTAATGGTCGCGCAGATCGATGAAGAGGACGCCGCCATGGTCGCGGATACGATGGCACCAGCCGGAGAGGCGCACGGTCTGGCCGATGTCGCTCTCGCGGAGCGCGCCGCAGGTGTGGGAACGGTAGCGATGCAGGGTCACGGGTCGGTCTTTCGGAAATGCGTCGAAGGCCGGCGCAGAGGCCGGCCGCAGCTTGCGGGCTAAGCACACGCGCGCGCCCGAAATGTCAAGAACGCCCGCGACATCACACCCCTGACTCTGCTAAGAGCCGGGGATCATGCATTTGATCACCGATACCGCCGAACTCGCCGCCGCCTGCGAGCGTCTTGCCGCCCATCCCTTCGTGACGGTCGACACCGAGTTCCTGCGCGAGACGACCTATTACCCGAAGCTGTGCCTCATCCAGCTCGCCTCGCCGGACGAAGCCGTGCTGGTCGACCCGCTGGCACCCGACCTCGACCTCGCACCGTTCTTCGGGCTGATGGTCGACGAGTCGGTGGTCAAGGTCTTCCATGCCGCCCGCCAGGATCTGGAGATCGTCTGGCTGCTCGGGCGCGTGCTGCCCACCCCGCTCTTCGACACGCAGGTCGCTGCCATGGTCTGCGGCTATGGAGACTCTGTCGGCTACGAGCAGCTCGCCAACGACCTCGCCAAGGCCCGCATCGACAAGTCCTCGCGCTTCACCGACTGGTCGCGCCGGCCGCTGACCGAAGCGCAGCTCGCCTATGCCGTGTCGGACGTCACCCATCTGCGGCAGATCTATCTGGCGCTGAAGGCCGATCTCGACGCGAGCGGCCGCGAGGCCTGGGTCGCCGAGGAAATGTCGGTCCTGACCTCGCCCGCGACCTATGAGGTCAAACCCGAGAACGCCTGGCAGCGGCTGAAGGGCCGCGTTCGCAAGCCGCGCGAACTGCCGATCCTGATGGAGGTTGCGGCCTGGCGCGAACGCGAGGCGCAGACGCGCGACGTGCCGCGCCAGCGCGTCCTTAAGGACGATGCGCTGATGGACATCGTCCAGCGCGGCCCGCGCAGCGTCGAGGCCCTGGCCGAGCTGCGCTCCGTGCCCAACGGCTTCGAGCGCTCGCGCAACGGCGCCGAGGTGCTGGCGGCCATCGAGCGCGCCGCCGCCATCGATCCGAAGACCCTGCCCCGGCTGGAGCGCGAACGCGGCAGGCCGACCAACGGCGCCGTGCTCGACCTGCTCAAGGTGCTCCTCAAGGCAGTGGCCGATGCCGAGCGCGTCGCGCCGAAGATCATCGCCTCCAGCGACGACCTCGAAGCCATCGCCTCGGACGAGCTTGCGGACGTCCCCGCCCTTCAGGGCTGGCGCCGCGGCGTTTTCGGGGAAAAGGCGCTCGCGCTGAAGAACGGCTCGCTCAGCCTGCGCATCCAGCGCGGCAAGGTCGTGGTGAGCTGAAAGGCAACCCGTCAGCGCGCCGTCATTCTCGGGCCGCAAGAGGCCCCTAAACCTCCTTGCCCCGAGATGCTCGGGGCAAGCCCGGGCATGACGCTGTTCGCCGACTACCCCCCGACCCCGTAGCTCTTCACCAGCGAGCCGGTGACCAGCCCCCAGCCGTCGACCAGCACGAAGAAGATCAGCTTGAACGGCAGCGCCACCGTCACGGGCGGCAGCATCATCATGCCCACCGACATCAGGATCGAGGCCACGACGAGGTCGATGATCAGGAAGGGCACGAACAGCAGGAAGCCGATCTCGAAGGCGCGCCGGAGCTCCGAGATCATGAAGGCCGGCACCAGCACCTCGACGCCGATATCCTGCGGCGTCTGCGGGCGCTGCCCCTGCGACATGTCGAGGAACAGTGCGAGATCCTTCTCGCGGACATGCCGCAGCATGAACGTCTTGAAGGGCACGACGCCGCGGTTATAGGCCTCCTGCGGCTGGATCTGTCCTGCGACCAGCGGCTGAACCGCGTTGGTGTAGGCCTCGCGCAACGTCGGCGCCATGACGAAGCCGGTGAGGAACAGCGAGAGCCCGATGATGACGGCGTTGGGCGGCGCGGTCTGCGTGCCCAGGGCCGACCGCAGCAGCGACAGCACCACGACGATCCGGGTGAACGACGTCACCATGATCAGGATCGACGGCGCCAGCGACAGAACCGTGATGACGGCGATGAGCTGCAGCGCCCGCTCGGCCACGCCCCCGCCCTGCCCGAGATCGAGCGAGAGCGTCTGCGGCACCGCCGGGGTCGCCTGCAGGGCGAGCAGGAGCACGGCCGCCAGCACGGCGCGCCCGTAACGATAGCGTCTCGCTGGTCTGGAACTCGGTGTCACACGCGGCTGCCGCTCAGCCCGACTCACGCGATCGGACGGCACGAGGCTAGCCACGGCAAAACGCCGCGCAACAGATGCGCGGCGCCTCAGGGCCCGAGGGCCGACATTCCTGTTGATGGTCCAGCGATCGGCCGGGCCATGCAAGGCCCGGCTTCAGAATGCGCCGTTCAGGACTTGGCCTTCGGGTCGCGCCCGAGTAGGCGGGCGAATTCAGCTTCGATGGCGTCGACCGAGAACGGATCGAAGTCCTTCGCCTCCGCTGCCGGCGCCTCGTCGGCCTTCGCCTTTTGCTCGGGCTGGGGCTTCAGCGCTTCGACCTCGACGACAGCCTCCTCGCGCTCCTCCTCATCGATGATCGCTTCCGGCTCTTCGACCGGAGACTCGACCTCGCGCGGGGGGTCCGGAGCAACGACCGGCTTCGGCTCAGGCTTGGCCGCTTCCGGAGCCTTCGTCTCGACGGGCTTGGGTTCGGGAACCTTAGGCTCGAGAGCCTTAGCTTCTGGAGCTTTGGGCTCGGCTACCTTCGGCGCGGGAGCGACCGGAGCCGCACGCTCCGGAACCAGTCCGAGCGCAGCCGCAAGCTCCGCCTCGACATCGGCGGCGCTCATGGCCTGGCGTGGCGATACGGCCGGAGTCGGAGCCGGGACGGGTTCCGGCTTGAACGCGACGTCCGTAGCGCGGCGCGACTCGTGCACCGGCGGAGCGATATCGACCCGCGGCTTCGGAGCCTCGACGACAGGTGCCTCGGCGGGCGGGGCCGTCTCGGCCGGAGATTTCACGGGCGGAGCGGCGACTTCCGGCGCCGCATCCGGCTGAATATGAGCCGGGCGCACGGCCGAGAACGGACGCTTGAGCGCCTCCTCGAGCTGCCGCGTCATATCGTCGAGCTCATCGGCGCTGACGGCGGGCGGCGGCGCATGCTCGCGCGCGAAACTGGGGGCCGGCCCGGCCGTAACCGGCGGCGGCGGAGCGACCGGGGCGGGAGGCGTCACGGGCTTGACTGGAGCCGGCTCCCGCTCCTCCGCGGCGAGACCCAGCGCTGCGGCGACGCCGGCGCCCGCGGCGACGGTGGCCGCGATCTCGCCATGCGTCGGCGTGCTGCGGCCCGGCAGGGACGGCAGGACGTCCGGGGCATCGGCGATCGCCGGAGCCTTCCGGTGCTCCTCTTCCGGACGCGGCATCGGTTCCGCGGGCGACAGCGTCTCGAAGGGCGGCAGCGGGCGGTCGGGCGCGCCCGCCTCCGCATAGCTCGGCGCCACCGCGCGGCCGCCGCTGCGCAGGATATTGGTCTCGACGACGACGTCGGAGGCGCCGCCGATCATGATGAGATGCTCGATATTGTCGCGCCGGATCAGGATAAGCTGGCGCTGGCGGTCGAGATCGTAGGTGTCGACGACGCCGAGCCGGGGCTGGCGCTGCCGCCCTCCGGCCTGGCCATGCAGCCTGAGCCGCCCGCCTTTGATCTGCCGCACGAACAGGCCGAGCAGCGCGAGAAGCACGAGAATGACGACGACGGCGACGATCAATCTCTGTGCGGTCGTAAGTTCCAATCCGAACAAGCTCTGCAAGGTCTGCCTCATCTTCGACGGCGGCCTCGGGATGCCGAAGCTCCGCCCGAGGTTGAACACCTTGGCTATAGCATAACGCTTTCGCTATCGGGAAACATGGTGAACGCGTGGTTAATACGACCCGCGAAATCCGGTGGATTTAACCGCATGTTAACCATGCACCCGGCAGGATTTGCCTAGTACGGCAACGCAGCGAGGGGCTGGGCCATGGCGAATGACGGCTTGAGCATCGGCGGCGGCCTGATGCAGGCGCTGAAGCTGCGGATGCAGTATCAGCAATCCCGCCAGAAGGTGCTGGCCGAGAACGTCGCCAATGCCGACAGCCCCGGCTTCCGCCCGTTCGACCTCAAGCCGCCGGGCCTCGACCCTGCCCGCGCCGGCGTCGCCGTCTCCCGCACCAGCACCGGACATCTGAGCCTTTCCAACGCCAATGGCGGCTTCGACGGCACCGGCGCCCCGCGCTTCGAGACCACGCCAAACGGCAACGCGGTCAACCTCGAGGACGAGATGCTCAAGGTCGCGCAGAACCAGTCCGACTATCAGCTCGCCGCCTCGCTCTACAGCAAGGGGCTCGGCCTGATGAAGATCGCGATCGGCAAGGGCCGCTGAGGAGAAGGCTGGTCATGGACCTGATCAAGAGCATCACCGTCGCCGCCTCCGGCCTGCGCAGCCAGTCCGGACGCATGCGCGTCATCGCCGAGAACATCGCCAACGCCGATTCGGGGCCCGAGAAGGCCGGGGCCGAGCCCTATCGCCGCAAGGTCCCGACCTTCCAGCGCCATTTCGACCGCAATCTCGATGCCCAGCTCGTCGCGCTCGGCAAGGTCCAGCGCGACCAGAGCGCCTTCAAGGTCAAGCACGAGCCCGGCAACCCGGCCGCCGATGCCAAGGGCGACGTGCAGATGCCGAACGTGAATTCCCTGGTCGAGATGGTCGACATGCGTGAGGCCCAGCGCAGCTACGAGGCCAATCTCAACCTGATCTCTTCGACGCGCCGGATGATCCAGCGCACCATCGACATCCTGCGCGCCTGACACGCTCCGAAGCATTTTCGAGCGAAGTGGTCACCGGTTCGCGTGAAGAAAATGCGGCAAACAAGCACTCCAGAAGGGGACTGAACCACCATGGCCACTCCGGGTTTCGCCGCGGGCGCTTATGCCTCTATCCAGGGGATGGGTGCCGGCAATCTGATGCGCAAGCCTATCGCCACGGGCGCGTCGGAAACGGGTGGGCCGGATTTCTCCGCCATGCTTGGCAAGGCGCTGGACGCCACTGCCGAGGCCGGCCGCAAGGCCGACACGCAGACAGCGACCGTCGCCTCCGGGCGGGCCGACATCGTCAACGTCGTGACCGCCGTGGCCGAAAGCGAGGCGGCGATCGAAACGCTGGTGGCCGTGCGCGACCGCGTGATCGCGGCCTATGAGGAAATCATGCGGATGCCGGTCTGACGGCCCGAACGCGATCGGACGAACACCATGACCTCCGGAGCCATTCTCGACGTCGCCCGCGACGGCATCGTCGTCTTCCTCAAGGTCGGCGGACCGCTGATGATGATCGCGCTCGTCGTCGGCCTCGCCGTCTCGCTGGTGCAGGCCCTGACCCAGATCCAGGAGCAGACGCTCGTCTTCGTGCCGAAGATCGTCGCCGTCTTCGCCGCGCTCCTGCTGTTTCTGCCGTTCATGGGGGACGCGCTCGCGGGTTATATGGGGCGAGTCGCCGCCCGAATCGCCACGGGCGGATGAGCCCGTCGCGACTGCAGCCGGCCCTTGCCGGCGCAGGACCGCGACACCCGCGCTGGCGTAAGGGTGCCTGCGGCCCGATGCAGATCGCGATCCTGCCCGAGATCAGCGCCCTTTTCGTGCTCGTCTTCGCGCGTGTCGGCACGCTCGTCATGCTGATGCCCGGCATCGGCGAGCGCTTCATCTTTTCGCGCTCGCGCCTGTCTCTCGCCTTTTTCATCGCCCTGATGATCGTGCCGGTCGCCCGCCCATCGCTGCGCATCCCGCCCGATGTCTCCGGCATCGTCGCCCTGCTCATCGGCGAATTGCTGATCGGTCTGATCATCGGCGTCTGCGCCCGGCTGGTCATGGCCTGCCTGCAGACGGCCGGCACGCTGGTCGCCCAGACGATGGGCCTAGGCTTCGCCATGACGGTCGATCCGACCGGCGGCCTGCAGAACCCGTCGATCGGCAACTTCCTGACCATGCTCGGGACCACGCTGATCCTGACGACCGATCTGCACCACATCGCCATCGCCGCGATCCATGAGAGCTATCGCCTGCTGCCGCCCGGCGGCATGCCCGAGATGCCGGACATCCTGACGCTCGCCGTGCAATCGGCCGCGCGCGGCTTCTCGCTGGCGGTGCAGATCTCGGCGCCCTTCCTGATCTTCGGCCTGCTGTTCAACCTCGGCCTCGGCGTGCTGGCGCGGATGATGCCGCAGCTCCAGGTCTTCTTCCTGGCCGTGCCGGCCTCGATCTTCGGCGGCATGCTCGTCCTGCTCGTCGTGATCGGCGTGATGATGAGCGTCTTCCTCGACGATCTCGGCACCTTCCTGCGTCAGTTCACGGGGGGCTGAGGCGTCATGGCGGAAGATGCCGAGAACGAGGACAGGACAGAGGACCCGACCCAGCGAAAACTGGAAGAGGCCACCGAGAAAGGCGACGTCCCCCGATCGCAGGAGATCGGCACCTTCTTCGTGCTCTGCGGCTTCACGCTGGCGCTGCTGGTCGCGGCCGGCTGGTCCGCGCGCGATGCCATGCTCTCCTTGCGCTCCTTCCTGATGAACGCGCATCAGGTGCCATCGGACGGCGCCGCCTTCATGCAGGTCACGCGGCAGGGCGTGCTCACCGGCTTCATGGCGCTCGGCCTGCCCTTCGCCTTCATTCTTTGCGCGGGCCTGGCCGGCGCCCTGCTCCAGCACAAGCCGCTCTGGACCTTCGAGCCGCTGATGCCGAAATTCAACCGCATCTCGCCCATGGCCGGCGCGAAGCGGATGTTCGGCAAGGAGGCCTGGGTCAATTTCGCCAAGGGCCTCGCCAAGACGGCGCTGATAGGCACCGTCGTCTGGATCACGCTCTGGAACCAGCACGACAGGCTCGAAGCCTTCGTGCAGATGCATGTCGCAGCCCTGATGCCGGCGACGCTCTCGCTCGCCATCAAACTGATGGGCGCGGTGCTCGCCCTCTTCGCCATCGTCGCCATCGGCGATTTCGCCTGGCAGCGCTTCAGCTGGTACCAGCGCCAGAAGATGACGAAGCAGGAGATCAAGGAAGAGTTCAAGAACTCCGAAGGCAATCCCGAGGTCAAGGCGAAGCTGCGCCAGATCCGCGCCCAGCGCGTGCGCAAGCGCATGATGGCGGCGGTGCCGAAGGCGACGGTGATCATCACCAACCCGACCCACTTCGCCGTCGCGCTCCAATACGAGCCCGGCATGGCAGCCCCGCTCTGCCTGGCGAAGGGCGTCGACGCCATGGCCCTCAAGATCCGCGAGGTCGCCGGCGAGCACCGGGTGCCGATCGTCGAAAACCCGCCTTTGGCGCGCGCGCTTTATGCAACGGTCGACATCGACGAAGAAATTCCTGTCGAACACTATCAGGCGGTGGCCGAAGTCATCGGTTACGTCTTGCGCCTGAAGGGCCGGCGCGCCTAACTCGGGGCGGATGCGAAGGAAGGATGGCCGCCGAATGTCCGGCACGGCCGCAAGCGAAACGGACTCCAACCGCAATGAGCGGAAGCACGGCGACAACGACGATCGATCGCTCCGACAAGCCGGGCCATATCGGCATCATCCTGCTGGTCGCGGGCCTGCTTGTCGGCGCGGCCATCGCGCTCGGCTTCATCGCCAATGAATGGGCGCAGCCGCTCATTCTCGGGCTTCTCGCCATCCTCTCGGTCGTCGGCGTCTTCGGCCTCTTCGCCTTCGCCATCGGCCTCATCCAGTTTTCCGGCCGCGCTGCCCGCAACGACCTGACCAAGACCGTGGTGGACAGTGCCGACGAGGGCATCGTCGTCACCGAAGGCGAGAACGAAATCGTCTACGCAAACGAAGCCTATCTCGCGCTCGCCGGCGCCACGGGCGCCAACGACGTCAAGCCGGTGGGCCGGCTGCTGACCGGCCGCGCCGACGTGTCGGAAGCGATCTACCGGCTCGCGACCGCCGCCCGGGAGAACCGCCGGCTCGTCGAGGAAGTCCGGCTGGAGCCGGCGCTGAGCGGGCGTGGCGACGTCGGCTGGTATCGCGTCCGCGTCTCGCCGGTGCGTCGCGAGGCCGGCAGCGCGACCCTCTGGTCGGTTACCGACATCACGCCGGAGCGTGAGCGGCAGGAGAACGCCTTCCAGGAGCTCCAGCACGCGATCGACTATCTCGACCACGCCCCGGCCGGCTTCATCTCCATCGATGCCGATGGCGAGATCTCCTATCTCAACGCCACCCTGTCGAGCTGGCTCGATTTCGACCTCGCCCGCTTCGGTTCCGGCGGCCTGCATCTCGACGATGTCTGTACCGCCTCGGCCGCCGCCCTCATCCAGGCCATCCGCGGCCAGCCCGGCGATGTCCGCGTCGAGGTGCTCGACGTCGACCTGAAGCGCCGCAACGGCTCTGCCCTGCCGGTGCGCCTGCATCACCAGGTCGCCTTCGGACAGGACGGCCGCGCCGGCCCCTCCCGCACGCTGGTCCTCAACCGCGCGCCCGGCGAAGCCGGAGCCGATGGCGGCAGCGACGCCGAAGTCCGTTTCGCCCGCTTCTTCCATTCGACGCCGATGGCGATCGCCACCATCGACAAGAGCGGCGCGATCCTGCGCTCCAACGCCGCCTTCGCCCGGCTGGTTCCGGCGGGCACGCAGCCCAGGACGATCCAGGATCTCGTCACGCCGGACGCCGACCTCGCCCGCACCCTCAGTGAAGTGGTCGATGGCAGTGCGGCGGCGAGCCCGCTCGATCTCGCCCTCGCAGGCGAGGATGGGCGCTCGGCCAAGCTCTATCTCGCGCCGGTCGCCGCTTCCGAGGATGGCGACGGCGAGCGGGCCATCGTCTACGCGCTGGAGACCACGGCCGAGCGCAAGCTGCGCGACAACATGGACCAGGCCGGCAAGATGCAGGCGGTCGGCCAGCTCGCCGGCGGCATCGCGCACGACTTCAACAACGTGCTGCAGGTCATCATCAACGCCTCCGAGTTCCTGCTCGCGAGCCATCGGCCGACCGACCCGTCCTTCCCGGACATCATGCAGATCAAGCAGAACGCCTACCGCGCCGCGGCGCTGGTGCGTCAGCTGCTTGCCTTCTCGCGCCGCCAGACCCTGCGCCCGCAGGTGCTGGAGCTCGGCGAGGTGCTCTCCGATCTCTCGCTGATGCTGAAGCGCGTCGTCGCCGACAAGGTGACGCTCGACGTCCGCCAGGGGCGCGACCTCTGGCCGGTCAAGGCCGATCTCGGCCAGCTCGAGCAGGTCATCGTCAACCTCGCCGTCAACGCCCGCGACGCCATGCCAAATGGCGGCAAGCTGACGGTGCGCACCCGCAACGTCGCCCGCGAGGATTGCGTGAGCTTCAATCACGCCGCCCTGCCCGCGGACGATTACGTCCTGCTCGAGGTCGAGGACAGCGGCACCGGCATCCCGCAGGAACACCTCGACAAGATCTTCGAGCCCTTCTTCACCACCAAGGAAGTGGGCAAGGGCACCGGCCTCGGCCTGTCGATGGTCTACGGCATCGTCAAGCAGACCGGCGGCTACGTCTTCGTCGATTCCACCGTCGGCAAGGGCACGGCCTTCCAGATCTTCCTGCCGCGCCATGTCCCGAGCCAGGAGGAGATCGCCGCCGAGGCCGCCGCCAAGGAGGCGCCGAAGAAGCTCGCCGCTGACCATACCGGCGCCGGCGTCATTCTGCTGGTCGAGGACGAGGATGCGGTGCGCGCCCTGAACGCCCGTATGCTGGTCTCGCGCGGCTACACCGTCCACGAGGCTGCCTCGGGCGTCGAGGCGCTCGACATCTTCCTGAAGAACGACGGCCAGATCGACCTCGTCGTCTCCGACGTCGTGATGCCGGAGATGGACGGCCCGACCCTGCTCGGCGAGCTGCGCCAGCGCAATCCGAACACCAAGGTCGTCTTCGTCTCCGGCTATGCCGAGGAAGCCTTCCGCAAGAACCTGCCCGAGGGCGAAGGCTTCCACTTCCTGCCCAAGCCCTTCACCATGAAGCAGCTTGTCGAGACGGTGAAGGCGGCGATGGGCTAAGCGGCCGCGCGTTCCACGTCGTCATTTCGGGGCCTCCCCGTCATGGTCGGGCTTGTCCCGACCATCTACGTCGTCACTGGTCGAAGGTCGTCTTCAAGACATGGATGCTCGCTGCAGGGGCGAGCATGGAGAACCGGATAACGTTTGGGTGGGGGGTTCCGGTACGGATCTGCGGTCCGCGCCGGCATGACGGTGTCGCTCCGCAGGCAATCGGCTCCTGACAGCCCTCCTGACAGAAACTGACATCGAGAACAAAAAAAGAACTTGCTCACAAGAACAAAGAGTGATCATTCTCCTGTCAAGACCGATTGAGATGTCCCCTTGGCCCTGCCATAAGGAGCCCGAACCGTGAATCAGGCAAACCTCAGACTCGTGGAAGGCTCCTCGATGGACAAGGCCAAGGCGCTGGATGCAGCGCTCTCCCAGATCGAACGCGCCTTCGGCAAGGGCTCGATCATGCGGCTCGGCAAGAACCCGCAGGCGATCGAGATCGAGACGGTCTCGACCGGCTCGCTGGGCCTGGATATCGCGCTGGGCGTCGGCGGCCTCCCCAAGGGCCGCATCATCGAGATCTACGGTCCGGAATCCTCGGGCAAGACCACGCTGGCGCTGCACACCATCGCCGAAGCCCAGAAGAAGGGCGGCGTCTGCGCCTTCGTCGATGCCGAGCATGCGCTCGATCCGGTCTATGCCCGCAAGCTCGGCGTCAATCTCGACGATCTGCTGATCTCGCAGCCCGACACCGGCGAGCAGGCGCTGGAAATCACCGACACCCTCGTCCGCTCCGGCGCCATCGACGTGCTCGTCATCGACTCCGTCGCTGCATTGACCCCGCGCGCCGAGATCGAGGGCGAGATGGGCGAGGTCCAGCCCGGCCTCCAGGCCCGCCTGATGAGCCAGGCACTGCGCAAGCTCACCGCCTCGATCTCGCGCTCGAACTGCATGGTGATCTTCATCAACCAGATCCGCATGAAGATCGGCGTGATGTACGGCAGCCCCGAGACCACCACGGGCGGCAACGCGTTGAAGTTCTACGCCTCGGTGCGCCTCGACATCCGACGCGTCTCGACGCTGAAGGAGCGTGACGAGGCCACGGGCAATCAGGTCCGCGTCAAGGTCGTCAAGAACAAGGTCGCACCGCCCTTCAAGCAGGTCGAGTTCGACGTCATGTTCGGCGAAGGCATCTCGAAGGTCGGCGAGCTGATCGATCTCGGCGTCAAGGCCGGCATGGTCGAGAAGGCGGGCGCCTGGTTCTCCTTCGACAGCCAGCGTCTCGGCCAGGGCCGCGAGAACGCCAAGGCCTTCCTCAAGAACAATCCGGACCTTGCCGCGAAGATCGAGGCTACGATCCGCCAGAACTCCGGCCTCGTCGCCGACCGCATTCTCGACGAAGCCGCTCCGACGGCCGATGACCTCGATGAGGGCGAAGCCTGAGGCAATCAACTCCGTCATGCTCGGGCTCGACCCGAGCATCTCGGAAATCGTCTCGTGACGAGAGGGCAGCCTTCGGGCTGCCCTTTTCGTTTGGGAATAGGACCTTGCCGGGTGTGCGCCGCATCAAGCTTTCTGGACAGCGGCGAGCCGCCTGACTAGAACCTGACCTTCCCGCCGGGCCTGCCCGGCCTCCTGCCCAAGATCAGAGCGCAAGAAGCGATGAGCGGCGTCAACGATATCCGGTCGACCTTCCTCGACTACTTCAAGTCCCAGGGCCACGAGGTCGTGCCGTCGAGCCCGCTCGTGCCGCGCAACGACCCGACGCTGATGTTCGCCAATTCGGGCATGGTGCAGTTCAAGAACGTCTTCACCGGGCAGGAGAAGCGTCCTTATTCCCGCGCCACCACCGCCCAGAAATGCGTGCGCGCCGGCGGCAAGCACAACGATCTCGACAATGTCGGCTACACCGCGCGCCACCACACCTTCTTCGAGATGCTGGGGAACTTCTCCTTCGGCGACTATTTCAAGGAGCAGGCAATCCACCACGCCTGGACCCTGGTCACCCGCGAATTTGGCCTGCCCAAGGAGAAGCTGCTCGTCACCGTCTATTCGGAAGACGACGAGGCGTATGGCCTGTGGAAGAAGATCGCCGGCCTGACCGACGACAAGATCATCCGCATCCCGACCTCGGCCAATTTCTGGCGCATGGGCGATACCGGCCCCTGCGGCCCCTGCTCCGAGATCTTCTTCGATCACGGCGACCATATCTGGGGCGGCCCGCCCGGCTCGCCCGAGGAGGACGGCGATCGCTTCATCGAGATCTGGAATCTCGTGTTCATGCAGTATGAAGAGGCTGCGGGCGGCATCCGGACCAACCTGCCGCGCCCCTCGATCGACACCGGCATGGGGCTGGAACGCATCGCCGCCGTGCTCCAGGGCACGCATGACAACTACAATATCGACCTGTTCCGCGCCCTGATCACCGCCATCGCCGACCTGACCTCGGTCGATCCCGACGGCCCGATGAAGGCGAGCCACCGCGTCATCGCCGACCATCTGCGCTGCTCGTCTTTCCTGATCGCCGATGGCGTACTGCCCTCGAACGAAGGGCGCGGCTATGTGCTGCGCCGGATCATGCGCCGCGGCATGCGCCATGCGCAGCTACTCGGCGCCAAGGAGCCGCTGCTCTACAAGCTCGTCCCGGCGCTGACGCGCGAAATGGGTCGGGCCTATCCCGAGCTCGTCCGTGCCGAGGCCCTGATCACCGAGACGCTGAAGCTGGAGGAAACCCGCTTCCGCACCACGCTGGCGCGCGGCCTCACCTTGCTCGACGACGCCTCGAAGGATCTCACCGCCGGCCAGAGCCTCAAGGGCGACGTCGCCTTCACCCTCTACGACACCTACGGCTTCCCGCTCGACCTGACGCAGGACGCGCTGCGCGCCCGCGAGATCACGGTCGATGTCGAGGGCTTCGACGCCGCCATGCAGCAGCAGAAGGCCAAGGCGCGCGCGGCCTGGGCCGGCTCCGGCGAGGCTGCTACCGAAACCCTCTGGTTCCCGCTCCGCGACAAGCTCGGCGCCACCGAATTCCTCGGCTACGACACCGAAACCGCCGAGGGCGTGGTCACGGCGCTGATCCGCGACAATGCCGAAGTCTCCGCGCTGAAGGCCGGCGAAAGCGGCTTCATGCTGGTCAACCAGACGCCGTTCTACGGCGAGTCCGGCGGCCAGGTCGGCGATGCCGGCCTCGTCAGGGCGCCGGGCACGGTCGTCGAGGTCGGCGACGTCCAGAAGAAGCTCGGTGACGTCTTCGCCCATAGCGTCACGGTCAAGGAAGGCGAGCTCAAGGTCGGAGCGGCCGTCGAGCTGATCGTCGACCATGAGCGCCGCACCGCGATCCGCGCCAACCATTCGGCGACGCATCTGCTGCACGAGGCGCTGCGCCTCGTCCTCGGCGACCATGTCGCGCAGAAGGGCTCGCTGGTCTCGCCCGATCGCCTGCGCTTCGACTTCTCGCACCCCAAGCCGATCAGCGAGGAGGAGCTGCGCGAGGTCGAGGAGATCGCCAACGCCATCGTGCTGAGGAACGAGCCGATCAGCACGCGCCTGATGAGTGTCGACGAGGCGATCGCCTCCGGCGCCCGCGCCCTCTTCGGCGAGAAATACGGCGACGAGGTCCGCGTCGTTTCGATGGGCACCAACCCGGCCGGCAAGACCTTCTCGGTCGAGCTCTGCGGCGGCACCCATGCCGGCCGCACCGGCGATATCGGCCTCGTCAGCGTCGTCGGCGAAGGTGCCGTTGCGGCCGGCGTGCGCCGCCTCGAAGCGATGACCGGCAACGGCGCCCGCCTGCGCCTCAACGCGGAATCGCGCCTGCTCGACGGGCTGGCGAGCCTGCTCAAGGTCCCTGCCAACGAGGCCGGAAACCGCCTCGCCGCGCTGATCGAGGAGCGCCGCAAGCTCGAGCGCGAACTCACCGAGGCCCGCAAGAAGCTCGCCATGGGCGGGGCCGGTGCAGCGGAAGATCCGGTGCGCGAGATCGCGGGCGCGAAGCTGCTCGCACGGGTCGTCACCGGCATCGAGATGAAGGACCTGAAGAGCCTTGGCGACGAAGCCAAGACGCGCGTCGGCTCCGGCGTCGTCGCCATCGTCGGCGTTGCCGATGACGGCAAGGCCGGCATCGTCGTCGGCGTTACCCCCGATCTGACGGAGCGCTTCGACGCGGTCGCGCTGGTGCGCGCGGCATCGGAACAGCTCGGCGGCAAGGGCGGCGGCGGCCGGCGCGACATGGCCCAGGCCGGCGGCCCGGACGGCAGCAAGGCCCAGGCGGCGCTCGACGCCATCGCAGCCGCGATGGGCTGACGGCGCCATGGCTGCCGCCGAGCCTTTTCGGGGCTGGCGGTGGCAGGTTCATCTATGGTTTGACCATGGTGCCGGTGACGACTTCGTCGCCACCGTCATCCACCGGGCTCTGGTCGCGCTGATCTGCGCCACCGTGCTTGCGGTCGTGCTCGAATCCGTTCCGTCGCTGGCCGCGTATTTCGGTCCCGGCTTCGACGTGCTGGAGCGGGTTTCTCTCGTCATCTTCACCCTCGAATACGCCATCCGCATCTGGATCGCGCCCGAGCATGCCCGCTATCGCGGCCTGAGCGCGGCGCAGGCCCGGCTCGCCTATGTCCGGTCCTTCCCGGCCATCATCGATCTGCTCGCGATTCTGCCGCTGCTATTCGGGCTGCTCGGCTTCGGCGAACTCAAGGTCCTGTTGCTGCTGCGCCTGCTGCGCTTTTTCAAGCTCGGCCGCTATTCACCCGGCATGGCCTCGCTCTCGGCTGCGCTCATTGCCGAGCGCAAGGCGCTTGTCGCCTGCTTCGTCATTCTGATGGGTGTGATGCTGATCGCGGCCAGCGCCATGCATCTGGTCGAGCATGAAGCCCAGCCGGACAAGTTCGGCACCATCCCCGACGCGATGTGGTGGGCGATCATCACCCTGACCACGGTCGGCTATGGCGATGTCTATCCCATCACGGCGGCGGGCAAGGCCGTGGCGGCGGTCACCGCGGTTCTCGGCCTCATCATGCTCGCCTTGCCGGTCGGCATCGTCGCGACGGCCTTCGCCCAGGAAATCCACCGGCGCGAATTCGTCGTCACCTGGAGCATGGTCGCCCGCGTGCCTCTGTTCGGCGGGCTCGATGCGAGCGAGATCGCCGATGTCATGCAATTCCTGCGCGCCCAGACGGTCCGCAGCGGCGCCGTGATCCTGCACCCGGGCGAGCCCGGCCGGGCGCTCTACTTCATCGCCAGCGGCGAGGTCGAGGTCGCGGCGGCGGAAGGGCCGAGCCGGCTCGACGAAGGCCATTTTTTCGGCGAACTCCGGCTCGATGATATCGCGATCGCGAGCCACTCCCCCTTTCTGCGGGCCGCCGTCGCGACGGCCCCTTCCAAGCTTCTGGTGCTCGATCCGATCGATTTTCGCGCCTTGACCACCCGCAACCCCAGGCTTGCCGAGCATCTTCGAACGCTGGCGAGAGGATGACCGTGCAACGCCGCCTGCTGCTGGCATTCG
Source organism: Hyphomicrobiales bacterium (assembly GCA_930633495.1). Lineage (NCBI taxonomy): Bacteria > Pseudomonadati > Pseudomonadota > Alphaproteobacteria > Hyphomicrobiales > Hyphomicrobiales bacterium. The sequence goes on along the minus strand of CAKNFJ010000001.1, from coordinate 4,382,225 downwards.
TGACATTGCTGCTGCCGGGACTGGCCGCGGCGCAGACGGTGCCGTCCAAACGCCGCGCCGAGGAGCCCTCGTTCTCGGCCGCCCGCACCATCGTCGCCGGCGCGCCGCTGAGCGTCTTCCTGACGCGGCCGCCGCAGGGAGCCCGCCTCGCCATCGCCCGCCCCGACGATCCCGCGACCAGCGCCATCGTCGTCGTCGAGCCGCGCAACATGGTACCGAGCCTGCCGACGCCCGGTCTCGCCGGAACCTACGAACTGCGCCTGACCGTCGAGAAGAGCGGAGCACCCGTTGTGCTGTTGCGCCAGCCACTCGTGACGACGGAGCCGAGCGCGACGCTCGCCGCCCCGGCCCGCGTCGGCCGCGGCCAGATGCTGCCGGTGCGCGGCATCGGGCCGAACGGCGAACATGATCGTGTCGTGCTGGTTCCCGCCGACGCTCCGATCGAGACGGATGGCCCCCGCTTCTTCCCGTCCGAGAATGTCGAGGCTGCCCTCGAAGCGCCCGAGCAGCCCGGCCCCTACGAGTTGCGCTATGTGATGAACGCGCCCGTCAGCGGCCTGCGCATCCTCGCCCGCCACCGCGTCGTCGTGGAGTGACGCCAGGATCCTCCAGCCGCGTCGAGGAACCGCCACCGAGGAAGCGGTTCAGCCCATCGCCTCGCGCTTCTTGAGCAATTCGTTGAGCAAATCCTGCTGCTCGTTGAGCCGGTTGGCCAGACGCTCCTCGGCGGCGGCGCCGGATACGCCCGTCGCCTGCTCCATCAGCTCGGCGATGTTGCGCCGGGCAATCGCGATCCGCTCGTCCAGTTCCATCTGCGAAGCGTTCTCAGGCATCCCAGCTCTCCGTATCGGCCAGTCTTCTTGAGTATCGGAATCCAGCGGTCGTCAGCGCCCCTCGCCTGCGGAACAGGCCTCGCCATCTTTGCGCGTGAAACCCCCATCCGCATTGACGCCCATCATATCGTTGTCCGGGCAGGCGGTCACGTCATCCGATAGCGTGAGCCATGCCGAGCGGGATTGCAGTTTCTGCCGAGGACCGCACCCGTCGCGTGCTCTCGTTCCGCCATCCGAGGGCACCGCCAACGAAAAAGCCCGGCCTTTCGGCCGGGCTTCACGATCGTCGCGGGAAAGCGTGGCTCAGGCCGCCATCGCCTTGCGCATGTTCTCGCTGACCTTCTCGAGGAAGCCGGTGGTCGAGAGCCACTTCTGATCGGCGCCGACAAGCAAGGCGAGGTCCTTGGTCATGTCGCCGGCCTCGACCGTGTCGACCGTGACCTTCTCCAGCAGCCCGGCGAACTTGGCGAGCTCGGCGTTGTTGTCGAGCTTGGCGCGGTGCGCGAGGCCACGGGTCCAGGCGAAGATCGAGGCGATCGAGTTCGTCGAGGTCTCCTTACCCTTCTGGTGCTCGCGATAGTGGCGGGTCACCGTGCCGTGCGCGGCCTCGGCCTCGACGGTCTTGCCGTCCGGCGTCATCAGCACCGAGGTCATCAGGCCGAGCGAACCGAAGCCCTGCGCGACGGTGTCGGACTGCACGTCGCCGTCATAGTTCTTGCAGGCCCAGACATAGCCGCCCGACCACTTCATCGCCGAGGCGACCATGTCGTCGATCAGGCGGTGCTCGTAGGTGATGCCGAGCTTGTCGAACTCCGCCTTGAACTCCTTCTCGTAGACCTCCTGGAAGATGTCCTTGAAGCGGCCGTCATAGGTCTTGAGGATGGTGTTCTTGGTCGAGAGATAGACCGGGTACTTGCGCATCAGGCCATAGTTCAGCGAGGCGCGGGCGAAGTCGCGGATCGAGTCGTCGAGGTTGTACATCGCCATGGCGACGCCGGCCTCCGGGGCCTTGAAGACCTCCTTCTCGATGACGTTGCCGTCCTCGCCGACGAACTTGATCGAGAGCGTGCCCTTGCCGGGGAACTTGAAGTCGGTCGCGCGATACTGGTCGCCGAAGGCGTGGCGGCCGATGACGATCGGCTGGGTCCAGCCCGGCACGAGGCGCGGCACGTTCTTGCAGATGATCGGCTCGCGGAAGATCACGCCGCCGAGGATGTTGCGGATCGTGCCGTTCGGCGACTTCCACATCTCCTTGAGGTTGAACTCCTTCACGCGGGCCTCGTCCGGCGTGATGGTCGCGCATTTCACGGCGACGCCGTGCTTCTTGGTGGCGTTGGCGGCGTCGATCGTGACCTGGTCGTTGGTCGCGTCGCGGTTCTCGACCGAGAGGTCGTAATAGTCGAGTTCGAGGTCCAGATACGGGAAGATCAGCGTGTCCTTGATCTTCTGCCAGATGATCCGGGTCATCTCGTCGCCGTCCATGTCGACGACCGGGTTGGCGACCTTGATCTTGCTCATGCGATGACCCCTGTTCTCTCCAGATAGAACGATCCGAAATCGCGGCTTTCGGCCACGGTCCCCGGCTGGGTCGCTTCCTAGCGGGTTCGGGGCGGCGGGGGAAGCGCGGCTTTCGGGCAATCCGACGCAGTTCCAATAAATGCTGCACTGCCGCAAAATCGGCACCTTCCCCACCTAGCCTGACCTGCCGCTCGTCATAGCGACAGGACGAACGACGTGTTCCGTTTCAATTTCGATGGCCGGTCCGGCCTCCTACCGGCCGCGCTCCTTCTCGCGGTGACGCTTAGTCCCGCCCTCGCCTCGGTGCCCGATGCGGTCGAGGAAGCGCCTCCGGCGCCGCTGCCGATCCCGCGCGGTGCTCTGATCGACCCGGATGCCGACGAGATGTCGGCCCCGGCACTCGCTGCAAGCGATCCCGAAGCGATCGTCTTCGATCCGGCGCTCGCCGCGATCGGCCGCGCGGCGGCAGGGTCCCGCGTCCATCTGCGCGCGCCAATCCCAGTCGATATCATCCGCAAGGGCTTCGCCGCACAGCAGGCCGCGTCGAGCCCGACACAGGACCGCTCCGTCGGCTTCCAGCTTGGACAGGACGTCTTTTCGCTCTCGACCACGCTCTCCGACCCGGCAAGCGTCGGAGCGACGCGCGATGCCCGGATCAGTTGGCGTCTGGCACAGCCGGTCTCCTCCGAGACCGGCCTCATCTGGGGTCTCGCCACCAGAGGCGGCAGCTCGCTTTACGCCGCCCCCGAACATGGCGGCGAGGCTGTGATCGGTTATCGGCAGGAGCTGATTCCGCATTTCATACTGACCTCCCAACTCGTCATGATGGGGAACTACGTCTTCGCGTCGGGCGACGGCCTGCATTCCGCCCTGACCCCGGAAATGAAGCTCTCCGTCGATCTCGCCAGGCTTGCCGATCTGCCCTGGCAGACCTCCTTCGACGTCACGCTGGCGCGCAAGCTGCCTCTCGTCGCCAGCGATTTCGAGACTAACGGCCGAGCCATGCTCTCGCTGAAGTACAGGTGGGAGTAACCGGCACGGCCGCCATCGCATGGCGGCCTGCATCGCACAGCCTTCCCCGCCGCCTCCGGCCGCACTAGCCTCGGCCCATGACACAATCGACTTCGACCAAATTCGCTCTCGTCACCGGCGGCACGCGCGGCATCGGCGCGGGCGCCGCCCTCGCTTTGGCTCAGGCGGGTTACGACGTCCTCGCCACCGGCCTCACCGAGGAGGAGGTCGCGGCCGCGCCCGCGCATCCCGCGATCCGTCACGCCCGGCTCGATGTCACGCGCGACGATCAGGTCGCGGCTATCGTCGCGACCTGTCCGCGCCTCGATGCGCTGGTGAACTGCGCCGGCATGATCCAGCGCGGCGGCAAGGAATTCGAGATCGACGCCTTCCGGCTGACCATCGAGGTCAATCTCAACGGCACGATGCGGATGTGCCTCGCCGCCAGGGACAAGCTCGCCGCCAAGGGCGCGGACAAGGCCGGCGGCGCCATCGTCAACATCGCCTCGATGCTGACTTTCCACGGCTCGCCCTTCGCGCCGGGCTATGCCGCCTCCAAGGGCGGCATCGGCCAGCTCACCAAGTCGCTTGCCGCCGCCTGGGCGCCTGAAGGCATCCGTGTCAACGCCGTCGCCCCCGGCTGGATCGAGACCGAACTGACCCGCCCCCTCGTCGAGGACGCCGAGCGCTCCGCCCCGATCCTCGCGCGCACCCCGATGGGCCGCTGGGGCAAGCCGGGCGATGTCGGGGGCGCCATCGCCTTCCTGCTGTCGGATGCGGCTGAGTTCGTCACCGGCGCCATCCTGCCGGTCGATGGCGGCTACCTCGCCGTCTAGAAAACGAATCCGGCTCAAGGATTTGGGCCGAACTCTTGAATCGGATTGCCCGGAACCTGAATCAGAACATCAGCAAGGGAGAGACGCCATGAACACGACGAGCCCGATGCCCGTCGCGGCCACGCAGGAGGAGCGCTGGACGCCCTATCGTCATCCCCAGCCGAAGGAATCGCCGCCGGAGCTGATCGTCCCCAACGTCATCCCGACCGATGAGCGCGTCTGGGTGCCGGTGGACGACAATGTCTGGTTCCGCCCCCTGCTCTTCTGCGTCTCGCGCGGGTACTGGATGAATCTGCTGAAGGTCCGCCGCGCCGGCGTGCTCTCGCGCCACCGCCATCCTCTGCCGGTCCACGGCTATGTGCTGAAGGGCAAATGGCGCTACCTCGAACATGATTGGGTCGCGACCGAGGGCGCTTACGTCTACGAAGCGCCGGGCGAGACGCATACGCTGGTGGTCGATCCCGATGTCGAGGAGATGATCACCATGTTCCAGGTGAACGGCGCGATGATCTATGTCGACCCGGACGGCAAATGCCTGGGTTATGACGACGTTTTCACCCGCATCGACAAGTGCCGCGCGCATTATGCGCAGAACGGCCTCGGCGTGGAGTATGTCGATCAGTTCATTCGCTGAGCCCGACGCAGCAGGGAGATAAGGCGATGGCGCTCATCACGAGACGGGCGGCCATCCAGACGGCGACCGCCGCCCTGTCGCTGGCGCTTGCCCGGCCCGCCAGCGCGCAGGCCATCGACCGGATCGGCGTGCCCGGGCCGCTCTCCTTCGCCGGAACACGCTATTCCCTGGCCTGGAGCGCCAACCCCAAGCCGAACTACTACAAGCAGGAATACCTGCCCGCCGGCCAGACGCCAGAACGCTACGAGCGCATGCTGCTGGTGGAATTGCTCGATGGCGGATCCGATGTCGCCGCGGCCGCAGGCACGCAGGTCCGCGCGATCAATGCCCGCAAGGGCAGCGACCCTCTCGCCAACCTTGCCGTCATCGAGAACCGGCAGCGCGGCGAGATCATCGTCGATTTCCTGATCGGCGGCGGCGACGCGCAAGGCGGCGAAATCGCGGAATGGAACGCCTATCGCTATGCGCCCTTCAGGAGCGCGCCGGGGCGAGACGGTGTCCTGCTCTTTGCGATCAGCCATCGCGCCTATGGCGACGAGGCGATCAAGGCCTTCCTCGGCAAGCTGAAAGCGTTCCGGCCCGGGGAAATCCAGCGCCTTGCCGGTCAGACGCTTCCCACCCCCGCGCTTTCGCCCGGCCGGTAGCGAAACGGCGATCAGCGGCCGAGCTTCGCCAGTTCGACCGCCGCCCGCAATTCGATATGGGCAAGCACGTCGTCGAGGCGCGGATCATCGGTCGTCTCGCGCCGGAGCGCCAGCGTGGTGCGCAGCCGCTCCAGCTCCGAAGGCAGGACCCGGCCGGCGAGCAGCGCCGCCTTCAGGCGGTCGAGGCCATCGAGCAGATCATGCCCGCGCCGGGCCTGCCGGCGCTTGCGATCCTGCGTGTCTTCTTCCGCCTGCACGGCCAGAAGCGTGTCCAGCGGTCCTGCGGCGCCGACACCGGCACTGCGGCTCGTCGCAGCGGAATCCTGCGTCGGAAGCGTGAAGGAAGCGCCGTTCGAGCGCCTCGCGGAACTGGCCGGACCGGCATTCGAAACGGGCGCGCGCTGGTCGATCTTGATCATCGGCGGCCTCGCTGACATCGGATGGACCGTCACTATGCGCCCGTCGCGGAGCCCGGCGATCCAAGTGGCTCCAAACTCCCCCCGCATGGTTAACAGCCGGTAAATTGCCCGGCAGAAACTGCCGCCCCGGCAGGAAGCGCAGCCTCCCAAAGCTATCTGAAAGACAACCATCGAACCGCAAGGCACTGACAAACAAGGATTTCCAATTACGGGCGGATTGGCACGCCACTCGCAAGGGTCGGCCGAGTTCAACCGCGCTCTGGTGCCGCAGCATGTTCCGCAACGCCGTCCTGACGATAGTGCTGAGGCCGCTGGCCGCCCTGCTGGCGGTGGCGGTCGGCCTGTCGGCTCAGCCGGTGTTCGCGCTGTCCCGGATCAAGGATCTCGCTGCGGTCGAGGGCGTTCGCACCAACCAGCTGCTCGGCTATGGCATCGTGGTCGGCCTCAACGGCACCGGAGACACCCTCAACAACACGCCCTTCACCAAGCAGTCGCTGCAAGCGATGCTGGAGCGCCTCGGCGTCAACACGCGCGGCGCCACCATGCGCACTGCCAACGTCGCGGCGGTGATGGTCACGGCCAATCTGCCGCCCTTCTCGACGCAGGGTACCCGCGTCGACGTCACGGTCTCGGCCATGGGCGACGCCAAGTCGCTGCAGGGCGGCACGCTGCTCGTCACCCCGCTGCTGGGCGCAGACGGCGAGGTCTATGCCGTCTCGCAGGGCCCGGTCGCGATTTCCGGCTTCTCGGCCGAGGGCGAGGCCAGCAAGATCACCCGCGGCGTGCCGACGGTCGGCCGCATCGCCAATGGCGGCGTGGTCGAGCGCGAGATCGACTTCGCCCTGAACAAGCTCCAGACGCTGCGCCTGTCGCTGCGCAACCCAGATTTCACGACGGCCCGCCGCATGGCCGCCGCGATCAACGATTTCATCGGCGGCGACTCGGCCGAGCCGACCGACCCCTCGACGGTGGTCCTGCAGATCCCGCCGCGCTTCAAGGGCAACATGATCAAGCTGCTCACCGATATCGAGCAGCTGCGCATCGAGCCCGACCAGCTCGCCCGCATCGTCATCGACGAGCGCTCGGGCATCATCGTCATGGGCAAGGACGTGCGCGTCTCCACCGTCGCCGTGGCGCAGGGCAACCTCACCGTCACGATCACCGAGACGCCGCAGGTCAGCCAGCCCAACGAATTCGCCCGCGGCCGAACGGTCGTGACGCCGCAGACCAGCGTCAAGGTCGACACCGGCGGCGGCAACAAGCTCGCCCTCGTCAAGGAGGGCGTGACCCTGGCCGAACTCGTCGACGGGCTCAACGCGCTCGGCATCGGCCCGCGCGACCTGATCTCCATCCTCCAGGCCATCAAGTCGGCAGGCGCCCTGCAGGCCGAAATCGAGGTGATGTAATGTCTCCCACCCTCGCGCTACCCGCCGCCAATCTTGCGCTCGGCATCGCCGGCAAGGTCGCCAACGGCATCGCCGATGCGCTCGATCCCGCCAAGGCCAAGCTGAAGAAGCAGGCGGACGACTTCGAGACGATGTTCCTCGAACAGATGACCGACCGCCTGACCGCGAGCGAGGGCACCGAGGGCCCGCTCGGCGAGAACGGCACGGGCGGTGGCATCTGGCGCTCGCAGCTCAGCCAGCAATACGCCCAGCAGATCCAGAAGGCCGGCGGCGTCGGCCTGTCGGACCAGATCCTGCGCGACCTGATCAGCCTTCAGGCGCAGTCCGGGTCCGGAACCCAGAATGCCGGCCGCTGACGTGATCCTGGACGAACGGCCGCGCATCATCGATGCGCTTGGCGCCCGCGCGCTGATCGAGGCCGTGCTGGAGGCTCTCGGCGCGCTGTCCCATCTGGTCGGCGAGGAGACCGAACTCGTCCGCGCCGGCCGTCTGCCGGAAGCGATGAACCGGGAGCCGCGCAAGACGGAACTCGCCGGCATCTACATGCGCGGCGTCGAGCAGGTGAAGCTGAACGCGGTGGTGCTGGCCCGCTTCGTGCCGGACCAGGTCAAGCGCCTCAAGGAAGCTCACCTTGCCTTCCAGAGCCTGATCGAAACCAACCAGATCGTGCTCGCCACTGCCCGCGCCGTTTCGGAGTCGATCATCCGGGATCTCGCGGCCGACGCCAACAAGCCGATGCGCGCCAACGGCTACGGCCCGACTGCCACGGTCGGCGCCGGCGTCTTCGCGCGCCCGAACTCCGGACCGCTGGTGGTCTCGCGGCGGCTGTGAGAGGCGGCCCGAGGCAAAAGGGCCACCGCAAGCCTCTTCCGCGCCACTGCACGGAACTCGTCAATATTTACCTAACTTTCTTACGATCGATTCAATCTTCCGTGCGATAGTCGCCAGTGTCGGGCAGGTCTGTCCTGCGGCCGGCAACCAGCGTGTGCGGCGCGACAGCGTCGTATACGGCTCCAGAAGGAGTGGTCATGGACTTTGGCAACACATCCAGGATCGTCGCGCCGACCGGCGCCGCGACCATTCCCCGTGCCGACATCGTCGCGACGCGGGGCAGCGTCCCGGTCGAGCTGCCGCCCGAGCAGACCGTTCAGTCCGCCCCGGCAGGCGAAGCGCTGAAGCTCGACATCCGGCAAGATCCTGACAGCCACCCCGCCCCTCCGCTGCCGCGACAGGACAACGAGGCGAGCGAGCAGGCGCAGCAGGAAATGCTGCCCAAGGTGCTCGATCGCAGTCTTTCGATCGACGCCGCGACCCGCACCATCATCCTGGAGAAGAAGGACCCCGATACCGGGGAAACCGTCGAGACCCTCCCGGACGAGCTTGCACTCAGGGCACGGCGGGCCAATCAGGCGTTCATCGAGCGGGCGCGGGCTCATGATGGCGAGACACCCGCCCGGGTCGAGCGCAGGGCCTGAGCCCGCGACCGACATCCCCTTCCAAAGCCTGCGCCGTCGCCCGGCAGCACCCCGACACCCGCCCCCCGGCGGGTGTTGTCGTTTTGCGTCCGGAAGATGGCCTTCGAACAAGCCCGTTAATCTTCGGGAAACGCTAAAATCGAGAGATTCCAGCGATTTACACCTCGTTAACACCCGCCGCCGCAGTGTCGGCCCGTCTGGCAAGAATGCCGGGCTCGCAGCGGCCGAAGCGCCGTTTTCGCCAGAATGGCAACACTAGAAGGTGTAATATGGCTGTCACTCTTTCTGCCGGCGTCCGCGCATCGCTTTCGGCGATCTCCCAGGCTTCCGCCAACGCTCAGACCGCCCAGCTTCGCCTTGCGACCGGCAAGAAGGTCAACTCGGCGCTCGACAACGCGACGAACTATTTCACTTCGGAAGGCCTCAAGGGCCGCGCCAGCGACTTGAACACCCTGCTCGACTCCATGGGCCAGGGCATCAAGGTCGCCGAGGCGGCGTCCAAGGGCATCGACGGCATCACCAAGCTGGTGCAGACCGCCAAGGGTCTTGCCAATGCGGCCAAGCAGACGTCGGACACCACCGCTCGCGCTGCCTATGCCGCTCAGTACGACGATATCCGCCAGCAGATCACCGATATGGCTGCGGACTCGGGCTACAACGGCACGAACCTGATCAAGGCGACCGCTGACGACCTGTCCGTCAAGTTCAGCGAAGCGGATTCCGCTCGCGAGCTGACAATCGACGGCGTGGACCTCGATTCCGCGGGTCTTGCTCTGACGGCAGCTGCCGGCAGCTGGGCCACCGACGCGAACATCGACACCGATCTCGGCCTCGTCAGCACCGCGCTGACGAAGCTGCGTACCACCGCAGCCAGCTTCGGCGCGAACGTCACCATTCTCCAGGCTCGTCAGGACTTCACCAAGTCCATGATCGATACCCTCAACAATGGTGCCGACGCGCTGGTCCTGGCCGACTCGAACGAGGAAGGTGCGAACCTGCTCGCGGCGCAGACCCGCGGCCAGCTCGCCCAGACGGCGCTGTCGCTGGCCTCTCAGGCCGACCAGGCCGTGCTGCGCCTGTTCTGATCGAACCGGCCCTCCCCTCGATGAACGGCGCGGCGCAAGCCGCGCCGTTTTCATTTGCAGGATTGCGTCCACGGATCGACGCACGACACCACATATTAACCAAGCATTAGGGTTAACCCTTCATGGTGGTCCCAAGACGGCATCCTGCCGCCGTACGGGTCGAAATCGCCATGTCCAACGTCGTCCTCACTGCATCCGTTCGCCAGAGCCTTCTCTCTCTTCAGCGCACGAGCGAGCAGCAGGCCATCATCGGCAACCGTCTGGCCACCGGCAAGAAGGTCAATTCCGCGCTCGACAACCCGTCGAATTTCTTCACCTCCGAAAGCCTCCAAAACCGGGCCAGCGACCTTAATCGCCTGCTCGATCAGATGGGCCTTGCGGTGAAAACGGTCGAAGCCGCCGACGCCGGTATCACCGGCATCAAGAAGCTGGTGGAGACCGCCCAAGGCCTCGCCCGGCAGGCGCGCCAGTCCGCCGATGCCCCGACGCGCGCGGCTCTCGCCACGCAATACAACACCATCATGACCCAAATCGATCAGCTTTCGGCCGATTCCGGCTACAATGGCACGAACCTGATCGCAGGAACGCCGGACAACCTCGACGTCATCTTCAACGAGGACGGCTCGAACAGCCTCTCCATCACCGGAGCGGCCCTCGATACGACCGGACTGCCGCTTGCGGACGCTACCAACAGCTGGGTAGGCAACACCGATATCGACGCCGCCCTGACGGAAATGGACGCCGCACTGCTGAAGCTGCGCGCGCAGGCCTCGACCTTCGGCGCCAATCTGGCGATCGTGAAGAACCGGCAGGACTTCACCAAGAACATGACGCTGGCGCTGACCACCGGCGCGGACGGCCTCGTTCTCGCCGATCCCAACGAGGAAGGCGCCAGCCTGCTTGCCCTGAACACCCGTCAGCAGCTCTCGCAGACCACGCTTTCGCTCGCCAACCAGGCCGACCAGGCGGTTCTGCGCCTGTTCGGCTGACACAGCCGCACCGCCGCCGGAGAAAAGCGCCATGGCCCTCAAGGTCGAACTGAAACCCGGCGAGCGCATCATCATCGGCGCCGTGGTGCTGCGCAACGGCGATTCCCGGAGCCGCTTCGTCATCGAGGGGCAGGCTCCGGTCCTGCGCGAGCGCGACATCCTCACTGCCACGACGGCTGACACCCCGGCGAAGAAGATCTATCTCGCCGTCCAGCTCATGTATCTGAGCAACGACCTGTCCCATCACAACGAGGTCTACTTCCCGCTCGTGCGAGACTTCCTCGCGGCAGCGCCCAGCGCCCTCCCCCTGATCGCCGACATCAATAACCGGATTTTAAGCGGCGATCTCTACAAAGCCCTCAAGGGTGCGTCGAAGCTGATCGCGTATGAGCAGGAACTGATCGGATATGCAGTACGGGGCGAACGCCTACGCGAAGACGGCTCGGGCGACGACATCGCCAAGGGATCTTGAAGCGAGCGTCCTGATGAAGGCCGCGGTCCGGCTCCAGAACGTCAAGGACAACTGGGAGACGCAGCGCGGCGAACTCGACGATGCCCTGACCTTCAACCGCAAGCTCTGGGTGATCCTGACGACCTCGGCGACTTCCGCCGACAATCCGCTGCCGGTCACGGTCAAGGAAAGCATCGGCAGCCTCGGCCTCTTCGTGTTCAAGCACACGATCTCCGTGCTCGCCAACCCGGCGCCCGAGCGCCTGAACATCCTCATCAACGTCAATCGCGACATCGCCGCCGGCCTGCGCGGACGCTGATCTCCGCGCCCCATCGAATCGAGAGCGGAGGGCTGCGGCCGGCATCCGCCATTATGCGTCGGCCAAGCGCCGCACGACGGCGGCTCCGGCCTGTTCCTGCCGCGGGCTTTCAGAGGAAGTTGGTCAACGACAGCTTCGAGAGCATCGACGTCACCTGATAGCTCGCCTGCAACTGTGTCTGCAGGGACATGATCTGCGCCGCCACCTCTTCCGGTGTGACGTCCTCGACGCTTGAAAGGGCGGAAGCCAGGTAGCTCTTGGTATCCTCGTGCCGCTCCTTGGCGTTGGCCAGCGCCGTCTGCGCGGACCCGAAATCGACGAGGATCTCGGCCGGCTGCTGGGTGCCGGTGGAGGTGCCGAGCTTGCTGCTCACCCGTGCCGTCATCGCCAGATAGCGATCCTGCGAATCCGCGTCGCCGGCCGGATAGGTCTCCACGGTCATGATGGCGAACTGGGCGAGGCCGGTCTGGAAGGCCTGCTCGTTCGCCCGCGCGCCGACGCCGACGAGCTGCCCCTGATCGACCTGCACATTGGCTGTGTCCCGCGCCGAGGGGAACGGCGAGATCGTGCGCGTATCGAGCGCCGGGTCGTTGCTGGCGAGCGGCGGAATGCCGTCGTCGCCACGATACCAGATCACCGTGGTATTGCTCGCGCCGACCTTCGTGGGCGGAGCCGTCACGGTGGCAAAGGGCGGCCCGGGAACGCGCGGGGGCGGATTGTTCGGGCTCCCCGAGAAAAAGTCCCGCGCCGCCACCTGGGAGGATGCCGCCGAGAGCGTCGTCCGCGCTTCGCGCCCCAAAGCCGCGTCGATCGCCGCCTTCAGCTGCGTGGCGGTATCGGCCGCGGTCGCGCCGATTTCGAAGGAATCGGCATTCATCCCGCCCGATCCCGCCGCGCGGGCGGTGAGAACGACCTCCTCCTGCGTGCCGTCCGGCAGGTCCAGGCGAATGCGCAACGTGTCGCCCGGCTGCGGCTGAGCGGCGACATCGACAGCGATATCGGCCGGCGTGCCCGAATTGACCGTCACGGCCAAGGCCGACGTGCTCGCCGTCGCGCTGTCGATCTTGAAACCGTAGAGGTGGTTCCCGTCGGCGACCGTCACGGTGGTCGCACCGGACATGCCGGTCGTCAGCCGTCCCAGGCCGTCACCGAGGTCGGCCTGCCGGCGTTCGTCGATCAACTGCTTCAGCCCGGCCTTGCCGGCGCCGTCCCCGTTGATGATCTCATCGAAGCTCGCTGTCGGGCGGACGTCCGAGGTCTGCCCGGAAAAGAGATAGCGGCCGTTGACCGAGATGTTCAGCTGGTCGAGCGTCTGCTTGAACTTCTCCTCCGCCAGCACCTGCGGGCCCGAGCGCCCGCCCGCAGTCGCCACATAGCTGCTCGACAGCGTGTCCTGCCGGCTCTCGCCGGTGAGCTTGGCGAAATTCTCGACCGCCTGGCTCGCGAGCTTGATGTTGACGTCGCTGAGCTGGATGCCGCTGAGCCAGGAGTCGATCGACGAGATCTTGGCGTTGAGATCGAGGCTGACGCGCCGGTCGATGCCGAGGTCGCCATAGCTGGTGCTGCGCTTCTTCGTGACGAGCTGGCGCTGCAGATCGTCGAACTGGCTGCGCGTCGAGACGAACTCGTTGGGCTTGGCCGTCCGGTAGGCGCCGGTTCCATAAGCGGTGATGGTCATGGCGGGCTCACACTCTCAGCAGCACGTCCATCATCTCCTTGACCGTGGAGATGATGCGGGCATTGGCGGCGTAGGCGGTCTGGAGTTCAATCAGCATCGACATTTCCTGGTCGACATTGACCTGCGCCGTTTCCTGGAAGCGACTCTGGATCGAGGCGAGCGCGACCTGCTGCCCTTCGTCGAGGCGCTTGGCGGCTTCCACCGCCTGACCTTGCGACGACACCACGCGCTGGACGAAATTGGCGATCGTGCCGGTCGTCGGCGTGGTCGAGCCGTCGAGGCCCAGCGCCGCGAAATTGCGGTCGTCCTGCGTCAGGGCCTTGAGCAACGCGGCCGGACGCGTCGCATCGCCGGAGGCGGTGCCGACCGGGCCGATCAGCAGCGCCCGATTCTGGATGATATCGTCGTTGACCGCGATCCTGCCGGCGAAGCCGAGCTTGTCGGCCGCGCCCGCATAGGGCGTATTGCCGGCGCCGTCGACGAAGATCGGCGCGCCGCCGCTGCCGAGCGCCTCCGCGAGATGCGCGGCGATCTCGTCGAGCTGAGCCTGCGCCTGCACGAGCGTCTTGTCGCGCAGCTCGAGATTGGCGGCGATCTCGCCCGAGCGGAAGATGCGGTTGACGATCGCGTCGGAGACGTTCCCGGACGCATCCTTCATCTTGATGGTGCCGACGCCGCGCAGCGTCGGATCGGCGTTCCACTGATCGTCGGCGTCGAGCCCGGTATGCTCGTCGAAACTGAAGGTCACGGCCGCCTGGCCGTCGAAGAGCTGCGTGCCGGACCCGGTGATGATCGAGATCGAGCCGCGCGCATCCTCCGTCGTCTTGATGTCGACGTATTGCGAGAGCTCGGACAGGATCAGGTCGCGCTGATCCTTGAGGCTCGCCGTCGAACTGTCGTTCGGGGCGGCCACGATGCGGGAATTGACCTTGGTCAGCGCGCCGAGCAGGTCGTTGACCTTGGCGACGCCGTTGGCGATGCCGCTCTCGGCCTGGGAGCGCAGGGTCTGCACGCCGTCCGAGAGCGTATTGAGCTGCCGCGCGAGCTGCGCCGCGGAATCGATCACCTGCGAGCGCAGGCTGTAGGACGAGGGATCGTTCTGCAGCGACTGCAGCGCGCCCGTGAACTGGCTGAAGATGGTATCGAGCGCCGTCGCGCTGCCCGGCGCGCCGTAGAGCTTGTCGAGATTCGACATCGCGCTCGCCCGCGTCGAGGTATAAGCCCCGCCCGAGGCTTCCTGCCAGAGCTGATGCTGGACGATCTTGTCCAGCAGCCGCTGGACCTGCGTGTTCTGCACGCCGATCGTGAGCCCGGACAGGCTGTCGGCGGTCGAGACCGAGCGCCGGACATAGCCGGTCGTCCCGGCATTGGCGACGTTCTGCGAAACGACGCCGATGCCGACCTGCGTGGCGTTGAGCCCGCCGATCGCCGTACTCAGGGAAGTGCTCAGGCCCACCGTCAACTCCTGTCGCTAGCCGCGGCCCTTCTGGGCCGCCTTCAACCCGGACGCGCCGCTCAGCGGATGATGTTGAACACCGAGCTCAACATCTCCTGCGCGGTGGTGATCACCTTGGTGTTGGCCGAATAGGCCTGCTGGGTGACGATCATCTTCGAGAACTCGTCCGCGATGTCCGTGTTGGACTGCTCGACCGAGCCGCCGACGAGCTGCGAGGTGCCCAGGCCGATGATCGGCGGGCCGGACTCGATCGTCTCCTCAAAGGCGCCGCCATCGAGCCGCTTCAGTGAATTGTCGGCGTTGAAGCGGGCGACCGAAAGCTGCGCGAGCGCAACCACCTGGCCGTTGCTGAAGGTGCCGATGACCTGCCCTTCCGCCGAGACGGAGACGCGGTCCAGCGTGCCGGCCGTATAGCCGTCCTGCCGGATGCTGCGCGCATCGATCTGGCCGCTGACGTCGCCGTTCTGGGTCAGGCCATTGCCGCCGGTCGTCAGGTTGATGCCGGTCACGGTCGTCCCGGCGATCGTCATCGTCGGCAGCGCGATGTTGCCGCCTGCCGGCGCCGTCATCAGCCCGGTCGAGTCGAAGGTGACGTCGACATTGGCGTTGCGATAGGCGACGGCGCCGCCGGTCGCCCCGGTATTCTCGGCAACGAACAGGTTCCAGGTATCGGTGGTGGCCGGCGGACCCGCCGAGGCGTTCGTCGTCTTGGCCCAACGCAGCTCGACGCTGGTCGCCTTGCCGAGCGTGTCGTAGACCGTCACCGAGCCGCCGGGGATCGACCGGCTCAGGAAGTTCGTCACGTCGCTGCCGACAACCAGCCCGGTGCCGCCCTGGGTGGTCGAAAGCGGGTTGGAGGTGAAGCCGGTCGCGCTGATAAGCTCCGAGCCCGCGACGGAAGTGTCGGCATTGTTGGTCTTCGGATAGGCGGGGATGTTGGCGCGATACTCGATCGAGGTCGTCGCCTTGGCCGGGAACTGCTCCTTGGTGATGCGCAGCACTTCGGGCTGGGTGCCGATCAGCTGGCCCGTCACCTGATCGATCTTCAGGCCCTTGAGATAGTAGCCCGCGCCGTTGACCAGATAGCCGTTCGCGTCGAAGTCGAAATCGCCCCGGCGCGTATAGAGGTTCTGGTTGGCGAATTGCGTGTTGGCGCCGACGCCGCTCGAACGCTGGTCGACCACGAAGAAGCCGTCGCCGTTGATCGCCACGTTGGTGTCGATGCGGGTCGGGTTGAGGTCGCCCTGGATCGAATTGGTCGCCTGGCTGTAGGCCGCGACCGAGCCGGCGATCTGCCGGTTGAGGGCCGCATCCGGGACCAGATCGGCGAAGGTCGTGTCGACCCGCTTGTAGCCGGTCGTCCGCGAATTGGCGATGTTTCCGGAGATGTTCTCGAGCGCATAGGACTGCGCCGTCATCCCCGAAACCGCTGTCGTCAGCGCGCTGAAAACACCCATGGAACCCTCACCTCGACCGGCCGCCCCCCAAGGGCTGCCCATAACGCGAGGGGCAATCTGCATGGCGCGTGCCATGCGGGTGATCGTTTGATGTCAGGCGGTTAGATCGTTTACGAAAGGTTTTCAGGCAGTCCTGACCGGGCAGTTTCGCCTTCCCCCCGGCAGAATCTGCCGGGCTCAGGCCTCGCTTTCCTTGCCGCCGCGCCAGGAGGCGAGATCGCCCGCCACCTCGGCCAGGCTCGGCGGGCGCATCTCGACGAAAGGCAGCGGCCGGCAGACCTCCAGGGCCGCAAGCCCGATCCGGGCCGTCAGCATGCCGTTGATCACGCCTTCGCCGAGCTTGGCCGACAGCCGGGCCGCGAGCCCCTGCCCGACCACCTGCTGGATCACCGCATCGCCCGCCGCGATGCCGCCGGTCAGGACGAGATGGTTCAGAACCTGCCGTGCCAGCCTGAGCAGGCCGAGCGTGCCGGGCCGGCCCGCATAGATGCCGGCGATCGAGCGCAAAAGGCGGGCGCAGGCGATCAGCACGAAGACGACATCGACGAGCGCGCGCGGGCTGACCGCGGTCACCAGCGACACGCGCCGCGCCGCCTGCGCGATCTGGGCCTGCGCCAGCGCGTCCAGTGGCGCGAGCAGGCTGCGCTCCGCCACCGTCAGCATGTCGCGCGCGGCGAAGAGCTGCGGCAGCGCCTCCTGCAGCGTCGCCCGGCCCTGCGCCGCCTGGGCCCGGCCCTTGTAGAGGCCGACGAGCTCCTCCGTGATCGCGCGGCCTTCGTCCGGCGTCCCACCCAGCAGCGCCAGCCTCGCCCGCTCGCGCAGGGCCTCGACCTTCCGCTCGCGCAGGATGTCGCGCAGGACCCGCGCCAGCATGACGAAGAGAGCCAGCCCGGCAACCGCAGCACAGGCCAGCGCGGCATAGCCGAGCGCCGGATTCTGGCTCATCAGCGCGGTGATCGTGTTCTCGACCCAGACACCGGCCGCCAGCGCCAGGAAACCCGAAAGCCCGGCGACGAACAGCGAGCCCCAGGAAAAGCTGCGCTTCGCGACGGGAGCGGCCACCGGCTCGACCGCGTCGATCGGTTCGCTCTCCGGCAGGATCGCGACATCGCCGCGCCGAATCCCGGCTTCGCCGACGATCTCCTCCTGGCCGGGCTGGTCGAGGCGGATCGCGCGTGGTGCCTTGGTCATGGCCGGACTCTGTTCATCACAGCCTCCTCACGCCAGCCTGTCGCCGATCAGGAATTCCAGCGCACGGTCGAGGCGGATCTGCGGCGGTGGCTTCGCCCGTCCCCCGGCGTCCGGTTCGACCAGCGGCGGCCGGAAGCGCGGCGCCCTGACCTGCCAATGCGCCTTCGGGTCGAAGATCGCCTCCGGCCGCTCCGGCAGCTCGCCCGGAAAGATCGCGGCCTCGGCAATGCCGTCGAAGACCTGCCCGTCGATATCCTCGCCCGCTTCCGGCACCCCGGCGATGGCGGGAAGCTCCTCGCGCCCCTCCCTGATCCGGACCTCATGCGTCGCGCGCACGGCGGCGAGCGCCATCGCCTCCACCCGCGCGCCGGCCCCCTGCGCCCGGGCAAGCGCCCGCCCCACCAGATGCGACATCACGGCGGCAAGGCGATCATGGCTGCTGTGATGGACATGGTCGGCCTTGGTCGCCGCGAAGAGCACCCGTTCGATGCGCGGCGCGAACAGGCTCGTCATCCAGGAGTTGCGGCCGACGGAGAAGGAGGCGAGCGCCTGCCCCAGCGCGGTTTCGAGATCGGCCAGGGCCGGCGCCCCGGCATCGAGCGCCGCCAGCACGTCGACCAGCACGATCTGCCGGTCGAGCCGGGCGAAATGATCGCGGAAGAAGGGGGTGACGACGACGCGCTTATAGGCCTCGAAGCGCTCCGCCATCAGCCCGGCGAGCGTGCCGGGCCTGGGCTCGCGATCATGGCCGAGATCCAGCGGCGCGAAGGTCAGCGCCGGCGAACCTTCGAGATCGCCCGGCATCAGGAAGCGGCCGGGCGGCGTCACCGCCACCGCTTCCGGATCGGCCCTGAGTTGTGCCAGATAGCTCTTGAACAGGTCGCTGGCCGCTTCCGCCGCAAGCTCGTCGGGAGGCCCCTCCGGATCGCGTCCGGCCAAATCGGCGAGCCAGGCTTCGGCGGCGGCGCGCCGATGAGCCTTGCGCGCGTCGGCCACCGCCTGCGCCGACCATGTCTTGTAGTCCTGCCCGATCAGGGCGAGATCGAGCAGCCACTCGCCGGGATAGTCGACGATGTCGAGCGTCAGCGTCGCCGGCCCCTTGAACCAGCCGGAAGCGCGCTCGTAGTCGATCTCGACGCGCAACTCGGAGATGCGGCGCGTCGATTCCGGCCAGCGGCGCTCCGCCCCGGTCATCGCGGCGCGATGCGCCTCATAGGGAAAGCGCGGCACGTCCGGGTCGGGTTGCGGTACCAGCCGCACGCGGGCGATCCGCCCTTCGGACGCCGCCTTCAGCACCGGCAGCCGGGCGCCTTCCATCAGGTTCTGGATCAGCGCCGTGGTGAAGACCGTCTTGCCCGAGCGCGACAGGCCGGTGACGCCGATGCGCAGCCGCGGCCGCGCGAAACCCAGCAGGCTGTCGCCGAAAGCCAGCGCCGCATTGCGGGCGCTGTCGAGATAGGAGGCGTCGCTCACGACGACGACAGCCTCACTCGTCCGGCCCTTCGCCCAGGGACGCCGGGGTGACGAAGCGGTCGAGCCGGCCGCCGCGCTCGGCCACGTCGCGCCAGTCCTCGACCGCGAAATCGAGCACGGCGAGGCCGCAGGTCGGGTATTTCTGGCTCATCCGCGCCGCCGCATAGCGATCGCCATGGCCGGTCAGCAGATGCGCCAACTCCTCGAAGCCGGGGTTGTGGCCGATCATCAGCAGGGTGCGGACGTTCCCCTCGACGTCCTGCACGACGTCGAGCAGGCGCTCCACCTTGGCCTCGTAGATGCGCGGCTCGTAATGCGTCGCCGGCTTCTCGGGCAGCATCGGCGCCACCATCTCCCAGGTCTCGACCGTGCGCTTGGCCGGCGAGATCAGCACGAGGTCCGGCAGCAGCAGCTCGTCGGCGAGATAGCGCCCCATGACAGGAGCGGCTTCCCGTCCGCGTGCGGCAAGCGGCCGGTCGCGGTCGGCCACACCGGTCGGCCAGTTGGACTTGGCGTGGCGCAGAAGCATGAGGCGTCGCATGAAGAGAACCTAGCTATGGGCAAGCCGATTTGCGAGGGGCTTCCCTCGGGGGGCGTCATGCTCGGGCTTGACCCGAGCATCTCGGGACTGCGGTCTCGGGAGCCTTCTTCGGCCAGAGATTCTCGGGTCTACGCTTCGCTCCGCCCGAGAATGACGCTCTGACCGACCTCACCGGCTCTCGCGCCGCGCCATGAAGGCGAGCTTCTCGAACAGCGAGACGTCCTGCTCGTTCTTGAGCAGCGCGCCATGCAGCGGCGGGATCAGCTTGCGCGGATCGCGCTCGCGCAGCACCTCCGGCCCGATATCCTCGGCGACCAGCAGCTTCAGCCAGTCGAGCAGCTCGGAGGTCGACGGCTTCTTCTTGATGCCGGGCACTTCGCGCACCTCGAAGAACAGGCGCAGCGCCTCCTCCATCAGCCTCTTCTTGATGCCGGGGAAATGCACCTCGACGATCGCCTGCATCGTCTCGGCATCGGGGAAGCGGATGTAGTGGAAGAAGCAGCGGCGCAGAAAGGCGTCCGGCAGCTCCTTCTCGTTGTTCGAGGTGATGATCATCACCGGCCGCTGCACCGCCTTGATCGTCTCGCCGGTCTCGTAGACGTGGAACTCCATGCGATCGAGTTCGAGCAGCAGATCGTTCGGGAACTCGATATCGGCCTTGTCGATCTCGTCGATCAGCAGCACCGGCCGGACGGGCGAGGCAAAGGCCTCCCAGAGCTTGCCGCGCTTGATGTAGTTGGCAATGTCGGAAACGCGCGGATCGCCAAGCTGGCTGTCGCGCAGGCGGCTCACCGCATCGTACTCGTAGAGGCCCTGCTGCGCCTTGGTCGTGGATTTGATGTGCCAGGTGATCAGCGGCGCGCCGAGCGCGGCCGCGATCTCCTCCGCCAGCACGGTCTTGCCGGTTCCCGGCTCGCCCTTCACCAGCAGCGGCCGCTCCAGCCGGATCGCGGCATTGACGGCGACGGTGAGGTCTTCGGTCGCGACGTAGTTCTCGGTTCCGGCAAAACGCATGGACGGTCCTTCTGAGCGAATGACGGGACGCTACCCCATCCCGGGCGACGGCGAAAACCGCATTTCACGCGGCGATCTGAGCCCTCTGGCCTAAAGGCTCGGCAGGCAAGGCAAATTTCTCCTCGCCATAGCGATTCCAAGGTTGTGTTGCGGCGCGGCGAAACGCAAGAATTGCCGGGCCGCCCCGCTCATTCGAATCGCAAAGGCGCCCTTGTGGCCGGAACAGTCGATCCTTCCTTCTACAAGGACGCCGTCGTCGTGCTTGCGACGGCGGGCGTGGTCGTGCCGCTTGCCAAGAGCCTCAAGGTCAATTCGATCATCGCCTTCGTCGCCTGCGGGGCGCTGCTCGGCCCTTACGGGCTGGGTGGCCTGGCGGCGAAGCTCCCTCTGCTGAGCACCATCACCGTCTCGAATGCCGAGGCCCTGGCGGGCCCGGCCGAGCTCGGCGTCGCCTTCCTGCTGTTCGTCATCGGGCTGGAGCTCTCCTTCGAGCGCCTGATGACGATGAAGCGCCTCGTCTTCGGCCTTGGGCTCGGCCAGGTCGGGCTCAGCGCGGCGGCCATCGGCCTCGTCGCCTTCGCCATCGGCCAGCCGGCGGCGGCAGCGCTCATCATCGGCTTCGGCCTCGCCCTCTCCTCGACCGCCATGGTCGTCGAGCTGCTGGCCGCCAAGAAGCGGATGACGACCTCGGCGGGGCGCACGAGCTTCGCGATCCTGCTCTGCCAGGATCTCGCGGTCATTCCTCTGCTGTTCCTGATCAGCGTGCTCGACGCGCAGAACGGCTCGGGCTCGCTGCTCGCCGGCCTGGCACAGGCCTTCATCCAGGCCTTCGCCGCGATCGCGACTATCATCGTCATCGGCCGCCTGGCATTGCGGCCGCTTTTCCGCCTCGTCGCCTCGACGGAATCGACCGAGAGCTTCATGGCCGCGACGCTGCTGACGGCGCTGGGCACCGGCCTGATCGCGGCCGCGGCCGGCCTCTCGATGGGGCTGGGCGCCTTCATTGCCGGGTTGCTGCTCGCGGAGACGGAATTCCGCCGTGCCATCGAGGTGACGATCGATCCGTTCAAGTCGCTGCTGATTGGCGTCTTCTTCCTCACCGTCGGCATGGGCGTGAATCCGGCCGAGATCGCCGCCAACCCCGTCGCCATCCTCGCGATCGCGGCCGGGCTGCTGCTGGTCAAGGCCGCGATCATCTTCCTCCTCGCCCGCCAGCTCCGCCTGTCGGCGGCAACCGCGCTGGAGACGGCGATCATGGTCGCGCCCGGCGGCGAATTCGCCTTCGTGCTTCTCAATGCCGCGACCGGCACCGGGCTGATCGACCACAACGCCACCAGCATCGTCCTCGCCGCCGTCTCGCTGACCATGATCGCGCTGCCGCTGCTCGCCCGCATCGCGCGCCATCTCGCGCAGAAGCTCGCGCCTCCCGTCATCCTGCCGGACGAGGCGGCGATCCTGCCGCCCGACGACCACGCCCCGCGCGCGATCGTGGTCGGCGGCGGCCGCGTCGGCCGGCTCGTCGCCTCGATGCTGGACGAGCACGGCAAATCCTACATCGTCGTCGACTCGGACGCCTCCCTGATCACCGCGCAGCGCCGCGCCGGCCGCCCCGCCTTCTACGGTGACGCGACGAAGGCGGAGTTCCTCCGTCTCTGCGGCCTGGACGAAGCGACGGCCCTGATCGTCACGATCGACAACTCGCGCGCCGTCGATGCTATCGTCCAGGCGGCGCGCATGCTGCGCCCCGATATCGTCATCGTCGCCCGCGCCCGCGATGCGGCCCATGCCCGCCACCTCTACGAGATCGGCGTCAACGACGCGGTGCCCGAGACGATCGAGGCCAGCCTGCAGCTTTCGGAGGCGGCATTGGTCGGCCTCGGCGTGCCGATGGGCCTCGTCATCGCTTCGGTTCACGAACGGCGCGACGGCTTCCGCGCCCAGCTCAAGCCGGCAGGCGCCGCGAAAGCTCCCGCCCTTCCACGCCACACCCGTTCGCGAAGGCTGTGAAGGCGGACGGCGCCGCCGCACCTGCCTCTCGCGGCAGATAGCCGGCCTGCTGGGCGACGCGCCGGATATGGCCGTAGAACTGCGCCGCGCTGCTCGCCCAGCTATGGCGCGCTGCCAGTTCCAGGCAGGATTCGCGCGGCACCCTGAGCGCCTGCATGGCCGCTCCGCGCAGATCCTCGTCGAGCACGGCCGCGCCGCTCCCCGCGAAGACATCCCGCGGCCCCTGAACCGGGAATGCCGCGACGGGCAGGCCGCTCGCCGCCGCCTCCAGCAGAACGATGCCGAAGGTGTCGGTCAGGCTCGGAAAGACGAAGACGTCGGACGAGGCATAGATCGCGGCCAGCTCCTCGCCCTCCCGGACACCGAGGAAATGCGCGTCGGGATAGGCGCGCTGGAGATCGGCCCGGGCCGGGCCGTCACCGACCACGACCTTGCTGCCCGGCAGCCGCAGCGACAGGAACGCCTCGAGATTCTTCTCGACCGCCACGCGGCCGACGCTGAGGAAGATCGGCCGCGGCAGATCGAGCAGGCTCTGCCGGCGCGGGTGGAACAGCGACAGGTCGACACCCCGCCCCCAGCGCACCAGCTTGTCGAAGCCATGCTGGCGCAACTCCTCCTCCACCGTCGCCGTCGAGACCATCACCGCCGCGGCGGCGCCGTGGAAGCGGCGCAGCAGCCCATAGCTCCAGCGTTCGGGAATGGGCCAGCGCGCGGCGATATATTGCGGAAAACGGGTGTGGTAGCTCGTCGTGAACGGGCGCTTCTGGGCCAGGCACACGGCCCGCGTCAGCCAGCCGATCGGCCCTTCGGTCGCGATGTGGATATGGTCCGGGCCGAACTCTGCGATCCGAGCGGCAAGCGCCCGGCGTGTCGCTAGCGCCAGCCGGATATCGGGATAGCTCGGCAGGCCGATCTGGTGAAAGCCCTCGGGCGTGAGCGCCTGCGCCGTCGCGCCGAAATCCGGCGCAGCCTGGATCATCCGCTCCAGAGAGCGCACGACCCCGTTGACCTGCGGGCGCCAGGCATCGGTGGCGACGAGGACGCGCATCACGCCGCCTCGACCAGATCCGGTACGGCCACGGGGCTGGCCGGCACGACGACCGGCACCGCCGCCTCGCCCTTCAGCCGCCCCTGCGGCCAGCGGATCAGCTCGAAGCGCCCGTCATAGTGTTCGACGAAGGCCGTGCAGCTTTCGACCCAGTCGCCGGTGTTGATGTAGGTTAGCCCGTCGATCTCGCGGCAGGCGGCGTGGTGGATATGGCCGCAGATGACGCCGTCGGCATTGTGCCGGCGCGCTTCGGCGGCAAGGCAGGTCTCGAACTCGCCGATATAGTTCACGGCGTTCTTGACCTTGTGCTTGGCCCAGGCTGAGAGCGACCAATGCGGCAGCTGCAGCCAGCGCCGCACCTTGTTGAGCCCCATGTTGAGCGCGAGCGCGACGGTGTAGGCCCAGTCGCCGAGCAGCGCGAGCCATTTGGCGTTGCGCACCACCAGGTCGAACAGGTCGCCATGAATGACCAGCATACGCCTGCCGTCGGCCGTCTCATGAACGATGTCGTCCACCAGCGTGATGCCGCCGAACTGCAATCCGGTGAAATCGCGCAGGAAATCGTCGTGGTTGCCGGTGACGTAGATCAGCCTCGCGCCCTTGCGCACCTTGCGCAGCAGCTTCTGGATCACGTCATTGTGGGCCTGCGGGAAATACCAGCCGCTCTTCAGCCGCCAGCCATCGATGATGTCGCCGACGAGATAGATGGTCGGCGCGTCATAGGCCCGCAGGAACTCGAGCAGGAGATCGGCCTGCGCCCCGCGGGTCCCCAGATGCAGATCGGAGATGAAGATGCTGCGAACCTGCTTCGCGTCGTCCTCGTCGCCCATAGCGGACAGCTCCTGCTGTTGCGATGCTCGGGGCGTGTGTCTGATTTGCGTTGCGCTTTGATGACGGCGCGGCCAATCCATGTTCTGGGTGGAACCCCAGGATGTCTTCCTGCCGATCGGAGAATGCCATGGATCTCGGAATTGCCGGCCGTGAGGCCATCGTCTGCGCCTCCAGCAAAGGGCTCGGCCGCGGCTGCGCCGAAGCATTGGCGCAGGCCGGCTGCACCGTCGTCATCAACGGCCGCGATGCCAAGACGCTCGAAGCCACCGCCAGCGCGATCCGCGCCGCGACGGGCGCGACCGTGGTCGCCGTCGTCGCCGACGTCTCGACCCGCGCCGGCCAGGACGCGCTCCTCGCCGCCGCCCCCAACCCCGACATCCTCGTCAACAACAATGGCGGCCCGCCGCCCAAGCCCTTCCGTCAGGTGACCCGCGAAGGGCTTCTCGAAGGCGTCGTCCAGAACATGGCGACCCCGCTGGAACTGGTGCAGCGCGTCATCGACGGCATGGTCGAGCGCGGCTTCGGCCGGATCATCAACATCACCTCGGCGAGTGTCGTGACCCCGCTGACCGGCCTCGACGTCTCCTCGGCGGCGCGCGCCGGCCTCACCGCCTTCCTCTCGGGCGTTGCCCGCGAGGTCGCGCATGCCAATGTCACCATCAACAACATCCTGCCGGGCGTCTTCGACACCGACCGGATCAAGGTCGCGACCACCAAGGCCGCCGAGATGCAGGGCATCAGCATGGACGAGGCCGTGAAGCGCAGGCTCGCCGCGGTGCCAGCCGGCCGCCTCGGCACGCCCGACGAATTCGGCAAGCTCTGCGCCTTCGTCGCCAGCGCCCATGCCGGCTACCTCACCGGCCAGAACTTCCTGATCGACGGCGGCGCCTTCCGCGGAACCTTCTGAGCCGCGCGTCGCCGCCCCCTGGCTCCGTCATGCTCGGGCTTGACCCGAGCATCTCATGACGATGGAGGCACCTGCACCTCTTCCGGCAAGAGATTCTCGGGTCAAGCCCGAGAATGACGCGCATTTGGTCAGGCCCGCGCTTCCTGACGCCCCACACCAATCGCCTAGCCGGGTTGCAGAGTTCACGCTTCGCCGCCCCGCTTCGACATGGTCTAAGGAGGAACGGTTTCGTCCGAAACCGTTCCTCCTCTCCCGCCGCGCGCTCCGTTGTCTCCTCTTCTCGGCATCACCCTCAAGCTGATCTCGGCGCTGGCCTTCACGCTGATGTCGGCGGCCATCAAGTCGATCTCGACGCGCTATCCGACGGGCGAAATCGTCTTCATCCGCTCCTTCTTCGCGATGATCCCGCTGCTCATCTGGCTCGCCTGGCGCTCCGAGCTGCCGGCGGCCCTGAAGACGAGCAACCTGCGCGGCCACCTCAAACGCGGCATCATGGGCTCGACCGGGATGTTCTGCGGCTTCGCGGCGCTGCAGTTCCTGCCGCTCTCGGAAGCCGTCGCCATCGGCTATGCCGCTCCGCTCGCCGTCGTCGTGCTCGCCGCGCTCGTGCTCAAGGAGAAGGTGCGCATCTATCGCTGGACGGCGGTGACGATCGGCTTCGTCGGCGTGCTCATCATGCTCTCGCCGCATCTTGGCGCCGGCAGCCATCCGGTCGGCGGCAATGCCGCGCTCGGTGCTGCGCTGGGGCTCGCCGGCGCCTTCTGCTCGGCCTTCGCCTCGGTCGAGGTCCGGCTTCTGACCGCGACGGAACGGACGGGCGCCATCGTCTTCTACTTCATGCTGCTGACCAGCCTGCTCGGCCTCTCGACCATCCTGCTGGGCTGGAACATGCCCGATCTCAAGGATGCGACCCTGATGGTCGTCATCGGCATCCTCGGCGGGCTCGGACAGATCCTGATCGTGCAGGCCTATCGCTACGGCGACGCCTCGCTGATCGCGCCCTTCGAGTATTCCACCATGCTCTGGGCCGTGGCGATCGGTTGGATCTGGTTCGGCGAATGGCCAGCGACGGCGATCCTGATCGGCGCCTTCATCGTCGTCACCTCCGGTATCTATGTGATCCTGCGCGAGCGCCAGCTCGGCCTCGCCCGGCGCGAGCAGCGCGAGGTCGGCCCCAGCCGCATGACCTGACGGCCCGCGCTCCGGCCAGCGGCATTGTTCGCTTGTTCAAACGATCGTCCGCCGTTACAAACGGCTCACAGTCGAAGCGGGGCGAATTCATGGGAATCGAGACGAAAGAGCGCGGCGGGCGGGAGCTTGAATCCGGGGCTCAGGTCATCTCGGGTCAGCTCGGCAAGACGATCCAGCGCCTGCGCAAGGCCTACAACTTCTCGCTTTCGGACCTCGCCGAGCAATCGGGCGTCGCCAAGTCGATCATCAGCCAGATCGAGCGCAACGAAACCAACCCGACGCTGGCGACGATCTGGCGGCTCTCGCAGGCGCTCGACATCTCGATCGAGCGCGTCCTCTCCAGCGGCGAGGAAGAGCCCTTCATCGAGAAGACCACCCGCGCCGACACGCCCATTCTCGTTTCGGAAGACGGCAAGCTGCGCCTGGCCATCATCGGCTGGATCAAGACCGTCGAATGGCTGCAATGGTACGAGGTGCAGGCCGAGCCCGGCGGCGAGCTCGATTCCGAGGGCCATCAACGCGGCTCGATCGAATCGCTCTCGGTCACGGCCGGCGAGTTCGAGGTCGAGGTCGGCGACATCGTCCAGCGCGCCAAGGCAGGCGAGACGCTGCGCTACCGTTGCGACCGCCGCCATGTCGTCCGCTGCGTCGGAGCCGAGCCCGGACAGGCCCTGATGGTCTGCATTCTCAAGGCGGCGGTGATGGAATAACAGAACCGCCGATCGGCCCGTCCATAGACGCCCGCGCTCCCGGCGCGGGCGTTTTTCATTTGGGCAGCGTCGCGCCGCGAAAGCTCTCGCCTGAACGACGTCCGGGCGAGAGCCCCTCCTGACTCAGCTGCGATACCAGGCCGCGAGGTTCCAGGTATCGACGTCCCAGCCCGAATGGTCGTGCGCAAGGTTAAGCGCCGAGGCGACGACCTTCTTCCGCGACAGGATCGGCAGGATGACGTTGGCCTCGCAGAAGATCTCGTTGACCTTGATCAGCAGCGCGGCGCGCTTGGCCGGGTCGAGCTCCTTCTGAGCGGCCTTGTAGGCCTCGTCGGCAGCCGGATCGGTATAGCGCGAGACGTTGCGTCCCAGCCACTTGTTCTCCTTGTTGGCGACCTCCCAGGAGACGAACTGGTTGAGGAAGCGCTCCGGATCGGGCTGCGGCTGCGTCGTGGTGTACATCTCCATGTCGACATAGAGCTTGGTGTAGGTGTCGGGGTTAGCGACGTCCGACGAGAAGAACACCGAGGCGGTGACCGACTTGAGCTCGAGGTCGATGCCGGCGCGCTGGCAGGCCTGCTTGATGATGGCCTGGACCTTCTGACGCGGGGCATTGATCGAGGTCTGGTAGACATACTTCAGCTTCTTGCCGTCCTTTTCGCGGATGCCGTCCGAGCCCTTCTTCCAACCAGCCTCGTCGAGGATCTTGTTGGCCTTGTCGATGCTGAACTCGTATTTCAGCTTCTGCGACTTGAACTGCTTGGGCTCGTTGACGAAGCTCGCCGTCGCCGAACCGGCACGGCCGTAGATGAACTTCTGGATCGAGTCGCGGTCGATCAGGAGGTTGATCGCCTGGCGAACGGCCGGGTCCGACAGCGTCGGATGCTTGGTCTTGACGCTGGAACGCTCGCCATCGACCTCGGTCCACGGATCGGTCGTGTTCAGCGTGATGAACTCGATGTCGCCCGCAGAAGCGGCGCTGATCTTGCCGCGGCCGCCGGTTTCCATGCGCTTGAGGACCTCGTCCTCGACGAGCGTATCCCAAGCGTAGTCGTACTCGCCGGTCTGCAGCACGGCGCGCGCCGCCGAAACCGCATCACCACCGCCCTTGATTTCGAAGGTGTCGAAATGCGGCTGGTTCTTGACGTGATACTCGGTGTTAATGGTGCCGGTCAGGATGTCGCCCGGCTTGAAGTCCGCAAACTTGTAGGGGCCAGTGCCGACCGGCTTGAGGTTCGCCGGCGCCTCGCGCGACTTGGTGCCCTTGTATTCGCCGAAATGATGCTTCGGGATGATCATGCCTGCGACCCCGACGAAAGGATCGGCCCAGAACGGCGTCGGCTTGGCGAAGATCACCTTGACGGTGAGGTCGTCGACCTTCTCGACCTTGATGTTGGTGTAGGCACCCGAGGTATAGGCGGCGGTCGCCGGATCGGCGGCATATTCCCAGGTGAAGACCACGTCGTCGGCCGTCAGCGGCTTGCCGTCATGCCACTTCACGCCCGGCTTCAGCTTCCAGGTGACGGTGGTGCCGTCCTCGGACAGGCCGCCATTGGCCTTGGTCGGGACCTCGGCGGCGAGCTGCGGGATGAGGTTGCCTTCCTTGTCCCAGCCGGCGAGCGGCTCGTAGAAGACGCGGGAGGCGATCTGGTCCTTGGTGCCCGAGGCGAAATGCGGGTTGAGCAGGGTCGGAGCCTGCCAGAGCAGCATCTTCAGCGGCCCACCACCACCGGCCTTGGTCGGCTTGTACTCGAGCGTGGCGTTCGCCATCGCGACATCGTTCCAGGCCAGGATCTGGCTCGCGATCGGCGCGGTGATGCCCAGCGCCGCCATTTTCTGGATGAAGGAGCGTCGCGACAGGCGCCCGCCCTTCAGATTCCCGACCATATCCTGGATATACCGACTGCTCATAATAAACCTTCACATTACTTTAGATCGAAACCGAAAAACGGAACGATCGACTTCAATTACATTGCAGAAACCAAGACATAAACATGCCCAGCCTCGGCATCCCTCGTAGGAACCGCCACCTTAAGCACCGCTTAAGGTCCCAGAAGGGGGTGAGACGTCGGGGCCGCTCCGCGCCGCTTGCAAGCCTCGCGGCTGTTGCAGATTGCGTTGGTTTTCTGCCGATATGCAGCGATTTGGCCGCGAGCCGGGGCCGTTGTGATTGCCAGAACCTGGCCGGATAGCGCCCATTCGGCAAACGCGCCTGCGGCCTATGCCCGCAAGGAAGCAGAGCATTCTCGACCAAAGCGGACGCCGGGAACGCCCCCAACGCCCACCTCAAACCCGGTGTCAGGCCCTGCGCATCGGCAGTCAGCGCGTCGAGCCGGTTCGTCGCCGCTCCGGAGAACGGCCCGGCACCGAGCGCCCGTCCTGACGACGCGCATAGCGGCCCGGCGGCTGCCCGACATGGCGGCTGAAAGCGGTACTGAAGGTGCTGGCCGAGCCATAGCCGACCTGCCGCGCGACCTCGTCGAGCGCCACCGCGCCGCCGGAGAGCAGGTTCTTGGCGAGAGCCATGCGCCAGGCCAATAGGTACTCCATCGGCCGCAACCCGACCTTGCGCATGAAACGCTCGAAGAAGGCCGTGCGCGACATGCCGGCGCTACGGGCGAGTTCAGCCACGGTCCAGGGCCGCTCCGGCCGGCCATGGATCTGCCTGAGCGCATCGGCCACGCGCGCATCGGCAAGCCCCAGCAGCAGGCCGGGCGGGGCGTCGCTGCTCCGCGCGACGCGCAAGGTCTCGATCAGCAGGATCTCGACGAGCCGGGCCAGCACGAGATCGCGGCCCGCGCTCTCCCCGCGCGCCTCCTCGGCGACGAGCCGCACCAGGGTCGCGAGGCGCGGCACCTCGCGGATATGAATCATCCGCGGCAGCAGCGACAGCAGCAGCGCGGCATCGGGCGTATCGAACAGAAAATAGCCGCCGAGCAGGCGGGCATCGGCGGGGCCGTCCTGCGTGCCATGCCGAACCTCGTCGGTGAAGGAGGCCGCGACCTGCGGATCGACCAGCCGGGGTGTCACCGGCTCGAAGCCCGAGAGCGTGAAGGCCGGCGTCGCCGGCAGCAGCACGAAATCACCCGCTTCCAGCGCAACCGGCTCCTCGCCATCGACCGCCAGCCGGCAGCGCCCTTCGAGCACGACGCAGAAGCTCGGCTGCCCGAAGGCAGTGTAGCGAACGCCCCAGCGCCCGGCCCCGCTGATGCCTTTCGCGAATACGGCGCGGGGTCGCAGCAAGGCGATAACCTGGGAGAGCGGGTCAGGCATTCCGAACTCTTGCAAATGAAATACGGATTTATAGCCGCTGATAGTTCAGTCCATCACGACTATCTCTCCGACGTCAACCCCAAGCGCAAGAGAGACCCCGCCATGAAGACCGTCCTGATCACCGGCTGCTCCTCCGGCTATGGCCTGGAAACCGCCCGCCACTTCCACGCCAATGGCTGGAACGTCATCGCCACGATGCGCAACCCGCGCGCCGACCTCCTGCCGGTTTCCGAGCGGATGCGCGTCCTCGCGCTCGACGTGACCGATCCCGACAGCATCGCGGCTGCCCTGGCCGAGAGCGGGCCGCTCGATGCTCTCGTCAACAATGCCGGTGTCGGCGTCGTCGGTGCTTTCGAGGCGACGTCGATGGCCCATATCCGCAAGGTCTTCGAGACCAACACCTTCGGCGTGATGGCGATGACCCAGGCGGTGATTCCGCAATTCCGCGAGCGGCAGGCAGGCGTCATCGTCAACGTCACTTCCAGCGTGACGCTCGCCGCCATGCCGCTGGCCGCGGCCTATACCGCCAGCAAAACCGCCATCACCGGCTTCACCGGATCGCTGGCGCATGAGCTCGGCGCCTTCGGCGTCCGCGTGAAGCTGGTCGAGCCCGGCTATGCCCCGACCACGCGCTTCGCCCACAACACCGAAGTCCGTGTCCAGGACCTGATCCCGCCGGCCTATGCGGCCTTCGCAGAGCCCATTTTCGCCGGCTTCGCCAACCCGCCCCTCATCACCCGCGAGACCGATGTCGCCGAGACGGTGTGGCGGGCAGCGAACGACACCTCCGGCCAGCTCCACTTCCCGGCCGGAGCGGACGCCGTGGCGCTGGCGAAGGCGAGCTGATCCCTCTCAGGGCGCCTTGGCCTGCGGTCGCGGCGGCCCTTCTACGGCCGGTAGTGACTTCAGATACTCCGCCATCGCCATCCGGTCGGCATCGGGGATCTGCGCCATGTTGCGCACCACCGCCGCCATCGAGCCGCCGACATTGTCGAAGCTGGGCGTGAAACCGGTCTTGAGGAGCTCGGCGATCTCCTCCTTCGACCATTTCGCCAACCCGTTCTCGGACTGGGTGATGTTCGGCACCCAGCCCTTGCCCTCCGGGTCCGGCCCACCGGCGAGGCGGGTCGCCGGGACGATGGCGCCGAGTGCGTTGCGTGCGGAGTGGCACTCCGCGCAATGGCCGGGGCCGTTGACGAGATAGGCACCGCGGTTCCAGGCCTCGCTCTTTGTCGGGTCCGGCCGGAACGGCGCGCCTTCGAAGAACAGCAGCTTCCAGCCGCCGACCATGCGGCGGATGTTGAAGGGGAACGGCAGGTCATGCGGCGGCGCCCTGCCCTCGACCGGCGCCAGCGTCCGGATATAGGCGAAGAGATCGGCCAGCGCCTTGGGCGGCATCAGCCGATAGGAGGTGTAGGGAAAGGCCGGATAGAGATGCTGGCCGCGTGGCGAAACGCCGGCCGCCATCGCATCGACGAAATCCTGCACGCCCCAATTGCCGATGCCGTCGCGCGTATGCGGCGAGATGTTCGGCGCATGGAAGGTGCCGAAGGGCGAGCCCAGCGCCAGCCCGCCGCCGAGCCTGAGCTTGTCGTCCTGCCCCGGCGTAGCGTGGCAGGAGGCGCAACCGCCCGCGGCGAACAGCACCCGGCCATTCTCGATGTCCGCCGCCGGGAGTGCCCCGATTTCGGGCGAAGGCGAAACGACACGCGGGTCGGTGAGGACGTAGAAGCCGGCAAAAGCGAGGGCCGCCAGAAGGACGAGGGTCACGAAAAGGCGGCGCAGCAACAGCATCGGCATCTCCAACAGGCACTGCCGGCAGATTGAACGGGCCAACCCCGCATCGGCAACCCTGAAAACGCAGCAATTCCAAACTGTGCCTGACGACGGTCTCGGGAACCGCACCGTCATTCCGGACTTGACCCGGAATCCATCGTAAAGCGCGGTGCACTCCGATGGATTCCGGATCGGCGCGGCTCCGCCGCTTGTCCGGAATGACGCAGCGCTTCCGGCGGGGTCAAAGCTCCAGCAGTCACAAAAAAAGCGGGCGGCCATTGCTGGCGCCCGCTTCCCGAACCGGCCGAAAGGCCGATCACTTCTTGACGCGGAAGACTTCGTGGCAGGCGCCGCAGTTCTTGGTGGCGGCGCCGAAGGCGGTACGGAAACCGTCGATATTCGTGACACTCGCACCGGCCGCGGCATCGGCCTCGAACTTGGCGAAGGCAGCCTTGAAGCCCGCCTGATCTTCCCAGATCTTCGGCGCGGCCGTCGTCTCGCCGCCGGTCTTGGCGGTGTCCGGGAACAGCGTCTGCGCCTTCTTGGCCGAATCGGAATAGGTCTTGAAGACCGCCTGCGCCTTCGCAGCGTCGAACGGGGCCTCGCCCTTGGCCATGGCCGCGCCCTCGCGCGTGGCCGCGCCGATCGCCTTCATCGCCTGCTGGCGCTCCGCGATCGGGTTCGACTGCGCCATCACGGCGGTGAGGCCAAGCCCGAGGCCGGCAAGCACGAGAGCAGTGCGGATCATTCAGTTCCCCTTCCAGACGAGTCGGCGCCTTTAGCGCTGTTTTGAACTCGTCCAAATCAAACGATGATCGCAGCACAGCCAAGTCGCTTTTGCGTGAACGGGCTTGCAATGCTGCAAGCCCGCCCTTGCGTCAAAGCCGATAGCCGGCTTCCTTCAATGCGCTGAACACCTTGAGCGGCGTCGCCGGCATGTCCATGGCCTTGATGCCGGCGGCGCGGTCGAGCGCATCGACCACCGCGTTCATCACGGCCGGGCAGGCGCCGATCGCGCCCGCCTCGCCCGCGCCCTTTACGCCGATGGCGTTGGTGAGGCAGCGGACATTGCGCGTCTCGAAATGGAAGTTGGGAATGTCGACGGCGCGCGGCATGGCATAGTCCATGAAGGTAGCGGTCAGCATCTGCCCGTCGGGATCGAAGCGGATCTCCTCCATCAGCGCCTGGCCGATGCCCTGGGCCGAGCCGCCATGGACCTGGCCCTGCAGCATCAGCGGATTCAGCGTCACGCCGAAATCGTCGACCACGACATAATTGAGGATTTGGGTCGCCCCCGTGCCGGGATCGATCTCCAGTTCGCAGACATGCGTGCCGTTCGGATAGGTCGCCTCCGGCGGCTGCCAGCTCTGATGGACCTTGAGCAGGGCCGGCGTCGCACCGGGCAGCGCCGCGATCGCAGCCAGACCGAGCGACTTGTCGGTGCCGACGATGCGAACCGCGCCATCGGCAATTTCGAGATCGCCTACCGCCGCCTCGAGCTTCTCCGAGGCGAGCTGCTTCAGGTTGTCGGTCAGGATGCCCGTCGCCTTGTCGAGAGCCGCGCCACCGACCGGGATCGAGCGCGAGCCGCCGGTGCCGGAGCCGGTCTCGACCCGGTCGGTATCGCCCTGCACGACGCGGATGCGATCCATCGGAATGTCGAGATGCTGCGAGACGAGCTGCGAATAGGCCGTCTCATGCCCCTGCCCGTTCGACTGCGTGCCGATCAAAACGGTCACCGTGCCGTCCTTCTCCAGGATCACGGTCGAACTTTCCGGTCCGCCCCCGCCGCAGGCCTCGATATAGCTGGCCATGCCGATGCCTCGGATCTTGCCGGCCTTGGCCGAGGCCTTCTGGCGGGCCTTGAAACCCTTCCAGTCGGCGACGTCCATGGCCCGGCGCATATGGCCCTCGAACTCGCCGGAATCGTAGACCGGCCCGGTCTGGGTCTTGTGCGGCATCTCCGACAGCTTGACGAAATTCTGGGCGCGCACCGCGTCCGGCGTCTTGCCGGTCTCGCGCGCGATGGCGTCGACCAGCCGCTCGATCAGATAGGCCGCCTCGGGGCGCCCGGCCCCGCGATAGGCGTCGACCGGCGTCGTGTTGGTCAGCACGCCACGGAAGACGACATGCACGGCCGGGATGTTGTAGCAGCCCGGCGTCATCGTGGTGCCGACCCAGGGGATGAAGGGCCCATATTGCGAGAGATAGGCGCCCATCTCGGCCGAGAGATCGACCTTGAGCCCGATGAACTTGCCCTTGGCGTCGAGCGCCATCGTCGCCGTCGCAAGATTGGCGCGGCCATGCGTGTCGGCGAGGAAATGCTCGTTGCGATCGGCGACCCAGCGCACCGGCCGCTTCAGCTTTTCGGCCGCGATCATCGCCAGCGGATATTCGCGATAGAGGAAGATCTTGGTGCCGAAGCCGCCGCCGACATCCGGCGTCACCACGCGGATGCGCTTGGGATCGACCTTGAGCACATAGGTCGCGATCAGATCGCGCATGCCATGGCTGCCCTGGCTGCCGAGCGTCAGGGTCCAGCGCTTCTCGCCCTTGTCGTATTCGGCGATGCAGGCGCGCGTCTCCATGTAGTTGGAGGCGAGCCGGTTGTTGACGACGGTGAGCGAAACCGTCCGCGCGGCCTTGGCGAAGGCTTTCTCGGTCCTGGCGCGGTCGCCCTGCTCCGCCTCGAAGGCGACATTGCCTTTCCGATCCGGCCAGACCTGCGGCGCGTCCGCTTCCAGCGCCTCCGCGATCCCGGTCACGGCCGGCAGCGGGTCCCAGTCGATGGCGATCGCCTCGGCCGCGTCGCGCGCCTGCGCCAGCGTTTCCGCAACGATGAAGGCGACGGCTTCGCCGACATGGCGGACCGTGTCGGTGGGCAGCACCGGGACCGGCAGCGATTTCGACATCTCGCCGGAGGTCGTCTTCACATGCCCCTTGCAGGGCAGGTCTCCGTACTGGGAGACGTCAGCGCCGGTCAGGATGAGCTTGACGCCTTTCATCCTGCGGGCCGTATCGACATCGGCGATCGCGAAGCGTGCATGGGCGTAAGGCGAGCGCAGCACGAAGGCGTGCAGCGCGCCTTCGGCGGCAATGTCGTCGGTATATCGGCCGGTGCCGGTCGTCAGGCGCTGATCCTCGACCCGCCGCACCGGCTGGCCGAAACCGAACTTCATGGGACGCATGAGGCATATCCTCAGTTAAGTCGAATGAAAGACTGGAACAGAAACGCAGCCACGTCAGCCCCGCCGCGCGCTGCGCCGGGGCTGCGTCGCACGCATTGCCCTCAGCGCGACATGCGGACGGCCGTCTCCGAGAGCGAGACCATCGTATTGTAGTTGTTGACGATCCAGTTGGCGTCGTTCGCCGCGCCGCGCCGGACGTCGCCCTTGCTCTTCGCCAGCTTGTCGCTGAAATCACGCAGCTTGCCGAGCCAGGAGCTGGCCTGGCTCTCGATAAACGGCACGCCGCCCGGATTCTTCTCCTTGAAGGCGTCCATCTCCCGCACCGCGGCTGCATAGTCGGCGGTCGCCGCGTTGAAGGCCTTGAGATCGACGATCGGCTGCTCGTTGCTCGGCATCAGATCCATCACGGCGCGCGCATTGATCATGATGTTGCGCACCTGCCAGCGGGCCGACTTGCCCTCGCGCTGCTCGACCGAGGCGAGCTCGCGCTGGTCGAGGCCACGCTTGTAGACACGCATCAGCGCATCGAGCTTGGCCCGCTCTTCGAGGAAGGCCTTGGCCGCCGGCACCATCGCCGCATGCAGCTTCTGTCCCTCGGCCAGGTTGTCGTCGCGATAGTCCTTGCGGTCGTAATAGCGTTCGGCGCGGGTGATCAGCGGCGCCAGCTCCTGATAGGCCTTGATGTAGCGGCCCATCGTCTCGTCGATCACCGGCAGCTTCGGCTCGCGCGCCATCGCCTCCTCGGCCTTCTTGATCTCCCCGGTGACGTCATAGAGGCTGTAGAGCCCATAGGTGATGTAGCGTTCCTTGCCGGTCGGCCCCTTCTTCATGTCGACCCAGCTGCCATAGCGCTCCCAGGACTGGATGGCGCGCAGCGTGCGATTCATCAGCGCCGTGTAGGCGTTCGACTTGGTGATCGCGGCCTGGAGGTCGTCGTCCTGCGCCTTGCTCGCGCTGCCGGCGGGAACAGCCGCCGCGCCCTGCGCCAGGACAACAGCCGGCGTGGCGAGGATGAGGGCGGCAGCGCAGGCGGCACTGCGGAGAAATGGTCGGGTCGTCATCTATCCAGTTCCGTCGTCTGCTGGTCGCGTGGCCGGGGCTTGAACCCTCAGCCCTGCGTGATCGGTTCGCCGTGCATCAGCCAGTCCTTGAAGCCGCCGGCATAATGGCTGTTGATGTCGAGCCCCGCCGACTGGGCGAATTCGAGCGCGCGCCGCGAGCGGACGCCCGCCGCGCAGGAGAGCACGATCCGCTTGCCCGGCTCGTTCGGCAGGTCGGAGGGATCGAACTGCGAAAGCGGCCGCGAGACGGCTCCCGGGATATGCCCGGCCGCAAACTCGTAGGGTTCGCGCACATCGACGAGAAGGATCGAGCCATCGCTCAGGCCCGCCTTGATGTCGTCGATGTCGAGATCGTTCACGATCATGGGCTGCATCTCCCGCTCGGGCCTGTCGATCCATCCAGATAGGGCGGGACGGAGCGCAACGCCAACAGCTCGATGACGGGCCGGTCGAAAAGAGGCAGCCGCGGACGAGCGGCCCGCGGCTGCATGGTATCGGACAGCGTCAGCCCTGCGGCGGGATGCGCAGCACCCAGCCCGGCTGGATCAGGTCGGGGTTCTTCACCGGCGGCGTGTTGGCCTTGACGATCTCGGTGTATTTCGCGCCCTGGCCCTTGCCGTAGTGTTCCTCGGCAATCTTCCAGAGCGTGTCGCCCTTCTTCACCGTGTAGAACACCGCGGCCGCAGCCTCCTTGGTGACGGCGAGGTCCGATTCGACCTGGGCCACGCCCGTCGTATTGCCGAGCGCAAGAATGATCTTCTCGGCCTCTTCCGTCGAAACGGCCTTGCCGGAAACCTTCACCTTGTCGCCGTCGATCTGGATGTTGACGTCGGAAGGCAGGCCATGTCCGGCCAGTTCCTTCTGCAGATCGTCGGCGGTCGCCGCCTTGGCCGAGCCGCCGAAGATCTTGGCGCCCGCTTCCTTGATGAAACTGAACAAACCCATGAGATGAACCTCCGCGTGTCGCGGCGCTATCAAGCCCTGTTGGGGCGCCCTGCGCAAGCCGCCCCGGAAAAGGTGTTTTCCCGAAACCAAGCCCTGATTGCTTCCGACGCGGCTGGATGCCCCTTTCCCGCGCGCCTTGCCGCTGGCAAGAACGCTTCGTTCAAATCGGAGTTCCTCCCATGCTCACGCTCGCACAGGCCCAAACCATCCTCCAGGCGGCGCTGGCCCACGCCGAAGCCAAAGGCTTCAAGCCGCTCGCCATCGCCGTTCTCGACGCACGCGGCGCGCAGAAGGTCTTCGCGGCACAGGACGGCACCAGCCTGAAGCGTGGCGAGATCGCGCTCGGCAAGGCGCATGGTGCGGTCGCGCTCGGCGTCGGCTCGCGCGCGCTGCACAAGATGGCGCTGGACCGGCCCTATTTCGTCGATGCGGCGACGCATGCCGTCGGCGGCTCGCTCGTCCCCGTGCCCGGCGGCGTGCTGATCCGCTCAGCCGAAGGCGCTCTGCTCGGGGCCGTCGGCATCTCCGGCGACACCTCGGACAATGACGAGGCCGCCGCCTGCGCGGGAATCGCGGCAGCAGGCCTCAACGCCGAGACCGGAGCCTGATCCCACGTTTTTGGCCGTCTCAGCCGGTTTGGACTTGCCAACCGGGTCCCGAAGCCTCATGTCCTCCCCGCGTCTGAGTTCGTTAAACCGTACAGTTTGGACCGGATCGAAGGTAGGATCATGAGCGAAGCGGCTGTCGCCAACGAAAACGAAGTCATCACCACCGACGTCGTCATCGTCGGCGCCGGCCCCTGCGGGCTCTTCGCCGTCTTCGAACTCGGGCTCCTCGACATTCGCGCGCATCTGGTCGACATCCTGCCGAAGGTCGGCGGCCAGTGCGCGGAACTCTATCCTGAGAAGCCGATCTACGACATTCCCGGCTTCCCGACCGTCACCGGCCAGGGGCTGGTCGACAACCTGCTCGAGCAGATCAAGCCGTTCGGGCCGACCTTCCATCTCAACCAGATGATCGAGGCGATCGAGCCCACCGGCACCGCCGAGGCGCCGCGCTTCCGCGTCACCACCGACGCCGGCACCGTCTTCGATACCAGGACGGTCGTCATCGCGGCCGGCGGCGGCTCGTTCCAGCCGAAGAAGCCGCCGATCCCCGGTATCGAGGCTTACGAGAACGGCGCGATCTATTACGCCGTGCGCAAGATGGAGGCCTTCCGCGGCCGCAACATCCTGATCGTCGGCGGCGGCGATTCCGCCCTCGACTGGACGCTCAATCTCCAGCCCATCGCCAACCGCGTCACGCTGATGCATCGCCGCGACGATTTCCGCGCCGCGCCGCATTCGGTCGAGCAGATGCGCAGCCTCGTCGCCGAGGGCAAGATGGACATGAAGCTCGGCCAGGTCACCGGCCTCAAGGGCGAGAACGGCAAGCTCGAGGCCGCCATCTGCCGCGGCACCGCCAACGAGACCTTCGAGATCCCTTGCGATACGCTGCTGCCCTTCTTCGGGCTGACGATGAAGCTCGGACCGATCGCCGACTGGGGCCTGAACCTGCACGAGAACCTCGTGCCGGTCGACACCGAGAAGTTCGAGACCAGCGTGCCGGGCATCTTTGCCATCGGCGACATCAACACCTATCCGGGCAAGCTCAAGCTCATCCTCTCGGGATTCCATGAGGCGGCGCTCTGCGCCCAGAAGGTCCACCGCTACGTCTATCCGGAGAAGCGGCTCACCTTCCAGTACACCACCTCCTCGACGAGCCTGCAGAAGAAGCTCGGCGTCGCCTGAACGGACGCGCTCCGCAAGGCCGTCATGCTCGGGCTTGACCCGAGCATCTCCCGACGCTGGGGCTCAGGAACCTCTTCCGGCCGGAGCTTCGGGTCAAGCCCGGGAATGACGCTCCCTTGCCCGGAAGGTGCCGTTCAGTGCGCCGAGATCTCGCCCGGAATCTGGGCCGCAGCCGTGCCGCTGAGCGCAGAACTCTGCGTCGTCCCCAAGCCCAGAGAATTGCGCACGGTCTCAGAAGGCCCGGCAAGCACCGGCCCCCTGCCCTGCTGCGCGGCGATGACCGGCGGCGCATCGCGCTCCTCCATCGGCGGCAGCGGCAGATGATCCTCCGGTTCCTCCGGCTCGATCCGGGCCTTCAGCTCGGCGATGGCTCCCGATAGCGGCTGGAAGGTGAACCTGACCTTGTGCGTGCCGGCCGGCACCTGCACGGCGCGGAACAGCACGTTCGCCCGCAGGATCTCGGTTTCGACCCCGTCGACCTCCGCCTTCCACCAGGGATGCCAGATGTCGTTGAGAACGACGAAGCCGGGCGCCGGCGTCGTGACCTCGACCTCGACGAGGGCGTTGCGATACTGCGTCAGCTTGACGTCCGCCTGGACGGCGACCGGCCCCTCGGGCGTCGCGACCGGCGGCTCGACATCGAGCAGCACGGCCTGCTGCGGGTCCGTCTCCGGCCACCGGCCTGAAAGCTTCATGCTCTGGAAATCGGCGAACTGCCAGCCGCCGACGAACTGCACGCGCGGCAGCGCATGGGTGTTCTCGTAGACATAGCCCTGCTTCGTCCGGGCGATCAGCGTGAGATCCTCGGCCTTCAGGGCATGGTCCACCTGCTCGATCGGAACCGGCGAGGCGATGTAGCGCAGCCCGAGAAGGTTCGCGAGCCGGCAGCGATAGGACGGGAAGAGCGGCGTGAACTTGCGATCGGCCGGCTTGGCGATGCCGTCGCCCGTGCCCACGGCCTCGGAAAAGTCTTCCAGACGCAGAGGGTTGTAGCCGAGTGTGTGATCGAAGCCGTGCACCATGCCGGCATTCGGCCACTCGAAGCCCATGCCGAGCAACTCGACCCGGTCGCGCCGCGGCGAGCCCTCGGGCTGGGAGGTCAGCTGCTTCAGCAGCGCGATCGTCTCGTTCTTGGTGCCGGGCTCCAGCACGTCGTACATCTGCGGGGGCAGCGCGGTGGATTCGTTCGGGCCGTTGTTGACGCCGAGATCCGCCGCCACCACGCCCGTCACCAGCACCGCCGCGGCAGCCGTGCCGAGCGCTCCGCGCCAGCGCTGCAGGACGAAGAAGGCCAGCCCCGCGACCGCGAACCAGCCGAGCGCCAGCGCGACCGGCTTCCAGGCATCGGCGAGATGCCCCTCGCCGCGCGAAACCACGAGCGCCAGAACGACCGTCGCCGCCACCATACCGGCCCCGATCAACAGGTCGCGCCGGAACGATGTACCCTCCTCCGCCGTCAGGATGCGGTGCAGCACATAGCCGGAGAGCACCGCCGCCAGCCCGCCGATCAGGAAGGTCGCGTCGGCCGGACGGCGGAACTGCTTCACGCCCGGCAGATATTCGTAGGCAAGGTGGAACAGCGGCGTGTAGCGCCCGAGCGCGAACAGCACCATGAAAACGAACATCAGCGTCAGCGGGCGGACCGACTTGTCCCAGAGCCAGCCGCGGGTCAGGCCCGGCGCCAGCAGCAGGAGCAGCGGCAGCGCGCCGAAATAGACCTGCGCCATGTTCTGCGACAGATGCAGCACCTGGGGATTGGTGTAGGGGCCCCAGAACTCGACGGCCGGATCCTTGGCGCCGAACAGGTCGCCGACGAAGGCGGAGAGCAGCGACATCGGATGCAGCGAGCCGCGCGCCGCCACGCCGAAATCGATCTCGGGCCGGGTCGTCGCCTCGGCGAAGAGCCAGGTCCAGAGCAACGGCATGGCGATGACCGCGAAGCCGACCACGCTGGCGGCGGTGATCGGCAGCAGGCTGGCGCGCAGGGCCGGCCAGCCACCGGAGATCCAGTGCGCCACCACCATGCCGAACAGCACATAGCCGCCGAGCAGCGCCACCTGATCCGGCTCCAGAACCATCAGGCCGGCAGCAAAACCGGCGAAGGCTCCCGACAGGATCGAGGAACGCTGCAGCATGCGCGCCGTCAGCCAGAAGGCGATGGCGAAGAAGGCATAGCTCGCGATCTGCCCGACATGCTGGACCCGCCAGGCCGCCGAGGCGCCGAAGGCGAAGACCAGCGCCGCCATCAGCCCGCCGGCCGGATGCCAGCCGCGATCGCGGAAGAACAGGATGAATGCGAGCCCACCGGCAAGAAGATGCGCCAGGACATAGGCATCGACCTCGCGGAAGCTCGGCGCGGGCGAGAGCAGCGCGAGCAGGATCGCGGGCGAGAAGATCAGCGACTGCGGATCGGCTATCTGCGGCGAGCCGGCGAAGACGTTGTGGTTCCAGAACGGCGACTGGCCGGTATGGATCGCGTTGGCGAGGAACTGAACCTGCGCCTGGAAATGCGCCTTCGCATCGAACGGAATCGTCACCGATCCCGAAAGCCAGGGCCAGCACAGGATGACCCATGCCAAAACGAAACCGATGGCCGCCAGCAGGTAGCCGGCGCCCCTTGCATCAACGCGTCTCAAATGGACCCCCGCGGTCCTCGGCACGAACGGTCCCGTTCTGGGATCCTGTCTCCAGCCTGTCAGTGGCAGGACCATGCTGCGGCGTACCTGAACCGAATCTGAACGCGATCACGCGCCTGTGAACAAGGCTCGCGACAGGCTGAAAAAAGCGGAAAGACGATGCGCGAATGGCGCCGCCAGCCTGCCCTTCTCCCCTTGCGGGAGAAGGTGGCCCGCAGGGACCGATGAGAGGTCGCACAGACCTTGATCGTTTGCCGGATCCAACGGGCGACCAGCGTCGCGACACCCCTCACCCTAACCCTCTCCCGCAAGGGGAGAGGGGATAGCGCGCGGCTGCTCAGCGGGCCGCGGCGAGCCAGCCTGCCAACGCCCTCCGCTCCGCCGACGTCATGCCCGACAGGTTGTTCGGCGGCATCGCATGGGTCATCACGGCCTGCGTCCGGATCGCGCGCGCATGGATGGCGATCTGCTCGGGCTCGTGCAGCAGCACGCCCTTCGGC
The DNA here is from genome assembly GCA_930633495.1 of Hyphomicrobiales bacterium. Classification (NCBI taxonomy): domain Bacteria; kingdom Pseudomonadati; phylum Pseudomonadota; class Alphaproteobacteria; order Hyphomicrobiales; species Hyphomicrobiales bacterium. Next base: position 4,339,932 of record CAKNFJ010000001.1, on the reverse strand, counting down.
GCGATCTGGATACCGGGCCAGGAGGGTTCGGGCGCATGGCACATGGCGCAGCGCCCGGTCACGATGTTGGAAACCTCGGCCGGGGGCAGCGTCATGCCCGCCAGCAGGACGGGTTTCGCCGTTTCGCGCGGCTTGAGGCCGAGCTGCTCGCGCCCGCCGGGAGAGGAGGACATCGCGACCCAGAAGGCGAACCAGAGCGCCAGGATCGCCACCGCCCAGCACCACCAGGGCGATTTCGCATGATCGGTGTGCCGCACGTTGAAGAAATGCCGGATCAGCGCCCCGGCCACGATAACCAGCGCGACTAGCAGCGGAATGACCGCCGAATTGGCATAGGTCACCGGGTAATGGTTCGACAGCATCAGGAACAGCACCGGCAGGGTGATGTAATTGTTGTGCGTCGAGCGCTGCTTGGCAGCCTTGCCGTATTTCGGATCGGGCTTTTCGCCCGCGACCAGCGCGGCGATCACCTTCCGCTGCCCCGGCATGATGTTGAAGAAGACATTGGCGGTCATGATCGTCGCCATCAGCGCGCCGGTATGGATGAGCGCACCGCGGCCGGAGAAGACATTGGCGAAGGCCCAGCTCGCCAGGATGACGTAGCCGAAGCCGAAGAGCCCGAGCAGGACATCGTGCCTGCCGAGCGGCGACTTGCACATCAGGTCGTAGATCAGCCAGCCGACGACCAGCGCCGCAATGCCGATGGCGCCCGCCGCGAAGGGCGACAGCTGCATCACCGCCGGATCGATCAGGTAGAGCTCCGATTGGGCGTAATAGACCCAGACCAGCAGGAAGAAGCCGGAGATCCAGGTCCAGTAGCTCTGCCATTTGTGCCAGGTCAGCTCGGCCGGCATCACGGCCGGCGCGACCATGTATTTGCGCATCTCGTAGAAGCCGCCGCCATGCACCTGCCAGGCGCGCCCGCCGGTGCCGGGCGGTATGTCCTCGGCCGGCTTCAGCGAAACGTCGAGATGGATGAAGAAGAAGGAGGCTCCGATCCAGGCGATGGCCGTGATGACATGGAGCCAGCGCAGCATCATCCCGCCCCATTCCATCAGGTAGGCTTCAAGCATGGCGCTGCGCTCCGCGAGGCTTGTGACGATCCCGAATCCGGAGGATGCCGCTCCGGCGCCTCGAAGCTAGCCTGCTTTCGTTCCGCCCGAAATCGTCCCCATGCCCCGCAGGCGTGACATCCGGGAACATGAGCTTGTCGCAAAAGCCGATATCCATTGTCGCGGATGTCGCTCTACAGTCGCCGGGAGGGAAACGGTGCCGGAGTTCGGCACCCGCCGCATAGCGGCGTTTTCAGGAGAATGGCAGGCAATGGGACGTCTCTCGACGCATGTCCTCGATACGGTCAACGGCCGCCCCGCAGCCGGCGTCGCGCTTACGCTGGAGCGCCTGAACGCCGACGGCTCGCGCGAAAAGCTGGCGCAGGCCGTCACCAATGCCGACGGCCGCACCGACGCCCCCCTGCTCTCCGGAACGCTGGTCTCCGGCACTTATGAGCTGAGCTTCGCGATCGGCGCCTATTTCCGCGGCCTCGGCGCCGCCCTGCCCGAGCCCGCCTTCCTGGACCTGATCCCGATCCGCTTCGGCATCGCCGAGCCGGAGGGGCATTACCACGTCCCGCTCCTGGCCTCGCCCTGGAGCTACTCCACCTATCGCGGCAGCTAGACCATCATGAGCATGAGCCAGACGACCTATCCGCGCGACCTAAAAGGTTATGGCCGCACCCCGCCCCATCCGCATTGGCCGGGCGAGGCGCGCATCGCCGTCCAGTTCGTGGTGAATTACGAGGAAGGCGGCGAAAACTGCATCCTCCATGGCGATGCCGCCTCGGAAGCCTTCCTGTCGGAGATCGTCGGTGCCGCGCCCTGGCCGGGCCAGCGCCATATGAACATGGAGTCGATCTATGAATACGGCTCCCGCGCTGGCTATTGGCGGCTCTGGCGGATGTTCACCGAGCGCGACATGCCGGTCACCGTTTTCGCGGTGGCGAGTGCGCTGGCGCGCTATCCCGAGATCATCGGCTCGATGCAGGAAGCGGGCTGGGAGATCGCGACCCACGGCCTGAAATGGATCGACTATCGCGATGCGCCGAAGGAGCGCGAGCGCGCAGATATCCTCGAGGCCATCCGCATCCAGACGGAGCTTACCGGCGAGCGTCCGCTCGGCTGCTATCAGGGTCGCACCTCCGAGAACACGATTCCGCTGACGATGGAGGAAGGCGGCTTCCTCTATACCGCCGACATCTATGCCGACGAACTGCCGTACTGGCTCTCCGGCCCGAAGGGACCGCAGCTCGCCGTGCCCTATACGCTCGACGCCAACGACATGCGCTTCGCCACGCCGCAGGGCTTCAACGCCGGCGACCAGTTCTTCGCCTATCTGAAGGACTCGTTCGACACGCTCTATGCCGAGGGCGAGACCGCGCCGAAGATGATGTCGATCGGCCTGCATTGCCGGCTCGTCGGCCGGCCGGGGCGTGCTGCGGCGCTGGCCCGCTTCCTCGACTATGTGAAGAGCCACGACAAGGTCTGGGTCGCGACCCGGCTCGACATCGCCCGGCACTGGGTCAGGACGCATCCCCCGATGGGCGGCTATGTCCCGTCGAAGCTGCCCAAGGCGCTGTTCACCGAGGTCTATGGCCGCGTCTGGGAGCATTCGCCCTGGATCGCCGAGGCAGTTTATGACACCGGTCTCAGTGCAGCCCAGGACAATGCCGATGGCCTGCATGCGGCGATGGTCGCCGCCATGCGCAAGGACACGCCCGAGCAGCAGAAATCCCTGCTCACCGCCCATCCCGACCTCGCCGGCAAGCTGGCGGCCGCAGGCGAGCTCACGCCGGAATCGACGCAGGAGCAGGCCGGCGCCGGGCTCGACCGTCTCACCAGCGACGAGCGCGTCCGCTTCACGGCGCTGAACGAGGCCTACAAGGCCCGCTTCGGCATCCCGTTCATCATGGCGGTGAAAGGCGCGACCAAGGCCCAGATTCTCGCCGCCTTCGACGAGCGGTTGAAGAACACGCCCGAGCAGGAGTTCGCGACGGCGCTGGCACAGGTCGAGAAGATCGCCCTGTTCCGGCTGAAGGACCTGCTGCCGACAACTTGAGGTCTCCAGTCACAACCGCGTCATGCTCGGGCTTGACCCGAGTATCTCGGAAACCAGCGCCTTCTCGTCACGAGATTCTCGGGTCTGCGCTTCGCTCCGCCCGAGAATGACGGCATCTGCTCGGAACCTCCCTCCTCCCGCCACGTTGATGCGCGGGAGAAAGGGAGAGAATCCGTGTTCCGCCTGCTTCTGATCGTCATCGTGCTGGTCGTCGGCTACGACGCCATCGTCCATCAGGGCGCCTATACCCGCGATGCCTGGAACAGCATCGTCCGGCTGACGCATTCATCGGTCGAGGGCGCGAAGGAACTCGGCGAGCGCGCCCGGAACTGAGCGTCGACCTCGCCCTCAGGCAGTCGCCCGTCCCTCGACGATCTCCGCGATCGCGTCGAGCATCCGCGTATCGTCTCCCGCCAGCCCCTCCATCGCCGCCATGCGCTGGATCACAGTACCGGCGATCGCCTCCTCCACCGTATCCTCGGCATAGGTGTAGAAGATCGTGGCATGCTGGCCGTCGCGATGGCAGCGGCCCTCGATCTGCTGGAGCTGGATCGCGCTGTGGCGCATGTCGTGGATCACCAGCGCCCGCTCACGCTCGCCGCCCGGCATCTCGCCGCGATGCAGCGAGATCGATTCGGTGACGGTGAAAATCACCGCATCGAGCGCGCCGGTCTGAAAGGCAATGCGGGTGTCCTCGTTCTGCGGCCCCGTATGCTCGCCATTGATCTCTCCGACACGCCAGCCGCGCCCCTTGAGCGCCTCGGCCAGCATGGCGCTGGTCTCGAGGAAAGCGACGGAGATCGCGACCTGCTCGTCATTGCCGAGCAGGTCCTCGCAGAAATCCGCCGTGCCAGGGATGCGGAGCAGGCTCGCCTTCTGCCGGAAGCGCAGATCGGCGGCCCAGCCCTGCGGCTTGCGGGTCGAGCCGCCGGCCAAACCCAGCTCCTTGCGGAACTCGCGCCAGGTCGCATCGTAGAGCCTGCGCGCCGGCGTATCGAGCGCGACCGGCGCCAACTCGCGCTGCACCTCCGGCCAGCCGGCGATCTCCTCGGGCCGGCGGCGCAGCCCGATCGCGTTCGCACCACGATAGAGGAGGTCGGCCATCAGCTTCCGGTCGGCCTCGTTCGGCTCCCAGCTCCAGTTCTTCCAGCGCCCCTTGGCCCTGCCGATCTTCAGGCGCTTCATCAGCACGCGAAAACCGTCGAGATCGGCGCTGGGCATGCCGGCCGCCTTCGCGAGCAACGGCGCGAGATAGGAGAGCTCGTGCGGCGATTGTCCGGCCGTCGCGCTCATATAGATGGCGAAATCGGCCGCTTCCGCCATCTGCCGGCAGACCAGCCCCTGCTGCGAGTTCGGATTGCGGATGCGATGCGCCTCGTCGATCACCACGAGCGGCCAGACGCGCTTCGGCCGGCCATGCTTGGCCAGTTCGTTGTTCTTCGCCCGCGTCGAGCGCTTCCGGCTGTCCGCGACGGGCGCAAGCAGCGATTTCGTCTTCTCGAAATTCATCAGCGTCACCCGCTTCGCCGGCAGGCCGGATAACGCCATAGTGCGACGCCATTGCGGGATCGCGCCCTTCGGGCAGATCACCAGCACCTCTTCTTCCGGCATGCCTGAGAGCGCGAGCCAGGCCGAGAGCGTCTTGCCGAGGCCGGTGAGGTCGCCGAGCAGGAAGCCGGCCGCGCCCTTCGCCCGCGCCGCGAGGATCGCATCGCGCGCGACGAGCTGGTGCGGATGCGGAATCATCGTCATGCGGTCGGAAGAGCCCTGTCGGTCGTCGAGGCGCCCGCCCTGCCCGGCGGGCATGGCGCGCCCGGCTCTCTTGGCACTGGCGTTCGCTCACGTCCACCGGCACTGTGTCCGCAAGAATGACGGGAGACCACGAGACCATGACCCGCGCACAGGCGATCGCGAAAGCCCAGGACTACTTCGATTCAGGCCGCATGAAGGACGACCTCGGCCGCCTCGTTGCGATCCCGACCGAAAGCCAGAACCCGGACCGCGCGCCCGTCCTTGGCGACTATCTCGATCAGGAGATGCAGCCGCTGCTCGAATCCCTCGGCTTCACCTGCCGCACTCTCACCCATGCGAAGGCGCGCGGCCCCTTCCTCTATGCCGAGCGCATCGAGGATCCGGCCTTGCCGACCATCATCGGCTATGGCCATGGCGACGTCATCCGCGGCCTCGACGCGCAATGGAGCGAGGGCCTCTCGCCCTGGAAGCTGACTGAGCGGGACGGCCGCTGGTACGGGCGCGGCGTCGTCGACAACAAGGGCCAGCATCTCATCAACATCAACGGCCTGCGCGCCGTGCTGGAGACCCGCGGCAAGCTCGGCTTCAACGCCAAGTACCTGATCGAGATGGGCGAGGAATCCGGCTCGCCGGGCCTGCGCGAGCTCTGCGAGGACGAGGCGGAGCTGCTGAAGGCCGATATCCTGATCGCCTCGGACGGGCCGCGCCTCAATGCCGAACGACCGACCGTCTTCCTCGGTGCGCGCGGCGTCATCACCTTCGACCTGCAGATCACCGCGCGCGAAGGCGGTCATCATTCCGGCAACTGGGGCGGCATCCTCTCGGACCCGGCGATCCAGCTCGCCCATGCCATCGCCTCGATCACCTCCCCCACCGGGCAGATCCGCATCCATGAATGGGTGCCGAAGGAGCTTCCGGCGTCGGTGCGCCGGGCTCTGGCCGATTGCGAGGTCGATGGCGGCCCCAACGGCCCGACCATCGATCCGAACTGGGGCGAGCCCGGCCTCTCCCCGGCCGAGCAGGTCTTCGGCTGGTGCTCCTTCGACGTGCTGGCGATGAAATCCGGCGTGCCCGAAACGCCGGTCAACGCCGTGCCCCCCAGCGCCTGGGCCCGCGTCGCCTTGCGCTTCGTCGTCGGCATCGATCCGCGCGACGTCGCGCCTGCGCTGCGCCGCCATCTCGACCGCCACGGCTTCGACATGGTCGAGATCGTCATGCCCGGCACCGAGCGTTTCGGCGCCACCCGGCTCGATCCCGACGATGCCTGGGTCCGCTTCACTATCGATTCGATCGCGAAGAGCACCGGCAAGAAGCCCGCGCTGTTGCCCAATCTCGGCGGCTCGCTGCCCAACGACATCTTCGCCGAAATCCTGAAGCTGCGCACGATCTGGGTGCCGCATTCCTATCCGGGCTGCTCGCAGCACGCCCCGGACGAGCATCTGCCCACCGCCATCGCCCGCGAGGGCCTCGTCGCCATGGCCGGTCTCTACTGGGACATCGGCTCAGGCGAAGCACCGGCCGTATAAGCTCCACGCCGGGGCGCTATTCCTGCGGCTGGCGTGGATCGCGCGCCGGCGGCAGGTCGATCGGCGTCGCCGGGGGAGCCTCGGGCGGCGCGTTCGGCGGTAATTCCGGCGGCGGCTCGGTCGGGATGCCTTGCGGCGCCTCGTCAGGTGGCGATTCGATGGGAGGAGCCGGCGGCACCTCGCCCGGCGTCAGCGGCGGGGCCTCCGGCGGCGGGTTGGGGATGGCCGGCGTGGGCGTCGGCGCGGCGGCAAGGCCTCGATTCAACTGCATCATGCGAAATTCGTCCTTTCGGACGGAAACGCCCGAGCCATCGAAAGGCTCCGCCACGCCCTTCCCGGAGGTGCCGCCGCTTATTCAGGCGGGCGAGAAGCATCGTCGTCCGGGGCCAGGGGTGCAACCGGCGCTCCAGGGAATGGTCGATGACGAGCAGGATAAGCGCCAGAGCCGTGGCCGTCAGCGTCACCAGCCATTTTCCCAACCCGGCGGAACAGCCCAGCGCTGCGGTGACCCAGATCGCCGCCGCGGTGGTCAGGCCATGCGGCATCGTCTCGCCATTGCGGTGGATGATGAGGCCCGCACCGAGAAAGCCGATGCCCGTCAGCACGCCTTGAACGACACGGCTTGCCGCATCGGGATGGAGCGTCTCGCTGAACAGGCTCGCAGCCGCCGCCGTCCCGATTCCGACCAGGCCGAAAGTCCGCAATCCTGCGCTCTTGCGCTGGACGGTCCTCTGCCAGCCGACCACGAGGCCCGCCGCCAGACCGGCCAGCAGCCGAAGCACCAACTCGATTTCGTCCACGCTGCCGCTCGCTCCGCCGCCGTGCAACGACGATAGCACAGCCGCGAAGCCGGCGAAGATGCGGCGCAGCCACCCACCTCAGCGAGTCGTCTATTCAGCAATGTCAGGGAAATGTCGTGGTGGGTGATGTAGGGCTCGAACCTACGACCCGCTGATTAAGAGTCAGCTGCTCTACCAACTGAGCTAATCACCCATACGCCACGAAGCGTCGCCGGTCAGCGGCGTCGGCCGCGTCAGGCAGGGGGCGTGTAGCAAAGGCCCCGCCCCCTGTCCACCCATCTGTGACAGATTTTTCAAACGCGACGAAAAAGGCTTCGCCGCGCTGTGGATCGTCAGGCCGTACGGCGGTTCAGCAGGTGATAGAGCACGATCGCGCCGAAGGTCGCGGTGCCGATTCCGCCGAGCTCGTAACCGAAGATCGGCAGCTTCAGGTCGCCCGCGCCGAGAATCAGCGCGGTCGCCACCGTGATCAGGTTCTTCGGCTCGGAGAAGTCGACCTTGTTCTCGACCCAGATCCGGCCGGCCGTCGCGGCGATCAGGCCGAAGACGACGACGGCGAGGCCGCCCAGAACCGCGACGGGAATCGTGCCGATCACCGCGCCGAATTTCGGCGAGAAGCCGAGCAGGAGCGCGATGATACCGGCAGCGACGAAGACCAGCGTCGAATAGACCCGCGTCACCGCCATCACGCCCATGTTCTCGGCATAGGTGGTGACGCCCGTGCCGCCGCCGGAGCCGGCGATCATGGTGCCGAGACCATCGGCGAAGAAACCGCGGCCGATCAGATGGTCGAAGTTGCGGCCGGTCATCACCGAGATTCCCTTGATATGGCCGAGATTCTCCGCGACCAGGATGATCGCGACCGGCACGATCAGCGTGATCGCCTTCATGTCGAAGACCGGCGCCACGAATTGCGGCAGGCCGAACCAGGCCGCCGCGCCGATCTTGCCGAAATCGATCGTCGGCGCGCCGAAACTCGACGCCGTCAATGCGTAGAGGATGTAGGCGGCAAGCCCGCCGATCAGCACCGGCAGGCGCTGCGGCAGGCCGCGTCCATAGACCGCGACCAGTGCCACCGAGACCACCGTGAACAGCGCGATCCACTTGGTATAGGGGCTGGCCGAGATCATGCTGATCGCGACCGAGGTCAGGTTGAGGCCGATCGCGGCCACCACGGCGCCCGTGACGACCGGGGGCAGCAGCTTCTCGATCCAGGCCGTGCCGACGCCCTGCACGACCAGGCCGATCACGGCATAGACCGCACCGCAGGCGATGATGCCGCCCAGCGCGACGCCGATATTCGGGTTGGGGCCGGAGCCGGCATAGCCGGTCGCCGCGATGACCACCCCGATGAAGGCGAAGGAGGAGCCGAGATAGCTCGGCAGTTGCCCACGCGTGATGACGAAGAACAGCAGCGTCGCGATGCCCGAGAAGAAGATAGCCACATTCGGGTCGAAGCCCATCAGCACCGGCGCCAGCACCGTCGAGCCGAACATCGCGACGACATGCTGTAAGCCGGCGATCACCGTCTGCCCTGTCGGCAGCCGTTCATCCGGCATCACCGCGCCGGAAGTCTTCAGGGTCCAGTTCGGAAAATAGCCCATCGCATCGCTCCCCCAGGATCGCGCCGTCCTCGCGCGGTTCGCGCGAGGACGATCAAACGCGATCGTCACCAAGAAGCCCGGAGCGTCGCTCCAGGTCGCCGGGGGAAGCGACCGCACCGGAAGAGCAGATGAAAGCAAGACACGGGCCGGCGCCAGATCGCGCCGGCGTCATCCACCGGAATCGAGCACGTCATCCCACGCGCATTGCGGCATGCAATGCCGCTGTGCGCATGGGCCGCTCTCTGGAAAAGCCCCCGCTCCAGAAGCACGAGAGCGACGGCGAGCACCGCATCCTCATGGTCGGGCTTGACCCGACCATCTCTTGCCCGAACGAGGCTCCGGCACTTTGTGCGTCCGGAGGTTCTCGGGTCTGCGCTTCGTCCGAGCCCCGCGAGCCAGTCTCAACCGCCAGCCAATCGACAGACAAGAATGACGCTGACGGCTCAGGCCGCCAGCCCCCGCTTATCCAGCAGCGCGTCCGGTGTTGGCAGCCGGCCGCGGAAGAGCGTGTAGGCCTCGGCCGCCTCGCGCGTGTCGCCGGCCGAATAGATGTAGCGCTTCAACTTCTCCGCGACAGCGGGCGAGAACACGTCGCCCGTCTCGGTGAAGGCGTTGAAGGCATCGGCGTCCATCACCTCGGACCAGAGATAGCTGTAATAGCCGGCCGAATAGCCGTCGCCCGAGAAGACATGGGTGAAGTGCGGCGTGCGGTGGCGCATGGTGATCTCGGCCGGCATGCCGAGGCGCTGAAGCTCCGCCGCCTCGAAGGCGAGCGGATCGACCTCCGCCGGTTCCTCCAGCGAATGGAAGGCGAGATCGACCAGCGCCGAGGAGGTGTATTCCACAGTGGCGAAGCCCTGATTGAAGGTCTGGGCCTTCTCGATCTTCTCGATCAGGGCCTCCGGGATCGGCTCCCCCGTCTCGGCATGCAGGCAATACTCCCGCATCACCTCGCGCGTCAGGAACCAGTGCTCGTAGAGCTGCGAGGGCAACTCGACGAAATCGCGCGCGACCGCCGTGCCGGCGAGCGAGCCATAGGTCACATCCGAGAGCAGCCCATGCAGCGCATGGCCGAACTCGTGGAACAGCGTGCGCGCATCGTCGAGCGAGAGCAGCGCCGGCTTGCCCTCCGCCGGCTTCGCGAAATTGCAGACATTGACGATGATCGGCCGGGTTTCGCCATCGAGCTTGCGCTGCCCCCGGAAAGCGCTCATCCAGGCGCCCGAACGCTTCGAGGAGCGGGCGAAATAATCGCCGAGAAACAGGCCGATATGGCGCCCGCTCGCGGTCTCCGTCACCTCGAAGATGCGGACATCCGGGTGATAGCCCGCAAGCTCAGGCCGCTCAGCGAAGGACAGGCCGAACAGCTTGCCGGCCACGTCGAAGGCCGCCTGCCGCACGCGATCGAGCTGCAGATAGGGCTTCAGCACGGCCTCGTCGAGCGCATAGGTCTTCTGCCGAACCTTCTCGGCATAGTGGCGCCAGTCCCAGGGTCGGATCGCGCCGTTCTCGCCCTCGTTCTGGGCGAGTGTCGCAAGATCCGCCGCCTCGCGCGCCGCCCGCGCCTTGGCCGGCTTCCAGACCAGTTCGAGCAACCCGCGCACATGTTCCGGCGTCTTCGCCATGGCGTCGTCGAGCTTGAAATGCGCAAAGGTCGGATAGCCCAGAAGCTTCGCCTTCTCGGCCCTGAGCTTCACCATCTCGGCGACGATGGCGCGGTTGTCGCTCTCCCCACCATTCTCGCCACGCTTGCTCCAGGCGATGAAGGCTTCCTCGCGCAGGTCCCGGCGAGTCGAGAAAGTCAGGAAGGGCTCGATGATCGAGCGCGACAGCGTCACCGCATGCTGGCCCGGCTTGCCGCGGTCGGCGGCCGCGCGCGCCATCGCCGCCTTCACGAATTCCGGCAGGCCGGCAAGGCCGACCTCGTCCTCGATGAAGAGGGCGTAGGAGGATTCGTCCTTCAGCACGTTCTGGCTGAACTGCGTGCCGAGCCCCGCCAGTCGCTCATTGATGGCTGCGAGGCGCTTCTTGTCCTCGGCGTTCAGTTTCGCACCCGAGCGGATGAAGCCCTTGTAGCTCCGCTCCAGAAGCCGCGCCTGCTCGGCATCGAGCCCGAGCGCATCGCTCTTGGCGTTGACCGCATCGACGCGCGCGAACAGCCCCTCATCCATCATGATCGCGGACCAGTGCCGCGAGGTGATCGGCGACATCTCGCGCTCGATCGCCTGCAGCGCCTCGTTCGTGTCGGCCCCGGTTAGGTTGTAGAACACGCCGCCAACGCGGCTCAGCGCCCGCCCTGCCCGTTCCAGCGCCTCGATCGTGTTGGCGAAGTCCGGAACGGCCTTGTCCGACACGATCGCCGCGATCTCGGCCTTGTGCTTGGCCAGCGCCGCGTCGAAGGCCGGGCGGATATGGTCCGGCCTGATCGCTGCGAAGGGCGGCAGGCGGAACGGCGTCTCCCAGCGCGTGGCAAAGGGATTTTCCGCCGGAAGCAGCAAGGCTTCGGGATAGGCGGTCTCGGCAGAGCTCATCGGATTGCTTTCGGAAGGCGGGCGGGATCAGTCACCGTCGAAGATATGTGCGAGATAGCGGCGCATGAAGGGCGGCATGTCGTGCTTTTCGCTCCCCGCCAGATCGCGCACGATCACGATATCGGAGAGTTCCTCCTCTTCGAGGTGCTTCATCCGCTCCAGCATCAGCCCGCGCGCCGTCTCGGCGGGCAGATCGATGCGAACCTCGCGCATGAAGGCGACGCGCCCCTGCTCGATCACGGCCATCCAGCCCTCGCCGACGCTGAGCTCATCCAGCCGCAAGCCCGTCTCCTCCGAGAGTTCGCGGGTGACGCTGCCGGCGAGATCGAGCGTACCGTCGGAGCGGACGTCCTCCCGATCGGGCGTGCCGGCGGCGAAATAGACCTTGCCGGCATTGGCCGTATGGTTGCCCATCTTCCCGCAGAGAAACGCGCCGTCATTGGCCCTGAGCGCCGCCATGGCGAAGCCGTTGCGGATGGCCGGGCCGGGATGGCCGACGTCGCGCCAGGTCAGGAAGGCGGCGTAATCCGTCTCGAAATAGCCGGCCTCGAACACCCCGCCGCGGATCGCGGCGCGGTGCTGCAGCATGACGCGACCGTTGAACATCGACGGCTTGCCGGCGCTGATCCTGGCCCAGTGCGTCTCGATCGCCCCGGCGTTCTCGCGCGCGAAAGCCCAGTCATGCGGCTCGACCCGGGCATCGACCCGCGACAACCGGACGATCGTCCCGTTCTCGACGCCATTGCTCACAGCAGCACGCCCTCGCTGACGACGACGGCGGAACCGCCGATGCGCGCCGAGACGAGCGTGCCATTCCGCACGCTCAGCTCCAGCGCCATCTGCGACGGCCGGCCCATTTCGTAGCCCTGCTCGATGACGAGGCGGTGGTCGCCATCCTCGGGCTTGTCGAAGGCCATGACCGTGCCGGCAAAAGCCGCCGCCGCCGAACCGGTCGCCGGATCCTCGAGGATGCCGATATTCGGTGCGAACATGCGTGCGTGGAAGTGATGGCCGGTCTCGGCCGTCTCGCGGCTATAGGCGAAGGCGGCGCCGCCTCGCATCGCCCCGTCCCATCTGCCGAGATCCGGCCGGGCCTTGGCAACGGCTTCCCCCGAGGCGAGCGGGATGAAGGTATAGGGCACGCCGGCGCTGAAAATCGCCGGGACATGCGCCCCGAAGCCGATATCCCCGGACGAAAGCCCGAGCGCGGCGGCAAGCGCCTCCGGAGCCGCGGCTTCCCCGGCTCGTTCCGGCAGGCGCGGCAGGGTGAAGACCGCGTGGCCGGCATGGCTGCCCTTGACCGCGACGGCGCAGGAGACCGGCCCGATCGTCTCTTCCAGCACCAGCAATTCGGCGGGCCGCCCCTCGGCCTCGTCGGCGAGCGCGAGCCAGACCGCCGTACCAACCGTCGGGTGGCCGGCGAAAGGCAGTTCCGCACCCGGCGTGAAGATGCGGATCGCCGCGCGGTGTCCCGGCTTTTCGGGCGGCGAGACGAAGACCGTCTCGGACAGGTTGAACTCGCGGGCGATGGCCTGCATCGCCTCCGTATCGAGCCCTTCGGACTGCACCACCACCGCCAGCGGATTGCCGGCATGGCGGCGCGTGGTGAAAACGTCGAGCGTGACGAAGCGGCGTTTCATCAGGTCACCCTTCAGGGATGTCGAGATCGATCGTGAGCGGGCAATGGTCGGAAGCCTTGGGGCGGTCCCAACCGACGCGCGGATAGCGATCGGCGCAGGTCGCCAGCCGCGCCATCGAGCGGTCCGGCTCGCGTGGATCGAGCGGCACGCGATAGGGCAGGCCGCGCCGGATCATCTGCATGGCGGGCGCCGGATTGGCCGCTGCCAGCGCGGGCGACAGCAGGATATGGTCGAGCGGCATATGGCTGTCGATCAGCCTCTCCTGGCTCTCCGACCAGTAGCGCCGGAAATGCGTCCAGCGTTCATGCGCGGGCTGTGCCTCCATCGGATCGACGGCGAAACCGTCCAGCAGCGGCTCGATGCCGCTCGGCCCCTCGTCGACGGGCTCGGCTTCCGGCCCGAGGCCGTAGCGATAGCCGTTGAGATCGCCCAGCACGATCCAGTTGGTCTCGCGCCAGCCGCCGCCGAAGCGCTGCTGGATCAGCCATCGCACCGCCCGCGCCTCGGCGCGGCGCACCGGGAGTGTCACTGTCCGTCCATCCTCGCGACCATTGTTCATCGACTTGAAATGGCAGCCGAACAGGCTGAGCCGCCTGCCCCCGAAGGTCAGCTCCACCTCCAGGCAGTCGCGCGCGAAGACCTTGCCATGCGGCCCGATGCCGAGCATGGCGAGCTCGCGGTCGTGCACGCCGGCCTCGGCGAAGGTCACGTCCTTGTGCGAGCGGACGGTGACCTGCCCCGGCCCGAAGAGGTCGCGCCGGGCCGCGAAGCCGATATCGATGTTGCGGCGATCATTGCCGTCGAGCAGCGTGAAATGGCCGTAGCGATGGTCGGCGATGCGGTGGACGTAATTGGCGAAGAAGGCCTGCAGGCTCGCCAGCGAATCGACCTCCTGCAGCATCCAGAGATCGGCCTGCGCCTCGGCGATGGCGAGCGCCGTCATCTGACGCTTGTCGTCCTCCAGCGCGACCGCGAGCGAACGCTCCACCGCGTCGCGCTCGTCGGCGCGCGGGAAATGGAACAGCGACATCGCCGCCGCCGTCTCCGTCCGTCCGCCCGGCTCGAAGCGATGGCGCGTCAACAGATTCTCGACGTTGAAGGTGCCGACGCGCAGCTTCATGACGATAGGCTCAGACCGCTTCCGGCTCGAAGATCTGGGAGGGCGTGACGAACTCGTCCTGGGCCGCAACGGTCAGGATCTCGCGCGAGCCTGCTTCCTTGGTGCGTTTCAGCAGGCCGTAGATCGAAGAAGACGCCTTCGACAGCGCGGCCGCCGCCGATCCCTCGCGCAGGTAATGGGTGAAGAACAGGGCTGCGATCGCATCGCCCGCGCCGTTGACGCTGACGTCGAGCTTGGGTGTGCGCACCCGCCAGCTGCCCTTGGCGTCCGCCGCCATCAGATCGATCGAGTCGGCCGGCGTCTCCTCGGTGACGAGCGAGGTCACCATCACCACCTTCGGCCCGGCATCGCGCAGCGCCTCCACCGCGCGGTGCGCATCGGCGATGGTCTTGATCTCGATATCGGTTAGCAGCTCAAGCTCGAACTGGTTCGGCGTCACGATGTCGGCGGCCGGCACGGCCTGCTCGCGCATGAACTCCGGAATGCCCGGCCGCACGAAGACGCCGCGGCCGACATCGCCGATCACCGGATCGCAGCAATAGAGCGCCTTCGGGTTGGCGGCCCGCACCTTCTCGACCGCGGAGAGGATCGCGTGGCCGATATCGGCCGAGCCCATATAGCCGGAGATCACGCCGTCGCAGCCGGCAAGCACGCCGCGCTCGGCGATGCCCTCCATCACCTCGTCGATCATGCCGCCGTCGAAGACCCTGCCCTTCCAGTTGCCGTAGCCGGTGTGGTTCGAGAACTGCACCGTGTGAATCGGCCAGACTTCGACGCCGAGCCTCTGCATCGGGAAGGTCGCCGAGGCGTTGCCCACATGGCCATAGGCGACATGGGACTGGATCGAGAGAATGTTCATGGTCCGAAGCGATACCCCGTTCGCGATAGGCCCGCGAACCTAGCCGCTCCAGCGCGGGGCGCAAATCGAAAGCGGTGATGGCCGCGATCAGCGCCGATGCTACGGCACCGACAGCCGCGCTACCCCGGCCGTGTCGGTGAACTGCGTGAGGCTCTTCACCTTGCCGTCGGCGATGGTGAAGATGTCCATGACCTCGAAGGAGCCGCTGCGGCCCGTCGGCTTGCATTCGACATCGGCGCGCCAATGCAGCGTCGCCTTGTCGCCATCGACCGTCAGCGCCAGCTCCTCGATATTGCTGAAGACATAGGTCGCGATCAGCCCGGCCATCTGCGCACGCACGGCGGTGTGCCCATCCGGCTCCGCGAAGACCTCCGCGGCCTGCGGCCCGCCGGCAAGGCGATAGCTGCAATCGGGGTGGAGATACTCCATCAGGGCATCGAGGTCGCCGCGATGGCGAGCGGCGTAGGCATCGCGAATCAGGGCTTCGACGGCGGCGCGTTCTGTCATGTCGCCTCTCCTTGCGTCACCCCATCACTGTCGCGCCGACGCGGTCGCGTGTCCAGCCGCACGGCCGGCAGGTTCGTGACAGACAACGGCGCGGGGAGATGGCTACTTCAACGCGCAACCGGACAGGCGCGCACCAGCCCTTCACTCACGCGGGGCGACGTAAACCATCGTCGTTGCGAGCAGATAGCGCAGCCCTTCCGGCCTGTAGTCGAGTTCGACCTCGCCGTGGAACTTCTGCGACATCACGCGCTCGACCAGGCGTGAACCGAAGCCCTGCCGGCGCGGCCTGACGACGGGAGGCCCTCCCCGCTCCAGCCATTCGAACCGGAAGGCGTCCTCGCTGTTCGGCCGGCCGGTCGACCAGTTGATCGAGACCTCGCCGGCTTCCACCGACAGCGCGCCGTATTTCACCGCATTGGTCGCCAGTTCGTTGACGGCCAGCGCCAACGTCATCGCCTGGTCGGCCGGCAGTTGCAGCGGCGGTCCCTGAATGCGGATCGCCCCGAGACCGGAGCGGTGCGGCGCCAATGCGCCCTCGACCACGGCGCGGATCGGCGCGCTGCTCCAGCTCGACTGGGTCAGGATCGAATGCGCTTCGCCGAGCGTGGCGATCCGCTCGCTGAGGACGGACTGCGCCTCCTCCAGCGTCTCGGCCGAGCGGAAGGTCTGGCTCGCGATCGCTGCGATCATCGCCAGCGTGTTCTTCATCCGGTGGGCGAGCTCGGCGTTGAGCAGCCGGCTATTGCGTTCGGCCAGCATCTTGCCGGTCGTTTCCATCACCGTATCGATCATGCCGAGAACCCGGCCCGCCTCGTCGCGGATCGGACTGTAGCAGAAGGTGAACCAGGCCTCCTCGGGGTAGCCGTAGCGGTTGATGGAGAGCGGGAAGTCCTCAATGAAGGTCGCCTCGCCGGCCAGCGCCTTGGCGACCATCGGGCTGATCTCGTCCCAGACCTCCGACCAGACGTCGCGAAATGAACGTCCCAGAGCAAACGGCTTCTCGCCGAGGATCGCCCGGAAAGCGTCGTTGTGGATCGTGACGAGATCCGCACCCCAGACGATGCATTTCGGGAAGTGCGAATTGACCATCATGCCGACGGCCGTCTTCAACGCCGGCGGCCACTCGGCGATCGATCCGAGCGGAGTCGCGCCCCAATCATAACTGCGGATGGCGGCGGCCATTTCGCCACCGCCATCCAGAAAGGCCGTTTCGCCGCTCACCTGTTTCCCCCAGCGCGAATCCGTACAGCATGCACCGAATGCGGATCACACGCGACGTCAAAAGACAGGCTCACCCGAAACGCATGGCGTCAGGAGCCGGAGGCCGCCTTCTTGGCGAAGCTGTCGATGAAGGTCTTCGACAGATCGACATTGGAATTGGTCAACTCGGGGTCCAGCAGCTTGAGGGAATCGTACATGCTCTTCATCGCGTCCTGCGTCGCGATGCCGGTGCGCGAATAGCTCTCCTGCGAGTTCTTCACCGCCCGGATATAGAGCGGCTTGTCGCCGAGCAGATACTCTTCCGGAACCAGCGCGGCGACCTCTTCCGGCTTGGCCGTCTCGAGCCACTTCAACGACTTCATCAGGGCGTTGACCAGCTTCTGCGTCGTCACCGGGTTCTTCTCGGCGAACTCGTTCTTGAGGTAGAGCACCGCCGCGGGATTCGAGCCGCCGAACAGCGCCTTGGTGCCGGCCTCGGTGCGCGTATCGATCAGCGAAACGATGTCGCCGTCGGCCTCCAGCTTCGAGGTGACGGGGTCGAGATGCGAGATCACGTCGACCTGCTTCTGCTTGATGGCCGCGACCGCGCTCGCACCGGCGCCGACGCCGATGATCGCGGCATCGGTCGCCTTGAGGCCGGCCTTGACCATGGCATATTGCGCGGTCAGCGCCGTCGAGGAGCCCGGCGCCGTCACGCCGATCTTGAGGCCCTTGAAATCGGCGGCCGACTTCACCTTGTCGGCGAGGTCCTTGCGCACGGCGATGGTGATCGCCGGGAAGCGGCCGAGCTCGATCACCGCGCGGATGTCCTGGCCCTTGGCCTGCATGCGGATGGTGTGCTCATAGGCGCCGGTCACGACGTCGACCGAGCCGCCGACGAGCGCCTGCAGCGACTTCGCGCCGCCGCCGAAATCGTTGATCTCGACGTCGAGACCCTGCTCCTTGAAGAAGCCCTTCTTCTCCGCGACGGTGAGCGGCAGGTAATAGAGCAGTTGCTTGCCGCCGACGCCGAGCGTCAGCTTCGGCTTCTCGGCATTCTGGGCAAGCGCGTGGGGCGCTGCGCCGAGCGCGGTCGAAAGGGCGAGCGCGGCCAAGGCGCCGCGACGGGACAAGAGCATCGACATTCCTCCGGTTGGATCCTGCTGGCGCTTCTGACAGGCGCGCATTTGCGCTGAACATAGGCTAGATTGAACAGCGGGAGCAAGAATCCCGAGCCAGCCGACCCGGCGGTACCGTCTGGCGTGTGTATGCGCATGCCTACCTGCTGCAACAGCAAGACGAGGGTCGGCCGTGAACGAAGTGCGCATCGCGATTTTCGTGTTTCTTTGCCTGTTGGCCGCGTCGCTGGGCGCGTTGTTCTCCTACCAGCGCCTTCCGGAGCATCAGCGGCTCGATGACACGCACAAGGTTCTGCATCACATCGCGAATATCTTCGTCGTGATGACGTCGCTCGTGCTCGGCCTGATGATCACCTCGGCGAAGAGCCGCTTCGACGCCGTCAATCAGGACGTCCACAGCTACGCGACCGAGCTGATTCTGCTCGACCGGATGCTGTTCCTCTATGGTCCGGACGCCGCCGACACCCGCCAGAAGCTCCTCGCCTATACCGAGCGCGCGGCCGACGGCCGCTGGACGGCGGACGGCAACCTCTCGGACAAGACCTCCGAGCGGCTGCTGGAGGATGTCGGAACCCGCCTGCGCACCTTCGAGCCGGGCCGCGACCCGCAATTGTCGCTCTGGAACGACATGCGCGAGCAGTACCGCAAGGTGCTGGAGCTGCGCTGGAGCCTGGTGGAGCAGGCGGAGGGGTCTCTGCCACGGCCGCTGATGCTGATGGTCGTCGCCTGGCTGGTCCTGATCTTCGCCATCTTCGGCTTCAGGGCCCCGAGAAACGCCGTGGTGGTGACGGGCTTCGTCGCCGCCGCAGCCCTGATCGGCGGCGCGATCTATCTGATCGTCGACATGGACGTACCCTTCGAGGGGCCGATCCAGGTTTCGGCGGCTCCGCTACAGCGGGCGCTGACGGAAATGCGCCGGTAAGCAAAGCGGAGCCTGCCCTCCGCTCGCATCAGGCGACCGTCGTCGCGCTCTGCGCCGGCCGCCAGACCAGGAGACGCTTCTCGATCAGCGTCACCAGCGCATCGATGGCAATGACGAAGATCGCCAGGATCAGCATGCCCGAGAACACGCCGGTGACGTCGAAGACGCTTTCGGCCTCGTGGATCTTGTAGCCCAGACCCGCCGAGGAACCGAGATATTCGCCCACCACCGCGCCGACCAGCGCGAAGCCGACCGAGGTGTGCAAGCTGGAGAACATCCAGGTCAGCGCTGAGGGCCAGTAGACATGTTTGAAGAGCTGGCGCTCGTTCATGCCGAGCATGCGGGCATTGGCCAGGATCGTCGGCGAGACCTCGCGCACGCCCTGATAGACGTTGAAGAACACGATGAAGAAGACCAGCGTGAAGCCGAGCGCCACCTTCGACCAGATGCCGAGCCCGAACCAGAGCGCGAAGATCGGCGCCAGCACGACGCGCGGCAGCGCGTTCGCCGCCTTGATATAGGGATCGAACACCGCCGAAAGCAGCTCGCGCCGCGCGAAGGCGAAGCCGAACAGAATGCCGGCAAGCGAGCCGATGACGAAGGCGAGAACCGTCTCGGTCAGCGTGATGCCGAGGTGCCAGTAGATATCGGCGCTGGTGAGCTGCTTGAAGGTCCGCGCCAGCACCGCGCCGGGCGTCGAGAAGAAGAACTGCATCGTCTTGACGTCGCCGAACAGACTCGTGGTCGTCGCGACATGCCAGGCCAGCAGGAAGGCCAGCATCACCAGAACCTGAAGCGAAACGAGCTTCATCCGCTTCATGATGCGTCTCCTCCGACGAGCTCGCGCCCCTCGCCCATCGCATAGGCCTTCTGCACCTCGACGCGCAGCGAGGCCCAGATGTCGCGATGAATCTCGTGGAAGGCCTTCTCCAGCCGGATATCGGCGATGTCGCGCGGGCGCGGCAAGTCGACCTTATAGTCGGCAACGATCCCGGCCGCCGGCCCCGCCGACATCACCACGACGCGGTCGGAGAGCGCGATCGCCTCTTCGAGATCATGGGTCACGAACATCAGCGCCTTGCGGTCGCGCGACCAGAGATCGAGCAGGAGATTGCCCATGATCTGCCGGGTCTGCGCGTCGAGCGGCCCGAAGGGCTCGTCCATCAGCAGGATCTCGGGATTGCGGATCAGCATCTGCGCGAGGCTGACGCGCTTGCGCTGCCCACCCGAGAGCATATGCGGATAGCGATCGACGAAGGTCCGCAAGCCGACGCGGCCGAGCCATTCGCGCGCCCGCTGGTCCGCCTCGCGCTCGGGCACGCCCATCGGCTCCAGCGCGACCTTGACGTTCTCCAGCGCCGTCTTCCACGGCATCAAGGCGTCCTGTTGGAAGAGGTAGCCGGCGCGCCGGTTCAGCCCCGAGAGCGGTTTGCCGAAGATGCCGACCGAGCCGGCCGAAGGCGAAAGCAGCCCGGCCGCCGCATTGAGCAGCGTGGACTTGCCGCAGCCCGTCGGCCCGACGATCGAGACGAACTCGCCGGGATGGACCTTGAGGTCGATGCCCTTGACCGCCTGATAGCGGCCGCCATCGGCGAGGTGGAAGGTGATGTCGACGCCGCCGAGCGCGACCGCCGGATCCCCCGACGAAACCGGCCCCGCCCCCGCATTCACATGCGGGCGATCCTGCAACTCCATGAAATCCGTTTCCCCGTCGGCGGCCGCTCGCGGCGCCATGAACGTTTTCGCGTTGCCGGATTTAATAGGCAATCGCTCGGGGAAGGCAACGCCGCCGCACCTTGCGCCCGCCCGTCGCTTGCATCCCCCGGCCGACGCGGCCATATGGCGGGGCCGACCCGACCCCGCAGGAGCCGAGCCGAACGCCATGGCCGAACTCGAACAAGCCATGAAGGCGCTCGTGGACTTCATGCAGGCCAACCAGCAATGGGCGATTCCGATCGTCTTTGCGGTCGCCTTCGCCGAATGCGTCGCGCTTCTGTCCTGGCTGGTCCCGGCCACGGTGTTCTTCACGACCTTCGGCGCGGTAGCAGGCGCTTCGGGGCTCAATCTCGTCCCGCTCGCATTCGCGGCTTCGCTGGGCGCCGGCAGCGGCTTCTGGGTGTCCTACTGGGCCGGTCTCATCCTCGGCCCGCGCGTCCATGACTATTGGCCCTTCACCAAAAATCCGGAGCTGCTGGACCGCGGCCACGCCTTCTTCGAGAAATGGGGCATCGCGAGCATCCTGATCGGCCACTTCTTCGGGCCGCTGCGGGCGGTGATTGCCATCGTCGCCGGCATCGTCAATATGCCGGCCTGGCAGTTCCAGCTCGCCAACTGGCTCGCCTCCTTCGCCTGGGGCTTCGGATTGCTCTACGGCGTCGGCCGCGTCAGCGAATTCTTCGCCCGCTGACGCGCCGGGAAGCTGACTGCCGGGTGAACGCGGCATTTTGAGACCGTTCAATTCGGAAGGCGCCTATTCGCGTCGTCGCATCGCGGCACGCCACATCCCGGCGAGCCCGGTCCGGCACGCTGAACGGCCTCGCGCCGCCAGCGTCGTCCGAGGGCGGGGCCCGGCCCACCTCGGATGCGACGATCCGGGCCGACCCAGCGAGGTCCCAATCATGACAATGTCCCGCTTCCTCCTCCCCCTCGTCGCGCTTGCCGCCATGGGCGGTCAGGCCTTCGCCCAGACGGCGACGCAAGCTCCCCCCGCCGCCAAGCCGGCGGCTCCCGTCACGGCGCCCGCCGCCCCGGCAGCACAGGCGGCCCCCGCAACCAAGCCGGCGACGCCAGCCGCAACCCAGCCCGCTGCCCAGGCCAAGAAGATCAACATCAACACGGCCACCGCCGCCGAGCTCGACACGTTGAAGGGCATCGGCGAGGCCCGTGCCAAGAAGATCATCGAGGAACGCAGCAAGGCGAAGTTCAAGGATTTCGCCGATCTGGTGAAGCGCGGCACCCTGCCCTCGAACGTCGAGGCCGAGATCGAGGACAAGGTCACCTTCTGACCCACGAAAAAGCCTCCGGCACGCTGTGCCGGAGGCTTCATCCATGTCCGCGATCGATCGCAGCGGCGCTGTGCTAAGCCAAACCCAGCACGATCGCGAGCATCATCGCGAAAGACAGCGCCAGCACCGTGCGGATCACGACGGGCGCTTCGAAGACTCGCAGGAATTCCATGGCAGCCTCCCTTGGGCAACACGGATCCGTCTTACGCAAGACCCTCAGTAGACCAGCATCTCCACTCCGATCCACGCGGCCACCGCCAGCACCAGACCGCTGATCAGCACGACCAGCACCGGCCGGCCGAGAAAGCCTTGCCGTGCCTCGACGGGCGTCTCGACGGCTGGATCGGCATCGCTGTGATCGTCGGCCCGCAACGGCGGCAACGGATCGCCGCCCCTTAACATTTCCAGATCCTGCTCGGGCACTCTGGGCCGGGTATCGACCGTCATGACCGTCTCCTCGGTGTTTCGCCGGCCTTTCGGCCATGCACCGGAAGAGAAACGCCTGTCGCGATACGGTGTTCCCGAACCACGAAAACGAAACAGGCGGCAGCCTTCCGGCCGCCGCCCACAAAATTCAAAAGCGTTCTACATCAAGCGGTTGCAAGCGTGATCGGAATCAAGCCCGAAAGCACCTGAATCAAATTCTCAATCTCAGTTCTTCGACTTGTCGACGAGCGCCTTGGCCTTGATCCACGGCATCATGTCGCGGAGCTTGGCGCCGACTTCCTCGATCGGATGAGCGGCGTAACGGGCGCGGGTCGCCTTGAATGAGGTCTGGTTGACCTTGTTCTCGAGCATCCAGTCGCGGGTGAACTTGCCCGACTGGATGTCGGCGAGGACGCGCTTCATCTCGGCCTTGGTCTCAGCGGTGATGATCCGCGGGCCGGTGACGTACTCGCCGTACTCGGCGGTGTTCGAGATCGAGTAGTTCATGTTGGCGATGCCACCTTCGTAGATCAGGTCCACGATCAGCTTCACCTCGTGGAGGCACTCGAAATAGGCCATCTCGGGGGCGTAGCCGGCCTCGGTCAGCGTCTCGTAGCCGGCCTTGATCAACTCGACCAGACCGCCGCAGAGCACGACCTGCTCGCCGAAGAGATCGGTCTCGCACTCTTCCTTGAAGGTGGTCTCGATGATGCCGGCGCGGCCGCCGCCATTGGCCGAAGCGTAGGACAGGCCGAGGTCATGGGCGTTGCCGGTCGCGTCCTGATGGATCGCGATCAGGGTCGGCACGCCGCCGCCGCGCTGATACTCGGAGCGAACGGTGTGGCCGGGGCCCTTCGGGGCGACCATCAGCACGTCGAGGTCCTTGCGCGGCTCGATCAGGTTGAAATGGACATTGAGGCCGTGCGCGAACAGGAGAGCGGCGCCCTCCTTCATGTTGGCGTGCAGCTCGTCGCGATAGATGTCACCCTGCAGCTCGTCGGGGGTCAGCATCATCATGATGTCCGAGACCTTGGCGGCCTCGGACGGGGTCATCACCTTGAAGCCGGCCTCTTCGGCCTTCTTGCGCGTGGCCGAGCCGGCCTTGAGCGCGATGATGACGTCCTTGACGCCGGAATCGCGCAGGTTGAGCGCGTGGGCATGGCCTTGCGAGCCATAGCCGACGATGCAGACCTTCTTGCCCTTGATCAGGTTGATGTCGGCATCACGATCGTAATAGACGCGCATGGGAGTCTCCTTTGTCACGCGTTGTTCGTCTTCCGGCCCGGATCGTTGTCCGTGCCGTAGAGGGTGAGGAACTGTTCGGTCGCGCGCTCCGCATCGCGCGCGATTTCGGCCCGGCTCAAGGTCAGCGTATCGCCGAGCAGCAGCCGAATCTGGACGTCGCGGCCGGCAAGGCCGAAGAAGGTCCGGAAGGCCGTCTCGGTATCGTCGAAGGCCAATAGCCCCGTCTCACGTCCGGCATCGAGCACCGGCTTCAGGCGTTCGCCGATGGCGAAGCGGCCATTGGCCAGCACGATCGAGCCGAGATTGCCGTCGCGCGTAGCAGCCTGCGAGACGGCGACCCGGTTGAGCGCGATCGAGGTCGGGCTGGAGATCACGTCGAGCCAGTTCGCGGCGAAGCCTTTCAGGCTCTCGCGCAACGTGCCGGCATCGAGGCTCTGGCGGTCGTAATTGCCCGCCCTCACCTTCGAAGCCTGCCATTGCACCGTGGCGGTCAGGAGGCCGTCACGATCACCGAACCATTTGTAGAGCGTTTCCTTGGAGCAGCTCGCGCGCCGCGCCACGGCGGTCATGGTGAGCCCGCTGCCCTTCTCGACCATCAGGCTCAGCACGGCGTCGAGCACGACCTGCTGGCGCACCGTCAGCGCCTCGCCTTGCGTCTCTGCCTGAGCCTGCGTCATGGGTTCGGAAAATCCAGTACCGTACGTTACGGTTCAGTCGTCTAGCGCAGGCGCGGCATGTGGGCAAGCGATTTTCGGGCTGGCGGGAGGCCGTGGAAGAATTATCTCTCGGGCTCGATCGTCTGCAGAACGGAGCCGTCCATGCCCTTGCCCAGCGCCGCCGAGATCGTCGCCTTCTGGCGCGAGGCCAGCCCCGAAAAATGGTTCGCCAAGGACGAGGCCTTCGATGCCGAGATCAGCCGCCGTTTCCTGGCCGTTCACGAAGCCGCGGCAGCCGGCGAGCTCGGCGCGTGGGAAGCGACACCGGAGGGCGTCTACGCGTTGCTGATCCTGCTCGACCAGTTCCCGCGCAACATGTTCCGCGGCAGCCCGCGCGCCTTCGCCACCGATGCCGCAGCCGTGGCGGTCTCCGAGCGCGCCATCGCGCATGGCTTCGACAAAGCCTACGAGGCGCCGGAGAAACGCTTCTTCTACATGCCCTACATGCACTCGGAGGAACTGGCCCATCAGGAGCACTGCATCGCGCTCTGCGCCGCCGCCGCTGATGCCGACGGCGTGAAATATGCCGAAATCCATCGCGACATCATCCGCGACTTCGGCCGTTTCCCCCACCGCAACCCGGTGCTCGGGCGCGAGACTACGGCGGAGGAAAAGGCCTTCCTCGGCGAAGGTGGTTTCGCCGGCTGATACTCAGCCGGCCTGCTGGCTCGCGATACGCTGCAGGAAGATCGCCGCGATCGTCAGGATGAACCCCGCCCACCACAGCGGCGAGCGCAGGCTCTTGCCGCTGCCCGCCGGATCGGCCGAGGCCCGGCCGGACAGGCGCAGGATGATCGGCCCGGCAAGGCAAACGAAGCCGACAAGGCCGAGGCCCAGCGCGACCAGGCTGAGTGTCTCCGGTGTCAGCGCCATGCTCACATCGCCTCGGGGCCGCGGCTCATCGCGGCGATGCCGGTACGCGAGACTTCCGTGAGGCCGACCGCGGTCATCGTCTTGATGAAGCGTTCGATCTCCTCGATCGCGCCGGTCAGTTCGAAGACGAAGGAGGTCAGCGAGGCATCGAGCACGCGCGCGCCGAAGGCGGAAGCCAGCCGCATCGCCTCGACCCGCTGCTCGCCCTTGCCGACGACCTTGACCAGCGCGAGCTCGCGCTCGATCGCCTCGCCCTGCTCGGTCAGGTCGACGACGCGGTGCACCGGCACGAGGCGGTCGAGATGCGCCTTGATCTGGTCGATCACATGGGCGGTGCCGGAGGTCACGACCGTGATGCGCGAGAGATGCTTCTCGTGCTCGGTCTCGGAGACGGTGAGGCTCTCGATGTTGTAGCCGCGCCCCGAGAACAGCCCGGCGATGCGGGCAAGAACGCCCGGTTCGTTATCGACGATCACCGCCAGGGTGTGGCGCGCGACCGGCTGAGACTTCGGGGCATTCGGATAATGGGTAGCGGGCTTCGACATGACGGACCTGTAGGCGGGTTGGAGCGAAAGAGAATGGAATGATCAGCTGTGGCGGAGGTTGACGAGGGCGGGTTCGTCGACCTCGTCCTGCGCTACGATCCAGGGCTCGACCAGCGCGGCCGCGAGCCACTCGCGATAGGCGGGCAGCGCGAGGATCGCACGCATGTAGTCCTGCGAGACAGGATCGACCACGATGCCATAGGTATCGAAGCGGGTAACCACCGGCGCGAACATCGCATCCGCCGCCGAGAAGGCGCCGTAGAGGAACGGGCCGCCGGCGCCAAAGCGCTCGCGTGCCTGCCGCCACAGTGCCGTCAGCCGCTCGACATCGCGGGCGACGCCGGGGCCGCGATCGCGCGCGGCGAAGCGCTTGCCCAGATTCATCGGGCAGGCACTGCGCAGCGCCATAAAGCCGGCATGCATCTCGCTGGAGACGGCCCGCGCATGCGCACGCGCCGCAACATCGCGCGGCCAGATTCCGGTCTGCGGATGCGTGTCATGCAGATACTCGCAGATCGCCAGCGTCTCCCAGACGGCGACATCGCCATCGACCACCATCGGCAGCGTGCCACCGCTGCCGGGCGCCGCGGCGAACACGGTCTCCTTGAAGCCGGGCTCATCGAGCGGCACGAGCTGCTCGGTGAAGGCGATGCCAGCCACGCGCATCAGCAGCCAGGCCCTGAGCGACCAGGACGAATAGCATTTGTTGCCGATCAGCAGCTTCATGCGGCGACGCTCTCGACTTCGCTGGCAAAATCAAGCGCGGCAGCGACATGCAGCGCCGTGGTGTCGAAGACCGGAACCGCGAAATCCGCCTGCGAGACCAGCAAGGTGATCTCCGTGCAGCCGAGAATGACGCCGTCGGCGCCCTCCTCCTTGACCGCCCGTTCGACGACGGCGCGATAGCGCTCGTGCGACGCGGGCTCGACGCGGCCGCGGCACAATTCCTCGTAGATCACACGATGCACCTCGTCGCGCTCCTGCGGTTGCGGCACCAGCGCCTCGACGCCGAAGGCCCTGAGCCGGTCGCGATAGAAGCTCTGCTCCATGGTGAAGCGCGTCGCCAGCAGCAGCGGGCGGCGCGCGCCGGAAGCGAGGATCGCCCGCGCCGTCACATCCGCCAGATGCAGGAAGGGCAAACGGGTCGCTCCCGTGATCTGGTCGGCGACCTTGTGCATGGTGTTGGTGCAGAGCACGAGGCAGGAAGCCCCGGCACGCTCCAGCCGCCGCCCGCTCTCGGCCAGCGCCGCGCCGGCCGCCGCCCAGTCGCCCTGCGCCTGCATCTCGGCGATGGGAGCGAAATCGACCGAGTGTAGCAAGATATCGGCCGAGTGGAGTCCGCCGGCGCGCGCCCGCACCCCCTCGTTGAGGAGGCGGTAATAGACCGCCGTCGATTCCCAGCTCATTCCGCCGATCAGGCCGATTGTGGCCATGATGTTTCCCTTCCCGCACTCCTGCCGTCATTCTCGGGCGAAGCGGGGCTTCGACCCGAGAATCTCCCGACGGAAAGGCACGGACTAGCGCCTCACTCCGCCTGAGATGCTCGGGTCAAGGCCGAGCATGACGATACTTCATCAAACGAGCTGCTTGCCCTTGGCGTCGATGATCTGACCGGTGTCGCCCTCGAAATCGGGCATGATCATCTCGTTATGCGCCTTGCCCGACGGGATCATCGGGAAGCAGTTCTCTTCCTTGGCGACGATGCAGTCGAAGATCACCGGCTTCGGCGTGTCGATCATCTCCTTGATCGCGTCGTCGAGCTTTGCGGGATCGTCGCAGCGGATGCCGTGGCCGCCATAGGCCTCGGCGAGCTTCACGAAGTCCGGCAGGGACTGCGAATAGCTCTCCGAATAGCGCCCGCCATGCAGCAGCTCCTGCCACTGGCGCACCATGCCCATGTACTCGTTGTTCAGGATGAAGATCTTCACCGGCAGCCGGTACTGCACCGCCGTCGACATCTCCTGCATGTTCATCAGGATCGAAGCCTCGCCAGCAATGTCGATGACCAGCGCCTTCGGGTGCTTCATCTGCACGCCGATCGCGGCCGGCAGGCCGTAGCCCATGGTGCCAAGCCCACCCGAGGTCATCCAGCGGTTCGGCTCCTGGAAGTGGAAGTGCTGCGCGGCCCACATCTGGTGCTGGCCGACCTCGGTCGTGATGAAGGGATCGCGGTCCTTGGTCAGCTCATAGAGCCGCTCGATGGCGTATTGCGGCTTGATGATGGTGTCCGAGCGCTTGTAGGCGAGGCTCTTGCGGCCGCGCCAGCCCTCGATCTGGGTCCACCAGGCGGCGAGCGCGGTCTTGTCGACCTGTGCGCCGGTCTCGCGCCAGATCCGGACCATGTCCTCGAGCACATGGGCGCAATCGCCGACGATGCCGATATCGACCTTGACCGTCTTGTTGATCGAGGACGGGTCGATGTCGATATGGATCTTCTTCGAACGCGGCGAGAAGCCGTCGATCCGCCCGGTGATGCGGTCGTCGAAGCGCGCGCCGATGTTGATCATGACGTCGCAGTCGTGCATCGCCAGATTGGCCTCGTAGGTGCCGTGCATGCCGAGCATGCCCAGCCACTGCTTGTCGGCCGCCGGGAAGGCGCCGAGCCCCATCAGCGTCGAGGTCACCGGATAACCGGTCAGCCGCGCGAGCTCGCGCAGCAGCGCCGAGGCGTGTGGGCCCGCATTGATGACGCCGCCACCCGTATAGAAGACCGGCCGCTTGGCGCCGGCCATCAATTCGACCGCAGCCTTGATCTTGTTCAGGTCGCCCTTGATCACCGGACGGTAGGTCTTGTGCTGGTTGTCGCGCGGACGGCTATAGGCGCCGGTCGCGAACTGGACGTCCTTCGGGATGTCGACGACGACCGGACCGGGACGGCCGTTCGCGGCGACGTAGAAGGCCTCGTGCAGGATGCGCGGCAGGTCGTGGATGCTCTTCACCAGGTAATTATGCTTGGTGCAGGAGCGGGTGATGCCGACCGTATCGCATTCCTGGAAGGCGTCGGAGCCGATCAGATGCGTCGGCACCTGGCCGGTGATGACGACGACCGGGATCGAGTCGAGCAGCGCGTCCGTCAGGCCGGTGACGGCGTTGGTCGCGCCGGGGCCGGAGGTGACGAGCACGCAGCCGACCTTGCCGGCGCTGGAGCGGGCATAGCCCTCCGCGGCATGGACCGCGCCCTGCTCGTGGCGGACGAGGACATGCTTGACCTTGTCCTGCTGGAAGATCGCGTCGTAGATCGGGAGTACCGCGCCGCCCGGATAACCGAACAGGTGCTCGACACCCTGGTCCTGAAGCGCGCGGACGACCATTTCGGCTCCGGTCATCATCTCGCTCATAACGCTCTCCTGAGGCTGATCTTTTGGTCTGTCTGGGGATTCGGGCAATAAAAAAGGCCCTCGGAGGGGCCTGGGCGTGCGCTGGCGTCGGGGACGCCCGGTCGTGAAACCGGCCCCTACCAGCGCACCTCTACGATAATAAGCTTGCGCATCGCGCTCACGACCCTTGACGAAAGTTGCGGAACGCTAGCGGAGAGCGCCCGGCCGGTCAAGCGCCAACATGGTTACCATCTGCTCTGCAGCGGCTTCGAAAATCGGATGACGCAACGGAACGATTTCTCAAGGCGGTCTGCCTAGGATCCCGTTAGACGGATCGGGACGGACATGTATTACGAAGTCCACAGCGAAAACATTGCGGCGCGCAGCCATGCCCCGCAGATCGCCAAGATCCTGCACCGCTTCGCCCTCCATGGTCGGGACGGTGCTCCGGTCGGTTACGAAGCATTCGCGGCGGAGGTCCTGCCCCTCTTCGGGGAAGACCTGATGATCCTGGAAGCCACCGGCGACGGCGACTATCGCTGGCTGCATTTCGGGCGCGAGATCGTGCGCTATTCCGGCGCCACCCGCCTCGGACAGCTCGTCTCCGGCATGCGCCCGCAGGTCGCCCGCTTCTCCATCGACAGCTTCGACCAGGCCCTGGCCGAGGACCGCGCGCTCTACACTGTGCACCGCTCGACCGAAACGGTGCGCGTCGCCCTGTGGGAGCGCCTGATCCTGCCTGCGACCGCGCGTGACGGCCGCCGCTTCATCATCGCCTTCAGCCGGCCGTTGCAGTTCCGCGAGGACCTGCTCAACGCGGTGCTCGATAGCTCGCCTTGCGGGATCGTCGCGTTGCGCGCCATCCGCGACGAGCGCGGCGGCATCGAGCAGGTCGTCATCGTCACGGCCAACCACCGCGCGGCAACGCTCGGCGGACGGCCCGACATCGACCTCCTCGACACCGATGGTCGCGAGAGCCTGCCCTTCCTCTCCGATCCATTGATCTGGCAGCGCTGCGTCTATGCGATGAGCTTTCAGCGCGCCGACATGCTGGAGACCTCCTTCACCCAAGGCGGCAAGACGCTCTGGCTGCGGATCGCCATCGCTCCGCTGGGCGACGGCCTGCTGCTGACCCTGACGGACATCACCGACCTCACCGTCGCCAACCAGACGCTGCAGTCGCGCGCCGCGACGCTTGCGCTGGAGATCGGCCGTGAGCGCGCGACGCGACGTGCGCTCTCCGAGGAGATCGACCAGCGCGAGGAGCGCGAGCGCGAGCTCAGGCGCCTGGCCGAGACCGACCCGCTGACCGCGCTGCTGAACCGGCGCTCCTTCACCGAGAAGGCCAATGCCGCGATCGCCGCGAGCGAGGCGAACGGCTCCGAGATCGCGCTCATTATCGTCGACCTCGATCATTTCAAGCAGGTCAACGACAGCTATGGCCACCCGGCCGGCGACGCCGTGATCCGCGCCTTCGCCGATCTCCTGCTCGGGCAGTTCCGCACCGAGCACAATCTCGTCGGCCGTTTCGGCGGAGAGGAATTCGGCATCCTGCTGCCGGGCTGCGATCTCGCCGCCGCCGCGGCCAGCGCCCGCCAGATCCAAGACGCCCTGCTGATCCGCTCCATGCCGGTATCCGAAACGCTGGCGCTGCACGTCACCGCGAGCCTCGGCATCGCCGCGCGCCATCCCGGCGAAGCACTGGCGTCGCTGACGGCGCGCGCCGATCAGGCCCTCTACCGGGCCAAGAACGACGGCCGGAACCGCCTCGGCCTTGCCGCCCCGAATGCGGTCGCTGCTGCCGCCTGATCAGATCCCCAGCGCTTCGCAAGCGGCACCCAGCGCCTGCGCCGGCAAGACCGCCCGCCACCCCGTCATCTGGTGGCGGAACCACGTCACCTGCCGCTTGGCATAGGCGCGCGTGTCGGCCTGCCCACGGCGTATCGCCTCGGCAAGGCTGATCTCGCCATCGAGATGGGCGATCAGCCCCGGCACGCCGTGTGCGCGCATGATCGGCAGCAGCGGGTCGAGCCGGCGCTCCCTCAGCCGCGCGACCTCATCGAGCGCGCCGGCCGCGATCATCGTCTCGAAGCGCCGGTCGATCTGCTCACGCACCGTTTCCCGCTCGGGGTGGACGAACAATCTGAGCAGCCCACCCTCGCCGAGCGGACCGGGCTCGCGCTCCCCCTGAAAGCTCGCCAGCGAGCGCCCGGTCGCACGGAAGATTTCCAGCGCCCGCATGATCCGCATCCGGTCGCTCGGTCTCAACCGCTCCGCCATCAGCGGATCGCAGGCCGCGAGTTCGGCGTGGAGTTCCTCCGCCTCGCGCCCTTCCGCGTGGGCGCGGAACTCCGCCCGCACGCTTTCGGGAACGGGAGGCATGGCCGAGAAGCCCTCGGTCACAGCCTTGAAATAGAGCCCGGTGCCACCGACCAGGATCGGCAGCGAGCCGCTCCCGCGCAGTTCCTCCAGCAGCTCCGTCACATCGGCGGCATAGCGCATCGCCGAATAATTCACCGAGCCATCGACATGCCCGTAGAGCCGATGCGGCGCCATCGCCTCCTCGGCCTCGCTCGGCCGCGCGGTCAGGATGCGCAGATCGGCATAGACCTGCATGGAATCGGCGTTGACGACGGTGCCTCCCGTGCGGCGCGCGATCTCGATCGCCAGCGCGGACTTGCCGCTGGCGGTCGGACCTGCGATGAGCACGGCCCTGACCTGTCCTTCAGCCTGCCTCACCGGTCCTCGCATGCTCGTCGCCACACTCGTATCCGCCCACGGCCAGGCGCTGGTCGGCGAAGCGCTTCTCGCCCGCCTTGCCCGCACCGTTCCGGGCGCCGTCCGCAACGCCGTGCTCGATGGCGCGGTCGCCGCCGATCTCTTCGCGGAAGCGGCCGACGCGCGCAAGCTCGAAGCCGATATCCGCAACGCGCTGGAGGGCGCCGCGATCGACGTGATCGTCCAGCCGGCGGCGACACGACGCAAGGCGCTGTTCCTCGCCGACATGGATTCGACCATGATCGGGCAGGAATGCATCGACGAGCTGGCGGCCGTCGTCGGGTTGAAGGAGCATGTCGCGGCAATCACCGAGCGCGCCATGCGCGGCGAGATCGAATTCGAGCCGGCCCTGCGCGAGCGCGTCGCGCTCCTGAAGGGCGTGCCGCTCTCGGTCGTCGACGAGATCATCCGCGACCGCATCACCCTGACGCCGGGCGGGCGGGCGCTCGTCCAGACCATGCGGGCGAATGGCGGCTATACCGCCCTCGTCTCGGGCGGCTTCACCGTCTTCACCGGGCCGATCGGCGCGACCATCGGCTTCGACGAGCACCGCTCCAACACGCTCCTGGCCAGCGACGGCATCCTGAACGGCAAGGTCGCCGACCCCATCCTCGGCAAACAGGCCAAGCTCGATGCCCTGGTCGAGCTGCGCGCGCGGTTCGGATTGGCGCCGGAACAGACAATGGCCGTCGGCGATGGCGCCAACGACCTCGCCATGCTCGGCGAAGCGGGGCTGGGCGCCGCCTTCCGCGCCAAGCCGGCCGTCGCAGCCGCAGCCGACGCCAGGCTCGACCATGCCGATCTCACCGCCCTGCTCTACGCCCAGGGCTATACCGGCAGCGAGATCGTCCGCACCTGATCAGTCGACGATGAAGAGCTTCGCGCCGGCCTTGGTCGCGGAACGATGCGCCTCGGCGCCGTCCGCGACCTGATAGCTCATGCCGGCCCTGAGCGGCATCACGCGCCCGTCGGCGAGCGTCGTCTCCATCTCGCCCTCCAGGCACAGGATGATGTGCCCCTTCGAGCACCAGTGGTCGGCGGAATAGCCGGGCGAGTACTCGACCATCCGGACGCGGATGCGGTTCTCCTCCGGCCCGAAATACTGAACGCGCCAGATCGCCTCGCCGCTGTCGCCGGCATGGCGTTCGGGTGGGACCGTCGACCAGTCGGTGGTGACGAAGGGAATGTCGCTGATCTTCATCTGGCCTCTCCGGCACCGGCCGGTTCCGTATTGATTTTCCGTAGAACCACACCGTCATCCCGGGCTTGACCCGGGATCCATCGTAGAACTGGCACCCTTCGATGGATTCCGGATCGGCGCCGCTTCGCGGCTTGTCCGGAATGACGGCGCGTTTCGTCGAAGGAATAACAAGTCTCAGCCGCTCGGCGCCACCGCTCGCGCCACGCCACCGCTCTGCGATCGCGGCATGAAAAAAGGGCGGCCCAGCCGGGCCGCCCTCTCGCATTCTGCGGATATCGCTCGTCTCAGTTCATCGAGACGGCGACGAAGCGGACTTCGCCCTGGCCGTTCGAGACCAGCAGGAGGGCGGACTTCTTGCCCTCCTTCTTCAGCACGTCGAGCCGCTTGGTCACGTCCTGCGGCGCGTTAACCGGCTCCTGGCCGACCTCGACGATCAGCTCGCCGACGAGGATGCGCTTGTCGGCGGCGTTCGAGTTGGCATCGACCTTGGTGATGACCACGCCCTTGAGGCCGTCCTTGATCGAATAACGCTTCCGGAGCTCGTCGGTCTGAGGCGAGAATTCAAGGCCGAGCGCGCTCGTGACCGCGGGCTTGGCAGGCTCGGCAGCCGGCTTGTTGGCGGAAGCCGACTGGACCTTCTCGCCATCCTCGAGGCGGCCGAGCTTGACCGTCTTGACCTCTTCCTTGCCCTTGCGGATCACGGCGATCGGCACGTCCTTGCCGACCGGCGTCGCCGCGACGATGCGCGGCAGATCGCGCGAATCCTTCACGTCCTTGCCGTCGAACTTGACGATGACGTCGCCGGTCTCGATCCCGGCCGGCTTGGCCGGGCCTTTGTCGTCGACACCGGCGACCAGCGCGCCGCGCGCCGTGCCGAGACCCAATGCCTCGGCGGTGGCGTCGTCGACGGTCTGGATGCGCACGCCGAGCCAGCCGCGCCGGGTCTCGCCGAACTCCTTGAGCTGGTCGACGACATTGGTCGCCAGCGTCGAGGGCACGGCGAAGCCGATACCGACCGAGCCGCCCGTCGGCGACAGGATCGCCGTGTTGATGCCGATCACCTCGCCGGCCATGTTGAACAGCGGGCCGCCGGAGTTGCCCTTGTTGATGGCCGCGTCGGTCTGGATATAGGTGTCGTAGGGACCCTGGCTGATGTCGCGGTTGCGGGCCGAGACGATGCCCGAGGAGACCGAGCCGCCGAGGCCGAACGGGTTGCCGATCGCCATCACCGGATCGCCGATCCGCATCTTGTCGGAATCGCCGAACTTGACGGCGGGCAGCGGCTTGTCGTGCTTCACGCGCAGCACGGCGAGGTCAACCTTGCTGTCCTTGCCGATGACCTCGGCCTTGAGGCGCAGGCCGTCATTGAAGATCACCGTGATCTCGTTGGCGTCGCCGATGACGTGGTTGTTGGTGACGACGATGCCCGAAGGATCGACGACGAAGCCGGAACCGGCCGATTGCGAGCGGCGCTGCTGCGGCGCCTGGCGCTCGCCCTGCTGGTTGCGGCGGTTGAAGAATTCCTCGAACAGGTCGCCGAAGGGCGTATCCGGGCCGAGCTGCGGCAGCTGGGGCAGGTTGCGCCCCTTCTGGTCGTTGGTGGTCACGGCCGAGATGTTGACCACCGCCGGCATCACCTTGTCGACGAGGTCGGCAAGCGAGGTCTGGCCCTGAAGGAGCGGCGTGTTGGCCTGCGCATGCCCCGGCACCAGAACCGGCGAGGCCAGCAGCGCGAGACCGGCGACGCCGGCTGCGAGCGCGATGCGGACGGACCGGACTGCGGGAACGTTTTTCGATGCCATATGGGTCCTCATGTCGGAAAGATGCGGGCCGATCGATGCAGGCAGGCGCGCCCGTTGATTGAACTCCGAAATGCGGCGGAAGGGCGACGCACGATCATGTCATCGAACACGATCGCGTGCCCCGCCCCGCCATTTTACCAGCTGCCGCGCGCGACCCAAACCAGGATCACGCCCAGCACCGCCGAGCCGAGACCGATGAGCCGCATCCGGTCCGGCGGGGTCTCCGCCGCGCTACGCAGGGCATCCTTCGCCAGATGCGGGATCGCGGCGAAGAGAATTCCCTCGATAGCGAAGACCAGGCCGAGCGCCGCGATGAAATCAAGCATCCGCGTCGCTCGCCATGATCAGGGCCGGGCCGGCGCAGGCGTGGCAGGCGTCGCCGGAGCGGCGGCCTGACCATCCTGACGCTGCGCGTTCGGTCCGTTGAAGTAGCGGAAGAACGGCGAATCCGGCGTCAGCACCATCCGCGTATCCCCCGGCTTGATGCTCGCCTCATAGGCCTGCATCGAACGGTAGAAGGAGAAGAACTCCGGATCCTTGCCGAAGGCTTCGGCGAAGACCTTGTTGCGCTCCGCCTCGCCCTCGCCGCGGATCACGTCCGAGCGCTGCTGGGCCTCGGCCACGACGACCGTCGCGTCCCTGTCGGCGCGCGCCTTGATCTCCTGGGCCTGCTGGCCGCCGAGCGCGCGGGCTTCCGCAGCCTCGCGCTGACGCTCGGTCTGCATGCGCTGGAACACCGCCGCCGAGTTCGCCGCCGGCAGGTCGACGCGCCGCAGCCGAACGTCGACCACCGTCATGCCGAAGCGGGCGGCCTCGCGGTTCACGTCGTCGCGGATGCGGTTCATCAGCCGCGAGCGCTCGGTGCGCACCATCGCCGTGAAGCTCGCTTCCGCCAGCACCGAGCGGACATTGCCGTTCACGATCGAGGCAAGCTGCGAATTCGCCCGCGGGA
Source organism: Hyphomicrobiales bacterium (assembly GCA_930633495.1). NCBI lineage: Bacteria > Pseudomonadati > Pseudomonadota > Alphaproteobacteria > Hyphomicrobiales > Hyphomicrobiales bacterium. Next base: position 4,304,358 of record CAKNFJ010000001.1, on the reverse strand, counting down.
TGTTGTTGACCGCCTGGTAGAAGCGCAGCGGATCCGAGATCCGGTAGCGCGTGAAGGCATCGACCACGAGACGCTTCTGGTCCGAGGCGATGATTTCCTGCGCCGGCAGATCGAGATCGAGGATGCGGTTGTCGAGCAGCGTCACCGTCTCGATCGGCGCGAACCACTTGAAGTAGAGGCCGGGTGCCGTCTTGACCGCGCGCACCGCGCCGAGCCGGAGCACGATCGCCGACTGCGTCTGCGAGACCACGAAGGTGCAGGCGTAGAGCACGACGGCGACGGCCGCGACCGCGACCAGCAGCGCCGCGCGAAGGAAGGAGCCGTTCATCGGTTGCCTCCCTGCAGACGCGAGCCCTGGACCTGGCGGCCGGCATTGAGCTGGTCGAGCGGCAGGTAAGGCACGATGCCCTGCCCGCCCGCCGGGTTGTCGAGGATGATCTTGTCGGTCCCGCCCATCACGCGTTCCATCGTCTCCAGGAAGAGACGCTCGCGCGTCACGGCCGGAGCGTTCTTGTACTGCTCGTAGACCGCGGTGAAGCGGCTCGCCTGACCCCGGGCCTCGGCAACCGTCTGCTCCTTGAAGGCTTCCGCCGACTGGACCAGGCTGGCCGCCCGGCCGCGCGCCTCGGGCACGATGCGGTTGGCATAGGTCTGCGCCTCGTTGCGCAGGCGTTCCTGGTCGGCGCGGGCCGCCTGGACGTCGCGGAAGGCATCGATGACCTGCTGCGGCGGGTCGACCTTCTGGAGCTGGACGAGGCGAATCTGCACGCCAGCATTGTAGCCGTTGAGCGTCTCCTGCATCAGCTGGCGCACTTCGGTCTCGATCGCGCCGCGATCGGTCGTCAGCACCGGCTGGATGTTGCGGCGGCCGATGATCTCGCGCATCGCGCTCTCCGCCACGGCTTTAACCGTGCCCGGCGGATCCTGGATGTTGAAGACGTAGTTCTCGGGCGCGGCCGGATCGATCTGCCACTGCACGATGAAGTCGATGTCGACGATGTTCTCGTCGCCGGTGAGCATCAGGCTCTCTTCGGTGACGTCGGTCTGGCGCGAGGCGCGCACCGATTCGACCGTGCGGAAGCCGACCTCGGTGGTGATGACGTTCGTCACCTGTGGCTTGATCACGTTGCCGATCGGATAGGGCCAGTTCCAGTTCATGCCCTCGCCGGTCTTGCCGGCAAAGCGGCCGAACACGACGTTGAGGCCGACCTCGTTGGGTCGCACGAAATAGATGCCCGAGCCGAGCCAGACCAGCACCAGGGCCAGCAGCCCGAGGATCAGGCCGCGCCCGCCGATATTGCCGCCGGGCACGAGGTTCTTCAACCGATCCTGGCTGCGCCGCAGAATCTCTTCGAGATCGGGCGGGTTGCCGTTGCCACCGCCTGAACCGCCCCCCCAGGGGCCTCCGCCGCCGCCACCTCCGCGCTGACCCCAGGGACCACCCCCGCCGCTGCCACCGCCGCTCTGATTGCTCCAAGGCATTCCCGAGCCGTTCCCTTTCGTTCTATCGCGGCCGAGCCATAGGCGAACAGCGACCACTTGTCAGCGCCTTCGGTTGAAGGCGCTCGGCTGACTTGGTCATGGGCCATGGATTCGTCAACGGCGCAAGCCATTCATCGTGAACGGAAAGCGGCGATCAGCCGCGCCTGCTGTAGGTGACGAAGGTATAAGCGTGCTCGTTCTCGGCATCGGCCGGATGGTGTTCCCTGGCTCCGGCCAGGAAGGCCTCGCGCTCCCAGTCCGGGAAAAGTGCGTCTCCCGCCGGCTTGGCATGGACCAGCGTCAGCTCGAGCCGGTCGGCGAGAGGCAGCGCCTGCCGATAGACCTCCGCGCCTCCGGCGACGGTCACCGAATCCGTCCCGCTCGCGGCCGCGACCTCCTGCCCGAGCCTCAGCGCCTCGTCGAGCGAATGGGCGACGCGAACGCCCTCGGCGGCAAAGCCGGAATCACGCGTCAGCACGATCGTCTCGCGCCCCGGCAAAGGCTTGCCGATCGACAGGAAGGTCTTGCGCCCCATCACCACCGGTCGCCCGATGGTCAGGCTGCGGAAGCGTTTGAGATCGGTCCTCAGCCGCCAGATCAACCGGTTGTCGTCGCCGATCACGCCGTTGTCGGCAACGGCGGCGATGACGACGATCGGACGCTTCTGCATATCCTCAACCCTCCGCGCCCAGCCTTCTCAGCGCCTCGCCCTCCAGCCGCTTGACGGTCCATTCGTCCTGCGCCTTGGCGCCGAGGGCGCGGTAGAAAACGCGCGAGGGCTCGTTCCAGTTCAACACCCACCAGGCGAGGCGCGGCAGATTCTCCGCCACGCAGCGGCGCGCCAGCCCCGCGATCAGCGCCTTGCCGATGCCGCGTCCGCGCTGGCCGGGCCGCACATAGAGGTCTTCCAACCAGATGCCGTGGCGGCCCGAGAAGGTCGAATAGGTATAGAACCAGACGGCGAAGCCGACCGGCTCGCCATCCCATTCGGCGATGTCGCAGAAGGCTTTCGGATTCGGGTCGAACAGCGCCGCCTCGATCTCGGCCTCGGTCGCGACGACCTCGTGCAGCAATTTCTCGTACTCGGCCAGCTCCTTGATGAAGGCGAGGACGAGCCCGGCCTCACCGGGCCTGGCGGAACGGATAGCGAGCGACATGCGCGGATCGAGGCCTTGCTGATGAGGTGGGAGAGTGCCGGCGCGCCCCGCCGGCCGGAATCACCCTTAGCACCGCGCTCCGATTTGTGCACATGCGCCGGCAGAACGGCGTTGTGCCCTCAGCCGCCTGACCGTTCCGCCGGAAACACTGTCTTCCAGTCGTTCTTCATGTCGATGATCGTCCAGCCCTTGGCGCGTCCTTCGTCGAGCGCCTTGTCGAGCTTCCCGATCGAGGATTTACGATCATAGGCCCATTCCCGCTCGCCATCGGTGTGGTGGACGATCAAAGCGAGCCGCGGGCCGCTTCCGGCCGTCGTGTATTGCAGCATCTGAAGGTCGCCGTCCGAATTGCCGAAAGCGAGGATCGGACGGCGCCCGATGAAGCGGTTGATGCCCACCGGCTTGCCGGCGCCGTCATCGATGAACTCGACCTTGGGCTCCTTGACCAGCTGGAACGTGCCGTCCGGCCCGGTCACGAATTTCACCACGCCGGACGAGCCGACCACCTGCTCGGGCGGGATGCCGTAGACCTTCTCCGCAAAGACGCGCATGAACTCCACGCCGCCGCCCGAGACGATGAACGTCTTGAATCCGTTGGCCCGGAGATAGGCGAGAAGCTCCAACTGGGGCTGATAGACGAGTTCGGTATAGGGGCGCTTTTTGGTCGGGTGCCGGGCCGTGGCCAGCCAGTTCGAAACCGACTTCTCGAAGGCTTCGGTCGTGATGCCCGAATGGGTGGCGGCAACGAGTTGCAGAAGACCCTTTTCGCCGGAGGCGGCGAGCCCCTTCATGTCGCCGGCCAGCGCCGAGCGATAAGGCTCCTTGCCTTTCCACTCGGGGTGCTGCGGCGCCAGCCTTTTCACCTCGTCGAAGGCGAAGAGCAGCTGGAAATAGGCCGGCTGCTCGGCCCAGAGCGTGCCGTCATTGTCGAAGGTGGCGATGCGCTCGGCCGGCTTGACGTAATCGGGGCCGCCCTCCCGCGTCACCTTAGCGACGAAGTCGAGAATGGCGGTCTTGGCCGCGCCGCTGTTCCAGGACGGCAGGGGATCGGCCTGAGCCAGAGCCTGCCCCGCGATGCCCGGAGCGAGCCCCGCCGCAAGCCCGAAACCCAGCGCGAAAGACAGGACCCTGCGACGGCTGACGCCCCATGACGGAACCTGCATGCTGCCCTCCCCTCCGGTGGATCGGAACGGAGTCTAGCTTCCTGGGCCGGAACCGCAAAGCGGGTTGCGCCGTGTCGGTCGCGGCAGCCCCTCACGGCCGGGCGTGAGCGCTCTCAGACTGCCACATCCGCCTTGATGGCCGCATGGGGCGCGTAGCCGTCGACCTCGAAATCCTCGATGCGGTAATCGTCGATGCTCGCGGCCCGCCGCGTCAGCCGCATCATCGGGAACGGGCGCGGCTCGCGCGCGATCTGCTCGCGCGCCTGATCCAGATGATTCAAATAGAGGTGAGCGTCGCCCCCCACCCAGACGAACTCGCCTGGGCGCAGATCGGATTGCTGCGCGAGCATGAGCTGGAGCGCCGTCGCGCCCACGAAATTGAACGGCGCGCCCAGCAGCAGATCAACCGAGCGCTGATACAGCAGGCAATTGAGCCGGCCGTCGGAGGTGACATGGTATTGATAGACCATGTGGCACGGCGGCAGGGCCATCGCGCCGAGTTCAGGCACGTTCCAGCCGTGGAAGAGCATCCGGCGGCTCGCCGGATTCGTCCTGAGCGTCTCGACCAGCGTCGCGATCTGGTCATGCTCGCGACCGTCGGTGCCCAGCCAGCGGCGCCATTGCTTGCCGTAGACGGGGCCGAGCTCGCCCCAGCGGGCGGCGAAGGCATCGTCCTCGACGATCCTGCGCTCGAACGCCTCCTGCGAAATCTCCTCGCCCGTCTCGCGGCGATAGGCGGCCAGCGGCCAGTCCGTCCAGATGCGGACGTTCTCGCGCAGGAGCGGCTGGAGATTCGTGCCGCCGGTCAGGAACCAGAGCATCTCCTTGACCGCCGTCTTCCAGTAGACGCGCTTCGTGGTGAGGATGGGCGCCGTGCCGTCCGACAGATCGAAGCGCACCATCGCTCCGAACAGGGAGCGCGTGCCGACCCCGGTGCGGTCGAGGCGCTCGTCGCCCCGGTCCAGCACGTCCTGGAGCAGATCGAGATACTGATACTCCGGATGCCTTCGGGTCACGCGCGATCTCCCCAGCCTTTGCTTGCGCGAGCTTCGCAGGCCCCGCGCCGAATCCTGTCGGGAGTGCTGGCGACAGGCCGCTGCCGCCTCCGGGTACCCCGAAACGGCGCGGCGTTCCATTGCTTTTGCACAGGGTACAGGCCGGTGCTCACGCGATCGCGACCACCCGTGAGAGCCTCCATCCGCAAACCTGCCGCAATCGCGGCCGCTCATCCCGGCCTGATTCACGGGGGATACGACGATGCAGGCGAAAGCTGCCATGATCGGCCTGCTGGCCGCACTCGCGCTGAACGGCCTCGCCATTCCGGCAAGCCACGGCATGGAACCGGAGCTGACGATATCGGAAAGCCAGGCGCGCGATATCGCCTGGCGCGCCGGCCTGATTCACGTCGAGGAGATCACCCGCACCGGCGACCGTTGGGAGGTCGCCGGCCGCAGCGCGGACGACGATGAAATGATCCTCGATATCGACATCAGAAATGGTCGCATTCTCGATTGAGGCGGGAAAGCCGCACAAGCTGTCGAAATCGGCTCAGCACCCTTTTCCAGCGCCGCTGCTATGACTATATTCGCAGGTGCCGCTCGCAAGAACGGCTATGGCGATAAACGGATTTCGTAATAAGCCTTTCGGACCCGGGGGCGGTACCTTAGGGTCAGAGGTCGTGTAGTCGACACAATCCGTTCGCAATTATCTCTAGCCTTGATGCTGCTCTCTGGCGCGACGGTCGGGTGGCCGGCGAAGCTGGTCTGGGTTGCGCAGCCGGCCATAGCGCGACATCGGAGCTGGGAGTCCATGGCCGAGCGCAATCGGCACATCCAGCCTCTGGTTGTAGAGCCCGACGGGAAGTGAAGTGGTAAAGCGCCGCCGCGCAGCCGTTTCCGTCCGCCGCCATTTTGGGCTCTCGCCCTCAAATTGGGGCGCTCAGAAGTTTAGTCCCTATTGGGCACGTGCTCGCCTGCCTCGGCTCAACGGGGCTTTCCAAGCCGGCGGCATTCCGAATTCGATCGCCGACGAGCTTCAACGCATGTCTGGGCTGATCGCTTCTCGAGCAGACGAGACGCTTGCCTCCGCCAGAATGCGCTTCGCCTCTAAAAATCCGCGAACTCCTTTCTCCGTTCACGGCGCGGTCCGTGCGCTTTCAGCCGGCACCCGTCCTTGGCGCAGGCGCCTGTTGCGGTGGGTGCCGCCGCGAGCATCTCGAGCCGTGGCCTTCGGAAATTTCGACCCGGCTGTCTCGCGATCGGAGCCCGCGCGAGGTCCATCATGAAAAGTCCGTAGGCAGCGTACGGCACTCAGCAGGCAGCTATCTCAGCGGACTGGGATTCAATCCCTCATTCTAGGGATTCGCCCCCCGAAGGCACCGCTCTGAATCCCAGCAAGCGCCCCAAGGACTCGCCCATTAGTTGCAGGATTCACGATGGAAAGAATGGCCCTTGAATTAAAGGATTCGATTGCAACTTCAATCGGTTATAAATCGCACGCCTTGCCTTCTCGCGCATTCCCTGCTACCCCTGACCCAACATATGGACAACAAGTGATTGTTCGATCTGGGGGAGACCAAGTGACAAAGCCGTCAGGACAAAAAGACCGCCACTCGCGTGCAGCACCCCCTCTGCAACGAGCCTCCACCCCAAACCAGCGGCCAGAGGCAGCGCGATCTCTCTCGGTTATCGTCCCCTCGAACTCGCGCGGCCGGTGACAGGATAGCGAGCCAGGGACCTCAATCGTCCCGGAAGCAATCCTCCCGATCTGAAAGTATGGAGTCTTCACTATGGCCACGGTCCATTGGCCGGGGAACGAGGTCGCTCGCGTGCCGAAACGCGCGCACCTCATCGGCGTCCCCTTCATCATGACTGGCGAAGAGGAATTTCCCGATGGCATCAACGCCTTCATTCTCGAAAGAGCGCGCGGAAAAGTCTCCGCGCTTCACGGCGCCGCTCCGCGGGTTCGTCTGCGCCCCCTCGACCGAGAGGCACGTCGCAAGATCGCTTATAATCTCGCGGACCTGTTGACCTGGGGTGAAACAGAAAGAGCACATCCAACGCAGGGCAGCATCAGATGGGATCAACTGAAAAGCTGGCACATCCTTGAGATGTACCAGGATGCGCTCATTCGCGGATACTGGTCAGAAAACTTCTTCAGAACGAAGTCGCCGTCGCCCATTGCCCCCGAAACAGTCCGGACAAAAATCAGCCATGCCTTAGGCTGCTTTAAGTGGATGGCGGACAACGGCTTTGTCACGAATTTCGATTACGAGCCCGCTCTTCAAACGATCACTCTTTCGAAGGACGCGTGCCTGCTCTCGTATCGCAGGGAGCTGCAACAGGCGGTTACAAATTCGGTCCCAGTCGCCGCTCGGGCGTTTCGAAAATCGCCAGGCGATCAGCCTTTACCGACTTTGCCGCATCTCCATGCGTTCTTCTCGGCTTTGCCAACCGGGCCGCACAGGCTGATCGCGCTGCAAATGTTCGAAACCGGCATGCGTGCAATGGAGGTCATCGAGAACACCCTGATCCCTGGGCGCGTTCACCAACGCTGCATGGATCGGTCGAAGTGGCATGTACATCCGAGCTGGTCAGGTCAACCGCTAACACTCCAATGGTCCTTGGGTGACGATCGAATGATCGGCGTCATACCTCCACTAGAGATGGTGGAATGGAAATTGAGGCCAGGCTCGGGCTGGGATCGCCGATCAAGTCCCGGCAGCGGATTGGACTACGGTTACCAGTGCGACTATCGGATTATTGGAAAGGGTCCCAAGGTTCGCCTGGCTCATCTTCCACCCAAGCTCCTCCTAGCCATTTGGGCCTACATCAACGGAGCGCGCCGTAGCGGCGAAGGCTCCGCGCATGTTTACCTGAATAGGTTTCAGCAGAAAATGTCGTATCACGCAGTCTGGGAAGCCTTCAATGCGGCCAACCACGCGATCAAGTCACCATTGCGTCTTACGCCACACGTTATGCGGCATGCATATGCCTGCTATTTTTTAGAAGCAGCAATAATTAAGGCAGGGCAAGATCGCGGTTACGATCGAAACTCGATTCCACCCGAGTTTATCTTGGAGCACGGGAGCACGGTTCTTCTGACAATTCAATCTGACCTCGGCCATTCGGAAGCCAAATCAACCAAAAAGTACCTCGAACAGGTTGCCAAAGGTTGGATCCGAATGTCCGCTCATCAAACTTGGAACCAGTTCTTGGATGAGGTTCAGCTCGATGTCTAGGAGGTACAGAAAAGGCGATTTCTCGGAATCTCACTCCAATATCGCGAATATTGCCTCGCCACCCGACCCTGGACACGGGAGGCAGCCTCTCGTTATTTCTGCCAGCATCGGACATGGGGTGTCGAGAACATCGAGCATTCAACTCGATGATCTCGATCGCGTGCAATTATTTAGGAATAACTCTCCTGGGATCCGAGAGATTTTTATGAATGCGTCGCCAGAGACAGCCGATGGATACAAGGGAAGGCTGAGGCATATCGAGAGATATATTATATGGTATTCTGATACATTTCAGACCGCTCCACCTGAGACGGCCGCAGAAATCGATGATCATTTCTGCAACACTTTCGCCGCCTGGTTGGTTCTCCCAGGGCAGCCGCAAAGCTCGCTTGCAGCCGCAATGCGATTCTTCATACGAGTTTTGCGCGCTGTAGGCGCCTCACCTAGCCTGATTCCAAGTAACCCCTTTCACGACAACGATCTCCCCACGCCTGGCGACACCTTGTCAAAGGCGGAGGCGAGAAAAATCGTCAATCAAGCAAAATTCGAGATCGGAATCGTCAAGCGCCGGACACACGAGGCGCATCGTCTTGCTGGATCTGGCCACGACCCCCACCGCAATGCAGGCGGACGCCATGGCGATTGGCAACAACCCAAAAACCGAGCTTGGGTCATAAAGCGGCTGCTGAACAGAGAGATCCATTCTTTCGAAGACCTACGGCTCAATCTCGGCCGAAACACATTGATCCGCGGCCTCGAGGGACAGCCCGGAGCAGAATACGTCGCACCCGACGGGACAATCCAGAGAATGGTGGGTTGGATGGGCCACCTACGATGGTTCTTCCCGTGGGCGGATGACATGGCACCGTTCATCGTACTTGTTATGCTCCGTACCGGCTGGAATCTATCCACTGTCGCAGCATTGCGCACCCGCTCCTGGGTCGAGCCCTATCCCTTTCGGTTGAGCGGACGAACTGGGGAGGACCATGTCTACGTAGTCTCATACAAGACACGTGGCCGCAGCAGCCGCCTCCAATCGAGCGCCGTTGTCAAAGCCCCGTCATCAAAACGACCTTGGTCACACCCATATCGCCTACTCAAATATTTGGATTATCTAACGCTCGCCTTACGAAAGGAAATGTACCGAAAGCTGAACGAACTTCTTCGAAAAGCGAAACTAGAAAAATCTGATGAAGACGAACTGAACAAATTATCGCAGATTAAAGACGATATCTTTATATACAAGAGTGAGAGGGGGATTACTTCCTTATATTGGGAAGCTAGAAACGGAAAAACCCGGGGAATTCAGGCATTCTTGCAACGATGCGGATCGGACGCGAGCGTGAGGGATCTTCGCGATGCAACAATACTTTTCAGCTATGAAACATCTGGGCAGAATTTATTTGTTGCACAGATTGCTGCAAATCACACAGATCGGGAGACGACCGCCCTCTATGTTCGTCGAAGGCGGACGCAAGAGAGGGTTTGGGACGACGCCGTCCGGTTGTTCGACGCCTCGCTCAGCTTGATCCAATCGGGCGACTTCAACACCGACAAGGTGCGGACGATCCTGAAGCAACAGGGCCTCACCTCGCACCAGATTGACAACCTGACAAACCGGGAAAATCGAGCGCGATGGGGCAATAGGTGCGCAGACCCAGAGAATCCACCCAAAGATTTCGCCAGAGATGCTGCTGGAACTTGCCAATCGCAAGACTGCATTGACGGGTGCCCTCACGCACGTTGGTTCGCAGACAGTGTCGAGTACGTCTGTCGTGAATTGATAAATGCAGAACGACTGCATGAAAGATTAAGTCTTCAGTCAACCGAAGGCAGCTCGTTGGAGAGCCGCATCAATCGCTGTCGAGAACTCCTTACTCGATGGCCTGCTGAAACAGTGAACAAAGCTCTTGAGGCGGCAAAGTCAAAAATGAAAAGAGAGCCAGATCTTTTTTTTGGATCCGTATCATGAATGAAACAACCCCGTGGTTCACCGATTTCGCAGATTCTCGAATGTGGGTGGTGCATGCACGAAAATCCATGCCATCTAAACCACCATACCAAGGTGAACTTCCAACAACTCCATTATCTCAATTCAAGGATGACACTTGGGAGTACCCAACGACTTGGGCGTCTGAAAATAACCGCAATTGCCTTACCTTAGATTTCTTAGGGAATGGCACCTTCCCGGATGGAACTCGACTTTCGTTGTCCCCAGTCACCGACGCAATTCTGATTCGGCAGCTCAAGGAAGCGCTCATTGCCCTTACATATCGTCGTGGGATATTGACCTCCGAGCGCACGCGCGTCCGCCACCTGCGGCCAACAGGCGTCTATAGCCTACTGCAACCGCTGCGTCGTTTATTCGTTGCCTTCAAACGATGCGGATGCCGGTCTTTAAGGGAAGTGAACCCGGCTGTGCTGGCGGAGACGCTGGAAATGCTTGAGCCATCTGCAAACGCCTTTGACAGCCTCGCGACCACCTTCACGGACCTTCTTTGCGCTTGCCGCCATGGTCTTATTATTGATGGTCTTCTCGACCTAGATTTTGAGATTTCGCCACCCGCCAAAGCGTTTCCCGACTCATCAGGCCCTCGCGGATGGCAACCCATTAGTGACTCGAATGTCTCAGAGATCATCCGAATATCGGAATTTTACGTCAGTCACGTTCAAGAGATTGCGAAATGGATCGATTACCTCCGGAAAGAGCCCCAAAATCGAAGGCATGAGGTACTGAATTGGGCGAGATCCAATTTACCATGCGGCTCAAAGCTTTCAAAACGGCTCGGTGGAAGACAACTCTTGCATAACCTGTGTGCGCTTGTTTACTCGTCGTGCAGTAATTTTCTCTCATTTCACGCAGGATTGAGAGTATCAGAGCTACTTTCAATAAAGACCGGATTCCTAAACACAGATCAATCGGAGGCATTATTCGATACTAGGAAATTATTGCTAAATTTTACAACCTATAAGACCGTACTCAGTCTGCAAGGGCGCCAGCGAGCAGTAAAAGCCCATCCGAAACTCATCGAGATTTCAGCCGCCTTAGAGGAGATTCGTAAAGCGCTTGGAACTCCCGGAGAGTATTTATTCACTCCGCCTGGAGAATCGAGACCATATATCACCGAGCGTTGGAACAAAAGCGTCCTCGGAAGGTTCTGCGAGCTTCACAATTTGGACATCGAGCTGACAGGGCACAGGTGGCGAAAAACCGTCGCAGCCCTTGCCGTTCGTGTTTTTACTAACGCATCAGTTCACTTAAAGGAACTATTCGGCCACGCAAGCCTCTCAATGACCGCTCGGTACATTCTGGCATCCCCATTCATACGAGAAGAAATACGTGACCTAACTCTTGATGAAGTAAGAAGAACAGGAAAAACCTTACTTGAAAGCCTGTCTGTTTTTGGCGGACCTGGCCTCGGAGGAAGACACGGAAAGGAAATGGAGCGGCGCTTCAGCGAGCTCTTTGCCACTGACATTACCGAGATTGACGTAGGCAAAACGATCGATGAGTTCGTTGAAGAGATGCTCCGACAGAACATGCTGCCCATCCCCGTCATGCCAGGCGTCCTCTGCATGAAGCCCGCGAATGCCAGAGGCGCTTGCGCGATAACATCAGGAGACCGCCTGGCGGATCCCGCTCGATGCTCTGCCGCCTGTACATGGCAGGTGCAAGAGGCCCATCGACGCGAGGTCATCGTCTTCGTGATCCGTCGAATTGCCCAAAAGTGGACGTCCTGGACATCGCTTCAACAGCATTATTGGGGAGCGCAGTGTCGCGATCAGATTCGCGCTTGGCCGGAATTGGCCGCCCAACTGGATGATTTTCCCGGGATGCCAACCATGCTGAAGCGGATGATTTTGGGGATTGATGAATGTCCACCGACCGCAAACTGAACGATGGCCTGAGACGATCGGCTCAAGCGCGGACAAGCGACAAGCTCAACGCACTCTACGCCGTTCTTGCGGACGTCGAGTGCGACATCGGCCGCCTCACTGAACCGCTCGACCTGAAAACTGTCCAAACCCGCGCGGGCGTAGGCGAAAAATTCCTCTACGGTCAAAAACACAAATATACTACTAAACCTAAAATCCAACGTCGTATTAATGAAATCAATGAACTATGGAAAAAAATAAAACCAGAAGACGAAATTGAACCCGAGCAATCGGAATTAGATAAAGCTCAATCTGAAGCAAAATACTGGGAAGATAGGTACCGAAAACTCGCACGGCATTGCAATATCTGGTTTCATCGCATGCGCGACCAATCCAGAGTGCTTCGTGCAAGTCAAGCTGAGTTTGGGAATGTCCGCAAGTTCAATCACAAGCGGTAGCGCAATGGTGGCTGCCCAAAACGGGCAGCCCACCGAGCCCAGATACGCTAGTATGTGGGCCGTGCTCAACCAGATCAAAAAGAGACCGACTGAGCACACATCCGTTTAGATCATGCGTTTGATCGCCGCACAGGCGCCGTCGGTTTTCAGCGTGATAATACCTCTCGCCCTCGCGGCCCCGCCTGGGCAACGACGACGCGCTCGCTCGCCCCAAACGGAAGTGACGAACATGACCGCCAGCGCGTTCCCGAGCAGGCTGGAGCGCGGTAACACTAAAGAAGCGCCGGTCCGAGTCGCGGCGTATCGACAATGGCGTTCAAGATAGCGGCCAATATCATTCATTGGCTGTAGCCGCTGCTCCATCCAAGCCCTCGCCATTTCCGGCTCGACTCCCTCCACCTCAATCAGCCTGTCGGGATCGAGGATCCGCAGCGCCGATAGTGAAACTCGACGATGCGTTCCTTACGGCGCGCCCTTCAAGGATTGGGTCCGGCGCGATCGACCGGGTCCGACGTAAGCTCGCAGACGTTGAAGACGGCGATCGGCAGATGGTCGAGATCCTCACCGCGGTGCTCAGCGACGGGTTGCCTGCCGTCGAAGCTGCCTGCGCGGACGCTCTTCGGCAGGGCGTCCGCTCCGCCGACGTGATCATCAACATCCAGGCCCGGCGCCGGGAGCCGGCGGCAGCGATCACGATCATGACGCCTGCGCCATGAGCCCGCCGCCGATTGTGCCCGCTACGACAGCCTCAGGAGAGCCGCGGGCCGACCAAGTCTCGCGTTCGGCAACCGGCGCTATCCCGACTACGCCCCCGGGCCGGACGCCGAGATCGAGATCTTCGGCGTCGTGACCAACACGGTGCGGCGCTTCCGGAGATGACCCGCTCGTTCGCCTTGATCGGCGGCAACAGCTTCTACTGCTCCTGCGAGCGGGTCTTCGATCCGAAACTGAAGGGGCGGCCCGTCATCGTGCTGTCCAACAACGATGGCTGCGCGGTCGCCCGGACGGCCGAGGCCAAGGCGCTGGGCATCCGGATGTGGGGCAGGCGTGAGTTCGCGTGAGCGCCCGGCGATGCTCGACCGCCTGCATTTCGTTGTCGCCGGCCGTTCGTGGCGATCCACCTTCCCTGCCGTTCTCGGAGGAAGGTATCCGCTAGCGGGTCCGGGTTAACCAGAGGCACGCCCCCAGCAGTACATTCAACATGGCGAGGAGCATCAGCGCGCCGTAGGTCCAAGATGCGCCCGCCCTGTCGAAGAGAAAGGCTCCCATTGCCGGCGCCAGCGCCTGAGCGATGAGACTGGGCCGAGCCAGCCTTCCGATCAGGGCCGCGTAACGCTGAGCGCCAAACTGCGTCAGCGGCAGCGTGCCCTTGGCGATCGAGAAAACGCCGTTGCCAGCCCCATAAAGGACGATCGCAGCGCCTATCGGGCCGACGTCAAGCGCCATAAGTCCGAGGCCAATGGCTATCAGTCCGAGGGCCGCACTCATGGTCCAGAGCGGATGATGCCGCCCTCCGCCCGCCATCTCGATCACCCGCCCGCCGACCTGCGCCGGGCCGACGAGCGCGCCAAGAGCCACGGCAGCCGCGAGACCAATTCCTTGCGCCTGGAGGAGCGTCAGCAGATGAACGCCGACGATAGCGCCGATCGCGCCGCCGATGATGACGATCCCGGAGAGAAGCAGGAAAGCGCGACGCTCCGCCGGGAGCAGGCTCGATGCCGTCCCGGAAGTCCCCACTGTCGGCGTCGGCAGTTCCGGCGGAACGCGCGGCAAGATCGTCAACACGAGTGGCAATGAGATCAGAAGCTGGATGGCTGCGTAGACGAAGCAGGTCCCCCGCCAACCGAATTGCTCGACGAGATAGGCCGACAGCGGCCAGCAGACCGTGCTGGCGAAGCCGCCCCAAAGCGTCAGCACGGTGATCGCCGATCGCGCGCTTCCGCCATAGAGGCGTCCGAGTGTCGAGAACGCCGCATCGTACAGTCCAGCGGCCATGCCGGCCCCCAACACGACCCAGCCGAGGACGAATATGGGAAGGTTCGGCGACAGACCGAGAATGAGCTGCCCGGAGGCGATGAGGATGGCGGCAGCGGCCAGGACCGGCCTTCCGCCGGTCTCCCCGATGAGGCGACCGACATAGGGCGCAACGGCTCCGGCCGTGAGCAGGCCGACCGAGAGCGCGCCGACAATCCAAGACAATGGCCATCCGGTGTCGGCAGCGATGGGTGCCGCTAGAACCGCAGGGAGATAGTAGGAGGACCCCCAGGCGAGGATTTGGACCACGCCCAGGGCCGAGATGACCGTCAGACGGTTTCGATCGGTCACGCGACCTCGCCGCAGCAGGAGGAGTTCGTCACGGGTTCCGGGAGCTTGGCGGGGCCGCAACCGCAGCCCTCCTGACCATCGGCCTTCGCACGGGCATCTTCGGCGCAACAGGCAGAAGCGGGTTCGGGAGCGGGACCGCCGCAGCAGCCCGCCGTACCCGCCGGAGCCGTCGTGCACACGCCGGTCTCCGGGAGAACCAGTTTGACGTCGTCCGCTGCCACCATATCGCCCGCGATGGCGGCGACAACCGACCGAACCTGTTCGAAGCCCGTGAGCATCAGGAAGGTGGGCGCACGCCCGTAGCTCTTGATCCCGACCGTGTAGAAGCCTGGCTCGTGATGCGAGAGTTCGCGATGTCCGTGCGGCGGCACCGATCCACAGGAATGCAAGTTCGGGTCGATCATCGGCCCGAGCATGCGGGTGCTCTCGAGCCAGGGATCGAGTTCGACCCGCAGCTCTCGGGTCAGGGTGAGATCCGGGCGCTGTCCCGTGCAGGCGACGATCCGGTCGACGGGACCGACGGTGCGCCCGCCCTCCGGCGTCTCGCCCATGACGAGCAGGCGCCCGCTTTGCTCGCGGATGCCCGCGAGGGCGACGCCGCGGACGAGTTCGACCTGGCCGCTATCGACAACCTGCCGCAGCCGCGTGCCGAGGTCGCCTCGCCCGGCGAGCTGATCGTTCGCGCCGCCGCCGTAGACCCGGGATAGGTCGCGGCCGCGCGTCACCCAGATCGCTTTCGTTGCCGCATCCTGCTCGGCCAGCTCGACAAGGTCGAGCAACACGTTCGCAGCAGAATGCCCGGCCCCGAGCACGAGCGTCGTGCGCCCCGCATAGGTGTCGCGGTCGCGATTGAGCACGTCCGGGATGCCGTAAGCGATCCTGTCCGCAAGCGCTTCCTCGCCATCGGCAGGCATGCCTCCCGCCCCTGCCGGGTTCGGAGTGGTCCAGGTTCCGGAAGCGTCGATGACTGCGCGGGCAAGAACGCGACGCGTACCGCCGTCCCGGTCGCGAATGACGAGTTGGAACGCGTGAAGCTCCCGATCCCGGCTGACCACCTTGTCGATGCCGCGACGACCGATCGCAATGACTTGGGCGCCGTATTCGATGACCCGGGCGAGCTCAACTGTCCCCGCCAAAGGATCGAGGTAGCGATCGATCAGCTCGTGTCCTGTCGGATAGCCCTGCTTGTCCGGCTCCGCCCAACCCGCGGCCTCGAGCAGCTTTCGGCTCGCCGGGTCTACGTTGAACTCCCACGGCGAGAACAGCCGCACATGACCCCAGTCGCGGATGTTGGCGCCGACGGACGCCCCGGCTTCGTAGACCTTCACGGCCATTCGACGAGCGATCAGATTGGCTGCGGCGGCCAGGCCGACGGGGCCGGCACCAATCACTACGACGGGAAGTTCCTGCATGCTATCCTCCGCTACTTCCGGAATGATGGAATTATGTGACAAATGAAAGCGCGCTCAGGCGGCCTGCTCAGACCCTGCCGAGCAACCCTCGTCGATGCAGCATTCGTCGGCCAGGAAGCCGAGCAAGGCGTTCATTGCCGGATAGACTGCGCGGCAGATCAGTGTCGTCGCCTGGCGCTCCTGCGAGACGAGGCCATTTCGGATGAGACGCTGAAGATGATGGGACAGGGTCGAGGCCGGGATGCCGAGACGCTCCTGCACCTGGGCGACCGGAAGACCGACATGCCCGGCCCGGACCAACGCACGATAGATCCGAAGCCGGGTTGGGTTGCCAAGAGCTTCGAGCTGGGCTGCTGCTAATTCGACATTCATGGAAACATGATTTTCATGCCCCCCACCCTCAGTCAAGATAAATTCCACATTCGTCGAATTACCAGTCCCCCGGAGAACGCCGCAGAAGGGATATCGCGAACCCATCGCGAGACTGCGGCCTCATCTGGCTGCATCGGGCTATCTGAGTTCGGCCAAGGATTCGGCGATCTCGGACACGGTTGTCCGCGCCGTCCGCATCACGCCGATCAGGGTTGCCGAGGCAGCGCCGGTCCAGTCGCCATAACCGACTAGCCATAGCTTCGGCTCCTCGATGGCTCGTGTGCCATTCGTTTCCACGAGCCCGTTCTCACCCACAATCCCGAGGGGATCGAGATGGGACAGCGCCGGTCGGAACCCCGTGCACCAGATCACCGCATCGAAGGTAGACTGCCTACCGTCTCCCCAGACCACGCCGCCTTCTGTGAAGCGAACAAACGGCGCGACGGCATGAAGTTCGCCTCGCGCCCGTGCCTCCTTGACTGGTGGCACCATAACGATGTCGCCGAATCCGCCTTGCGGCACGTTGACGGAACGACCTTCCTGCGCGGCCCGCCAACGGGCTGTCGCGCGCTCAAACAGGACGCGTCCGTCCACGTCATCAGGAAGAAATGAAGGAGGCGTCGGTGTCACCCACGTGACGTCGGCGACCATGGATAGCTCCGCCAGGATCTGAGCCCCGGAGTTTCCGCCACCCACGACAAGCACGCGGCGCCCGGCAAACTCGGCCGGTGATCGATACCTCGCCGAATGGATCTGCTGACCCCGGAAAAGATGTTGGTCGGGGTAGGATGGCCAAAATGGGTTCCTCCACGTTCCAGTGGCGCTGATCACGGCGCGCGCCCGCACCGGCCCCGCATTCGTTTCGACGGTGAACAGGCCGCCGTCTTTCCTGACGCCCTCAACCTCAACCGGGCGCTTGACGGCGAGCCCATAGCGCTCCTCGTACCGGCTGAGATAGTCGATTACCGCGTCGCGTTTGGGATAGCCGTCCTCGGTTGCCGGCATCGGCCACCCCGGCAGCGAACTCCATTGGGCCGGAGAGAACAGGCGCAGCGATTCCCAGGCGTGAAGCCATGCTCCTCCCGCACGTTGCTCGCCATCCAGGATGGAGAAGCTGAGACCGGCCCTCCGCAGGAAGTAAGCCGAGGCCAGCCCGGCTTGACCCCCGCCTATGACCACCACGTCAAGGGGCGCGCTCATGTCAGCGCTCTTCTCCTGCCCGGCATGATCCTGCTCCCCACCCTTCACGTGATGACCGGAAGCCAGAGCCAGAGTGCGACGAGCGTCACGAGCAGCACGGGCGGCGTGATGACGAGCCCGACCTTCATGTACTGGCCCCAGGTGATGGTCTGACCCTTGCCGGCGAGAACATGCAGCCAGAGCAGCGTCGCGAGCGAACCGATCGGGGTAAACTTCGGTCCGAGGTCATTCCCGATCACGTTGGCGTAGACCATCAGCTCTTGGGTAAGCGGAGCGACGGCAGCTCTGTCGATGGCAAGCGCGCCGACGAGGGTAGCGGGCATATTGTTCATCACCGAAGCCAGGATGGCGACGACGAACCCCGTCCCGACCGTAGCGACGAAGGTCCCCTTGTCGGCAAGCCAGATCAGAACACCGGCCGCTATATCGGTCAGGCCGGCGTTCCCGAGGCCATAGACGACGAGATACATGCCGATCGAGAACAGGACGATCTGCCACGGAGCCTCACGCAGGACCTTCGACACCGAGACGACGGCGCCTTTCCCGCCAGTGGTCCATCGGCCGGCGATGGCAATGAGAACGAGTGCGGCGGCCCCTGTCACGAAGGCGATGGGGATGCCGAGCGGCGCGGTGGCGAAATACGCCACCAGCAGCACGCCAAGCAGCGGGAAAGCGGCACGAAAGACGGCATTGTCCTTGATCGCAAAACTGGGCTTTTCCAGATCGCCGACCGCATACGACGCCGGGACGTCGCGACCAAAATAGACCCACAGCACGACGAGCGTCGCTGCCAGCGAGACCAGATTGACCGGCACCATTACAGCCGCATAGCGGCCGAACGAGATCTGGAAATAGTTCGCGGTGACGATGTTGACGAGATTGGAGATCACCAGCGGCAGCGAGGTCGTGTCGGCGACGAAACCGCAGGCAACGATGAAGGCCATTGCACCTGCCGGCGGGAAGTTCAGCCGAAGCAAGATCGCCAGCACGATCGGCGTCAGCAGCAGCGCCGCTCCGTCATTGGCGAAGAAGGCTGCGATGACGGCGCCGAGCAGTATGACGAGTGGGAAGAGCCGGCGGCCGTTGCCGCCGCCCCAGCGCGCGACATGCAGCGCCGCCCAGGCGAAGAAGCCGGCCTCGTCGAGAATGAGCGAGATGATGATCAGGCCGACGAAGGTAAAGGTGGCGTCCCACACGATCCCCCAGACCGTGCCGAGATCGGCCCAGCCGACGACACCGACGAGCATGGCGACCACGGCGCCGCCGAGTGCGGACCAGCCGATGCCCAACCCCTTCGGTTGCCAGATAACGAGGACGAGGGTGGCCACGAAGATGGCGAGAGAGAGCATGAAGATATCCAGGTGAAACGGTGCCGCGAAACCGACCCCAAAGGAAGCTCATGGGGCCGCTGCCGATGGTGTGAGTCAGATCGCGCTCTGGTTGACTCGCTTCATCAGCGCCTCCGCACTTTCAACCCGCTCGGAGTAGCGGTCGGTGAGATAGGATGAGCGGCCCCGAGTCAGATGGGTGAATTTCACCAGCTCCTCGCAGACATCGACGATGCGGTCATAGAGGGGCGAAGGCTTCATGCGGCCGGCCTCGTCGAACTCGAGAAAGGCCTTCGGAACCGAGGATTGATTGGGGATCGTGATCATTCGCATCCAGCGGCCGAGGATGCGCATCTGGTTCACGGCGTTGAAGCTCTGCGACCCGCCGCTGACCTGGATCAGTGCCAGCGTCTTCCCCTGCGTCGGGCGCTTTGCGCCGAGACTGAGCGGTATCCAGTCGATCTGCGCCTTCATGATCGCGGTCATGGCGCCATGGCGCTCGGGGCTGACCCAGACCATGCCCTCGGCCCAGCCGGCGAGATCACGCAACTCCTTCACCTTGGGATGATCGGGCTCAGCGCCGTCAGGCAGTGGCAGACCGCGCGGATCGAAGGTCCTCACCTCGCAGCCGAACCAGCGCAGCAGGCGACCAGCCTCCTCCGCCGCCAGGCGCGAGTAGGATCGCTCACGGATCGAGCCGTACAGCACGAGGATGCGCGGTGGATGCTGGGGCGTGGCGCCTTCGGCGAGGGCCGGTTCGTCGATCGACTGCAACTGGTCGATGGCTACGTTCGGAAGATCGATCAAGCTTGTAGCCGTCGCCTTCATGACCTTGCTCCTACGTCGCCCACGACCTCGCCGTCTTCCTTGGTGAAGCTCGCCACCGGTCGGTCGAGCAACTCGAGAACCGCCTCGGATGGGCGGCATAGCCTGACGCCCTTGTCCGTGATGACAATCGGCCGGTTGATCAGGATGGGATGTGCCATCATCGCATCCAGAAGCGCCTCGTCCGTGAGGCTCGCGTCCTCGAGGCCAAGTTCGGCATAGGGCGTCCCCTTCTGGCGAAGGACATCGCGAGGCGTGAGCTTCATCGCTGCTAGGAGGGAAACCAGCGTCTCCCGCTTCGGCGGCGTCTTGAGATACTCAACGACAACCGGCTCTTCGCCGGAGAGGCGGATCATCGCCAACGCGTTGCGTGACGTGCCACAGGCGGGGTTGTGGTAGATGGTGACGGTCATCGTGGACCTTCCAAGTGATGACGGCGTATGCGCGCGGCAGGTGGGCCGCACCCACGCCAACGGACCGAGGCGCGCTTGGGGCACATCGGAGATGGTTAGATTGCGGTTGGTATTTGCCCTGTCGGCGTCAGGGCGCGCGTAGGAGGCGCATCAGCACGTCGCCGAAACGCAGGATTTGTTGGCCAGCGTCATGAGGTCACCACAGATGGCAACATTGCCGCCGCAGCAGTCCTCGGTGATGAAGCCGAGGAGCCCCCGCATGTCATCGTAGCTCGCGGCGTAGATGATCCGGCGTCCATCACGCCGCGACGCGACGAGACCCGATCGCTCCAGCGTCGCCAGATGGAAGCTCATCCGTGTCGGAGGGATCTCAAGACGCTCCGCTAGCTCTCCTGACGGCATCCCGTCAGGTCCGGCTTTCACCAGCATTCGGAAGGCCGCCAGTCGGTCGACATGCGCAAGAGCTGAGAGGGAGGCGACAGCCTGTTCATCGTTCATGAATTCAATATTGCAACTATCCTTGTAGAATGCAAGTGTCTGACCGCGGATTTCTGAGACACGCAGCGCCGCCGTCGTCGGACAGAAGGGCGCGAGAGCCTTCTGGGAGGGTCAGGCCGCCTGAGCGAGCGATTTGGGCGTGGCCCCGTCCATGCGTCCAATGGCCTCGAGCGCAGGCGCCAGCTCGGCCAGCGTCATGGTCTCGAACGGCAGGTTTACGAGGGCAGTGACCCGAGCGGTCAGATCGCGATAACTCTGACGGAAGGCGGCACGCTGCGCCTCGGCGGGCCCGCCGATACGAGCCGGATCATCCAGTCCCCAGTGGACGCGCAAGGGCGCTCCCGGGAACGACGGGCACTCCTCCTCCGCGGCGGAATCGCAGACCGTGACGACGAGGTCGATCGGGGGGGCGTCAGCGCCCAGGAATTCGTCCCAGGACTTCGATCGGAAATCGGTTGTCTCGTAGCCCAGATCGGCAAGCAGCCGAAGCGCCTGCGGATGCGGTTCCTCATGCGGGCGGCTTCCCGCCGAATAGGCTCGGATGCGGCCGAGGCCTTCGCGGTTCATGACCGCCTCCGCCATGATCGACCGGGCGGAGTTGCCAGTGCAGACGATGAGAACCCGCCAGGGCTTCTCGGTCGGCTCCGCCTCCCTGCGGGAGAGATAAGATGCGGCCTCGCTCCCGCAGACAGACGGGCGCTCCGTGCAACACGCCTCCGACAGGAAGCCGAGAAGGGCGTCGGCTCGGTCGGGCACCGCCGCGAAGATGATGTGGCGGCCCTCGCGGCGCGACGCCAGCAGGCCGACCTGCTCCAGCGCCGCAAGGTGGGTCGACAGCGTGTTGTGCTGAACCGCCAGCAGCCGACCGATATCGCCTGCCGCAAGGCCATGCGGCCGATAGCGCATCAACAGCCGGAAGATCTCCAGCCGTGTGGGCTGGGCGAGCGCACCCAGCAGCTCGACGGCGTTGGCGGCTTCGAGGCGGGTAGTCAAGCTGCGTCGTCCTTCATTCCGGGATCCGTTCCGATCGCGTCCAGCCGGTGCTGTAGGGCGACCCGCTCGAGGGAGGCCAGCGGCAAGTTGCTGAAGATCGAGATCCGGTTGTTCAGCATGCGGTAGGCGTCGGCGAAGGCAAGGGCCTTCTGGACGTCCTCGCCGACGAATGCGGCAGGGTCCGGCAAGCCCCAGTGGGCGCTCATCGGCTGACCCGGCCAGTGCGGGCAAGGCTCGTTCGCAGCGTCGTCGCAGAGCGTGAAGACGAAATCCAGGGGCGGCGCGTCGACCTTCGCAAACTGCTCCCAGCTCTTCGGCTCGAATTGCGTGACGTCGAAGTTCAGCGACTTGAGCAGCCGGGCCGCGAACGGGTTGATCTCTTCGCGGGGATCGCTGCCGGCGCTGTAGCCCTTGAACTTCCCGGGAGCGATCCGGCCGATGATCGCCTCGGCCATGATCGATCGGGCCGAGTTGCCAGTGCAGACGAAGAGAACGTTGAGGGGAGCCCGAGCCATGATCACCATCTCGTCATTTCGATAACTGTCGACATGATTGACTCCCCTGTCATTTCGATGTCAAGCGACATATCGAAATGTAGCGACGGCAAGGGGTAGAGGGCGACATGAGGGTTGGCATCAATGTGTTGATTTCCGTCGAGAATTGACCCGTTAGGCGGGGATTTTTCCATCGAGAATTGACCCATGTTTTGACCACGTCTCACGCGGGCTATGCGGGGGACCTCGGAGTGATCGACATGGAGTTATTGAGTGTCATCCGCCGCTGGCATGGGCGGAATCATCTTTCGATCCGGGAGATTTCCCGGCGCACGGGGCTCTCGCGGAATACGGTTCGCAAGTATCTGCGTGCGGATAGCGTCGAGCCCCGGTTTCATGTTCCCGACCGGCCGAGCAAACTCGATCCCTATGCCGACAAGCTCTCGGCGATGCTTCGGATCGAAGGCGGCAAGTCGCGCAAGCACAAGCGCACGGTCCGCCAGTTGCATGCCGATCTGATTTTGCTCGGTTATGAGGGCTCCTACAATCGGGTCGCGGCCTTTGCCCGGGACTGGAAGGCAGCCCGCCTGCGCGAGCAGCAGACCAGCGGCCGTGGCACCTTCGTCCCCCTGGCCTTTGTGCCGGGTGAAGCGTTCCAGTTCGACTGGTCGGAGGACTGGGCGATCATCGCTGGCGAGCGCACCAAGCTGCAGGTGGCGCATGTGAAGCTGTCCTACAGCCGCGCCTTCACACTGCGAGCCTACCCGCTGCAGACCCATGAGATGCTGTTCGACGCCCATAACCACGCCTTCCGGGCGCTGGGCGGCGTGCCGCGGCGGGGCATTTACGACAATATGAAAACGGCCGTAGACAAGGTCGGCCGCGGCAAGGACCGCCAGGTCAATATCCGCTTCTCGGCCATGGTCAGCCACTTCCTGTTCGAAGCCGAGTTCTGCAATCCGGCATCAGGCTGGGAGAAGGGGCAGATCGAGAAGAACGTCCAGGATGCCAGGCATCGACTCTGGCAGCCTCTGCCGAACTTCCCGTCGCTGGAGGCACTGAACGACTGGCTGGAGACCCGGTGTCGGGAGTTATGGTCGCAGACCGCGCACGGCACCCAACCTGGAACGGTTGCCGATGTCTGGACTGAAGAGATCCGGCACCTGATGGCGATGCCGCGCCCCTTCGATGGCTTCGTCGAGTACGCCAAGCGCGTCTCCCCAACCTGCCTGGTCCATCTGGAACGCAATCGTTACAGCGTGCCGGCGTCCTTCGCGAACCGCCCGGTCAGCTTGCGCGTCTATCCCGATCGCATCCTCATTGTCGCTGAGGGACAGGTGATCTGCGAACATCGCCGGGTCTTCACCCGCTCGCATGATCGTCTCAGCCGGACAGTCTACGACTGGCGACATTATCTGGCGGTCCTCCAGCGCAAACCCGGGGCTCTGCGTAACGGTGCTCCCTTTGCCGAGATGCCGCCAGCCTTCCGATCCCTGCAGCAGCATCTGCTCAAGAGCCCGGGTGGCGAGCGGGAGGTGGTCGAGATCCTGGCTCTGGTCCTGCAGCATGACGAACACATCGTGCTGACGGCGGTCGAACTGGCCCTGAAGGCCGGCGTGCCGACCAAGACCCACATCATCAACCTCCTTCACCGGCTGGTCGACGGCACGCCGTTGACCACGCCGACGGTCGACACCCCTTCGGTCCTTGCGTTGACCACCGAGCCGCGCGCCAATGTCGAACGCTATGACGCCCTGCGCCAAGCCGAGGACGTGCGCCATGCGTCATAACCCTGCGAGCGGCGCCATCGCCATCATGCTGCGTAGCCTCAAGATGCACGGCATGGCCCAGGCCGTCGGCGAACTGACGGAGCAGGGATCGCCGGCCTTCGAGGCCGCCGTGCCGATCCTCTCGCAACTCCTGAAGGCGGAGATGGCCGAAAGAGAGGTCCGATCAACGGCCTACCAACTCAAGGCCGCGCGCTTCCCGGCCTATCGCGACCTCAACGGCTTCGACTTCGCCAGCAGTGAGATCAACGAGGCGCTCGTTCGCCAACTGCATTGTTGCGAGTTCCTCCAGGACGCCGACAACGTCGTCCTGGTGGGAGGGCCGGGCACCGGCAAGACCCACGTCGCCACGGCTCTCGGCGTCCAGGCCATCGAGCACCATCACAAGCGGGTCCGCTTCTTCTCCACGGTCGAACTCGTCAATGCCCTCGAGCAGGAAAAGGCCCGGGGCAAGGCTGGACAGATGGCCGCCGGGCTCGCTTACGCCGATCTCGTCATCCTCGATGAGCTCGGATACCTGCCCTTCAGCGCGTCGGGTGGTGCCTTGCTCTTCCACTTGCTGAGCAAGCTCTACGAGCGCACCAGCGTCGTCATCACCACCAATCTCAGCTTCTCCGAATGGGCCACCGTCTTCGGCGATGCCAAGATGACCACCGCCTTGCTCGATCGGCTCACGCACCACTGCCACATCATCGAAACCGGAAACGACAGCTTCCGCTTCAAGAACAGCTCCGCGAAACCCGACAAGCCAGCCAGGGAGAAAGCCAAAAACTTGACCGCAACCTGAACCACAAACACCATCTGGGCGGGTCACTTCTCAGTGGAAACCCCGGGTCACTTCTCGGCGGAAATCAACAGATGAGCGTCACGGCGACGACGACGCCGTTGCCCTGTTTGATCTCGTTCTGCACGAGCCGGAACTCGTAATCCTTGATGTCCGCGAGCGCCGGGAGCGAAACGGCGGCGAGCGGAAGCGCTGCGGCAAGCACGCGCAACGTCTTGATGAGGGTCATGTTCGTAGTCCTGAGTGCATCAGGCTGCCGCACAGGCGCACAGCCTCGGACGTGGCGTTGGCCACGGCTCACCGTCCGCCCGGAAGTCCCGTGCGGACGAAGCCAGCGCGGTTCGCGCCGGCGATGCCTCAGCTTCGTGGAGGTCGCGCGGGTGGCTCGAACGGACGAGACTGACGCGTGGCCTCGTCGCCGGTCAGGCTGAGTTCGGCGACGAACGCCCTGGCGAGCGTGACGAACGACGTCGGCTCGCTGGCGAAGCACTTGGTCAGGCAGAAGCTCAACGCCGGGCAGTTGGTCGTGCAGTCCTTGGCCTTGTCGTGATCCGTCGGACAGCACGGCATGGCGCCGTCCATCGGCATCGCCACTTCAACCGTATCGGCCCGCTCGAATCCGGCCGTCGCCGGGCTGACGAAGGCAGCCAGCACGGTGGCCGCGACGAACAGGGCCAGTATCAGACAGTGCGCAACGAGCCGAAGCTTCATGAGGCTTCATTGCCATGGCGGCGGAGCCAGCGAAAGGCCCCGCGCTTCAAGACTTTGTCATAGTCGGTCGTCGCGGGTCCGACCTCAGGCCGTAGGAACGAAAACCCGCCTCCGGCGTAGCCTTACCAGCCAGGCCCGCTCGGGGTTCGTCTCGCTGACCGAGAGCCTAATGACGGCCGCCACGGCGATCTCGATGATCGTCAAGCTGATGGGTCCGGTTCACCAGCAAGCGCGAGCGGAGATGACTATGCAACAGCATCATCAGGCCCACGAACACCCTTCCCAAGCCGATCAAGGCTCGCATGGCAGGCCCTATCTGATGTTCTGGCTGAACATGATCCTCGGTCTGATCGTCATGTACGTCGTGATGTTCTCGATGATCGACGGCTGGCGCGACTTCCGGAACAATCTGAACATGTTCTACATGGCGGTCACGATGTGGGCGCCGATGGGCATCCTCATGCTGGCGACGATGCCGGGCATGTTCCCGAACAAGAGTGCCAACACCATTCACTACGTCGCCTTTGCGTTTCTCACCGTCGCATCGTTTTACGGAACGCGAAGCCAGACCCTGATCGACGATCGCCAGTTCGTCGACTCGATGATCCCGCATCACTCCGGCGCGATCCTCATGTGTCGTGAGGCGAAGCTCGCCAATCCGGATCTGAGGAGGTTGTGCGAGGCGATCACGAAGGCACAACGCGAGGAGATCCAGCAGATGGAGGCGATAAGAGGTCGGCTGTAGGACGCCCCGTGATGATGAAGCCGTCTTGATGTAAACCAGGCTCCGGCGGTGCTCCTTCGACTTCCTGGCGCTCGCGGTCACGCATGAGGCAGGGAATCGCGCGCGGAATCTCGTTCATCCAGGCCGCCAAGCGCCCCCATGTCATCGGCTTCGATCTCGAAATCGATCATCGCGAACCTCTCTCCCCCAAGCCCTCCCGGGTCAACCTTCGGCAAGGGACCGACGCCGTTCCGGACATTCCACCGCAAGAGGATTACGGCGGCATCGATCCCTGCGTGGGAGGATGCCGGATGGATCAACGGTGCCGTCCGTTCGATCGTGACGATGACCGTCCCCTGAACGCCTCGGGTGCCGAAGCCAGGACCTCCAGAGCCTGCAAGAACAACTCTGCGACATCTGGCCTGTTTTCCGCGATGGCCTGCTTCAGGGCGGCAAGGGCGACTGTTTCGAGCTTCCGCTTCTTGATGGTCATGGCGACCTCTTTCGCTGAAGATCCGGAACCGTGCGCCCTCCCACGACGGCAAGGTCAAGACCCGCCGCGATATCGCGGCAGCGGGGCCTTCCCGATCAGGCTGCCTAGTTCTTGGCCGCCAGCGATCGCTCTGCTCGATCCGAGACCCCGAGCTTCGCAAGCTCGACGGAGTTCGGCGATCTCGCCGTGATCGCCCCGTGGGGCTTGGCCTTCGGCAAGGTGATCATGACGCGCAAGCCGCCGGAGGCTCGATTGGCCAGATCGATCTTCCCGTCGTGAGTGCGGATCACGGATGCCGCGATGGTGAGCCCCAAGCCGGTCCCGCCGGTCTCGCGCCCCCGGGATTCCTCAAGCCTGACGAAAGGATGGAACACCCGCTCCATATCGGTCTCCGGGATTCCGGGGCCCTCATCCTCCACGGTGATGACGAGGCTATCGCCGATGTCCGCGATCATGACCTGGGCTTTCGCGCCGTATTTGATCGCGTTGCCGATGATGTTCGAGAATGCCCGTTTCAGGGACAGAAAGCGCCCCGAGACGGGGGCGGATGTGATGCCCGCCAGTGAGACGTCGTGCCCCAGGTCGACATGCTCGTCGACGATCGTCTCGATGACCGACGCGAGGTCGATCAACCGGATGGCTTCGCTGGAAACGCCACCGCGAAGGTATTCCAGCGTCGAGTCGATCATCGCTTCCATCTCGCCGAGATCCGCGTCGATGAGGCCTCGCGTGGCTTCATCGTCAAGCAGTTCCGAACGAAGCCGAAGCCTGGTGATCGGGGTGCGCAGGTCGTGCGACACCGCGGCCATGGCTTGCATTCGCTCGGCTACGAGGCGCTGGATCCGCTCCCGCATGGTGTTGAAGGCGCGGGCGGCACGGCGCACTTCGGCCGGGCCACCCTCGGAGAGGGGTTGCGGCGCCTGATCCAGGCTGAAGCGCTCGGCCGCGAGGGCGAGATCCTTCAGAGGACGCGTCGCCCAGCGCAACAGAAGCAGCGCGACGACGACGATGCCGACCCCGAAGCAGATCGTCGCCGCGATGACGCTCCAGTCGGCATGTTGGTTCACTCCGAGGGCGGAAGAGGAGAAATTCACCCAGGAACCGTCATCGAGCCGCACCGAAACCAGCATCATGTGCCGATAGGCGTCCGCCTCGCCTGCTGCCAGCGCTCCGTCGTCGGCGAAACCCACCCTAAAGGATTCCGCGGCGAGTTCGGGCGCGAGCGTCTCGAGCCGCGCCTCCATCGTTCGCGTCCTCTCCGTTCCCGGAGCGCTGCCGAGGACCAGGCTGACCTTGCTCCAATGCACTTCCAAGCTTGCGCTCGACAGATCGTGGGCGACGCGGTCGCGGTCCGGCGCCTCCGGAAGGCCTGCGATCACCCGTTTGATCGAGACGATGCGCTCGGCCAGGCCGCGATCCTGTCCGAGGGTCGCGAGGTTCTCCACGCTGACGCGATAGGCCCAATAGCCCAGCAGGTGAAAGGCGAGCAGCGCCGCCACCAGGATCAGGATGGCGCGGCTGGCGACCGTATCCGGCCAAAGCCATTTCGCCGGGCGTCTCAAGAGACTCGTCCTTCCCGACGATCGACCTGGGACGTGAAGATGTAGCCGGCGCCGCGCACCGTCTTGATCAACTGCCCCCCGCGGGCATCGGCCTCGAGCTTGCGCCGCAGGCGGCTGATCTGCACGTCGATCGTGCGATCGAAGGGATCGCCGCTCGTCCGGGCCTTGGCGAACTGCATCAGCGCTTCCCGGGACAGGACGCGATTGGCGTGCTCGACGAACGCAACGAGCAGGTCGAACTCGCCGGTCGAGAGATCGATCAACGTGCCGCTCGGCGAAACCAGTTCACGCCGACGCAGATCCACGCGCCAACCGTCGAAGCTGACCGCCTCGCTCGGACTCGCTTCGGCCGGACCGCGCGCGGCGCGTGACCGACGCAGCACGGCGCGTATCCGGGCGAGCAGCTCGCCCGGACTGAAGGGCTTGGTGACGTAGTCGTCCGCCCCGCCTTCGAATCCCATGATCCGGTCGCTCTCTTCGCCGCGAGCCGTCAACATCACGATCGGAAGCTGCGAGGTCGCCCGGACGTCCCGGCAGAGCTCGATGCCGGAGCGACCGGGCAGCATCAGGTCGAGCACGATCAGGTCGATGGCGGAGTGGGCCATGACATCCATCATGACGCGCCCGTCCGGAGCCCCGGTGACCTGATAGCCGTAGCGCTGGAGAAAACGGGCGACCAGCAGCCTGATCTGCGGATCGTCATCCACAACCAGGATATGCCCGTGGTCTTCGGAAGCCGTGTTCGTCACGCGCGTCGTTTCCAGTCCGCAATGCGCCTCGGCTTCTGCCGAGCCGGACTTGTATAGCGCGCCCGGAAGGGAGTGCCGCCTGCCGGATTGAAACAATTTGTAACGGACACCGACGGACGGCCGCTGTTACCCCTGTTGCATCATGACAGGGAGCCGAATCGTGAGCTTGATGAAGGTGCCGTTGCTGATGGCGGTAGGTCTGGCACTCGGTGCCTGCTCCGCCACGGTTCCAGACCATCTGGCGCGACCTGCCGATCCGAACGTCCGCGTTCCCGCCGTCGCCTATCGCAGCGTGACGGCCGGTGCTTCCACCTTCCGCCCGGCCGAGCCCAAGGATTGGAAGGAACTCAACCGCCAGGTCGGACCGAAGTCATGACCTTGCCTGACCAGCCGACCGCTTCGTTCATTCCACGATTTCCAGCCGACCCCGAAAGGCCGACCTTGCTTCCTTCGACCTTACCGATCGGCCGCCGCTCGTTGCGCTGGACCCTGCTCATCGGGGCGGCCGCGCTTCTCGGAGGCTGCGCCAGCTTCTCGGCCGACGGCGGCATGGGGGCAATCCAGTCCGCAACCTATGCCGATATCGGCAAGCAGGTGGTCAAGATCGGCGACGATCAAGCGGAGCTCACGACGAAGGCCCGGGTCGATCAACTCCTGCGCAAGCCGCTGACGGCGGATGCAGCCGTGCAGATAGCCTTGCTCAACAACCGGGGCCTTCAGGCCGCCTTCAATGAGCTCGGCATGGCCGAGGCCCAGATGGTTGCGGCCAGCCTGCCCCCCAATCCGAGCTTCGGCATCTCCAAGCTCTCCGGCCGCTTCGAGATCGAGATCGAACGACAGATCGCGGGGAGTTTGTTGGCGCTTGCGACACTGCCTGCCCGAGCGGAGATCGCTCAGGATCGCTTCCAGGCGGCACAACTGCGTGCCGCCGAAGCGGTGCTCAGGTTGGCGGCGGATACCCGCCGCCAATATTATCGGGCGGTCGCCGCCAACGCCCAGGTCACGTTCTATCAGGAGGCCAAGGCTTCCGCCGACGCTGCCTCCGAGCTTTTCAAGCGGCTCGGCGAAACCGGCGGCGTCAACAAGCTCGACCAGGCGCGGGAATACGCCTTCGAAGCCGAGTTGACGGTGCAGCTCGCACAGGCGCGCCAGCAGCAGCGACAGGAACGCGAGCGCCTCGTCCGCCAGCTTGGGCTCTGGGGCGACGATCTCAAATTCCAGCTTGGCAGCCTGCCTCCCCTTCCGAAGCTGCAATCGGTGAAGGCGGTCGAAGCGGAAGCTCTGCGCAAGCGGATCGATCTGCGCGTCGCGCGCGCCGAACTCGACGTTCTGGCGAAGTCCTTGGGGCTCACCCAGGCGACGCGCTTCGTCAACGATGTCGACCTGCTCGGCCGCCGCACCTATGATCGTGGACGCGTCATCAACGACCATGGCCATGTCGAGCGCGAGTCGAGCCGCAGCAAGACACTGGAACTCGAGATCGAGATTCCGATCTATGATTTCGGCCAGTCGAAGGTCGCCCTCGCCGAACAGACCTACATGCAGGCTGCCAACAAGTTGGCGGAAAAGGCGGTCAATATCCGCTCCGAGGCGCGCGAGGCTTATACCGCCTATCGCGCCAATTACGACATCACCCGCCAGTACCAGAACAACGTGCTGCCGCTTCGGAAGATCATCCAGGACGAGTCGTTGCTGCAATACAGCGGCATGCTGAACGACGTGACCGATCTGATTACCGACGCTCGGAACCGCATCCTGTCGAACGTCGCGGCGATCAACGCCCGGCGTGACTTCTGGATCGCCCATACCGACTTCAAGCACGCGCTGATCGGTGGCGGCAGCGGGGGCGGCGGCGCCACGGTCACCGCGGCGGCTGCCGGCGGTGACGCCGCTGGCGGGCACTGAAGGAGCTTTCCGAGATGACATCCCTATCCCGCAGAGGCTTCATCGGTTCGTCCGGGCTCGTGTTGGCCGGTGCGACCGCCGTTTCGGGGCGCACCGCCTTCGCGGCGGTGCCCGAGGCCCCGACCATGAAGGACGCGACGACGCAGTCGCCGCTCGTGCCGACCACGGGGCCGGACTACCAGCCGGTCGTTACCCTGAACGGCTGGTCCCTGCCCTGGCGGATGAACGGCGACTGGAAGGAGTTTCATCTCGTCGCCGAGCCGGTGGTGCGAGAGCTCGCCCCGGGCATGAAGGCCCATCTGTGGGGCTACAACGGCCAGTCGCCGGGGCCAACCATCGAGGCGGTCGAAGGCGACAAGGTCCGCATCTACGTCACCAACAAGCTGCCGGAGAACACGGCCGTTCACTGGCACGGCCAGCGCCTGCCCAACGGCATGGACGGCGTCGGCGGGCTGACCCAGCCGCATATCCCGCCGGGCAAGACCTTCGTCTACGAATTCCAGCTCCGGCGCTCCGGCACCTTCATGTACCACCCGCATTCGGACGAGATGGTCCAGATGGCGATGGGCATGATGGGCTTCTTCGTGGTCCATCCGAAGGATCCGGCGTTCCGCCGCGTCGACCGCGACTTCGTCTTCCTGCTCAACGCCTTCGACATCGAGGCCGGGTCCTACGTGCCGAAGGTCAACACCATGACCGACTTCAACATGTGGTGCTGGAACAGCCGGGTCTTCCCCGGCATCGATCCCTTCGTCGTCGGCAAGGACGACAAGGTCCGCATCCGCTTCGGCAACCTGACCATGACCAACCACCCGATCCACATGCACGGCTACGAGTTCAAGGTCTCGGGCACGGATGGCGGCTGGGTCGATCCCGCTGCCGCCTGGCCCGAGGTCTCGATCGACTGCGCCGTCGGCCAGATGCGCGCCTTCGACTTCGTCGCCGACGAGCCGGGCGACTGGGCGATCCATTGCCACAAGTCGCACCACACGATGAACGCCATGGGCCACTCGGTGAAGACCTATATCGGCGTGAACAAGAAGGACCTGGCGAAGCGCATCGCGAAGATCGCGCCGGGCTACATGCCGATGGGGTCGAACGGCATGGGCGAGATGGGTTCGATGGAGATGCCGCTGCCGGACAATACCCTGCCGATGATGACCGGCTTCGCCCAGTTCGGCGCCGTCGAGATGGGCGGCATGTTCTCGGTCGTGAAGGTCCGCGAGG
Organism: Hyphomicrobiales bacterium; assembly: GCA_930633495.1. NCBI lineage: Bacteria > Pseudomonadati > Pseudomonadota > Alphaproteobacteria > Hyphomicrobiales > Hyphomicrobiales bacterium. The sequence continues at coordinate 4,272,180 of CAKNFJ010000001.1, read as the reverse complement.
GGCTGGCGAAGAACGACTACAAGGACCCCGGCTGGTTCAAGCACCCCGAAGGAACCGTCGCCTACGAACTCAAGGGCGAGAAGCTGAGCGAGGCGCCGCGCGCAAAATCGCCCGATAGCGGCCTCGATGCGACCGAATGGCGCGTGAAGGATCCGCGTAAGCCGAGCCTCGGACCCGACGGCAAGCCGCGCCCCGCCGCCAAGAGCCCGCATTCCAACCACTGACGCAGAACATTCACTTCCGGAGATAGAGATGAAGACAGCACCGTTCAAATTTGCCGCGATCGGACTTTTGATGTCGGCTGGCGCCGCGTTTGCCGGGCCCGGCGCGGCCGGCCACAGCCATGGCGACGAGGCGGCTTACGGCAAGGCGGGCGATCCCAAGAAACCGGCCCGGATCGTCCAGGTCGTGATGAGCGAGAAGGACGGCAAGATGGCCTTCATCCCCGACCGGATCGAGGTGCGTCGCGGCGAGCAGATTCGCTTCCAGCTTCGCAACAACGGCGAACTCGACCATGAACTCGTGCTGGCCACGCTGGAGGAGAACCTCAAGCATGCCATCGAGATGCAGAAGAACCCCGACATGGAACATGACGATCCGAACGCCAAGCGGCTCGCGCCGAAGAAGACCGGCGAGATCGTCTGGGCCTTCACCAAGGCGGGCGAGTTCGACTTCTCCTGCCTGATCCCCGGCCATCGGGAAGCCGGCATGACCGGCAAGATCATCGTCAAGTAAGCGTCAGAGGAAAGGATCATCCCATGCTGAAGACCACCGCCACCCTCGCATTCCTGATGGTCGCGCTACCGGCTGCCGCCCAGTCGGTCAGCGGCACCGTCACCAAGGTCGACGAGGCTCAGGGCAAGCTCACCATCAACCACGGCGCCATCAAGAACCTCGACATGGACGCCATGACCATGGTGTTCCGGGCTGGCGATCCCGCCATGCTCAAAGGGCTGAAGGCCGGGGACAAGATCAAGTTCGACGCCGACCGCGTCAACGGCCAGATCACGGTCACCAAGCTTCAAAAGGCGAAGTAACCTAAACGGCCGATCCGGGGCGCAGGCATTTCCCGGTTTGCTTGCGCCGGATCGGCCATTCGGGACACCTGGGTGGAGCAAGCCTTGGGGTGGTTCACCGAGGTCGAGATCCGCCTCGATCGCGTCGATGTAGAGGCCCCGGAGGCAAGTACTTGACCTTCCCATCATGGGAATCCTCAACCTTGCGTCAGCTCATCGATGCATATGCGGAGAACCGTCATGACCGACACCCCAACCAGCAAGGGCCATGGCCATCATCATGACCATGGCGCCCATGGGGGACATCATCATGAGCACGAGGGAGAAGCCGGGAAGGTAAAGGACCCGGTCTGCGGGATGACGGTCGACCCGCACGCGACGACGCACCGGGCGCAGTACGGGGGCAAGCCCTATTACTTCTGCTCCTCCGGCTGCCAGTCGAAATTCATGGCGGAGCCCGCCAAATACGTCGAGCCAGCGGCGGCCCGGACGGCGGAACCCGTGCCGGAAGGCACGATCTACACCTGCCCGATGCATCCCCAGATCAGACAGGTGGGACCAGGCTCTTGTCCGATCTGCGGAATGGCGCTCGAACCGGTGCTCGCGACGGCGGAGACCGGCCCCAGCCACGAACTGATCGACATGACGCGCCGGTTCTGGATCGGACTCGCGCTCTCCCTGCCCGTGGTCGTGTTGGAAATGGGCGGTCACCTGACAGGTCTGGGCCACTATGTCGGCCAGCAGACCTCGAACTGGATCCAGATGCTGCTCGCGACACCGGTCGTGCTGTGGGCCGGCTGGCCGTTCTTCGAGCGCGGCTGGCAGTCCCTGGTCTCGCGCAACCTCAACATGTTCACCCTCATCGCCATGGGCACGGGCGTGGCCTGGGTCTACAGCATGGTGGCGACGCTGGCGCCCGGGATCTTCCCGGCTGCGTTCCGAGGTCATGACGGCTCGGTGGCCGTGTACTTCGAAGCGGCCTCCGTCATCACGGTTCTCGTCTTGCTCGGGCAGGTCCTCGAGTTGCGGGCACGGGAGAGCACCAGCGGGGCCATTCGCGCCCTGCTCGACCTCGCGCCCAAGACGGCCCGCAGGATCATGCCCGACGGCACCGAGCAGGAGGTCCAGCTCGACACCGTGCAGGTCGGCGACCGTCTGCGGGTGCGGCCGGGCGAGAAGGTCCCGGTCGACGGCGTCGTCGTCGAGGGACGCAGCGCGGTCGACGAGTCGATGGTCACGGGCGAGTCGATGCCGGTCACCAAGGAAGCGGGGGCCGCGGCCATCGGGGGCACGATGAACCAGTCCGGCGGACTCGTGATCGAGGCGCAGAAGGTTGGGCACGACACGATGTTGTCGCGGATCGTCCAACTGGTGGCGGAGGCCCAGCGCAGCCGCGCCCCGATCCAGCGATTGGCCGATCACGTCTCGGGCTACTTCGTGCCCGCGGTCATCGGCATTGCGGCACTCGCCTTCATCGCGTGGGCGTTCTGGGGTCCGGAGCCGCGGTTCTCCTACGGCCTCGTTGCGGCCGTCGCGGTCCTCATCATCGCCTGTCCGTGCGCGCTTGGTCTCGCCACGCCAATGTCGATCATGGTCGGGGTCGGCCGCGGCGCCCAGGCGGGCGTTCTGATCAAGAATGCCGAGGCCTTGGAACACATGGAGAAGGTCGACACCCTCGTGGTCGACAAGACCGGAACCCTCACGGAGGGCAAGCCATCCGTGACTGCCGTGGTTCCGGCTCCGGGTTTTGACGAAGCCGAAATCCTGCGCCTGTCAGCCAGCGTGGAACGGGCAAGCGAGCATCCGTTGGCGCTGGCCATCGTCGCGGCCGCCGACAAGCAGGGTATCGCCACCGCGCCGGTCGCCGATTTCGACTCGCCCACCGGCAAGGGAGCGCTGGGTACCGTCGAGGGACGGCGCGTCGTGCTCGGCAACGCGGCCTTCCTGACCGAGCATGGCATCGATCCAGCTCGCCTGGCGGAGCAGGCGGACAAGTTGCGCGAGGACGGCGCCACGGTGATCTTCGCCGGAATCGGCGGGAAGGTGGCGGGTGCCATCGCAATTGCGGATCCGGTCAAGAGTTCGACGCCGGAGGCGCTCGCCGGGCTCAGGGCGGAAGGCATCCGGGTCGTGATGCTCACCGGCGACAACTGGACCACCGCGAAGGCGGTCGCCAGGCGGCTCGGAATCGACGAGGTCGAGGCCGAGGTCCTGCCCGACCAGAAGAGTGCCGTGGTCCAGCGTTACAAGGCAGACGGCAGGGTGGTCGCCATGGCGGGCGACGGCGTCAACGACGCGCCGGCGCTGGCGGCGGCGGATGTCGGCATCGCCATGGGCACGGGCACCGACGTGGCGATGGAAAGTGCGGGCGTGACCCTGCTGAAAGGCGACCTCACCGGAATCGTGCGGGCGCGACGGCTGTCGCAGGCCGTGATGCGAAACATCCGCCAGAACCTGTTCTTCGCCTTCATCTACAATGCGCTCGGCGTGCCCGTGGCGGCGGGAGTGCTGTTTCCGTTCTTCGGCATCCTGCTGTCGCCGATCATCGCGGCGGCCGCGATGGCACTGTCGTCGGTCAGCGTGATCGGCAACGCGATCCGCCTGCGCGCGGTACGACTGTAGTTGCCGGGCCGGGCAGTTCCATTGGGAGCCGCCCGGTCCGTCCGACTGTTTGATGCAGCGCAAGGTTTCGGTCCGCCAACCGGGTAGACTTCCTGCAATGAAGAGGCGTCGCAAAAAAGCTCTGTCTCCGCTGATGGCCATGCTCCTCGCGGTCGCCGCGATGGTTCTCGTGGTCGGTCGCATGGCGACGCCTGCCTTTTCGGCGCCCGGTCCTGCCACGCACCTGTCGTTGGTCATGGAGCATGGGCACGTCGACCCGGCGGCGGCCTCCATCCATCACGGCCGTAACGCGGATCAAGACAGCGCCGAGGGAACGGCGGGCGGCCCTTCCTGTGACCAGGATTGTCTCGGCGCTTCCTCGAGCTGCCTCGTCGTTCCCCCGGCGATGATCCGTGCCGGTGCCCCTTTCCCGGGATGGCCCGAAGCCATCTGCCTCCAGCCCGGGAATGACCTGATGCTGGCCGGGGCAATCCCGGAGGTGCGATTCAAACCGCCAAAATCCATCGCGTAACCCAACCGAATCCCGACCCCGCCGCTTCCGTGATGTCGCGGCCTGCGTGGGCACCGGGACCCTGTTCAATTCGAATTCGGAAGGACAATGCGATGTTCGCACGCGGAACCCAGATTGCACTCGCCCTCGTCACATCCCTTGGTGCCGCCAGCGCCCGGGCCGACACGATCGTCGTTGCCAATGAGAACGGGCAGAGCCTCTCAATCATCGACTCGCAGACCTCGAAAACCACCACCGCGGCGATTCCGATCTCGCCGCACAACGTCGACGTCACCGCCGATGGCCGCCTCATCCTGGCGACCGGCATGCCTGCGGCACAGTCCGGCAGCCACGCGGCTCACGGCTCCGCAGGCGGGCAACTCGTTCTCATGGACGTCGCTGGCGACGCGCCCGGCGCGCCGCAGGTCGTGACCGTGGGAGGGCATCCGGCGCATGTCGTTCCCGACGCACAGGGGCATTTCGCCTATCTGACCGACGCCGAAACCAACTCGGTGGTGGTGGTCGACATCCCGGGGCGTAGGGTAACCGGTCGCATCCCCGTGCAGAACTACCCGCATGGACTGCGCCTATCGCCGGACGGAAACCTGCTCGCGGTCGCCAACATGAAGAGCGACACGGTCTCGTTGGTGGATACGCGCAATCCGGAGAAGGCCATGCATATCTCCGTCGGAAAGCGGCCGGTCCAGGTCGCGTTCGACCGGAGCGGCCGCATCCTCGTGGTCTCGCTCAACGGCGAGGACAAGGTCGCCATCATCGACGTCGACACTCGCAAGGTGCTGCGGAAGGCCTCCGTCGGAAACGGACCCGTGCAGGTCTACGTTACGCCGGACGGCAAGGCCGCCCTGGTCGCGAACCAGGGCTCGGCGGCGAAACCGGACAACCGGGTGTCGGTCGTCGCGATCGAGGACGGCAAGCTGATCCGGAACGTGACGGTCGGCAAGGGAGCGCACGGCATCGTCATCGCTCGCGACGGTCGCACGGCCTACGTCACGAACACCTACGCGAACACCATCTCCGCGATCGATCTCGGCAGCCTCTCGGCCGGGAAGTCCTATCCGGTCGGAAAGGGGCCGAACGGCATCGCCGCCCGCTAGGTGTCAGGAAGCGGGAGCAGACCGGGTGGGCGGAACGAGCCTTTCCGGTACCCCGCTTGATTTCGCTCAAGGCGCCGTTCGCAAGCAACGTCCAAGATCGGCACGCTCCGCACCGGGAGAGATCGACATGCCCACCACACCGACTCCTGCCCCCGAGTCGCCACGAACCTGGCGGACCCTGCTGATCAACACGCCCCTGGGTTGGGTCTGCTCGCTCGCGTTGGCCGCTCTCGGCATCTACCTCCTCGCGAACCACGGCGGTCATATCGTGACCGCACTGCCCTACCTCCTGCTGCTGGCCTGCCCCCTGATGCATCTGTTCATGCACGGCGGCCACGGCCACCACGACAAGCGGGAGTGACCGCCCAAGGCCGGGCCGTCTGCGGCCCGGCCGAGAACATTGGGGCCCTTGCGGCCCCGGGACCAATGGCTGCGCCCGACGCAACCTGATCGGCGCTGCCTGCGGCCATTCCGCGAAAGCTGCGCCGACGCCGTTCTTGCCCTTTTTGACCGCTCAAAGGAGACACTGCCATGAAGATGTCCGTTCTCGCGACCGTCCTGGTTACCCTTGCCGGGCCCACGCTGGCCCAGGCGCCGACTTCCAGTGACCCGCACCATCCAGGTAATGCCCCCAAGGCGCAGGCCCAATCCACAGCGCCGGGAAAACCTCAGGCGATGCCCGGCCAATCCGGAATGCCGATGCCCATGGGCCAGATGATGCAGGGTCAAGGCATGCCCGGCGGCAGCCAAGGGATGATGGGCCAATTCTCGACCGAGGATATGAGTGCCTTCGCCGAAGCCCATATCGCGTCCATCCATGCCGGGCTGAGGCTGACCGCCGACCAGGAAAAGCTATGGCCCCCTGTCGAAACCGCGCTCCGGAATCTGGCGACCCTTCACCTCAGCCATATGCAGGCCATGCGCCAGACAGGAGGGACGACGGCAAACGATCCGGTGAGCATGCTGCGCACCATGGCCGATCATATGAGCCAGGGATCCGACGCCATGCGCAAACTCGCGGACGCTGCCGCGCCGCTCCACGCGACCCTCGACGAGGCCCAGAAGCGGCGGCTGCCGGTCCTCGTCCGGATGGGCAGCCGAGGCATGATGGGGCAAGGCATGATGGGGCGGGGAATGATGGGACCCGGCGGTGCCATGATGCCCGGCGGATCCGATGGTGCTGACGACGACACCCCGAACAAGCACTGATGCGCCAGCCCGGATGGAGCCTGGCTCGCAACGAGGTCAGTCCTGCTCCGAACCAATGAAAACGGGCGGACACGGGGTTGTCCGCCTTCGCAAGAGCGCCCTCGAAAGGTACGTGCCGTCGCGACATCGGCGCGTCGTGATGAAACGCCACTTGACCTTACCATCATGGGAAGGTGCAGACTGCTCTCATCGTCGATGAGAAACGGAGATCATTCCATGTGCGGATGCAACAACCACTCCTCCCGGCCGGACCAGGCGGCCGAACGTGATCCGAATGCCCTGACCTTGCGGGTCGAGGACATGACCTGCGGTCACTGCGCTGGCACGATCAAGAACGCGATCGAGACGGGCCTGCCCGGCACGCAGGTCGAAGCCGATCCGGCTTCCAAGTTGGTGTCCGTCCGCGGGAGCAGCGACCTGGCATCCATCAAGGCTCTGGTCGCCAAGGCCGGTTATACCCCGGTCGCAGCCTGAAGGAGATGCTCATGCTCAACCGCCGCAGCTTCCTCGCCGTTCTCGGAACCTCTGGCGCCGCGATGATGGCCGAACGAGCCTTTGCGCAGGCCACCCTGCCGAAGATGATCGTGACCAAGGATCCGAACTGCGGCTGCTGCGGTGGCTGGGTGGAGCACATGAAGGCCGCCGGCTTCCCCGTCGAGGTCATCACATCCTCGGATGTCGACCAGGTGAAGCTCCGCCTCGGCGTGCCGGACGACCTTGCCTCCTGCCACACGGCGGAGGTGTCCGGTTACGTGGTCGAGGGTCATGTGCCGGCTGACGCCGTCAAGCGCCTCCTGGCCGAGAAGCCACAGGCTCGGGGCCTCGCCGTTCCGGGAATGCCGATGGGTTCTCCCGGCATGGAGGTCGCCGGCAAGGCGCCGGAGAGCTACGAGGTCGTCCTGTTCGGATCGTCGCGGCATTAGGTAGCAAAAACCACCAGATCTGATCCCGGTTCTTTGGTAGCTTCCGGCTCCTTTTGACGGAGCGGGAGCAGGTGAGAGTTGACGAGGAACTGAAGCGGAAGCGCGCCGAGCTGCTCGGCGAGGTCGAGGAATTGAAGGCCAGGATTCAGGCGATCGATGGACAGGTCTCGGCGATCGACCAGGTGATCGCGATCTACGATCCGGCCCACGTACCGCGGGGGTCCGCGGCAACGAAGCCGCAGCGGCCGAGGGCAGCCCAACAGCTCCCTCCCGAATTCGCACGGATCAACAAGAACGAGGCCATCCTCGAGGTACTCCGCGAGGCGGAGCAACCGCTTTCAACAGCGGACTGCACCTCCCGGATCGCAGAGCGCAACGGTGCAGACGCGGACGATCCGTCCATGCCGCGTTTCCTGACGCAGGTGTCCGCTGCTCTGATCGCCCTCACCAAGCGCGGCCGCGTGCGCCAAGCGGGCACCGTCGATGGCCGAAAGCATCTCTGGGAGATCGCGGCCTAGGCCGCGGCACTGCCTTCCCAGATCAGGTCAGGCGGCTTGTTGCCCTGCCAGTAGCCGCACAGGGACCGCGACGTCGGCCGCTTCAGCGCCTGCCCGAGCAGGGAACGCGTTAGCCCGCCATTGCTCGTGCGCCTCATATCCTCGCGCCAGGCGATGTCGGCCGCGTACCAGTCGAGATATCGCGTCGAGAAGCGGTGGTGGATGCCGACATAGGCCCGCTGGATGCGGCTGAAGAAGCTCTCGACGACGTTGGTGTTCGTGCCGTCCTCCGAGGAATACGCCTCGGAGTGGTTCACCCGGCCCATGCGGTTCAGACCCACGACATCGTTGTAGCTCCCGTGCTCGTCGGCGAAGACCTTCGCGTTCCGGGAGACGTGATCCCGAACCGCGGCCCATGCCGCATCACCGTCCTCCTCGCGAATGACCCGGGTGAAGGTTCGGCCGGACACGCCCCGCTGCCGGATCGCGAGGATGCAGAGGCGGTCGGGGCTCCGGTTCTCCTTCAGGCGTCGGTCGACACGATCCTCCGCTCGATTTTCCGGTCTCACATGCCCGCCCGCATATTTGCCGTCGATCTCGACCTCGCCGTCGAGCACCATCTCGTCGCGGCGCGACGCCACGGTCTCGCGGAGCTTCATCAGGAGCACCCAGGCCGTCTTGTACTGCACGCCGAGCTCGCGGGAGAGCTGGAGGGCAGCCTTGCCCTTGACGGAGTTGGCGACGAACCAGATCGCGAAGAGCATCTTCTTGAACGGCAGCTTGCGCCAGGCGAACGCCGTTCCGGACGTCACCGTGAAGACGGAGCCGCATTCCTTGGCGGAGCACTTGAAACGACTCCGGGTCATCTCGTAGCAGCGCAGGTTGCCGCAATGCGGGCAGTAGGCCTCGCCGTCCGTCTCAGGCCAGCGGGCCTGCCGGAACCACTTGTAGGCTGTCCTCTCCTGGATGCGGGAGAGTTCGGTGACCGTCAGGTCGCGGACCTTGGGCGAAAGCAGGAAGTGCTGGCCGGACCTCTCCATGGCTCAGCGCTCCCCTCGATGCGAGGGAGAGCGGTATTTCCCAGCCCCCGGCGAAGGCAGGGAAGCTGAAACCAATGGTGATGAGCGGCATGGTCATGCTCGGAGTCCGGTCCGGTATTGGGATTGTCATGGTCGAAACAGCGGGAACGGTCGACAGCCCGGGAAGGCCTCGCGGTTCAGGTCAGTGCTGTCATATGAGCCGATGCATGATCGGAGCTCATGGCAGGACGAGCGCTCGGAGTCGATCGCGACGCTGGTGAGAGGTTAACCGACCGCTACTTGCTGCCGACGGCGGCTTCCAGCGGACTTAGCACGATGCGAGTCTGTCGGATGTGAACTGGCATCTCGCCCGTGTGGCGCGCCCGGATCGGTTTCCTCACGGCCGCCGGCGCGGGCACCTCGTGGCCCGCATGATGCCGCTCCCCCTCACACGACCGCCGGCACGGGTTCGCTGAGGACCGGCCCGAAGATCGCGCGGCCGAGCTCCAGAGCCTCGCTCATGTCCAGACGGGCTCCGGTGCGCTGGACCGCCTGGCTGTCGAGCCAGCGTTTCAGGTGCCCGTCGGAGCAGAAGAATGCGATCGCCGGGCAGCATGAGACTGCCGCGCTGTCGGTGTAGGCAAGGTCGTACCAGACGACCGCCCCGGGATGGGACAGGCTCCGCAGTGCTCTGCCCGTATCCGCTGTCGTGACGCGGATCGTCTCGCCACAGGAGCGGCACGGCGACTCGACCGTGACGTCGGTGCGGTACATCGCGGCGACGCCGAGGGCGTCGATGGCGCACAGGGCATTCAGCACATGCCCATTGAGTTCGACCCGGTGTCCGGTCGCATGCTCGGTGAACGGATAGGCCAGCCAGATGGCGTCCGATCCCGCCTTGAGGCCAACGAGGTCCCGCAGTTGCAGCTTGCGGAGCAGCGCGGAGACGCGGCTTCCGTCGATCCCCGCCGCGGCGGCGATTTCGTCGACGTTTGGAGGCCGCCCCTGGGCCGCGTAGAGCCGCAGGACGGTCCGCCAGACGATGTCCTCGCTGACCTCAAGCGCGTGTGACCACATGTCGAGCAGGCCCGAACGGGCCGCCGAGCGTCCGGCGAGGGCCTGTCGGGCGGCCGGCGTGGTCACGGCCGACCAGTCCGGGCGCCGCACGCCCGGCCGGATCTCCGCGGCAACCTCTCGTGTGGGGTTCACGGTGCTGTTCATGGCTCGATCCTCCATGGGGTGGTCAGGCGCTATCCTGCGCAGCAGGACAGCATCTTGACGTCCTTGTCGAAGGTCTGGGCGGCGAGCTTGAGCCCCTCGACGGTGGTCAGATACGGGAAGATCGTCTCAGCCAGGGCGTCGATTGTGAGCCCGCCCCGGATCGCCATGGCCGCCGTCTGGATGCTGTCCGCGCCTTCGGGGGCCAGGATGTGCGCCCCGAGCAGCTTGCGGGTTCCACGGTCCGCCACGAGTTTGATCAGGCCCCGCGTGTCGCGGGCGGCGAGGGCGCGCGGGACGTTGTCGAGGGCGAGCACCGAGGTCCGCACGTCATGTCCGGCGGCGCGGGCCTGCGCTTCGGTCAGCCCGACGCTGCCGACCTGCGGATCGGTGAAGACCACCGCCGGCATGGCCGAATTGTCATAGCGGAGGCTGTCGCCGTTGAGCGCGTTCCTCGCCGCGAGCTTCGCGCCGTAGGCGGCCATGTAGACGAACTGGTCCTTGCCCGTGACGTCACCCGCCGCGTAGACGCCGGCCCTGGTGGTGCGCATGCGGTCGTCGACAAGGATGGCGCCCATGGGGGTCTGGGCGATGCCCGTCTCCGCCAGGCCAAGGCCTTCGGTGTTGGGGGCGCGGCCGGTCGCGACCAGGATGCGCTCGGCGCCGATGGTTTGCGGTTGCCCGTCCCTGAGGACGGTGAGGGCGATCCCCTCCTCCGTCCTGCGAACGGAATCATAGGTCAGGTCGCCCATGACCGTGATGCCCTCGTCGGTGAGATAGCCGGCGAGCGCCGCTCCGATCTCGGGCTCGGCCTCCGGCAGGAGGCGGCTGCGGAAGACCAGTGTCACGTCCACTCCGGCACGGGCGAAGGTCTGCGCGAGCTCGGCCCCGACGTAGCCGCCGCCGACCACGATCATGGAGCGGGGCAACTCGGTCAGGGCCAGCGCCGTCGTGCTGTCAAGCGCGGACACGTCCGCGATGCCCGGGATGGCCGGCAGGGCCGGCCGCGTCCCGGTCGCGATGATGATGCGGTCCGAGACGAGGCGCTTGCCGCCGGCCTGCACGCCCCCGTCAACGAGGCGCGCCTGGCCTTCGTGATAGGCCACGTTGTTGTAGGCCGGCAGGAGGTCGACGTACTTGGCCTGGCGCAGGCTCGCGACAAGGTCGTCCTTTTGGGCAACCAGCGCCTGCCAGTCGGCCACCCGCGCGTTGCCGTCGATCCCGGCAAAGCGGGAGGCCGCGTTGGCGTGGTGCACCGCCTCGGTGGCCCGGATCAGGGCCTTGGAGGGCACGCAGCCGACGTTGACGCAGGTGCCGCCCATTGTGCCGTGGCCGACAAGGGCAACCTGTGCCCCCTGTTCGGCGGCCGTGATGGCGGCGGAAAACCCGGCCGACCCAGCCCCGATGACCACCAGATCGTAGCGGTCCTTGCCGTTCTTCGCGCCCGTGCCGCAGCAGTCACTCATGGTCTCAACTTTCATGTGTTCCCGTCCGGCTCGCAGCAGCGGGCGGTCGGGGAGGAAGACCTCTTGCCGGTTTTGGTGAGGGCGTGGTGGTTCAAGAGGAACTCTTCCCGTCCTTCACGGTCGACGGATAGCCAGCGTTGGTCGTCGCCTGGGTCAGCGCCTCGGGCGTGACCTTCCCATCGTCAAAGGTGACGGTCGCCGTCGCCATGCCGCTGTCCTCGACCACCGTGACCTGGCTGACGCCCGGGATGCGGGAGAGCACCCTCTTCACGATCGGGGCGCAGGTGGCGCAGCTCACGTTCTCGACGTTGAGCGTGACGGTGCGCGGTGCGGCCATGGCCCCACCCGCGAGCATCAGGGCCGAGGCGGTCAGGGCAATACGAAACAGGGTCTTCATCTCAGGTCTCCTCAGAGGGTGATCAGCAGCGGGGCGGTATAGGGGAAGGTGACGGCCGCCAGGACGAGCGCGGCGGCCGCCCAGAGGCCGATCTTGGCGATGCGGCTCGATCCCGGCCGCGCGCAGGAGCCTCCGGGCGCACAGGCGGCCTTGGGTTGGCGATAGACCCGCCAGAAGCCAAAGGTCAGGAAGGCCACCGCCACGGCCACGAAGACCGGCTGGTAGGGCGCCATTGCGGTCAGGTTGCCGATCCATGCCCCGCTCGCTCCAAGGCCGAAGAGCACGAGGGGCAGGATGCAGCAGGACGAGGCCCCGAGTGCGGCAAGAATGCCTCCGGCCGCCAGCAGGCCTTGGCTGGCTCTTGCGGAGGTCGCGCCCTCCTGCCGGCTTGCCAGCCCGCTTGGCTCAGCACGGGTCAATTCACCCATCGAACAATCTCCTTTACGTCGATGGAGCGACCGTGCATCCTGTAGTGGCTACAGGAGCAAGGGCATTTTCGATGGACGCGATCACGCATTCGCGAGGCGGGACGCTCCCCATCGGCGAGCTGTCACGGCTCACCGGGGTGAACATCGAGACCATCCGCTACTACGAGAAGGTCGGGATGCTGCCCGCGCCGCCCCGCACCGAGGGGGGTCGCAGGGTCTACGACCGGCACCATCTGCGCGTGCTGGCCTTTATCCGGCGCGGCCGCGAGCTCGGATTCACCCCGGACGAGATCAAGGCGCTTCTGGCGCTCGGCGGCCCGGAGCGCGCCCCGTGCGGCGAGGTTCGCGAGATCGCCACGAAGCACCTGGACGATATCCGGGCAAAGATCGCCGACCTCAGCAAACTCGAACGATTGCTTGGGCAGACCATCGACCGCTGCGAAGGCGGCACCGCGCCCGAATGCCCAGTGCTCGACATTCTCTCGCCTGAGCCGAGCTAACGCTAGTGGCTCTCACGCACTATGCGAAGGCCTCGGGAGGCTGCCGGGGGCGTCCACGCGTCATCGAAATTCTTGAACCGAGGAGCCTGAAACCTCTCGGATTCAGGTACTTACCGAACCCTCAGTGGTCTTTGCTACCTAATGCCGGATCGTCGGGCCGGACAAGCTTCGCGCGCTACCGCGGCGTCAACCGCGCCTGATCCCTGGCGACGCCCTTGCTCGGGTTGCTGCGCTGGCGGCTGCGAGCCTGCATCCTAGGTTGGCGGCGCGGGCTCGATAGGAAAGAATCCATAGCGACCCACGCCTTCGATCTTGGTGAATTTTACCGATTGCAAAGAGGCCTGAATCTCCGCGGGAGGATCAGTATTTTCAACGACGAGCACCTGCCTGTCGGCCTGTAGCTTCGCTAGGAATTCGAAGAAATGCGAATTCAGATCGGAGCCTCTTAGATCGTCGCCGTCTCCCTCTGGCTCCCTGTAGGACAGCAAGGGAGAGTCGAGAACGATGAATCCCGGATGCGGGGTTTCAAACTGTCGACAGTACTGGAGAAGGCTGACCGTGAATGCTGCCTGGGTGATGGCGCGAAGCCCCTTACCGAACGAGGTCCTATTCTTGCCGTTGATGACAAGGTCCCGCGTCTTGGAATCGAAATGGACGCGATCGATTTCAGGGAAATGCCAAGCTTTCAGGGTGGACAGGACGATGCCGGCGAACTTGTCAGCGGTCGAGCTCGGCAAGTCGACATCGCTGAGGCTGTTGCCACCGTTGCCGGATACTTCGCCCTCGCGTTCCAGCGCGGCCTTGCGCTGCTCAAGGTCCGATAGACCGCGGTGTATCGCGAGCGCTTCGCGCACCTCGCCATCCTTGTCGGCCAACTGCCTGTAGGCTGTTCTAAGCTGGCGCAAATTGGGCGCAACGACTCGGTCGATCTCGCCGGATACGGTATCAAGCTGCTCTTCGAGCATCGGAAGGCGCCGCTCGAAGCTCACAGCTTCCTTCCGCAATGTCGCAATCGTCTGTGTCAGCTCCGTTTGGCGTATTTCGATTTTGCGGATTTCGGACTGTGCGGCTGCGACTGCCTTCTCGACATCGAAATCGCATTCGGCTTTGCGATGATGTTCAGGTGCCGAACCGCAGAATAGGCAGGTGCCGGTGCCGAGCGCGCCGAAAAGGCTGCCCGCTTCCTCGATACCGCGTAACCTTTCCTTGTCGGAACTGTAGTGCGCGTCGAGCAATGTGAAACGTTCTAGAAGCGCCGTGATCTCAGTTAGCCGATCCCTTCCTTCTTCGACCCGGCGTGCGATGTCCCTGCGGCGCGTGGCGGCGTCTCTGAATGCGGTTTCCGAGACGGCGAGAAGTTCTCCTTGAGATCGCATGGACTCGCCGAGGCGTTCTCGCTGGGCTTCCAGTTCGTCCGGTGGTCCAGCCAACTCTTTGACCTGGCGGCGGTGGCTTTCGATCAATTGATCGAGCAAGTCGAGTTGGGCGCTGCGGCTTTGTTCTTCCGGGCTGCGCGGCTGTGCGGTCGCAAGTGCAGAATCGTCGACGCCGGTCAGCAGCAGTTTGAAGACTGAGGTATTGGTCGTGTCGGCCGTATAATTGCCATCGGATAGTGGCGAGCGCTGCTGGATAATCTCTTCCTCGTTGATGATAACGAGGCGGGCAAGATTGCGGAAGCTAAGGCTGTTGGTGTCGCCGCGCTTGTTCCGTCTTACCCGTTTATGAGCGAGATCGAGCTTTGCTAGCAGATAGGCCGAGAGGTTTTCCTCGTTGCGGTCGCTATGGGTGTCGGCGAGCGGCGTGCCTTCACCCTCGGGGAGGGTGTCAGAATAGAGACCTTCGAAAAGACGAAAAGCGTTACCCTCCGTGCTTCTAAGCAACGTGAACTGATGGCCGTCCAGCGTTTCCATCGCGAGGAGGATCTTATCATAACCGACCCGCTCCGGGATGTCGCGCAGAGGTCCCTTGCCGCCGAGCATGAAATCTATTGCGTCGGCGATGAAAGACTTGCCGGTGTTCGATGCGCCGTGGATGACGTTGAGGCCAGGTCCGAAGGGTATCGTAGCGAATTTGCGCGCCGGCCCGTGAAAGCTGAGACTGCGCAGCCGTAAGCCTTTCCTCATGCGTACGCACCGAGGCTGCGTTCGACGTTCTGAAACTCCACGACCCACCTATCGAAGAATTTGCGCATCACCCCCTCGAGCGCGGAATCGGTGTAGTCAGCAAGATGGTAGACAAGCCAGTCGGCGCGGTCCTTCAGCGCCGCGAGATAGGGCGTGCGCAATGAATCGAGAAACATCGCCGCGCCCTCGCCGGCGCGGTAGGAGATACCGTTCTCGTCGACGATTCGTGCGACCAATTCGCGCGTCATCATCAGATGCAGCGCATCCTGGACCACGCGTCGGCGGACTTCTGTGGCGGGCGTCTGAATTGGTGTCGCCGGATGAAGGTCATCGGGTCCGCCCAATTGATGCGTTCGAACGAGCAGATAGTCGAACGCCGTCAGCCGCTGAATGTCATAGGCGCGCGGAAACGCGGAGCCCAGAACAGCGACTGCACGGACACCGGCCTCGAGAGGGCCGTTGAACGTCAACGAAAACTGGTCGCGCGCTACTTCGTCCATCTTAGACGGTCTTCATTGGCAAGCTGATGGCAGATGCCGCGCTTGTCTTTCACCAGCGCACTCGCACCCAGCGGATGGGCGTCGAGTGGCACGTTCTGCGCCGCCTGAGTTACAGCCTTGACGCGCTCAAACCCGTCAGCGTGATCGCCATCGGCGGTGTCCGCTACACCATGGTAGATCTCATCCTGCAAGCCCTCGAACGCGCCGGGCTCCACTTTGTCCCGAACAAAAATGCGTAGAGCTTCTGCGTGGAAGTAGCACTCGCGCTGCCGCTTGAAATGATCTTCGAGCGGTTTCCACGCCTTCAGCCCGGCGACATCGGGAACTTCTGCCTTGATGTGTTCGGAATAGGCCGCCAGCAGACGAGCGACATAGACGCTCTCGTGAGTTCCCAGATCGGTTGGCGGCGCGCCGACGACGGGGCGCGGCGGCAGACCGCCGCCGAAGCGCGTAATGAAATAGGGCGTAGCGCGATGTTGCTCGATGACTTCGCGCGGCGACATGGGCTGGAAGATCGAGAAGTCGAAGGCGTCAACATACTCGGCGAACTTGCCGTCGAGGGTTACGAGCTGCGTTGCCGTGATCTTATTTGCGACGGCTTTCGGCCAGGCTTCGATCAAAGCCGCCTTCAACGCGGAAGCATTCGTCAGATACTGGGTGAGCGTCGTGCCCGTCCCGCGCGGGGCGACGAAATAGTAGGCGCGCGGCGGCGTAAAAACGCCGCAAAACGAATACCACAGCATCTTGCCAACTTCGGGCCAGGCGGTGCCCGGCGTGATGGCGTCGCGGTAGTGCTTGCACTGGTAATTGTCCCAGATGCCTTGCAGGTAATTCTTGTCGGCGAAGCCCGCCACGTCGATGCCGTGGTCATTGGCACCGGTGTAACGCAGGACCTTTTCATATTTCGTTTTGAGAGATGACACCCATTCGTCGACGAATGCCTCCCATTGAGACGGATCGTATGTGACGATGCGGACCAGAGGTTCGATCGGCGGCCCGCTCTGGACGTGCGCAGGCGAGAGCATGGTAGAGCTCGATGGCGGCGACGCAATCTCGGCAAAATAATCTGCCACGCCGTCCTTCAGTGGGACGGCAGTGTCGCGGTTCGCAGTCAAATGTTTGCCCCCCCCGTTGTCATAAGGAGCCGCCCGCAAAGCACTGTCAATAACAGTCCCCTCAGCCACAAGGACAATACCCAAGTATAGCGGCACTCGGGTTTACGCAGTGCCGCCGGAACCGCACATGCCAGCCTCAATGGCTGATCTCGGCTGCAAAGGAAAGTTGCCCACCTCAGTCGAAAGTTTCCAGACCTGATATGGCTCCTATGCCCAGTCTACGTGGGAGACGCCTCTATCCCTGGTAGTCCACGGGAAAACGAATGCTTGGCCCGACAGCCCCGTCGCCAGTGAGAAACCTCACTCCGTAATTTTCCAAAACTTTCCGGACGGAATCGGCCACTTTCACGCTGACGGACAATGACCCCGCCTCCAGTCGGCTCAGGGAAGCGCGACTGATTCCCGCTTCCTCAGCGACCTCGTCGGGATTCAATCCCATGCCAACGCGGGCTGCCTTCAAAATCCGTCCGGAAGGAAACATTTCGTTGAAAAAGCACAGGAAGAGCCCGGAATCCACCTTGTCAACAATTTGTCTATAAGGACAAAATTTGCTCTTAAATGACGAAAATTTGTCTTTTTAGCTGGATCTCGGATTTGACCACTGATAGCTTCCTTCCGAATCGGAAGCGTTAAGGATTCGAAAGGAAGCGAGATGGAGGTTTTCCTGATCAGCGGCTCGAACGCGAATTCCATCAGAACCAACACGAGCCTTCTGATGGCTTTCGGATTGAAATTGCTCGGCCTGGAGACGGTTCATATCCAGCTTACGGGCAGGGATGAGCGGCCAGTCCTAACGGGCGAGATGCCTGCGCCGTTCGCGACCGCTTGGTTCCCGGCAACCGAACGTCCGCCAAGCTCGGCGGCGATCTGGGACTGGATCAGACAATCCGCAACGGCGGAGGCGGTCGTCGTCGACCTCCCGGTATCCGCGTTTGACCATGGCTGGATCGCCGACCCCGCATTTCGAATCCTCTTGCCGATGGCCACCGGCGCTGCCGAAGCTGAACGAACCGCTCGCGACTTCCACGCAATCGCAGCCTCACTCGTGTCACCCGATTTGGTCCTTCCGTGGATACTGCCGGTGGGCTGGCCGCCGGCCATGGAGCCCTCGGATTTCGAACCGGTACTCAATCGCGCCATGAGCCGATCTGGGCTTCTCGCGCCGTCGAGCGATCGTGTGATCCAGCCGGGTGGGATCTCGACGTTTGAAATCAGGTCAGCGCCACCCGTCGTGGACGGCCGAATATCCTTGTCGCCGAGGCTGGCCACTGCGACGGAGGGGATTGCCTATGCGATGCTGAAGGCGACGGGCAGCTCGTTGCTGCCCGTTCCGAACGATGCGTTCTAGCCGAACCCGGTCGGTCACGCCGCCCCCGGGCAAGCGATCCAAACTAGTGATTGCCGGCCGAAACGTACCAGCCCTAAGATCGTTCATCGCCGTTGCGAGCGAGATCATCAAGTGGCTCGAATCCATGCGGATTCGAGGTCCGGTGACGGCTGCGAATTCCATCCCAAATGTCGCGAGGCGCGGTGCGGTGGATTCGGCTGAGCAATTTCCAAGATCGGCCGCGAGCCCTCCCAGGATATCTCGTCGTCACGAGGGGCCCGATACCGACTGGCTCGAAGAGGAGTTCCCAATGGATCGGAGGTCCACTGCGCTCCGGGAGCGGTTTCCGGTAACCAGGAAGTTGGGTCGATTCCTAGCCTACTGCACCGTCATCCGCGACTGCCGACGCTATCCGCAACTGCGTTGTGGTGAGCCGGTGTCGCTCGTCCTGATCATGCCGGAAGACGTCGATGTCGACGACTACAGGCAGGCGGTTCATCTTGCATCGTTGCGATCCCGTCGGACCATTCGGTTGGGCTCGAACACGGCTGCGAAGATCGTCGTAGCCGAGGAGAACTGGAGCAAAGGCTCAAAGGATCCGGCCGGCGTCGGGCTTTTGAAAGAGGACCGCTGGGTTGTCTTGGCTGCGGACACGGCCCAGTTGCCGGCGATGGTTCTCGCGGCGGTCGATGGCATCATCCATCTCGCAGCACCGGAGCCTCGCCATTTCATCGCTGCGGGCAAGATCTGCCTTGGCCAAAGCGTGAGCGAGGAACAGGCCCACGAGCTTGCATCGATGCCGCTCGCGGTGATCAGCACCATACTTCGACGCGGGCGCCCTGTTTCGCAGTCGCTCGAGCGCATGCGGAAGGCGATGGAGAAGCCGCCACCGGTCGAGGTGCGCCAACTCCGGATCGAGCATCTTCACGGACTCGGCGAGGCGGGAAGCTGGGCGCGAGAGCTCGCCATCGACTTGAAGGATTGGCGTGACGGAAAGATCGGCTGGGATGACGTGGATCAGGGTGTCCTCGTGAGCGGGGCACCCGGAACAGGCAAAACTACCTTCGCAAAGGCGTTGGCAACCACCTGCGCAGTCAATTTGGTTGTGGGATCGCTTGCGCGCTGGCAGGCGCGCGGCCACCTCGGGGACTTGCTCAAGGCCATGCGGGCGACGTTCGACGAAGCACGCCGCCGATCGCCTTGCATTCTGTTCATCGACGAAGTCGACGCCCTCGGCGACCGGGAGACGTTCAGGGGCGAGAATGCGCAGTACAACATCGAGGTGGTCGCTGGCCTGCTCGAATGTTTGGATGGCATCGAGCAGCGGGAAGGTGTCGTCGTCGTAGGCGCTTGCAACTATCCGGAACGGCTCGATGCTGCTCTCGTACGGCCCGGCCGGTTTGACCGTCACGTCCAGATTCCACTCCCGGATGCAGGCGCCCGTGAAGGCATCGTTCGCTGGCATCTCGATAACGCACTCGTCGGCGAGAATTTATCGTTTATCGCTGCGCGGACAGAAGGCTGGAGCGGCGCTGCACTGGAGCGACTTGTCCGTGACGCCCGCCGACTGGCTCGCCGCGCGCGCAGGGCCATCGCGATCGAGGATCTCACGGCCTCGCTTCCGCCGACGATTGCGATCCCGGAGCAGTTGATGCGCCGCACGGCCGTCCACGAGGCTGGACATGCCACCGTGGCAATCGCGCTCGGGAGGCGGTTTGAGTCCGTGGAGATTCGCGACGTCGTCGAACCAGCCTTGTCTGTCCAGCCCTTGGGTGGCGTCTTGGTCGGTCCGAGGGCCGTTGTCGACACGACGGCCCAGAGCCTTCTCGACGAGATCTGCTTTTTGCTCGGTGGCACGGCCGCGGAGGATGTCTTCCTGGGCAGCAGGTCGATTGGAGGTGGGGGGACGCGCGGCAGCGACCTTCACCTCGCTACCCTGACCGCGCTCCGGCTCGAAACATCCTACGGCCTTGGTCAAGGCCTCGCCTTCTTGGCAGCGGACGGGGAGGCCGATCTCTGGCGAACACTGCACATGTCGCCAACCGTTCGCGAGCGGATCGAGGGCATCCTGGCCGAGCAAATGACCCGGGCGCGTTCAATCATTCAACATCACAGGATCGGGACGAAGCAGGTCGCGAACGAGCTCCTCAAAGAGAGGAAGATCGGGTTCGCGCCCATTGTCGCCTTGATCTCGAATTCAGAGCCCCTCGAGCTCACGGCCGACCATGAATCGGCTGCCTGGGAAATCGTCCAACCCATGTGAGGTCACCATGCGAGAGCAGGATATTCAACGCATTCGCGCAACCGCCTGGGCTGCCGGACAGCCGAAAGCGGCATTGATCGATGTGCTCGCCGAGGTCACCCAGCCCTCCGTGAGGGCAGAATTTGAACGTGCACCGCACGCTCTAGAAGGCGAGGTAGGCAGTCGAGGCCTATCGAGAGCTGCCGACCATGACGGGCAGCCGGTGGTCGTGATCTCCCTGGAGGAGCTGGCTGAATTGCTCGAAGCCGTCGCGAAACCGCTCTCATTCGGAGAAGCAATGACCGCAATAGCGTTCGAAACGGCTTTGAGACCTCAACCGAAGACGCCACGGGGAAATCGACGGAATCCGACGAGATAGCTCTCCTGCCCGAACAGCAACAGCAGCTCGATTTTCATTTTCTCCGGGACATTGGAGTATGCATGCGGCTCTTGGTGCTGTCTGATATCCATCGCGAGTTCGGCCCGTTTGAGCTTCCGCATGACATCGGAGAGTTCGATGTCGCGGTGTTCGCGGGCGATATTGACCGCCCGATCGCGAGCTCGATCGATTGGATCGACCTTCAAAGGCGAGGCCCTCTGAGAGAGCGGCCCGTCGTCTTTGTCCCCGGAAACCACGAGTTCTATGGAACTGAGATTATTTCCTCTTTGGAGGATGCCAGAAGCCGAGCGAAAACGGCGGGCATCCATCTGTTGGCCCCCGGAATGACCGTGATAGCAGGCACGCGGTTCGTCGGCGCTACCTTATGGACGGACTACAAGCTCCTTGGAGATCCGAGGCTAGCCTGTCACGCCGCCCAGGACGGGATGAACGACCATCGACGGATCAAGATCACCGAAGGCAGGAGGCGCATGCCGTTTCGGCCAGCTCACGCACTATCGATGCATCGGCGGGACCTGGCCCACATCACCGGCGTTCTCGGGAAGCCGTTTGCTGGGCCAACGGTGGTGGTGACGCATCACGCGCCGCATCCAAAATCTGTCCAACCGCGATATCGGGGTGATCCGCTTTCTCCCGCATTCGCGTCCGACCTCGGAGAGATCATTGAACGCTTTCGGCCGGAGCTCTGGATTCACGGTCACGATCATGGCTCGCATAACTACCTCGTCGGGACGACACAGATCGTATCAAATCAGGCCGGATACCCCCAGGGAGGAGGGAAACGCGAGAACCCCTTATTCAATCCTTGCCTGACAGTTGAAGTGACCGCGCTTTGTGGAGGGTGCACCCGCCAATAGCTCCGGATCGAGGACATCCGCCCCTTTGCAGCTTGAAGCCAATGTCTTGGTCACCTATATTCGGGTTGCCGCTTCAACGGCTACGACAGTAGACGGTTGAACATGATAGGCGTTCGGACATGGGTGCGATTCCCATCGCCTCCACCTAAGCCCTGCGGGCACTCAGGGTTTTGGCGGGGGCGAATTAGGTTCGACGGGCGCTGAAGAGTTCAGCTTGCTGTTCGGCATGGTTCCGCCGTTATCGGGCCATTGCATAGTTGCCAACGACAACAATGCTCGGGTTGCTGTCGCCGCGTAAGCGGTGCTGGTTCCCAAATCAAAGTCCTTGCGCTTAGCCGTGTAAGGCGGGGTTCGGAGGTACCTGGCAACAGAAACCTCCACTCTCTTTTTGGATGGTGGCTGTGATTGGTGCACGCTCATGAGCGCGGTCGCGGGATCAAGCCTGTGAGCGAGACGGCAGAGACAACGAACTTTCTTTTGACCCTCCCGTCTATGCGACTAGAATGCTCGCGTTATGTCGGCTACCTGAGTAGTTGGCTTGGCGACGCGGTGGAGCTAGGAGGAATCGGCGTTTTCACTGTCGGCGAACTATGGGAACCCTAATGTAAGGTTCGGTACCCGGCGCCTCCACCTCAGCCCTGCGGCGCGAGCAGCAGGAAGATGCAACCTGACGGTTGCAGGGCTGCGGCGGGGGCGAAATAGGATCGACGAGGGTGTAAAGGTCTTCCTTTTGCTCGGCATGGTTCCGCCGTTATCGGGCCGTTGCATAGTTGCCAACGACAACAATGCTCGGGTCGCCGTCGCCGCGTAAGCGGTGCTGGTTCCCAAACCAAAGCCCTTGCGCTTAGCCGCGTAAGGCGGGGCTCGGAGGCGCCTGGCAACAGAAGCCTCCACTTTCATTTTGGCCTGCCGGCTGTTCCCGCCGGAGCAACAAGCGGAATCCTCGCCTCCATGTCCAAGGATGTTCTTCGTTACGATCTGATGGTGCAGGACGCGCTGAAGGGCGTCGTCCGCAAGATCCTGGCGGAGGCGGCGCGGGACGGGCTGCCCGGCGAACACCATTTCTACATCACCTTCCGGACCGGGGCGCCGGGCGTGCGCCTGTCGCAGCGCCTGCGCGAGAAGCACCCGGACGAGATGACCATCGTCCTGCAGCACCAGTTCTGGGACCTGAGCGTCAGCGACCATGCCTTCGAGGTCGGTCTGTCGTTCTCGGGCGTGCCCGAGCGGCTGCTCATTCCCTACGACGCGGTGACGACCTTCTTCGATCCATCCGTTCAGTTCGGCTTGAAATTCGAGACGCAGGGCGAGCCCGAGGATGCGGAGGCGCCGCAGCCGGAGCCGGCCGCCACGCCCGCCGCCGTTCCCGCCAAGGTCGTGCCTGCCGGCGTTCCGGCGCTCAAGACGCGTGCCCCGGCGGCCGAAAGCGCCGACAGCGGCAGCGATGCTGCGACCGGCGAAGCCGACGACGACGGCAAGGGCGGCGCCGAAGTCGTCAGCCTCGATTCCTTCCGCAAGAAGACCTGACGGACCGATCCCATGACCGAGACGCGCACCGAAACCGATTCCTTCGGCCCTATCGCGGTGCCCGCGGATCGCTATTGGGGCGCCCAGACGCAGCGCTCGCTCGAAAACTTCCGCATCGGCGGCGAACGCGAGCGCATGCCGCTGCCCCTGATCCACGCCCTCGTGCTGGTCAAGAAGGCCGCTGCTCACGTCAATGCCAAGCTCGGCCTGCTCGACCAGCGCGTTGCCGGCGCCATCGGCCAGGCGGCCGACGAGGCGCTCACCGGCAAGTTCGACAGCCATTTCCCGCTGGTGATCTGGCAAACCGGCTCCGGCACCCAATCCAACATGAACGCCAACGAGGTGCTGGCGAACCGGGCCAACGAGCTGCTCGGCGGCGGCCTCGGCGCCAAGAGCCCCGTCCACCCCAACGACCACGTCAATCGCGGCCAGTCCTCGAACGACTCCTTCCCCACGGCGATGCATATTGCCGCCGTGCTCGAGATCAGCCGCAGGCTGCTGCCGGCGCTGCGCAATCTCGAAAAGGCGCTGAACGCCAAGGCGAATGCCTTCAAGCATCTCGTCAAGATCGGCCGCACCCATCTACAGGATGCCACGCCCGTCACGCTCGGCCAGGAATTCTCAGGCTATGCGACGCAGCTTCATCTCGGCATCGGCCGGATCGAGGCCGCGCTTGGCGGGCTCTACGCTCTGGCGCAAGGCGGCACCGCCGTCGGGACCGGGCTGAACACGCATCCCGACTTCGCGGTGCTCTTCGCCAAGGAGGTCGCGACGCTGACCGGCCTGCCCTTCCGCACGGCCGAGAACAAGTTCGAGGCGCTCGCGAGCCACGGCGCTCTTGCTGCAGCTCACGGCGCCCTGGCGGCACTCGCCTCCGACCTGTTCAAGATCGCCAACGACATCCGTCTGATGGGCTCCGGTCCGCGCTCTGGCCTCGGCGAGATCAGCCTGCCCGAGAACGAGCCCGGCTCTTCGATCATGCCCGGCAAGGTCAACCCGACCCAGGCCGAGGCGCTGACCATGGTGGCGACCCAGGTACACGGCAACCAGGCGACGATCGGCTTTGCCGCCAGCCAGGGCCATTTCGAGCTGAACGTCTTCAAGCCGGTGATCGGCGCTGCGTTCCTGCAGTCCGTGCGGCTTCTGGCGGACGCAGCCGAGAGCTTCCGGACCAATTGCGTCGAAGGCATCGAGGCGAACGAAACCCAGCTCAAGGAGCTGCTGTCGCGTTCACTCATGCTGGTCACGGCGCTGGCCCCGGCGATCGGCTACGACAAGGCCGCGAGCATCGCCAAGGCCGCGCATCACAACGGCACCACGCTGCGCGAGGAAGCGCTGCGGGCCGGCGTCGCCGCCGATCTCTTCGACAAGACCGTCAAGCCCGAGCAGATGCTCGGCCCAGCCTGACGGGTCGCCGCGCGATGGCCGAGATCATCAACCTGCG
The DNA here is from genome assembly GCA_930633495.1 of Hyphomicrobiales bacterium. Lineage (NCBI taxonomy): Bacteria > Pseudomonadati > Pseudomonadota > Alphaproteobacteria > Hyphomicrobiales > Hyphomicrobiales bacterium. The sequence continues at coordinate 4,247,745 of CAKNFJ010000001.1, read as the reverse complement.
TCGTGCCCGCAAGCAGAAGGCGCGTGCCGAGGCGGACAGGACAGCCGAGCAGAACCGCATCAGCTTCGGCCGGACCAAGGCGGAACGCAGCCTCACCGAGGCCGAGCGTGACAAGGCGGCGCGCCATATCGACGGACACCGCCTCGCCCGCGATGGCGAGGAGCCGGATCCGGCATGAGTTCCGAGCGCAAGCGCTCGCTCAGCATCGCAGGCCACCGCACCAGCATCTCGCTGGAGGAGGCCTTCTGGGAAGCGCTCAAGGAGATTGCGGCCGCCGGGGGCCAGCCGGTCTCCGCCCTGGTCGCCGAGGTTGATTCCGGCCGAGGCGAACTCAACCTCTCTTCAGCCCTGCGCCTGCATGCCCTCGCCTATTACAAGCGGCTCGCCACCGCCCGCCCGGACGATCCGGAAGCATAATCTTTTCAGCCCCTTGAAAGGACAACCGGAATCAAGGCGGCAAGCGCTTGAATCAAGTTCTCAGTTGCGCGGCTGAGCTTCCGGCAGGATCTGCAGCGGCGGCGCCGTTGGCTGGACGGCCCCCGGCGGGGAACTGTTGCGCGGCGAGCCCGGCAGGATGAGCGGGCCGGGCAACGGCGGCAATGGCGCGGAGGTCGGCACGGCCGCCCGCTCGGCCGCCGCGCGGGAACGCTCCTCCGCCTCGGCCCGCCTGCGCGCCTCCAGCTCCGCGCGCAGTTGCTCCACGCGGCGCACCTCCTCCGCCCGCTTTTCCTCGGCCAGCCGACGCTGCTCCTCGATACGCCGCGCCTCCTCCTGACGCTTCTCCTCGCCGATGCGGGCTTCTTCCTGCGCCTTCAGGAACTCGGCGAGCTTGCGCTCGTTCTCGCGCGTCTCGCGTTCGGCCCGCAGGCGACGCGCATGCATCGCGCGCTCGCGGGCATCCGCCTCAAAGGCCTCGACCCGTTCGATCTCGCGTGCGAGAGCCCGCGCGGCGACCGTGTTCGACAAGGCGCTGACATCGCTCTCGCGCCGCAGGCCGGATAGCGGGCCGCGCCATGCCATGCCGATCTGCGGCGCATCGCCGGGCCAGCCCTTCGGCAAGGCCCCGAGCGGCTTCAGGCCGAGCCTGAGGTCGGCAGTCAGCGCCCGCAGATCGACGATGCCGCTCACCTCCGCGCGCAGGCCATTACGCTCGAAATTGAAGGGCTGAAGCCGGATCAGCCCGCCGGCCAGCGTGAAGGGCAGGGAGACGTCGCCCAGTGCCCAGCCATCGCGATCCAGCGCCTCGGTCAGCCGGTCCTGCAGCCGCGCGGTATCGCTCTCCGACGCGTCCTCCCCGGTATTGGCGATGATGCGCGCATAGGCGGTGGGATCGAAGCGTGCGAGGCGCACACCCGTCAGCGACAGGCTGCCGGCTCCGCTCAAGCCCGCGATCAGGCGCGCCGGCGTCTCGCCCGAACCGCCGAACTCGACCTGCCCTGAAGCCTTGCCGCCGACAGCGCCCTTTGTCAGCTCGGCCATATCGACCGCCAGCAGGCTCAACCGCCCATTGAGCTGCGCGAGCCCGCCATCGCGGCGCAGGCCGAGCCGGCCTGCCACCTGTCCGCCGCCATAGGCTCCCCGGATGTCGTCGATCCGCAACCCGTCCTGATCCGAGCGCAGCACGAAGCTCGCATCGCGGATCGCCGCTCCGTCGAAGACGGTCAGGGAACCCGCCTTGATCGCGAATTCGACGTCCGGCAATCCGGCCACTCGCCCGAAACGGGTCGTGGACCAGAGCGATCCGGCCACCGCTGGCGCCGCTCCCAGCGAAGCCGCCATCAGCCGCCGCAGATCCGCGGCAGGAATCGCGAACTGGCCCGTATACCGCCCCTCTCGCGGCAGGGTGAGCGAACCGCTTGCAGCCGCGCCCGCAAGATTGGCCGCGATGCCGTCGAGCCTGACCGCTTCGCCCGTCACCTCCAGCTGCGCATGCGCATCCAGTACGCCGTCGGGCAGAAGCCTTGCGACGCCTTCGGGCAGGATCTGCCCCGGCGCCTCGGCCTGCATCGAAACCTGCGGCCGGCCAGCGCCCTGCTCCACGACGACCGAAAGCCCCGGCCCCGCCAGCGAGCCGACGGCCCGGCCCTGTCCGAGTTCGAGCGAGAGCCGGCCGACCCCACCCTGCATCGGCGCGGGCAGGCCGAGCGCGGCGAAAGCCTGGCGTCGATCCGCCAGCTCGAATCCCAGCGTGGCCCGGTTCCAGTTTCCGGCGCGGTCGAGCAGGCCATTGATCGTCAGCCGCCCCGCCGCTGCCATGCCTTCGGCCGTCAGGGCCGTCTCTCCGGAGGCCGCCCGCGTCAGGCGCACGCCAGTATCCAGCCGCGCAAGCCCGTCGCTGACGCGCAGCAGGGCCTGCACGACCGCCTCGGGCAGCAGCGGCCCGGCAAGCGCGGTCAGCGTCTCGACGCGCGGGGCGCGAACCCGTCCGGAAATCTCGCCGCCCTCGGCCAGCAGCGACCCCGCCCCGGTGACGTTGACGCCGCCAAAACCGTCGACGGAAAGCCGGCTCAGCCGCCAGACATCGCCCTCCCGGCGGATATCGAGGCGGGCCGATCCCGGCGGCACGTTGCGGAAGCGCGCATCGGCAAGCGTGAGATCGAGCGCAATGTCCTGCTGCCGGAACAGGCCGGCCAGGCTCGTCCCGGGCGGCAAACCGTCGAGCGCAAGCCCGTTGACCGTTGCCTTGGCCGCGATCCGGTTCGGCCCGATTTCCCCGGACGCGTCGAGCCGCAGGCCTGAGGAACCGGCGACCAGCAAGCGCTGAAAGGCGGCGCGACCACCTCCCCAGGAACCGCTCGCATCGGCATCGATGCGACCGAGCTGGGCAATGAAATCGGCCAGGGACGGATCGAGGCCGGCGCGCGCCAGCACCAGCGCGACCCGCCGCGCATCCTCGGCCTTGAGATTGATCCGGCCCGAGGCCCCGTCCGGGCCGAGATCGCCGCTAGCCCCGAGCAGCGCGCCCGCGATGCGCATCGATGCGGACGCATCGCTCAGGCCCTCGCCATGCAGGCGCCCGCGCAGGGCGAAGGCGGAAACATCCTCGCCGCGCCAAATGACCTGGTCGAGGTCGAGCCCGATATCGAGCACGCCGGGCACGCCCTGCAAGGCCCGCTCGAAACCTTGTCGCTCCCCAAGCGCGGCCACCAGCGCATCGGCATCGAGGCGGCGCGCCCGCAAGGCCAGCGCGCCCGTCCGCATTCCCGGAAGATACTGTCCCTCGCCTTCCAGCTTCGCGGCACCTCCCGCGAGATCGAGCGTCAGGCCTGCGAGATCGAGCTGCCGGCTGCCGCCCCTGACTTTCCCGGAGAGCGCCACCGCCCCACCCGGCGACAGGCTGAAGGCACCGTCGAGCGCCATGCCGACACGGCCCTGCGCGACAGGCACCATCAGCGCGCCATCGAAATTGAGCTGAAGGTCCTCGCCGGTCAGGAAGGCCTTCATGCGCAGGCGGCCATCCTCTTCCAGCTCGCCCGTGGTCACGCGCAGCGACGCGCCGGCCACCTCGCCCTCGAAACGCCAGGGCCCGGCGAAGCTGACGGCGGAAACCTCGGCGGCGATCGGCGAGATCGCGACGGCCGGCTTGCCCGGCTCGCGCCAGACCAGGGCGGAACGGCTGATTCGCAGCCGGTCGAGCCGTGCCTCGGCGGGCAGGCCCTTGCCTGCCCATGCCGGCAACCGGATCGCGCCGGCCTCATCGACGGCAAGCGAAACCGTGGCGCCGTCGATCTCTGCCTCGGAAAAACGGAACTCCCCCCGCGCCAGCGCGGCCAGCGCCAGCTCGACCGTTGCGCGCTCGACCGTCGCCGCGGTCGACGCTCCGTCCCCGCTGCCGATTCGCACATGTTCGAGGGAGATGCGTGGCGACGGCAGCAGGCTCAGCCCGATGGCACCGCCGACCTGCGTCTCGACGCCCAGCGCCTCGCTCAGCCTGGCCTCGATCTGGGGCCGATAGGCGCGCCAGTCGACGAAGCCGGGGCCGATCAGGGCCGCCAGCAGCGCCAGCACCAGCAGGCCCGCCAGAACTGTCAGGCTTTCACGCAACGTCCGCTTTCTGTCCCTGTCGCCACGGTGGAGTCACCCCGGCTTCCGGCCCTTCCCAGCCCCGCGACCGAACCACGCCGTCATTCCGGGCTTGACCCGGAATCCATCATAGAGCGCGCCGCCCCTCGATGGATTCCGGATCGGCGCCGCCAAAGGCGGCTTGTCCGGAATGACGGGTCTGTTCCATCGCGAAGACGGCCAGCACCGGAGCCCGCGCCATCTTGCCGGCAAGTCGCGGCAGGATCGCGACATTTTCGCGAAGGGTGGCACCAGCGCAAGCCGCGCCGATGTCACAGGACGATGATTTTTCCCGGATTGAGGATGTTCTGCGGGTCGAGCGCGCGCTTCAGCGTCCGCATCACCGCCAGCGCTTCCGCCCCGTGCTCCTGCTCGAGATACTTCATCTTCTTCTGCCCGACGCCGTGCTCGCCCGTGCAGGTGCCGCCCATGGCGAGCGCCCGCTTCACCAGCCGGTCGATGAAGGCCTGCGCCCGCTCGACCTCGGCCTTGTCGTCGAGATCGACGAGGGGCTGGGTGTGGAAATTGCCGTCGCCGACATGGCCGGCGATCGGCGCGATCAGCCCGGATTCCTCGATATCGCGCTTCGTCTCCTCGACGCATTCGGCCAGCCGCGAGATCGGCACGCAGACGTCGGTCGCCACCGAATCGAAACCGGGGCGCAGCGCCTTCGCCGCCCAATAGGCATCATGACGGGCCTGCCAGAGCTTCGAGCGGTCCTCGGCCTTGGTCGCCCATTCGAACGGGCCGCCGCCGAATTCGGCTGCGATCTCGCCGAAGCGCTCGGACTGCTCGGCGACGCCGGCCTCGGTGCCATGGAACTCGACGAACAGCATCGTCGTCTCGGGCAGCCCGAGCTTGGCGTGGAGGTTGACGCCGCGGATCATCACGTCGTCGAGCAATTCGATGCGCGCCACCGGAAGCCCGGTCTGGATGGTCAGGATCGTCGCGTCGCAGGCGGCCTTCACCGAGGGGAAGGGGCAGACGCCGGCGGCGATCGCCTCCGGGATGCCATGCAGCTTCAGCGTCACTTCGGTGATGATGCCGAGCGTGCCCTCGGAACCGACGAGCAGACGGGTCAGATCATAGCCGGCGGAGGTCTTGCGGGCGCGGGTCGAGGTCTTGACGATGGAGCCGTCGGCCATCACCGCCGTCAGCGCCAGCACATTGTCTTTCATCGTCCCATAGCGGACGGCATTGGTGCCGGAGGCCCGCGTCGCCGCCATGCCGCCGATCGAGGCGTCGGCGCCCGGATCGATCGGGAACATCAGGCCCTGGTCGCGCAGATGCTCGTTGAGTTCCTTGCGCGTCACGCCGGCCTCGACCACAACGTCGAGGTCTTCCGCATGAACGGCGATGATCCGCTTCATCTGCGACATGTCGATGCAAACGCCGCCAAAGGCCGCGTTGACATGGCCTTCCAGCGAGGTTCCGGTGCCGAAGGCGATGACCGGAACTCCATGCGCCGCGCAGAGCCTGACGATCTCGGACACCTCTTCCGTGCTCTGCGGAAAGACCACCGCATCCGGCGGCTGGTTCGGAATCCAGGTCAGGGTGTGCCCGTGCTGCTGGCGCACGGCGAGGCTGGTAACGAGCCTGTTGCCGAAGCGCGCCGCCAGCGCTCGCGTCACGGCGGAGATCGACTCAGGCGTCGGCGGCAGCGCCGCTGGAAAAACAGGGTTGTCAAGAGGGGCGTCAGCAGGCAGGCTCATCGTCAACACTCAATTTCAAGGGAACCAATACGCGGTGGTGTCGGTCCTCAACTTGCCGGATCGCTGCATATTAGAGCATGCGATGCAGGGATTGGCAGCGGCAATAATGCGACCGGCCATTGAGCAAGACGCCGAACAGGGACCACGACCATGACGCAGGACATGCGAGCTCCGGCGCTGTTCTTCGCGCCGTTCGTCTCGTCGGCCATGCGGGTCGAACCGCATTGGATCGACTATAACGGCCATCTCAATATGGCGTATTATCATGTGCTGTTCGACCGGGCGGTGGACGAAGTCTTCTCGCTCGTTGGGCTGACGCGGGACTATGTCGAGACCCGGCACGCCTCCACCTTCACCGCCGAATGCCACATCCTCTACAAGCGCGAGCTGACCGAGGGCGATCTCGTCCGCGTCACCGCGCAGTTGATCGGCTTCGACGACAAGCGCCTGCACTACTATCTCGAGATGCGGCACGCCCATGAGGGCTGGCTCGCAGCGACCAGCGAGAACCTGTCGCTGCATGTCGACATGGTCCACCGCAAAGTCACGCCCTTCCCCGCCGACATCCTCGCCAACATCGCCCTGATGAAGGCGGCTCACAGCATGATGCCGCTGCCGGCCACGATCGGCCGCATCATCGGCATGCCGCAGAAATCGGCGATTCGGGTCGATGCCCCGGAGGAAGAGCGCGAGCCCGAGACCGAAACGCGGCACTGACCGGCGCGGCCGTCAGTCCTCGTCGTCCGGGATCTTCAGCTTGTGGCCGCAGGCCTTGCAGTAGACGGCGTCCGGCTCGTGGCGCTGCAGCGCGCATTCGGGACAGGGAAACAGCACCTTGTTCGGGCGAAAGAGCGCCTGCGCCAGGCGCACGAACAGCGTGATTCCGACGATCATCACCACGATCGAGGTCAGCTTGCCTGCGACACCCGGCAGCGTCACGTCGCCGAATCCGGTCGTGGTGACGGTCGCGACCGTGAAATAGAGCGCCTGGACATAGCTCTCCAGCCCGCCCTCCTGCTGGAAGAAGAAGGTGTAGACGAAGCCGGTGACCACGAAGAGAAACGTCGCGATGTTGCTCAGCGCCCGGACGACGTTCTCCCACTCGCGGAAACGGGTCTCGCGGAACTGCGCCCAGACGATGCCCTTATGCGAGAGCGACCACAGCCGCAGGATGCGCAGGAAGCCGAAATTCTCCAGCCATTGCGGCGCCAGCAGCGTCAGCAGGATGAAGAGGTCGAGCAGCATGGTCGGCTGCCGCAGCAGCCGGAGCATGTTCGTCGAGGCCAGCAGCCGCGCCGCGATCTCGGCGATCATGATGACCGCGACCGAATAGTCGATCCAGAGGAAACCCGATTTGTGCCTGAGCAGCGGCGTCAGGATGAAGAAAGCGATGATCGAGAGGTCGATGACCGTCGTGATCAGCTGGAAGCGCAGCGCCGCCGGCGTGCGACCGTGATAGAGCTGGCGCAGCCGGTTGCGGAGGGCCTCGAAGCGGCTGGCGTCTGAAGGGGCGTCGGCGGCATCCATCGCCACGAGCATAAGGGCTCGCCCGCCCCGCCGCTACGTCGCGGCGCGGCTCGTCGTCACGACGGCATGCACCGCATAGCCGCGATAGGGCGCCGCGACCCGGTAGTCCGCGCCCGCGGCACTGGCGAGCATCCGCACCGTCCCCGGCAGATCCTCGCGCGGTGTAACATGAAACAGCGCAAGCCAGCGCCGCAGCGCCACCTTGAAGGCCGCTGGCAACCCGCTCTGGTCGCCGAAATCGACGATATGCAGCGAGCCTCCCGCATCGAGGCGGCGCAGCGCCTCGGCGACGACACCCTCCCAGGGCGGGATCATCGACAGCGCATAGGATATGACGATGCGATCGAAGCCGGCGAGGCCGAACAGAGCCTGCGGATCGAAGCCGGTCGCGTCCGCGCGGGCAAGCTGAATACGATCCTCCAGGCCCGCCCGCGCGACGGAGGCGCGCGCTGTCGCCAGCATCTCGCTGGAAACGTCGAGCCCGTAGCAGGCGCAATTCGGATAGCGCTGCGCGATCCGGATCAGGTTGCGCCCGGTACCACAGCCGATCTCCAGCGCCGTTCCGCCCGCGGGTGGCTGCAGCCCGTCGATGAGCTGGTCGCGGCCGAGCAGGTAGAACTTCCGGCTGGCGTCGTAGATATGTCTCTGATGCCGATAAATCCGGTCCATCAGCCCGGCGGCCGAGCCGGCCGGCGCCTCGGCCGCATTCATTGGCCCCGCCCCTTCAGGACATAGAGGTGGAAGCCGCCATAGATCGCCGAGCGGTCCTGCCGGCAGAGCGCGCGGCTCTTCTCTTCCTCATAATGCCATTGGTCGAGGATCGCGGCCGGCACCCGCCCTGGCAGCAGGCGCTCGTCGGCGGCGGTGCGGAAGATTACCCGAGCACCCGGCCGTGCCGTGCGGGTGATCTGCGACCACAGTGCCGCGAGGTCGGCGTCATTCATCCAATCCTGCGCATCGAGCAGCACATAGGCATCGCAGCTCTCGGCCGGCTGGTCTTCCAGAACAGCTGTGACCGCGCTCTGGCGATAGGAGACGCCCGGGGCACGCTCCTTCACCGCCGCGAAATGCTGCCGCTGAAGATAGGGCGGGAAGGCCGCATCCGGCCCCTCGCCATAGCGCCGCCCGAAGGCCTGCTGGGCGAAGTAGTTGTCCTTGAGGTCGAATTCGCAGGCGAGGCGCTCCAGCCTCAGCTTCAGCGCACCGAGAATGCCGTCCTCCCCGTCGGCGGCAAGCGCCTTGTATTGCGCCGGCGGGATGCCGAGCCCGTAGAGCGAGGCGGGCTGGCGCACGAGCCAGCGGACCAATTTGCGCTCGAAGACCGGCGCGAGATGCTTGTCGTAGAGCGCGCGCTGCTCGGCCAAGTCGCACGCTGCCAGCATCGCCTTGGGATTGCCGCCCAGCAGCCGCGCCAGCACATGGCCGGTGCCGATGAAGCGGCCGAGCAGGCCGTAACGGTGGAATCCCCGAGCGAAGAGATTGATCCTCCGCCGCCCGTTGAGCCCCCGCCCCTCCCAGTATCCGCGCGACACGGCATCGAGATGCGCCGCGATCTCGCGATCGTAGAAGGCGACGTTCTCGCGCTCGTTCGCGCGGCCGAAGAAGCGCAGGAAATCGTCCTGCCGCTCCATCCGCGCCAGCGCGGCCAGCTTCAGCCGGCCGAGAGCGATATGCGTGGCGTTGAGATCGACCGCGCTGACCCGGATCGGCGCCGCCGTCAGGTAGGAGAGGATATTGCAGGAGCCCGACGCGATCGCCACGACGTGGTCGCCGGCCTTGAGTTGGAGCGCCGCCATGTCGACGACCGGGTCCTCCCAGATTTGCGGATAGACCAGCCCGGAGAAGGCGCGGGCGAACAGCCATTCCAGCATGCCGGCTTTGGACAGTGTCTTGCTGCGGCGGACGGCCTGTCCCAGGCCGGAGCTCGTCATGCGGCGGGCCGCGCGTGCCGTTTGCGTCACTGGTTTTCCTCCCTGTGCGGGTGGCCGGGCTGCTAGAGGAGTCGCGTGACGGTCCGGTGACGATGCAGCCGCGATTGCCACGGCATCGTGAAACGACCCCTGATCGGTGGGGCTGAAATTCGGCGCAGGAGACGCCATATTGGCGGCACGAAAGCCGATGAGGCGCCCCCCGCAAGAAGGAGATCGCAATGGGTCTGATGAGCATGTTCGGCGAGCCGAAGAAGCAGGACGAGAGCTTCCCCTTCCAGCTCACGGACGCCGAATGGCGCGCGCGTCTGACGCCGGAGCAATACCGCATCCTGCGCGGCCACGGCACCGAGCGGGCCGGCTCCTGCGCGCTCAACTACGAGAAGCGCGCCGGCACCTTCTCCTGCGCCGGTTGCGGGCAGAAGCTGTTCAAGTCGGGCAAGAAATTCGAGAGCGGCACCGGTTGGCCGAGCTTCGACCAACCGCTCGAAGGCGCTGTCGGCACCACCGAAGATCGCAGCTACGGCATGCTCCGCGTCGAGGTTCACTGTGCCAACTGTGGCGGCCATCTCGGCCACGTCTTCCCGGACGGCCCGCCACCGACCGGCCTGCGCTACTGCATCAACGGCGAGGCGATGAATTTCGAACCGGAAGCGGCCTGACCGCGCCGTCATGCTCGGGCTTGACCCGAGCATCTCGTGACAAGAAAGGCACGGGGAACCCCTCTCCTGTAAGGAGAGGGGTAGGGGTGAGGTGTAGGCCGTTCGACCAGCAAAGCGCGGGCTGACAGCTGCGCTGCGATCACCTCACAGCAAACACGGTGAGCGACCTACCCCTCACCCTGCCCTCTCCCTCCGGGAGAGGGTTCCCAGCGCGATCAGAGCTTAACGAGTGATCGGCACAACCCTTCGAGCCAGCGCCGCCGCATCGACCGTCGGCGGCAGGTCGCCGAACTGCCCCGTCCACCCGCCATTCAATCGCGTCGCGATGAAGGCATCCGCCACGGCAGCGGGCGCAAACCGCAGCAACAGCGAGCCTTGCAACAGCAACGCCAGCTTCTCCGTCAATCGCCTTGCCTGCCCCTCATTGCGGACCAGGTCGGGCAATTCGGCCTCCAGCCGCCTCAGCGCCGCGTCGTAACGTCTGTCCGCGCCCGCAGCCGCCAGCAATTCCGCCCGCAGCACATCGACTGCCCCCGCCTCCCGCGCCAGCGAGCGCAGCAGATCGAGGCAGATGACATTGCCCGAGCCTTCCCAGATCGCGTTGAGTGGCGCCTCCCTGTAGAGCCGCGCCATCGGGTTCTCCTCGATGAAGCCGTTGCCGCCATGGCATTCCAGCGCCTCGGTGACGACGGCCGGCGCTCGCCGCGTGATCCAGTATTTGGCGATCGGCGCACCGACCCGCGCCAGCAAGCGCTCGCTTTCGGAATCCTCCTGCCGGTCGAGCGCCGCGAAGAGCCGAAAGGCGAGCCACGCCGCAGCCTCCGCCTCGATGGCGATATCGGCCAGCACGTTCTGCATGATCGGCTGGTCGATCAGTGCTTTCTGGAAGGCGCGGCGGTGCTGCGCATGATGCGCCGCGAGCGAGACCGCCATCCGCATCAACCCGGACGAGGCGGCGGCGATGTCGAGCCGCGAATTATGGTTCATCGACAGGCCGGTGCGGATACCCTTCCCCGGCACGCCGATGAGGTGGCCGATCGCGCCCCGGAACTCGACCTCGGAGGAGGCATTCGAACGGTTGCCGACCTTGTCCTTCAGTCGCTGGATCGCGACGCCGTTGCGTGACCCATCCGGCAGCCAACCCGGCACGACGAAACAGGAGATGCCCTCTCCCGTCCGCGCCAGCGTCAGGAAGACGTCGGAATGCGGCACCGAGAAGAACCATTTCCGACCATGCAGCGAGAAGGTGCCGTCGCGGTTATCCTCGGCCACCGTCTGGGTCTGGCGCAGGTCGGAACCGCCTTGCGTCTCGGTCATCGCCGTGCCGACGGTCGCGCCCGTCTTGAGATGCGCCGGCTCCTGCCGTGGATCGTAGCGGTTGGAGGTGACGAGCGAGCCCCACTGCTCCCACAGCGCGGCGTCCTGCTTCAGCACCGGCACGGAGGCATAGGTCATGCTGATTGGGCAGCAGATGCCGCTCTCGGCGCCGTACCAGAGATATTGCAGCGCGGCGCGGGCCACCTGCGCGCCCGGCTCCGGGCGGTTCCAGGCCAGCGCATGCGTCTCCTGCCCGATGGCGAGGCTCAGCAGTTCGTGCCAGGCCGGGTGGAAGGCGATCTCGTCGATGCGGTTGCCGAAGCGATCGAAGGCCTTGAGTTCCGGCGTATAGCGATTGGCCAGCCAGGCCAGTTCCTGCACCTTCACAGAGCCGACCGTCCGTCCGGTCTCATGCAGCCGCTCGCGCGCCCAGTCGGCGCCGAAAGCCGAGACGATGCCGGGCAGCACCGGGTCGGCGGCGAAGGCATCGTACCCGGCCAGCGCCGGCACCTGATTGGCGACCTGCCAGACACCGCTCGTCATTGCTGCATCCTGCCTTGCCGTCATGGTCGGGCTTGTCCCGACCATCCACGCCTTCGTGCACCAAGGGCAGTGTTCAAGACGTGGATGCTCGGGACAAGCCCGAGCATGACGGTCACGACCCGCTTGATCCAATGGAAAATGCACGATCGAGGGGCGCAATCCTGACACGAGCGCCCTATATTCGCCGGAGAACGAATCACGCACGAGCAGCGCACACCCTTGTCCGACGCAGACCCCTTTTCCGCTCCCCCGCCCCGCCCCGGCGGCCTCGCCGCGCGCGCTGCGGCGCAGCCGGCGGCCGGCTATCTCGCGGGGCTGAACCCGGAGCAGCGTCAGGCGGTCGAGGCGACGGAGGGCCCGGTTCTGGTGCTCGCCGGCGCCGGCACCGGCAAGACCCGCGTGCTCACCACCCGCATCGGGCATCTGATCTCGACCAGCCGCGCCTATCCCTCACAGATCCTCGCCGTGACCTTCACCAACAAGGCGGCGCGCGAGATGAAGGAGCGCGTCGCCCATCTCGTCGGCCCGGTCGCCGAGGGCATGCCCTGGCTCGGAACCTTCCACTCGATCTCGGCCAAGCTGCTGCGCCGCCATGCCGAACTGCTCGACCTGCGCAGCGATTTCACCATCCTCGATACCGACGACCAGATCCGCCTGATGAAACAGGTGATCCAGGCGGAAGGGATCGACGAGAAGCGCTGGCCCGGCCGCATGCTGGCGGGCTTCATCGATAGCTGGAAGAACCGCGGCCTCGCGCCAAAGGACGTAGCCGCCAGCGAGGCCGCCGTCTTCGCCAACGGCAAGGGCGGCAAGCTCTACGCGGCCTATCAGGAGCGGCTGAAGGCGTTGAACGCCGTCGATTTCGGCGATCTGCTGCTGCACTGCCTGACGCTGTTCCGCGACTATCCGGACGTGCTCCAGACCTATCACGACCGCTTCCGCTACATCCTCGTCGACGAGTATCAGGACACCAATACGGCACAGTATCTCTGGCTGCGCCTGCTGGCCCAAGGCCGCCGCAACATCTGCTGCGTCGGCGACGACGACCAGTCGATCTATGGCTGGCGCGGCGCCGAGGTCGACAACATCCTGCGCTTCGAGCACGATTTTCCGGGCGCGACCGTGATCCGGCTGGAGCGCAACTACCGCTCGACCGGCCATATCCTCGCCACCGCCTCGAAGCTGATCGCCCGCAACGAGGGCCGCCTCGGCAAGACGCTGCGCACCGAGGATGCGCTTGGCGAAAAGGTCACCATCACCGGCGCCTGGGACAGCCAGGAGGAAGCCCGCCTGATCTCCGACGAGATCGAGGCGATGCAGGCGAAGAAATACAACCTCGCCGAGGTCGCGGTGCTCGTGCGCATCTCCGCCCAGATGCGCGAGATCGAGGAGCGCTTCGTCCAGGCCGGCGTGCCCTATCGCGTCATCGGCGGCCCGCGCTTCTACGAGCGCGCCGAAATCCGCGATGCACTCGCCTATCTGCGCTGCGTGGTCTCAGCCACAGACGATCTCGCCTTCGAACGCATCGTCAACGTGCCGAAACGCGGCCTCGGCGATGCGACGGTCCAGCTCCTGCACAACCATGCCCGCGCCACCGGCTTCTCGCTGATGCAATCGGCCCGTGCCGCGGTCGAGAGCGACGAGCTCAAGCCCAAGGCCCGCACGGCTCTGCGCGAGCTTGTCGATGCCTTCGGCCGCTGGTCGGCCCGCGCCGAGCATATGCCGCAGGGCGAGCTCGCCGAGCTGGTTCTGGAGGAATCCGGCTATACCGAGATGTGGAAGAAGGACCGCTCGGCCGATGCCGCCGGGCGCCTTGAGAACCTCAAGGAACTCGTCCGCTCGCTCGATGAGTTCCCCGACCTGCCGGCCTTCCTCGAACACGTCTCGCTGGTGATGGACGTCGCCGATGGCGAGACCGAGGCCCGCGTCTCGATCATGACGCTCCACGCAGCCAAGGGGCTGGAATTCAACACGGTCTTCCTGCCCGGCTGGGAGGAAGGACTGTTCCCCAACCAGCGCGCGCTCGACGAGAGCGGCCGCGCCGGGCTGGAGGAGGAGCGCCGCCTCGCCCATGTCGGCCTCACCCGCGCCCGCAAGAAGCTGAAGCTCTATTTCGCCTCGAACCGGCGCATCCACGGCCTCTGGCAGACCAGCCTGCCCTCCCGCTTCATCGACGAATTGCCGGAGGAGCATGTCGAGGTCGAGCAGGCCCCGACCAGCTATTCGCAGGGCGGCTACGGCGCCTCGCGCTTCGACCGGATGGAGAGCTTCGGCTCCAGCTACAACACGCCGGGCTGGCAGCGCGCGCAGGAAAACCGGGCCAGAAACAGCAGGTCGAACAGCGGCTTCTCGGAGAGCGGCCGCGGCTTCGGCCAAGGCAGCTTCGGAGGCGGCTCCTCCCGCCAGCGCGGCCCGCTGCTGATCGAGGGCGAGCTCACGGCGAAATCGTCCGGCGAATCCGCCTATGGCGAGGGCGCCCGCGTTTTCCACATCAAGTTCGGCCCGGGCTCGGTCGCCAGCGTCGACGGCAACAAGCTCACCGTCGACTTCGACAAGGCCGGCCGGAAGATGGTGCTGGATTCCTTCGTGCAGAAGGCCGGTTGAGTACCACTATACCGCTCTCGATAAGACTGCTGCCATGCCTCCCCAGATCACCCTGACCGACGCCGAAGACACCGCTCTTCGCCAAGTGCTCCATAACGGCCTGCGGACCTATAATGACGAGAAGATCGGCCTGCATGACAGCAAGCCGCTGACGCTGAGGATCGACGATCCCGAAACCGGCGAGCCGATCGGCGGGCTGCTCGGGCGCACCTCCCTTGGCCTGCTCTTCGTCGACTTCGTCTATCTGCCGGAAAGCCTGCGCGGCACCGGCATCGGCAGCCGCGTCCTCGCCATGGCGGAAGAGGAAGGCCGGCGGCGCGGCTGCAGCAAGGCCGTGCTCTTCACCATCAGCTTCCAGGCGCCCGAGTTCTACAAGAAGCTCGGATGGCAGGTCTTTGGCGAGATCGCCCCGAAGCCGCCGGGCGCGACCCGGATCTACTTGACCAAGGATTTGTGAGCGCTCAGGCGCCGCCCTCCCGCTCGCGAAACGCCTTCCGCGCCGCCGAAACCTCGGCGTAATAGGTCTCGGCCCAGGTCCAGACGCCGCAAAAGGCGGCGCTGAGCTCACGCCCGAGTTCGGTCAGCGTGTAGTCGACATGGGGCGGGATCACCGGATGGACGGTGCGGACGACCAGCCCGTCGCGCTCCATCTCGCGCAGCGTCTTGGTCAGCATCTTCTGGCTGATGCCGCCGACGATGCGGCCGACCTCGGTGAAGCGCAGCGTGCCGTGCTCCTCCAGCGCCTCCAGCACCAGCATCGTCCATTTATCCGCCACTTGAGCGATGACCTGCCGCACCAGCGACTCCACCGCCGGGCTGACCGGCGGGATGGCATCGCTGCGCGCATGCATGGCCGCCATGGCCGCGCGGATCGCTCGCATCCGACACTCTCCTTTTGGTATGTATAGCACTTTCACGCGCCTTCTTTCCAATGAAGAGTAACGGCGCCATCTCGTCTCACGCAACCACGAGAGGGCCTTGCCATGAAGATTTCCGGAAACACCATCCTCATCACCGGCGGCGGCTCGGGCATCGGCCGGGCGCTGGCCGAGGCGCTGCACGCCAAGGGCAACAAGGTCGTGATCGCCGGCCGCCGCGAAGCCGTGCTCGACGCCGTCACCGCCAGCAATCCCGGCATTGAGTCGATGCTGCTCGACATCCAGGATGAGGCCGATATCGCGGCCTTCGCCCGGCAGGTGGTCGAGCGCTTCCCGAGCCTGAATGCCGTCATCAACAATGCCGGCATCATGAAGCCGGAAAACGTCCCGGCCGCCGACAATCTCGCCATAGCCGAAGAGACGATCGCGACCAACCTGCTCGGGCCGATCCGCCTGACGACCGCGCTGCTGCCGCATCTCCTCAAGCAGCCGCGCGCCACGGTGCTGACCGTCTCGTCGGGCCTCGCCTTCGTGCCGCTGGCCGTGACCCCGACCTACAGCGCGACCAAGGCCGCGATCCACTCCTGGTCGATCGGGCTGCGCGAGCAATTGAAGAACACGCCGGTCGAGGTCATCGAGATCGCGCCGCCCTATGTCCAGACCGAACTGCTCGGCCCGCATCAGGCGGTCGATCCGGCCGCGATGCCGCTCGCCGATTTCACCAACGAGGTGATGACGATCCTCGAAACGCAGCCGGAGGCCACGGAGGTAATCGTCGAGCGCTGCAAGCCGCTGCGCTTTGCCGAGGCCACTGGCCAGTTCGGCAGCGTCTTCGCCGCGCTGAACGCGCAGCACGCCTGAACCTGGCCCCGCTCAGGCGACGGCGGCCACGTCCAGCGGGAAGACCGCACGATTCCGCCCTTGCGTCTTGGCGCGATAGAGCTGCTCGTCGGCCTGGGCGATCAGCTCGTCGCGCGTCGAGGCGCCGGTCTGCCCCGCCGCGCCGATGCTCACCGTCAAGCCGACCACCCCGCCGCCGCGCGCCTCGATCCTGAGGCGCCGGACCGCATCGAGAATGCGCCCTGCCGTGGGCCTGGCGTCGCGCAGGACGACGCCAGGCAGATAGACGGCGAATTCCTCGCCGCCGAACCGGCCCGACACCCCATCCTTGCCGATTGCATCGGTGATCGCCTTCGCCAGCGTCCGCAAGGCGGCGTCTCCAACCAGATGGCCAAAGCGATCGTTGACCTGCTTGAAATGGTCGGCGTCGATGAAGAGCAGCGTTCCCGGCCCGCCCTCGGCCATGGCCTCCCCCAGCTCCGCGAGGAAGCTCTCGCGGTTCAGCATTCCGGTCAGGCTGTCGCGGCGGGCCTTTTCGACAAGCGCGTCGTGGGCGGCCGACAGCTCGCAATGCAGCCGCTCGATCTCGCCATGGGCGTCGCGCAGGCGCTGCGCCCGCCGGAACTGCCAGGCGCTCGCCGGCCAGGCGATCAGCAGCGGGCAGAGGATGCACATCAGCCAGGCATTGCCGTCGACCACGCCGCCGAGCATCGGCACGATCGTGACCGCCAGCCCGAGCGAGGCCGCGATCGACAGCAGTGTCGCGAGACTGGCCTTGAGGATGATCCTGCGCGTGGAGGAGGTCATGCCTCCCGGTAGCAGGGATTACTGAACGTCAGGTTTCACCATCACCGAGCCGGCCATTTCCGATGACAGCGGCGAGCGCGCCTGCTAAGCCCGCGCCATGCGCGAAGGCCTCCTGCCAGCGACGGTCGCGACCGTCTTTGAACTCTCCACCTCGGGCGAGAAGGCCCGGGCCCTGACCGAGCTGCTCGGCGAGATATTCGACCCGACCGAGACCGCGATCTCGGCCTTCGAGATCGAGCAGGGCATCACCACGCTCTCGCTGAACGCGCCCTGGAAGGTCGAGATCTACTTCGCCCAGCACCCGGACGAGGAGGCAGTGCGCGATCTGCTGCGTCCGATCGTCGGCGACCTCGTCGACGCGACGCCCTTCACCACCGTCAACACGAAAGACTGGGTCGCAACGAGTCTCGACGGGCTCAAGCCCGTGCGTGCCGGCCGCGTCATCGTCCATGGCGCGCATGACCGCGATGTCGTGCGGGTGAACGATGTCGCCATCGAGATCGAGGCGGCACTGGCCTTCGGCACCGGCCATCACGGCACCACCTCGGGCTGCCTGCTGGCGCTGGACGCCGAATTGAAGAAGCGCCGCCCGCGCCACGGGCTCGACGTCGGCACCGGAACGGGCATCCTGGCGCTGGCACTGGCCAAGCAGATCAAGCGCAGGGTCGTCGCCGGCGACATCGACGCGGTAGCAGTCGAGGTTTCCGCTCACAACGCCCGCCTCAATCACGCGCCCAACGCGCTCGACCTCTATGTCGCGCCGGGCCTGCGCCACGCCAAGGCGAACCGCCCCGGCCGTTTCGATCTCGTCTTCGCCAATATCCTGGCGGGGCCGCTGCGGCAGCTTGCGCCCTCGATCGCGCGCGTGCTCGCGCGCGACGGCACGCTGATCCTGTCCGGCCTGCTTGCCATGGACGTTGCCGGGGTGGTCTCGGCCTACCGGCACCACGGCATCTACCTCGCCAGCCAGTCGCTGCGCGAGGGCTGGGCGACACTGGTCATGAAAAAAGGCGGCGCAGCCCCGAGGCCCCGCCGCCCTGCATAAATCTGTCGGTTTTGCGCAAGTCCGTCAGAAACCTACACGCGCCGGGCCCCGAAGCCCGTGTTGCGTAGCGGCTTTCAGCCGCGCGCCGGAGGCTGCCAGGTCAAAACGATGTGCTTCATCGTCTCGACGTACAGGTTGAAGGCGTGCTTGAGGGTGGCGATCATGGTCTTGATCCTTTCGGTTACGGCATAGCCGGAGCGGAGGCGCGCCGGACAATCGGCGATTGAAAGGTCTTGCGGCGTCGTTCGGCAGGCTCGCGCCTCCCGAGAAGGCGCGAAGCCGTCGCTTGTCGATCTCAGAAGTCGATATGGCCGTACTTGGCCTCGGCCTCAGCCTGCAGGCTGCGGGCATCGTGCCAGACGGCGGCGGCGAACTTGGCCGCATCGACGATCTGTTCGGCGATATGCTTGATGGTGGCGATCATGGTTCTGATCCTGTGCGTCGTCGGCGCGCGGGCAAGCCGCGGCGGCCGAGATATTCAGCGGTTGAAAGGCAGCGAGACGTCACCCGACAAGGTCGCGGACGGATAGCCGCCCAGGACGATCTCCGCCTCGTTCACGAGGAGGTTGCGGGCACGCAGCTCGCGGGTCGCGGAGCGTTTGCGGCTCTCGATCAGGGCGGCATAGAAGCGCCGCATCAGGCCAGGCTTGCCAGTCCTGCGGGCCGTCGCATCGGCCGTCACCGCAACGGGCAGCACATCGGCGTTGTTCAACACATAGGTCATGGGTCCATCTCCGAAAAACGAAGGACAGTCCCGGTCGCTTCCTCGTTCTCTTATGCGACTAAGGTGGGATCATTTCGCATGTGCGAGAAGATGTGTTCGCATATGCAAGATATGCGCAAAACGCATGCGATCCGTCCGATCTCGTTAATGTTTGCGAATATTGCATAACCAAACAGCACAATGCGAAGCGGCGAGGCAGCCCGGTCCCACAGAACGGGCATCGCTGGAGACAAGCATTTGCGCTGGCGCTTTCGCCGGCGGAGCGCGACGATGGCTCATTCTATGCCGGACCCTGCCATGACCGATTCGACTTTGCCGACCTGCCGCTTTCAGTCTTTCTCCGAGCCCAGCGACCCCAGACAGGTCGCGGGCCGCGTCGCCGCCCTGCGCAAGGCGCTGGCAGCGCAAGGCCTCGACGGCTTCGTCATCCCGCGCGCCGACGAGCATCAGGGCGAATATGTCCCGGCCCATATGGCGCGCCTCGCCTGGCTGACCGGCTTCACCGGCTCGGCCGGCAACGCCGTGGTGCTGGCCGACAAGGCGGCGCTGATCGTCGATGGCCGCTATACCATTCAGTCGGCCGAACAGACCGATACCGCGGTCGTCACCCCCGTCCGCATGGAGGAGACGCCGCTGGAGCGCTGGATCGAGCAGAACCTGCCGGCTGGCGGCAAGCTCGGCTACGATCCCTGGCTGCACACCGTCGATGGCGTCGCCAAGCTGGAGAAAGCGGCAGCCGCGGCCGGCGGTAGCCTCGTGGCGGTCGCCGCCAACCCGATCGATGCGCTTTGGTCCGATCGCCCGGCGCCCCCGGCCGCGCCGGTCAAGGCCCATCCGGACGACTATGCCGGCGAGGCTCCAGCCGCCAAGCTCGACCGCATCCGCAAGGCGTTGGCCGAGGCGAAGGTCGACGCGCTCGTCGTCTCCGATCCGCATGCGCTGGCATGGGTCTTCAACATTCGCGGCGGCGATGTCGAGCACACGCCGCTGCCGCTCGGCTATGCCATCGTCCCGCGCGACGGCCGCCCCACCGTGTTTCTCGCCCCTGAGAAGATCACCAACGAGGCCGGCGACGCAATCGGCGCCGTCGGCGAGATCGCGGCCCCCTCCGCACTCGAAACGCAGCTGAAGACGCTCGGCGCCGCCAAGGCCAAGGTGCGGCTCGATGCGGCCACCGCCGCCTCCGCACTCGCGACGCTGATCCGCGAGGCCGGCGGCACGCCCGATGCCGGCACCGACCCGATCGCCCTGATGAAGGCGCGCAAGAACGCGGCCGAGCTGAACGGTGCCCGCACCGCTCATCTGCGCGATGGCGCGGCGATGACCAATTATCTCTCCTGGCTGGCGCGCGAGGCGCCGAAGGGCGGCCTGACCGAGATCGACGCCGTCGCGGCGCTCGAGGCCGAGCGGCTCCGGACCGGGCTGCTCAAGGACGTCTCCTTCACGACCATCGCCGGGGCCGGTCCCAACGCCGCCCTGCCGCATTACCGCGTCAGCGAGGCGACCAACCGCAAGCTGGAGCCCGGCATCTTCCTGGTCGATTCAGGCGGCCAGTACGAGGACGGCACCACCGACATCACCCGCACCATCGTCATCGGCGAGCCGACGGCCGAGATGCGCGACCGCTACACCCGCGTGCTCAAGGGCCATCTCGCGATCTCGCGGCTGGTCTTCGTCAAGGGCACCTCGGGCGCGCAGCTTGACGCCTTCGCCCGGCTGCCGCTCTGGCAGGGCGGCTTCGACTTCGACCATGGCACCGGCCACGGCGTCGGCAGCTATCTCTCGGTTCATGAGGGCCCGCAGCGGCTCTCCAAGCTCGGCACCACGCCGCTGGAGCCGGGCATGATCCTCTCCAACGAGCCCGGCTACTACAAGCAGGGCGAGTACGGCATCCGCATCGAGAACCTGATCGTGGTCGAGGAGCGGAACATTCCCGGCGCCGAGCGCACGATCTACGGTTTTGAGACGATCACCTGGTGCCCCTATGAGCGGGCGCTGATCGAAAAGAGCATGCTCGATGCCGGCGAGATCGCCTGGATCGACGCCTACCATGCCAAGGTCTGGGAGAAGCTTGCGCCACTTGTCGAGGGCGAGGCGAAGACCTGGCTGGAGAAGGCCTGCCGGCCATTGTGAATGGCCTCCTTCTCCCACCCATCTCGGGCTTGCCCGAGATGGGAACTCAAGATGTCAAAGTCGGCAACAGCCGACTTTGACGGGGAGAAGGTGCCGGCAGGCGGATGAGGGCAGCGCGACGCCCTTCATCCCTCATCCGTCAGCGCTACGCGCTACCACCTTCTCCCCCGAGGGGAGAAGGGCGCTAATCACATCACCATCCTGAACGCCACCACCGCGGCCACGCCCACGGCAACGACGCCCAGCAGTGGCAGCCGCGTTGCCGCCAGTGCGGCGATCGCCGCCGCCGCGGTCTCGGCCCAGCCGGTGGCAAGCGCGCTGGGCGCGATCACCGCGACCAGAACGGCGGGCGGAATCGCATCGAACGCCGCCTGCGCGCGCGGCGACAGGTTGAGCCGCCCGGCGAGCGCGAGCCCCGCCACGCGCGTTCCATAGGTCACGATCGCCATGCCGAGGAAGGCGAGCAGATTGATCGGATCGACACTCACGCCTCGGCCTCCTTCGTCAGCGGCTGCTCCTCGGCTCCCGCCGCGAGCCACGCCGCCAGCAATCCGCACAGCGCCCCGGCCGCGACATGCCAGGGCGGCCCGGCAAGGCGATAGGTCACCGCCGAGGCGATGCCGGCGGCAGCCACCGTCCAGAACGTCACCCGCCCCTTCCAGAAGGCCGCAACGAGCGCGATGAACAGAGCCGTGAAGGCGAAATCGGCGCCGAGCCGCTTCGGATCGCCGAGCACCGCGCCGATGGTCGCCCCCAGCGTCGAGTTGACTAGCCAGCCGATTACGAAGGGGATCACCATCGCGAACCAGTAGGCCGGCGTCAGGCGATGCGTGCGGGCGCGCTTCTCGGCCAGCGCCCAGTTCTCGTCGGCCATGTAGTAGAGGCCGAGGAATTTCTGCCAGCGGCTGAAGCCTTCGAGTTTCGGCGCCAGCGAGGCCCCCATCAGCACATGGCGGGCATTGATCAGGAGCGTCGAGAAGATGAGCGCAGCGACCGGCGTCGGCGTCGTCCACAGCTCCACCGCCGCGAACTGCGCCCCGCCGGCGAAGACCATCGCGCTCATCAGGAAGACTTCCAGGGGCGAAAGGCCCTTGCTGGCAGCGACCGCGCCGAAAAGCAGGCCGATCGGCGCCGCCGCCACGGCCGCCGGCCAGATATCGTTCAGGCCGCGCCTGATGTCGTCACGCATCGTGGACATGGGTCGGGTTCTCTCGAAAAGCGCTCAGCCGACATGAGCGGCGCGGAAAGCGCCGGGCGTCACGCCGAAGCGGGCCTTGAAGGCGCGCGTCAGATGCGGCTGGTCGCAGAAGCCGGTCGCCGCCGCGACATCGCCCGGCATCTCCCCGCGCCGCAACCGCTCACGGGCACGCCGGACGCGGACATCGACCAGATAGGCATGGGGCGTCAGCCCGGTTTCCCGCCGGAAGGCGCGGATCAGGTGATGGCGCGGAAGGCCGGTAAGCCGGGCGAGATCGGCGAGCGACAGGTCTTCCTCATAATGCGTTTCGAACAGCTCGCGCGCCCTGGCGAGAGGCCCCGCCTCCAGACCAACCGCCCGAACCGTCAGATCGGCATGATGGGCCAGGCAATGCGCGTAGAAGCGCAGGAGCATTTCCTCACCCGCCAGCAGGTCCTCGCCGTCCTCGATCGCACGATGCGCGGCCGCGAAGAGCGCCGCTCCTTCGGCGTCTTCGACCAGAGGCTGCGGAAAGAACGGCGTTCCGATCAAATCACGGCCGCTGAGCGAGGAGGCAACCTCGCGGATCAGCCCGACCTCGGGATAGGTCATCCGGTAGCTGTAGCCGGGGCCGTATGGCTCTCCGTCATGGGTCTCCAGCGGATTGACGAAGGCTACATGGCCGGGGCGGGCATAGCGCCGCTCGCCACGGATGCGGAAGGTCTCGCAGCCGGCCTCGATGATGCCGATCACATAGCCTTCATGCTGGTGTGGCGCATAGGCGTGGCGGCGGAAGGTCGCGGCGAGGCAATCCAGGCCGTCGAAGCGCTCCGCCGGAAACAACTTCGCCCGCTCGCCGGCGACGAGCGGTTCGAGGCATAATGTCTCGCCCTGTGTGACTGCTTCCATGGGGCGAACATAAACCCTCTCGCCGCTTCGCTGTCTTGAAGAAAAGTGATCGGGCGCATCACGGCACCGATGGCTATCGGGCGCCGAACCTGCCGCTGCCAAAACGATGCGGTTCGCGAGATTGCCGCCTGTTTCCAGGCCGCACGCGCTGAAATCACGCTGCGGTCAAAGGCTAGCCACCCACCAGATCGAACCACCCCGCCTCGTCGATCACCTCGACCCCGTGCTTGGCAGCGTCCTTGAGCTTGGAACCCGCACCGGGGCCGGCGACGAGCAGGTCGGTCTTCGACGAGACCGAGCCAGCCACCTTGGCGCCGAGTCGCTCGGCCATCGCCTTGGCCTCGTCACGCGTCATCCGCTCCAGCGCGCCGGTGAAGACCACGATCTTGCCGGCGACGGGGCTGGCCGAGGCAACCGCTTCCAGCGGCTGCGGCGAGACCTGCGCCAGCAGCCGGTCGAGCAGTTCCTCGTTATGCGGCTCGCCGAAGAATTCGATCAGCGCCTCGACCACGGTCGGGCCGACGCTGTCGATGGCGTCGAGTTCCTGCCGCTCGGGCGAAGTCTCGTCGGCGGCCGCGATGCCCGCCGCCCTGAGCGCCTCAAACGAGCCATAGTGCCGCGCCAGCAACCGCGCCGTCGTCTCGCCGATATGGCGGATGCCGAGGCCGAAGATGAAGCGGTTGAGCGGCGGCCGGCGCCGGTCCTCGATCGCGTCGAACAGCTTCTTGGCGCTCACGGCGCCGAAACCTTCCTTGTCCTTGAGCTTCTTGAGGTTCGCCGCGTCGCGTGCGGCCAGCGTGAAGATATCGGCCGGCTCCCGCACCGGCAGCTCGGGATCGCTGTGGAAGAACTCGATCTGCTTGTCGCCGAGACCGTCGATATCCATCGCATCGCGCGAGACGAAGTGCTTCAGCCGCTCGACCGCCTGCGCCGGGCAGATCAGGCCGCCGGTGCAGCGGCGCACGGCATCTTCCTTGCCGGTGCGCGGGTTGAGTTCGCGCGTCGCATGGCTGCCGCAGGCCGGGCAGAGCGTCGGGAACTCATAGGGTTTCGAATCCGCCGGCCGCTTAGCCAGATCGACCGACTCGACGCGCGGAATGACGTCCCCCGCCCGCTTCACCGTCACCGTATCGCCGATGCGGATATCGGTGCCGTCGCGGATCGGCAGCCCCTTGGAATCGAAGCCGCGGATATAATCCTCGTTGTGCAGCGTCGCATTGGTGACGACGACGCCGCCCACCGTCACCGGCTTCAATCGCGCCACCGGCGAGAGCGCGCCCGTGCGCCCGACCTGGATGTCGATGGCTTCGAGAACCGTGGTCGCGAGTTCGGCCGGGAACTTGTGCGCGATCGCCCAGCGCGGCGCCCGCGAGACAAAGCCGAGCCGGGCTTGCAGAGCGAGGTCATCGACCTTGTAGACCACGCCGTCGATGTCGTAGCCGAGCGTGGCGCGCTGGCTCTCGATCAGGCGGTATTGCGCGATCAGCTCCGCCACGCTCTCGCAGCGCTTCATCAGCGGATTGGTGCGGAAGCCCCAGCGCTTGAACGCCTCGACCACTCCCATCTGCGTCGGCGCCGGCAGCTCCGGCATGTCGCCCCAGGCATAGGCGAAGAAGCGCAAGGGCCGGGACGCCGTGATGCTCGCGTCGAGCTGGCGCAGCGAGCCTGCCGCGGCATTGCGTGGATTGGCGAATTCGGTCAGCCTCTTCTCGCGCTGGCGCTCGTTTATCGCCGCGAAATCGGCGTGCCCCAGATAGACCTCGCCGCGCACCTCGGCGATCTCCGGCACGTCCGGCCCGGCAAGCGTGCCGGGGATCTCGGAGATGGTCCGGGCATTGACGGTGACGTCCTCGCCCTCCTCGCCGTCGCCGCGCGTCGCGGCCGAGATCAGTTTGCCCTTCTCGTAGCGCAGCGAGAGCGACAGCCCGTCGATCTTCGGCTCGGCCGTGAACGCGATGCCGCCCTCCTCGTCCTTGCGTCCGAGGAAGCGGTAGACGCGCCCGGCGAACTCGGCCACCGCCTCGTCCGAGAAGGCGTTGTCGAGCGAGAGCATCGGCACGCGATGCCGGATCTTGGCGAACTTGCCGGAGGGCTTGGCGCCGACCTTGCCGCTGACGCCGCCGGCCTCCTTCAGTTCTGGAAACACTTCCTCGAGCGCGACCAGCCGCCGACGCTTCGCGTCATAGGCGGCATCGTCCATGACCGGCTGGTCATCTTGGAAGTAAGCGTCGTTCGCAGTCTGCACCTCGGATGCCAGCCGCTTGTGCTCAGCCTTGGCCTTGCGCGGCGTCAGCTCCTCGACCGGCGTTTCGGAGGGGGCGTTGTCGTCGGTGTCGCTCATACGGGAAGCATTAGGCGAGATGGTGCTGACGAGAAAGGGCAGGAGCCGGCTCGCCCAATCCGAAAAGGAAGGCTCCGCCTCTCACATCCGCGAGAAGCCCTGCGACAAATCCGGCTTTCGCGCGTATAGTCGGGAGGCTGGGAATTGGAAGCTCGACGCCGCAAGCCGTTGACGCCAAGGACATGTCAACAGCGGTGGTGAACGGGGCCGGAACCGGGAGAACCGCCATGGCCAATGTCGACGGCACCGTGCATGACATCGTCACGCTCTCGCAGCCACGCATCAAGACCATCACGACGAGGGATTTGCGCGAGGCGCTGCAACGCGGCTGGGAGGACTTCCTGGCGCAGCCAAGCCACCTCGTCTTCATCGCCGTGATCTACCCGATCGCGGGCATCCTGCTGGCGCAGCTCACCGTGAGCTACAACATCTTCCCATTGCTCTTCCCGCTCCTCAGCGGCTTCGCGCTGATCGGCCCCTTCGCCGCGATCGGGCTCTACGAGGTCAGCCGCCGGCGCGAGAAGGGCATGGATTCTTCTTGGGTCCACGCGCTCGAAGTGCTGCGCTCGCCCTCGATCAGCCAGATCCTGTTGCTGGGCGCGATGTTGACCGGGCTCTTCATCGCCTGGCTCTTCGCCGCCTGGTTCCTCTATCGCGGCATCCTCGGGTTGCCGGCCGATGTCTCCACAGCCGATTTCCTGCGGGCCGCCTTCACCACCGCCGATGGCTGGCTCATGATCGTCATCGGCAACTCGCTCGGAATGCTTTTCGCGATCCTCGCCTTCTCGATCTCGGTCGTGTCCTTCCCGCTGATCATCGACCGGCATGTCGATGTGCCCACGGCGATCCGCACCTCGATCGCCGCCGTCGAGGCCAATCCGCGCGTGATGATGAATTGGGGCCTGATGGTC
This sequence comes from Hyphomicrobiales bacterium, assembly GCA_930633495.1. Taxonomy (NCBI): domain Bacteria; kingdom Pseudomonadati; phylum Pseudomonadota; class Alphaproteobacteria; order Hyphomicrobiales; species Hyphomicrobiales bacterium. The sequence continues at coordinate 4,221,625 of CAKNFJ010000001.1, read as the reverse complement.
ACCGGGCTTCTGGTGCTCGGTTGCCTGCCGGTGCTGGTCGGCCTGGTCGTGGTGATGCCGGTGCTGGGCCACGCCACCTGGCATCTCTACCGCAAGCTCGTGGGCTGACGCCTGCGGGAACGCTTACCTGCCAATGCGGGAACCTTTGGGGCCGGCATCGGGTTCACCCCCTGCCAAATCGAACCGAACGGCTCCGTTACGCAGGGGGTTTTTCATGAACAACATCATTTATATCGTCGGTCTTGTCGTCGTCGTCCTCGCCATTCTCTCCTTCCTCGGCCTGCGCTGAGGCGGGAGAGAACGTAAGTGACTGACTCAGGCCAAGCGACGAGGCTCAGCCACGGCGCGGCTTGCCCTTTCCGAACGGCTTGCCGCCGCCGGCCGGGCGGCCTTCACCGTGTCGCTCGGGCTTGCCGGCGAAAGGCTTGCCCTTCCCCGCAAACGGCTTCTTGAAGCCGCCGGGCTTCTGGTCGTCGCGGCGCGGGCGATCATCGTCGCGCTGCGGCCTGCCCTCGGGGCGATAGGGCTTGGGACCCTCTCCCCGCGGCTCGCGATATTCGCCATCGCGCGGCGGGAAGCGCTTGCGCGGCCCCCTGTCTTCGCTGGCGGCCTGATCGTCGCCCCAGCTCTTGCGCGGCGCAGCCGGGCGCTCGGCCTTATCGGTAAAGGCTTTTGCCGGGCGCCGTTCTGCCGCCTCCGCCATCTCGATCACGATCTTGTCGCGATCCGGGATGCGCATGGATTCGTAGAAGCGCTCGGCCACATCGGCATCGATCTCGACCTTGGTCTCGCGGTCGAAGATGCGGATGGCACCGACCTCGTCGCGCGTGATCCGGCCACGGCGGCACAGCATCGGCAGCAGCTGGCGCGGATCGGCACCCTGCTTGCGGCCGATATCGAGGCGGAACCAGACGGTATCGCCGCGCGGGCCGGCAGGCTTGCGCGCCCGCTCGCCATCCTCGCCCTCGTCGCGCCCGGCACCGAACGGCCGGCGCTTGGCGGCATAGTCCTCGTTCGTGCGGACCGGGCGGCGCTCGTCGCGGCCATAGCCGGGATCGCCGACCTCTTCAGCCGCCGGCAGCCGCGCCCGATAGAGCCGGACCAGCGCCGCAGCGATGTCGCGTGCCTCGCGGCCTGCCATCAGCGCCTCGATCATGCCGGCATCGTCTTCAGAGCCGTCACCGCTCAGGAGCGGATCGGAGAGCAAGCGCTCCTGATCGAGAACGCGGATCTCCCCCTCCGTCGGCGGGCCGATCCATTCGGCCTCGACCTTGGCTTCCATCAGCAGACGCTCCGCCTTGCGGCGGCGCGACGGCGGCACCAGCAGGACGCTCGTGCCTTTGTTGCCGGCACGGCCGGTGCGGCCGGAACGGTGCTGCATCACCTCGGAATCATTCGGCAATTCGGCGTGGATGACGAGGTCGAGCCCTGGCAGATCGATGCCGCGCGCCGCAACGTCGGTCGCGACGCAGACCCGCGCCCGGCCGTCGCGCAGCGCCTGCAGCGCGGCGTTGCGCTCATTCTGGCCGAGCTCGCCCGAGAGCGCGACGGAGGTGAACCCGCGCTCCAGCAGGATCGCCTCGAGATGGCGCACCGCATTGCGGGTGTTGCAGAAGACGAGCGCCACCGGCGCATCATGGAAGCGCAGCAGGTTGACGACCGCGAGCTCCGCTTCCTTCGGGAAGACGCGCACGGCCTTGTAGGCGATGTCGGCGTGGCCGCGCGTCGTCGCCGCAACCTCGATGCGCAGCGCATCGCGTTGGTAGCTCTGCGCGAGCTGCACGATCGCCTTCGGGAAGGTCGCCGAGAACAGCAGGCTGCGACGGCTCTCGGGCGCCGTCTTCAGGATGAATTCGAGATCGTCGCGGAAGCCGAGATCGAGCATCTCGTCGGCCTCGTCGAGGACGACCGCCTTCAGCGCGGAGACATCGAGGCGGCGGCGCTCGATATGGTCGCGCAGGCGGCCGGGCGTCCCGACGACGATATGCGCGCCCTCGTCGAGCAGCATCGCCTCGCGGCGCGGATCCATGCCGCCGACGCAGGAGATGACCCGCGCCCCGGTCTGGGCATAGAGCCAGGCCAGTTCGCGCTGCACCTGCAAGGCGAGTTCGCGCGTCGGCGCGATGATCAGGGCGAGCGGCTCAGCCGCAGGACCGAGCCGCTCCGCCCCGCCCAGCAGCGTCTCGCCGATGGCAAGCCCATAGGCGATGGTCTTGCCGGAGCCGGTCTGAGAGGAAACGAGCAGGTCGCGCCCCAGCGCGATGTCTTCGAGCACGGCACTCTGCACCGGCGTCGGTTCGGAATAATTGCGATCGGCGAGCGCGCGCGCGAGCGGCGGGCTCGTGAGAGAAAAGGACATGCGATAACGGGCCTAAAGGTTTGCGGCGTAACATGAATGAACGGCGCGAAGCGTGGCGATGGGTTCAGGCGGCATTCGGCAATCGGACCGAAAAGTGGGACTCACTTTTCAGATAATCCGATGCCAAAACAAATAATTAGATCGCCCCCCAGAGGCGCCCGGCAGGGCGCGTGGCGATCTAACGGGCAGCTGCACCATCGGATGACAGCGGCTCATAAAGCAAAGCGATACAAAAGGAAATGCGGCATTCCCGCGCCCCGCGCAGGGCTGAGCCGGGCCGGATGCGCCTTGCCGGCACGCCACCCTCGCCCCTAGCTTCCCGGCCTGACCGGACGCGCAGGCGCCAAAGCGGAGAACAGCCCATGGACCAGCATCCCCGCCGCATCGGTGCCTATGACGTCTCGATCCTGCATGACGGCGTCTTCGAGGCCCCGCTCGATGTGCTGATCCATGCCGATGGCGAGGGCGCCCGCGACGAGGCGATTGCACGCTGGAGCAAGCCGAAGGTCAGCATCGTCGTGAACTGCTTCGCGCTGAAGGGCCCGGACGGAATCACTTTGGTCGACGCCGGCACCGGCCCTTCCTGGGGGGAGGCGATGGGCCATGCGCCGGCCGCGATGGCAGCAGCCGGGATTTCCCCCGAAGCCGTCGCCCATGTCCTGATCACGCATCTTCACGGCGATCACGCGCTCGGCCTCTTCGATGGCGACAGGGCCTTCTTCCCGAACGCCGAAATCATCGTCCCCGCGGCCGATTTCGGCTTCTACGGCGACGAAGCCAACCGCGCCCGGACGCCGGAGAAGAAACAGGGCGCCTTCGCGATCGCGGCCACGTTGAAGAAGCTTTATGCCGGGCGCATCCTCTCCGTTCCGGCGGGCGAGGCACGGCCCGACATCACGCTGATCCCCCTGCCCGGCCACAGCTTCGGCCATAGCGGCTATCTGATCGAAGGTCAGAACGAGAGCCTGCTGCTCTGGGGCGACGCGCTGCACCTCTCCAACCTCCAGGCCTCGGACCCGGATATCGGCTTCATCTACGATCTCGATGCCGCGACGGCGCTGGCCTCTCGCCGGGGCATCTTGGCGCGCGCAGCGCACGAAAACTGGCTCGTCTCGGGCGGCCATGTCGAGGGCTTCAGGCGGGTCGTGAAGAAGGGCGCGGGCTACGAATTGCAGCCGGGCTGACAGCCTCAGCCGCGCAACCCCGCCGCTTCCAGCAGGCGCCCGGCCGCGGCCCGCGCCTCCTCGGTGATAGAAGCGCCGGCCAGCATCCGGGCGATTTCCTCGCGCCGCGCCTGCTGCTCCAGCGCGGTGACGCGCGTCACGGTGCGTGAGGCCTCGCCCTCCCCCGCCGATTTGGCGATCAGGAAATGCTGCCCGGCCTTGGCCGCGACCTGCGGCGCATGCGTCACCGAGATCACCTGCACCTGGCCCGCGAGCCGCGCCAGCCGCTCGCCGATCGCATCGGCGACGGCGCCGCCGACGCCGGTATCGATCTCGTCGAAGACCAGCGTCGGGGCCGAACCGCGCTCGGCCAGCACCACCTTGAGCGCCAGCATGAAGCGCGAGAGCTCGCCGCCCGAAGCCACCTTCATCATCGGTCCCGGCCGCGTGCCCGGATTGGTCTCGACCCAGAACTCGACCCGGTCGAAGCCCTCCGGTCCCCGCGCACCCTCGTCGCTCTCGATTCGCGTGATGAAGCGGGCACGCTCCAGCTTGAGCGGCGGCAGCTCGGCCTTGACGGCGGCGTCGAGGCGCGCCGCCGCGGCCTTGCGCCCTTCCGACAAGGCCTGCGCCTGGCTGACGAACGCCTTCTCGGCCTCGTTCAAATCGGCTTCCAGCCGCGCCAGCGACGATTCGCTTTCGTCGAGCGCCGCGAGGTCGCTCGCCATCGTCGCCGCCAGCAACGGCAGCCCATCGACCGGCACGTCGTATTTCCGTCCGGCGGCACGCAGGGCAAAAAGCCGCTCCTCGACGCGCTCCTGCTCGCGGGGATCGTATTCGGCGGCCCGCATCGCCGCCGCAAGCGCCTCGCCCGCCTCCTCCAGCGCGACGATCGCGGTGTTGAGCGCCGCAATCGAGGGATCGACCAGTTCCGGCGCCTGCCCGGCCCGCCGCTCCAGCCGGCGCAACACGGCGGCCAGCGACGCGACCGGCGATGCCTGCCCGCCGACTGCCTCATGCGCATCGATCAGATCGCGCGCCACCTTCTCGGCCTGCATCATCGACTGGCGGGTCGCGGCGAGCGCATCCTCCTCGCCCGGCTGCGGTGAGAGCTTGGCCAGCTCCTCGACGGCGTGCCGCAGGAAGTCCGCCTCCTTGCGCGCCGCCTCGACCCGCAGGCGCTGGGATTGCAGTGCCTGCCGGGCGCGCTTGAGCGTTTCGCTGGCCTCGGCCACGGTCTCGGCCTGCTTCTCGAGGCCACCGAAGCCGTCGAGAATCGCGCGATGCTGAGCGGGATCGGTCAGTGCCCGGTCGTCATGCTGGCCGTGAATCTCGACGATGGCGGCCCCGACCATGCGTAGGATCTGCACGGAAACCGGCTGGTCGTTGATGAAGGCACGCGTGCGCCCGTCGGCATATTGCACCCGGCGCAGGATGAGATCGCCGTCGGTGTCGATCTCCTGCGCCTGCGCCAGCTTGCGCGCCGCATGCCCGAGCGGCAGGTCGAAGACGGCACTGACCTGCCCCTGCGCTTCGCCGTGACGAACGAGCGAACCGTCGCCACGGCCCCCGAGCGCGAGCGCGAAGCCATCGAGCAGGATGGACTTGCCCGCGCCCGTCTCGCCCGTGAGAACGCTCAGGCCGTCACGAAAGCCCAGATCGAGCCGGTCGATCAGGACGATGTCGCGGATGGAGAGCTGCGCCAGCATGGGCGCTCAGCGCGGCTTGCGGAACCGGCAGGATCGTCCGGGACCCGTCATGCCTGCCTCGTCAGCGACCGCCGAACCCGAAAAGACCGCCGACCGTGCGCTGGAAGCCGTTGAACGCCCGGCTGATATAGGAACCGCGATCCTCGCGCGGCTCCAGGCCGCCGCTCTGCAGCAGGGCGTAGGCGTCCTTGTACCAGGGGCTGTCGGGGAAGTTGTGGCCGAGCACGGCAGCCGCCGTCTGCGCCTCATTGGTGATTCCCATCGCCATATAGGCCTCGGTCAGGCGCATCAGCGCCTCCTCGACATGGCGTGTGGTCTGGTACTTGATAATGACGTCGCGGAAGCGGTTCACCGCGCCGGTGTAGTTGCGCTTCTCGAGATAATAGCGGCCGACATTCATCTCCTTGCCGGCCAGCTGGTCGCGCGCCACCAGGAGCTTCTCCTTGGCGTCCACGACGTATTCCGACTTCGGATAATTGGCGATGAGCTGCTCGAAGGCCTGGATCGCCTGCCCGGTCCGCTCCTGATCGCGGGTCGTATCCGGGATCTGGTTATAATAGGACATCGCCATGATGTACTGTGCATAGGCGGCATCGGGGCTCGCGGGGTTCTGCGCGATGAAGCGCTTCGAGGCGGTGATCGCCTCTTCCCACTTATTGGCCTGGAAGTTCGTATACGCCGTCATCAGCAAGCCCTTGCGGGCGTAGGGCGAGAACGGCGCCGACTTGTCGATATCCTCGAATCGCTTGGTCGCGCCTTCGCTGTCGCCGTTCTGCAGACGCGCCAGGCCCTCGTTGTAGAGCTTGTCGGCCGGCTCCGCCGGCGTGAGGTCGGGCTTGTAGACCTCGGGCTTGTCGAAGGGGTTGAGCGAGGACAGCGTATCGCAGCCGCCAAGCAGCATGGCGGCGCCGAGCGCCAGGGCGATGCCCTTGCGCGGGTACTGGCCGCGATGGATTGCCGGAAGGCCTTGCCGCGTCACGCTCACGTCGTCCGTCCTCTTTCGATCGTCCCTGCTGGCGGGAAGCATGCCTTACCTCAGACACTTCCTGCGCGCCACTGCCGAAAACCGGCTAGGGCACGTTTCCGCAGACATGCGGCATCTGGGACAAAAACCCGGCGAAGGAAAGGCGAAAAGCGCCGACCGGAAACTTTTCAGTGCAGATCCGGCGCATAGGCGGCCGGAGCGGCCGCGGCCATCTGCACGGCGCGCGGCGCCGCGAAGACCGGCTGAGCTTCGACGATCGCGAAATTGGCGCGATCCGCGAACAGCGCTTCCAGGATGCGGACATTCATGCGGTGACCGCCGCAATAGGAGCGGAACTCGCCGATGATCGGGTAGCCGGCGAGCGCGAGGTCGCCGATCGCATCGAGCACCTTGTGGCGCACGAACTCGTCGCTGTAGCGCAGCCCTTCCGGGTTGATGACCTTGTCGTCGCCGACCGCGACGGTGTTGTCGAGCGAGGCGCCCTGGGCGAAGCCCGCCTTCCAGAGCTGCTCGACATCGCGCATGAAGCCAAAGGTACGGGCCCGCGAGATCTCGCTGGCATAGGCCTGGGCATCGAGGTCGAAGATCTTGCGCTGGCGGCCGATCACCGCGCTGTCGAAGTCGATCTCGACATCGAGGCGGAAGCCCTGCTCAGCCGGCGCCAGCTCGGCGAAGGCGCGGCCATTCTCGATTCGGACCGGCTGAAGAACCTTGAGGTAGCGGCGCGGCGCGGTGAGCGTCACCATTCCGGTCGCCTCGATCGCGGTGACGAACTCGGTGGCGCTGCCGTCCATGATCGGCATCTCGGGGCCGTCGATCTCGACCAGTACGTTGTCCAGGCCGAGGCCGGCGCAGGCCGACATCAGGTGCTCGATCGTCGAAACCGAGGCCGGGCCGCGATCGCCGATCACGGTGCAGAGCTCGGTGGCGCTGACCTTGGTGTGCTTGGCATGGATGAGCTGGGCCGGCATGCCCTCGATGCCCGTCCGCAGGAAGACGACGCCGGAATTGGCGCTGGAGGGCTTGAGGCAGATGCTGGCCGGAGCGCCCGAGTGAACGCCGATGCCGGTCAAGGTCACTGCGGCTCGCAGGGTCGTCTGCCGATCGAACTTCATTCCGTTATCCAATCCTGATCGCCGGGCCGCTACAAATCCGCACTGGACAGTGCCGCCGCCGGCGAGGCCTCCGAGGTCGGCTCCGGGTTGCCCCGATGCGCAAGCCTCTTGGTGTGGTTGCAACATAAGCTTTCGGAGCAGCCTCTCAAAATCACGCTTTCTTTCGCTGTGTTACAGCCGAAAGCCTGCGACCGGCGCGTTATAACACGCTGAAAGATAACGATATTCTAACAACGAAAATCCCGCCGCGGAGGACCGCGGCGGGATCTGTTACAGAACCGTTAAGAGCTGTTAGGCGTCTCAGTTGGCCTGGCGGCGCAGGAAAGCGGGAATCTCCAGTTGGTCTTCCTCGCTGCTGCGCGCCGGTGCGGCACGGCCATGCGGGTCGAGCTGCCCCTGGGCCGGACGGACGGCCGGCTGGGCCGGGCGGCGCATGTACTCGGCATGCGCGGCGCTCGGCGCCGCAGCCTGCGGCATCGGGGCCTGCGGAACCTGGCGGACCGGAGCGGGAGCCGGCTCGACCGCTTCCTCCTCCTTGCGGCCGAAGCCGACCGAGGCGAGTCGCTGCATCAGCGACATGCGCTTCTGCTCGAGCGCGTTCGGCGGCACCGGCGCGGGCTGGGCGCCGCGCTGGGCGTTGAGCTGGGCCTGCCCCGGGGCCGGCAGATCCTCAACGCGCGGCATGCGGGTCGGGCGGACCACCGCGCGCTCGGGCATCGGCGGAATGAAGCTGTCGTCGAAATGCATATGCGGCTCGGCGTGGACGGCCGGCTCGGGAGCCGGAGCCGCGACCATCACCGGGCGGGGCTGGACCGGCTCGATGCGAATGTCCTGCGCGATCGGAGCGGCGGGCATCGGCTCGGCAACCGGGACGTGACGGACGGTCTCGATCACCGGGGCCGGCGCCGGAGCCATCTGGGCGACAGGGCGGGGAGCGGCCGCGGTCGAGCGCAGGCGGGCCTCCTGCTTCAGCCGCTCGGCGACCTGGGCGATGCGCGCCTCGGTGTCGTCGGTCTCGGCCTGGCTGGAGATCGGCTTGTCGATGCCGGTGGCGACGACCGAGACGCGCACGGTGCCCTCGAGCGATTCGTCGAAAGTGGCGCCGACGATGATGTTCGCCTCGGAGTCGACCTCCTCGCGGATGCGGGTCGCGGCCTCGTCGACCTCATAGAGCTTCATGTCGCGCCCGCCGGTGATCGAGATCAGCAGGCCGCGCGCGCCCTTCATCGAGATGTCGTCGAGCAGCGGGTTGTTGATCGCGGCCTGGGCGGCGGTGAGCGCGCGCTTCTCGCCCTGCGATTCGCCGGTGCCCATCATCGCCTTGCCCATGCCGCGCATGACGGCGCGCACGTCGGCGAAGTCGAGGTTGATCAGGCCGGGGCGGACCATCAGGTCGGTGATGCAGGCGACGCCCGAATAGAGCACCTGGTCGGCCATGCCGAAGGCATCGGCGAAGCCGGTGGTCTCGTTGGCGACGCGGAACAGGTTCTGGTTCGGGATGACGATCAGCGTGTCGACCGCCTCGTTCAGCTCGCCGATGCCGGCTTCCGCCATGCGCATCCGGCGCTGGCCCTCGAACTGGAACGGCTTGGTGACGACGCCAACGGTCAGGATGCCCATATCGCGGGCGACGCGGGCGATCGCCGGAGCCGCGCCCGTGCCGGTGCCGCCGCCCATGCCAGCAGTGATGAAGACCATGTGCGCGCCCGCCAGATGGTCGCGGATCTCGTCGATCACTTCCTCAGCCGCAGCGCGGCCGACTTCCGGCTGCGAACCGGCGCCGAGGCCCTCGGTGACCTGCAAGCCCATCTGGATGATGCGGGGAGCGCGCGAGAGCGCCAGAGCCTGGGCATCGGTGTTGGCACAGACGAAATCGACCCCGTCGAGGCCGGCCTCGATCATGTTGTTCACCGCATTGCCGCCGGCTCCGCCGACGCCGAAGACCGTGATCCGGGGCTTCAGTTCCCGGATGTCCGGGGCTTGCAGATTCATCGCCATGGTTGCCTCTTTTGATCCTGTGTCCGGCGCCTGGCGGGAGCCGTCCCGATTGCTACGTTTGACGCCGTGCCCGCTGGCGCGGGCGGTACTCACTCAAATCTCGAACGTGGCTTTCACCACGGTCTAGAAACTGTCCTTCAGCCACCGCCCGACACGCGAGAAGTAGCCATCCGTCCCGGTCGCGAAGTAGCGCGCACCGGCCGCGCGCGGCTCAAAATGCTCGACATGGGCGACCTGCGGATAGACCAGCAGCCCGACGGCAGCCGAGAAGGCAGGGCCCTTGCCGGCTTCCGGCAAACCCTTGATTCCGAGGGGGCGGCCGGTCCGGACCTGCCCGCCGAGGATGCGGCGCGCCACTTCCGGCAAGCCGGTGAGCTGGCAGGCACCGCCGGTCAGGACGACGCGCCGTCCGGCCTGGGCCGAGAAACCCGCTTGGGTCAGCCGGTCGCGCACCAGTTCGAGAATCTCCTCGACGCGCGGCTTGATGATCCGCACGAGATGCGACTTGGCGAGATGGTTCGGCATGTCGCGTTCGTCGTCGTCGACCTGCGGCACCGCGATCATGTCGCGCTCGTCGGAAGCGCTGGAGATGCAGGAGCCGTGCAGCGTCTTCAGCCGCTCCGCCGCCGAGACGCGGGTGGAGAGGCCGCGCGCCACGTCCATGGTGATGTGGTTGCCGCCGACCGCGATCGCGTCGGCATGGACGAGATGCCCGCCCGAGAACACGCCGAGGCTGGTGGTGCCGCCGCCGAGATCGACCACGACGACGCCCATCTCGGCCTCGTCGTCGACCAGCACCGAGAGGCCGGAGGCGTAGGGCGTCGCCACCACGGCCTCGACCTCGAGATGGCAGCGCTCGACCGCCAGCATGACGTTGCGCGCCGCAGCCGCCTCGCTCGCAACGACATGCATGTCGACCGAGAGCTTGCCGCCGATCAGCCCGCGCGGATCGAGCACGCCCGGTACACCGTCGAGCGCATAGCCGGTCGGCAGCGCATGGAGCACGGCCTTGCCGGGGCGGATCGCATGGGTCGCCGCGGTGGCGAGCACGCGCTTGACGTCGCCGTCGCCCACCGAGCCGGAGCGCAGGTCGACGCTCGCCGCATAATGCTGCGAGCCGATGCGCCCGCCGGTCAGGTTGACGATGACCGACTGCACCTCGACCTTGGCCATGCGCTCCGCTGCGTCCACGGCAGCACGAATCGCGCGCTCGGCGCTTTCGAGATCGATGATCGCGCCGCCCTTGAGGCCAAGCGAGCGCTGATGACCGATGCCAATGATTCGGGCGACATGGGTGCGCCCGCGTAGCCGCTCATTGGCCTCGGCCGGGTTCAGCTCGGCGATCAGGCAGACGACCTTGCTCGTGCCGATGTCGAGAATCGACAAGGTCGCGCTCTTGCGCGACGACAGCGGACGCATGCGGGGCGTCAGACCCTGGGAGGTGACGTGGTTCACGCTTCGCCTCCCTTCTTCTTGGCCTTGCTCTTCAGCTGGTCGGCGCGAGCCGCGGCCGCTTCCTCGGAGAGGCGCATCACCACCCGGTCGGGCTGGCGCAGATCGATGGCGAGCACGTCCTTCTCCAGAACCCGGAAGTCGCTTTCCAGCGAGACGAGCCGCTGCAGGGCAGCCTCCGGCTTGGTCTCGGGCAGGCGCACATCCATGCCGTTGTCGAGCTTGAGGTTCCAGCGCCGCCCCGAAATCAGCGTGGCGGCGCGGATGTGCTGGGCGAATGGACCCGCCTGATTGCGCAGCGCCAGATATTCGCCAGCACGGTTGTTGGCGTCCTTGCCGACGACCAGCGGCAGATAGGCGAAGCGGCCGTCATCCATCTTGTCGATCACCGTGCCGTCGGCCGCGATCACGAAAAGCTCCCCCTTGACCTGCCAGAGCGCATAGGGCTCGCGCTCGGTGAGCGCGATCGAGACCTCGCCCGGATAGAGCTTGCGCACCGCCGCTTCGCGAATCAGCGGCGTCGCCTCGAGCTGCTTGCGGGCCTCGTCGGCATCGAAGAACACCAGCGAGGTCTTCGGATCGATGCCAGCCGCGACCAGCACCTCCTGCTCCGAGAGCCCGGACAGCCCCGAGATCGTGACGCGGTCGATGCCGAAGCCGAGCACGCGGGCCAGCATGTGGCGCGGCTCGCCGTAATTGTCCTGAAGGTCCTGCCAGTGCCCGCCCATGACGAAGCCGCTGCCGAGGCTGAGCGTCAGGAAGCCCAGCGCGAGCCAGGTGCCGAGGCTGCGCGGCAGGCGCTGCGCGAACGGCACCGCGATGGCGCTGCGGCGCGAACGGCGGCCCCAGCGCCCCTGGCGCTCGCCGACGAGCAGCTGCGGCCCGGCATGCCGGACCGGCAGGCGCGCCGCCGGCACCACCGCCGGGCTACGTCGCTGCGTTGAAACGGGTTTCGCCGTCATCGCTTTCACCGATCGAGGGAGGCGTCCGCCACCATCCATTTGACGAGCTCACCGAAATTCAGACCCGCATGGGCAGCCAGTTCGGGCACCAGGCTGGTCTCGGTCATCCCGGGCTGCGTATTGACCTCCAGCCAGACGAGCGTGTCGGTCTCGTCGTCGTAGCGGAAGTCAGATCGGCTGACGCCCCGGCATCCGATTGCTTGATGCGCCGTTAACGCACACTCTTCGATCTGCTGGTAAATTTTCGGTAAAATTTGAGCCGGGCAGATGTGGATCGAGCCGCCTTTCGCGTACTTCGCATCGTAGTCGTAGAAGTCGCCGGTCGCGGCCTTGATCTCGGTGACGCCGAGCACCCGGTCGCCCATCACGGCGCAGGTCAGTTCGCGTCCGGCGATGAAGGTTTCAGCCAGCAGCATCTCGCCGCACGGCCAGTCCGGCCGGGCGATTTCCTGCGGCGGATGCTCCCTGCCCTTCTTCACGATCACGACGCCGACCGAGGAGCCCTCGTCGATCGGCTTGAGCACATAGGGCGGGGGCAGGACATGGGTTTTCGCCGCCGCGAAGCGTGAGACGTTGATGCCATGAGCGACCGGCACGCCGGCCGCCTTCACCACCGTCTTCGCCCGGTCCTTGCGGATCGCGAGCGCCGAGGCGAGCACGCCGGAATGGGTGTAGGGAATCTGCAGGATCTCGAGCACGCCCTGAATCGTGCCGTCTTCTCCGAAGCGCCCGTGCAGCGCGTTGAACGCGACGTCCGGCTTCAGCCTCGCCAGCACCTCGGCGACGTCGCGCTGCACGTCGACACGGGTGACGCGAAAGCCCTGCCCTTCCAGGGCCCGCGCGCAGGCCGCACCGCTGTTGAGGCTGACCTCCCGTTCAACGGACCACCCTCCCATCAGCACTGCGACGTGTTTGCTCATGCCGGCCCTCGTTCGAAGCGATGGGCCGACCTTGGTTAAGGATGGTTAACAGCACGTTAACCATCGGCTCGCGAGCGTTAACGCGTTCGAGGCCAATCGATTTTGTCGAGCAACTGCTGCAATCGCGCACGCATCGGCCGCTCCCCGGCGGCTACATGCAAGACGACGATTCGATCCGTGGGCCGGACAGCAATCGCGGCCGTGGCGCTCCCGCGCCGGGTCGTTACGCCGCGATGCCGAGCCGCTTGATCTCCCACTGGAGCTCGAAGCCGGAATTGTCCTTGACCCGGCGGCGGACCTCCTCGCCGAGCCCCTCGACATCAGCGGCGGTTGCGCCGCCGGTGTTGATCAGGAAGTTGCAGTGCATCTCCGAAACCTGCGCCCCGCCGATGCGCAGGCCACGGCAGCCGGCCGCATCGATCAGCTTCCAGGCCTTGCCGCCATCCGGGTTCTTGAAGGTCGAGCCGCCGGTCCGCTCCTTGATCGGCTGGGCCGCCTCGCGCGCCTGCGTCACCCGGTCCATCTCGGCCAGAATCTGGGCCTGATCGCCCGGACGCCCCTGGAACAGCGCCGAGGTGAAGATGATGTCGCGGGTCGAGGCCGCGCTGTTGCGATAGGTGAATCCCATCTCGGCGTGGCTGAGCGTCACGATCTCGCCCTTGCGGGTGACGCCGCGCGCCGAGACCAGCACATCGGTCGTCTCGCCGCCATGGGCGCCAGCATTCATGCGCAGAGCCCCGCCGATCGAGCCGGGAATGCCGCGATAGAAGGCGAGCCCCCCGAGCGCGGCATCCGCGGCGGCGCGCGCCACCTTGACGTCCGGCACCGCCGTGCCCGCCCGCAGCCGGTCGCCGCTCTCCAGCGCGATCTCGCCGAAAGCCTTGCCGCCGAGCCGGACCACGACGCCGGGGATGCCGCCATCGCGCACGATCAGGTTCGAACCGAGCCCGATCACCGTCACCGGGATCTCGTCCGGTAGCTTCGAGAGCAGATAGGCGAGATCCTCGTCATCGGCTGGCGTGAACAGGATCTGCGCGGCGCCGCCGACGCGGAACCACGTCAGCCCGGAGAGTTCCTGATTGGCGAGGAGCCGCCCCCGCAGATCGGGAGCCGCGGCGCGGATGTCGGAGGAGAGGTCTTGGAATGCCATGGCTCGACGCTTATCCCTTCTCCCCTCGGGGGAGAAGGTGGCCCGGCGAAGCCGGGTCGGATGAGGGAAGCCCGGCGAGATCGAGAAAGGCAGCGATCTTGCGCAGGACGAATTCGAGGTTTCCTAGCACGCGTTCATTGGAGAAGCGCAAGACCTGATAGCCCTCCGCTTTCAGGAAAGTCGTGCGGACAGCGTCCCTGGTGCGCGCATCGAGCGTTTCATGCGGCTCGCCGTCGAGCTCCACGATGAGCTTGTATTCGAAGCAGCAGAAATCCGCGACGAACGGACCGATCGCCATCTGGCGCTTGAATTTCAGGCCCGCGAAACGGCGGTTGCGAACGGCTTGCCAGAAAAGCATTTCGGCCCGCGTCGGCTCCTCGCGCTGGCCACGAGCGAAGTCGCGGGCCCGAGACGAGTTCTTTCGATGCAAGGTCGTGCCTTTCATCAGGCGGGCGCCCGTCCTTCTCCCCTCGGGGGAGAAGGTGGCCCGGCGAAGCCGGGTCGGATGAGGGAAGGACAGCGCCTCGCTACCCTCATCCGTCTGCTCCGCAGACACCTTCTCCCCCGAGGGGAGAAGGATTCAGAGCTCACCCCTTGAGCGCGGCCAATTCCCCCGGCAGCGCATAGGCCCATTGCGTGATGTTGCCGGCGCCGAGGCAGACGACGTAGTCGCCCGGGCCCGCCAACTCCGCCACCATGCCGGCGAGCTTGTCCGGCCCCTCCAGCGCCAGCGCATGGCGATGGCCACGCGCCTTGATGCCGGCGACCAGCGAATCACGGTCGGCGCCCGCAATCGGCGCCTCGCCGGCGGCGTAGGTATCCGCCACGATCACCGTGTCGGCATCGTTGAAGCAGGCGGCGAAGTCGTCGAACAGGCTGGAAAGCCGGGTGTAGCGGTGCGGCTGCACCACCGCGATCACCTTGTTCCTGGTCGAGGCGCGCGCGGCCCGCAGCACCGCGGCGATCTCGACCGGGTGATGGCCGTAATCGTCGAAGATCAGCGCGCCGTTCCACTCGCCGGTCTTGGTGAAGCGCCGCTTCACGCCGCCGAAGCCGGCCAGCGCCTCGCGGATACGCGGCACGGGCACGCCGAGGTCGTAGGCGACCGCGATCGCGGCGGTCGCGTTCAGCGCGTTGTGGTGGCCCGGCATCGGCATGACGAGATCGCGGATCACCTCGTCGCGGCCGGTCTTGCGGTCGCGGATGAGCAGCGTGAATTTGGCCTGCCCGCCCGAGAGATCGATATCGATCAGGCGGAAATCGGCCTGCGGATTCTCGCCATAGGTGACGACGCGGCGGTCGGTGATCTGGCCGACCAGCCCCTGCACCGTCGGATGGTCGATGCACATCACCGCGAAGCCGTAGAACGGCAGGTTCTCGACGAAGGAGCGGAAGGCGCCCTTGATCGCGTCGAAGGTGCCGAAATGGTCGAGATGCTCAGGGTCGATATTGGTGACGATCGCGACGTCCGCCGGCAGCTTCAGGAAGGTGCCGTCCGACTCGTCGGCCTCGACCACCATCCAGTCGCTCTCGCCCATGCGGGCATTGGTGCCGTAGGCATTGATGATGCCGCCGTTGATGACGGTCGGGTCGAGCCCGCCCTTTTCCAGCAGCGTCGCGACGAGCGAGGTCGTCGTCGTCTTGCCATGGGTACCGGCGATGGCGACGCAGGTCTTGAGCCGCATCAGCTCGGCCAGCATCTCGGCGCGGCGCACCACCGGCAGGCGCTTCTCGCGGGCGGCGAGCAGTTCGGGATTGTCGCGCTTGATCGCGGTCGAGATCACCACGACCTCGGCCTCGCCCAGATTCTCGGCCTTGTGGCCGACGAAAGTGGTGATGCCCTTTTCGGCGAGGCGCTTGACGTTGGCGCCGTCGGAGGCATCCGAGCCCTGCACCTTGTAGCCGAGATTGTGCAGAACCTCGGCGATGCCGGACATGCCGATGCCGCCGATGCCGACGAAATGGATGGAGCCGAGCTTCGGCGGCAGCTTCATGGTCCTGGAATCCTGTCAGTTCGAAGATTGAGCCGTGGCGATCACGAGATCGGCCAGGCGGTCGGCAGCGTCGGGGATGCCGGCGGTCTTCGCGTTTGCGGCCATGGCCGTCAAGTGCGCGGGCTCGGCGATCAGCCGGGAGAGTTCGCTGGCGAGCCGGCGCGGCGTGAACTCGGGCTGGAGGATGCGGACGGCGCCGCCCGCCCCTTCCAGGAACGCGGCGTTGGCCGCCTGATCCTGATCGAGCGAACCCGGCAGCGGCACCAGGATGGCCGGGCGGCCGATCACCGTGAGCTCCGCGACGGTCGAGGCGCCGGAGCGGGCGACGACCAGATGGGCCGCCGCCATTTGCGCCGGCAGGTCCTTGAAGAAGGGCGCGATCGTCGCCCGGATGCCGAGCTTGTCGTAGATGCCGCGCACGCGCTCGTCGTCCTCCGCCCGCGCCTGCTGGACGATGGTCAGCCGTGCCCGCTCGGCATCGTCGAGCAGCTGCACAGCCGGCGGGACGATGTCGGCCATGATGCGCGCGCCCTGGCTGCCGCCGAAGACGAGAAGCTGGGTCTTGCCGTCGTCGCGCCAGCCATAGGCATTGCCGGCCGCCGCGATCACCGCCGGGCGGACGGGGTTGCCGACATGGCGGCACTTCGCCTGCTGCGCCGGCGTCAGCCCCCCCACCTTGGCGAAGCCGGTGGCGATCACGTCGGCACGGCCTGCGAGGAAGCGGTTAGCCCGGCCGATCACGGCGTTCTGCTCGTGGATCAGGGTCCGCACGCCGGCGAGCGAGGCGCCCAGCACCGGCGGCACCGTTGGATAGCCACCGAAACCGACGACTACGTCGGGGCGGACCTGCCGGATGATCCGCCGCGCCGCGAAGGTGCCCTTGGCGATATGGAACAGCGCCATCGCCTTCTGCAGGGGCGAGCGCCCCGAAGGCGTGGCGGCCGGCACGGCATGGACCGCCTCGGCCGGGAAGTTGCCGGCATATTCGGCGGCGCGGGTATCGGTCATCAGCACGACCCGCATGCCCTTGGCGTGCAGCGCGTGGCTCAGCGCCTCCGCCGGGAAGAGATGGCCGCCGGTGCCCCCGGCGGCCAGCATGATCAGCTTGCCCGCGGCCATCGCTCAGCGTCCGAAAGAACCGAAATCGACCGAGCGCGGCCGCCGCCGGGTCAGCGCCAGCAAGAAGCCCGTGCCGACCGCGAGCGAGAGCAGCGAGGAGCCGCCATAGGAGATGAAGGGCAGCGTCATGCCCTTGGCCGGCATCATGTGCAGGTTGACCATCATGTTGATCGCCGCCTGGATGCCGAACAGCAGCGCGAGCCCCGTGACCGCGAGCCGGATGAACGGGTCCTCGGCCTTCTGCGCCACGAAGAGCGAGCGCAGCACGATCACCGCGAAGAGCATAACCAGCAGCATGCAGACCAGCACGCCGAACTCCTCCGCCGTGACCGCGAAGATGAAGTCGGTATGGGCATCGGGCAGGATGCGCTTCACCGTGCCCTCGCCCGGCCCCTTCCCGAGCCAGCCGCCCTGCGCGAAGCTCTCCAGCGCGGTGTCGATCTGGAAGGTGTCGCCCGAGCCCTTGTCCATGAAGCGCTCGATGCGGGCCCGGACGTGCGGCACCAGCTCATAGGCGACGAGGATGCCGACGGCGCCGACGCCGCCGAGCCCGATCACCCAGAACCAGTGCAGACCGGCGACGAAGAACAGCCCGGCCCAGACCAGGCTGACCAGCATCGTCTGGCCGAAGTCCGGCTGCAGCACCAGCGGCACGATGGTGACCGGCAGCAGCAGCAGCGCCAGGATCGTGCCCGGCAGATCCGGACGGCGCGTGCCCTCGGCGAAGGCCCAGGCGGCCAGCACGACGAAAGCGGGCTTGAGGAATTCCGAAGGCTGCACCGAGCCGAGTGGTCCGAGCGTCAGCCAGCGCTTGGCGCCCTTCACCTCGACGCCGAAATAGAGGGTTCCGACGACCATCGCGAGCGAGACCACATAGATCAGCAAAGCCATGCGCCGGACCTGGCGCGGCGTCATCAGCGAGACCACGAGGAAGATCACCAGCGCAGCGGCGAGATAGGCGGCCTGGCGATTGACGAAATGGAAAGTCGAGAGGCCGAGCCGCTCGGCAACCGGCGGCCCGCCCGCCATCAGCAGCACCACGCCCGACACCATCAGGGCGACGAGCGCTGTGAGGATCAGGCGGTCGATCGACCACCACCAGCGACCGCTGAGAGAAGGTTCCGCGCGCGAGACCATGACGGCATCCCATCGACAAATTCCGCGCGACTCGGGCCGCGCCTTTCGTGACGAATCACTCTGTCAATGAATGGTTAACCGATTGATTCCGATGCGACGTTTGGTGGGGTCGCGGGCAGGCTTGGACCGGTTGGAGCGGGCGGCCAATCTCGGCCCAATTCGGACTTCAGCTACGCCGGCTCGGGGCAAGGCACCACGCGTCGCGTAACCGTTACAGCCTCGACTCCGCATGGACGAGTGGGAGAACCTGTCTCCAGATCGCACGCCGTCGGGAGACCAACATGCACATGCAATTGCTTGGTGCCGGTGCCGTCATTGTCGCGGCAACTCTGACCGCAGCATCCCCGCACGCTCAGGAAGCGGCAGCCCCGCCGCTGGTCAAACAACTCAACAACGGCAACTGGCTGCCCCAGGCGGAAGCCGAGGCGTTGCGCGACGAACTGTTCTACCAGCGCGCGATCCACGCCTATTTCACCATGCTGCCCGCGCTGAACACGATCGGCATGCGCGACGGTTCGGAGGCAGCCTTCGGCAAGGGCTACAACGTCCTGCCGATCTGGAAGGACCGGATGGACGCGCGCACCTGGGTGCCGACGCCCAATGCCGACGTCATCTATTCCATGAACTACCTCGACCTGAAGGAGACCGGCCCGCTTGTCGTCGCCGCGCCGCCGGACGTCATTGGCATGTTCACCGACTTCTTTCAGCGCACGATCACCGATGTCGGAGCGATCGGCCCGGATCGCGCCCGCGGCGGCCTCTACCTGCTGCTGCCACCGGACTATACCGGCGAGGTTCCGAAGGGCTATTTCGCCTTCAAGTCGCCGACCTACAACGTCTTCCTGTTCTTCCGCACCATCATGCCGAAGGGCGACAACGGGCCGGACCCGAAGCCGGCAGTCGCGCTTGCCGAGCAGACCCGCATCTATCCACTGTGGGGAATGGAGAAGGACGTGAAGCCGATGCAGTTTCCCAACGGCAGCGGCAAGCGCGTCAACATGATGTACCCGGTCGACAACCAGTTCTGGACGAAGCTGAAGAGCTTCGTCGACTACGAGCCGGTGTCGGCGATCGACCCGGAGTTGCGCGGCATCCTGGCCTCGGTCGGCATCGTCAAGGGGCAGCCCTTCAACCCATCGCCGAAGCAGCAGGAACTGCTGAAGAAGGCGGTCGAGACCGCACCGAAGATGATCCTCGCGGAGCGCCAGCTCGGCCGGCCCGACGGGCGCAATCTCTACTACAAGGATACGCAGTGGGAGAATGTCTGGGCCGGGGCGACCAATGACTGGTTCCAGGACAGCTATCTCGACGTGACCCAGCGGGCCACCTACTTCCAGGTCGCGTACTCCTCAGCCCCCGCCATGGTCATGCGGACCATCAACGCCGGCTCGAAATACCCCGTCGCGCGCCGCGACTCGAAAGGCGAGTTCCTGAACGGCTCGAACACCTACAAGCTGCGGCTGCCGCCGAACCCGCCGGCAAAGCTGTTCTGGGCCGTCACCGCCTACAACATCACCGACGGAACGATGGTCGAAGCGCCGCAACTGATGCCGTCGATCAACGGCTTCAACAAGGTGACCTCCAACACCGACGGCTCGGTCGATCTCTGGCTCGCCCCCACCAAGCCGGCCAACGCTCCCGACGCGAACTTTATTCAGACGGTCCCCGGGCGGAACTTCCTGGTAACGGTGCGGCTCTACGGCACCGGCGTCGAGTTTTTCGACCAGAGCTGGAAGCTGACGGATGTCGAGAAGGTAAACTGAGCACCGCACGCCATGCGTTTATCGGCCGAAGGCAACTTTCGGCTCGGCGATGGGTATGTGCTCCCCCCTAGCCAGCTCGGCCCCGCCTCACTTCCCGCCGCCGAACGGCACGAACCCCGGCAGCGCCGCGACCAGCTTGCGGAAGGTATCCCCACGCACCTCGAAATTCGGGAACTGGTCGAAGGAGGCGCAGGCTGGCGAGAGCAGCACCGCGATCTCGCCCTCGCCCGGCTTCGCCCGCGCATCGCGGGTCGCATCCGCCAGCGCCCTGTCGAGCGTGACGCTGCGCTCATAGGCGACGCGGCCGTCGTCGTCGAAGGTCGCCGCGAAAAGATCGCTCGCAGCCCCGATCAGATAGGCCTTGGCGATGTTCGGGAAGTAGCGGCGCAAGCTCTCGATGCCGCCATCCTTGGCCTTGCCGCCGAGAATCCAGAAGATGTCGTGGAAGGAGGTCAGCGCCTTTTCCGTGGAATCCGCATTCGTCGCCTTGGAATCGTTGATGAAGACGACGCGGCCGATGCGGCCGAGCTCCTCCATGCGATGCGCCAGCCCCGGATAGGTCTTGAAGCCGGCCTCGATCTCCTCGGCGGTCAAACCGAGTGCCGAGCAGGCGGCGAAGGCCGCCGCCGCGTTCTGCGCATTGTGCGAACCGCGCAACGAGCCGATCCCGGCGAGGTTGGCGACGACGCGCGGCTTGCCGTCCTTCACCTCGACGATGCGGGTGTCGAGCCGGCCCTGATTGGCGGTGACGCCGGCGAAGACGCCCTCGTCCAGCGGCTGCTCCCCGCTGATCTTCACCAGCGGGCGACCTCCTGCGGCCCGGCGCCGCGCCATCTGCTTCGAAGGCTCGTCATCGACGCCGACGACCGCGATATCGGCCGCAGCGACCAGCCGCTCCTTGATCGCCGCGTAGTTCTCCAGCGAGCCGTGCCGGTCGAGATGGTCCGGCGTCAGGTTCATCTGGATGCCGACGGTCGGCTTGAGCGAAGGCGCAAGGTCGATCTGGTAGCTCGAACACTCGATGACATGGATGCGGTCCGCGGCCGGCATCTCCAGCGCCAGCACGGCAGTCCCGATATTGCCGCCCATCTGAACGTCGTGCCCGGCCTGCTTCAGCACATGCGCGATCAGCGCCGTCGTCGTCGACTTGCCGTTGGTGCCGGTGATGCAGACGACCGGCGCATCCGGCGCGATCTTCGCCCGCTCCCGGAAGAACAATTCGACATCGCCGATGATCGCGACGCCGGCCGCCTTGGCCTTGCCCACCGTCCAGTGCGGCTCGGGATGGGTCAGCGGCACGCCCGGCGAGAGCACGAAGGCAGCGAAATCGGACCAGTCGGCACTCGCCAGATCGACGACGGCGATGCCCTCGGCCGCCGCCTTGTCGCGGCTGCCCTGATTGTCGTCCCAGGCCACGACCTCGGCACCGCCGGCCTTGAGCGCGCGTGCCGTGGCAAGCCCGGAGCCGCCGAGGCCGAACAGGGCGACCTTGCGTCCGGCCAAAACCGTGATCGGCGTCATCGAACACCTCCGTCAGTCCGGGGCAAGCGCGCAGCGCTTGAGCCCGGAACCCAGAACCGATGCGGCCTTTCAAAAAGGCACCCGGCCACCATCGCCCTTCCGATCAAAGGCATCGGCTCTGGGTTCCAGGCTCGCCGCTGCGCGGCGCCCCGGAATGACGCGGTGGTTCCGCTGGTCAAGGACATCGCTCAGCGCAGCTTCAGCGTGGCGAGGCCGACCAGCGCCAGCACCACGGAGATGATCCAGAAGCGGATCACGACCTGCGGCTCGGTCCAGCCCAGCTTCTCGAAATGGTGGTGGATCGGCGCCATCAGGAAGACGCGCTTACCGGTGCGCTTGAACACGAAGACCTGGATGATCACCGAGAGCGCCTCGACGACGAAGAGGCCACCGACGATGGCGAGCACGATCTCGTGCTTGGTCGCGACCGCGATGGTGCCGAGCAGGCCGCCGAGGCCGAGCGAGCCGGTATCGCCCATGAAGATCTGGGCCGGCGGCGCATTGAACCAGAGGAAGCCGAGGCCGGCGCCGATCACCGCGCCGCAGATCACGGCGAGTTCGCCCGCACCGGGAATATGGTGGATCTGCAGGTAGTTGGCGAAGATCGCGTTGCCGACGAGATAGGAGATGAAGCCGAAGGTACCGGCCGCAATCATCACCGGCACGATGGCGAGGCCGTCGAGCCCGTCGGTCAGGTTCACCGAATTGCCGGCGCCGACCACGACGAAGGCGGTGACCAGCGGGAACAGGATCCCGAGCGGGATGATCGCTTCCTTGAGGAAGGGCATCGCGAAGCCCGACGAGATCGCCGGCGGCTGCATCTGCATGATGAAATAGCAGGCGATGAGCGCGACCACGACCTCGATCGAAATGCGTGCCTTGCCCGAGAAGCCCTTATGCGACTGCTTCGTCACCTTGAGGTAGTCGTCGTAGAAGCCGATCGCGCCGTAGGCGGCCGTCACGCCGAGCACGATCCAGACGTAAGGGTTGCGCAGATTGCCCCAGAGCAGCACCGCGACGAACAACCCGGTCAGGATCATCAGCCCGCCCATGGTCGGCGTGCCGCGCTTGGCCAGATGCGATTCCGGCCCGTCGGTGCGGATCGGCTGGCCCTTGCCCTGCTTGATCCGGAGCCAGGAAATCGCCGATGGCCCGAAGAAGAAGACGAACAGCAGCGCCGTCGCCGTGGCCCCGCCGGCCCGGAAGGTGATGTAGCGGAAGACGTTCAGGATCGGGAAGGTGCCGGCGAAGTCGGCGAGCCAGACGAGCATGCTTGGGCGTTCTCTTAAGGGTCAGTCGGCGGCAGGCATGGCAGGAAAGCGCGCGAGGATCGCCTTGACGATCGGTCCCATGCGCGAACCGAGCGACCCCTTCACCGTGACGGCATCGCCGGCGCGGATCGCATCGAGCACGAGCGGCTCCAGTTCGCCCGCCCCGGGGGCATAAGCCCCCCGCATGGCCGAAGGCAAGCTCTCATAGAGCCCTTTCATCAGTGGCCCGCAGGCAAAGACCTTGTCGATCTGGCTGGTGACCAGCGGATCGGCCAGGCCCTTATGCAGTTCCGCGCCGGTCGCTCCGAGCTCCAGCATGTCCCCGAGCACGGCGATGCGACGCCCCCTGCCGGTGACCGGCATCCGGCCGAGATTCTCGATCGCGGCGCGCATCGAGGCGGGATTGCCGTTATAGCTCTCGTCGAGCAGCGTGATCGCGCCGCCCGGCGCCTGCAGGATCTGTCGTGCCCCGCGCCCCGCCGGCGGCCTGAGATCGCCCAGAGCCAGAGCGGCAAGCGCGAGGTCGGCGCCCAGCGCATGGACGACGGCGAGCACGCCGAGCGAGTTCAACACGATATGCTTGCCGGGGCTGCCGAGGCGATAGGTCACCGGCTCGCCGAAGACGCGGGCCTCGACCGTCGACATGTCCGGCTTCAGCGCGCAGGAGACGAGCTTCACATCGGCGTCCGGGCTTTCCCCGAAGGTGATGACCTGCCCGGCCGGGCCTGACTTGGCGATGTCGCGCAGCAATTCGGATTGCGGGATATCGGCATTGACGATCGCGGCGCCGCCCTTTTCCAGCTCCCAGAAGACGCCGGCCTTCTCCTCCGCAATCCCCTCCAGCGAGGCGAATGCGGCAAGATGCACCGGCTGGATCGTGGTGATGATCGAGACCTGCGGGCGCACCATCCGCGCCAGCGGCACGATCTCGCCGGGGCTGCTCATCCCGATCTCGTAGACCCCGTATGCCACGTCGGCGGGCGTGCGACATAAAGTGAGCGGCACGCCCCAGTGGTTGTTGTAGGAGGCGACCGGCGCATGGGTCTTGCCCTGCCGGGAAAGCACGAGGCGCAGCGCCTCCTTGGTGCCGGTCTTGCCGACCGAGCCGGTGACGGCGATGACGCCGCCCTTGAGTTCGGCCCGGCGCGCGGTGCCCGCCTGCTCCATCGCCTTGAGCACGTCCGGCACGATGGCGACCGCGCCCGCGCCGGCGAACTCCGCCGCATGCGCCTCGTCGATCACGGCCAGCCCCGCGCCCTTGTCGAGCGCACCCTTGACGAAATCATGCCCGTTGCGCGCCTCGCCCGTGATGGCGAAGAAGACGTCGCCCGGCTCCAGCGTGCGGGTGTCGATCGAGGCCCCCGTGACGACCGGCGGCACCGCGCCTTCGGGCCGTGCGCCCAGCGCGGCGATCAGCTTCTCTCCGGTCCAGAGCGGGGCGCTCATCTCGTCATCTCCGGTAGCGCGCTTTCCGCCCGACAGGGCGACAAGAATTCGCGCGAAATCATGGTCTGGGGCATGGGATCAAACCCCATGCCCCAGCGCCTTGCGAACCACGTCGTGGTCCGAGAAGGGCAGCGTGCGGTCGCCTATGATCTGGCCGGTTTCATGGCCTTTTCCGGCGACGACCAGCAAATCCCCAGGCTCCAGCATCTTCACCGCCGCGCGGATCGCCTCCTCGCGGTCGCCGATCTCGCTAAGCTTCGGCGAAGCGGCCATGATCTCGGCCCGGATCGTCCCGGGGTCCTCGCTGCGCGGATTGTCGTCGGTAACGATGGCGATGTCGGCCTTCTCGGCCGCGATCGCGCCCATCAGCGGGCGCTTGCCCTTGTCGCGGTCGCCGCCGCAGCCGAAGACGCAGATCAACCGCCCCGTCGCATAAGGCCGCAACGTCGTCAGCACCGCAGCGAGCGCATCCGGCTTATGGGCATAATCGACCACGACGAGGCCGCCATTGGCCTCGCCGATACGTTCCAGCCGCCCGGCCACGCCCTTCAGCCCGGAAATTGCCCGGAGCGCCGCTTCGGTGTCCTCGCCGGTCGCCATCGCGAGCCCGGCGGCGACGAGCGCATTGCCGGCCATGAAATCGCCGACCAGCGGCAACGCGACCGAAAGCGGCTTGCCGCCGAAGCCGACCGTCAGCCGCTGCGAGAAACCGTCGCGTTCATTGGCGAGCAGCCGCAGGGTCTCGCCCTTGCGGCCGATGCCGATGATCGGATGTCCGGCCTTGGCCGCAGCCTGCGCCGCCTCTTCCGCATAGGGCTCGTCGCGGTTGATCACGACGGGTGCGCCTTCCGGCAGCAGCGTCCAGAGCCGCAGCTTGGCCGCGAGGTATTCCTCGACGCTCGGGTGATAGTCGAGATGATCGCGCCCGAGATTGAGGAAGGCGCCGGCCTTCAGCCGCACCCCGTCGAGGCGGCGCTGATCGAGCCCATGGGAGGAGGCTTCCATCGCCAGATGGGTGACGCCGTTGCCGGCGAGCCTGTCGAGCGAAGCATGCAGCGAGAGCGGGTCGGGCGTCGTCAGCGAGCCGTAATCGGCACCCTTGTTCGTCACCACGCCGATCGTGCCGACGCTCGCCGCCTCATGGCCGAGCGCCTGGAAGATCTGCCGCGTGAAATCCGCCACCGAGGATTTGCCGCTCGTCCCGGTCACGGCGACGATCGTCTCCGGCTGGCGCGGATGGATCTTCGCGGCGGCCAGTGCGAGCGCGAGCCGCGGATCGTCGACCTGCGCGAAGGCGACGCCGGCCGGCAGATCGTCCGGGCGCGGGCCGCCCGAAATCACGGCGACGGCGCCATGCCCCACCGCATCCATGATGAAGCGCGCACCATCCGCCTTGGCACCGGCCAGCGCGACGAAGACGTCGTCCCCCGTGATCTTGCGACTGTCAAAGGCGACGCCATGCACCTGCTGGCTGGCGGCCTCGTCGTCGAAGGTCTCGGGGAAGAGGTCTCCGAGGCTGTATCCGGTCATCGTCATGTCACCGTGTATAGGCCGAGTTCAGCGCGAACCCCAGGCCCCGAGCTTTGCCATCAGCGGGAAGGGCGACGGCGGCGGGTCGAAGCGCGGCGAGAGACCGAGGATGGGCGCGGCACGCTCGATCACCTTGCCGGTGGTGACGCCGGCGTTCCAGGCGGCGGTCGAGTAGCCGCCACTCTCGGCATAGCCCTTCGGCTCGTCATAGATCGCGAGGAACAGGTATTTCGGCTTGTCGGAGGGAGCGATCGCCGTGAAGGTCGTGAAGTTCTTGTTCTTGGCGTAGCGGCCGTTGATGACCTTTTCGGCCGTGCCGGTCTTGCCGCCGACGAAATAGCCGGGAACGTCGGCCTTGCGGGCCGAGCCCTTCTCGCCGTTGAGCCGCATGATGAAGCGCATCGCCTCGGAGGTCTCCGGCTTGATCACGCGCGTCGCGACCTTGCGCGCATCCTCTTCCGAGCGCTTCAGGAAGGTCGGCTTCATCAGGTAGCCGCCATTGACCAGCGCGGCGACAGCCGACAGCGCCTGCAGCGGCGCCACTGCGAGGCCGTGGCCGAAGGCGATGGTCGCGGTGTTGATCTCGCCCCAGCGCTGCGGAACGATCGGCGCAGCGCTTTCCGGCAGCTCCGTCGTCATCCGGTCGAGCTGCATCATCTTCTTGAGGAAGGCCTTGTGGCCCTCGACGCCGACGGCGAGCGCCATCTTGATCGAGCCCATATTGGACGAGTGCAGGAAGACCTCGGGCACGGTGAGCGTGCGGCCGGTGCCGTGGTATTCCTTGATCACCTGCCGGCCGAACCGCATCATGCCGCCGGCAGTCGAATAGCTTGAATTGATGTTGGCCTTGCCGGAATCCAGCGCCATGGCGATGGTCAGCGCCTTGAAGGTCGAGCCCATCTCGTAGACGCCGACATTCATCCGGTTGATCCGGTCCTTCTCCAGCGCGTCGACCGGGTTGTTCGGGTCGAAATCCGGCAGCGAGGCGAGCGCGATCACCTCTCCGGTGTTCACGTCCATGATCGCGCCGGCCGCGGCGATGGCCTTGAAGCGCTCGATGCCCTTGGCGAGCTCGTCGCGCAGCAGGTGCTGGACGCGCAGGTCGATCGAGAGCTGGACGGGTTTGAGGTCGGACGCCTCGGTCGCGAGCCCGGCGCCATTCAGATCCTGCAGCCCCTGCGAGTCGATGTATTTCTCGATGCCGGCGATGCCGACATTGTCGATATTGGCGAAGCCGAGCACATGCGCCGCCGCCGTGCCGTTCGGATAGACGCGCTTGTTCTCCGGCACGAAGCCGACGCCGGGGATGCCGAGCCGGTGCACCTCGGCCTGCTGGCGTGGCGTGATCTCGCGCTTGACCCAGACGAAGCCCTTCTTGGTGCCGAGCTTCTCGCGCAGGTCCTTGGCGTCGAGGTCCGGCAGAACCGCCGTCAGCAGCTCGGTCGCCTCGTCCTTGTCGAGGATCTTGCGCGGTTCGGCGAAGACCGAGACCGTGCGGATATCGGTCGCCATCACCTCGCCGTTGCGGTCGGTGATGTCAGGCCGGGCGGCGGAAATCGCATTGGAGGTGGCGCGGCGCAGGCCGACCTGCTCGTTCGGCAGCGCCGCCAGCAGGGCGAGCCGGCCGGTGATGGCGATGAACAGCGCCGAGAAGCCGAGGATCACCAGGCCGACGCGCGGCTGACTCTTCTCGCCGCTCATGCGGAAGACGTCGCGCAGCCAGGCCAGGCGCCCGCGCTTGACCACGCTCTCGGCCGTCTCGGTCGCCTCGCCCTGCGGCTCCATCGGCGCCTTGGTCTGAGTCTGCTCGGTCATGGCTTGGCTCCAGGCGTCGTCGCGCTCGCCTTGGTGGTGCTCCGGGGCGTCTCGGTGGGCAGGCCGAGACCGAGATCCTCGAGCTTGCGGCCGATGGTATCGACCTTCGGGCCGCGGTTGGGGATCTCGGACACCTTCACCACCTGCGTCACGACGAAAGGCTGAAGATCGAGATGGCGTTCGGCCAGGGCCTGAACCCGGTCGGGCCGGTTCAGGAACTGCCACTCGGCCTTGAGCACCTGGATCGCGTCGCGCTCGCGCTGGGTCTTGGCCTTGAGCTTCTGGAGATGCTCGGCCGCCAGCGTCGTCTCGTATTTGATCGAATAGGCATAGACCGCCGAGGAGACCAGCGCGCCGATGGCGATGACATGCAGGAGCTTGATCACGCTCAGGATCTCCGGCGCGGCTGCGGGTCGGGAACGGTCGAAAGCGCGACGAGGCCGGCTTCGGCGGCGCGCGCCGGGGCTTCGTTGCGCGCGGCGGCACGCAGCTTGGCGGAACGCGCCCGCGGATTGGCGCGCATCTCCGCCTCTGACGGCCCGACCGCACCCTTGCTGATCAGCCGGAAGGTCGGCTGCGCCGCCGATACGGCAGGAGCGTGACGCGAACCGGCCGGCACACGGCCGGAACGTTCGGCAAAGAACTGCTTGACGATGCGGTCTTCCAGCGAATGGAAGGTCACGACGACGAGCCGCCCGCTGGGCTTCAGCACGGCCTCGGCCGCATGCAGCGCCCTGACCAGCTCTCCGAGCTCGTCATTGACGGCGATGCGCAGCGCCTGGAAGACGCGCGTCGCCGGATGCGCCCCGCCCGGCTCGCCGCGCACGATGCCGGCGACGAGATCGGCGAGCTGCTTGGTGGTGGCGAGCGGCGCCTTGCGGCGCGCCTCGACGACGGCCCGTGCCACGGCGCGCGAGCGGCGTTCCTCGCCGTAATGGTAGAAAATGTTGGCGAGGAGAGCTTCCTCGGCCTCGTTGACGATATCGGCCGCGCTCTGCCCCTGCCCGCTCATGCGCATGTCGAGCGGCCCGTCGAAGCGGAACGAAAACCCGCGCTCCGCCTGGTCGATCTGCATCGACGAGACGCCGATGTCGAGCACGACGCCATCGAGCGGCGTCATCCTGAAATTCTCAGCCTCCTCGGCAAGCTCGCCGAAGCAGGCCTGCGACAGCGTCAGCCGCCCGGCCATCGCCGCGACGAGGTCGGCGCCGCCGGCGATCGCCGAGGGATCGCGGTCGAGCCCGAGCAGGGTCGCGCCCGGCGCCGCATCGAGGATGGCCCGCGTGTAGCCGCCAGCCCCGAAGGTGCCGTCGAGATAGCGCCCGCCCGGCTGCGGCGCCAGCGCCTCCAGAACCTCGGCGAGCAGCACCGGGACATGGGGAGCCGCGCCGCCGTGATCAGCGGGACCCGTCATGCGCCCGCCCCTCCCGCCGAACCGGACAGGCCGCCCAGCGCACGCTTGACGTCGCGCAGCCGCGTCCGCGCCGCGTCGAGATGGGCCCGGAAGCGCTCGGGCTCCCAGATCTGGAATTTGTGGCCGTGCCCCACGAAGGTCACCGTGTCGCCGATCCCGGCATGCGCCTTCAGCGCCTCGCTCAGCACCATCCGCCCCTCCGTATCGACCCGCAGCACCTCCGAGGTGCCGTTGAGTGCCGTCGAAAGCAGCTCCCATTCGTCCGAGAACGGCGAGAAGCGCGCGAGAATGTCGTCGATCGTAGCCCTGAGCGCGTTGCCGCCGGCATCCAGCGCCGGCAGATCGAGCGCCTGATGGACATAGAGGCCCTCGTAGCCGTCCTTCGCCAGGACCGCCCGGAAGCTGGAAGGAATGGAAACACGCCCCTTGGCGTCGAGCCGGTTGGTGAAGTTCGAGACGAAGCGGTCCGTCAACGCCGCCTCCCGGCCTGCTCTTCAAGGCGCCGCAGCGCTGCGAGGCGGGCGGCGAAAAGACCCCCCGCCGAAGCGGGCAAGGCGTCTCCGGGAGCCAAAATCCGCGCGGCACACGGACCCTGACCTGAAGTTTGCCTGCCGGCTTCGACGGGATGATTTGGGATAGCATGGGCCTTCATGGGCGTCAATGGAATCGCAGGCGCAACGGCGCACCCGCGGGGACTCTCCGGCATCACAACCCGTTAAGGTTAAGTATCCGTAAGCACGCGCAATTCGGCGCCGCCCGACCCCATCGGCCGGCGGCGAGATGCCCTTTGCTGCGAAAAATTTTTCAGAAAACGGCCGTCATTCCGGACAAGCCGCGAAGCGGCGCCGATCCGGAATGACGAGCATCATGGATGAAAGGCGGCGCGCTCAGTCGTCGCGGGAGGACACCAGCAGCGCATCGCGGACGAGATCGAGCTGGCTGCGCAGCCGCTCCGCCTCCCCGGCCGTCCCGCCCAGCGCGCGCCCGATCGCCTCCTGGACGCAGCGCCCCTGCTCCCGCAACCCCTCGCCCTTCTCGGCAAGGCGGATGCGCACCTGCCGCTCGTCGCGGGCGTCGCGCTCGCGCCGGATCAGGCCGGAGGCCTCCAGCCGCTTCAGCAACGGCGTCAGCGTGCCGGAATCGAGCATCAGCCGCTCGCCGAGCTCCTTCACCGCCAACCCGTCCTGCTCCCAGAGCACGAGCATGACGAGATATTGCGGATAGGTGAGCCCAAGCTCGACCAGGATCGGGCGATAGGCCCGGTTGAAGGCATGGCCGACCTGATAGACCGCGAAGCAGAGCTGCTGCTCCAGGCGCGGCATCCCGTCCCCGGCCTTGTCCCGCTTCGCCATCGCGCCCTCACCGACCAACATGCTTCACGCAAAACCGAAAGCGGCCCCATAATCAACCGCCTCCGCGCAGTCTCGAATTAGTTGTTGACAATCTAATTGTGCACAATCTAAATAGCAACCACTGACCCACCCAAGCAAGGAGCCCTCCCATGAAGATCCTCTACACCGCCCATGGTTCCGCTACCGGCGGCCGCGAAGGCCAGGCCGCGACCGACACCGGCAACGTCAAGCTCGTGCTGAACACGCCCAAGGAACTCGGCGGCGGCGGCGGCGAAGGCACCAATCCCGAGCAGCTCTTCTCGATGGGCTATTCGGCCTGCTTCCTCGGCGCGCTGAAGTTCGTCGCCGGCAAGGAAGGCGTGAAGGTTCCCGAGAATGCCCGCGTCAGCGCCGATGTTGGCATCGGCCCGCGCGACGACGGCACCGGCTTCGGCATCGCGGTCAAGCTGACCATCTCCGTGCCGGGCCTCGACAAGGCCAAGGTCGAGGATCTCGTCCAGAAGGCCCATATCGTTTGCCCCTATTCCCACGCGACCCGTGGCAACATCTCTGTCGACCTGCAGGTTGCGGCCTGAGGCCCGCCCGCCCATCTTCCTCTCGCGGCCGGGCCATCCTGGCCGCGAGACGATCAAGTCCCACGCCACCTTCGGGCGGCGCGGGCGTCGTTTCCGGAAGCCTTTTCCTCCAGCCTCTGGAACACAGCCATGTTGAACCGTCGCCAATGGCTTGCCGGCTCGGCCGCCGCGCTTCTCCCGGCATTGCCCGCTCTCGCCCGCGCCCCGCAGACCGCCGCGCAAGTCCCGGGCATCTATCGCCGCAAGGTCGGCGACATCGAGATCACCGCGATCCTGGACGGCTATGTGCCGCTCGGGGCGAAATCCTTCGCGAGCACTGAGGCCGGCGAGGTCTCGCGCCTCGTCGCCGAGGCGGGAATGACCGATGCGCTGCCGACTTCGGTCAACGCCTTCGTCATCAACACCAGGGACCGGACCTATCTCCTCGACACCGGCGGCGGCGCCTGGACCGGGCTCGGCGACACGATGGGCCGGGCGGAGGCCAATCTCCGCGCAGCCGGCATCGAGCCCGCCCAGATCGATGCCGTGATCCTGACCCATGCCCACCCCGACCATGCCGAGGGGCTCGTCACCGCGCAGAAGACCGCGCGCTTCCCCAATGCCGAGGTCGTCATCAACGAGACGGAATACGCCTTCTGGCACGATGACGGCATTCTCAGCCGGGTTCCGGCCGAGGCCAAGCCGTTCTTCGAATCCGCCCGCAACTCGCTGGCACCCTATGCCGCCCGCACCCGCAAGGTGAAGGCCGGCGAGGTCTCAACCGGGCTGAACCTCGAGGATGCCCCCGGCCATACGCCGGGCCACGGCATCCTGCGGGTCTCCTCCGGCAAGGAGCAGATCCTGCTGGTCGCCGACTGCGTGCACAACGTCGCGATCCAGACCGCGCGCCCGGAGATCACCTTCGTCTTCGACGCCGACGGCGCCCAGGCAGCCGCCTCGCGCCGGCGCGTCCTCGACATGATCGCCGCGGACGGCATTCCGTTCAGCGGCTCGCACATGCCCTTCCCCGGCTTCGGCACGGTGAGGAAGAGCGGCAACGGCTTCCGCTTCGTGCCGGCCGAATGGAGCTATACGCTCTGAACGCCCGTGCAAGCTGCGGGCAAAAAACGAAGGGCCGGGATCGCTCCCGGCCCATTTCGTCATGCGAGGGTGCCAGCCGGCCTGTAAGCCGGGTTCTGGATGGCCGGAGGATCGCTCCTCCGACGTGACGGCCATTCCTCTGGGACGCGCATTGCTGCGCGCCTCGAGCAACCAACCCGGACGACGGGGCTCAGAAACCAGCCCCTCTCCACTTGCGCGGAAAGCGTCGTCCCTATTCGGTTTTGCTCCCGGTGGGGCTTGCCATGCCGTCCCCGTTGCCGGGTCCGCGGTGCGCTCTTACCGCACCTTTTCACCCTTACCTCGCCAAGAAAGCCGAAGCTCCCGGCGCGAGGCGGTTCGATCTCTGTGGCGCTTTCCCTGGGGTCGCCCCCGCCGGACGTTATCCGGCACCGTGTTTCCGTGGAGCCCGGACTTTCCTCCCTCGCAAGCGAGAGCGGCCGTCCGGCCGACTGGCGAGGGGGAGATGCGCGCTGGCGCGGCTGGCGTCAAGCGCAGCCGCAACAAAGCTGTCAGTTGCGCGCCGTGATCGTGCGCACCTTGGCGCAATAAGTCCGGTTGGCGCCGCTCATGCGCGTGGTCATATGGCCGCTCTGGTATTTCATGATCGTGCGGCAGGTGTCGCCGCCAGCCATCTTGTAGGCCATGGCGAGATATTTCATGCCGTAGCGGGCATTGGTCTCGGCATCGAGCAGGCCGCTCGCGCTGCCGGAATAGCCCATGCCGCGTGCCGTCTGGTGACGGATCTGCATCAGGCCGTAATTGCCGGCATGCGCCGCGCGCGGATTGTAGCGGCTCTCGACGCGGACGACCGCGTCGGCCAGCGAGAACGGCACGCCATTGGCGGCGGCATGGCGGGCGACGATCGCCTTGATGCCCTCCGCGCCGGCCGGCGCGGCGAGCGCACGGCTCGCACGGGTTTCGGTCTTCTCGGCAATCTCGCCCGCAGCCTTCGCCGTCCGGGCATTCTTGCGCTCGGCCCTGGCCTCCGCCTTCGAGCCGGCGGCTCCGGCCTGGTCCCGTGTCTCGCCGGCTTTCTCGCGGGCGATCTCCGCCTCGCGAACGATAAAGGCTCTGGCGTCCGTTTCCGTGTTGACGAATTCCTCAGCGGAAGCAACCCCGGAGAGGCTAATCAGGCACACGGCCGCGAGACCACCACAGATATATCGCATGTCGAACTGAACCCATTCTGCGCCATGACTGGCCAATGGGGACACCCGATTGATGGTTGAATGTGTCGATAATCTGTCACTCTGTGAAGAAGAACGAGCAAATCAATACGTAAACAGGAATTTATTCTATATTTAACGATTCAGTATTCATATGTATTCGGTCGACTTGAAAACTTTGCCGGCAGAGCCCTCCAAGAACGAATCAAACAGGCGCCCGAATCGCCCCATTTCCGCCCCATTCCCGGCCCGCCGCACTTTTTTGGGCGCGGCAGGCCGTCGCAGCCGCGCCCCTTGCGTCCGAGCAGAGGCTCCCCACATCATCCGCCCCGTCGGATTCACGAAGGTCATTGCATCCATGGCTTCCTCTTTCTGGGGTGCTCTCGGTGGCGGCGGGCTCGGGCTCATGCTCGGCGGCCCGCTCGGCGCCCTGCTCGGCGCGGTTGCCGGCCATATGCTGGTCGATCGCGAGGGTGCCCCCTTCGGCCCGGCGCCGCGCGAACTCGTCTTCACGACGGGGCTTGTCGCGCTCGCCGCCAAGATGGCGCGCTCGGATGGCGTCGTGACCTGCGACGAGGTCACGGCTTTCCGACGCATCGTCGAGGTTCCGCCGGACCAGCAGCGGCACATCGAGCAGCTCTTCGACCTCGCCAAGCAGACCAGCGCCGGTTTCGAGGCCTACGCCACGCAGATCGCCGGCGCCTTCAAGGACGAGCCGGCCCTGCTGGAGGATGTCCTCGACGGGCTCTTCCTGATCGCCGCCGCCGACGGAGCGATCCACGAGGCCGAGCACGCCTATCTGCGTTCGGTCGCCGGCATCTTCGGCATCACGGATCGGGATTTCGCCCGGATCGAGGCCCGCCATGCGCGGCGCCCGGACGACCCCTATCTCGTGCTGGGCGCCAGCCGCGAGATGGACGACGCCGAGCTGAAGCGCCACTACCGCCGCCTTGTCGCCGAGACGCATCCCGACCGCGAGATCGCCCGCGGCCTGCCCGAGGAGGCGGTCGCCATCGCGACGCGGCGCCTCTCGGCCATCAACGCCGCCTGGGACATGATCCAGAAGGAACGCGGCATGAGCCGCAGCCTCACGCCAGAGCCGGCTTGAAGGCCGTCTCCTGAATCGGAAATGCGCGGGTCATCCCGGGCGACCGGAAGGAGACCAGGGATCCATTCCGGAGCGCTCCCGATCACGATTCAGGAATGGATCCCGGATCTCCGCTTCGCTCTGTCCGGGATGACAATGTCGTTCAATCGCCCTTCCAATCTCCGCTAAAGCACCCGCATGACCGACCCAGCCCAACCCGACAGCCGCTTCGCCGCCAAAATCTTCCCCTCGCCCAACCATGGCGAGCGTAAGGGCCGTGACGGCACGCCCGGCCGCCGGCCGGACATGCTGATCCTGCACTATACGGGCATGCCGATCGCGGGCGAAGCGCTGCAATGGCTCTGCAACCCGGTGGCGCAGGTCTCCTCGCATTATTTCGTCTTCGAGAACGGCCACACGCTCCAGCTCGTGCCGGAGGGCCGGCGCGCCTGGCATGCCGGCGCCTCGCACTGGGCCGGCGAGACCGACATCAACTCCTGCTCGATCGGCATCGAGATCGCTAATCCCGGCCACCCCGGCGGCCTGCCCGATTACCCCGAGGAGCAGATCACGGCGACGCTGAACCTCTGCCGCGACATCTGCGAGCGCTGGTCCATTCCCCCTGAGCGCGTGCTCGCCCATTCCGACATCGCGCCGGGCCGTAAGATCGATCCCGGCGAGAAATTCCCGTGGCGGCGCTTCGCCGAGGGCGGCGTCGGCCTGTGGAGTGAGCCCGCCCCGCTGCGCGGCGGGCGCTTCTTCGCCCGCGGCGAGAGCGGCCAGCCGGTCGAGGCGCTGCAGGCGATGTTCGCCATGCTCGGCTACGGCGTCACCGTCGATGGCGTCTTCGACGACAGGCTGGAGGCTGTCGTCGCCGCGTTCCAGCGCCACTGGCGGCCGGAGAAGGTCGACGGCGTCGCGGACAGCTCGACGATCACGACGCTGCGGGACCTGCTTGCGACGACGCAAGGCTCCCGCACCGCGTGAGCCCCGCTAGTTCAAAGATTGCAGGAAGTTAACTCGCGAAGCCGCGTGCTTTCTGGCAATCTCCCCGAACTGCGCCCGCGCGCAGGCGGGATGGGGACACGACCTTGCGCAGATGGCTGATCGGAACAGGGCTCGTCGTGCTCACCGCGGCCGGCGGCTACTGGGCCTTGCGCCCGGCCGGCGGCGCCGCCAATGAGCCGCCCTATCGGCTGGCGGCGCTCGATCGCGGCAGCATCACGGCCGCCGTGCGCGCCACTGGCACGCTGACGCCGGTCACGACTGTCCTTGTCGGCTCGCAGCTCTCCGGGCAGATCGTCGAAATCCTCGTCGACTACAATTCGCAGGTGAAGGCCGGGCAGATCGTCGCCCGCCTCAACAGTGACCAGATCAGGACGCGCCGTGATGCCGCGCAGTCCGATCTCGAACAGGCGAGAGCCGACCTCACCGTCAAGCGCGCCCAGCTCGAGCGCGCCCGCACGGCCCGCGTCAAGGCCGATTCGGTCATCCGCGATATCGAGGCCCAGCGCGATCGCACCACCGCCCAGCTCGCCGACGCCAAGCGCACCTTCGAGCGCCAGGAGCAGCTCTTCAACCGCAGCACCGGCTCGCAGCAGAACCTCGACACCGCGCGCACGCAGGTCGAGATCCAGACCGCGACGCTCGCCTCCAACGAAGCCCAGCTCGCCTCGGCCCGGGCCGAGCTCAAGGGGCTCGACGCCGACATCCAGCTTGCGGAGGGGCAGGTCCAGTCCGGCATCGCCCTGATCGGCAGCCGCGAAGCCAAGCTGCGGGACATCCTGATCGACCTCGAACGCACCGATATCCGCTCGCCGGTGGACGGCGTCGTGGTCCAGCGCCAGGTCGATCTCGGCCAGACGGTCGCCGCCTCGCTGTCCGCGCCGACGCTCTTCCAGATCGCACAGGATCTGCGCATCATCGACATCTACGCCAATATCGACGAGGCCGATGTCGGCCGGCTCAAGCCGGGCCAGCCCGTTTCCTTCACCGTCAACGCCTATCCGAACCGCAGCTTCCAGGGTCGGGTCGAGATGGTCCGCCTCGGCGCCCAGACCATCCAGAACGTCGTGACCTATACCGGCATCGTCCGCGTCCAGAACCGCGACATGGCGCTGCTGCCGGGCATGACCGCCAATCTGCAGGTCGTGACCGAGGATCGGGCCGATGCGCTGCGCGTGCCCAATGCGGCCTTGCGCTTCCGCCCGGCCGGCGCGGCCGCCCTGCCCGCGGCCACCACGACGGGCCCCGCCGCCGACGGCTCCGCGAATGAGCGCGGCCCGCGTGCCGCCGCCGCGCTGCGCGAGCGGATCGAGACCGAGCTTCAGCCGACGCCCGAGCAGAAGCAGGCGATCGCCGAGATCCTGAAGGAGCGCCGCGGCAACCGCGAAGCCATGGCCGGGCTCTCGCCGGAAGAGCGGCGCGCCGCCTTCCGCACGGCGCGCAACGAGCTGGTCGCCCGGATCGGCGCCGCCCTCGACCCCGAGCGTCGCTCCAAATTCGAGGCCATCATGCAGGAGGGCCGCGTCGCCCCGCGCCAGGGCATTCCCGGGCGCGTCTATGTGCTCGACGAGGCCGGGCAGCCCAAGCCCATACCGGTCATGCTCGGCCCAACCGACGGCGCCTTCACGGAATTGCTCGGCGGCGAGGTCAAGGAGAGCACACAGGTCGTGGTCGGTGGCGGGCCCCGCGTGACGGCGGCACCCGAGCCGTCGCCCAACCGCCCGCGCGGGCCGCGGTTGTTCTGAGGGCGCGCAGCGATGATAGGTCCCCCGGGAAGCGAAACCGACAAACACACCCGCGGGATCCCCTCTCCCGGATGGGAGAGGGGTAGGGGTGAGGGCCTGCGCTTGCAGGATATGGGCGCAACGGCGCCGTTACGCTTTTCGCGGTTGGGGCAGGCCCTCATCCCTGCCCTTCTCACCAATCTCGGGCTTGCCCGAGATTGGCACTTCGAGTGCCAAAGTCGGCAACAGCCGACTTTGGTCGGGAGAAGGGTTCCCCGCGCCCTTCAAACCCGTTTGCCACATACCGGCCGCGACAAAGGGGCGTCGCCATGCCCCTGATCGAAACCCGGGACCTCACCCGCGTCTACGATCTCGATTCCGGTCGCGTCACGGCGCTGGACCGTGTTTCGCTTACGATCGAGGCCGGCGATCTCGTCGCGGTAATGGGTCCCTCCGGCTCGGGCAAGTCGACCTTCATGAACCTGATCGGCTGCCTCGACCGGCCGAGCGGCGGCCATTATGTGCTCGACGGCGCCGCAGTCGAGACGCTCTCCGGCGACGGCCTGGCGGAGCTGCGCAATCGCAAGCTCGGCTTCGTCTTCCAGCAGTTCAACCTGCTGCCGCGCATCGACGCCTGCGCCAATGTCGAATTGCCGATGGTCTATGCCGGCGTCGCGCGGGCCGAGCGCAGGAGGCGCGCCCT
This sequence comes from Hyphomicrobiales bacterium, assembly GCA_930633495.1. Classification (NCBI taxonomy): domain Bacteria; kingdom Pseudomonadati; phylum Pseudomonadota; class Alphaproteobacteria; order Hyphomicrobiales; species Hyphomicrobiales bacterium. The sequence goes on along the minus strand of CAKNFJ010000001.1, from coordinate 4,184,089 downwards.
GGCGGCGCTCTCGCGCGTCGGCCTCGCCGAGCGCGCCTATCACCGTCCGATGCAATTGTCCGGCGGCCAGCAGCAACGCGTCGCCATCGCGCGCGCCCTGGTCAACCAGCCGCGCCTGCTGCTGGCCGACGAGCCGACCGGCGCCCTCGACAGCCGCACCGCGCTGGAAATCCTCGCCCTCTTCCAGGACTTGAACCGCGAGGGCGTGACCGTCGTCCTCGTCACCCACGACGCCGAGGTCGCCCGCCATGCCCGCCGACTGATCCGCTTCCGTGACGGGCATCTCCTGAGCGATACCCGGCAGGAACCGGCCGATGCGCGCGCGGCGCTCGCCGCGCTGGATGCCGGCGCCGCCGGACCCGGAACGGATGTGCCGGAGGTAGCCGCATGAGCCTTGCCGAAGCCCTCCGTTCCGCCCTCTCCGCCATCGGCGCAAACGCGCTGCGCTCGGCCTTGACGATGCTCGGCATCATCATCGGCGTCGCCGCCGTCATCGCCATGGTCGCGATCGGCTCTGGCGCGCGCGCGCGCGTCACCGGCCAGATCAAGTCGCTCGGCGCCAATCTCGCCATCATCCAGTCCGGCAACGTCACGCAAGGTGGCGTGCGCCTCGGCGCCGGCGCCTCCTCGACCCTGACCGACGAGGACGCCGCCGCGATCCTGAAAGAGGTCGACGACGTCACCGCCGCCGCTCCCGTCATCGTCACCCGCGCCCAGGCGGTCTATGCCGGCACCAACTGGTCGACACAGATCACCGCCACCGATCTGGATTTCTTCGCCGCCCGCGAGTGGGAGATCGCCGACGGCCGGCTGTTCGAGCCGGAGGAACTGCGCAAGGGCGAGATCGTCGCGGTGATCGGCCAGACCGTGGCGCGCAACCTCTTCGGCGAGGAGAACCCGCTCGACCAGCAGTTCCGCATCCGCAACGTGCCCTTCAAGGTCATCGGCGTGATGGCGCCGAAGGGCCAGTCGGCGCTGGGGCAGGATCAGGACGACGTCATCTTCGTGCCGCTCGATACCGGCCGGCGCCGCATCGTCGGGCGCAACTACGCCCGCGACCGCTCGGTCCAGAGCATCATGGTGAAGTTCGCCAATGAGGAGGCGATCATCCCCGGCATCGCCGAAGTCACGGCCCTGCTGCGCCAGCGCCATCGCCTGACCGAGGATCAGGAGGACGATTTTCTCGTCCGCAACCTCACCGAGATCGCCAACACCGCGACGGCAGCGGCCACGACGCTCTCCTGGCTGCTCGCGGCGGTGGCCGCCGTGTCCCTCCTGGTCGGCGGCATCGGCATCATGAACATCATGCTGGTCTCGGTAACCGAGCGCACCCGCGAGATTGGCCTGCGCCTCGCGGTCGGCGCCCGCCAGAGCGCGGTTCTCACCCAGTTCCTGATCGAGGCGACGACGCTGGCGACCATCGGCGGCGCGGCCGGCGTCGCGCTCGGCATCGCCGCGGCGCTGACCATTGCGAATGTCGCCGGCTGGCCTTCGGTGATTTCGATCCGGACGATCCTGATCGCCGTCGGCGTGTCCGGATTGATCGGCGTCTTCTTTGGCTTCTACCCGGCGAGGCGCGCCGCCCGGCTCGACCCGATCGAGGCGCTGCGGCGGGAGTAGGCGCCTTATCGAGGCTCCTAATTCCGGTCACCGGCCCATTGCATATGCGAAGCCGCGATAGCCGCCATAGATGTTAATTGCGACCATGAGGCAAAAAAGAGGATAAATGATTCCAGCTTGCTTAATGTCTATGCCGAACGGTGCAATTACAATTGCGGCAAGCGCCGCAAACGCGAGAGCCAATACCGTTCCTAGAAAAAAGCCCAACGCCGCAAAGAGAAAAACCTTCATCAGACATCTCTATAAGGTGAATATCATAGAATTATTACTTTAATTTCTAAATATAAATCTCTACTATCGTGCGAAAATCGATGTCTCATGTAGGATAAATTTTTAACCTTAGGGGGCCTAGCATTATCTCGCAAGTGACCGCTGGAAGGCCAAGGCGAGCCAATGCCGCATTCCGATACCAGAGTAGGAGGTTTGTATGACCGCGCCGTCGCAGGCGCAGCACTCGGCGCCTGGGAATGCAATCTCGCCAACGAAACCCTGAGCTGGACCGACGGCGTCTACGATCTCTTCGGGCTCAAGCGCGGCTCCGGCATCTATCGCAGCGCGATCCTCGATCTCTACGAGGAACGCTCGCGCCGCGAGATGAACCAGCTGCGCGGCAAGGCGATCAGCACCGGCCAGAGCTTCGCGCTCGACTGCCGGATCAAGGCCGCGACCGGCGAGAAGCGCTGGATGCGCCTTATCGTCGGCGTCGGCCATCAGCACGGCCGGCCGCTGCGCATCTTCGGGTCCAAGCAGGACGTCACGGCCGAAAAGGGGCTTTGGGCCGAACTTGCCGGCATGGCGCGGAGCGAACCGCTGTCAGGACATGTCGTTCCGCGCAGCTTCGCCGAGGCCCTGCGGGGCGTGAAACTCGGCCGCGGACCGGCCGGCGAGCGCTTCGCCGTCGCGATCTTCCGGATCGACCGCTTTCACCGCCTCGGCAAGGCGGCGTGCGACGCGCTCTCGCGCGGCATCTCGGAGCGCCTGAGACGGCTTTTCCCCGACGCGCTGGCGATCGAGCAGGCCGGCCCCGGCTCCTTCGCCCTGCTGTTGCAGATGCCCGGCGACCGGCAATATCTCGGCACCGTCCTCGACGGCACGCGCCGGCTGCTCTGCCGCCCGATCCCTCACGGCGCGCTGGTGCTCGACTTCACATTGTCGATCGGCGCCGCCCTGCTGGCACCGGACCTCCCCCGTCAGCAGCATGAAATCCTGGCCGATGCGGAAGCGGCGCTCCAGGTCGCCGGCATGGCGGGGGGCGATTGCGTCCGCGTCTTCGACGGCCCGGTGACGGCGATCCGCGCCCGGGCCGCCTTGGCCTGATCGGAGCTTCGCCCGGCTCAGGCGGCGGCATCCTCCGCCAATGACCGGATGAAGACGATCTGCCCGTCGATCGACCGGCCCATCTCGCGCCAGCCATGGCAGCGATAGAAGCGCTCGGCCCGCGTATCAGCCCCTGTGGTGAGCCAGGCCTGCGCATGCCCGGCCTGAGCGAGCCCCGCCAGCGCTTCATCGAGCAGCGCCCGGCCATGGCCGCACCCCTCATGCGCGGGATCGACGAACAGCGCCCAGACCAGCCCGGTCTGATGATTGGCGCAGGTGAAGGCGACGACCTCGCCCGCCTCCTCCGCGACGAGGAAGATGGCGTGCTCGCGATACCAGTCGACCTCCTCGGCCGTCACCAGGGCGGGATTGCTGAGGATATTCTCGCGCACGCCCATGCGGATGGCGTGGATGCGCGCATGATCGGAGGCGGTCGCTTTCCGGATCATCGGAGGTTGGCTTCAGCGCTTGCGGACGAATTCGGTCCGCAGCACGAGACCCTTGATCGCATCGTGGCGGCAGTCGATCTCTTCGGGATTGTCGGTCAGGCGGATCGAGCGGATCACCGTTCCCTGCTTCAGGGTCTGGCCCGCGCCCTTGACCTTGAGATCCTTGATCAGGACGACGGCATCGCCATCGGCCAGCAAGTTTCCAGCCGCATCGCGCACCTCGACGCGGCTCGCGGCAGCAGTCGCCGCAGCCACCTCGGAGGCCGGGCGCCATTCGCCGGTCGCCTCGTCATAGACGTAATCGTCGTCGGCCATGGTCACTCCTTCAGACTCGCGAGCGGGTGTTAACCCCTGCGAGGCCAGAAGGGCAACTCTCCGTCATGGTCGGGCTTGTCCCGACCATCCACGTCTTCGTTGGTCAAAGGTCGCGTTCAAAACGTGGATGCTCGCCACAAGGGCGAGCATGACGGCGGCCTACTCCGCGGCCTGCAGCCGATAGGCTGCGGTGTCGTAGTTGAGGATTGGCGCGAGCCAGCGCTCGACCTCCTCGACACTCATGCCCTTGCGTGCCGCATAGTCCTCGGCCTGATCGCGCTCGACCTTGGCGACACCAAAATAATAGGCCTCCGGATGCGAGAAATAGAGCCCGGAGACCGAGGAGCCCGGCCACATCGCATAGCTCTCGGTCAGCTTCACGCCGACGCGGCGCTCGGCCTCCAGCAGCCGGAACAGCGTTTCCTTCTCGGTATGGTCGGGCTGGGCCGGATAGCCCGGCGCCGGGCGGATGCCGCGATACTCCTCGCGGATCAGCTCGTCATTGCTGAAGGCCTCGTCCGGCGCATAGCCCCAGAACTCCTTGCGCACGAGTTGGTGCATCCGCTCGGCGAAGGCTTCGGCAAAGCGATCCGCCAGCGCCTTGACCATGATCGAGCGGTAATCGTCATTGTCGCGTGCGAACTTCTCGGAGATGCGCTCTTCCTCCGCGCCCGCCGTGACGACGAAGGCCCCGACATAGTCCGGCGCCACGCCTTCCGGCGCGACGAAATCGGACAGGCACATATTCGGCTTGCCGTCGCGCTTCGAGAGCTGCTGGCGCAGCCCGTGGAAGGTCGCGAGCGCCTCCTGCCGGCTCTCGCCGGTATAGAGGCGGATATCGTCGCCGACGGCATTCGCCGGCCAGAAGCCGATCACCGCCTTCGGGTTGAACCAGCGCTCCTCGACGACGCGCTTCAGCATCGCCTGCGCATCGTCCCAGAGCGCGCGCGCCGCCTCGCCCTGCTTCTCATCCTGCAGGATCGCCGGGAAGCGGCCCTTCAGCTCCCAGGTCTGGAAGAACGGCGTCCAGTCGATCACCGGCACGAGATCGGCGATATCGTAGGTGCGGAAGGTCCGCGTGCCGAGGAAGCTCGGTTTCGGCGGCTGATAGGCACTCCAATCCGTCTTGAAGGCATTGGCGCGAGCCCGAGCCAGCGGCAGGCGCTGCTTCTCGGCCTCGGAGCGGCGATGCGCCTCGGCGACCTTGGCGTACTCCGCCTGCACGCCCGCGACATAGCCCGGCTTCTGTTCCGAGGAGAGCAGGCTGGAGACGACGCCGACGGCGCGCGAAGCGTCGTTCACATGCACCGCCTGGCCCTTCTCATAGGCCGGGTGGATCTTCACCGCCGTATGGACGCGGCTCGTCGTCGCCCCGCCGATCAGGAGCGGAATATCGAAGCCCTCGCGCTCCATCTCGGAGGCGACGGTCACCATCTCGTCAAGCGAGGGCGTGATCAGCCCGGAGAGGCCGATGATGTCGACCTTCTCCCTGCGCGCCGTCTCCAGGATCTTCTGGGTCGGCACCATCACGCCGAGATCGATCACCTCGTAGTTGTTGCACTGGAGCACGACGCCGACGATGTTCTTGCCGATGTCGTGGACATCCCCCTTCACCGTCGCCATCAGCACCTTGCCGGCAGCCGCACGCTCGGAGCCGCCGTTCAGGCGCTTCTCCTCCTCCATATAGGGCATGAGATAGGCGACGGCCTGCTTCATCACGCGGGCGGACTTCACCACCTGCGGCAGGAACATCTTGCCCGAGCCGAACAGGTCGCCGACCACGTTCATGCCGGCCATCAGCGGCCCCTCGATGACGTGCAGCGGCTTCTCGGCGTTCAGCCGCGCCTCTTCCGTGTCGACCTCGATGAACTCGGTGATGCCGGCGACCAACGCATGCTCCAGCCGCTTCTCGACCGGTAGCTCGCGCCAGGCCAGGTCCTTGCCCGAAGCCGCAACCGAGCCGTCGCCCTTGAAGCGCGGCGCGGCCTCCAGCAGGCGCTCGGTCGAATCCTTGCGGCGGTTGAGGACGACATCCTCGCAGAGCTCGCGCAGTTCGGGATCGAGATCGTCATAGCTGCCGAGCTGGCCGGCATTGACGATGCCCATGTCCATCCCCGCCTTGATGGCGTGGTAGAGGAACACGGAGTGCATGGCTTCGCGCACCTTCTCGTTCCCCCGGAAGGAGAAGGAGAGGTTCGAGACACCACCCGAGATATGGGCATGCGGCAGCGTCTCGCGGATCGCCTTGGTCGCCTCGATGAAGTCGTTGCCGTAGTTATCGTGCTCCTCGATGCCCGTCGCCACCGCGAAGATATTCGGGTCGAAGATGATGTCCTGCGGCGGGAAGCCGGCCTTCTCGGTCAGGAGCTTGTAGGCGCGGGTGCAGATCTCGATCTTGCGCTGGAAGGTGTCGGCCTGCCCGACCTCGTCGAAGGCCATCACGACGACGGCCGCGCCGTATTGCCGGCAGATGCGCGCCTGCTCGAGGAAGGCCTCCTCGCCCTCCTTCATCGAGATCGAATTGACGATCGGCTTGCCCTGGATCGTCTTGAGACCGGCCTCGATCACCGGAAATTTCGACGAGTCGACCATGATCGGCACGCGGCTGATATCCGGCTCCGAGGCGATCAGGTTGCAGAACTCGGTCATTGCCTTCTCGGAATCGAGCAGGCCTTCGTCCATGTTGATGTCGATGACCTGCGCGCCATTGGCGACCTGGTCGCGCGCCACGTCGAGCGCGGCGGCATAGTCGCCGGCCGTGATCAGCTTGCGGAACTTGGCCGAGCCGGTGACGTTCGTGCGCTCGCCCACGTTGACGAAGGGGATGGTCTCGTCGAGCGTAAAGGGCTCCAGACCGGCGAGCCGCAGATAGGGCTTGGTCTCCGGGATCTGGCGCGGCGCCTTGCCGGCAACGGCCTCGGCGATGGCGCGGATATGGTCCGGCGTCGTGCCGCAGCAGCCACCGACCATGTTGACGAAGCCGGCGTCGGTGAACTCGGCCAGCATCTTGGCCGTCGCTTCCGGCCGTTCGTCATAGAGCCCGAATTCGTTGGGCAGGCCGGCATTCGGATAGGCGCAGACCAGCGTGTCGGCGATGCGCGACATATCCTTGATATGCGCCCGCATCTCGCGCGCGCCGAGCGCGCAGTTCAGGCCGATGGTCAGCGGCGCGGCATGGCGCACCGCGTTCCAGAACGCCTCGACCGTCTGGCCGGAGAGCGTGCGGCCCGAAAGATCGGTGATCGTGCCGGAGATCATCACCGGCAGGCGCAGGCCCTTTTCGCGATAGACCTGCTCGATCGCGACGATCGCGGCCTTGGCGTTGAGCGTGTCGAAGATCGTTTCGATCAGCAGCAGTTCCGAGCCGCCATCGATCAGCCCCGTCACCTGCTCGGCGTAAGCATCACGGACCTGGTCGAAACTCACGGCACGGAAGCCGGGATTGTTGACGTCGGGCGAGATCGAGAGCGTGCGATTGGTCGGGCCGATCGCGCCGGCGACGAAGCGGCGCCGCCCGTCCTCCTTCTGCGCGATCGCGGCCGCCTCGCGGGCGATGCGCGAGCAGGCGACGTTCAGCTCGTAGACATAGGCCTCCATGCCGTAATCGGCCTGGGCGATCGAGGTGCCCGAGAACGTGTTGGTCTCGACGATGTCGGCGCCCGCCCGGAAATAGGCGAGATGGATGTCGCGCAGCGCCTCGGCCTGCGTCAGCGCGATGATGTCGTTATTGCCCTTGAGGTCGTGATTGAAGCCCTTGAAGCGCTCGCCGCGGAAATCCGCCTCGGACAGATTCAGGTTCTGGATCTGCGTCCCCATCGCGCCGTCGAGCACGAGAATGCGCTCGCGCGCAGCCTGGCGCAGCGAGCGCTCGATCTCGGCGCCGTCGACGGGAGCGGGAATGAAGTCGGACATCGTTACGCTTTCGCCAAGTGATGCTCAGTCATCGCCGTCATTGCGAGGAGCGAAGCGATGAGGCAATCCAGGGGCCGCTGAGCTCTACGTCTCCCGGATTGCTTCGCTACGCTCGCAATGACGCCATTACTCCGCCGCCACGGCCTGCGCCGCCGGCTTCTCGGGCTTCAGGCCGACGAGATGGCAGATGGCATAGACGAGGTCGGCCTTGTTCATCGTGTAGAAATGCAGGTCGGTCGCGCCGCGATCGATCAGATCCAGAACCTGCTCGGCGCAGACGGCGGCGGCAACCAGACGCCGCGTCGCCACATCGTCTTCCAATCCCTCGAAGCGGTCGGCCAGCCATTGGGGCACGCTCGCGCCGGTCTTGCGGGCGAAATTGGCGGTCTGCTTGAAGTTCTGGACGGGAACGATGCCCGGCAGGATCGGAATCTCGATGCCGCGCGCGCGCACCTTGTCGAGATAGCGGAAATAGACGTCGTTATCGAAGAAGAACTGGGTGATCGCCCGCGTTGCGCCGGCATCGACCTTCTTCTTGAGCGCATCGATATCGGCATCGAGCGAGGCCGCTTCCGGATGCTTCTCCGGATAGGCCGAGACCGTGACCTCGAAATCGCCGATCCGCTTCAGGCCCGCGACGAGATCGGAGGTCTGGTGATAGCCCTCCGGGTGCGGCTCATAGGCCGTGCCGAGGCCGCCGGCCGGATCGCCGCGCAGCGCCACGACATGGCGTACCCCGGCCTCCCAATAGGAACGGATGACCTCGTCGACCTCGGCCTTCGAGGCCGAGACACAGGTGAGATGGGCGGCCGGCTTCAGCGCGGTCTCCTCGACCATGCGCTTGACGGTGGCGTGGGTGCGCTCACGGGTCGAGCCGCCTGCGCCATAGGTCACCGAGACGAAGCTGGGGCCAAGCGGCTCGAGCCGGCGTACGCTTTCCCAGAGCGAGACTTCCATCTCCTCGGTCTTCGGCGGGAAGAACTCGAAGGAGACGCGGGGACGGCGCGAACCGTGCCGGCTGGGGCGAAAGGCATTCATCACGCAACCTCGAGATTGATGTGGCGCACCGGCGGATCGGACTGGACGCGCCGGTCTCGCCCGCGCCAGAGCATGACCGGAAGCTGTCCGGAACCGCCATCGGCCAGGGTGACTTCCTGCGACAGGTCGCAGGCGAGACCCGCCTCCGCGAACCAGCCGGCGATCTGCTGACGTGAGAAGCCGAGCCGGCGATGCGCATGCTCGGTCCGCAGGAACTCCATCTCGTGCGGCGCGAAATCGACGACGATCAGCCGTCCGCCCGGCGCCAGCATCGCCGCAGCCTCGCGCACCGCCCGGCCGGGATCGTCGAGGAAATGCAGCACCTGATGAACGATGACGAGATCGAAGGAGCCACGCGCGAAGGGCAGCGCATAGATGTCGCCCTGCCGAAGCTCGACGCGCGACAGCCCCGCCCGCTCCAGATTGGCGCGCGCCACCGCCAGCATCGCATGGTTGGCGTCGACGCCGACGGCGCGGCCGAATTTCGGCGCGATCCGCTCCAGCATCCGGCCCGTGCCGGTGCCGAGATCGAGCATCGCGCCGGGCGAGCCCTCCCCGACCGCGGCCTCGACCGCCGCCTCGACGGCATGGTCGGGCACATGCAGGCCGCGCAGGCGATCCCAATCGCGGGCGACGCTGGCGAAATAGCTCTGCGCCGCCTCGGCGCGATTGGCCCGCACAGCCGCCAGCCGCTCGCGATCGGCTGCGAGCACCGGGTCGGCGCGGTCTAGCCAGGCGGCGAGCGATGCGGCAAAGGCGCCGCCCGGCCCGGTCTCGTCCAGCCGGAAGAAGGCCCAGGCGCCCTCACGCGAGCGCCGGACCAGCCCGGCTTCCGCCAGCAGCTTGAGATGGCGCGAGATGCGCGGCTGGGACTGACCGAGGATGTCGGTGAGGTCAGAGACCGAGAGCTCACCTTCCGAAAGCAGAGCCAGGATGCGCAGGCGCGTCTCCTCCCCCGCAGCCCGCAGACCGGCAAGGAGCACATCGGAAGACAATGCTGTCGGCTGCCGCACGCGGTCGCACTCCCTCGCCGCAAGAAAAAGATATAAAGATATCTTTATGTCAAACGACCCGTTCGTGCAAGCGGATTATCGTGCGGAAAACAGGACGGACTGGAAAGCAGGGCTCGGCCAGCGCACGCAGCACTGCCCTTCTCCCACAGCTCATAGGACACGCCCGAAATGTGCAGCTTTTGCAGTTGAGGTCTGCAACGGCCGAATTCGACGCGGGAGAAGGTGGCTCGGCAAAACCGAAACGGAGGAGGGTCTCTCGCCGGCCTATGCCGTCATTGAAAGTGCCGGCGACGCGTAGAGGCAACGGCGTCCTGCACGCAAGTCATCCAACCGGGAGCTTCACAAAGCATCGAGGGCCGGAATGGGGCTTCCGGCACATCGTCTCAGATCAAAAAAGCTTCGACCCGGACAGGCGGCAGAAATGCCGATCCGGCCTTCCGTTTCAGCGCGTGTTCGCCACCGCCCCGCCGCCTGGGCAGCGGGCGAACCCTGCGGAAGCAGAATAGTCTCAGAGGACTTTCAGATCGCCCGCGGCGGTCTTGCCGCGTTCGGTCTTCAGCTCGAACGAAACCTTCTGTCCTTCCGTCAGCGTCATCATGCCGGCTTCCTTCACGGCCGTGATGTGAACGAACACATCCTTGCCGCCCTCTGCCGGTTGAATGAAGCCGAACCCCTTCTCAGTGTTGAACCATTTGACGGTCCCGGTCGCCATCGCCACATCCCTCGAAGCCAAAGCGTCTCACCGGCACTGAGCGCATGGCCCCTATGCCGGCAACGGGAGGATTGACCGAAAACTGGTCCTTGTCGAGACCAAAGGACAGGCAAGCGACTCACCTGCACGGTCAAGACTTTGCCAGTATGACCAGAACCTTCACGGCAGCATGCGAAGAGGCCTCCAGACAGATCCCCGCCTCGCCCGCACCGACGACATGGCGGCCCGTTCGTCAGGGGCGCCTTGTGCGGTCAAAGTGTGCTTGCAACGGGCTTCCCTCGCCTCACCGGCCAAGGTCATCACCTTGACGAAACCCTTCGATCCGCACCGCCGGAGGCGTCCCGGCTGGCTCGGCCATTGCATGGCCTCTGGCGCACGCAGCCTCCAGCCGATACAGGGCTCGCCATGTCGCAGACCGCCAGTGCCCCGATGCCCCAGCAACACCGCCTCTATGAAGACCTGCTCGCCCTGCCGCTGGGCACGCTGATGATCAGCTTCGGCATTGTCCTCTTCGCCAAGGCGACGGTGCTGACCGGAGGCGCGGCCGGGCTCGCCCTGCTGCTGCAATTCGCCACGGGAAGCGATTTCAGCCTGCTCTTCTTCGTCATCAACCTGCCGTTCTACTGGCTCGCCTTCCGGCGAATGGGCCTCCCCTTCACCCTGCGCACCTTCGCCGCCGTCGGCCTCATCTCGTTCTTCGTCTGGGCGACGCCGGGCTGGTTCCGTATCGAGGCGGTGGCGCCGCTCTACGCCGCCATCGCCGGCGGCGTCGCGATGGGCCTCGGCCTACTGGCGCTGGCGCGCCACCGCACGGCGATCGGCGGGGTCAACATCCTCGCGCTCTACCTGCAGGAACGGCATGGCGTGCGCGCCGGCTGGGTCCAGCTCGGCATCGACGCGGCGATCTTCGCCGCCGCCCTCTTCGTGCTGCCACCGGACAAGGTCGCGCTCTCGCTCGTCGGCACGCTCGTCCTCAACGCCATCCTGGGCATGAACCACAAGCCCGGCCGCTACATGGCGATCTCCTGACCGAAGCCCCCCTGCGGCTCGGGAGGTTGCGCGGCGCCGTCCGTCGTGCGAGTCACCCCGAAGGACCGACGGGAAGCGAACGGCGAGACGAGACATGGCCCAGCCCCTGACCATCGAAGACCTGCGCCTTCTGGCCAAGCGCCGCGTGCCGCGCATGTTCTACGACTACGCCGATTCCGGCGCCTGGACCGAGGGCACCTATCGCGCCAACGAAACCGATTTCGCCAAGATCAAGCTGCGCCAGCGCGTCGCCGTCGACATGACCAACCGCTCGCTCGCCTCCGAGATGATCGGCCAGCCGGTCACGATGCCGGTCGCGCTCGCCCCCACCGGCCTCACCGGCATGCAGCACGCCGATGGCGAAATCCTCGCCGCCAAGGCCGCCGCCAAGGCCGGCGTGCCCTTCACGCTCTCCACCATGAGCATCTGCTCGATCGAGGACGTGGCGAACCACACCCAGGCTCCGTTCTGGTTCCAGCTCTATGTGATGAAGGACCGTGACTTCATTTCCCGGCTGATCCAGCGGGCCAAGAAGGCCGGCTGCTCGGCGCTGGTGTTGACGCTCGACCTGCAGATCCTCGGCCAGCGCCACAAGGACATCCGCAACGGCCTCTCCGCCCCGCCGAAGCCGACCATCGCCAACCTGATCAACCTCGCCTTCAAGCCGCGCTGGTGCCTGAAGATGCTGGACACGCCGCGCCGGCAGTTCGGCAACATCGTCGGCCACGTCACCGGCGTCGCCGACATGTCGTCGCTCTCGTCCTGGACCGCCAGCCAGTTCGATCCGAAGCTGAACTGGGACGACGTGCAGTGGATCAAGGACCAATGGGGCGGCAAGTTGATTCTGAAAGGCATCCTCGATCCCGAAGATGCTGAGATAGCTGCGAAAAGCGGCGCCGACGCGCTGATCGTCTCCAACCATGGCGGCCGCCAGCTCGACGGCGCGCTCTCCTCGATCGAGGCCCTGCCCGGCATCGTCGAGCAGGTCGGCAATCGCATCGAGGTGCTGTTCGACGGCGGCATCCGCTCGGGCCAGGACGTGCTGAAGGCGGTCGCGCTCGGCGCCAACGGCACCTTCATCGGCCGCGCCTTCCTCTATGGGCTGGGCGCGATGGGCGAGCAGGGCGTCACCGCCGCGCTCGACATCATCCGCAAGGAGCTCGACACCACCATGGCGCTCTGCGGCCTGCGTGACATCAAGGATGTCGACCAGAACATCCTCGTGGGTGGCCGCGACGGAGCGATGAAGCGGCTGGCCAGCTGAGGGGCCTCAGCTGCACCGCATGGCGGCTTCCGGGGAGAGCCCCGAAAGCCTGGTTTTGAGTAGCCCGGCGGGGAGCCTCAATTGGCAGCGAAGCAGTAGAACAGGCCGGCGCCGCCCGTGCCTTTCAACGCATCCGGGCTGCAGCCGCCGCGCGAGGCGTGCGACATGTTCCAGGACTTCGCCGGCGGCGAGTCGTCGAGCCCCGACCGGTCATGGTGGCCGAGCATCACGGCTCCCTCAGTGCCGCTCTTGGTGTAGTTGCCGCAGGTCCGGTCCTCGCCGGGGCCGAACGCCGTGCCGTCCGCCTGCGAACCCGTCAGCATGTCGTGCTGGTTGGGTGTATCGCCGCGGCCATTGACGGTTTCGCCCTTCTCGTTGAGCGCGGTCTGCTTGGTCAGGTTCGTCGCGGCACCGTGCAGATCGGCGACGCTGGAGGCGATCACCGCACCTTTGGCGTTGCGCCAAGGTCCGGCGCCGATGCGATCGCGCGCATTCACCGCCGGCACGCCATTGGCCGTTTGCGTCGACAGATAGGCTCGCCAGGTCTTCCCGCCGGCACCGACTGCCTGGGCGAGGCGCTGGCAGATCGCATCCGCCCCTGCGAGGCCCCCGAGATCCGCTCCCTTGCCGGAGCCGGCGCTCGTCACGAAAAAGGTCATCTCGGCGGTCTGGGCCTGAGCGGCGCCAGCGGTGAGTGCCAGCAGTCCGGCGGCGGCAAATCCGATACGTCTTGCGCGCATTGTTCGACTCTCCTTGCCTCTGCGTTCTTGTTGCCTCTGCGTTCTTGGGTCTGCCGCGGCCGTTGGATTCCATACGGCTCGGCGACCAGCCGGGCGAGGTTAGCATATCCGCGCCCCGAGCAAGGAATCACCGCCGTCCATCGAGGAAACCTCCCCGAAGCCCGGCCATGGCCCCAACGAAAAAGCCCCGCGGCAGGATCGCTGCCGCGGGGCTTTTTTGAATCGGATATCAATCACTCAGCGCGAGAACTTGTACTGGATGCGCTTCGGGATGATGGAGTCGATGCCGAGGCGGCGCTTCTTGTCCTCCTCATAATCGCTTACCGCACAGCATCCTAAGCGACTTGGCAAATCCGTGGGAGCTCATGCTGATCGCCACCACCAGCACGCGCAAGAGCGCCGTTGAACAGGCCTCACCCGTCAGCCACCCGCCGGAGGAGACGCCACCGCAGGAGCAGGGGTCGTCGATTGCCGAGTGATCCCCCCACGCCCAAGGATATAACCGGACAGACCTCCGAGCAGCGCAGCCAGCTCTTTACCTCCCAGAATCTTCAAAACCCCAAACAGAATGATCGCGATAACAAGCGAGAACAGAGTAACAAACTGAAGACCAGAGTCGTTTGCAAATATGGAAACTCTCACGGACTCGGATTTATATGCCACAAAGAAGAATGAGCCGATTACGATGACAACGGCAATTCCAAATACGAGAGTCGAATAAAATGCATACCTATTATCGTTTTTCTCAATAAGGAGGAAATTAAAAATCCTATCGTCAAGTTGATTGAGAAGCGCATTGAATTTTAAATCATTAGACTCAAGTGAGCTTAACTCAGATCCAAAGCTCAAAACCCCAGACTCAACCACCTTCAATCGCTCAATCGCCTCTCTAATACGCCTAATCTCACCGAGAGTAGAGCCTACAGATCGAAGCTTAGATCTAGCCTCCATCATCTTTAAACGAATGGATTGACGATCTTCGAATAATTTGCGTCGATCTTCATCACTAAGATTTTGGACGTTCACCCGATCGCGAAATGACGGCTCAGGTGAAATCTTCGTCAGCTCCTCTTGAGCAGTCTTAAGTTCCGCCTGTGTTTCCTTCCATTTCTCATCGACCTTCGCCTCGAACGCCGTCATCGAAAGCGGCTGGTTTTCATCATTGGTCGTTTCAATACCAGCCGTGATCGCAAGTGCCTTGATATCTTGCTCAAGCTGGAGCTTTTCCGGACTCAGGCGGTCGGAAATGGTGCGGATGCGCGCGGCCTCCCTGCGGATTTCCGACAGAAATCGCAAGATCTTGTTCCGGCTGTCGGCATAGCTCGCGAAATCCGCCTCGGATTGGGGAGTGCCGATCGTCTTGCTGACCTCAGCCTCTATCGCCGGCGCGCGCGTGTTTATACCGGCGACGGCCGTTCGGACATCCGATGCAACTTCCACAGCATTTGCATGGGTGGCGGCGAGAATGCACGCCACCACCGTTACGATAGCCCCCCGCATATCGCCTCCCCCAACACAATCATGAGTTGAAGGATATTACATGCACTTTCTCAGCGTGTAAATTTCTTGTACTGGATGCGCTTCGGTATGGTGGAGTCGATGCCGAGGCGGCGCTTCTTGTCCTCCTCGTAATCGGCGAAATTGCCCTCGAACCACTCGACATGGCTGTCGCCCTCGAAGGCGAGGATATGGGTCGCGATGCGGTCGAGGAACCAGCGATCGTGGCTGATGATCACGGCGCAGCCGGCGTAATCCTCCAGCGCCTCTTCCAGCGCGCGCAGCGTGTCGACGTCGAGGTCGTTGGTCGGCTCGTCGAGCAGCAACAGGTTGGCACCGGACTTCAGCATCTTGGCGAGATGGACGCGGTTGCGCTCACCGCCCGAGAGCGAGCCGACCTTCTTCTGCTGGTCGCCGCCCTTGAAGTTGAAGGCCGAGCAATAGGCGCGGGAATTGATCTCGCGCTTGCCGAGATAGAGCACGTCGTTGCCGCCGGAGATTTCCTCCCAGACGTTCTTCTTGTCGTCGAGCGAGTCGCGGCTCTGGTCGACATAGCCGAGCTGGACGCTCTCGCCGACCTTGATCGTGCCGGCATCCGGCTTCTCGGCGCCGGTGATCATCTTGAACAGCGTCGTCTTGCCGGCGCCGTTGGGGCCGATCACGCCGACGATGCCGCCCGGCGGCAGCTTGAACGAGAGATCGTCGATCAGCAGCTTGTCCTGGAAGCCCTTCGACAGCCCCTCGAAATCGACGACGTTGTTGCCCAGCCGCTCGGCGATCGGGATGATGATCTGCGCGGTGTCCGGCCCCTTGCTGTTGGCCTTCTGGACGAGCTCATCATAGCGCTGGATGCGGGCCTTGCTCTTGGCCTGGCGGGCCTTGGGCGACTGCGCCATCCACTCCGCTTCGCGCTCCAGGGTCTTCTGGCGCGAGGCGTCCTCGCGGCCTTCCTGGGCGAGGCGCTTCTGCTTCTGCACCGACCAGGCCGAGTAGTTGCCCTCGTAGGGGATGCCCTGGCCGCGATCGAGTTCGAGGATCCAGCTCGTAACGTTGTCGAGGAAGTAGCGATCGTGGGTGACGATCAGGATCGCGCCCGGATAGGTCCGCAGGTGGCCTTCGAGCCAGGCGGTGGTCTCGGCGTCCAGATGGTTGGTCGGCTCGTCGAGCAGCAGGAGCTCGGGCTGCTCCAGCAGCAGCTTGCACATGGCGACGCGGCGGCGCTCGCCGCCCGAGAGCTTGTCGACCGCCCAGTCGTCCGGCGGGCAGCGCAGCGCGTCCATCGCCTGATCGACCTTGGAATCGAGATCCCACAGGCCCTTGGCCTCGATCTCGTCCTGGAGATTGGTCATCTCGTCGGCGGTCTCGTCCGAATAGTTCATGGCGAGCTCGTTATAGCGGTCGAGGATCGCCTTTTGCGGCGCGACGCCGAGCATGACGTTCTCACGCACGGTCAAGCTCTCGTCGAGCTTCGGCTCCTGCGGCAGGTAGCCGACGCGGGCGCCTTCCGCGACCCAGGCCTCGCCGGTCCACTCCTTGTCCATGCCGGCCATAATCTTGAGCAGGGTCGACTTGCCGGCGCCGTTGACGCCGAGCACGCCGATCTTGGCGTCCGGGTAG
Organism: Hyphomicrobiales bacterium; assembly: GCA_930633495.1. Lineage (NCBI taxonomy): Bacteria > Pseudomonadati > Pseudomonadota > Alphaproteobacteria > Hyphomicrobiales > Hyphomicrobiales bacterium. The sequence continues at coordinate 4,167,566 of CAKNFJ010000001.1, read as the reverse complement.
AACGAGAGATGGATGTTGTTCAGGACCTGCTTGCCGCCCGGATAGGTCTTGGACAGGCCGCGCATATGGTAGATGAACTGGCGGGACATGGGGCGAGCGGGCTCCGCTTTCGAACGCTTGCGACACGGGATGTCGGGAAATCTGGGCGCTATGTAGCGACCGGCGGCGTGCGCCGCAACCGCGTCTGGCGATTGCGGCTGTCAAGCGTGTCCTGAACAATGCCGGCACCACGACCAGGAACCACCGGCATGCCAGCGTTGACCAGCAGAGCGACGATCGAACTCAGACTGAGCGACGGCGCCCAACTCTTCAACACGCTCGACCCTTTCCCGTTCAGGGAGGGCGACATCGCGGCGGAGGCCGACGAATATATCGTCGATTGGGCTCGCGACCTGCCCAAGGATGCTCCGATCGCGATCGTCGTCCACCTTGAGAATCCCGATGGCTCCAGCCGACAGACCCCCGATCTTCCCATAGCGATCCGCAACTGGTTTTCCGGAAGGGCGGAGGCCGAAACCAAGGCTCTGCGCGAGCTGTTTCGGGACGGGCGCCTGGCTTTCGCCATCGGCTTCGCCGGGCTCGCCGCCTGCCTGTTTTTCAGCTGGCTGCTGACGCAAGCCTATGAAGGCCCCTTCGCGCGGGTCTTCCAGGAGAGCTTGATCATCATCGGCTGGGTCGTGATCTGGCGCCCGGCCGAGATGTTTCTCTACGACTGGGTGCCGATCCTGCGCCGCCGGAAGCTCTACCGCCGCCTCGCGGAAGCGAAGGTCGAGGTGCGGTATTCGGGAAGCTGAGGCGGCACAAGCTCGGTTCACGAAACCGACAGCGCGCTTTTCACGGCCGGCTATTTGCCTGATCGTCACGGACAACGCGCAACCGGAGCCGGCCGATGAATTTGTCGCGCACCGTCGGGCTATTCGCTTTCGTCGCCGCAGTGTTCGGCCTTGCTCATGGGCCGGCCAGCGCCCAGTCGAACGAGCCCGGCTGCCGGCCGGAAATGGCGAGCCATCGCCTGCCGATCCAGCGGGTTCAGCTCGCGAAGGGCGAGGTGCGCCTCACCTTCGTCGGCCATGCCACCTTCCTGATCGAGACGCCGGGCGGCGTGAAGATCGCGACCGACTATAACGACTATGTCCGCCCGCCGGTGACGCCCGACATCGCCACGATGAACAAGGCGCATTCGACGCATAATTCCCGCCGGCCAGATCCCGCCATCAAGCAGGTTCTGCCCGGCTGGGATCCGAGCGGACAGGGCGCGGCCAAACATGACGTCACGCTGGGCGACGTCCGCGTCCGCAACGTTCCGACCAATATCCGCAGCTATGAGGGTGGCACCGACTTCGACGGCAACTCGATCTTCATCTTCGAGATCGGCGATCTCTGCATCGCCCATCTCGGCCATCTGCATCATCCTCTGGAACCCGGCCATCTGCGTGCGCTCGGGCGGGTCGACATCGTGCTCTTCCCGGTCGACGGCAGCTATACGCTCGACCAGGAAGGCATGCTGGAGGTGCTGAAGACCGTTCAGGCGCGAGTGATGATCCCGATGCACTTCTTCGGCGGCGGCACGCTGAAGCGCTTCCTCGCCCGGACGCAGGATCTCTGGCCGGTCGAGCGACGCGACCAGCCGGCGATCGCGCTGAGCAAGGCGACCCTGCCGGCCAAGCCCACCATGATCGTCCTGCCGGGGCATTGAGCTCGGCCGGCCCGTGCCGTTAACGCCTCGCTCAGGCTGATCCCAGCCCGTCCTTGCCGTAGCGGCAGATCGCGGCATCCTGTCGGCAATCCGGAGATCGCCTCATGCGCCGCGCCGCCGCCCTCGCCTGCCTGCTCGCCGCCGCCACCCTCCTGCCCGTTCAAGCCGAAGCGGCCCGTTTTCGGCTCGGCGGCCGCAGCAGCCCCGCGCCCGCGGCCAAGGCCAGCCGGAGCGTAGTCGTCGTTCCCGGCATCGCCGGCACGAGCCGCGCCCAGGCCGCGGAGACGGCGACCGCCCCTCAACGCGTCCCCTTCCCGCCGTCGAGCACGCCGCGCGACGAGTCTCCCCCGCTGCGCCTGACATCGACCGAAAGCGCCCAGAAACCCTGGTGCCGCAGCGAAGTCGTGGTGGGCGGCTTCTGCGTCCTGAACTGAGACCGGAACTCGGGGCGCTACGTCGAGCGGAGCCTCTCAGACGCGGCTGAGGCGTCCCTCCAGCGGATAGGCCGGGTCGGAATAGCCCGGCGTCGAGGGATGGCCCGCCGGGACGAGCCGATCGACCAGCGCCTCGTCCTCGACGTCGAAGCGCGCCTCCAGCGCCGCCAGATAGGCTTCCCACTGCTCGACAGTCCGCGGTCCGGCGATCGCCGCCGTCACGAAGCGGTTGTTCAGCACCCAGCGCACCGCGAACTGGATCGGCGTCAGCCCCTTGCTCGCGGCATGCTCCTTGATCGTCTGGGCGATGACCAGGCTCTCCTCGCGCCATTCGGCCTGCATCATGCGGCGGTCGCCACGGCCTGCGCGCGTTCCCTCGGCCGGCTGCTGGCCGGGCGCGTATTTTGCCGTCAGCACGCCGCGCGCCAGCGGCGAGTAAGAGGCCACGCCCAGCCCGAAATACCCGCAGGCCGGCAGGTGCTCGACCTCCGGCATCCGGTTCATCGCGTTGTAGTAGGGCTGGCTGACCACCGGCCGGTCGATGCCGAGATCGTCGCAGAGCCGGCAGATCTCGGCGAGACGCCAGGCGCGGTAGTTCGAGACGCCGAAATGCCGGATCTTGCCCTGGCGGACGAGGTCGGCGATCGCGTGCACCGTCTCCTCGAGCGGCGTCTCATGGTCCTCCTTGTGGAGGTAGTAGATGTCGATCGTCCCGGTTCCGAGCCGGCGCAGGCTGTCCTCGCAGGCCCGCAGCACCCAGCGGCGCGACAGGCCGCCATTCATCGGTCCCGGCCCCATGACGTTCGCGACCTTGGTCGCCAGCACCCAGTCATGGCGGTTGGCGGCGATGGCCCGGCCGGTGATCTCCTCCGACGCCCCCTCGTTGTAGACGTCGGCCGTGTCGATGAAGTTGATGCCGGCCTCGCGAGCCTTGTCGACGATCCGGCGCGAGATCGCCTCATCCGTCTGGCCGCCGAACATCATCGTGCCGAGGCACAGCGGCGAGACCTTGAGGCCGGAGCGGCCGAGGCGGCGATAATCCATGGCAATCATCCTTCGGATCGAAGATGCGGGAGCCTGCAGCAGCGCGCCCCGACACGCCAGAGCCGATGGCGCAGGCACGCCCTGCGCAACGCGGTCAACGGCAAGGAAACGCTTAATCTTTCGTGACAGGATGCGTCGTCTCCACAAGGCGGCCCGATGAACCTCGCCCAGCTCGTCAAGAGCCAGAATTTCGCCACTCTGCTGCAGGCCCTCGATGCAGCCGGAGAGCTGACGGCCGGGCGGACGGTGCAGGCGAAGCTCATCTCCGTCGAAGCGGATGGCAGCGCCACGGCCGCGATCGGCGACAGCAAGGTCGCGCTCATTCTCAACGGCCCGCAGGCCAGACAGGCCGCCCTTCAGCCCGGCTCCACCCTGCTGCTGCGGCTCGACCCGCCCGAGCAGCCGGGCGGCGACCTGCGCGCCACATTGGTCGAGCTGCGCCCGCCGGCGGCGGTCACGCAACCCGCTGCCCCCACACCGGATGCCCGGCCCGACGCCTCGGCGCTGGCGGGCAACACGCTTGCGCGGGCGACCGCAGCCGCAGCGCCCCTGACCGCCTCCCCGGCACAGACTTCCCCCTCAGTCTCCACTGTTGCGCCGGTACGTCCCATGCCAGCTACGGCGGCGGCGATTTCCGCTCAACCGGGAGCACTTCCTTCGCCGGTCGCGGCCAACCCGATCACGCCCGGCCCGGCCGCCGCGCGCGCCATGGCAGGGCCTCTTCTCGGCGCCGCGCTGCAGAAGCAGGACAGTCTCGCGCCGCTCTTCGCCAATCTGCGCGGCCTGGCCGAGGGCTCCATCGCGCTGTCCCTGCCCAAGGCTCTGCTTCCCGCCATCGATCGCGTGCTGGCCCAATCCGTCATGGCAGACCGTCATCCGGTCACGGGGCAGAGCCTGAAGGAAGCGTTCCAGGGCTCGGGCCTGTTCATGGAAGCCCACAAGGCGGCCGGCGAAGCGCCTCCGCGGCAGGGCGATCTCAAGGCCCATCTGCAGGCGCTGCGGGAGATTCTGGTCCCGATCGTGGAAGCGCTGTCGCCGGAGCCGAAAGCGAACCGCCAGGAACGCGCCGCCGCGCTTCAGGCCGGGCTGCCGGCAGATGCCGCGCCGGGCGCCGGGACCGACCCCGGCAGCCGCGCCACACCGCCGCGCCGCGACGGCCCGCTCCTGCCGCAGGCCGCCGCCGAACCGTCGCTCGCACCCGGCGAGAAACCCTTCGTCATCGCCGAAACCCTGCTCAACCAGACCGAGGCCGCTCTCGACCGGATCAAGCTGACGCAATACGCCTCGCTGCCGCTGGAGAATGCCCGTCAGGACGCCCCGCAACCGACGCAGCGCTGGCTCGCCGAAATCCCCCTCGCCTTCCAGCACGGCACGGCCATGCTGCCCCTGCAGGTGGAGCACGAGGCGCCACGCCGGACCATCGCGGGCGTGAGCCCGCCGCTCTGGCGCATCCGCTTCGCCCTCGACGTCGAGCCGATGGGACCGCTGCAAGGCGTGGTGACCCTGCAGGGTCGCGATGTCGGCGTGACACTCTGGGCGGAGCGCGAGGAGACAAGCCAGGCCTTGCGCGGTGCGGCTCCCGGCCTCGAAACCGCATTGCTTCACGCCGATTTCGCCAGCGGCGCCGTCGATATCCACACCGGCCAGCCCCGCGTGATGCAGCCGACGGCCGGCCAGTTCCTGGATCGTCTGTCATGAGCGGGACACAGCCACCCCGCATCGCCGTCGCGCTCGAATATGACGGGCAAGGCGCACCGCGCGTCACCGCCAAGGGGCGCGGCGAGCTGGCCGAGCGCATCGTCGAGACCGGGCGCGAGCATGGCGTCTCCGTCGAGCAGAACGCCATCCTGGCCCAGGCCCTCTCGACCGTCGCGCTTGACGACGAGATCCCGGAAGAGCTCTACCGCGCGACGGCACAGGTCATCGCCTTCGTCCTGTCGCTGCGCGGCGAACTGAGCCGGCTGAACCGGAACGGCCATCGACCTTGAACACGAAACTCGTCGTCAGGCGGATCGGCCCGGCCGCATATGCGGAGCTGGCGCCGGCTTTCGCCGAGCTGGCCCGCCACGCCCTCGAACCCAATCCGCACATGTCTCCCGCCGCCGTCTCGGCCGCGACCCTGCTGGTGCCGGCAGACGAGATCGTCGTGCTCTGCGCCTGGTCCAGCGAGGCGCTCGACTTCGAGCAGTTGGTCGGCGTCTGGGCGTTCCGCCGCGAGCATGGCTGGCGCAGCGGTTTCGCCGGCGTGCTCGCCGCGCCGCTCGTGCCGGTCTACGAGGTCTCGTCCCTGCCGGTGCTCGACCGCGACCACGCGGCCGAAACGGCACGGGCGCTGATGCGATACCTCCTCGCCTCGCGCGACCTGCCGCATGTCCTGAGGCTTCCGCTGCTGCCGCTCGACGGGCCGTGCCATGCCATGCTCGCAGAAGCCTGCCGCCAGACCGGCAGCGCAATCTCGTTCTACGAGCGCTGGATCCGGCCGGTGATGATCCTGCAGCCGGGAGACGACATGCAGCGCTACCTGCGGCGCTCGCTCGGCTCCGGCTACAAGAAGCGGATGCAGCAGTTCCGGGCCGTCGGAAAGCAGGGCGCCCTGACGTTCCGCCGCAGCCGTGGCCGCGCTGCGCTGGATGCGCTCGAGCTCTTCCTGACTCTCGAAGCCTCGGGCTGGAAGGGCGAGGTTGGAACGGCGATCGCCTGCCTGCCGGCCGACGCCGCCTATATCCGGCGGATGGCCGAACTCTTCGCGGCCGAGGACACGCTGCAGATGGACGCCCTGCTGCTCGACGGCCGGGTGCTCGCGATGGGCCTGCTGGTCGAGAGCGGCGACCGTCGCCATTTCCTCAAGATCGCCTATGACGAGGCCGAGGCACGCCATTCCCCCGGCCGTACCCTGACCATCGCCATGCTGCAGGCCGATCTCGCCGGCACGCCGCCGGCCTTCTTCGACAGCGGCGCCGGCGAAGGCGTCGACGCCGGCACCTATGTCTGGGGCGAGCGCCGCGAGATGGCCAATGCGATCATCCGCGTCGGCCCCGGCCGCCCAGGCGCGGCGCAGGCTGCCGCTTTCGCCCGGATGTGGCTGCGGCGCCTGCGTGCGGCGGCGAAGGCGCGCTCCGTGCCGGCGCCACGCCCGCCGGGTGGGCGTTAGGGAATGTGGACGATTGCTGGATGGTTTCTGGTTGGAACCACCCTTGTCATTCCGGGGGGCGCCGCAGGCGTGAGCCCGGAACCCACGACTGGGTGAGAGATTCCATACCTCGTTGCCGGCCGGTCGCCCGGTCGTGGGTTCCGGGTTCTTCGCTGCGCGAAGCCCCGGAATGACAAGGGTGTGGGTCGACGCCGTTACAATCCAATGTCAACAGCCACTAGAGCCCATACAGGAGACGATCGATGAGCACAGCCGCCCTGATTGGGATTGTCACGGTCTCGGACCGAGCCTCGGCCGGCGTCTACGCCGACGAGGGTGGCCCCGCGATCCGCGACTACATGGCAAAGGTGCTGACGTCGCCCTGGGAGGCGGTCGAGCGCATCATCCCCGACGATCGCAGCCTGATCGCCGACACGCTGATCGAGCTGTCCGACCGGGTCGGCTGCTGCCTCGTCGTCACCACCGGCGGAACCGGCCCCGCTCCACGCGACGTCACGCCGGAAGCGACCGAGGATGTCGTCGAAAAGCCGATGCCCGGCTTCGGCGAGCTGATGCGTCAGGTCAGCCTCGCCAAGGTTCCCACCGCGATCCTCTCGCGCCAGACGGCCGGCATCCGCGGCAAGACTCTGATCGTCAACCTGCCCGGGCGCCCCCGCGCCATCGCCGAGTGCCTCGACGCGGTCATGCCGGCGATCCCCTATTGCATCGACCTGATCGAAGGGCCCTATCTCGAAACCGATCCGGCCGTGATCGCGGCATTTCGGCCGAAGAAGTAGCGGCACGTCATGCTCGGGCTTGACCCGAGCATCTCATGCCGAGGAGGCGCCGCGAGCCTCCTTCTGAAAGAGATTCTCGGGTCAAGCCCGAGAATGACGCCCTCGTTCGAACCCTGACCGGCCAGCTCACCCCGCCTGAAGCTCCCGCCCGATCGCCTGGACCAGTTGCGGCGAGAGGGGGTCGGTCGCGGAGGGATAGCCGCCGATTAGCGCGCCGTCGCGGCCGATCAGGTATTTGTGGAAGTTCCAGCGCGGCGTCTCGGCCGGGCGTTCCGCGGCGGCCCAGCGATAGAAGGGATGCGCCTCCGGCCCGCGAACCGCCGTCTTCTCGACGAAGGCATAGGTCGCGCCATGGCTCTGCCGGGCCGCCTCGGCAATGGCCGCGCCCTCCAGCGGCTCCTGCCCGCCGAAATCGTTGCTCGGCACGGCGATCAACATCATTCCGCGCGACCGGTAGCGCTGCCACAGCTGTTCCAGCGTCGCCATCTGGCCGGCATAGCCGCAGCGGGTCGCGGTATTGACCACCAGGATCGGTCGGCCGTGATAGTCAGCGAGCGGCAGGCGCGCGCCACCGGGCCGGTCGAAACCGAAGGCATGGCCGCCTGCGGCCGCCTGCGCCGATGCCCGAAGCGAAGCCAGGGGTGCGGCAACCATGCCGGCGGCTCCAGCGACCCATTCCCGGCGTGACATGCTCATGATGCGTCTCCCTGCAACACGGCGACCGATCATGCCGCAAAGCAAAAAGCCCCGCAGCCGGTGGCGACGGGGCTCCGCATCACGATGGCGAGACCGAAGGACTCAGCAGGCGAGGACCTTCTTCACCCGCACCTCGAGATCGCGCAGCTCATAGGGCTTCACCACATAATGGTCGGCGCCGTTGCTGGTCGCCTCGTCCATCTTGTCGACCGAGCGCTCCGAAGTCGCCATGATGATCTTGATCTGGTTGAGCTCGGGCACCGAACGGATGGCGCGCAGCAGGTCGATGCCGCTCATGCCGTCCATGTTCCAGTCCAGCAGCAGCAGATCGTAGCGCTTGGTCTGCATCTTCATCAGCGCTTCGCGGGCGTTCTCCGCCTCGTCGATGTCCTGAAACTCGATCTGCTTCAGGAAATAGGTCGCCAGGCCGCGCATGCTCTTCTGGTCGTCGACCACCAGGATGCGGAAGTCGCTTCTGGCCTTTGACATCATATTCTCCTTACGCGCTCCGCTGGTTCGGGCGCTCGCCGATCAGTTGCCCGACCGCCGCGCCGATCTGGCCGAGCGGAACGATTCTGTCGGCTGCTCCAAGCTCGAAGGCCGCTTTCGGCATCCCGTTTACCACGCAGGTCTCACCACTTTGGATTAACGTCTCCGCGCCCGCTTTGCGCATGGCTAACAAACCGTCTGCACCGTCGCGCCCCATGCCGGTGAGCAGGATGCCGACCGCATGGCTGCCCGCGCTGCGCGCCACCGAATGGAACATCACGTCCACGGAAGGCGAGTGACCGCTGACCAGCGGACCCTCCTTCAGGACGCAGACCAGCTCCCCGCGCCGCTCCTCGATCTCGAGATGGCGCGGGCCACCCGGCGCCACCACCGCCATCCCGGAGCGCAGCCGGTCGCCATCCACAGCCTCGCGGACATCGAGCCCGGTCGCGGTCGCAAGCCGCCCCGCGAATTTCGCCGTGTATCCCGGCGGCATATGCTGAACCACGACGATCGGTATCCGCAGATGCGCGAGATCGCGCATCACGGTCTGCACGGCCGGAACGCCGCCGGTCGAGGCGCCGATCGCGATCAGGGTGGTTCTACCGACGCGCGCCGGCTCGCGCACGGCGCCGGGACGGGCCATCGCACCGGCCTGGACCGTCTGCCGGGCCGAGATCGCCTTGCGGCTGGCGGCCGCGCGCTGAAGCCCGGCGACGAGATGCTTCATGAAGCCGTCGAGCGTGTGGGTCGTGCCGTCCGGCTTCTCGATGAAGTCGATGGCGCCCAGTTCAAGCGCCTGGATGGTGTTGTCGGCGCCCGGCCCGCCGAAAGCCGAAACGATCAGCACGGGCAGCGGGTCCTGCTTCAGGACGCGCGCGAGCAGCTTGAGGCCGTGCCGGCCCGGCAGCTCGAGATCGAGCGTCACGAGGTCCGGACGCAGCTCCTGTATCGCGTCCCAGCCCTCCTCCGCGCTGCCGGCGACGCCGATCACCTTGAACCCCGGCGCAGCGTCGATGATCTTCGTCATCAGCTTCTGCATCAGCACGGAATCGTCGACGACCAGAACCGTGACCGGCACCGCGGCGGAGGTCGCGACGCTCATCACCAGACCTCCACTTCGCCCGCCACCGGCTGGCTCTTGAGCCGGTTGAGATAGGCGATTTCCTGCTCCTGGCCGCTGTCGCGCGCCGTGGGCTGGACATGCTGCACCCAGGCCCGCCCGGTCGAGGGCTGGTAGTGGATGCGCCGCGAGCGCGTGCCGCCGACATCCTTCGAGACGACGGGAATGCCCTCGACCCGCAGGAACTCGTTGACGAAGGCGATGTTGTTGTCGCCGATCGCCAGCATGGTCGCACCCGAGAGCACCCGCGCCCCGCCGAAGACCTTGGCCTCGAAATTCTGGCGTCTCGCCCCGCGCTTGAGCAGGCCGTTGATCAGCATCTCCATTGCCGTGTCGCCGTAGCGCTCGCCTGCGCTGGCATCGGAGCTGCCATTGTTCTTCGGCAGCAGGAAATGGTTGAGCCCGCCGACACCGACATGCGGATCGCGCATGCAGACCGAGATGCACGAACCGAGCACGGTCGCGACGATCTCGTCCTTGGCCGAGGTGATCTCATGCTCGCCCGGAGCGACGGTGATGATCGTCGCCTCGAAACGAGGGTCGAAATAGCGGCGGGAGGACCGGGTGACGCTCATGCAGTCCTCTCGTAGATGGTCCGGCCGATCAGACGCAGATGCGGATGCGGTTGCGGCAGCGATTCCGAATGGCCGAGATAGAGGAAACCGCCGGGCGACAGCATCGCCACGAAGCGATCGAGGATCGAGGCCTTGGTCTGCGCGTCGAAATAGATGAAGACGTTGCGGCAGAAGATCACGTCGAACGGCCCGCTCATCGGCCATTTCTCGATGAGGTTCAATCGCTTGAAGGCGATCAGCCGGCGCAGGTCCTCACTGATCCGGGCCTCGCCTCGCCCGGCTCCGGCCTCCAGCCTCAGCATCGGCTTCACATCGGCCGGCAGCCGCTCGAACAGGTCGACCGGATAGATGCCGGCCTCGGCGCGCGCCAGAATGTCGGTGTCGATATCGGTCGCCAGGATGCGGAAATCGAGGTCGCTGCGCGCGCCCATCACCTCGCGGCAGGACGCCGCGATCGTGTAGGCCTCCTCACCCGAGGAGCAGGCCGACGACCAGATGCGAATGCGCCCGCGTCGACCCGCTCGGTCCTGCAGGAGGCGCGGCATCACGTCCTTGCGCAGATGGTCGAAATGGTGGCGCTCGCGGAAAAAGGCGGTGTGGTTGGTCGTGACCGCGTTGATCAGCTCCGGCAGCTCGCCCGCCGCCTGGGGCGTCTTCAGGAAGGCGCAGTATTCGGCGACCGACCCCATGCCGAGCGCCTTGACGCGCCGGGCGAGCCGGCCGCGCGTCATCGCCTCCTTATGCTCGCGGATGACGATGCCGGCCTGCTCGTAGACCAGCTTCGCGATGAAGCCCATGTCCTCGCGCGTCAGGGTGATATCGGCCGTGGCCGGCTGGAACGATGGCATGGTGGGGATCGGGGTCAGTCTGGACATGGCCTCAACCCTGCATCCGTCCGCCGGCCGTGAAGCGGCGCGGCGGAGCGCGCATCGGAACTCCCGGCTCGGAAGCCGTCGTCGCCGGCAGGGCCCGCCTGGCATGCGGCGGCTCCACACGCGTCGGCATCCCGGCAGGCCGGAAGGTTTCGACGATCTGGCTCAATGTCGCCACCTGATCGGCGAGTTCGCCGGCCGCATCGACGCCATGCCCTGCCAGATCGGCATTCTGCCGGAGCCCCTTGTCCACTTGCGACACGCTTCGGCTCATCCCTGCCATGCCGCGTGCCTGCTCGGCACTGACGGCTGAAATCTCCGCAACGGTCGCGGACACCTTGCTCACCGCCGCGACGATGCGGCCGAGCGTCTCGCCGGTCTCGCGCACGAGGCCGACGCCTTCCGCGACTTGACCGTTCGAGGTCGCGATCAGGCCCTTGATATCCTTCGCGGCCTGCGCCGAGCGCTGGGCGAGCGAGCGCACTTCGGAAGCCACCACCGCGAAACCCTTGCCGGCGTCTCCCGCGCGTGCAGCCTCGACCGCCGCGTTGAGCGCCAGGAGGTTGGTCTGAAACGCGATCTCGTCGATCACCCCGACGATCTCGGAAATCCGCAGCGACGAGCTCTCGATCCGCTCGATCGCGCCGACCGCCTTCGCGACGACGTTCTGGCCTTCCTGCGCGACGCCCATGGTCGAGCCCGCGAGTTCGCTCGCTTCCCGCGAACGCTCATGGCTGCGCCCGACCGAGGCCGCGATCTCCGCCGCCGTGCCCGAGGCATCGCCCAACTCGGTGGCGACCTTGTCCGTGCGCGCTGCAAGGTCCGTCGCAATGCCGTTGACGTCGCTGGCGACATGGCAGACGGAACCGGCCGTCGCACGGACCATCTCGATCCGTTCCGCGATCAGCCCGAGCGCGCCATTGAGCTCGTCCTGAAGCTCGCCCAGCCGGCCGGAGTGACGCCCGCCCATGCGGCGGGTCAGGTCGCCTTCCGACAGGGCCTCGACCACGGCGCCGATTCCTTCGAAGGCCTCTTCGAGTTGCCCGTTGATGCGGTTCATGCCCTCGGCTATACGGGCGACGGTCTCGGATTTACCCTTCGGCGCGATCCGCCGCGAGAAATCGCCTTCGACGGCGGCCTCGATCACCTGCGAGACTTCCGCGGCGACAGCCAGCTCCTCGGTCAATTCGTGCCAGTCCACGGCCGTGCCGAGGCTTCGGCCGTCATCGGCTTCGATGGCCGTCAGCGTCAGGCACACGATCCGTCGCCCAAGCGTCAGGCGAACGGACGGCCCCGTGGCGAGGCGGGGTTCGGCCCGCACGCGCTCCATCACCCGCCCGAGCATGTCCTTGGCCGAGCAGCCCGGGAACGCGGCACGGAAATCCTCCTGCGCCTCCCCGAAGAAGCGCAGCAGCCCCTTGCTGGCATAGATGACCCGGCCGCCCGGATCGCAGATCATGACATTGGCGCGGCCGTGATCGAGCGCAGCGCGCAGCCGCACGGCTTCCCGAGCGTCTTCCTGCAAGCTGGCGAGCGCGCGCGACAGCTCGGCGGCTTCATGGCTTCCGCCGACCTCCGGCAAAGCCTGATCACTCTCTTCCGTCACACGCGCGGCAGCGCGCGCGAGCTTGGCGACCGAGCGGTTCGCCCCCCAGGCGGCAAGCCCGCCGAGCAGCGCCACGGCCGAAACGGCCAATGCGCCCATGACGGGCGCCCCGGCTGACGCCGTGTACCAGGCGAATCCTCCGGCGAGGGCCGCGGAACCGGCCGCGATCAGCGGCTGGCTGACCGAGAGTCGCGAAAGGGGGCCGAGCGCGCTGCCCATGAGGTCCGATCGTTTCTTGTTCTGGCCCGCCTGGACGCTACGCTCGGGCAATCGCAGAAAATATGCTCAGGCGGCGCGGCTGGTCTTGACCTGGGTTTCGCCACCGCCGTCGCGGATGACGGCCGCCAGATCGAGCAGCGCCACGATGTCGCTGTCGAGCAGGACGAGGCCTTCGATCAGGCCGTGCTCGTCGCGCTCCAGGTCGGGAGCAGGGCGAACCGCGGAAACCGGCACATCCACGATGTCCGAGACCGAGTCGACCAGCAGGCCCGCCGTCTTGTCCTCGACGTCCACGACGACGATGACATGGGTCGCGGTGGCGTCGGTGACGCCCATGCCGATCGCGGTGCGCAGGTCGTAGACGGCGAGGATGACGCCGCGCAGGTTGAGAACGCCGCGCACATGCGGGGCCGCATGCGGCAGCGGCGTCGTCGCCTGCCAGCCCTTGATCTCGCGGACCATGCCGACATCGATGCCGAAGGTGCGGTCGCCGACCTTGAAGGTGACGATCCGACGCGCCGCCGCTTCCGGCTGCGCAGACGAGAAGTGCTTTTCGCCGAGTTGGAGGGTCATGGTCATCCAGCCATCTTGAGGTCTGACACGGGTGTCCGGCTGCCGGAGCCGGCAAGCCGCAGCATGGAGTCGATATCCAGGATCAGGGCGACGAGACCGTCGCCGAGAATGGTTGCCGCCGAGGCGCCGTTGACGGTGCCGTAATTCGCCTCGAGGCTCTTCACCACCACCTGCTGCTGGCCCACGATCTCGTCGACGGCGATGCCGACATTGTTGCCGCGCTCGTTCTCGGCAATGATGATGATGTTCTCGTTGGTCGTGCCGGTGGAACCCATCACCGCGCCGAGCCGGTAGAGCGGCGTCACCTCGCCGCGCCAGCGCAGCACCTCCTGGCCGAAGGGCAGGCGCTCGATCGGCGTCGAGGCGAGATGCTGCGTCTCGATGACCGAGGCGATCGGGATAACGTAGCGGTCGTCGCCGCAACGGATCACCATGCCTTCGAGCACCGCCAGCGTCAGCGGCAGGGCCAGCGTGAACTTGCAGCCGCGGCCGGGCTCGGAATCGACGCTGATGCGCCCGCCGAGCGATTCGACGTTGCGGCGCACGACGTCCATGCCGACGCCGCGGCCCGAAATGTCGCTGACCTGCTCCGCCGTGGAGAGGCCGGCGGCGAAGATGAGCTGGTCGATCTCCTCGGGCGCCAGCCGTTCGTCGGCGCCGACGAGACCGCGCGAACGGGCCTTGGCCAGCAGCCGCTCACGCCCGATGCCGCGCCCGTCATCGGTGACCGAGATGACGATGCGGCCGGCACGATGCTCGGCGATCAGCTTGATCGTGCCCTCGCGCGGCTTGCCCGCGGCGGCGCGCTCGTCCGGCGTCTCCAGCCCGTGATCCATCGAGTTGCGGATCATGTGGGTCAGCGGATCGGCGAGTTCCTCGATGATCGTCTTGTCGACCTCGGTGTTCTCGCCTTCCAGGACCAGGCGCACCTCCTTGCCGAGCGTCTGCGCCAGTTCGCGCACCAGCCGCGGCATGCGCTGGAACACCGCCTTCACCGGCTGCGCCCGCACGGCCATGACATGGTCCTGCAGCTCGCGGGTCTGGCGCGACAGGGTCAGCATGCCCTCGGCGGTCTTGGCGTGGACGTCATAGGGCAGCGAGCGGACGCATTCGACCAGCATGGACTGGGTGATGACGATCTCGCCGACGAGATTCATCAGCTTGTCGATTCGGTCGAGGTCAACGCGCACGCTGACGGCCTGCCGCTGGCGCGCGGACTGATCATTGGCGGGCGGACGCGCGGCGGCGCGCGCGGCCGCCGGCGCTTCGGCGACCGGCGCCTGGACGGGCGCAGCGACGACGGGCACCGGCGCAGGCGGCGCTTCGGGTGCGCTCGAAACCTCGGGCGCCGGGCCGAGCCGGGCGAGGATCGCCGAGAGGTCGGCGGCAACGGAGTTCGAAACCTCGGGCTCCGCACGGACGGGCTCTACCGGAAGCACCGCTTCGGCCTCGTCCTCCGCGAGCGTCTCGATCTCGAACTCCTCGTTCGCCAGGCTGAAGTCGAAGCGCCCGTGCAAATCCTCGATCGACAGCTCGGTGCGCATGTCGACCTCGAAGCGCATCCAGCAATCGGTGACGTCGATGCTTTCCAGCGGCGGCACCTGGCTCAGATCGCAGCGGATCGCGACGATGTCGTCCGCCGGCAGCGAGCCGAGCACGACGCGCGGCTCGATCACGCGGCGGAACAGGTCGTTTTCCGGTGTGATGCGCAGGCGCAGGTTCCGCCCCGGCTTGTCGGCGGCGGGGGCCGGCACGGGCGCCGCGACAGGCTCGTCGTCCCAGCCATCGTCGACCGGCTTGCCGGGCGCGGCCGTCTTCGCCTCGACCATCGCCAGCAGGTTGCCGAGCGCGGCGATGCCGGGAGGCGCATCGCTGTCCGCGACCGGAGCGACGGGCGCGGGAGCAACGATCGGAGCGGGTGCGGGGACAGGCGCGGGCGCCGGCGCAGCCGGCTCCTTGCCGACCTGTTCGAGCGCGGCCAGCAGATCCGGGCGCTCCGTCGCGGGCTCGTCGTTGCGCGCGGCCGCGACCAGATCGGCGACCGCGTCCGAGCAACGCAGGAACAGCGTGAAGGGCGCATCCTCGATCGCGACGCGGCCGGACCGCAAATGGTCGAGCGAAGCCTCGAAGACATGCGCGAAACCGACCAGCTCGGTGCAGCCGAAGGCGCCGGCCCCGCCCTTGATCGAATGGATGGCGCGGAAGGCGGCGTTGACGTCCTCGGGATCGATCGAGCCCTCTTCGAGCGCCTGGAGCTTCTGCTCCAGCGCTCCGAGAAGCTCCTCGCATTCCTGGAAGAAGGTCTGCTTGAGTTCTGCCAACGGATCCATCGGCCAGCCTTCAGTTCTGATAGCGCGCGACAAGGCCGAGCAGCGTGTTGGGCTCGAACGGCTTGACCATCCAGGCACTGGCGCCGGCCCGGCGGCCCTCCGCCTTGATCTCGGCGCCGTTCTCGGTGGTCAGCACGATGATCGGCGTGTTCTGGCCGGCCTGCCGCGCGCGGCAGGCGCGGGTGAACTCGATGCCGTCCATGACAGGCATGTTGAGGTCGGTGATGACGAGATCGGGCTTGAACTGGTCGAACTTGTTGAGCCCGTCCTCGCCGTTCTCAGCTTCCGCCACTTCGTGGCCGGCATTCCGGAGCGTCAGGCTGAGCAGGCTGAGCAGAGTCTTGGTATCGTCGATGGCCAGGATTTTCATGCCGTCACTCCAGAACGAGAGCGCTGTGAGCGGCATCGAAGCCGATCGTCCGCAGGGATTCGCGGCACTCGGACGAGGCCGCCTTGAGCGTGACCGAAAGCCCCCGCGCCTTGGCGCTGGTGGCAGCGGAATGGAGAAGCTGGATCCAGAGGCTCGGCAGCGGCCCGACCTCGGCGCATTCGACGGAGATGCTTTCTTTCTGCTCCAGCGCGACGAGCAATTGGTTGCGGAACGTCGCGGCCTCGGAACGGCCGAGGAAAGGCGGTAGCGAAACGGTGATGACCATGCAGGGCGACCCAGGATTGCGCCCGAAAAGCATCGCAACAAACTGGTAAAAACTTCGCTAAATGACGCCCTGCCCGTCAACGAATGTGACGTTTCGGCGGCAAAGGCGAGGCATGGCCGCCAGCTCAGAACATGTTGTTGCTGATGGTGCGCGGCACCAGGCTGATCTTGCCGGTAGCCTCCCTGTATTTCCGCGGCACGTTGATGACGCCGGAAAGATGCAGCCACAGGTTGTTGGGCGAGATTGGCTTGGTGATGATCTCATGCGCGCCGAGTTTCGCGGCCTGCACGACCGAGCGCCGGTCCGGCCGCTCCATCATCACCAGCACCGGCGCCTTGGCGAAGGGAGAGGTCTTGAAGGAGCGGATCGCGGCCAGGCATTTGACGCTGCCGCCATCGGGCAGGTCCCAGTCCAGGATGACGATGTTCGGCTGCTTCTGGATGAAGGTCGACGCGGCCGACGACAGGTCCGACGCCTCGAAGATGCGGTTGAGCTGCGCCTGATACAGCATCGTGCGGACGATGCGCCGGTAGTGCTGGCTCGGGTCGATGAGCAGCACCGACAGGTTGGGGAAGGAAGGCGCGATATGCATGGCGCTCGCTCGGGTACTCGCTTACTCAACTCAACAGGCGATGGTGACGCCGCTACACTTTCAGTCCGATCCGGAAGCCGCCCCAGTGGCGCCCCTTCACCATGATCGGCGCCGAGAGATCCTCCATCACCAGGAACTGCCCCCCGCCCATGTCACGCCGGTAGCTCTGGAGCAGGAAGGGCTTGCGGTTGCGGGCGGCGGCAAGCCCGGTGCGATCGTCGAAGATGCGCCGGTTGCGGCAGTTGGCGTTGTTCCACACCGGGTCCGCGCCCTGGGCTTGCGAATATTTGCGGTTATGCGTCGGCAGGAAGCCGTTGCGATCCACCGCCGCGCAGAACACGATCCGCCCGTTCGAGCCCAGCAGCTTCTCCTGCAGCGGCGGCAGAAGCCGGTCGGTCAGGCCGACGAAACGCGTCATATGCTGGACCGGGTCCGAGCCCGGCACCGGCCGATAGGCCTCGTCGAACAGATCGGCGAGCGCCACCTCTCCGCGAGCCAGCGCCGTCTCGAACAGCTCCCCTATCGCCGTCGCCGTCTCCATGACCGTCGCGATCAGCTCCGACTGCGCCGTCCGGACACCCGAGGCCGCGATCGAGCCCAGGATGCCCTCGCTGATCGCGACCAGCGCGTCCGTGCGCTGCACCGCCTGTTCGAGGATATGGGTCGACGCATCGACGCCGGCAACGAGCCCGGCGAGGTCCTGCCCGGCCTTGGCGCAGGCCTCGGCGTTCTCCCGCGTCGGCCGCGAGACCGCCTCGATCCCACCGATCAGTTCGACCACCGAGCGGCCGAAGCTGTCGAATTCGCTGACCTGCTGCGAGATCGTCCGGCTACCTTCGCGCGCGCGCTGAGCGGTCTGCGCGTTCTCATGGCTGCGGCGCGAGAGCGCGTCGACGGCCTTGACCAGCAGGTCGAGCTGGCTGGCGCTCGCGGCGGTGGCCTCGCGCGTCTGTTCGGCCAATGTCTTCACGGCGGCGGCAATGACGGCAAAGCCCCTGCCCGCCTCGCCGCTGCGCGCCGCCTCGACGCCGGCATTGATCGACAGGAGCTGAATCTCGCGCGTGATCGACTGGATGGCGTCGCTGGACGCCCGCGCCTTATGCGCGTCGCTGACGGCCTGGGCCAGCGCCTGCGACATCGACTCTGCCTCCTCGGACAGCGTCTCGATATCCGTCTGCGCCGCGTTGAGGCCGAGCTTGACCGAACCGGTGACGCGTTCGAGCCCGCTGCGCACCACCGACGCCGTGGCCTGCGCGCCCTCCGCGGCCTGCCGGATCGCATGGTTGGCGCGCGAAACCTGCTCGACCGCGCCGACGACGCGCCGGAGCCCTGTGGTCTGGGTTTCGAACTGTTGGGTCACGTCGCCGATGCGGCCGGCCACGTCGGTAATCTCGGCGCTCAGCTTGCCGAAGCGATCGGCGATCTCGCGCACGGCACGCTCGGCCCCGGTCTCATGCCGCGCCGGGGCGCGGACAGGAGCATCGGCAGAGGCAGCAATATCCGCGAACGGCTCATCCAGGGTCGCCAGATCGGCCTTGAGAGCCAGTGCGTGCATGCGAGGCGTTCCCCGAATTGTCGGAATTCCTTCCAGACCGTAGTGAAACGCGGTAAATCACTGGTTAAGAAGGCATTCCGGGCGTTAAGGGGGCCGGAATGCAGGCTGCGGCTTCGTCGCTGCGGTCGGCGGGACGCCAGCGGCCGGCTCCCGATCGGCGAAATGCCTCAACCACGGGAACCCGCTCGACCTTTCGACGTAGACAAGGCAACGATCGACGGCGGCAGGCCTGCCGAATTCAAGCTTCGCATCGGAGGACGTCATGACAGAGCATTCGGTCTTTTCCCGCCGTGCCGTTCTCGGCCTCGGCACCGCCGCGCTCGCGGCTGCGACCGCGCCCAGGGTCTGGGCCCAGGCCGCCGCCCCGGCGGCGCCCTCCAGCCCCTTCTCGCTGCCGAAGCGCGCCTATGAGCCCAACGCGCTCGAACCGCATATCGACGCGGCGACTATGGACATCCACTACAACCGCCACCACGCCGCCTATGTCGCGGCCCTGAACAACGCCGCAAAGGACAATGGCGTGATCGCCAAGGCTTCGGTCGGAGAATTGCTGGCCGATCTCAACCAGCTGCCGGAGAACCTGCGCACGCTCGTGCGCAATAATGGCGGCGGCCACGCCAATCACACCATGTTCTGGGAGGTGATGGGTCCTGGCGCCGGCGGCACGCCGACCGGCGACATCGCTGCCGCGATTACCCGCGACCTTGGCGGCTTCGACAAGTTCAAGGCCGATTTCGAGGCGGCGGGCCTGCGCGTCTTCGGCTCGGGCTGGGTCTTCGTCACCGTCGACAAGGACGGCAAGCTCGCCCTGCTGGGCAAGCCGAACCAGGACAGTCCGATCATGGAGAAGCAGATGGTCCTGTTCGGCAACGACGTCTGGGAGCACGCCTATTACTTGAAGTACCAAAACCGCCGGGCCGACTATCTCAAGGGCTGGTGGAACGTGGTGAACTGGGCGAAGGTCAACGAGCGCTACGCCGCCGCCAAGGCCGGCAAGCTCGCGATCTGACTGGTACATGCCTCGTCGACAAGACTCATCACGATCCCCGTGAGGCGCGGGATCCCCTCTCCTGTAAGGAGAGGGGTAGGGGTGATGTGTCGCGGCCCTTAG
Source organism: Hyphomicrobiales bacterium (assembly GCA_930633495.1). Classification (NCBI taxonomy): domain Bacteria; kingdom Pseudomonadati; phylum Pseudomonadota; class Alphaproteobacteria; order Hyphomicrobiales; species Hyphomicrobiales bacterium. The sequence goes on along the minus strand of CAKNFJ010000001.1, from coordinate 4,148,068 downwards.
ACCAGCGAAACGCCTCTCCCCGGCTGCGCAGCGACCACCTTGCGGTCACTTTGGTGAGCGGCCTACCCCTCACCCTGCCCTCTCCCGTCGAAGTCGGCTGTTGCCGACTTCGACGACCTATATGCCAATCTCAGGCAAGCCCGAGATTGGGGAGAGGGTTCCCCGCGCGATCCGAGTCTGCGCGATATCCGTCCTAATGCCCGACCTTCGCGCCGTGCGTGCCCTCGCTCAGCCGCGGCAGGAACCAAGCGAGCAGACCGACCAGCGGGATGAAGGAGCAGATCTTGTAGACCGCCTCGATGCCGAGAATATCCGCGAACTCGCCGAGCAGCGCCGCCGCCAGCCCCCCGAGCCCGAAGGACAGGCCGTAGAAGAAGCCGCCGACCAGGCCGACGCGGCCGGGCAGTAATTCGAGCGCATAGATCAGGATCGCGGCGAAGGCGCTCGACATGATCAGGTTGATCAGGATCGTCAGCACGCCGGTCCAGAACAGGTCGGCATAGGGCAAGATCAGGGTGAAGGGCAGCGCGCCCAGGATCGAGAACCAGATGATCTTGTTGCGGCCGATCCGGTCTCCCAGCATGCCGCCGCCCAGCGCACCAGCCGCCGAGGAGGCGAGGAACAGGAACAGCATGACCTGCGAATTCTGCACGGAGATGCCGAACTTGCCGATCAGGTAGAAGGTGTAGAACGAGGTGAAGCTCGCCGAATAGGCGTTCTTCGAGAACAGCAGGATGACGAGGATCGTGATCGCGAAAGCGACCGAGCGCTTGCCCGGCCGGGCCGGAGCCGCACTCGCCGCAACCGGCTTCGGCGGCCTTGCCTTGTCCAGACGGGCATAGCTCGCGGCGGTCCAGACCATCAGCACCATTGCGACCAGCGCCGCGACCGAGAACCAGGCGAGGCTGCCCTGCCCGCGCGGCACGATGATGAAGGCCGCCAGCAGCGGCCCGAGCGCCCCGCCCGTCTGCCCGCCGACCTGGAAGATGCCCTGCGCCAGACCATGCTGGCCGCCGGAAGCGTTACGCGCCATCCGGGTCGCTTCGGGATGGAAGATCGAGGAGCCGATGCCGACGCAGGCCGCCGACAGCAGCAGCAGCCCATAGCTCCCGGCATAGGAGAGCCCGATCAGACCCGCGAGCGTGAAGCCCATGCCGACCACCATCGAATAAGGCATCGGGTGCTTGTCGGTGTAGAGCCCGACGGCGGGCTGCAGCAGCGAGGCCGAGACCTGGAAGGTCAGTGTGATCAAGCCGATCTGGCCGAAGTCGAGCCGGTAGGATTCCTTGATGATCGGATAGATCGCGGGAATCAGCGACTGGATCATGTCGTTGAGCAGATGCGTCACGCTGAGTACGATCAGCACCGGCATCATGGCACGTTGCGGCAGGGAGGCGGTCGGCGCGCTGACGGTCATCTCGGCAAGTCCCGCAGCACCCCGGCAGGCCGATTCCCGCCTCGGGGCGCGGCCGAAGGCTCTAGACGATCATCGGCACCGGCACAATTTCACGAGCCGGCGCCACGGCAATGCGCACACCGCATGCCCATGTCACATCGGCCATGCGCAGGACCGAGACGACCCCTGTCTTTCAACGCTTCATGGAGCGCGCACCGAAACCGACGCCGCTTCCGCCTCGCGGCCGAGCAGCTTGAGCGACTGGGCCTTGTGCTGGCGGTAGAGCGGGTTACCGGGATCGGACGCGATCGCGACCTCGATCGCCGTGATGGCCTCCTCATGCCGGCCGAGCGAACGCAGGCTGTTGCCCTTGTGGAAGGCGAAGTCGTAGCGGCCGGGATCGCGCGCGAGCAATTCGTCCATCACGGTGACGGCAGCCTCATGGCGGCCAAGTTCACGCAGATAGTTCGACTTGTGATAGCGCAGGAACAACGCTTCCGGCTGCTTCGCCACACCCGCATCGAAGGCCGCCAGCGCGGCGTCCGGTTGCTTCATCGCCCGCCAGGCATAGGCGATGTAGAAATGGAACTCGATCGCACCAGGATTGGCGCCGAGCACCGTCTCGAAGACGCGGATTGCCTCCTCGTTGCGCCCGAGTTCGTAGAGATAGTAGCCCTTGTAGTAGCTGAGATCGGCATCGCCAGGGTGCTGCGTCAGCGCAGTCTCGACGATGGCGAGCGCCTCCTCGTAGCGCTCCGCCTTCTCGGCCTGCTTCGCCTGCCGAATCGCGGCGGCACCCGGCCCGACCGCAGCGCCCTCGCCGCGGAAGATCGCCAGCACGCGCTCCTGGCCCAGCGCCTGCGCATGCTCCAGCGAGGACTTGCCGTCGCGGTCCTTCAGATGCTGGTCGGCGCCCGCCTCGACCAGAGCCTCGACCACATCGCCGTAGAGCCTGCCGCCATCGCCTAGGATCACGGCCTCGAGCAGAGCCGACCAGCCGAGGTCGTTGGCATGGTTCACCGGAATGCCGGCGGCCAGGCAGACCCGCACCGTGCGCAGGAAGCCCTTTTCGCTCGACGGCAGCAGCGGCGTGCCGCCGAAGCGGTTGACGCTGTTGGGATCGGCGCCGGAGGCAATCGCCAGCTTCAGGATCTCGTTGAAGCCGTTCGCGCCCGCGCAGAGATAGGGCGAGAGCATGGTGATGTCGCGGGCATTGACGTCGCTGCCGGCCGCGATCAGGCGCCGCGCCAGAGGCAGGTTGTTCTGCTGGGTCGCCACCATCAGCGCCGTGCGCCCGGCCTCGTCCTTGGCGTCCACCTTGGCCCCCTCCGCGAGGAGGCGCTCGATGGCGGCCATGTCGCCCTTGTCGGCGGCGGCGATCAGCGGCGGGCGGGAAGGCTGGGGCGTCATCGAAGGGTCCTGTCGAGCGGAAGGCAAGGCCGCACTCGGCCTTGCCGGTCTTGGTTTTGGCAGCAACGATGCTGGTTCGTCCATTTTGGACCCCGCCGCAGCGGAACGTCACGCTTTTGCTGTCCCGCCAGCCGGCCGCGCGGCGAAGATCGAAGTGCGTGCGCGCTTGACTTCGCCCCGAGACAGCCATCCCGATGCTTCACGAACCTGGACCGCCCATGCTGAGCGCCTTTCCCCGAATCGATCTTGTCGGCGGCCCCACCCCGCTCGAACCGATGAAGCGCGTGAGCCAGGCGGTCGGCCATCCGCAACTCTGGGTGAAACGCGACGATTGCATGCCGCTCGCCTTTGGCGGCAACAAGGTGAGAAGCCTGGAGTTCTGGATCGGCGAGGCGCTCGCGCAGGGCAGCGACATGATCGTGGTCGCGGGCGGGCTTGCCTCCAACCAATGCCGGCTGACCGCAGCGGCCGCCGCGAAGACCGGGCTCGACGCATTGGTGCTCTATGCGGGAGAGGCTTCCGCGCCGCTGCGCGGCAACGCCCTGCTCACCGAGCGGCTGGGCGCCCGGATTCGCCGGCTCGGCCCCGTGGGCGAGGAAGAACGCGGGCGCCTCGCGCGGCAAGCCGTCGCCGAACTCGCGGCTGCAGGGCGGCGCCCCTATCTGATCGGCGATCCGCTGCGGGGCGCGCTAGGCTATGTGCGCGCGGCCCAGGAACTCGCCGAACAGGCTCGGTCATTCGGTCTGGAGCTTCGCCACATCGTCCTGCCGGGCTCGATGGGGCCGACCGAGGCGGGCATGATCTATGGCGCGGCCATCCTCGGCCTGCCCTGGACCTTCCATCTCCCCAGCGTCGAATATCAGGCCGAAGCGCTTCGGCTCCGGATCGAGCAGATCGTCGACGGGCTCGCCCGGCTTGTCGGTAAGGCCCCGCCATCGGGGTGGCAGGAGCGCCTGCGGATCGATGTCGACCAGCTGGGCGAGGGATACGGCATCCCGACCCCCGCCTCGCTTCTGGCAGCCCGGCGCTTTGCCGCGCTCGAAGGCCTGATGATCGAGCAAACCTATGTCGCCAAGGCCTTTTCCGGGCTTCTCGACTATGTGGAAACCCAAGCCATCCCGCGAGACGAAGCAGCCTGCATCATCCACACGGGCGGGACGCCGTCGCTCTTCGAGCAGGGCTGATCCGACTCTCCGGTCGCCCTCCTTGCCTGGGTTCCATCCGTGGCGTCATATCGGAAGCGAGTCGAACGAAGCGGTCGCGCCATGCTGTTACGCTGTGTCGAGTGCCGGGAGCCCTTTCCGCTCCGCCTGCAATACGAATGCACGCATTGCGGAGGTATTCTCGAAACCGTCGGGCATGATGGCGTACCGGCCTTCGCCTTCGGAGAGGGGCAGACGCCCCTGCTGCGCGCCCGCCGTATCGAAGCGCTGCTGCCGGGCTTCACCGGCGAGATCTGGCTGAAGGACGAAACCCGCAACCCGTCGGGCTCCTTCAAGGACCGTCTCATCGCGGCCGGCCTCGGCCGCGCCCTCGCCATGGGGATGAAAGGCGTCGTCTGTGCCTCTTCCGGCAATGCCGGTGCGGCGACAGCCGTCTATGCGGCCCGTGCCGGCCTGCCGGCGATCATCATCGTGCCCGCGCATACGCCGCTGGGCAAGGTGACGCAGATCGCCGCGCACGGGGCCATCCTGCTGCTGGTCGAAGGGCACTACAGCCGATCCTACGCGCTGGCCAAGGCCCTGGCCGAGGAGCACGGCTTCGCCAATTTGACGACGACCTTCATCAATCCCTACGCCGTCGCCGGCCTCACGCCCGTCGGGACGGAGATTCTGGCCCAGCTTGCGGGGCGGGTTCCAAGTCATGTCCTGATCCCGACCGGCAGCGGCCCCCTGGTCAAAGGCGTCGCACAGGGCTTTGCCGAGGCCGGCGTCGCCTCTCGCCTCGTCGCGGTTCAGGCCGAGGGCTGCGCGCCCATCGTCCGGGCCTTCGAAGACGGCGCACCTCATGTCATCGCCTGGGGGCAGCCCGACACGATCGCATCCGGGATCAGCGACCCGCTGATCGGCTACGAGCGCGATGGAACCTATACGTTGCGGCTGGTGCGCGAGAGCGGCGGACTTGCTGTTTCGGTGAGCGACGACGAACTGCGCACCGCCATGCAGATGCTCGCGCAGCGGGAGGGCATCTTCGCGGAACCGACCGGGGCGAGCCCCATCGCCGCGCTGTTCAAGCTCGCCGAGTCCGGGGCGCTCGCAGCCGGCTCGTCGGTCGTCTGCCTGATCACCGGCCACGGCTTCAAGGACATGCGCGTCTATCAGGAAATGCCGACGACCACCCACCGCGTCACGGACCCCACGGACATCGCCGCGGTCGCCCGGCTCTGCGAGACGGCGATGGCATGACGCCGGCTCATGGCCACCTTCTTGCAAGGCAAGGAAGCCCGCTTGACAGGCATCTGGAATCCTTGCCCGCTTAGCTGTCCGGAGGGGAAGCCGGGCAAGAGAACGAGGGGAAGACCACGATGGACACCCACAACACGAAAGCAGCTCCGGCCGACGACACCGACGCGATTTTGGAGCGCCGCAGCCTGCTCGGTCTCGGCCTCGCCGGCGCCGCCATCGGCGGCCTGGCTGCCGGAAGTCTCGCGACGACCCCGGCGAATGCCCAGACGGCCGCGAAAAGCAAGCTGTATACGATCAAGGAGCGCGGCAAGCTCATCGTCGGCACCGGCAGCACCAACCCGCCATGGCATTTCCAGGATGCCAACGGCAAGCTGGCCGGAATGGACATCGATCTCGCCCGCCTGATCGCCAAGAGCCTGTTCGACGATCCGGAGAAGGTCGAGTTCGTCATCCAGGGATCCGACGCCCGGATTCCCAGCCTCGTCACCGACAAGGTCGATATCGTGGTGCAATGGATGACCGTCACGCCGGGCCGGGCCCAGCAGGTCGAGTTCACCCACCCCTACTACCGCGAAGGCAACGGCCTGCTGATGCTGGCGCGCGGCGGCAAGTACAAGAATTTCGAGGAGCTCAAGGCCGCCGGCAAGGACGTCACGGTCGGCGGCATGCAGAACGTGTTCCTCGAAGAGTGGATCCACAAGGCGCTGCCGAATGCGAAGGTCGACGCCTTCGAAAGCCCGGACGCCGCCATCCAGGCCCTGAACGCGCGCCGGATCGACGCCGCGATGCAGGATCAATCGGCCATGCGCTGGCTGATGCAGCAGGCCCCCGGCCGCTTCGTCGATTCCGGCTTCGGCTGGATGCCGAACTCCTACGCCTCCGCAGTGAAGCCCGGCGATCCGATTTGGCTGAACTGGGTGAACACCGTCTACAAGGAAGCGATGGTGGGCGTGGATTTCGATTACTTCGCCGCCTCCTACAAGAAGTGGTTCGGCATCGAGCTGCCGATTCCCCGTGTCGGGTTCCCGCAGGAATTCGCCTGATCCCGTTCCATCGACGAACAGCGGCGGACGACACCGTCCGTCGCATCCCGGGGCATGGCGGGCGGCATGATCGACTATCATTTTGACTGGAGCGTCATCGTCCGCAACGCGGGTAAACTGACCGATGCCCTGCTGCTCGGCCTGGAACTCGCCTTCATATCGCTCGCGATCGGTTGCGTCATCGGCCTGTTGGCTGCCTATGCGCGCCTGTCCGGCAAATGGTGGCTGTCCCGGCCGGTGTGGCTCTATGTCGAGTTCATCCGCTGCACGCCGCTGCTGCTGCTCGTCTTCTTCCTTTATTTCGGCCTGCCCGAGCTCAACATCACGTTCCTAAACAAGACGCAGAGCTTCGTCCTGTCCCTCTCGCTTTATGCGGGGGCCTATATGTCGGAGGTCTTTCGCGCCGGCCTCGCCTCGATCCCGAAGCAATATGTCGAGGCGGCCAAGGCGATCGGCCTGCGCCCCCTGCAGCGGCAGGCCTATGTCGTGCTGCCGGTGATGTTCCGCATCACCCTGCCTTCCGTGACAAACAACCTGATCTCGCTGTTCAAGGACACGTCTCTGGCGGCAGCGATCGCGGTGCCGGAGCTCACCTTCACCGCGCGCCAGATCAACGCCAACACCTTCCGGGTGATGGAAGCCTGGCTCACCGCCAGCGCGCTCTATCTGCTGACCTCCTATCTCATCGCGTTCCTGCTGAGACAGCTCGAGCGACGCTATGCGGCGATCCGCTGAGGCTATCCGATGCAATCCTGGCTGACTCCCGGCAGTTTCCTGTTCGAGGCCTGGCAGGCACGGGGCGGCCTTCTGGCCGGCCTCGGCGTTACCCTGCTCAGCGCCGCATTGAGCATCGTCATCGCCACGATATGCGGCGCGCTGATGGGCATCGCGCTCACATTCGGCTGGCGCTGGCTGCGCCTGCTCGCGCGCCTCTATGTCGATCTGGTCCGCGGTATCCCGGTGCTCGTCCTGATCCTGTTCACCTATTACGGGCTGGCGCTCTTCGGCATCAACATCGCGGCGTTCTGGGCCGGCGTGATCGCGCTCGGCGTCTTCGCCACGGCCCATGTCGCGGAGAACTTCCGGGGTGCGGTCGAATCCGTTCCGGCCGGACAGATGGAGGCCGCCAAGGCGATCGGCCTCACCTTTCCCAAGCGCCTCTGGTACGTCATCCTGCCGCAGGCCTTCCGCCGCATGCTGCCGCCCTGGGTGAATACCGGCCTCGAGATCGTGAAGGGCACGACGCTGCTCTCCGTGATCGGCGTGGTCGAGCTGTTGCTGGCCTCGCAGCAGGTCATGGCCAGAAACTACATGATCGTCGATTTCTACCTGCTCGCCACCGCTGTCTATCTGGTCATCAACTTCGCGATCGCGCAGTTCGGCGGCCTGCTGGAGCGGCGCTTCTCCTATCTGCGTTACTGACGAGACCGCGACGATGGCCGAGCAACCGCTCCTGCACGCAACCGCCGTTCACAAGAGCTTCGGCGAGGTCGAAGTCCTGAAAGGGATCGATCTGACGATCCAGCAAGGGCAGGTCGTCTCGCTGATCGGGGCTTCCGGCTCCGGCAAGACGACCTTCCTGCGCTGCGTCAACCTGCTCGAAGAACATGACGGCGGCGAAATCCGGCTCGACGGCGATCCCATCGGCTACGAGATCAGGGGCGGCAAGCGCCGCCGCTTGAGCGAGACGCGGATTTCGGCCCAGCGCGCCCGCATCGGCATGGTGTTCCAGCAGTTCAACCTGTTCCCGCATCTCACCGCGGCCGAGAACGTCATGCTCGGCCTGACCAAGGTCCTCGGCAAGAGCAAGGTGGAAGCGGGTGAAATCGCGGATCATTGGCTGGGCCGCGTCGGCCTCGCCGACAGGCGCAACCATTATCCCTATCAGCTTTCGGGAGGGCAGCAGCAGCGCGTCGCCATCGCCCGGGCCGTCGCCATGCAGCCGCGCCTGCTGCTCTTCGACGAGGTCACCTCGGCGCTCGATCCCGAGTTGGTGGCCGAAGTGCTGAGCGTGATGCATGCGCTCGCCGATGCGGGCATGACCATGCTGCTCGTCAGTCATGAGATGCTGTTCGTGCGCGAGGTTTCGCACCATGTGGTCTTTCTCGACAAGGGCCGCATTGCCCAACAGGGACGGCCGGCCGACGTGTTCGACAAGCCCGACAACGAGCGCTTGAAGAGCTTCCTCGGCCGCTTTCACGGCCTCTTCGGAGCGGCAGGCGCCACGAGGGCGTGAAAAGCCCTGCGCCAGCTTCAGCGGAACAAGAGATTGCATCCGGTCGCGCAGGCACCTGGAACCTGCCGCGGATCGGCAATTTGGCTGCTTGTCCTGCCCCTGCGAGCCTTGCGCAGAGCTGGGCCCTCATCCCGGGCCCATCCCGGAATTCGGGAAATGGTGGGCCGGGCCGGACTCGAACCGGCACCGGCGCTGTTATGAGCAGCGAGCTCTAACCATTGAGCTACCGGCCCATACCCCGCCTAGCATCGCAGGCGGCCGGCTAGCAAGGCGGAGGCGGCCACATCAAAACGAAAAGGCCCCGTGGCGTGCCACGGGGCCTGTTGTCGAAGCCTTGCCGGCGGCCGCTCAGGCTGCCGTGGCCATGTCGCGCGCTTCGCGATGCTCGGCGGCCGCGTGTCCCTCGCGGAAGGAGAAGCGGGCGATGTGCTCGGTCAGGGCGCGGGTCTGCTCATCGGTCAGCGCCAGCGCCGCATTGGTCTCCTCAACCAGGGCCGCGTTCTGATGCGCCATCGTGCCGATGCCGTCGATCTCGGTGTTGATCGCCGAGACATCGTTCGCTTGGTTCCGGGCGGTCTGCGAGATGCCGTTCATCAGCCCGGTCAGCTCGTTCACCGAGGAGACGATCGCGCTGAACATCGCGGAAGTCTCCTCGACCAGGCCGACGCCGACCTTGACGTCGCCATGCGCCGCCTCGACCAGCTTCTTGACGTCGTTGGAGGCATCGGCCGAGCGCTTGGCGAGGCTGCGCACCTCGGTCGCCACGACCGCGAAACCCTTGCCGGCGTCGCCGGCGCGCGCCGCCTCGACCGCTGCGTTCAGCGCGAGCAGGTTGGTCTGGAAAGCGATCTCGTCGATCATCGCGATGACCTCGGAGATCTTGCTGGAGGACTGGCGGATGCGCTGCATGGCTTCCAGAGCCGAGGCGACGACCTTCTCGCCCTGCTGCGCGCGCTCTTCCGCGCCCTGAGCCATACCGGTCGCCTGGGCCGCCTCGCTCGCTGTCTTCTTGACGGTGCCGGCGAAGGCGCCGAGCTGGTTGGTCGCCATGGAGACGGCGTTGCTTTCTTCGCTGGTGCGCTCGGCGAGATCGGTGACACCGTCGAGGATCTCGCTCGTGGCGCTGCGAACGGCCGAGACCGTCTCGGCCAGCCGCGCCAGCGTGCTCTCGAACTCGTCGGCCAGCGCATTGGTGCCGTCCTTGAGCTCGGCGAAGGCGCCTTGATAGAGGCCCTCGATGCGGGCCGAGAGATGGCCGGCCGACAGCTCCGCCAGGACGTCGCAGGTCTCCGACAGGCCGGACTGGACCGTCTCCAACAGGGTGTTGACCGAGCCTGCGAGCGCGTTGAGCTCCGGATCGGCGAACTGGGCCGCGACGCGCTGGCTGAAGTCGCCGGCCGACGCCGCCGCCACCACCACGCCGAAGGCCTCGCCCAGCTCCCGCATCATCTGGCGGCGCTGCTCCTGAGCGCGAGCCTCATCCGCGATCTTGGCGGCTTCGGCGGCCCGCAATGCGACCGCGTTGTCGCGGAAGAGCAGCACGCTCTTCGAGATATCGGAGATCTCGTCGTTGCCCTTGGTGTCGACCACCGTCTCGAGCGCGCCGTCGGCGATCGCCTTCGTGGCGGCCCAGAGCCGGTCAAGGCGCCGGACGATCATCGGCCGGACATAGAACAGCGAGAGTGCCAGCGCGATCAGCAGCGAACCGAGCCCGATGCCGCCGAGCCAGAGCTTGCTCTGGTCGATCAGGGCGCTGGTCGAGACGCCAGCGGCTTCGGCGCCGCCGCGCGCCGAGGCGACGAGCTCGCCGAGCTCCCGGCGCACCGCATCGGCCGCCTGCTGCGTCTGCTTGACACCGGTCTGGATCGCGGTGCGCGTCTCCAGCTCGCGCTCACGGATCGCAATCAGGCTGCCGCTACCCTCGCCGAGCGCCACCACGGCGTTGACCGCATCCACGCGCGCCGGATTCGCCTGCAACTTCTCCGCCTGTGCGAGGACGCCACGAAGCTGGCTCAGGATGGCGCTGAAGCGGGCCTTGCCCCGGTCGAGCGCCTCGCGATTGTCGACCTGCGCGATCTCGCGCAGCAGTCCGACCATTTCGCTGACCTGGAGCTGGAGCGTCTGCGCCGTCTGCAGCGCGGCCAGGTCCTTGTCGATGATGTTGGCCAGTGCCTCCTCGACCTCCTTGCCGGTGAGCTGGATCGCGCTGGCGATGTTCATCTTGACGTTGAACTGAGCGTCGCCGGTCTCGAAATCGGCCAGCGCCGTAAAGCCTTCGCGGGCCTTGGACAGCTTCTCCAACGCTGCGACCGAGTCGGCTGCGTTGCTCAGCTTGTTGCCGGTCAGGTCGTTGATCGCGTCGATCTGCCGCGAGAGCGCGGAGAGCGCCGCCTGCGCCTTCGAGGCATCGACCCTGCCCTGCTCGGTGATGCGCTTCAGCAGCTCCGCCTCGCGCGCCGAGACGGTATCGATCTCGCTCGAGAGCTCGAACTGCTCGACCCCGGTCTCGACCTGGCTGAAGCGGGCGGCAAGGGCCGTCGACTGCGTCGCGGCACGCGACAGTTCGAGAGCAAGCTCCACCACCGGCATCTTCTGCGTGATGAGGTCGTCGACCGTCGCGTCCATGCGGTTGTAGGAGAACCAGGCGACTGAGGAGGAGACGAGGGTCAGGGCCGTCATCATGCCGAGCGCGGCATAGATCCGCGTGGCGATGCCGATCCGCGACGGCTTGCCCTCACGCACGGGCTTGGCTTTGGTCATCAAGTCGTACTCCGGATCATCACGCAACGCCGAACTGGAAATCTGGGGAGAACGAGAACCTACCCGCCTATGGCCGGAAGGCACCGAACCGGTAGCGTCGCGGCCATGGGAATCCGCTCCCTCCCTGGCAACGGCCAGGCGGCTGGACCCGCATGCGGCATCGAACGGACATGGATTCCCCCGGCCGGGCCAAGCCCGGTCTGTCGGAGCGCAGCATCGTCCGGGCGCGCTTAAAGAACGGTTTAAAATGGATTCTTTTGAATCACATCGCGCGGCGGCAGCTTTACGCAGCGTTAGGAATTCGCGACGCCCTCAATCCCCCGCCGGCTTCGGCACCGGGCGCGGGCGCCCCTCCTCGTCGATCGCCACGAAGGTGAAGGTCGCCTCGGTGACCTTCTCGTGCAGCGTGGTCCGGAAGCGCTTGGCCCAGGCCTCGACATGGATCTTCATCGAGGTCCGGCCGACCGACTCGATCTCCGTATAGACGCTCAGCACATCGCCGACCTTGACCGGCCGGAAGAAGGTCATCGCGTCGACCGCGATCGTGACGACGCGGCCCTGTGCCCGGTCGACGCCGGCGATACCGCCGGCCTGGTCCATCCGCGACATCACCCAGCCGCCGAAGATATCGCCATTCGCGTTGGTGTCGCCCGGCATGGCGATGGTGCGCACGGTCAGCGTGCCGCGCGGATGGTCTTCCTTGCGATGGGCTTCGGTCATGGGCGTCCTGCGCTCGACATGCGGGAGATCCGCCCGGCGATGATGGCGGCGCCACTCGCCGCAGGCAAGCGCCAGAACTCTTTGCGCGGCACGGCGTTAAGGCCGACAATCGCCCCCTCCCGATAGCTTCGCGAACAGGGACTGTCGCCATGCCCAGCCCGGAACCGATGATCATCGTCTCTTTGCGCTATGCCGATGCCCCGCGCATGTATGACTGGCTGATCGAGGCCTTCGGCTTCGAGAAGCACGCCGCCTATTACTCTGAGGACGGCAAGACCCTGCTCCACGGCGAGCTGCGGATGGGCTCGAGCTTCATCATGCTCGGCTCTTCGGAGAACAACGAGTTCGGCAAGCTGGTCTCGCGCCCGGCCGAACTCGGCGGCACCACCGCCTCACCCTATATCGCGACCGACGACATCGACGCGCGCTGCGAACGCGCCCGCAAGGCCGGCGCCGAGATCTGCATGGAACCGCGCGACCAACCCTATGGCAGCCGAGACTTCATCTGCATGGACCCGGAAGGCCACGTCTGGTGCTTCGGCACCTACCGGCCCGCTCAGCCCGCGACCTGAACCGGCGGCGCAGGCCGCTGCCGCGCCCGCAGCATCAGCCAGCAGACCACGCTCAGATTGACGAGGTTCCAGGCGAGACCGTTGAGGAAGGCCATCCGATAGGAGCTGAAATAGTCGAAGATCACGCCCGACAGATAGCCGCCAACCGCCATGCCCAGCACCGTCGCCGACATCACGAGGCCGATGCGCACGCCAGCCTGCTTGGCCGGGAGGTACTCGCGGATGACGACGGCATACATCGGCACGATACCGCCCTGGAACAGGCCGAAGATGCCGCTGACCACATAGAGCGATTGCAGCCCGTCGAACCAGAGATAGAGGAAGAGCGCGACGCCCTGCATCAGCGAGCCTAGCGCCAGCGTCGCGACGCCGCCGATGCGGTCGGCGATGAAGCCCGAGCCGATGCGGCTGAAGATGCCCAGAAGCATCATCAGCGAGAGCATCTCGGCGCCGCGCGCGACGCCATAGCCGAGGTCGCCACAATAGGCGACAATATGCACCTGCGGCATCGCCATCGCGACGCAGCAGGCGAAGCCGGCCACGCAGAGCAGGAGCTGGAGCTGCCCGGCGCTGAGGCCGAGATCGCCGCGCGCTCCGGCGCTCTGCGCCTCGGCGGCGGCCAGCGTCGCGGCCGCCGGCTGGCGCCGGAAGAACGGGGCGAGCGGCAGCATGACCAGCAGGGCCACGACGGCGATGCCGAAATGGGTGGCGCGCCAGCCATGGTTGGCCAGTCCCCAGGTGATGACCTGCGGCCAGACCACGCCGGCGAGATAGCTGCCGGAAGCACCGAAGACGACGGCGAGGCCGCGGTGGCGCCGGAACCAGTGCGACAGATCGGAAATCAGCGGCGAGAAGCCGGCCGCGCTGCCCATGCCGATCAAGAGCCCATGTGCCAGCGCGAACTGCCAGAGCGAATGCGACAACCCCGCCGCCGTGTAGCCCGCCGCCAGCAGCAGGGCGCCGGCGATGATCGGCACCATGATGCCGTAGCGATCCGCGACCCGGCCCATGATGATGTTGCCGGCGCCGAAGCCAAGCATCGCGAAAGTATAGGGCAGCGAGGCACCGGCGCGCAGCGTCTCGAACTCGCCCTGCATCGCCGGCAAGACCACGACGACGGACCAGGAGCCGACGCAGGCGACCGTGCCGATCACAAGCGCGACGGCCAGCCGCAGCCAGGCATAGGGAGAATCCGGTTGATAGCGGTCGGCGGGCTGGGACATGTTTCCTCGACGGCCGCTCTGCTACGGCTTCTCGCGAGCAGGAATAGCAGCCGCCATCACCCCGGCAAGACTGCCGGGGACAGGCCTGCCGTGCATCGGCGGCGTACATGCCAGCTCACGCCGCCTTCATCAAATTGGAAACGCTCAGCGGAAGATGCGCTCGCCTTCCATGTCGACGATCTGCTGCCCCTTCACCAGCGTGAAATCGGCGGCCTCCGCCTGCCCCGGGAAACGGTCGGCCCGGATGAAGCGATGGCTCTTCGTTTCGCCGTCGATCACTTTCTCGATGACGCCGCAGAGCTGGTACTGACCGCTCTCCTGATAGGGCGTGGCGTGGATGGTGAAGCCGTTATGCTCGATGCTCTTGACCGGACCGGCCGGCTTGTCCTCCGCCGTCTTGCGGCCGCCGAAGAGCGATTTGAAGAAAGACATGTCACCTCCACTTGCTTGCGGCCTGATATAAGGCAGGAGCAGCGGCAAGGGGAGCGTTGTTTCGGCCGGGCCGGATGGGCATGGCCGCCGGCACCGCCGCTTGAACACGGCTTCCCCGCTTCCCACATCGATATCGTTCAGGACGGTCGCTGAGCTTCCCGACCTCGTGCCGCTCGGGCGGCCGCCCCCGGACAGGGAGATGGCGATGACGTTGCCGGAACTCCTGATGATCGCGGGTCTGGCCGGCGCGGCAATGATGACACCCGCCGCCTCTCAACAACCGAACCCGGCCGAGCCCCCCTGTGCCGACCGCAACCATGTCGTCGGGCAGCTTCGCGACGGTTTCGGCGAGCGGATGGTCGGACGCGGACTGGCGGAAAGCGGCGTGGTGTTCGAACTCTATGTCGGCCCCGCCGGTACCTGGACCCTGCTCGCCACCGCCCCCACCGGAAAAAGCTGCCTTGTCGGCTCGGGCGAGGCCTGGGAGCCGCTGCCGGAACCGGACGTGTTCGCAGCCCGGTAGGCGGGCTTGGCAATCTCAGGCTGAGCGACTGGATCATTGGACTGAGTGTCGTCCTCAGTCCAACGATCCAGCGCTTCGGCTTTCCATCGGCTTTTTCCGAAAGCCGCATTCCACTTTTCGGGCCGATGCTCTATGGAGCCGCCATCGGGCTTCGCTCCCGTTCGTAAGCGTCTCACGTCAGGCAACGCATCCTCCCGGCTCATGGCCGTTTCGGGATGCATCCGAGCAGCCTGCCACTTGCGAAAGCCTGACCCATGCCTCGCCCTGTCTTCCGCCGCCTCCCCGCCCGCTACGCCGGAGTGGCGATGCCGTTCTTCCTGTCGGTGCTGATGACTTTCGTCGTCTCCGGCATCTCGACCTTGAAGGCCCTCGGGCCGACGGTCGAATTCCTGCAGACCTGGCCCAGCTCCTGGGCCCTGTCCTGGCTCGTCGCCTTCCCGACCCTGCTGCTGGTTCTGCCCGTGGTCCGCCGCCTCGTCGCGCTGGTTGTGGCGCCACCGGCCTGATCGACGCCTACTCGCCAAGATGCAGCGCAACCTCGCGCCGATGCGGCCTCGCGCGGTGCTCGAAGAGATAGATGCCCTGCCAGGTGCCGAGCGCGAGGCGCCCGCCCATCACCGGGATCGATAGCGAAACCGGCGTCAGGGCAGCCTTGATATGGGCCGGCATGTCGTCCGGTCCCTCGGCGCGGTGGACGAGATAGTCCATCGCCGGGTCATCCGCGGATGGCACCAGCCTGCGGAAAAAGGCGTCGAGGTCCCGCTGCACGTCGGGATCGGCATTCTCCTGGATCAAGAGTGAACAGGAGGTATGGCGCAGGAACAGCGTCAGCAAACCGCTCGTCTCGCCGCCCGCCTTCACGAAGGCGGTGGCGCGGTCGGTGAACTCGTAGAGCCCCGGCCCGCGCGTCTCGACCGTCAGGATCGTCTGGCGCGGCATCAGCGCTCGGTCAGCGCGAGCTTCGCGCCGAGCGCGACGAAGGCGGCGGCGAAGCTGCGGCGCAGCCACGCCATCACCGCCGGGCGGCCGATGACCTTGTCGCGCATCGCGGCGGCGAAAAGCCCGTAGAGCGCGAAGACGACGAAGGTCATCGCCATGAACACACCCGAGAGCTCCAGCATCCGTGCCAAAGGGCTCGCTTCGTCGGCCGCGATGAATTGCGGCAGGAAGGCGACGAAGAAGATCGAAAGCTTGGGATTGAGCAGGTTGATCGCCAACCCGTCGCGCAGCACCGGCCAGGCCGAGCGCGCATCCGCCCGGGTCTCGACCTTGAGCGCCCCATGCTCCTTCAGCGTCTGCCAGGCCATGTAGAGCAGATAGGCGACGCCGGCATATTTCACGATGGCGAAGGCGAACGCGCTGGCATGCAGCAGCGCCGCGATGCCCATCATCGCAGCGACCAGATGCGGCACGATGCCGAGCGTGCAGGCGAAGGCCGCGAGCACACTCGCCCGCGAACCGCGCGTGAGACCGGCGGCGATGGTGTAGATCGCGCCCGTTCCGGGCGAGGCGACGATGATCAGCGAGGTGAGGAGGAATTCGGGAGACATGGCTCCCTCTCAAGCGGCCTGCGCTGGTCCGAGCAGGCCGGCCGCGCCCATCTCGTCATGAAGAGCGATCGCATCGAGATCGAATCCGTTTGGCCAAGTGGGAACGCCCGATTGAACGAAAGCACGAGCGAACAACTTCGCGTCGCGCAGCGGCTCGACCATCGGTCCGCCCTCGGCCAGGACATCAGAGAGGTCCCGCACTCCAGCCGAGCCATCCGAGAAGCGCAGCCAGAGCCGCGGATGGCTCAAAACCTTGAGTTCGATGACCTTGACCAAAGTCCTCATTCGGCATCCGCTCCCGGCACGGCCTCGAAAGGCTGGTGTAATCTCCCACGATCCCAGTTGGACAGCAACTCGGTGCGTCGCCGCTCGACCCATTCGCGCAAAAGCCGCAAGGCAGCGGGTTGCATCGAGCCTGCGATGATTTCGCCGGTCTCGATGGCGAGCAGAACTTCCTGCCCTTGATAGAATGCATGGATATGCGGCGGCGGATGATCGCGCCAATACATCTGGATCACGAAGCCGAAGAAGATCGAGATGGTCGGCATCGTCGCCTCTTAGAAAAAAGGGCGCCGTCGGCGCCCTTTTTTGATCAGTTGTCCAGGAAGCTCCGAAGCTTCCGGCTGCGGCTCGGATGCTTGAGCTTGCGCAGCGCCTTCGCCTCGATCTGGCGAATGCGCTCGCGGGTGACGCTGAACTGCTGGCCGACCTCTTCGAGCGTGTGGTCGGTGTTCATGCCGATGCCGAAGCGCATGCGCAGCACGCGCTCCTCGCGCGGGGTGAGCGAGGCGAGCACACGGGTCGTCGTCTCGCGGAGATTCGACTGGATCGCGGCGTCGATCGGGAGGATCGCGTTCTTGTCCTCGATGAAGTCGCCGAGATGCGAGTCTTCCTCGTCACCGATCGGGGTTTCGAGCGAGATCGGCTCCTTGGCGATCTTCAGGACCTTGCGGACCTTCTCCAGCGGCATCGCCAGCTTCTCGGCCAACTCCTCCGGGGTCGGCTCGCGGCCGATCTCGTGCAGCATCTGGCGCGAGGTCCGCACGATCTTGTTGATCGTCTCGATCATATGGACCGGAATGCGGATGGTGCGGGCCTGGTCGGCGATCGAGCGGGTGATCGCCTGCCGGATCCACCAGGTCGCGTAGGTCGAGAACTTGTAGCCCCGGCGGTACTCGAACTTGTCGACCGCCTTCATCAGGCCGATATTGCCTTCCTGGATCAGGTCGAGGAACTGCAGGCCGCGGTTGGTGTACTTCTTGGCGATCGAGATCACGAGACGCAGATTCGCCTCGATCATCTCCTTCTTCGCCTGCCGCGCCTCGCGCTCGCCCTTCTGGACCATCAGCACGATCTTGCGGAACTCCTGGATCTCCAGCCCGGTCTCGGAGGCGAGCGTGTGCACCTCCTCGCGCAGGTCCTTGATCCGGTCCTTCTCCGCCGCGACGAACTCCTTCCAGCCGCGCGAGCCGAGCTTGGAGACGCGCAGCAGCCACTTCGGATCGAGCTCGCCGCCGACATGCTGCTTCAGGAAGTCCTCGCGCGCGACACCGTAGGTCTCGGCGAGGCGCAGCAGGCGCGTCTCATGGCCGATCAGGCGCTTGTTGATGTCGTAGAGCTGCTCGACCAGCGCCTCGATACGGTTGTTGTTGAGCGAGAGCGACTTCACCGCGGTGATGATGTCGTCCTTCAGCTTCTTGTACTTGCGGTCCTGCGACGGCGAGAGCTTGGTGTTCTCCAGCCGGTTGGCGATGTCCTGGTCCTGCAGGCGACGCAGTTTCTTGTAATCGTCGGCAATGGCGTTGAAGGTTTCAAGCACGCGCGGCTTGAGCTCGGCCTCCATGGCCGAAAGCGACACGTTGTTCTCCATGTCGTCTTCGTCCATCTCCGGGGGGTTCTCGCCCTCCGCAGTCTCCGGCTGCTCGCCGGCCTCGGCTGCCTCCCCCTCGCCGCCTTCCACGGGATTCTTCCCGTCCGGCCCGGCATAGGTCGCCTCGAGATCGATGATGTCGCGCAGCAGCACCTTGGCGTCGACGAGCTCGTCGCGCCAGATGATGATGGCCTGGAAGGTCAGCGGGCTCTCGCAGAGGCCGGCGATCATCGCCTCGCGGCCAGCCTCGATGCGCTTGGCGATGGCGATTTCGCCCTCGCGCGAGAGCAGCTCGACGGAGCCCATCTCGCGCAGATACATGCGAACCGGATCGTCGGTGCGCTCGGTCGGCTCGAGGTTGCGCTTGGTCTCGGTCGGCAGGGTCTGGCGCGCGGTCTCGACCAGATCGCCGCCCTCGGCCTCGTCGTCGTCGCCGCCGCCGTCCTTGCGGTTGGCACGATCCTCGCCGGCCGCTTCCGGGTCCTCGTTGTCGACGACATTGATGCCCTGCTCGCTGAGCTGGCCGAGCACGTCCTCGATCTGCTCGGAGGAGAATTCCTCCGAGGGCAGCACTTCGTTCAGTTCGTCATAGGTGACATAGCCGCGCTTCTTCGCGAGCTTGATCATCCGCCTTACGGCCTGATCGGTCAGATCGAGCAACGGGCCGTCGGTAGTCGGGGGGGCATCCGGCGCGACCTGATCGGTCTTTTCCCGTTCGCTCGCTTTCGTCGCCATCAATCAGCGCTCCGCACTCGCGCCGGCCATGACCGCGAAGTCATATACCGACGCATAAAAGGGCGGCGCGACCGCAGGCCCGGCGCGCTCACCCACCCAATTGGTTCGCAGATGGCACCAGACGTCGTTGACGAATCGTGAACCACCCGACAGCTTGCGCGCATCGAACCTGCGGCCGCCATTCGCTGGGTTATCAATCCTCGGACATGGCCTCGGTGCCTTCGATCGTATCGAGGCGGGCCTTCACGTCCTTGATCCAGGCGAAATTGGCTTCGGTCGCATCGTCAGCCAATGCACGCTCGGCTGCTCTCAACTCGCTATTTAGCGTCCGCGCGCGATGATGCAAGACGATGGCTTGATGAATCGAGTCAAAAACCGATTCAGGATCAGCATCTTGTGCCAGCTTGCGCCTCTCGGCGGGCCCGGTGACGGCCATGAGCTGGTTCCGCGCCTCCCGCACGCGCTGCTGCGCCAGCCGATTCGCCAATCTCTCGAGGTCGAGCTTGTCCTCCACCGCATCGAGCAGCGCCTGCCGGAAACGCTCGGCCGCCGGGCCGTCCAGCGAAAGCTCCGCGATCTCGTCGGCGCAGCGCAGGATCAGGTCCGGATGGCTCGCCAGCGCCAGCAGGATGAAGGCCTCGCGCTGATCCTCGCCGCGCAATTTCGCCATCATCCGCGACTGGGTCACCGCGCTCGATGCCTTGAGCGGACCGGCGAGCCAGGGTGGCACCTGCCGACCGAATCCACCGCGCGATGCCGGTCCGCCCCGGCCCCGCTGGAAATGGCCCTGCCCCCCGCCGCGCTCCGGCCGCGCCGGCGCGGCGCTGGTGAAGAGCTGCGCCAGCCGCTCGTCCATCTCGCGGCGGTAATGCTTGCGGGTCGTCTCGTCGCGGATCTGCCCGAGCGGCTCCTTCAGCCGGCGCTCGAAGGCGGCACGCCGCTCCGGCGTATCGAGCGGGCCGGCCTCGACCTCGCGCTGCCAGAGCATGTCGACCAGCGGCCGGGCCGCCGCCAACACCTCGGCGATCGCCTGGCGCCCGCCCGAACGGGCGAGGTCGTCAGGGTCCTGCCCGTCCGGCAGCAGCGCGAAGGAGAGCGACTTGCCCGGCTCCAGCAGCGGCAGTGCGATATCGATCGCCCGGCTCGCCGCCTTGCGCCCGGCCTTGTCGCCGTCGAGGCAGATCACCGGCTCGTCGGCCATGCGCCAGAGCAGGCCGAGCTGGTCCTCGGTCAGGGCCGTGCCGAGCGGCGCCACGGTCTGCAGGAATCCCGAGAGCGACATGGCGATGACGTCGACATAACCCTCGACAACGATCACCTGCCCGGTGTCATGCGCGGCCTTGCGGGCATTATGGTGGTTGAACAGCAGATGGCCCTTGTGGAAGAGCGGCGTCTCAGGCGAGTTCAGGTACTTCGCCGCAACCTCCGCGCTCATTGCCCGCCCGCCGAAGGCGATCACCCGTCCGCGCGAATCGTGGATCGGGAACATCACGCGGTCGCGGAAGCGGTCATAGGGCACGGCGATCTCCTCGCCATGCACGAGCAGCCCCGCCTCCATCATCAATTCAGCCGGAACGCCCTTGCCCGCCAGATGATCGCGCAGCGCGAAACGGTCGGCCGGGCCGTAGCCGAGGCGGAAGCGCGTGCGCGCCTCTCCGTCGAGCCCGCGCGTCGCGAGATAGCGCCGGGCGCCGCCGCCGCGATCGCCCATCAGCTGAGCCTCGAAGAACTGCGCCGCGAGTTCCACGACCTCGTGCAGCCCCTTGCGCCGCTCCTCCTGGACCTGCGCCTCCTGCGTGATCGTCGGCAGCGTCACGCCGGCCTCGGCGGCGAGTTTCTCCACCGCCTCGGGGAAGGAGAGCCCTTCGGTCTCCATCACGAACTTGAAGATGTCGCCGTTCTTGCCGGAGGAGAAATCGAAGAACGACGCCTTCTGGTCGTTGACGAAGAAGGAAGGCGTCTTCTCGGCGTTGAAGGGCGAGAGCCCCTTCCACTCCCGCCCGGCCTTCTGCAGGCGCACGCGCTTGCCCACGACCGCCGAGACAGGCAGCCGCGCCTTGATCTCATCAAGGACGGAGGGCGGGAATTTCATGGAGTTCTATCTGGTCTCTGTGAGGCCGCTTGCCAACCGCCGAGAGGCCTATGGCCAAGCTTATGGACGATATCCACAGCACGTCCCATCTGGTAAAGAAAATCGGAGAAAAGGAAGAAAGCCATGGCGCTCAATATCAAGGACCGCGAAACCGAGGAGGCCGTGCGTCTGCTCGCGCGCCGCCGCGGCTTGAGTTTGACGGAAGCCGTGCGCCAGGCCGTCAGGAGCGAACTCGGCAAGGATGAATTGTCCGAGGAGGAGAAGGCCCGGCGCGTGGCGGAAGGGAGGCGCAAGCTCGATGCGCTCTACAAGAAGTACGATATCAAGCCGACCGGCACGTCGATGACGAAGCAGGAGATGGATGATGCCATCGGCTATGACGAGAATGGCTTCTGGTGAACCTCATCATCGATACGTCGGCGGTGGTCGCGTGCCTGACAGGCGAGGCTGAGCGCCTCGCCTTTGTCGATATTATCGAAATCTCGCAACAACGGCATATGACGGCGGTCAACCTGCTCGAAGCCCGTGTCGTCCTCACCTTCACGAAGGGGCTGCCCAGTACAGCAGTCGATGACTTCGTCGCCGATTACGGAGTCGAAATCATCCCCTTCGACGAGCCGCTCTCCGAGCTCGCCTTCGAGGCCTATGGCCGCTACGGCAAGGGCAGGCACCCGGCCCGCCTCAACATGGGCGACTGCGCGGCCTATGCGTTGGCAAAGGCACGCGGCTGGCCACTGCTCTACAAGGGCGACGACTTCACCGAGACGGATATCGAGCGGGCCTGAGGCCAGCCCGCCCCATCGGCTCAGCCGCCCAACGCCGCCTTCACCATCGGGCTGACCTTGCCGAAGTCCATCTGGCCGGCATAGGCGGCCCGCAACACGCCGATAACCTTGCCCATGTCCTTGACGGCCGTCGCGCCGGTCTCGGCGATGGCCTTGTCGATCGCGGCCTTCACCTCGTCGTCCGACATCTGCTTGGGCAGGTAGGAGGAGATCACGGCGACCTCGACGCGCTCGCCATCGGCAAGCTCGGGGCGATTGTTGGCGTCGTAGATCGCGATCGATTCCTGGCGCTGCTTGATCATCTTCTGGAGCACGCCGAGGATCTCGTCGGCGGTGGCCTCGCCCTTGCCGGCGCCGCGCGCCTCGATGTCCTTTTCCTTCAGCGCGGCGCTGATCAGGCGGATCGCCGCGACCTTCGCCTTCTCGCCGGCCTTCATCGCTTCCTTCATGTCGGCCGTGAAGCGCTCGCGCAGGCTGGTCATCGTCTTCGTCCTCTTCTCTTGCTCTTTTGTCCTGTGCGGCCTGCGCTCACCTCGATTGACGGGCAGCGCCCGGCTCTTTATGGCTCGCGTTCCAGACCGGCGGAGTGGATTTCTGCAGCCCCGCCCCCGTATTCTGCCGCTGGCGCGGCCTGGACCGAGACATAGACATGACCGCCACCGAAGGAAACCCCGCCGATAGCGGCTGGACCGAACCGCGCGCGACCGCTCTCCTCGTGCTCGCGGATGGCACCGTTCTGGAAGGCTTCGGCCTCGGCGCCGTGGGCGAGGCGCCGGGCGAGGTCTGCTTCAACACCGCGATGACGGGCTATCAGGAAGTCCTGACCGATCCGTCCTATGCCGGGCAGATCATCACCTTCACCTTCCCGCATGTCGGCAATGTCGGCGTGAACGACGAGGACACCGAGACGGTAAACGCCGCCGCCTCCTCGGGCGTGCGCGGCTGCGTGCTCCATGCCGCCATCACCGAGCCCTCGAACTGGCGCGCGAATCGGCATTTCGATGCCTGGCTCAAGGCCCGCAACATCGTCGGTATCTGCGGCGTCGACACCCGTGCGCTGACCGCGCTGATCCGCGACAACGGCATGCCGAACGCCATCCTCGCCCACAGCCCGGACGGCGTCTTCGACATCGAGCGGCTGAAGAAGCAGGCGGCGGAATTGCCCTCCATGGCCGGGCTCGACCTCGTTCCGCTCGTCACCGCCGCGCAACGCTACGACTGGGACGAGACCCCCTGGGTCTGGCCCGCCGGCTACGGCAAGCGCGAGGCCGCCAACCACAAGGTCGTCGCCATCGACTACGGCGTGAAGCGCAACATCCTGCGCCTGCTCGCCAAGGCCGGCTGCGACGTCACGGTCGTGCCCTCGACCGCGACCGCCGAGGACATCCTCGCCCTCAACCCCGACGGCATCTTCCTCTCCAACGGCCCGGGCGACCCGGCCGCGACCGGCGAATATGCCGTGCCGGTGATCAGGGAACTGCTCGACCGCAAGATCCCGACCTTCGGCATCTGCCTCGGCCACCAGATGATGGCGCTCGCCATCGGCGGCCAGACCATGAAGATGAAGCAGGGCCATCACGGCGCCAACCATCCAGTGCAGGACAAGACCACCGGCAAGGTCGAGATCGTCTCGATGAACCACGGCTTCGCCGTCGATCCGGCGAGCCTGCCGGCGAATGCGGTCGAGACCCATGTCTCGCTCTTCGACGGCTCGAACAGCGGCATCGCGCTCACCGACCGCCCCGCCTTCAGCGTCCAGCATCACCCCGAGGCCTCGCCCGGCCCGCAGGACAGCCACTACCTCTTCAACCGCTTCGTCGCGCTGATGGCGGCGGAGAAAGGCAAGAAGGCGGCCTGAGCGCCGTCACGACGACCGGAGGCCGGCATGATCCACCAGTTGCGCATCTACGAGATCTTCGAGCGCAACAAGGCGGCCTTCCATGCCCGCTTCCGCGACCATGCAGCGCGCATCATGGCGCGCCATGGCTTCCGCATCGTCGCGCTATGGGAGACGGCGAGCGCCGGGCGCACCGAGTTCGCCTATATCCTCGCCTGGCCCGATGCCGAGACCAAGGCGAAGGCGTGGGCGAGCTTCATGGCCGATCCCGAATGGATCGAGATCAAGCGCGTCACCTCGCTGGAGCATGGCAGCCTCGTCGGCGCGATCGAGGATCGCGTGATGACGCCGACCCCCTATTCGCCGCCGCTCGATTGACAAGAACCGGCCCTGCGCGCTTTAACCGGCACATGACCAGCCTGATGGCCCAGCTCCGCAGCTATTACGCCCCGTCCTCATAGAGGCGGTGGCATTCCCATGTTCAACCGCCGCGCTGGCGGTTGAATTCAGGCAGATCACCCGGCATCGCGGCTCCCACCGAGCGAAAACGATGTCCTTCAAAATCAGAACCGTCTCCAGCATCGGCATCATGGGCTTCGGCGCCTTCGGGCGG
Source organism: Hyphomicrobiales bacterium (assembly GCA_930633495.1). Taxonomy (NCBI): domain Bacteria; kingdom Pseudomonadati; phylum Pseudomonadota; class Alphaproteobacteria; order Hyphomicrobiales; species Hyphomicrobiales bacterium. The sequence continues at coordinate 4,123,866 of CAKNFJ010000001.1, read as the reverse complement.
TTGATGGCCCGCCATCTCCAGCCGCATTTCGCCTTGCGCGTCTGCGATCCCGGAAGCGCGCCCGCCGCCGATACGAGCGGCAAGGGCTTGCAGCCGGCCAGCGCGGCCGAAGTCGCCGCCGGCGATCTCGTCATCCTCGCCGTGCCCGTGCCGGCGATCCCTGAGGCGGTCGCGGCCTTGCGCCCACATCTCAAGGCCGGCGCCATCGTGCTCGATGTCGGCTCGGTCAAGATCGGCCCGGCTCGCGCCATGCAGGCGGCACTGCCCGACAATGTCGAGATCATCGGCACGCACCCGCTCTTCGGGCCGCAAAGCGCGCGCAACGGGCTTGCCGGCCTCAAGATCGCGCTTTGCCCCATCAGAAGCCGCAGCACGCCGCGGATCGCCGCCTTCCTGCGCCATGTGCTGAAGCTGAAGGTAATCGTCACCACGGCCGACGCCCATGACCGCGAGGTCGCCATGGTCCAGGGCCTGACCCATCTCATCGCCAAGATTCTGGTTCGCATGGAGCCTCTGCCCCGGACGATGACGACGGCGAGCTTCGATCTCCTGATGCAGGCGACCGAGATGGTCCGCTACGACGCGCCCAACGTCTTCATGGCGATCGAGCGCGCCAATCCGCATGCCAAGGCAGTGCGGGATCGCTTCTTCGCGCTCGCCGAGGAGATGCGGTTGTTCCTGGAGCATGGCGATGGTCAGCAGGCCGAAAGGGCGACCACGGCCATAGCTGACGACCGACTCCTCGCCGTCTGAGCAGAACCCGTGTCATCCCGGGCAACCGCAGGGAGATCCGGGATGACAAGCGCTGATGGCAATATGAAGCTGGACAAGGCCTGCGACGCTGACGGACCTACCCATTCGGGCCTGCATTCGCCATATCGGATGCAATCTCTTCCTGATCGGGCGACGATGACCGACAATCCCCTGCTCTACCCGGGCGCCGCCCATCCCGATCTGCGCGAGCCGATGATCGCCGAGCTCGTCCGCACCTTCTATGCGCGGGCACGCGAGGACAAGCTGATCGGCCCGGTCTTCGCCGCCGCCGTCGAGGACTGGGATCACCATATCGGCAAGATCACCGATTTCTGGAGCGGCGTGATGCTGCGCACCGGCCGCTACGATGGCCGCCCGATGCGCCCGCACCTGATCCTGCCGCTTGAGGGCAAACATTTCGACCGCTGGCTCGACCTGTTCGAGATCACCGCGCATGAGGTCTGCCCGCCCGATATCGCACAGGCCTTCATCATCCGGGCGCGCCGCATCGCCGACAGCTTCGAGATGGCCCGCGCCAGCCAGCGCGGCGAATTCGCGGCGCCACGGCACAGCCTGCGGTAAAAGCGGCCCTATCGTCATGGTCGGGCTTGTCCCGACCATCCACGTCTTCGCGCGGGTCGAAGGTCGTGTTCAAGGCGTGGATGCTCGCCACAAGGGCGAGCATGACGCGCGGCGGATCAAGCCACCCTGGCTTCCCGGCTCAGAAAAGCCGCGATCTCCCCGCGATCCGCCCCCGCTTCGATCGCAATCCGCTCGGCCAGCGCCGCCGCCGAGGGCCGCAGCGCCCCCAGCGGCCGGTCGAGCCAATAGGAGACCGGGTTCAGCGCCTCGCGCTCGTCCACGCGAACGATCCGCCTCGCCGCCAGTTGTTCGCGCGCCAAGGGCGGACGCGCCAGGGCGATGCCGAGCCCATGCGCGGCGGCATCCAGCACGAGGTTATAGTCCTCGAACCGCCGGTCCTGCGGGCGCGGGCGATAATCCAGTCCCTGTGCCGCGAACCACGCCTTCCAGCCGGCAGCATCCGAGTCATGGATCAGGGGCTGCGCCAGCAGGCGCTCCGGCGCGCCCTCCCCGATCGCTCCGGCAAGCTGCGGCGAGGCGATCGGGAAACACCATTCCTCGAACAGCTTGAGCGAGAGCCGGTCCGGCGCCCCGCCACGCCCGCAACGGATGCCGAGATCGACGCCTTCCTCCTCAAAATCGACCTTGCGATGCTCGACCTGCAGTACGATGCGCAATGACGGCGTCCCCGCCTCCAGCACGGCCAATCTCGGCATCAGCCAGAGTGCGCAGACCGAGGGCGGCGCGCTGACCCGCACCACCGAGGCGCCCCGCGCCTCGCGCCACCGCTCGGAATTATCGGCGATCAGCGCGAAAGCCTCCTGCGTGCGCTGGAGCAGGCGCTGGCCCTCCGGCGTCAGCGAGACACCGCGTGCCTGACGCAGAAAGACGCGCAGGCCGAGCCAATGCTCGAGCTTGGCGATCTGCCGGCTGACGGCGCCATGCGTCAGGTTCAGCGCTTCCGCCGCAGCCGAGAAGCTGCCGGTGCGCGCGGCCGCCTCGAAGGCGCGCAGGGTGTCGAGCGGCGGCAGGTTCGAGCTGTGATCCATTCTCACAGCTCATGCGCGAATTGTTCGTTTGTCAATCAGCTCGCCGAGGCGCTTATCGGGACCAGGTTTTCGTCATCGATGGATCGACGCCATGTCCTCCTCAAGCTGCACCTCACCGGCATTGACCACCTCGGGCACCCAGCGTCTCGACCCGACGCTGGTCTTCACCGTCACCTTCACGGTCATGGCCTGGGCCTCTTCCTTTCCGGCGATCCGCGCCGGGCTTGCCGGCTTCGGCCCGGCCGAAATGGCGGCGCTGCGCTTCGCACTGGCCGGCGCCCCCGCCGCGCTCTTCCTGATCGCAACGCGGGCGAAGCTGCCCGAGCGCGCCGATATCTGGCGCTTTCTCGTCGGCGGCGTGATCTTCATCGCCGGCTATGCCCTGCTGCTGAATTTCGGCCAGCGCGTCGTGCCGGCAGGCCCCGCCGCCTTCATCATCAACACCAACCCGATCATGACCGCCGTGCTCGCCATGATGATCCTGGGCGAGCGCTTCAGCCTGACAGCGTGGCTCGGCACGGCGCTCTCCTTCGCCGGCATCGGCGTCATCGCGCTCGGCAAGGGGCTCGATGTCGAGATCGGGACGAGCGTACTGCTGATCCTCGGCGCAGCCTTCTGCAACGCCATCACCACGGTCGTGCAAAAGCCCCTCTTCGCCCGCTACAGGCCGCTGCATGTCGCCGCCTGGAACATGGCGATCGGCGGCTTCGTGCTGCTGCCCTTCCTGCCGTCGGCCATCGCGCAGGCCGAAGCTGCGCCCGCTGTCTCCTTCTGGTCGGTCGTTTACCTCGCCGTCGTGCCGAGCCTGATCGCCTACGGCACCTGGGCGATCACGCTCTCGCGCCTGCCGGCCGCCCGCGCGTCCAACTTCCAATACGCCGTGCCGCCGATGGCGATGCTGATCGGCTTCCTCTGGCTCGGCGAAATCCCGACGGTGTTCGGCCTGATCGGCGGCGCGATGGCGCTGGCCGGCGTGGTGATCGTCAACCTGAAGCGGTGAACTAGAAGCCCTTCTCCGCCAGCGCCTTCTCGTCATCCGCGATATAGTCGCGGATGATCGGGACAGCGCTCTTGTGCTGGCCGAGCAGGAGCTGGAACACCATGTCGCCGCCGATATCGAAGGAGATCGAGCAGGCGCAGAGATAGAATTCCCACATCCGCGCGAAGCGCTCGCCCATCATGGCGACGATCTCCTCACGCTTCGCCATGAAGCGCTCGCGCCAGGCTTCCAGCGTCCAGTGGTAGTGCCGGCGCCAGAACTCGCAGTCGGAAGCCCACAGGCCGGTCTGCTCCTGCGCCGCGAAGACCTCGGAGAGCGCCGGCGCATAGCCGCCCGGAAAGATGTACTTGTCGAAGAAGGGGCCGGTGAAGCCGGGCGGCCCGACGCGGCCGATGCAGTGGACCAGCGCGATCCCGTCCGGCGTCAGCAGATCGCGGATCCGCTCGAAATACTCGCCGTAATGCGCGACGCCGACATGCTCCATCATGCCGACCGAGACGATGCGGTCGAACATGCCGGTCAGCTCGCGATAATCCTTGTTGACGAAGGTCACGGCATCGCCGACGCCAGCCGCCTCGGCGCGCCTCGAGGCCGCCGCCATCTGGTCGGGCGAGACGTTGAGGCCGGTCACCTTCGCCCCGCAGGCCTTGGCGAGATAAATCGCGAGCTCCCCCCAGCCCGAGCCGATATCGAGCACGCTCATGCCGGGCTCGATCTTCAGCTTGGCGGCGATGTGGCGCAGCTTCGCCCTCTGGGCATTCTCCAGCCCAACCTCCGGACTGTGCCAGTAGGCGCAGGAATAGGTCATCGTCTCATCGAGCCAGAGCCGGTAGAAATCGGTCGGAATGTCGTAGTGATGCTTGACCTTCTTGCCGGCGACGCCGAGCGGGTTGTGCATCCGCCAGCGCCGGATCTTGAAGCGAACCTTTCGGATCGCCTGCTGCAACGGATTCTTGCGCAGCTCCTTGCGCTGCAACCAGAACAGCGTCAGCAGGTCGTGGATCGTGCCTTCCTCGAAATCGATCCGCTGATCCATGTAGCCTTCGGCCAAGGCGAGCTCGGGATTGAGGAAGAGCTCGCGCTCGATGCGGTCGTCATGGAAGCGCACGGTCACGGAGGGCGCGATCTTTCGCACCCCGGCAAACAGCATCTCGGCCGGACCAGGACCGAAGACATGGCGCTTGCCGTCCGGCGTGATGACGGTCAGGCGTCCCTGCCGGACGAATCCCTTGAGCAATCGCGGCAGCAGCAGCATCGATGTCTCCGGTCTCGCGCTGCCGATTCGCCGGCAACGCTCTGACTAAAGCGGAAACGGACGCGCCTCGAAACCCCGCCCTGTTGCGGAGCCCTGCCGCTTGCGTCTAGTCATCGGGCAACGGCCGCTGACGGCCCCGAGGATCGACAGAGCCCATGTCCTGGCGTGATTTCTGGAACGGCGAACATTCCATCTACGTCTCGCCGCGCCACAAGGCCCTGCATTACCGCGCGATCGCGAGCGATCTGATCGGCCATATCCCCTCGGCAGACGCCGTCGTGCTCGACCATGGCTGCGGCGAGGCGCTCGACGCCGCACGCGTCGCGGCGCTCTGCGGCAGGCTCTACCTTTGCGAGGCGGCGCCCAATGTGCGCGACAAGCTGCGCGCCCAGTTCGGGCGCAAGGACAACATATCCGTCGTCTCGCCCGAGGAGGTCGAGGCGCTGCCGGACGCCTCGCTCGATCTCGTCGTCGCCAACTCGCTGGTGCAGTATCTCTCGCGCGACGAATTGAAGGCGCTGCTCGAAACCTGGCGCGGCAAGCTGAAGCCCGGCGGCCAGCTCGTGGTCGCCGACGTGATCCCGCCGAATGTCAGCCCGCTCACCGACGCCTCGCAGCTTCTCGCCTTCGCCTGGCGCGGCGGCTTCCTGACGGCCGCGCTCGCCGGCTTGGTTCGCACGGCCTTTTCGGACTACCGGACGCTGCGGGTCCGATACGGGCTCTCGACCTATCCGCCGGAAGCGATGTCGGAACTGATCGGCGAGGCGGGCTTCACCGACCTGCAGCGGCCCGCGAATTTCGGCCACAACCCGCACCGGATGACCTTCAAGGCGGCGAGACCGGCTTGAGCGGCAAAGGCCGAGCTTTCGTTACGTCAGCAAGACTGACATAGACTAAAGTTTCTCAGGCAAAACCGCCCAACAGCTTGATTTGACGGGGCGAACATGGCTCTGAGCGCGGCTTGCCCACAGGCGTGAGAGCTCCGTGCAGGATCAGTTCAACTGTCCCTATTGCGATGCCGCGCTCAACCAAGGCGTGTTCTCGTGCCGTTGCTGCGGCCGTGACCTCACACCCGTTCTGCCCCTGCTCCGTCGCCTGAGCGCGCTCGAACAACGGCTCGCGGCCTTCGAGAAGCGGGCCGACGAGGATCGTGCGGCGCACGCACTCAGGCCCGCGGCGCCTGTGGCTGCCGCAGCGATCGAACCTGCGGAGATTCAGCACGCCCCCGCTTACCCCGCCCTGGCCATCACGCGCCGGCGCTTCTGGGTGCTGCCCTTCGGCCTGACGCTGCTGCTCCTGGCCTATTGCTCGATCGTGCTCTGGCTCGACCTGCCGCTCTGGGCGCTGCGCCTTGCCTCGATCGCGATCCCGTTCGCGACCGGCCTGATCTATTTCGGGCTCCGGCCGCGCCTGATCGCCATCGATATCGGCGTCGCGACCGGCTTTGCGATTTTTTCCGTCGCGACCATGAACGCATTGCTGGGCTGGCACGACAACATACCGCTCCTTCCGCAGGGCCCGGCTGCCTGGCGCGAGACCTCGTTCTACGCGCTGAGCATCGGAGCCTCCATGTTCTCGGGGATGTTGCTACGCGTCACGCAGGCTGCGCTGACCGCACGCGGCATCGTCTCGCTGCCGGCGCTGCGGAAGGGGCTGCTGGCCGTTCACGGCAAGGTTCCGATGGAAACGCTGAAGACCATCGAGACCACCATCCTGCTGGCCGGCACCATCATTTCTGCCATCTTCGGCCTCGTCGCCGGAATTTTGGGAGTGAAATAGGAACGATGATGAAGACTGTGCTGAGGTCGCACATTCTGCCTGTTGTTCTCGCCGCTGCTGCCACGTTGACGGCCGCGCGAGCGGCCGAGCCGGTCCAGTTGATCACGCGCGAGGAGGCCGGGCTGCCGGCCGCTGCCACTGCGGTGGCGAGCACGCGCAACATCACCCGCGGCCCGGGCATCGACACGCTGCCGACGCCGGACAAGGGCGTGGACGGCAAGCCCTTCCGCCTGGCCGTGCGCTTCATGCCGAGCAATGGCGTACCGATCGACCCCGCGACCGTGCGCGTGTTCTACAGGCGCCAGCCGCCGGTCGATATCACCGAGCGCGTCAAGCCGTTCATCACGCCTGCCGGCATCGACGCCCCCTCCGTCGTCGTTCCGCCAGGGAGCCATGTCCTCGAGATCGAGGCCACCGACAAGGAAGGCCGCACCGGCCGCCGGCAGCTCAAGCTGACCGTCGCTCCGTCGCAGTGAGGCAAAACAGGCGGGCGGCGCGCCCTCACGCCGCCCGATCGGCGAAGCTGAAGAACTTGTGGCCGAGGAACGAGAACACCATCACCACGCCGGTGGTGACGATCTGCATCGGCAGATAGGGCAGCCCCGCCCGCGTCACGAAAAGATGCATGAGGATGCCGGTGAGCACGAAGCCGCCCGCCGCGATCAGCGCGAAGCGCCAGCCGGCCTGCGCGTGGGTTCGGGTAGCATCGAAGGTCATCCAGCGGTTGAGCGTGTAGGAAACCAGCGCGCCGACGACGAAGCCCGCAAGCGTCGCCGGAACGGGGTCGATGCGGCCAAGCTCGACGAGCCCGATCAGCACGCCGTAATGGGCAACGGCGGTGAGCCCGCCCGCCAGGACATAGGCTGCGAGCTGGCGAAACTGGCGCGGATAGCGGCGAAGCGGCATTCGCGCTTCCTAGAGGCTGTCAGGCACCTTGGACAAGCTCCCTGGCAGCCTCCAGGCCATACCCAAGGAGTCCGGAAGGGACACGCCATTCCGGACGAGCGACGAAAACCATCCGGAATCCCCGCCGAAAGCGCTCCGGCGTGGGTTCCCGGCATCCCGACTCGGCCGGCTCAAGCCCTGACCTCGAACACCATGTTGAACGGCGTCTCGGTCGCGCGGCGGAAATGCGAAAAGCCCGCATCCATCGCGACCTTGCGCAGGCGCATCTCGCCGGCCTGCGCGCCCAGCCCGAGGCCGACCTCCTGCGAGAGCGAGGCCGGCGTGCAGATCATGGTCGAGGCTCCGTAGAAGATCCGCCCGACCGGGTTCAGATTGTCCTTGAGATGATCGTGCGCGAAGGGCTCCACGATCATCCAGCTCCCGTCTCGAGCCAGCGACTCGCGCACATGCTTGCCGGCGCCGACCGGATCGCCCATGTCGTGCAGGCAATCGAACATGGTCACGAGGTCGTATTTCCGCTCCGGGAAGTCCTTGGCCGAGGCCCGTTCGAAGACGATGCGGTCGCCGACGCCAGCCTTGTCCGCAGCCTCCCGCGCCCGCTCGATCGAAGGCCCGTGATAATCGAAGCCGTAGAAGCGCGATTGCGGAAAGGCCTGCGCCATCAGGATGGTCGAGGAGCCATGCCCGCAACCGACATCGGCGACGGTCGCTCCCCGCTCGAGCTTCGCCTGCACGCCGTTGAGCGCCGGAATCCAGTCCGCCGTCAGATGCGCGTTGTAACCGGGCCTGAAGAAGCGCTCGGTGCCCCGGAACAGGCATTTGCTGTGCTCGTGCCAGCCCAGGCCGGAGCCGCTGCGGAAAGCCTCCTCGACCTTCGGCTCGTCGACCCACATCGACTGCACGATCTCGAAGGCGCCGGCGAAGAAGGCGGGGCTGTCCTCTTCCGCAAAAGCCATGGCCTGCTCGGGCGAGAGGCTGAAACTGTCGCTGCCCTCGTCGTAGTCGACATAGCCGGCTGAGGCCTGGCCAGCGAGCCATTCACGCACATAGCGCTCCTTGAGGCCGGTCTTCTGCGCCAGCTGTTGGGAGGTAACGGGCTCGCCATCGCCCATCGCCTTGTAGAGGCCGAGCTGATCGCCCAGCACGATCAAGGCGCCGGTGACGGAGGCTCCGACGTCACCGACGAGACGTCCTACCAGCGCATCCAGTTTCTGAGGGTCGGCAGCACGCATGGCCATGCTCCTCGGGTTCGGGCGTGGCCGGTGCCGCGTCGCGATCCGGCTCGACGCCATCGCGGAAACGGGAACGCTAAACCTGTGCCGAAGCCTGTCAACCACACGAAGTCCGACCCTGCGTCCGTCGCGGCCGGGCGCCGCCGCGCGGCTCGTTCCGCCGGCACCGCGACCTGCCCCGCTCGCAAGCGCGCATCGCAACCTGTGCGTTGAGCGGAAGCCGCCGCGCATTTAAGCTTCCTTCCGCCGCCCGGGCCGTCTATAGCGACCGCTTAGCATTCATTCAGACGCTCGCCTCGCCTCCGCTCACCCGATCGGACGCAAGCCTTGCGCGCGCCTGCCCAAGACCGGTCGAGATCATGCCCAAGCGCACAGACATCAAGTCCATCCTGATCATCGGCGCCGGCCCCATCATCATCGGACAGGCCTGCGAGTTCGACTATTCCGGCACCCAGGCCTGCAAAACGCTGAAGGCCGAGGGCTACCGGATCATCCTGGTCAACTCGAACCCGGCCACGATCATGACCGACCCGGACCTGGCCGACGCCACCTATGTCGAGCCGATCACGCCGGAGATCGTCGCCAAGATCATCGAGAAGGAGCGCCCCGACGCGCTGCTACCTACCATGGGCGGGCAGACGGCGCTGAACTGCGCGCTTTCGCTCAAGAAGATGGGCGTGCTGGAAAAGTTCAATGTCGAGATGATCGGCGCCACTGCCGAGGCCATCGACAAGGCCGAGGATCGCGAGCTCTTCCGCGAGGCGATGACCAAGATCGGCCTCTCTACCCCGCGCTCGCACCACATCAAGACGCTCGGCCAGGCGCTCGACGCGCTGGAGGACATCGGCCTGCCGGCCATCATCCGCCCGTCCTTCACCATGGGCGGCACGGGCGGCGGCATCGCCTACAACAAGGGTGAGTTCATCGACATCGTCGAGCGCGGCATCGACGCCTCCCCCACCAGCGAGGTCCTCATCGAGGAGAGCGTGCTGGGCTGGAAGGAATACGAGATGGAGGTCGTCCGCGATAAGAAGGACAACTGCATCATCGTCTGCTCGATCGAGAATTTCGATCCGATGGGCGTCCATACCGGCGATTCGATCACCGTCGCCCCAGCTCTGACGCTGACCGACAAGGAATACCAGATCATGCGCGACGCCTCGCTGGCGGTGCTGCGCGAGATCGGCGTCGAGACCGGCGGCTCGAACGTGCAGTTCGCGATCGATCCGGCGACCGGCCGCATGATCGTCATCGAGATGAACCCGCGCGTCTCGCGGTCTTCTGCCTTGGCCTCCAAAGCCACCGGCTTCCCGATCGCCAAGGTCGCGGCGCGGCTTGCCGTCGGCTACACGCTCGACGAGATCGAGAACGACATCACCGGCGGCGCGACGCCGGCCTCCTTCGAGCCGACGATCGACTATGTCGTCACCAAGATCCCGCGCTTCGCCTTTGAGAAGTTCCCGGGCTCCGAGCCGACGCTGACCACCGCGATGAAGTCGGTCGGCGAGGCGATGGCGATCGGCCGCACCTTCCAGGAATCGCTGCAGAAGGCGCTGCGTTCGCTGGAGACCGGCCTCGATGGCCTCGACGAGATCGAGGTCGACGGCCTCGGCCAGGGCGATGACCGCAACGCCATCAAGGCCGCGATCTCGACGCCGACGCCGGACCGCATCCTCCACGTCGCCCAGGCGATGCGCGCCGGCTTCAGCGACGAGGAAATCCACGAGAGCTGCAAGATCGATCCCTGGTTCCTCGCCCAGATGCGTGAGATCGTCGAGACCGAGGAGAAGATCCGCAGGATCGGCCTGCCGACCACGCCCGGCGCCTTCCGCCAGATCAAGGCGATGGGTTTCTCCGACAAGCGCCTCGCTGCCGTCTCCGGCAAGACCGAGGCTGAAATCCGCAAGCTGCGCCACGCGCTGGAGGTCCGCCCGGTCTACAAGCGCATCGACACCTGCGCGGCCGAGTTCGCCTCGCCGACCGCCTATATGTATTCGAGCTACGCCATGCCCTTCGCCGGCAAGGCCGCGGACGAGGCCAACCCGTCCAACCGCAAGAAGGTCGTGATCCTCGGCGGCGGGCCGAACCGCATCGGCCAGGGCATCGAGTTCGACTATTGCTGCTGCCATGCCTGCTACGCGCTGCGCGACGCCGGCTACGAGACCATCATGGTCAACTGCAACCCGGAGACGGTCTCGACCGACTACGACACCTCCGACCGGCTCTATTTCGAGCCGCTGACCGCCGAGGATGTCCTGGAGATCCTCGAAACCGAGAAGCAGAACGGCACGCTGCTCGGCGTCATCGTGCAGTTCGGCGGCCAGACCCCGCTGAAGCTGGCGAACGCGCTGGAGGAAGCCGGCATCCCGATCCTCGGCACCTCGCCGGACATGATCGACCTCGCCGAGGACCGCGACCGCTTCAAGCGCCTGCTCGACAAGCTGCATCTCAAGCAGCCGAAGAACGGTATCGCCTACTCCGTCGAGCAGGCCCGCATCATCGCCGGCGAGCTCGGCCTGCCCTTCGTCGTGCGCCCCTCCTATGTGCTTGGCGGGCGGGCCATGGCGATCATCCGCGACGAGATCCAGTTCGAGGATTACCTGCTCGGCACCCTGCCCTCGCTGATCCCCTCCGAGGTCAAGGCCAAGTATCCGAACGACAAGACCGGCCAGATCAACACGGTGCTCGGCAAGAACCCGCTGCTGTTCGACCGCTATCTGTCGGATGCCATCGAGGTCGATGTCGACTGCCTCTGCGACGGCAAGGACGTCTTCGTCGCCGGCATTATGGAGCATATCGAGGAAGCCGGCATCCATTCCGGCGATTCGGCCTGCTCGCTGCCGCCGCGCTCGCTCGCGCCCGAGACGCTGGCCGAGCTGGAGCGCCAGACCAAGGCGATGGCGCTCGCGCTCGATGTCGGCGGGCTGATGAACGTGCAGTACGCCATCAAGGACGGCGATATCTACGTCCTCGAGGTCAACCCCCGCGCCTCGCGCACCGTGCCCTTCGTCGCCAAGGTCATCGGCCAGCCCATCGCCAAGATCGCCGCGCGCATCATGGCGGGCGAGCCGCTTGCGGATTTCGGCCTGAAGCCGACGAGCCTCGACCATGTCGGCGTCAAGGAAGCCGTCTTCCCCTTCGCGCGCTTCCCCGGTGTCGACGTGCTGCTCGGGCCGGAGATGCGCTCGACCGGCGAGGTCATCGGGCTGGACCGATCCTTCGACACCGCCTTCGCCAAGAGCCAGCTCGGCGCCGGTTCCAAGGTGCCGGTCAAGGGCACCGTCTTCGTCTCTGTGCGCGACGACGACAAACCGCGCATCGTGCCGGCGGTGCGCATCCTTGCCGATCTCGGCTTCCGCATCGTCGCGACGGGCGGCACGCTGCGCCTGCTGCAGGAGCAGGGCATCGACGCAGCGCGGATCAACAAGGTGCTGGAAGGCCGGCCGCATGTGGTCGACGCGATCAAGAACGGCGAGATCCAGCTGATCTTCAACACCACCGAGGGTCCACAGGCTCTTGCGGATTCCCGTTCGCTCCGCCGATCGGCCCTCTTGCACAAGGTGCCCTATTATACCACCTTGGCCGGAGCGATCGCCGCGGCGGAGGGCATCAAAGCCTATTGCAGCGGCGATCTCGAAGTACGATCCTTGCAGTCGTATTTCGAACGCGCGGCCTGACCGGCCGCACGGCGAATTCTAGGGATTGAGCGGAAGCGCGGGAACCGGCGGTCGATATGCCGCCGGTGAGCCGCGCTTTCGGAGCTTATGGGACGGAAGGTATGGAAAAGGTTCCGATGACCGCGGGCGGCTTCGCCGCCCTGGAGGCCGAGTTGAAGGACCGCCAGCAGGTCCAACGCCAGCGCATCATCACCGCGATCGCCGAAGCGCGCGCGCTGGGTGACCTGTCCGAGAACGCGGAATACCACGCGGCCAAGGAAGCGCAGTCGCTCAACGAGGGCCGGATCATGGAACTCGAATCGCTGATCGGCCGTGCCGACATCATCGATATCGCCAAGCTCGCCGGCGGCGACACGATCAAGTTCGGCGCCACCGTCAAGCTGATCGACGACGATACCGAGGAAGAGAAGAGCTATCAGATCGTCGGCGAGCCGGAATCGGACGTGAAGTCCGGCAAGGTCTCGATCGGCTCGCCGATCGCGCGCGCACTGATCGGCAAGAAGGTCGGCGATTCCGTGCAGGTCAACACGCCCGGCGGCGGCAAATCCTACGAAGTCGTCAGCGTCGTCTTCCGCTGATCGCCCTTACTGCCAAGGCAAGCAAGCCAACACGTCATTCCGGACAAGCCGCGTAGCGGCGCCGATCCGGAATCCATCGTAAATTCCAACGCTCTACGATGGATTCCGGGTCAAGCCCGGAATGACGGCTTTCGTTTTTGATCGACTCGGCACTCGTCCGAGTGCGCCACCAAACGTTGGATTTACGTCCTACCCTGCCAGCACGACCCGCACCGCCTTGATGATGCCGTCCACGGCAACGCTGGCCAGGATCAATCCCATCACGCGGCTGATGACGCTGGCGCCGGCATTGCCGATCACCGCGATGATCCGCGAGGCGCTGAACAGCAGCACCAGCAAGATCGCGAAGATGATCGCGATCTGAAGCACGGTCTCGGCCTGCTCGACGAGGCTGAACTTCGAATTGTCGGTGACGGTCATCACCGTCAGCATCGCACCGGGGCTGGCGATGCTCGGGATCGCCAGCGGATAGACCGCCTTCTCCAAATCGGAGGAGCGCAGCAGCTTCTGGTCTTCCTCCAGCTTCGATTCGCCGAAGATCATCGTCAGCGCGAACAGGAACAGCACGATATTCCCGGCGATCTGGAAGGAGCTCAGCTCGATATCCATCGCCGTCAGCAAAACCTGCCCGAGCAGGACGAAGAACAGCAGGACGAGGAAGGCGACGAGCGCGCCCTGCAACGCGATACGCCGCGCCGCGGCAGCACCGAGCCCGGCCGTGACCGCCAGGAAGACCGGCAGCGTGCCGATCGGATCGATCACGACCCAGAGCTTCACGAATTCCGTCAGCCAGCGATCCATCGAATCTCCCCCGCACGACCCGCTTCATGCCCTGTGCGCGATAGAGCATCGGCCCGAAAAGTGGAATGCACTTTTCGGGAAAAGCCGATGCAAAATCAAAGCGGTAGAGCGTCGAGACGAGACATGGAACGCCCTTATCGAGGCAAGTGGATGCCTCGATACCGCCTGGCAACCAGGACCGGTGGAAGCTGAGGCACAACCCCGGGCCATGGACTATCGCTGTCTCGCGCCTACATTGAAGCGAAGAGCCTTTCGGAGATTCCGGCCATGACGACACGTCGATCTTTTCTGGCTTCCTCGCTCGGCTCAGCGGCACTGGCACTGACGGCCGGCACGTCCTCCGCCTCCGCGCAGTTCCTGCCCATCGGCTCGGTCAGGGTCGAGTTCGCGCCGACCGTGACCCATGCTTGGGGCGAGAATGTCGTCATCGTCAGAAACGAGCTTGAGCGGACCCTGGCGGAACTGCTGGGCCCCTCGCTTCAGCGCGGTGCCGGCACGCGGCTCCTCGTCAACGTCAGGAGCATCTGGCTCGCGGCCTATGCCGGCGGCGGCGGTGGCGGCAAGCCCGCCGACGGCGGCGCGAGCAACGACTACCTGGAAAGCACCGTGACCCTCTACGATCGCAGCGGCCGCGAACTTGCGAGCTGGCCGATCCTGTCGAGCGAGCTCTCCGGCGGCGCAGGCGCCTGGTATCTGCCGGACGTCGATCAGCGCCGGCTCAGGGCCCTGGCCCGGAACAATGCCTACTGGATCAAGCGCTACGTCTCGAACTGAGCGTTCAGCCGAACGGGACGATCGGCTCGTCCTTGACACGGTCGAGGGCCAGCGCGGTGCGAACATTGCGGACGTTCGGCATGGCCGTCAGCTCCACGACGAAGTCCTGGAAGGCCTTGAGGTCGGGCGCGACGCATTTCAGCGCGAAATCGATGTCGCCGGAAAGCGTCCAGCATTCGCGCACCGTGGCCCAGTCGCGGATCCGACTCTGGAAGGCGGCGAGATCGGCCTCGGCCTGGCTCGCCAGATGCACGAAGGCGAAGCAGACCACCTCGTAGCCCAGCTTCCGCTCGTCGAGATCGGCATGGTAGCCGCGGATCAGCCCGGCCTCTTCCAGCGCCCGCACGCGACGCAGGCAGGGCGGCGGCGAGATGCCGACGCGGCTGGCGAGTTCGACATTGGTCATGCGCCCATCGGCCTGCAGCTCGCGCAGGATGCGCAGGTCGATATCGTCGAGTTTCGGACGCACGAAGATCCCCAGAGGAAGACCGGGCTGGTGTAGACGGCGGCGGCGGGCGATACAAGGCGCATGCCGCAGACGCCCCCCGCCATGCACGAGAATCCGACGCCGACCGTCTGGATCCTGACCGACGGCAAGGCCGGCGACGAGCTCCAGTGCCTCGGCGTCGCCGAGCGGATGGGGACAACGCCCGAGATCCGCCGCGTGAAGCCGCGCAAGCCCTGGAGCTGGCTGATGCCGCGCGGCCCGATCGATCCGGGCGAAGCGCCGGATCGGCCCGGCAGCCCGCTCAAGCCCCCCTTTCCCGATATCGCCATCGCCTCGGGCCGGCGCGCCGTGGCCTATCTGCGGGCGTTGCGGAAGGCCTCGAACGGCGCAACCTACACCGCCTTCCTCAAGGACCCGCGCACCGGCCCCGGCACCGCCGATCTGATCTGGGTCTCGGGCCATGACCGGCTGCGCGGCGACAACGTGCTCGTCACCACCACCTCCCCGCATCGTCTCACACCCGAGAGGCTCGCCGCCGCCCGCGCCGCACCGCCGGCAGCTATCGCCGGCCTGCCGCATCCGCGCGCCGCGGTGCTCGTCGGCGGCGATAGCCGCCACCACCGCTTCACCCCCGCCGATATCGAACGCTTCGCTGGACAGCTCGATGCCCTCGCCGCCTCCGGTGCGGCCCTGATGGGCTCCCCCTCCCGGCGCAGCCCGCCTGCGCTCGCCGCCGCCATCGCGGCGGTTTTCGCCCGCCATGGCGGCTGGTGGTGGGATGGGTCGGGAGAAAACCCCTATCTCGCATTGCTCGCAAACGCCGACGCCATCGTCGTCACCGCCGATTCCACCAACATGGTCGGGGAAGCCGCCGCGACAGGCCAGCCTGTCCTCGTGTTCGAGCCGCAGGGCGGCCACGCCAAGATCACGACGCTGATCCAGGCGCTGGAGCGCGAAGGCGTAGTGCATCGCTTCTGTGGACGTCTTGAAGGCGAAGGCTACGAGCCGATAGACTCCACGCCCGTCATAGCCGATGCGATAAGGCAGGGCTGGTTGCGCCACCGGGCCGCTTTGGGCCTTGGCGCGTCTTGAACCCGACGGCTCTTGTTTCGGCGCCACGCCGCCGTATCTGACGGATCGAAGCTGCGGCCCCCCGTCCGCAGGAGAGGAATTGAGACGATGGCCCATACCCACGCCCGCGTCATGATCGTCGGCTCCGGCCCGGCCGGCTACACCGCCGCGATCTACGCCGCCCGCGCCATGCTGGAGCCGGTCCTGATCTCCGGCATGCAAGCCGGCGGCCAGCTGATGATCACCACCGATGTCGAGAATTATCCCGGCTTCGCCGATGTGATCCAGGGCCCTTGGCTGATGGAGCAGATGCGCGCCCAGGCCGAGCACATGGGCACGAAGATGGTCTCCGACCACATCGCCCGCGTCGACCTCTCGCAGCGGCCGTTCCGACTCTGGGGCGATGGCGGCGAGACCTATTCCTGCGACGCACTGATCATCGCCACCGGCGCCCAGGCCAAGTGGCTCGGCCTGCCCTCCGAGCAGAGCTTCCAGGGCTTCGGCGTTTCTAATATTCCCCTGTCCGAGATACTGTGTGTTTTAAAACAGGAAGTTAGTGGTAGTTGCCATACTCGGATACATACTCCGATCGCCGCCTGAACCGACCTCAGGGAACACGCCATGTCCAAAGAATATCACACGAAGGCTCTCATCATCGGGGCAGGCCCGGCGGGGTATACCGCAGCAGTTTATGCTGCCCGGGCAAATCTAGAGCCAATCGTTATTCAGGGCCTACAGCCGGGCGGGCAGCTTACAATCACAACGGACGTCGAAAACTGGCCCGGTGAGATTTCGATTTTGGGTCCATCACTAATGGAAAAAATGCAGACCCAAGCTGAACATGCTGGTGCGCGCATGTTCTTCGATATTATTTCTTCGGTCGATTTTTCACAACGTCCGTTTGTCTGCCGCTCTGACAACGGCGATAAATTCATTGCTGAGACTGTTATTATTGCGACGGGAGCCCAGGCTAAGTGGTTGGGGTTACCCTCCGAAGCCGCCTACCTAGGATTCGGAGTGAGTGGCTGCGCGGTCTGCGACGGCGCTTTTTTCAAGGGTAAGAACGTGGTCGTCGTCGGCGGCGGAAATACTGCCGTCGAGGACGCACTCTATCTAACGAATCACGCTGCGAAGGTGACCGTCGTCCATCGGCGGGATAAATTTCGCGCTGAGAAGATCCTCCAAGATCGGCTTTTCAGGCATCCTAAAATCGACGTAATGTGGGACGCTGCGGTCGATACGATTGGAGGGGTTGAGGGTCCCACTAGGGTTACAGAAGTCACTATCAGTAACCTAAAAACTGGGAATTCATCGATCCTGGCGTGTGATGGAGTTTTCGTCGCAATCGGGCACGCACCGGCAACCGCACCCTTTGTGGGGCATGTTGATATGGATGCCGATGGTTATATCGTGACCCAACCCGACTCGACCGTCACGAGCGTCCCAGGCGTCTTCGCGGCGGGTGATGTGCGGGATAAGGTCTACCGTCAGGCCATTACCGCCGCCGGTATGGGATGCATGGCCGCGCTTGAGGCGGAAAAATTTGTCGCTTCGCAAGAGGACTTGCGAAATGTCGCGCACTTCGACGGACCAGAGCATGCCATGGCCAGCGCTTGGGATTAACTGCAGCTGCGGAGTGCCTACTATCGACGCCCAGCCTCGGCCGGGCGTAGCAGTGAAAGGCAGTGATTCGAAACTCGATTCAATCCGTTGAACGCACTCAAATCGACCACAAGAATTGTATTCGGAAGACTAGGTCGGGGAGCGATGCCACTCTATCTGAATTTCGCGACCCACTAGTCCAATGTGATCGACCTGAAATGGAACGCGGCTTCCAGCAGGACAAAACGTTGTCTCGCTTCCGGCGTTTGGGCGTACTTCAAGATCTTGTCGCCGTTGAAGTAGCGCCGAATGACCGATGTCGTTGCCGATCGCCGTACCGAGCCTGTGCTCCGCGACGAAAGCAGTGAGCGTCGCAGCGAGTTCCGGGCTTCCCTTCCTAAACGCCCAACCGACGAATTGCTGCTTCGCCGCAGCAAGATCGGACCGTGGCATCAGCTTGGGAAGTATAGGGGACCAAACCTCGGCCTTCTGATCATCGACAACGGCAAAAGACAGGAGCCCGGCCTGAACCATATCGAGGTGTGTTTCGGCCCGAGCTGAAGCCCGGCGATATCGTCGTCATGGACGATTTCGGCTCCCATAAGGCATCAGCGTGCTGCGGCCATCGAGGCCGCAGGGGCGAGCTTGCTCTACCTCCCGCCCCACAGCCCCGACTTCAACCCGATCGAAAATGCCTTCTCGAAGCTGAAAGCCCTGCTGCGCAAGGCGGCAGAGCGCACACGCGACAACCTTTGGAGCAGGATCGCAGACATCATCCCGCTCTTCTCGCCGGCCGAAGCCGCAAACTTCTTCAGAGCCGCTCGTTACGACCCAGAATGAACGGAAAACGCTCTAGCTGACATAATTTGCCCATGCGATCCTGCTGCTCGACCGCGCCGGATGGCACTACCGCCAAGCTCGTCGTGCTCGCAAACATCTTTCCAATCTTCTTGCCCGCGCGCATCCCGGAACTGAACCCGGTCGAAAATGTCTGGCAGTATCTCCGCGCCAGCTGGCTCTCCAACCGTGTCTTCGACATCATCGACGCCGCCTGCGACGCATGGAACCGCCTCGTCGCACAGCCACCACCATCACATCCATCGGAATGCGAAAGTGGGCTCATGTCGGTCAAGCAGAAGGGCCCTTGGTATGAGTTCCGTCGCTGCTTCCCTTCGAACGTATCCGGAGATCACCAGCCATCTGCCGAAGCATGCTCTGCACAGCAGCGACCATTTCGATGAGGAACGCTATGAGAGCGATGCCCAGCGAGAAAACCGCGCCAGAAAAGAACTGATAGAGCAAAGTGGCCTGAAAACCAGAACGACCGATCGCGCCGCCTAACAGGCTGAGAATGGCGAGGCAGGTCAAGATTCCAGCTCCCATTCCAGCGATCACGGCTACTTCCAGTGCGACCGTCCGAAAGCGGAGATATCTCAGCTGAACGCGGCGGGCGTTGTCGACCTTCTGGTGTGATCGAATCAGGTCTCCGATTTCATTTACCCTGTCGGCTACACGCGACAGCCTGGCGTTTATCACAGTGAGAAAGCTGGCAGTTCCGGCTAGCAGGAAAACCGGCGTAAGCGCGGTTTCAAGAATGTTTGCAGAGACCAAAGCCACCTGAGACGTAAGCGCAAGATTCATTCGACATCCGTGCTGCATCTATCAGCCTCTCGCCTTGACCTGTCTCAAAAGCGCTCGACCGCAACGTCAATGGCGCGGCCGCCATCGATCCGCCGGGAGCTATTCCACCTTTCCTCGACGTGCGTTGAAGCAGGCCGCTGCCGTTCATTGAACGGGGGCTTTGTCTGCTCGAGGCTGGCCCTGGCCAGTATAACCTCCGATGCGCAAGCACCTCCTGGGTCAAGAATAGGGCGTGTCGCTGAATGAGCCGCTGCCTGGAATCAACCGCCACAGCCGCGCCAACTGCGGATGCCCCGTCCACGACATCGATGACGGCATGTCCCCGCGGCCGCGATCATTTGTGCCGCCTCAACCCATCGGTGTGACACGCTCAGAAGCCTCCTTGCCGCAATGCCGGTCGGACCATGAGTGTCGCGCCGACGAGGTTGCTGGTGCAGCCGAGCCTGTGAGGCCAGTTGATTGCTACCGCATCTGGAACAGTTCCTGGCGGAAGTTGGCTGCAGGCAGGCCGTGCGCGACGAAGTCATCGCGCAACGCCTGCCCGAACCGGGGCGGCCCACAGAACCAGATGCTGGCCGACGACCAGTCGGGGACGGCCGCGCGAATGCGCTCGGCGCTGAGCTGGCCGTCGCGCGGGCTCACCAGCACATGCAGTCGCACCTCCGCCGCCTGCGCATCGTCGGTAAGCTTATTGATGGCATCGGCCGAAAAGTCGGCGGTGGGGTGGAACAGATCGATCTTCTGCACGCCTGGTCTGTTTGCCAAGAGCTTCATGCGGGCGATGAAGGGCGTTATGCCGATGCCGGCTCCAATCCAGATCTGGCGCGGGTGATCGTCGTCGAAATCGAAGCAGCCGTAGGGGCCTTCCACGGTCACCGGTTGTCCCACCCGCAGCCGTTCGGACAGTTTGCTGGTGTGATCACCCAGCGCCTTGGTGATCAGCACGATACGGCGTTGCTCGGGGTCCCAGGCGGAGGCGATCGTGTAGGGGTGTGCGCCCTCTTCCTTCCGCGAGGTCGCGAAGGCGAACTGTCCGGCTCTATGACCGGCCCAGCCCTCCTGCAAGCGAATGGAGGTCTCGAGAACCTTCAATTCAGGGTAGTGGGTGAGCGATTCGATCGCACCGCCAACCTTCCGATCCGCGCCAATGCGCCCGGAGAGCGCTACCAGTGCGGAGATGGCGCCAACAAGCAGCAACAGCGCGAGCAACCAGCCAATGGGCTGTGACCAGTAGGCAAACTTAGCCAGGGCGAGCGCGTGGTATGCGAGCACGAGATAGACCGCCGCGATCCATCGGTGGGTCTTGGCGAAGAGGTGGTAGGGAAAGCGCTTCCACAGCGCCAGAGCAATCAGCACAACCGCTGCGTAGAAGGCCCATTCGCCAAGGTCCTCCGCCAATCCGCGCTGTGACCGCAGTAGGCTCTCGATCGGGCCGAAGGCCGGTGGCGATCCCGCTCCACGCGCCGGGCGAGTTAGCCAGCCCCAATTGACCATCCATTTCGTGCCCTGCGCCCACCACCAGTGAATGATGGCGGCGATCAGCCCGACAATGCCTAGCCATTTGTGCAGGCGGTACATCTTGTCGAGCCCGTCGAGATGGGGCTCGAGCCATCGCGGGCGCACCGCGAGGACCATGGCCGCGCTCATCGCGCCGATCGCGATGATGCCGGTCAACTGCACAAAGGCGGTACGAAACGAAAAATACGTGAGCGGGCTTGGAAGCAAAGTATCGGCAAGCAGCCACAATCCGGCGAGGACAGGAACGAAAGCCGCAAGGGCCAGTTTGATCGATTTCATCGTGCAAAAGGAACTCCGAAGGGAAATCGTTGAATGCCGGCCCCGCGCTGGATTGGTGCAACGATGTTTGCTGCGGACAGGGCCACGACGCATCGCGGCGAGCGTACAAGCCAGGATGCACGCGAAATCGCCTCATGCCTTGAGCTGCCGCAAATTCGACGTTGCCCGGTGTCCAAAGCCGCTGCTCTTCCTTTCACGATTTCGAGTGCGCCCCTTGAGGCGGACATGGAGACGGCAAGCAATTGACCCGAGCGCCGGGCTTTCAAAGGATGGAAAACCCATGGCCGACACCGCACGCATTCGGCCGGGTTCAAGCGTCAAGCAGCGCTGTGAGTTCATCTGCAAGTACTGGGCTTCAGAGCCAGAACGTTTCAGGCTCAATCCAACCCACCAAATGTCGGGACTGAACAGCAGTTCAACAGTGCGCTCATCTATTTCCTGCTGGCGGCGGCTGTTGCTGCCGCCGCACTCGGACATTTGGTTGACGGCAGCGTCATCCTCGCCGTCGTGCTCATCAATGCAATTGTCGGCTTCATCCAGGAAGGCAAGGCCGAGCAGGCGCTCGACGCCATCCGCGACATGATCGCGCCGCATGCAGTCGTCGTGCGTGAGGGCGAGCGGCATAGCGTCGATGCGCGGGACGTCGTGCCGGGCGATGTCGTGCTCGTGGAAGCCGGCGACAAGGTGCCGGCCGATATCCGGATTCTGCGAGCGCGCGGCCTGACGGCGGACGAGGCGATCCTGACCGGCGAGTCCGTGCCAGTCGACAAGTCGGAGGCAGCCGTCCGTGAGGACGCGCCGCTCGGCGACCGATACCCCATGCTCTACTCCGGGACCCTCGTGCCGACGGGCCAGGCAACAGGCGTTGTGGTCGCCACCGGCGCGGCAACCGAGATCGGCCGCATCTCTTGCCTGATCGGCAATGTCGAGACGACGACGCCGCTATTGGCGCAGATCAACGAGTTCGGCAGATGGCTCACCTGGTTTGCCATGGCCATGGCAGCGTCACTCTTTGTCTTCGCCGTTCTTGCCCGCGGCTACGATGCGGTGGATGCGCTGATGGTCGTGGTAGCTCTGGCGGTGGGTCTCCTGCCCGAGGGACTGCCTGCGGTCATCACCATCACACTTGCGATCGGCGTTCGCCGCATGGCCACCCGCAATGCGGTGGTGCGGCGGCTGCCTGCCGTGGAAACGCTCGGCGCCACTTCGGTGATCTGCTCGGACAAGACCGGGACGTTGACGAAGAACGAGATGACGGCGCGTCGCGTTGCGACCTCGACAAGTGTAACCGAGGTGACCGGTTCCGGCTACGCGCCGGATGGCGCCCTCATCGCCGCGACTGGCGGGGCGCTGGTGACCGACCCTGCCCGTGATGGCCTGATCCGCGCTGCCCTGTTGTGCAACGACGCCCGCCTGGTCGAGCGCGACGGTCTCTGGAACGTGCTGGGCGATCCGATGGAAGGGGCGCTCCTCGCCCTGGCTGCCAAGGCCGGGCTGCATCCCGGGATCGAGCGGGAGGCGTGGTCACGACTCGACGAGATACCGTTCGACGCTCAGCATCGCTTCATGGCCACGCTCAACCGCGATCCGGCGGGCGGCACCAGGATCTTTGTCAAGGGCGCTCCCGAACGCGTGCTGCACATGTGTGTCGAAGAAGCTCGGGGCGCCGGCGGCGGTCCGGTCGACGCGAAGTACTGGCAGCAGCATATTGATGACGCTGCGGCCAAGGGCGAGAGAGTGCTCGGGTTCGCGGTGAAGACTGTCGGAACCGGCGTCGAGCGCCTCGACGCCGGGATGGTCGGGACAGAGCTCACTTTCCTCGGGGTCGTCGGCTTCATTGACCCGCCGCGCGACGAGGCGATACGCGCCGTGGCCGAGTGCCGCTCGGCCGGTATCACGGTCAAGATGATCACAGGCGATCACAGTGGCACGGCCGTCGCGATCGCCCGCCAGCTCTCCATAGCCGACGACCCGAAGGCAATCGATGGAGCCGCACTCGACGGCATATCGGACGAGGACCTGCGCAAGGTTGCGGAGGAGGCGAGCGTCTTTTCCCGCGCCACGCCTGAGCACAAGCTCCGGATCGTAAGGGCGCTTCAGGCGAACGGCCATATTGTGGCCATGACCGGCGACGGCGTGAACGATGCCCCTGCGGTGAAGCAGGCGGATATCGGTATCGCCATGGGCCGGAAGGGCACCGAGGCCGCCAAGGAGGCGGCGCAGATGGTGCTTGTCGATGACGATTTCGCCTCGATCGTTGCCGCCGTCCATGAAGGCCGGACCGTCTACGACAACATCCGCAAGGTAATCGGCTGGACGCTGCCTACCAATGGCGGCGAGTCGCTGGTCGTCGTCCTTGCCATCGCCCTCGGACTGGCCCTGCCGATGACGCCGGTCCAGATCCTCTGGGTCAATATGATCACGGCCGTGACACTCGGCCTGGTGCTGGCTTTCGAGCCGGCCGAACCGAACGTCATGAAGCGCCCGCCGCGCGCGCGCGCGGCGCCGATCCTTTCCTCTTTCCTGATATGGCGGATCATCTTCGTGTCGTTGCTTTTCACTCTCGGCGCGCTGGGCATCTTTGAATACGCGATGAGGCGGGGGCTCGGCGAGGACGTTGCCCGTACGATGGTGGTCAACACCGTCGTCGTGATGGAAATTTTCTACCTCTTCAACGTCCGCTATCTGCACATGACGTCGTTCAGCCTGATCGGCGCCGCGGGCACACCGCCTGTGCTCGCGGCCATCGCCGTAGTCGTCATTGCACAGCTCGCCTTCACTTATGTGCCGTTCATGCAAGCGTTGTTCGATAGCGCGCCGGTCGCCTTCACCGACGGTTTGCTGATCGCGGGCATCGGCGTCGCGACCATGATCGTGCTGGAGGCCGAGAAGGCAGTGATGCGACGGTTCTGGCCGCCGATGGCGCAAGCGGAATGAGAAGTCCTGGGGCGGAAAAGCATCATATCCCCCTCCTGGCCGCGACGGACACGTCTCGGAACTGTCGGGTCCGGACGCACAATTGCCACAGGGGGGCACAGGTAATGCTCTTCCGCCTGCTTAAAGATGACAGGCGCGGAGCGACGAACTCAAGACCAGCAAGCGAGCAAAAGGAGTGCGCATGCCCCAGATCCCGAAGACGATGAAAGCCGCGGTGGTTCGTGAATTTGGCAAGGCCCTCGTTATCGAAGAGGTGCCAGTGCCGGTTCCCGGACGGGGCGAGGTATTGGTCAAGGTGTTGGCCTGCGGTGTCTGCCATACCGACCTTCATGCGGTCGATGGGGACTGGCCAGTCAAGCCCACTCTCCCCTTCATTCCCGGCCACGAAGTGGTCGGTATCGTGGTCGCGCTCGGACCGGGCGTGAGCGAGCTTGGCGAGGGTGATCGGGTCGGCGTCGCCTGGCTGCACGATGCCTGCATGCGCTGTGAGTATTGCGAGACAGGCTGGGAAACGCTGTGCGAGCACCAGCACAACACCGGTTACAGCTGCGACGGCGGGTTTGCCGAGTATGTCATCGCTGCCGAGCCGTTTGTCGGACGCATCCCCGAAGGAGTCGACGCTGCGGAGATCGCACCGATCCTGTGCGCCGGAGTGACGACCTACAAGGGCCTGAAGGAAACCGAGGCGCGACCGGGTGAGTGGGTCGCCATCTCGGGTGTCGGCGGCCTCGGCCATGTCGCGATCCAGTATGCCAAGGCGATGGGGCTGAACGTCGTGGCTCTCGACATCGCGCCGGAGAAACTCGCGATCGCCAGAGAGTCGGGTGCAGACCTGGCCGTCGACGCCCGCTCGCACGAGGCGATCTCCAAGGTGATCGAGGCGACCGGCGGCGGCGCCCATGGCGTCCTGGTCACGGCAGTCTCGCCACCGGCCTTTTCGCAGGCGCTGGGCATCGTGCGGCGCAAAGGCACGGTGTGCCTGGTCGGCCTGCCGCCCGGCGATTTTCCGACGCCCATCTTCGACGTCGTGCTCAAGCGCATCACCGTGCGCGGCTCCATCGTGGGAACCCGGCGCGACCTCGACGAAGCGATCGCCTTCGCAGCCCGCGGTAAGGTCAAGGCCGAGATCCAAAAGGCTCCGCTTGAGGAAATCAACGCGATCTTCGCAAAGCTGAAACAAGGCAAGGTCGACGGCCGGATGGTGCTCGACTTCACCGCATAGTGACCGATCCTCCGATGTGCCAGCGGCGGTCGGCTTCCAGGTCACTGGGGCGGAGCAAGGGCAGGCCAGCGGGGCGTCGGAGGACGACAAGCAAGGGCACGGCAGCTCCCGTCTGCGGATCAGCTGCGGCAGAAATCATTGTCTGAGGAGAAACAGATGGCGCATGAGTTCAAGAGTATCCTGGTCGGGCTGGTGCCGTCCGACGCTGGGGCCGGCGCGGCGACGCCTGGCGTGCATTTCAGCATCGGCCTGGCGCGCCGGTTTGGAGCCAGCCTGACCTTTCACGCCTTCGTCCCCCGGGCCTCGACGCCTTACAGTGCCGTCGGCGGCTTTGCCGCCGGCATCGTGGCCACCGAGAACAAGCGCCGGCACGAACTCGCCCAGGCGGCGGTCGATGCCGCCAAACATGCGGCCGATGCGGCCGGCCTGGCCTGTGTCATGGACCTGCCCGACCTCGCCTTCGAGCAACTCAGCGCGCGCTTCAATCACCAGTCACGCCTGCACGACGTGACGATCCTGGATGCAGGCGATGATCTTCTGGGCGACAATCGCCATGCCATCGAGGAGGCGCTGTTCAACAGCGGCCGCCCGGTCATCGTCGTGCCGAAGGCCGGCGGCAGCCCTGAGCCGCAGAGGATCGCAATCGCCTGGGATGGCAGCGCGCGCTCCGCCCGGGCAGTCAACGACGCGCTGCCCCTGCTCCAGAGCGCGCAGACTGTGTCGGTCATCGTCATCGCAGGCGAGAAGGACCTGAGCGAGGTCGCGCAAGGCATCGACCTGCTCGGATATCTGGAGCGGCACGGCATCGAAGGTGAAGTGGTTAATCTGGTGGCGAAGCACGGCGATGTTGCGGAAACGCTGCGCCGGCATGTGCGGGAAAGCGCAACCGAGCTCGTCGTGATGGGAGCCTTCGTGCATTCTCGCTTCCGCCAGGCGATTCTCGGCGGTGTCACCCGCTCGCTGCTGGAGAGCAGCCCGGTTCCGCTCTTCATGGCGTATTGAGCCGCATGGCGCCTGGCGCGAGCCGGGATTGGAGGCAGTGACTGCCCCGTAAGTGGGGGATGGCCGATGCCCAGTTCGCCGTCATCGGCGGCGAGCGCTTCACAAGGCCGTGGCGGCCTGATGTTCAACCCGCCGCCCGTACACGGGAATCCTGACAGCCCTGTGTCGGGATCGTCGCCTCCCGGCTCCGCAGCTTAACCAAGAGGCGCTCATTGTCGATCAGCTCGATCTCGACCAGGCACAGGAATTGGCGGGACCGGAGTTCCGTAATGACTGCACTGCACGTCAAGGCCGTCCAAACAGTTTCAAACCATCCGCGATCATTTCCACGCCGAGCGCCACCTGAAGCACACCGAAGACGGCGCCCAGTATCATCAGCGGCACCATCCCGACCTTGGCCATGAACCAGTGGGCGATGCGCATCGCGCCGAAGTCGATGAGAATGATAAACGCCGCCACCCCGAGCACCACGGATTTCGCCTCGATCGAGGGAAGGAAGGCAGCAAAGATGATCACGACGCCCACTCCCTGCGGAGAAATGATCGTCGGAAACGCAACCGGCCGGACCGCGACACCCTTGGGGTCCGGAGTGTCCTGCCCGTTGGGAGCGGGGTTTGCGGCCGGCAGGAGGACTGACCGGATCGCGCTCAGGGTGAGGATCAGCCCGGCGGCGACGATGAGAGATGCATTGTTGATACCCCACCCTTTCAGTATCCCTTCGCCGACGAAGACGGCGAGGATGACCGCTGTTATGGAGAACAGGGTGGCGCGCAACGCCACAGCGTTTCGCGCAGGCTGATCCATTCGCGCGGTCACTGCGGCGAAGACCGGCATCAGGCCGATCGGCCCCATCATGTTGAACAACAACGGCAGCAGCTTGCCGACGATTTCGCCCGTTTCCATCATCCGGCCTCCACCCGATTACAGGCCCCAATAGAGGCTCAGCTGAAACGTCGTCCAATCCTTGTCGGCGCCGATATTGCGAAGCGCCTTTCCGGGAATGGCGTGCGAAACCAGGCTTTGGAGATAAACGCTCTTGGAAACCGCCCAGCGCGCCGACAGCGAGAATTCCTGTCCCAGATCATGCGAGGTGAGCGAAGCCAGCGCGGGATTCGAACCGAGGTTGTTCAACTGAGGCGCCCGGAGATAGTAATAATCGAAGGTGAGATTCAGCTTCTCGTTCGGAGCAAGGTTGAACTGGACTCGATGGGTTTCCAGGTTCGAATTCGACGTGAACTTGCCGAACGACACGCCCTGCAGCCAGATGCCAAGCCCCGTCGAGAGCAAGGGATCGAAGCGCTCGTACCGCGTCGTACGGGGATCGTCGCCGGAGAAATAGGCGTACCGATAGGACAGGCTCGGCGTCCACGGAAGGTCATTCGCGCGATACCCGACCGTGCCGTAATAGGCCCAGGCCGACATGGGGTAGTCGGGATGGGACTGGTGGGCGACCTCGCCCTCCAGCCAGGCACCGCGAATATCGAACGCCCTCTGCCATCTTGCATGCCCGGCCACCGTGTTCAGCCCCTCGCGAGCAAGAGAAAGGCCGAATGGATTGGCAAAGCTGGATTGGGATGTTGGGATGGTGATGACGGTTGCGTCTGCCGAGAGGTTGTCGGTGAAGGCGTACTTCAGGTTGGCGCCGAGGAACGTGCTGTGGGATTCGAGCGATTCAATCTCGTTCGGGTCGATGTAGAAGAGATTATAGCTCCATGCCCCATGGCGCCCGTTCGCAAGGACGGAGAAATCATTGGCCAGACGCGGGCCGAGATAAAGGCCGCCGCGGTCCCCCGCATTGGTCGAGCCCCTGACTGAATTGATCAGAAAGCCCTCATTCAAGGTGTAGGTCTGCCGACCGACGGAAACCTTGAGCGAGTTCTTCGTATTCTCCGGATCGACATAAAGTATGCCGCCATAGGCCTTCTCGAAGTCGAGGAAGCCGCGGGGATCATTGCGAAAGACGTCCTGGCCCAGCGACCAGGAGAACATCCCGGTCACGGCACCGAACCCGTAGAACGGGCTGTCGCCGAGCTGCGTCGCTCCGCCCAGGCCAAGTTCGAGGTAGCCCTCGGCCCAGCTGGCGGTCTTGCCGGGGAGCTTGCCCGCGAGCGGGTTCCTGGCGTTGAAGAGCGCCGGCTGCCCAAACCACGAGTTCACGTCCGAGTAGCCGCCAATTCCGCCGCCGACGATGGTCGTCAGCAGCGTTCGCTCATCCTTGTACAATATCGGAAATGCGGAAAAATCTCCGAGCAAAACCCCGGTCCTGGCGGGTTTGGCTTCTTTGACCGCGGCCGCGTCGATCTCGAATTCAAGCCTCACCGCGAGTTGTGGCTCTGCCTCGAGGACGCGGTAGTCGGCGCCCGCGATTGCATCCTGGCGCGTCAACTCGGTGAGGATGCGCTGGGTCCGCGCCCAACTATAGGGAGCGCTCGTCATCGTCGCTGCAATCCGGCGGGCGGCCTCCAGCGCCGCACGGTCACGACTCGCGTTGCCGCTGGCTTTTCGCAGCCGTACGGTGACCGCCGCGATTGGCGCGCCCTCCGCCTCGCCCGAGAGCGGTAGCACCGTCGGTCGGGTCGAGCCCCCGTCCTGGGCCGATGCCTTTGGTATGGAGCAGAGCGCGGCGGCAAGGCCGACCACGCCAATCGCCAACGAAAGCCGGGCGCCGCCCCCAATCCTCATACGAACGGCTCGGATTTGGGTGCTGGTCGCCCGCAAGACCACGCCTACTTTCCAAAGAGGCGGACAACTCCGCCGCCGCCATGCACATTAATGATCTGGCCGCTCACCCAGCCGCTTGCCGGTGAGCACAGCCACAACATGGCATTGGCGATGTCTTCCGGCCGGCCGGCGCGACCGGTCAGATTGTCGGGATGACGCAGCTTCTCCTGCATGGCCTCGTCGAAGCCTGAGGATTCATATGCTCCCGTCATCACCGTGCCGATCAGCACGGAATTGACGCGCACCTTCGTCGCCAGCATGTGGGCGATCGACAGCATCATCTGGTTCAACGCCGCCTTGGCCGTGCCATAGGCGAGGATATCATAGGCCGGGGCTGCGGCGGAGAACGATCCGGAATTGGTGATGCTGGCATTCGTGGCTTTCAGCAGATGCGGCAGGCAGGCCATGCTCATGCGGTAGGCGCTGATGGTGTTGAGCTTGTAGGAGGCGATGAAGTCCTCTTCGCTGACGGCCGTGGGGTCTTCATGGCGGCCGCCCCAGCCGACATTGTTGACGAGGGTCGAAATGCCGCCGAAGGCTTCCGTTGTCGCCGCCACGACGGCCTGAATGTCCTCGAGCGACGTTACGTCGCATTTCATGCCGCGACAGTCATGGCCCGTTTCCTTCTGGATCGCGGCTGCCGTGTCGCGCGCCATCTCACCGTTCAGATCCGCGATCATCACCTTTGCCCCTGCTCCCGACAGGGTCTTGGCTATGCCTGCGCCGATGTTTTGCGCGCCGCCCGTGATGATGACGTTATGACCGATCATCCGGAACTCGGCAAAGGCGTCGTAATTGGGCATGGGCTCAGTCTCCAACTAGAGCGAAATTAGCAGGTAAAGGGATGGACCGGCGTTCACCCGTTCCATCGACCGCGAAGCTCAATCGAGTTCCTGTACTCCGCCTCCCGACACGGTCAGGATCTGGCCACTCACCCAAGACGCAGCAGGCGAGCACAGGAAAAGCGCCGCATTTGCGATGTCCTGCGCCTCGCCCAGGCGTCCAAGCGGCGTGTGCTTCAACATCGCCTTCTCGATCTCGGGCGTCAGCACCGTGGCCAGGGCGGCGGTCTTGATGGCTCCGGGTGCAATCGCATTGACCCGGATGCCCATCGGGCCCAGGTCGAACGCGATGTTGCGTGTGAGGTGATTCACCGCCGCCTTCGACGACCCGTACGAGGCCATCCGGACATTCTTGCTCTCGCCCGCCATCGAAGAGATATTCAGGATCGCGCCGCCTCCGGCCTTTTGCAGATGCGGCGCGACGAGCTGTGTGAGGCGAAACAGCGAGAACAGGTTGAGGTCATAAGCCCACTGAAAATCGCTCATGGGCATATCGAACGGTTTCGGTCCGCCGCCGCCGGCATTGTTCACCAGGATCGATACCTTTCCGAAATTCCCGGCAGCCGCAGCGACGACGGCAGCGCGATGCGCTTCATTCGTCACATCGCACTCAAGACCGAGCGCTTTGCCGCCTGAGCGGGCAATCGCGCTCGCCACGGCATCCGCTCCCTCCTTCTTCAGATCGGTGACCACGACCGCAGCCCCCGACCTTGCAAAAGTCTCGGCGATAGCGCGACCGATTCCGGCTGCGGCTCCGGTCACGATGGCGACCTGGCCGTCCAGGCGAAACGAATCTTCAGTCGGCATATGATCTCTCCGTGTCCGCCTTCAGTGGATCTGAGGCATTGTGAACCTGGGCGCACGACTTGGCAACTGACACAGATCGTGCCGGCGCACCTTCTGACCCAATGTGCGGTATAACGCAACGCGCTATAGCGCGTCGCGTTAAAATGCTCGCTGTCCCTACATGCCGACATGGACATTCGGCAGGTCATCGGCGCGAATGCGAGAGCGCTTCGCCTCGCACGGGGCCTCACTCAAGCTCAGGTAGCAACGAGGCTGGGGGTGGATCGCGCCCACGTCAGCGCGCTCGAACAAGGGCAACGGAACCCAACGGCCATAAGCTTGTATCAGATAGCAACCGCCCTCGAGACCACAGTTAGCAGTTTAGTCGATGAGCGATCGGTATTATCCTCAGAGACAGGCGTCTCTGTAGTCGACAATTGACGCCGATCAACAGACATCTCTGGTCATAAGACGCTAGGTCAACAGATCGACATACGTTAAAATAACACGTCAGTAATGTAAATTAACCATTCATAGATCTGGCGTAGACTTTATTTACTCTCTATAAATATCATGGATGAGATAGGATTCCAACAGAACGGATGGAAATTATAAGCGGTCTGACTATCTACAAAATAGCGCGCCGAATCTCGATCGGTGACTACAATTATTCTGCTGTTTTCGGCAAATCAGAGACAGTATATGAGATTGCCGCCGCATAACCGCCGACGATCCACGGGCACTCTCTATAGCGACTAGGGATACCGACTGCACAGCCTGTCCCTATCGCTACCGACCGTCTATCAACCCAGTCAGTCTGGAGGATTTTCATTAAGTAGCCGCTACTTCAACTAGCGATAGCCGAAGTCGAGGTCGGCGGCGCTGCGCAACCCCAGCCAGCTACGCGCCGTCGACCTCTCATGCCGCGTCTTTCATCAACTCAAGCGAGCTGTGATATCAAAGTAGCCACCAACCCATTCGCGAGACCTGGGCAACTGGCGAGTCTCCCCCGAAAACTACATCTTCAGATCCAACTGGAAGCCGGTATTCCGCCTTCGCCAAGCGGGAAGCCCGCTTAATGCAGCCAAAAAAATCCGATCATTGCCCACGAAGACGACTTGCCGTTCCGCGCGAGTCAATGCGGTGTAGATCCAACTTGGATCGAGAAGGCGTGATTCATAGATCGGAATCACCACGGACTCACATTGGCTGCCTTGAGCCTTGTGACAGGTCATTGCGTAGGCGAGGTCCAGGTCCATTAGCTGCTCGCCAACGAATGTGTGGCGATTGCCATCGAAATCGACGAGGAGGCGTCGACCGTCTTCGTCAGCGCTGACCACGTGTCCAAGGGAGCCGTTGCGCAATTCTGTTGCGTAATCATTGCGCAGAAAGAGCACAGGATCATCGGTTGCAAAAAACTGCCCCCGGTACCCTTCAACGATCTCAGCGCCGGGCTGTCGGCAAGTAAGCTGAAAGGCCGCGTTGACGCGCCGGACGCTCGCCGGGTGCCTGTCATTCGATGGACAGATGATCTGCAGCGCGTGTCGGCCCCTTACGAAACCACCCAGTTCTTTGACCACATCCTGTATAGCACCCGTGATCTCTTGATCAGTGGCATCCACGAACGATACGGCTGCTGCCCGCCCGGAAAACACCGAGAGTGACGGCCTACGTCCCTCTCGAATATCGGCGGCTACAGCTGGAATTCCACTGGTTCCCGCTTGGCGATGCACGGTCTCGAGCTTCGCGGTCAGGGCATCGATCTCGCATAGATGATGAAACACGATACCCATGCCGATCGGGGGCAGCTGCGCCGGATCGCCAACCATGAGTAAGCGAGATCCTGCCGGCAGCAGATCGACCAATCGATGCCACTGCCCAAGATCGACCATACTCGCCTCGTCCACCACGAACAGCGTGCGACCTGGAGGCGGCAGGCTCGCTGCCGATCCAGAGCCTGATGAATCTAGCTCCCGGAGGAGGCGGAATAGAGTCATAGCAGATCGGGGACGCCCCGATCCGCTCGCCTTCTTGGTCAGCACAACTGTCGCCTTACCGGAAAGGGCGCACAGAACAACCTTGCCGTCGCTGGCCTCCCAAGCATCGCAAATTGCCCGAACAGTGGTGGTCTTTCCGGTACCGGCACCGCCGGCGAGGACCGCGAGTGGCAATCCCAGCACTTTTTCGGAGGCAGCTCGCTGCTCTACTGAAAGTGAATCCAACCAACGCCCGCCTCGAGCAGGATCCCACTGCATGCTAACCGTCGATGCCAAAGCTCGGAGCTTAGCCGCCAGTTCGTGCTCGAGAAGTGCACAACCAGGCGCTCGCCATCCCTTTGGCGAAGCGAGGAGCGCGAAGTTGCGCTCAGCCACCTGGATGCAGCGCTTGACCAGTGAGCTCCGCTCGCTCACGCCAAGCTTCTTGGCAAGCTTTACCGGCAGGTCGGGCGCAGCAATTAGCGTGTCCCCATCGCTTACGACATCTTTGACCAGAGAATCGGCTGCGCCCACGAGCCTGCGCGCGTCGCTGCGCGTTTCACCAACAAGTGAGCTCTCGTTCAGCAGCCGCTGAGCGACGTCGTCAACCCGCTTCCAGGGCAGCAGACTCACGAGAACATAGGGGTTGTGATTCAACACCTCGATGGCGCGACCGCCGATGACTTCCAGGATTCGCGCGGCTGCGCGTACGTCATCAATCCCTTTGTTTTGAAGCCAAGTCAGAACGGCGGCCTCCGACTCCAATGCGCTCCACGCCCGCAGCAGGTCCTCTGCGAGCCGTCGCGACAAAGCTGGTTGTGCCGGAGCCAGAACGGCCGCAAGGGCAGCCACGTCATGGCGCTTCAAGACATCAGGCAGGGTGTCGGCAAATCGGTCCCATAGGCGAGCGGCACGAACGGGGCCGATCCCATCCACTCTGGATGCTATGAACGGGACGATGAGCCGTCCCTGCGGCCTGGTCCGGGTCGCGCGAATGGCATCGAATTGCCGGCCGTAGCCGACAATATCGACCCAGCGACCCAAAATCGTCCATGTCTCGCCGGGAAGAGGCGGATTGAGGTATGCTGAACGCTTGGCTCGGATCACGACAGCCGCGTCATCATTGAGCGACTGGATTGGCTCTGCGGCGACAGGATGCCCGGAGAATATAGTGGCAAAACTCTGCTGGAAAATGATCTTCTGAACGAAGATCAACAAAGTTTCCTCTGCCCCCTGCAGCGTCATAAATCGTGGACCGGTTCGATTCTCAAATCCGTCCCCAATTCCTGAATCAGCGCAAAGCGTTTTTTGAGCCGCTCGCACTCGCTACTTACAGCGTTCAGCTCTTGCTCCAATCGCCTCACCCGCGCCCGTAACTCGACGTTCTCGCCCTCGAGCTCCTTGTGGGCCCATCCACCCAAACGGTCTGGGAGAAAGACAGCATTGGCCTGATCATCGGGGGTCGCACTGCCATTGCTTCCGCGCGGTCGGATCGGTGCGAGACCAACCTGCGCTGCGGCGGCATTCAACGGCTTATGAAGCTCGGCCCACTTATAAAAGTACTGCCGATCGTCGTCCTTGAAGCCGAGCTTACGGACGAGTTGAAGGACATTGACCTTGCCATCATCCGTCGCCGGAAGCTCTGCTGTGCCAGCCAAAACAGCGCCCAGCAATCCCTCGAGCTTCGGTAGGATCTCCTCCCATCGCGGCTTACGCGCCATCGTATGCGTCCAAATCAAGCCGTCCGGCGCCGCTAAGCGCGTCGTGCAGGGCAACCAGACCGCTGACAACGCCCAAACCCAGCAGAGCCTCGCCCGTCCCGCTTTTCCTCTCGACGCGCTTTCCGTCGTAGCGCAAACCGCACCGGTCCAGGACAACTGGATCAGTCAGCGCGCCAATTGCAGCCTTTAGGGCTTTCAAGTGCTGGACATCGACCTCCTGCACTGCTGGGAGCGCGACAGCTCCATCGCCTGCATTCCAGGAGGCCAGAACCCTGTCAAAATCCACGCCGGGCGAGATCCTGGCGAACAACATCTGCGCCCTGCGCAGCTTTCGCGCATTAAGCTCGCTCTCAGCATGAAGATGGCGCAACCGATCACGTTGCTCCGCATCGCCAACCTCGTCGATAACTGTCGCGATCTGCTTGCGTTGGTTGCGCGGGCGGATGCCTATCTGCTCACGCTCGCGCGCTTGGAGGTAATGCCAGAGGCCGAACTGCTTGCTCTTTTCATTCGCGATGCTCTGCGCTTTCGGACCTGCGCCCTTTCCATATTGGCCCTCAAGATAGCTCTCGACCCCGGCTGCGGTGATGACGCGGCGGCGGGCATCCAGGGCGTCGCAAGCTTCTTTGAGGCGTACTAAAGTTGCCCGCCGACCAACCATAGGATCCTTGGTTTGCCGGCCGGTGTCGGCCTCAAGAATGAGTTCAGCAAAAATCGCGGCTGCCGTGGGCACTACGTTTGCGGACTTCTCGGAACTCATCGCCGCCCTCATGCCGTTTACTCAACCCTCCGGGCATCATTGCGGGCGGAAGGCACCGCCGTGGAACCCCGCCCGTCAAGCCCGTTTAGCGAGGAAAAGTCGATTCGCTTAGATCGAGCCACCTGCGACGCCATTTCCCTTGCAAGATCATCCAGCAACCCATCGAACTCCGAGAGCCGCGCAGAGCCGTTCTCTAAATCCTGGAGACGGTTTTCTGGAACCAGCGAAATCACGGCTTGGCCGAGTAGCGCCGCCGCTTGGTCCCGCTCCTTGCCATCCAGACGGAGTAGAAAGGGATCGATGGCATTCTGATCAAGCACATGATTCAGAAACTCGCGGTGATCATTGATCGCGGCATGGTTCGGACGGAACCCCGGGAGAAGCTCTGCTCCTTCGGCGATGCGCTGGAGAAGGATGAAGTCCGGTCTAGACTCCAGGCGGATCGCACTTTCCGACAACCCTTCCCCTCCGATCAGAACAGGAAACTGTGCATCGCCGGTTCCCTCCTGACGCTCGCGAAGCAGCGCGAGCGCCGCTTGAACGTACTGCACCTCCGCAGACCATTCGACCGAGATGTCCTCCGACTGACGATAAAGGCCATCGATCTGGTTTCTGGCGATCCGGGCGCTCTTGCCTTCTTCCTCGAGGTCTTTAGCCGTTTGCACGAGATCTCTAATGCTAAGGCCGATCTTGCGAAGCTCGTACATCAAGCTATTGGCATTGTGTACCAGTCCAGCCAAGAACATCGGTCCCGTCAGCCGATATCTACAGAGCGAGCATGCGCGATGACGCGGCACCGCACTATAGCCGCTGCCGTTAATCTCGCCTCCGCTCGCGCACTCACCCCCCGGGCAAAGACCGTCCGCAAAGATGTGGAAGCTACCGTTACCGAGGCCGGACGGGTTGGCCCTTAACATTGCTGCACCGACGGCGTCCTCAGACGGCCGACGGTTCATCAGTTGGAGCAATAGATCTTCCGTATCCTGCCCCTGTAGCTCTGGGATATCTGCCGGATCAAGCGCGTCCAGCCCGCCTTCCCGAAACCGCCTGAGCCGGTCGTTCAGCAGCCCAGCTCGAAGCCGAGTGTAATATAGTGTCATGACGACGGATGCATGACCAACTACTTCCTGGACAAGCTCGGCCGGCATACCCGCCTCGATCATTGCCGTGATCCCACTGACACGTAGTGTGTGGATATCGAACAAAGCCTCCCTCGCCACGGTGCCGTTCGCCCGCACGACCTCGCGCGTCAGACTGTACAGAAACCCTTGTGCTTTTAGTTCCTTTTCCACCGCAGTCAGGAGATGAACCCAATACGCGGACAAGCGCGATTTTTGCAGCGGCCATCCGTCATCCGTGATGGGATCACGGAAAAGCATATGTGTGGTTCCCAGTAGATTCTTAACAACGGGATTCTGAATATGCTGATAATTTAGTTTCTCGGTAAGCGGACACTCACCCGTGTTCTTGTATTTAAGATTCCAACTCCGCAGCCAAGGCAGGCTTTCCGCCAGATTATCTGGACACCAAGGTATCCTATATCCCTTTCGCGTCTCAAAGCCTGTCTTATTAGTGTTGATGAAGAGGCCCAGGATAGGTTTTTCGTTCATGTCTTCGGCGATATATAACGCACCTTGCTGCCGACCTGAGGTGGCGATCGGCGAATCGTTCAGAGTCATTTTCAGATTCCTGGGATCTAGAACGAACTCGTCTGCCTCTCCAGAATCTAGAAACCTGGCTTGAAATCCACGGACCGGCACCTCGAGCAGTAATTCGAGGAGAACAGCGACTCCTGGCCACCAGACCTTCTGTAGTTGGCCGCTCAACTCATCGCGATGTTCGAAGTAATGCTGGTCAAGGCTTCTCGAAAACCCGTAGCGCTCGAATTCCGAGAATCGCTCGTAAGCAAGCTCGTACCGCGCTTCTTCCGGAAGGCGCTGGGCAGCGTCCAGAAACGACGCGCCATCTCTCCTGTTGAACTCCTTTATATAACCAAGCATCTCACGGCTCAGTGGTGTCCGTGGGGTTTTGCTGCGTTTCGAGACGATCTTATAACGGTCCAGGTCAAGATCGATGGGGTTTTCGATCTTTTCAGCTAACCCGTCGATCAAAATGTGAAAAAGTTGCCGGAGAATCGAAAGCCGTTGATTCTTGGTTTCGTTCAGCACGGGCATCGCGTCGAGAAGTGCCAAAACCGTGCGATCTCTCCCGCCTGGTGAATTAATGTGTACGTGTCGCAAGACCTCTGCGATGGAACCAGGCGGCCGCTTCAACCTGAGGAGGTAGGCCAACCACAAATTGGCAGCCGCTCGGTGCTCATTCACCCAGGTGTGATGTATGCGCCCGATAGCGATCTGAAATTGGTGGGCCCAAGAGATTATTAGCTGGTTGGGCCGATAGCTCCTGGGGACACCGGGAGGCAATGTCGATCGAACGGGATCGTAGGTCCATCGGAAGAGCGCACGTCCCACCAAGGCTGCGTTGCGCGTCACATCAAGTTGTAAACCCACCTTGGTCGACCAGGCCCGCATCACCTTGTTGCTGAGCGTCGAAATCCGAATCGACTTGCCGGTCTCGCGACTGATGGCCTCGTAATCGTAAAGTTGGTCCCCCAAGTCGGTGCTAACGTCCCTCTCGTCGACGATGGTCGAACGGAGAAGAATCTGCCGCAACACGGTCGCCATCCGAGACGTCTTCTGATGGCGACCGTAGCCCTCACTTACTCGCTCAAGTGTTTTCAACGTATCGAGGTATAGCCGTTTGCGGCGACCGCACAGCCATAGCGTGTCAGGGATCGCAAGGCCCGCCCAGACTTCTCGCACCGACTCTGCCGGGAAGAGAACGTAACCTTTTCGGTGCAGAAAGAGCATGAATAGGAACGGAACAGGCGACTTATCGGGATTGGGTGTCCGGCCTTTCTTCCAATTGTCCGTGCAGGAGGAGGCGCACCACGCGAGGAATGCAGCCACTCCAATTGATTTTGCCTTTACCTCCAATTCGGGAAAGACAAAATACTCAAGACTCCGCGGGTTGAATACCGTCTTCAGATTGTCAAGGGCATTACCCAACGCGAGACTGATAAACTCTTTAGCGTCTGCGTTAGTCAAATTCAGAACTCGCGAGATTTCGTGGAGGCCAAGACGAGGCTCCGAACGTCGAAGAACAGAAATCGCATCAGCGGGAAGACTCCCGTAATTCAAAAATCGGAAGCATGAGCCCTTCTGGCCAGACCGGTACGCGTAGACAGTCGCACCGTAAACTATATCTACTTTGTTTTTGTTTCCATCGATTTGGCTTGTTCTGGACGTCATCAACCGCCACAGCCAGGCCTTGTGCTCGGCACGAAAGGTCAGAACAAGGTCGGTCAATTCATCGTCAGTCGGCGTGGTAAGAAGCAAAAAGTCGTGCGCCGACGTATTGAGGAGTATCGTCCGGCGACCGACACCGGCTTTAAGCCGCTCGCACTCTGGAGAATCGCGTCCTACGATCATCGAATGCTCCGTAGAGAAGGCTGCTGCTCTTCCAGAATTTTCAAGCGCTCGTGCAGGATTCGCGGATCGTTCCCGTAAGGATTTTGGCTTTCGATGCTGGCGTGGTGCAAATAGCGCTGGCGCTCAGCCGCGGTGATCTCCTTACAAAGCCGGAGCGTTCGTACATACGTGTCGCGGAGACCGTGAAGATGGTAGGCTCCCCGATATGGAACACGATCTATCCGGCGACACGCTCGCTCCCAAGCTTTTCGCACGTTACTCAATTTAAGAGGTTGACCGAAGAATTCGGTGCCTGGATCGTCATTGATAAGAATATAAGGGTGAGACCGCCTAACAGAAGTTGGAATTTGTGGAAATATCCGCTCTTTAAGCTCCATAGTAAGCTGAAAATAGTAGGCAGCCCATGCTTCGCTTGTCCAAAAAATTTGGCTAATCTGGAGCTGCTCGTTATCCATCAACATACCTTTCCAGCCGGCTCGATCACTCTTGATCAGCGCTGGCCGAGGCCTACGGTTGTATGTCCGCTGCAGCTCCTGATGCCGAGTCGCTCCGTCAATCGACATCCGGCCCAAGTATTGGCCATCAAACGGATGCGCCAGGATGACGAGCGGCACGTCGGAGGGTTGATCATCGGGAAATAAAATCGGTCGATAAAGACCAGGTAGAACATCTTCACGCCAGATGTTTAGCTGTTCTGAAATCCGGCAACCGCCGAATGCACCCAAAACGAACACCATGCGTTGAACGACGCTTTTCGTGGAAAGAATTAGCTCGCGAAGTTCGTTTAACGGAATATAAGATCTGTTCGTCGGATTCCCGGTCCTTTTAGGCGCCGCCCGCCCGCTAATGTTGGGGCCGTACTCAGGCCTCCTCTCACGCCATCGCCGCAGATGGGCCAGAAATTCATGCTTTGAACGCTGAAACTCTGCGCGAATATCAGCATGGCTAGGCCCGTTCTGGCTCGCACTGAGCGTAGAAATAGTCGGCGTAAGAGGCAAGAAACCATAAGTCTTAAGACAGTATTCAGAGAATGAACGTAGATTTCGGCGATCCATCTTATAGGAATCATAGCCGACAGGAGCCCAATACAATCCGCTCGGGTCTTGATTGTTAGTTCCAATCGTTCCACCGGTACGCGAGACAAAAAAACCGAGAATGAGAGATGGAAGGCTTTCCGCCGTTACGGCCTTGCCTCCCTCATGCAGGACTAGAAAGTCGTGCAACAAGCCAACCGTGTTCGCCATCGACCTCAGTTTTTCGTACGACATGCCTTGGCGGAGTTTATGATACAGAAATTCCGTCAGCTCTCGTAACGGCCGCGGCTCTCCGGTCGGGACATCGAACATGACTATGGGGAGTAGCTTCCCTGATATCGTGGTTTGAATGTCAAAGATCGAGAATGTTTTCGGATTCGCCCCCTGCGCCACGTCTACCCAGCCCCCGCGCTATTCAAGCCCCGACTCCATCCACTTTAGGTAGATTTTTGACGGTGAACGATTAGTTAATGACGTCCGCTTCAAGGTCCCTGACTTTGTTTCACAGTATCACCCGGGAGGGGCATTTCGTCTCCGCCTGCGCCACCTGCGACGGCTTCTTCTTCCGCAACAAGGAGGTCGTGGTCGTCGGTGGCGGCAACACCGCGGTCGAGGAGGCGCTCTATCTCGCCAATCTCGCCAGCAAGGTCACGCTGGTCCACCGCCGCGACCATCTGCGTGCCGAACGTGTGATGCAGGAGCGCCTGTTCAAGCATCCGAAGATCGAGGTCGTCTGGGACAGCGCCATCGCCGAGATCTGCGGCGGCACGCAGCCGCCCAACGTCACCCACCTGCGCCTGACCAACACCAAGACAGGCGTCGAGAGCGAGCTGAAGGCCGACGGCGTCTTCATCGCGATCGGCCACAAGCCGGCGACGGAGCTCTTCGTCGACCAGCTCGTCATGCGCGATTCCGGTTATATCGACGTCGAGCCCGGCACCACCCGCACCAACGTTCCGGGGGTCTTCGCGGCGGGCGACGTCACCGACGAGCATTATCGTCAGGCTGTCACGGCGGCCGGCTTGGGCTGCATGGCCGCCCTCGATGCCGAGCGCTGGCTCGCGGCCGGCGAGCTAGACCAGCGCGAAGCCGCCGAATGAATGGGTCGGCACAACCTATCACCGAATCTGATAGGTTGTGTCACCAGATTCAGTGCGAATAATCGGGGCTACCTGCCACACAGACATTGACGCACAAGCACTTTATCCCCCATCATGCATAAAACGCATAGCGGGGGAAGCGCGGTGGATTGGGACCGCATCAGAATTTTTTATACGGTCGCGGAGTCAGGCAGCTTCACCAAGGCTGGCGATGTTCTCGGCCTGAGTCAATCGGCCGTCAGCCGGCAGATCGGGGCGCTTGAACGCGAGCTGCGTGCGCCCCTGTTCCATCGGCATACGCGTGGCCTGATCCTCACCGAGCAGGGCGAGTTGCTCTGGCGCGCCGCGCGCGAGATGACGCAGCGGCTGGAGCGGACGCGCTCGCAGCTTTCGGAGACGCGCGAGCATCCTTCCGGCGAGCTGAAGGTCACCGCCACGCGCGGCCTCGGCGGCCATTGGCTGACCCCGCGCCTCGCCGAGTTCATGGATCTCTACCCCGACATCCGGGTCGAGCTCATCCTCACCGATGAGGAACTCGACCTGTCGATGCGCGAGGCCGACATCGCGATTCGTCTGCGCCAGCCGCAGCAGCCGGACCTGATCCAGCGCAAGCTCTTCACGGTGCACTTCCACGTCTACGCTTCACCGGCCTATGTGAAGCGCTTCGGCGAGCCGAAGAGCTATGACGACCTCGACAACCATCGCATCCTGTCCTTCGGAGGCACCTCGCCCTCCTATCTGACGGCGGTGCATTGGCTCGGCACCATGGGGCGCGACCAGCGCAACCCGCGGCCGATTCATCTGACGGTCAACAACATCACCGCGATGAAGCGGGCGGTGGATTCGGGCGCCGGCATCGCCGTGCTGCCCGACTATCTGATCGAGACCGGCTCGCCACTCGTGCAGCTGATGCGCGAGACAGAGATGCCGCAACTCGAAAGCTATCTGGTCTATCCGGAAGAGATGAAGTCGGTCGCCCGCGTTCAGGTCTTCCGCGACTTCCTGATCCAGAAGGCTCAGCGCTGGACCTACTGACCATAGGTCAACCTCTTCTTTACGATAATCAGTTGAGTCGGGCGTCTTCGGCGCCCGTTTTCAATTCCGGCGGTTTTGTGACTGGCGGATTCAATTCATGCGCAAATGCGCACACCGAAGCGGCAGACAGCCGCCGAAAGAGCGA
This sequence comes from Hyphomicrobiales bacterium, assembly GCA_930633495.1. Lineage (NCBI taxonomy): Bacteria > Pseudomonadati > Pseudomonadota > Alphaproteobacteria > Hyphomicrobiales > Hyphomicrobiales bacterium. The sequence goes on along the minus strand of CAKNFJ010000001.1, from coordinate 4,082,149 downwards.
AAACACCCCGCTCAACGACCTGAAATTGCATCTTCGTACACGCCAAACCTGCAACGAATGCATATTTCTCAATCATTTAAGCTCAAATTCGTACCATTTGCCACTATCGTATGCACCGAATGCATGGCGGTCCCAAGCTATGCTGCATTGCAAAACGGCAGGGCATGCTCAATATTGTGCTCACGGTTGTTCGGAACGGGCTCCGCAATCTCCTCCCGGCGTTGAGTTCGTTTCAGCCGTTCCCCTCTGAGATGTTTGGCGGTTTCGCCAGATGTTTCAAACTTTCAAAGCCGGCTCCCTTCGGGGACGCCGGCTCTTTTTTTGCCTGAAATGCAGAGCCCGGCGGGGGTTACGCTCTATCCGACATTGCTCGATGTCCGCTCCACCGACGCGAAAAAGGCGCCGCCCGGAGGGCGACGCCTTCATGATTGGCGTTGCTGCCGTTTCGATCAGGCGGCCAGCTTGCCGGCGGTCTTGGCGAAGCTGTCGAGGAAGCCCTGCAGGAAGCTGCGCGTCCCTTCGTTGGTGATCTCGTTGTTGGCGTCGACGAGATCGTCCTTGAAGGTGATGAAGACCTGCCCGCCGACGACGACGCCGGCGAGATTGCTCATGATCATGCGCAGTTCGTTCTGAGCGACGGCCGTGCCGACGCCGCCGCCGCTTGTGCCGGTCACCGCCACCGTCTTGCCGGCCCAGGAATTCTTGCCATAGGGGCGCGAAGCCCAGTCGATCGCGTTCTTGAGCGCCGCGGGAATGGAGCGGTTATGCTCAGGCGTGACGATCAGGATGGCATCTGCCGCCTCGATCTCGCGCTTGAGCCGCAGGGTCGGCTCGGGCCGATCGGCTTCCAGGTCCTGGTTGAACAGCGGCAGGTCGTCGATCCGGACGAAGGAGGGTTCGAAAGCGTCCGCGCCAAGTTTGGCCAGGGCTCCCGCCAGCTTGCGGTTGATCGAGTCGCGGCGGGTACTGCCGACGACGATGGCGAGCTTCAACTTGGCCATGATATCCCTCGAAGGAGAATGGAGAGGCCGGCACAGTAGAAGCCGCCCCGCAGACCGCGCAAGCCGCGGCGCTGCAAACACGCGATTGCGTGATTTCAAGAAGGAATGTCGGCTCGCGGCTCAGCGCCGGGCGGGGCGTGCCGCAAGCGGCAGCGCATCGAACAGGCCCGGCTCCGCGCTGGTGCGCGCCTTCTCGATCGTCAGGATTCTCAGCTTGGTCTCGACGCCGCCATCGGCCGAGAAGCCGCCAGTCTTGCCACCAGCCGCCAGCACGCGATGGCAGGGCACGATGATCGGCCAGGGATTCTGGCCGAGCGCCACGCCGACAGCCCGCGCCGCGCCGGGCTCGCCTATGCGCTGCGCCACCTCGCCATAGGTCAGCGTCTCGCCGGGCGGGATGGAGAGCGCGATCTCGTAGACCTTGCGATTGAACTCGGAGACCGCGTCCAGCGCGACCGGCAGGTGGGAAAGATCGCGCTTCTCGCCATCGAACAGGGAGCGGATGCCGGCCACCGCCTCGGCGACGAAGCCATTCGCCCCCTCCTCCACCGCTTCGGGAAAGCGCCGCGCCAGCCGTCGACGCGCCGTATCCTCGTCACGCTCCGGCAATTGCGCGCCGATGAAGCGTTCGCCTTCCCAGATCAAGGCGCAAGTGCCGATCGCTGTGTCGAAGAGATGGAAATGCTGGGTGGCCATCTTTCGATCTCCCGCTGCGGCGGCGTGGACCGGCACGGTCTAGAGCATTTTCGAGCGAAGTGGGCACCGGTTCGCGTGAAGAAAATGCGTCAAAACAAATAGGTAGAGTACTTCCGCGATTCGAAGAAACGCGGAAGTACTCTACCACGCAGGATAGCGCCGAGGGCACCCGAAAGCTGACAGCAGGCCCAGACCTCACATGAACAGGCGCTCGCCCTCCAGCCCCTTGTAGAGGCCGGCGACCTGCTCGCCATAACCATTGTAGATCAGCGTCGGGCGCCGGTCGCGCGAGCCCAGCACCTGCTCGCTCGCCTGGCTCCAGCGCGGATGCGGCACGGCCGGGTTCACATTGGCCCAGAAGCCGTATTCGGAGGACTGCAGCGCCTCCCAGAAGGTCTTCGGCCGCTCGGCGACGAAGCTGATCTTGCGGATCGATTTCACCGATTTGAAGCCGTATTTCCACGGCGTGATCAGCCGGATCGGCGCGCCATGCTGGGTCGGCAGCGGTTTGCCATAGATGCCGGTGACCAGCAGCGGCAGCTCGTTCGTCGCCTCGGCGATGGTCAGCCCCTCCGTATAGGGCCAGGGATACCAGCGCTGCCCCTGGCCGGGTGCAACGCGCGGGTTGAGGAAGGTTTCGAAGCGGATGTACTTCGCGCCCGAGAGCGGCTTCGCCAGCGCGACGAAGGATTTGAGCGGGATGCCGGTCCAGGGCACCGCCATCGCCCAGGCCTCGACGCAGCGGAAACGGTAGAGCCGTTCTTCCAGCGGCAGCTTGCGGACGAGTTCGTCGAAATCGATCTCGAACGGCTTTTCGACCAGCCCCTCGACCTGCACGGTCCAGGGCCGCGTCGCGAGCCGGCGCGAGGCATCGACGATGTCCTTCGACATGCCGAACTCATAGAAATTGTTGTAATTTCCGGCGTCGTCTTCCTTCGTCAGCGGCACGTCGAGCTTGTAGGCCTCGTTGCGCTTGGCCGGATAGAGGTTGAGCGTCGGATCGGCCGTCTGCGCCGTGGCGATCCCCGGCAGCGCGGCGCCCGCGATCAACCCCGCCCCCGCACTCATCAACTGACGGCGATTGAGGAAGACGCTCTCCGGCGTGGCTTCACTCGCCGGCATCTCCCAGCCGGCGCGGCGCTTGATCAGCATGACGGACACACTCCGTTTCGTTGGCGGTTGTTACGCCACGAAAGCGAAGTCACGGCAATTCACGAGAGAGAGAGACGCGACTTCCCTTCTCCCACCCATCTCGGGCTTGCCCGAGATGGGCAAGTTAATGTGCCAATGTCGGCAACAGCCGACATTGGTGTGGGAGAAGGATAACGATCAGCCGCGCGCTTCCAGCGCCTTGATGATCGCCTGGCCCATCTCGCTGGTCGAAACGGCGTTGGCGCCGGGTGCCGCGATGTCCTTGGTGCGGGTGCCGGAGCCGAGCACGTCGGCGATCGCACCCTCCAGACGGTCCGCCGCCTCGCCGGCGCCGAAGGAGTAGCGCAGCGCCATGGCGAAGGAGCCGATCATCGCGATCGGGTTGGCGAGGCCCTTGCCGGCGATATCCGGCGCCGAGCCGTGGACGGGCTCGTAGAGCGCCTTGCGCTTGCCGGTGGCCCGGTCCTCGGCGCCGAGCGAGGCGGACGGCAGCATGCCGAGCGAGCCGGTCAGCATCGCCGCAACGTCGGAAAGGATGTCGCCGAACAGGTTGTCGCAGACGATGACGTCGTACTGCTTCGGCCAGCGCACAAGCTGCATGGCGCAGTTGTCGGCGAGCACATGCTCCAGCTCGACGTCCTTGTATTCGGCAGCGTGCAGCGCAGTGACCGTCTGCTTCCAGAGCACGCCGGTCTTCATGACATTGTGCTTCTCGGCCGAGGAGACCTTGTTGCGGCGGGTGCGCGCCAGCTCGAAGGCGACGCGGCAGATCCGCTCGATCTCGGAAGTGGTGTAGAGCTGCGTGTCGACGCCACGCTTGGAGCCGTCCTCCAGCGTCACGATCTCCTTCGGCTCGCCGAAATAGACGCCGCCGGTGAGCTCGCGCACGATCAGGATGTCGAGGCCCTCGACGACCTCGGGCTTGAGCGAAGAGGCCGAGGCCAGCGCCGGATAGCAGATCGCCGGGCGCAGGTTGGCGAACAGGCCGAGATCCTTGCGCAGCCGCAGCAGGCCGGCTTCCGGGCGGTGCTGATAGGGCACATCGGCCCATTTGGGTCCGCCGACCGCGCCGAACAGAACGGCGTCGGCATCCTGGGCGAGCTTCATGTCGCCTTCGGAGATCGCCGCCTTGTGCGCGTCATAGGCGGCGCCGCCGACGAGACCCTTCTCGATCTCGAAAGAGGCCAGCCCCTGCTTGCCGAACCAGGAGACGATCTGCTCGACCTGGCCCATCACCTCGGGGCCGATGCCGTCGCCGGGGAGCAGCAGGAGCTTGTGGGTCGCCATGATCGTCGCCTCGCCTTCGCGTGTTTGCGTTGGCGCGGTGATTACGGGCGTGAGGCCGCGCGCGCAAGCGCGGGAATGCAGCCCCGCCCTGTTCGGAGTGTGGCGCCCTCAGGCCTTCGGCAGACGCGCCGTCACCTCGATCTCGACCTTCATCTCGGGCTTGAGCATCCCGGAGACGACGTAGATCGCAGCCGCCGGCCTGATCTCGCGGAAGAACTCGCCGCAGACGGCGAGCACCGGCTCGCAATAGCTGCGGTCGGTGACGAAATACTGCGCCCGCGCGACATGGGCGAGCGAGGAGCCGGCCTCCTCCAGCACGGCACTGATCGTGCGGAAGATATTGCGCGCCTGCTCGGCCGCATCCTCCGGCAGCGTCATGGTAGCGTAGTCGTAGCCGGTCGTACCGGAGACGAAGACCAGATCGCCGTCGATCACGGCGCGCGAATAGCCGAAGGAGCGCTCGAAGGGCGAGCCGGTGGAAATCAGGCGGCGGGTCATGGAGCAGTCTCCCAACGATGCGGCGCAACGCTTCTCCGAAGAGCGCGCGCTACGCCACCCGTTTTCTGGCGAGGCGATACGCTTGTCATTCCGGGGCAGGGCCGCAGGCCTGAACCCGGAACCCACGACCGGGTGAGACCACTCTCCCGCCGTTGCGAAGAGAGACAGAACCAAAGCACCGCGCCCAATCGTGGGTTCCGGGTTCTTCGCTTTGCGAAGCCCCGGAATGACAAGGCGGGAGCGCCTTGATGTAGAATCTATGTCTCGTCCCTACACTCGCCCGCTCTTCAGCGCGCGCAGCACCTTCTCGCCCGGCCGCCCCGTCTGCGGCATGCCGAGCTTGCCCTCGATCTCCTTGATCGCCGTCCGGGTCAGCGAGCCGACGGCCCCGTCCGGCTCGCCGACATTGTAGCCGCGGGCGATCAGCAGACGCTGCAATTCGCGGCGCTGCTCGCGTGAGAGCGGCAGGTCGTCGGTCGGCCAGTCGCCCTGCACGCCCGGCTTGCCGCGCAAGCGGTCGGACAAGAGGGAGATGGCGAGCGCGTAGGAGTCCGCGCCGTTGTAGCTATAGGCGGCGTCGTAGTTCTTGAAGACGAGGAAGGCCGGGCCGTTGCGGCCGGCCGGCATCAACAGGCCGGCATTGCCGCTGCCGTTCAGCGGAGAACCGTCATATTTGACGATGCCGCGCGCCGCCCATGTCGAGACCGGCTGCTTCGGGTTGCGTCCGGTCGGGCCGGAATAGCCGTCCGGCACGCGCACCTCGTAGCCCCAGGTCGCGCCGGTCACCCAGCCCGCCTTGGCCATGAAATTCGCGGTGGAGTGCAGCGCATCGGGGATGGAATCGACGAGGTCACGCCGGCCGTCGCCATCGCCGTCGACGGCCAGCCTGAGATAGGTCGAGGGGATGAACTGGGTGTGCCCGAAGGCGCCAGCCCAGGAGCCGAACAGCCGTTCCGGCCGCACATCGCCGCGCTGGATGATCTGCAGCGTCGCGATCAGTTCGCCCTTGAAGAAGGCGTTGCGCCGCGGCGCGAGGCAGGCCCCGGTCGAAAGCGCCTGCACGAGCGGCATCTTGCCGCGGGCCTTGCCGAAATCGCTCTCCACACCCCAGACGGCCGCAATCGTGTAGCGATCGACACCAAAGCGCTGCTCCGCCGCCGCGAGGGTCGAGGCGTGCTGGCGCATCATCGCGCGCCCTTCCGCGACCTTCTCGTCATCGACCAGCGTACCGAGATAATCCCAGATCGGCGTCTTGAACTCCGGCTGGTTGTTCATCGCCTCAATGACCTTCATGTCCGGCTCAACGCCGGCCATGGCCCGGTCGAAGGTCGCGCCCGAGACCCCCTTGGCGGCCGCGTCCGAACGCAAGCCCGCAAGGCAGGACTGGAAGCTCCCCTGGGCAGAGGCAGCGGAAGCGAGCAGGACGAGTGGCAAGGCCAGTTGATAGACGCGCATGGTCTCCACCGATTCGGACAGATTCCCGGGCAGGCTAGGTCGCTGTGGTTAATGGAGGTTAACCGTGGAGAATGGCGGCGCGAAGGAACGATTTCGGCTATGGCGAAACAAATCTCCTCCCCGCGATTCGCCATCATGTCGCCTGCCGCCATCGAGCTCCTCGGCTTTGCCGCCGCCGCGCTGACCAGCCTGTGCTGGCTGCCGCAGGCTTGGCGGACCATCCGCACGCGCGACACGCGCGCGATCTCGCTGTGGACGCAGGGGCTCTTTGCCGCGGGCACGGCACTGTGGCTGAGCTACGGGATCCAGATCCTCTCCTGGCCGGTGATCGCCGCCAACGCGCTGACGCTGGTGCTCGTCCTCATCATCGTCACAATGAAATTGCGCTTCGGCTGACAACGAAATAGCAGCGGCGACCACCCGTCTCCTGCCGTCGCGAAGAAAGCTCCCGGCATGCCCTCGCTCTCCCTCGCCCATATTCTGCCGATCGTGATGCTGTTCGGCTCGAACATCTTCATGACCTTCGCCTGGTACGGGCATCTCAGCTATAAGAGCACGGCGATCTGGCTCGCCATCCTCGCGAGCTGGATGATCGCCTTGCCAGAATACATGCTGGCGGTGCCGGCCAACCGCATCGGCTCGGCCGTCTATTCGGCTGCCGAGCTCAAGACGATGCAGGAGGTCATCACGCTGACGGTCTTCGCCGGCTTCTCGGTGTTCTGGCTGAAGGAATCCCTGACCTGGAGCCATGCCGTCGGTTTCGCCCTGATCGCCGCCGGCGCCTTCTTCATCTTCCACGCCAAGGCCTGAGCAAACGCTCGGCCCCGACCATCACGCCATCGACACCAACCGGGAATACCAGCCTTGCACAAGACGGCACCGATCCTCTGCGGCCTCCTGCTCTCATCGGGCGCGGCCATCGCCGGCCCGACCTGCAGCCCGAGCAGCGATACCGCCCGCATCCTCTCCGCCGCCTCCCCCGGCGCGATTCACCGCAACTGGCAGGGCGGCAAGCAGCTCGGCTATGGCTGGTCGCTGCAGGTCGAACGCAGCACGCGCGATGCCGCCGGCACCGAGTATTATGTCGGCGACCTCTATGACGCGAACGGCCACCTCTCGACACGCAAAGTGTTCGCCGTCGAAAGCGAGTGGGATTGTGGGCCGTGAACTCGCCGACGAGCGTCGACCTCTACCTGGCCGGCCGCACCCTCAAGATCTTCCCGTTGGCATCGTCGCTGAGCAGGTAGAGGAAGCCGTCCGGCCCCTGCACGACATCGCGGATGCGCTCGCCGATCGTGGTGAGCAGGCGCTCCTCGCCCGTCACCGTCTCGCCCTGCGTCGAGAGACGCACCAGCATCTGCCCCGCGAGCGCGCCGACGAACAGCGAGTTCTTCCAGGCGGGCCAGACCGGGCCGGTGTAAAAGACGGCGCCGGAGGGCGCGATCGACGGATCCCAGTAGAACAGCGGCTGTTCCATCCCCGGCTTGGCAGTGCCCTCTCCGATCTTCGCCCCGGAATAATCGATACCGTAGGTGATGACGGGCCAGCCATAGTTCAGCCCTGCCTTGGGCGTGTTGACCTCGTCGCCGCCGCGGGCGCCATGCTCGGCCGTCCAGAGCTGCCTCGTTTCGGGATGCAGCGCCGCGCCCTGGACATTGCGGTGGCCGATCGACCAGATTTCGGGCGCCCAACCCGGCTTCCTCGGATTGTCGGCCGGCGCGCCGCCATCCGGCCGGATGCGGATGACCTTGCCGAGATGGTTTTCCGGGTTCTGCGCCTGATCACGCTGGCTGTAACGATCCCCCACCGTGACGAAGAGCGCGCCCGTCCGGTCGAAGACGAGGCGCGAGCCGAAATGCAGATTCGAGTTGATCGAGGGCATCTGCCGGAAGATCACCTCGACCTGGGTCAGTGCCGTGCCCTGCTCGTTGAGGCGCCCGCGCGCCACGCTGGTGCCGTTCCCGCCGGAGCGCGGCTCGGAGAAGGAGAGATAGACGAGGCGGTTCTGCGCGAAGGCCGGATCGAGCGCGATGCCGAGCAGCCCGCCCTGCCCGCGTGCCACGACGCTCGGCACGCCGTTGATCGGGCGAGAGAGCTTGCCGTCTTTCTCGACCAGCCGCAGCCGGCCGGGACGTTCGGTGACCAGCATGCGCCCGTCCGGCAGGAAGGCGAGCCCCCAGGGGTTTTCCAGCCCGCCCGCGACGGTCTCGACGAGAAGCCCACCGGCGCTGGACGGGAAACGCTGCTGCGCTGTGGCCGGGCCCGCCAGGAGCGCCGCCAGCAGCCCCGCCGCGAACACCCATCCCACCGACACAGGCCGCATCACCGTCTCCCCTTCCATCCTCCGGGCTAGCCAGAGATAGAAGGGAACGTCGCGGATCACCAAGCCGTTGCGAGAAGCTCACGACGAAGTGAGACGACCGGCTGACCCTCGTCGAGCGTGACGTCCGCCTCCGTCACCGGCTGACCGGCCGCGACATCGCGCTTGAGCCTGACGCCATGCGCAAGCCCGATCGGCAGCGCGCCGCAGGACCGGCTCGACGCCGCAGGCATCAGCCGGCCATAGACGGTGTAGCCGCCCTCGCCGTCGAGCATCTCGCCAGCCCTGAGCGACCGCTTGGCGACCGCGACGGCATCGCCGCGCCAACCTCGCGTCGTGCCGGTCGGCTCGGCCCTGAGAGCGGCGTTCAACACCGAGATCGGTAATTCGAGCCCGATGAGGTGGAAGGGCTTGTACATCGCCGCATAGCGGCCCGTGGCATCCGTCGGCAGGCCGTATTGCCTGAAACAGGCGGCAGCATAGTCGTTCGGCGCCTTGAGCACGACATAGACGCCCCAGCGCAGATCGCGGAAGACCGGCCGCCCGTCGCGCTCCAGCGACGAGACGACCTCGACCATGCCGTCGCGCTCCAATTGCCCGCCCACGGCGCGCGGCCTGAGCACATGGGCGAGATCGTCGACGCCGCAGGGCGGAAAGGCGAGCCCGGCCTCCGGCACGTCGAGATCGCAGGCATTGGCGATCGCCGCCATCTCGATCGCCGATTTGGTGCCGTCGAGGAAGGAATTGAACATCTGCGGGTTCATGCCGCCGGCCTTGGCCGCTTCCGGCGTCAGGCCGTAATGGGTCCAGACATCGTCGGGCGTGACGCTGTGATAGGCCGGCAGATATTTCGTGCCCTTGCCGGCCGCCGCGACGGTGAAGCCGGTCGCGCGCGCCCAGTCGACCATCTCGCAGACCAGCGCAGGCTGATCGCCATAGGCCATCGAATAGACCACGCCGGCAGCCTTCGCCCGCTGTGCCAGCACCGGCCCGACCAGCACATCGGCCTCGACATTGACCATGACGACATGGCGCCCGGCCTCGATCGCCGCGAGCGCATGGCGCGCGCCGGCCGCAGGATGGCCGGTCGCCTCCAGCACGACCTCGACGCCCTCAGTACGCGCCGCCTGCACGCCGTCGTCGACGAAGCGCGTTCGGGCGATCCGCGCTTCGTCCCAGCCGACATTGCGGCAAGCAGCTTTCGCACGTTCGGGATCGAGATCGGCAATGACCGCGACCTCCAGCCCCGCGATATGCGGCACCTGCGACAGGAACATCGAGCCGAACTTGCCGGCGCCGATCAGCGCCGCGCGCACGGGCTTCCCCGCCTCGCGGCGGGCGGCGAGTTTGGGCATCAGGTTCATGGGGTAGGCTCCGACCGAAACACGAAAAAGCTCCGTCATTCCGGGCGAAGCGAAGCGCAGACCCGGAATCCATCATGAGGCGCATCACCCTACGATGGATTCCGGATCGGCGCCGCTTCGCGGCTTATCCGGAATGACGGCAGAAGGATCGTTTATTCCGGCTTCACGCCGGCATCGGCGATGATCTGCTTCCAGGTCGCGATCTCCTGAGCGTGATACGGCTTGAACGCCGCCGGATCGCGCACCTTGAGCGTAAAGCCGAGCTTCAGGATCGCTTCACGCGTCTCGGGCTTGTTCAGCGAGGCGATGACCGCCTTGGAGAGCGTGTCGAGCACCGCGTCCGGCGTCTTCACCGGAGCGAAGAAGGCCGCCCAGGAATCGGCGTCGGCATTGCTCACGCCCTGCTCGCGCAGCGTCGGGATGTCCTTGGCGCGCGGGTTGCGCTCGGGGCTGGCGATGGCAAGGGCCCGGAGCGTGCCGGCATTGATCTGCTCCAGCACGCTCGGCAGCGTCGAATTGGCGATGTCGATGCGGCCGGCGACGATCTCCTGCACCAGCGGCGCCGCACCCCGGAACGGGACATGCGTCATCTTGATGCCGGTGCGCTGCATGAACAGCTCCATGGCGAGATGCGAGCCCGAGCCGACACCGGTCGAGCCATAGTTCAGCTTGCCCGGATCGGCCTTGGCGAGCGCGATCAGCTCCTGGATGTTCTTGGCCGGCAGGTCGTTGCGGACGACGAAGGCGTGCTCGAATGCGCCGACGCCGGCGAGCGGCGCGAAATCCTTCACCGCGTCGTAGCCGGGCTCCTTCAGCAGGAACATGTTGTTGCCATGCGTCTGGTTGTTGCCGAAGACGATGGTGTAGCCGTCCGGCGCCGCATGGGCGACAGCGCGCGTGCCGACCGCGCCGGAGGCGCCGGCCCGGTTGTCGACGACGACATTGTGCCCGAAGGCGACCGAGAGATCCTGCGCCACGAAGCGCGCGATGGCATCGGTCGGGCCGCCTGCCGGATAGGGCACGACCAGGGTGACGATCTTGCTGGGGAAGCTCTGGGCCCGGACGATCGACGGAGCAAAGACGGCGCCGGCCATCAGGCCGAACGTGGAACGGCGGGTCAACGACATGAACTTCCTCCCGGCCCCCGCCTGAATGGCGAGCCTGCTTTGCGGCGAGATTTACGGGCAAAGGCGCCATGCGTCCAGCAGCACCTAAGGCGCAAGCGGCCTCGATCGACCTGCGGCAGACGCGGAACGATCCGGTTCGGACGAGCCTCTTTCCCGCAGGCTGGCTTACCCGCCGAAACCCGCCCGTTTCAACCGCTGGATCGCCAGGTCGAGCGCCTGCAGGAAGGCCGAGCGGTCCTTCTGCGAAAACGGCTTCGGCCCGCCCTGCACGGTTCCCATTGCGCGCAGATCCTCCATCATGTCGCGCGTTGCCAGCGCCATGCCGATCGAGGCTTCGGTGAAGGGCTTTCCGGTCGGCCCGATGACGTCGGCACCGGCCTTGATGCAGCGATCGGCCAGCGGAATATCGGCGGTGACGACGATGGCGCCGCGCCCCACCCGCTCCGCGATCCAGTCGTCGGCGGCGTCGAAATTGCCGGGCACCGTCACGCGCTGGATCCAAGGCTCGCGCGGCACGTTGAGGAAGCTGTTGGCGACGACGAAGACATGCAGGCCATGGCGGCCGGCGACGCGATAGACCTCGTCCTTCACCGGGCAGGCGTCGGCATCCACATAGATCGCGATCGTTCCGGCAGGGCTCGCCATGTCTCCGGCCTTCGCATGCCCGGGCCGCAAGGGCAAACCGTTCCAAATTCACGACGCTTCTGCAAAACATCAAGCAGTTGCGCTTGCGATCATGGCCGCCGAGTCATAAACCACGCGCGCGCCTCGTGAGCGCTCACCCTCCCGCTCCCCCGGAGATCAGTCCCATGGCCTTTCTTGCCGATGCCCTGAAGCGCGTGAAGCCCTCGGCGACCATCACGATCACGCAGAAGGCCCGCGATCTGAAAGCCCAGGGCAAGGACGTGATCTCGCTCTCGGTCGGCGAGCCCGATTTCGACACGCCGGACAACATCAAGGAAGCGGCCATCGCCGCGATCAAGCGCGGCGAGACCAAGTACACCCCGGTCTCCGGCATCCCGCAGCTGCGCGAGGCCGTCGCCCGCAAGTTCAAGCGCGAGAACGGCCTGGAGTACAAGGCGAGCCAGACCATCGTTTCGACCGGCGGCAAGCACGTCATCTACAACGCCCTGCTCGCCACGCTGAACCCGGGCGACGAGGTCATCTGCGTCTCGCCCTACTGGGTTTCCTATCCCGAGATGGTCGCGCTCTGCGGCGGCACCCCGACCTATGCCGAGACCTATCTCAAGAACGACTTCAAGCTGCAGCCGGAAGACCTCGAGAAGGCGATCACCCCGAAGACCAAGTGGGTGATCCTGAACTCGCCCTCGAACCCCTCGGGCGCCGCCTACAGCCATGCCGAGATGAAGAAGCTCACGGATGTGCTGATGCGCCATCCGCATGTCTGGATCCTCACCGACGACATGTACGAGCACCTCGTCTATGGCGACTTCACCTTCGTCACCCCGGCGCAGGTCGAGCCCGCCCTCTACGAGCGCACGCTGACCATGAACGGCGTCTCGAAGTCCTACGCCATGACCGGCTGGCGCATCGGCTACGCCGCCGGCCCTCAAGCTCTGATCAACGCCATGGACCTCGTCCAGGGCCAGCAGACCTCGGGCACCTCGGCGATCTCGCAATGGGCGGCCGTGGAAGCGCTCGACGGCACGCAGGAGCATATCCCGGTCTTCAAGAAGGCCTTCGAGCGTCGCCGCGACCTCGTTGTCTCCATGCTGAACCAGACCCGCGGCCTGAAGTGCCCGGTGCCGGAAGGCGCGTTCTATGTCTATCCCGACTGCTCCGCCCTGATCGGCAAGACCATGCCGAACGGCAAGAAGGTCGAGACCGACGAAGACCTCGTCATGGGCCTGCTGGAAACGGAAGCGGTTGCGGCCGTGCACGGCTCGTCCTTCGGGCTGGGCCCGAACTTCCGCATCTCCTACGCCACCTCGGACGAGAAGCTGGAAGAGGCCTGCCGCCGCATCCAGCGCTTCTGCGCCGAACTGCGCTGAGCACAATGACCAAAGGCGCCACAACGCGCCGGATCATTCTGGCCGGGGGCTTCATGCTCCCGGCCTCTTTCGTTTTCGGGCAATCGGGAGCGACGCTCTCGCCTCGCGAAGCCCATGAGGCGGCGCAGGCGAAGCGCATCCTGCTCGTCGACATTCGTGGCGCGCAGGAATGGGCCGATACCGGCCTGCCGCAGGGCGCCATTCCCCTCGACGCCGACGCGCCGGCCTTCGAGGTCAGGATCGCGGGCTTGCGCCTCGATCATCCCGGCAAGCGCATCGTCCTGATCGATCGGACCGGTGCGCAGGCTGTCGCCGTCGCGCAGAAGCTGGCCGGGCGCGGCTGGCGCGATCTCGCCGGCATGCGGGGCGGCATGCTCGGGCCGGGCGGCTGGCTGGCCGAGAAGCTGCCGGTGACGGCATATCGTTAGCCTCCCTTCTCCCCTCGGGGGAGAAGGGAAAGAAGGTCCGGCCGCCGCTCGCGCGTGATCTTCTCCGCCTGCTCGCGCCGCCATTTCGCGATGCGGGCATGGTCGCCGGAAAGAAGCGCGGCGGGCAGACCCCTGCCCTCCCATTCGCGCGGGCGGGTATAATGCGGATATTCCAGCAGCCCGTTTTCGAAGCTCTCATCCTCGCCGGAGGCGGTCTTGCCCATCACGCCGGGGATGAGACGCACGCAGGCGTCGAGCAGCGTCAGCGCCGCCATCTCGCCGCCGGAGAGGATGTAGTCGCCGATCGAGACCTCGATCAGGTTGCGCCCCTCGATCACCCGTTCATCGACGCCCTCGAAACGCCCGCAGACGATGACGAGGCCCGGGCCTTCCGCCCAGTCGCGAACCTGCTCCTGCTTGAGCGGTCGTCCGCGCGGCGACATCAGCAGGCGCGGACGCGGATCGTCGGCCGGCACCGCGGCATCGATCGCCGCCGCCAGCACGTCGCAGCGCAGCACCATGCCGGCGCCGCCGCCGGCCGGGTTGTCGTCGACATTGCGATGGCGGCCGATGCCATGCTCGCGAATCTGATGCGTATCGAGCGACCACAGCCCCTTGCGCAACCCCTCGCCCGCCAGCGAGATGCCGAGCGGCCCCGGAAACATCTCCGGGTAGAGCGTCAGGATCGAAGCGCGGAAGGGCATGCCCTCAAGCAAAGCGCAGCGCCGGCAGGCCGTCCAGCGCCGTGAAATCGCGGGCCGAGGCGATCAGGTTGTCATAGCCGGCGAAACCCTCGGGACCGAGCAGCGTGAGCAGCGCCACCGCCCGCATGCCGGCGCGGCGCGCCGCCTCGACGCCGAGCGGCGCGTCCTCGAAGACGATGCAGTCGGCGGGATCGACCTTCATCCGCTCGGCCGCGGCCAGGAACATGTCGGGATGCGGCTTGCCGCGGAACCCCTGGCTCGGCGAGACGATCGTCGAAAAGCGCCGGCGCAGGTCCAGCGCATCAAGAACCACCTCGATATTCGGCGGCGGCGCGGCGGTGCCGACGGCCATCGGTACGCCAGCCGCATCGGCACGCGCCATCAGGTCCAGCAGGCCCGCCGTCGCCGCGACATGCGGGCGATAGGCCTCGCGATAGAGCGCTTCCTTGGCATCGCCCATCGCCGCGATCTCGTCGTCAGTCGCGTGCGGGAAGTAAGGACCGACGATCTCGCCCAGTGCCATGCCGGCCGTTCGGGCCGAAAAGGTCTCGCGGTCGAACGGCAATTGGTTGCTGACGTGCCAGCTCTCCCAGGCGTCGTCATGGAAGCGCATATTGTCGACGATGGTGCCATCCATGTCGAAGATCAGCGCGCGGGCGGGCCTATTGCTTGTCATCGTCGGGCTCGAACAATCCGAGAGGAGGCTCGGCCTCGATCCGGCGCGCGGCCATGTCGATACGCGGTGCGAAGGCCTTGGTGAAGGGCATCAGGACGAAGCGCCCGTCCGGCGTCTTGATATCGAGCAGGTCGCCGGCCCCGTAATTCTCGACGCCGGTGACGCTGCCGAGCACGGCTCCGTCCAGCCCGACCACGCTGCAGCCGATCAAGTCGGCATGCAGGAACTCGTCCTCCTCAGCATCAGCCGAGAGCTTGTCGCGGGCGACGAACAGTTCGACGCCGTTCAGCGCCTCGGCCGCCTCGCGCGTCGTCACGCCCTTAAGCCGGGCGACGACCACTTCCTTGGCGGGACGGATATCGGTGATCTCGAAGCTGCGGCCCTTGCCGTCCGACAGCGGGCCGTAACCGGCGATCGCGAGCGAATCGCCGGTGAAGGTCTTGATCCTGACCTCGCCGCGCACGCCATGCGGCGCGCCGACGATGCCGAGCAGGATGAGATTATCGTCAGACATGGTTCGTCATTCCGGCCAAGCCGCAAAGCGGCGCAGAGCCGGAATCCATCGAAAGGCGCTCCGCTCTACGATGGATTCCGGGTCGCCCTTCGGTCGCCCGGAATGACGAAGACCCGTCATCAAGACGAAATCACGCCTCGGCGGCTTCTTCGGCGGCCGGGGCAGCGGCCTTCTCGGCCTTCTTCTCGGCGCGCTCCTTGGCCTTGTCGCCGGGAACGGCCTTGTTCGGGTTGTTGCGGGCCGGGCGCTTGGCGAGGCCGGCGGCATCGAGGAAGCGCAGGACGCGGTCGGTCGGCTGCGCGCCCTTGGCGAGCCAGGCCTGGACCTTCTCGGTGTCGAGCACGACGCGGTCGGCGGAATCCTTCGGCTTCATCGGGTCGTAGGAGCCGACCTTCTCGATGAAGCGGCCGTCGCGCGGCGAGCGGGCGTCGGCGACGACGATGCGGTAATAGGGGCGCTTCTTGGCGCCGCCGCGGGTCAGGCGGATCTTGAGGGACATGGTCTTCTCCAGTCAGTTCAGGTTTGCAGACGTGTATTTCGCAGGCTCGGCGGCCGGATGCCGGTAGATACCGACCTCCGTGCCACGGATCACGAACGGCTTCTCGAAGCTGGCACCGAGACGCTCGGCGACACGGATCGAGGGTCGATTGTCGGGATGGATCAGGCTCATCAGCGTGCCCCATCCCAAGTCACGATAGGCATAGTCACGGACGCGCAGGGCAGCCTCGGTCGCATAGCCGCGGCCGTGCTCGCCCGCGAACAGGCTCCAGCCGACCTCGGGCTCGGGCCAGCCTTCCGGCGAAAGCAGGCCGCACCAGCCGACAAGGCGGTCGTCCTCCTGCGCTTCCAGCGCCCAGAGGCCGTGGCCGCGCAACATCCAGTGCCCGACCATGCTGGCGAAACGACGCCATGCATCGTCGCGGCCGCTGGTACCGCCGACATAGCGGGTCAGGTCCTCGTCGGCGTAGAAATCGACGAGCACGCCAAAATCGGCGGCCGTCCAGCCGCGCAGCCGCAGTCGTTCCGTTTCCAGAACGGGAATCACTTCTTCTTGCCCCCGAATGGCCCGCCGAGCCCCGGCAGCCCACCGCCGAGACCGGGCAGCTTCGGCATCATGCCGGCAGGCGGCGTGACGCCCTTCGGCAAGCCGGGGAAGCCGCCCGGCGGCAATTGCGGCAGACCACCGCCCGCGCCGAGCTGCTTCTGCAGCTCCTCCAGCTGGGCCGGGTCCATCTTCGAGGGATCGGGCATGCCGCCCGGCAGGCCGCCGCCAAGCCCGAACATCGAGCCGAGCTTGCCGAGCATACCGCCCTTCTGCTTCTTCATGGCCTTCATCATGTCGGCCATGCCGCGATGCATCTTGAGCAGCTTGTTGATCGCTTCCGGCGAGGTGCCGGAGCCGGCGGCAATGCGCTTCTTGCGGCTGTTCTTCAACAAATCGGGATTCTTGCGCTCGGCCGGCGTCATCGAGTTGATGATCGCGACCTGACGGGCGATCATCTTGTCGTCGACCTTGGCGGCGGCAAGCTGGTTCTTCATCTGCGCCATGCCGGGCAGAAGGCCCATCACGCCGCCGAAGCCGCCCATCTTCTCCATCTGCTGGAGCTGCATGCGCAGGTCGTCGAGGTCGAAATTGCCCTTGGCGAGGCGCTGCGCCAGCGCCTGCGCCTTATCGGCGTCGACCGTCTGGGCCGCCTTCTCGACGAGCGAGACGATATCGCCCATGCCGAGGATGCGGTTGGCGACGCGCGAGGGATGGAAATCGTCGAGCTCGTCGGTCTTTTCGCCGGTGCCGACCAGCTTGATCGGCTTGCCGGTGACGGCGCGCATCGAGAGCGCCGCGCCGCCGCGGGAGTCGCCGTCCATGCGGGTCAGCACGATGCCGCTGAGGCCGACGCGGGCATCGAAGGCGCGCGCGGTATTCACCGCATCCTGGCCGGTCAGCGCGTCGGCGACGAGCAGCACCTCATGCGGGTTGGTCGCGGCCTTCACATCCGCGACCTCGGCCATCAGCGTATCGTCGAGCGTCACGCGGCCAGCAGTGTCGAGCATCACGACGTCGTAGCCGCCGAGGCGCGCGGCCTCGATGGCACGCCGGGCGATCTGCACGGCCGACTGGCCGGCGACGATGGGCAGCGTCTGCACGCCGACCTGCTGGCCGAGCACCGCGAGCTGCTCCATGGCGGCCGGGCGTCGCGTATCGAGCGACGCCATCAGCACCTTCTTCTTATGGCGCTCGGTCAGGCGCTTGGCGATCTTGGCGGTCGAGGTCGTCTTGCCGGAGCCCTGGAGACCGACCATCAGGATCGGCACCGGCGGAACGGCATCGAGGCTGATGACCTCGCCCTCGCCGCCCAGCGTCTCGATCAGGACGTCGTTGACGATCTTGATGACCTGCTGGCCGGGCGTGACCGACTTCAGCACCTCGGCGCCGACGGCGCGCTCGCGCACCTTATCGGTGAAGCTGCGGACGACCTCGAGCGCGACGTCCGCCTCGAGCAACGCCCGGCGCACCTCGCGCAGGGCGGCGTTGACGTCCTCCTCGGTCAGCGAACCCCGGCGGGTCAGCCCCGAGAGGATGCTGGAGAGTCTTTCGCTCAGCGTGCCGAACATGCGGACCTGCCTGCTTGCCTCAGGGAGCCGGCAAGGCCAGAACCTCACCGCCAAACGGTTTCGCGCCCGAGGGCGCTAACGCGCTGTCGGACGTTGACCTCCGGGCTCATGGAAGCGGCTGGCGCGGCCCGGTCGGCGGATGTGGTTTCGGCGATGTCGGCGAAACGGATGCGGTCTTAAAGCGGAAGAATGTGGCGAAAGTCAAGTTTTCGGGGACAGCGCCCCACCGGACACGCGCGCGGGTTGCCAGAAATCTCCACGCTGCGCATTCCTGATGCGCTCGATATCATCACAGAAGGACCGACGATGCGCCCGTCTCTGCTCCATTGCCTGTCGCTTGCAGGCGTCGCGACGTTTCTTGGTGCAGCCTCGGCGAGCGCACAGCCCTGCGCCAGCAACTTCAAGGTCGACGGCGTTCCGATGGTGACGGGCCTGAGCTATCGCACCTGGGACCTGATTCCCAATCGCCAGCCGGCAGCCGTTCTCGCCGATCTCGGCGCCGCGGTGTCCGCCGAGGGCTTCGCCGACATGCGCATCGACAAGCCGACGAGCGCGGTCGTCGCCATCCAGGAGACGACCGGCTCCGGCCGCCCGCAGACCCTGCGCATTACCGCCCGCAAGAACGGCGCCGGCACGCGCGTCGATGCGGTGTTCGTGGTCCAGGCCGGGCAGGTCGCGCCCGAGGATTACGTCCGCAAGGCCTTCTGCCGGGTCATCGGCGGCGCACGCCGGGGCTGAGATCGGCCGGCCCCAGAAAGGCCCCGATCGACCGGCATCGCTCGCCGTCCGATTCGCAACGATGCCGGTCCATGAAACTGTCTTCCGTCCTCCCGCTTCTCGCTCTCTCCTGCGTGCTGGCCGCCTGTGCCGGCGATCCGCGCAAGGAAGGCCCGCTCGATCCACGCATGGTCGAGAAGCTCAATGCCGTCTCGCTCGATCCGGCGCAGGCCGGCAGCATCCTCAATGCCTACCGTGCCAGTCACGGTCTCGGCCCGGTCAAGCCGGACCCGCGCCTGATGGCGATGGCACAGCGGCAAGCCGACGCGATGGCCTCGCAGAACGCGCTCTCGCATGACGCCGGCGGCAACTTCACCTCCCGCATCCATGCTGCCGGCATCGACAGCGCCCGCGCGGCGGAGAATCTCGGCGGCGGCTATTTCTCGACCGAGGAGGCTTTCGACGGCTGGCGCAAATCGGCAGGCCATAATGCCAATCTCCTGATGAAGGAGGCGACCCGTTACGGCATCGCCCTGTCCAAGGATCCGCGGACGAGCTACCGCGCCTGGTGGGTGCTGGTGCTGGCAGCCGAGCCGGAAGTACGCCGCGAAATGGGAACGGCGGCAGCGGCCCCCACTGTCTGGTTCGGCAACAATCCCCAGCCGGTGCGGTAGCCTCACATCCGTTTTCCGGACCTTCATCACGGGCGGAGCGAGGCGCAGACGCGGGATGAAGGCGCGGATCGTGGCAGCGCCCTCTTTACAAACCCCGGCTTCTGGTGATGGCTCTGGTCTTTATCGGAGCCACCACCATGACCTTCGAAGCCTGGGCCGCCTTCGCCGCCGCCACTGCCGTCCTCCTGGTCATTCCCGGACCGACGATCCTCCTCGTCATCTCCTATGCGCTCGGCCAGGGCTGGCGTACGGCTTTCCCGATCGCCGTCGGCGTCGCACTCGGCGACTTCACGGCGATGACGCTCTCGATGCTCGGTGTCGGTGCCCTGCTCGCCACCTCCGCCATGGTTTTCACCGCGCTGAAATGGATCGGCGCGGCCTATCTGATCTGGCTCGGCATCAAGCTCTTCCGGGCCGGCGGCTCGCTCGACGCCAAGCCGCGCGAGGATGCCGCGCCCGCCTGGAAGATGCTCGGCCATGCCTGGCTGGTGACGGCGCTGAACCCGAAGAGCATCACCTTCTTCGTCGCCTTCCTGCCCCAGTTCCTCGACACCAAGGGCGATTTCTGGACGCAGATGCTGATCTTCGAGGCGACTTTCATCAGCCTCGCCTTCGCCAATGCCATGGGCTACGCGCTGATCGCCTCGCGGGCACGGGCCGTGGTCAGCAATCCGCGCGCGATCGGCCTGTTCAACAAGGCTGGCGGCACGCTGCTGATCGGCGCCGGTGTCGCCACGGTCGCGATCCGTTCCGGAAGCAACTGACGCCGGTCGAGGTTCAAGGCAACGATACAGGCGGCCTTGACGCTTCGTCGCGACCGCCTACCTCTCTTGAACCATGACCCGCCGCAAGCTCCTCTCCTTCGTCGGTATCGGCGCGCTGCTGGCTTCGACCGGCGCGGCCTGGGCCGCGATCTCCCGTTCGCGCAATCCCTATTATCAGGGGCCTGTCAGCGACCATTTCGACGGGCTCGTCTTCAGCGACGGGCGCACGGTGAACAAGGGCCTTGCCGATGTCCTGCGCTGGCAGACCGGCAAGCGCGAGCGCGAAGCCTTCCCGCCGCAATACGCCACGCCGCCGCAGGACAAGCCGCCGGCCCGGATCGACGGCATCCGCATCGTCCATCTCGGCCACGCCTCGTTCCTCTACCAGATCGGCGACCTCAACCTGCTGATCGACCCCGTCTATTCGGAGCGCGCGAGCCCCTTCTCCTTCCTCGGCCCCAGACGGGTCAACGCGCCCGGTGTCGCCTTCGAAGACCTGCCGAAGATCGACGCGGTCCTCGTCACGCACAATCACTACGACCATCTCGACATCGAGACCCTGGCGCGGCTTCACGACCGCGACCGGCCGCGCATGGTCATGCCGCTCGGCAACGACACCATCGTCAGGGCACGCATCCCCGACGCCCGCGCCGAGGCGCATGACTGGAACGACCGGCTCCGGCTCTCGGACGCCGTCGCGATCACGCTGGTGCCGAGCTATCACTGGTCGGCGCGCGGCGCCTTCGACCGGCGCATGGCGCTGTGGTGTTCCTATGTTGTCGAGGCCGGCGGCACGAAGATCTTCCATATCGGCGATACCGGCTATCACGACGGTTCGCTCTATGAGCGGCTCGGCCGCGAGCACGGGCCATTCCGCCTCGCCGTGCTGCCGATCGGCGCCTATGAGCCGCGCTGGTTCATGTCGGACAACCACATGAACCCGGAGGAAGCGGTCAAGGTGATGCTGGCGCTCCGCGCCGAGCAGGCGATCGGCCACCATTGGGGCACCTTCCAGCTCACCGACGAGGGCGTCGAGCGCCCGCCCGAAGCGCTGAAGGCGGCGCTGGGGGCAGCAGGACTGCCGGAAGAGCGCTTCCGGCCGATGCGGCCGGGTTTGAACTGGAGCGCGTGACCGGAGAGGCCCGAGCGTCATTCTCGGGTCAAGCCCGAGCATGACGCGATAAGCGCGCCCTATTTCGGCTGGACGTAGACGTTGATCTCGAGGTTCGGGTCGCCCGGATCGTTGAGCTCGCTGACATATTCCTCGAGAAATGTGTCCTTCACGACAATGCTCTTCGCTTCGAGATAGGCGGTGATCGTCTCGTAGGTCGAATCGATGTCGTCATAGGGCGCCTGATGCAGGAAGCGCAGCGCCGGCCCGGCGGGCGACGTCCCCATCCGGAAATCCGGCCCCAGCGACGGCGCCTGCCCGCCCGGCGGGATCGCGACCGGCAGCATCGCCTCGAAGCGGAAGCCGTCGTCGGTGGTCTCGACGAAGAGCGAGAGCGGTCGGCCTGCGACCGCCAGCCCCGCCCTTTGCGCCTCCGCCCGGAGGGCCTTGATCGTGTTCGAGAGTTTCTGGAACCCCTGGTCCCAGGTCGCCTGCCCCGACTGCATCAGGACCGGCTTCGGAGCGAGGACGACCTCCCCGACATCGCTGCTGTCGGAGCCCTTTCCAGCAAGCGTCGCATTGGGATCGGGCACCCCGGTCTGCTGCTGCGACGGCGCGGGTGGAAGCGGCTGCCCCGGCGCGGGCAGTGTCGGCGGCGGCTGCACCGGCTGCGGCTCCAGCGGCATCGATGGCGCGGGCTGGACCGGCTGCGGCGTTGCCGGCCCCTGCAGCGCCGGGGGCGGCTGGACCGGCTGCGGGCCGGGCTGCTGTCCGGGAACAGGCACGGGCGGCGTCTGGGCCGGCGCGGACGGAATTTGGGCCGGAGCCGCACCGGGCGGCGGCGCCAGCGGCGCGGATTCGACGGGACTCGGCGGCGCTACGCGCCCCTGCGCAACGGCCATTCCGCTGGACAGGCTCGCCATGCCGGCAAGCGCCAGAACACAAATCCGGGAATACCGCCGAGAATCACGCATCGTCACGGCCCTGAGTTTCACGCGATTCGCGCCCTTGCAGCGCAACATAGAATGTCCACCTTCTGTCAGGAACGGGGATGAGGGTGGCTTTTTCACGTCGCCTCGGCCATAGACCCGTTATTCATGGGACGTGTGACCAAATGAACGCTCTGGCCAATCGCCGGTTCCTGAAGATGAACGGGCTCGGCAACCAGATCACGGTGCTCGATCTGCGCGGCACCCGGCATGTCGTTAGCGAGACCGAGGCCCGCGCCATCGCAGCCGAGCCCCGCGCCCGCTTCGACCAGCTCATGGTCCTGCACGATGCCGTGACGCCCGGCACCGACGCCTTCGTGCGCATCTACAACACAGACGGTTCGGAAGCCGGCGCCTGCGGCAACGGCACGCGCTGCGTCGCCTGGGCGATGATCGCCGATCCGCAGATGGGCGATACGGCCAAGACCCGCCTCGCGCTCCAGACCAAGGCCGGCCTACTGCCGGCGGTCCGCGAGGGCGAGACCCTCTTCACCGTCGACATGGGTGCGCCGCGCCTAGCCTGGGACGAGATCCCGCTGGCCGAGCCCTTCGAGGATACGAGCCGCTTCGAATTGCAGATCGGGCCGATCGACGCGCCCATTCTGCACACGCCCTGCGCCGTCAACATGGGCAACCCGCACGCCGTCTTCTTCGTCGACGATCCCTATGCCTACAATCTCGAGCAGATCGGTCCGCTGCTTGAGAACCACCCGATCTTCCCCGACCGCGCCAATATCGAGCTCGCGGCCGTGAAGGCACCGGACCATATCGTGCTGCGCGTCTGGGAGCGCGGCGCCGGCATCACCCAGGCCTGCGGCTCAGGCGCCTGCGCGGCGCTGGTCGCGGGCGTGCAGCGCGAGCTGACGGCCCGCAAGGCGACCGTCAGCCTGCCCGGCGGCGACCTCGCCATCGAATGGCGCGAGAGCGATGGCCACGTCCTGATGACCGGCCCGGTCGAGTTCGAATGGGAAGGCCGGATCGACCCTGCCCTGATCGAGCGCGCGGCCTGAGGGGCTTACGCAATGACACTGGAGGTCGTTACCTTCGGCTGCCGCCTCAACATCGTCGAGAGCGAGGCGCTGCGGCTCCGGGCCGAAGCAGCCGGGCTGAAGGATGCGGCCATCGTCCATTCCTGCGCCGTCACCGCCGAGGCGACGCGCCAGGCCCGGCAGGCCGTGCGCCGCCTGAAGCGCGAGCAGCCGCATCGCCCGGTCATCGTCACCGGTTGTGCCGCCCAGATCGAGCCCGCCCGCTTCGCGGCGATGCCGGAAGCGGACCGC
The DNA here is from genome assembly GCA_930633495.1 of Hyphomicrobiales bacterium. Lineage (NCBI taxonomy): Bacteria > Pseudomonadati > Pseudomonadota > Alphaproteobacteria > Hyphomicrobiales > Hyphomicrobiales bacterium. The sequence continues at coordinate 4,058,767 of CAKNFJ010000001.1, read as the reverse complement.
ATCCTCGGCAATGACGAGAAGCTGCGGCCCGAGAGCTGGGCTGCGCTCGCCCGCTCCAACAGCCTCGGGCATCCCGATGCGGCTGCCACGGACAAGCTCGACGTCGGCGACATCATGGCCCGCACGACCTTGCGCGCGCCCATCACCGGCCGTTTCGCCAGCCATACGCGCGGCTTCGTCCAGGTCCAGAACGGTTGCGATCACCGCTGCACCTTCTGCGTCATTCCCTTCGGCCGGGGCAACTCGCGCTCGCTCGACGTCGCGGGTGTCATCGCGCAATGCCGTATCCTGCTGGAAGCCGGCGCCCGCGAGATCGTGCTGACCGGCGTCGATCTCACCAGCTACGGCCGCGATCTGCCGAACCAGCCGACGCTGGGCGTGCTGGCCCGGGCCATCCTGCGCGCCCTGCCCGAATTACAGCGCTTGCGCCTATCCTCGATCGATGCGGTCGAGGTCGATGACACACTGCGCGACCTGCTCGCGGCCGAGACGCGCCTAATGCCGCATCTGCACCTGTCGTTGCAGGCCGGTGACGACCTCATCCTCAAGCGCATGAAGCGGCGCCACAGCCGCGCCGACGCCATCCGCTTCTGCGCGGAGATCCGGGCCTTGCGCCCCGATATCGTCTTCGGCGCCGACCTCATCGCCGGATTCCCGACCGAGGACGAGACGATGTTCGCGCGCTCGCTCGATCTGGTCGAGGAATGCGGACTGAGCTTCGTCCATGTCTTTCCCTATTCCGCCCGCCCCGGCACGCCGGCCGCGCGCATGCCGCAGCTTGCGGGAGCTGTCGTCGCGGAGCGGGCCGCGCGGCTGCGGGCGGCAGCCAGCACCGCGCATGAGCGGCATCTCGCCGCGCGCGTTGGCCGCCCGCTCACCGTCCTGACCGAGCGCGGGAATACCGGCCGCGCCGAGGATTTCACGCTGGTGCGCTTCGGTCGCGACATCGCCGCCGGACAGATCGTGACAGTGACCGGCCATGCGGCCGACGGGCGGGCCCTGCTGGCTGCTTGAAACCAATCCGTCATTCTCTGGCGCGGCGAAGTGCAGACCCGAGAATCCCTTGCAGGGCGGGGGGGCCTTCTTGTCCCGAGATGCTCGGGACAAGCCCGAGCATGACGAACTCGCACGGCACGCCGTGGGCGATCGAGAAAGAGTAGCCGCCTCGGTCGCCGATGGGAGGAGGAGTGACCGAGGCGGCAGAGCCATGCCCGGAATGGGAGACCCATTCCTTAGACGCAGCAACCCGGCCGAAGGTTCAAAGCGCTGCGCGAGGGCGTCGTCCCCCTCAGCGCTTGGCGACGACTTCCTCGCGCAGCACCCGGCGCAGCACCTTGCCGACATTGGTCTTGGGCAAGGTCTCGCGGAAGAAGATCTGCTTGGGCACCTTGTAGCCCGTCAGGTTCTCCTTGCAGTAGGCGCGCAGCTCGTCCGCCGTCAGGGTCTGGTCCTTGCGCACGACGAAGGCGGTGACGGCCTCGCCCGAGTGCTCGTCCGGCAAGCCGATCACGGCGGATTCCAGCACGCCTGGATGCGACGCCAGAACGTCCTCGACCTCGTTCGGGTAGACGTTGAAGCCGGACACCAGCACCATGTCCTTCATCCGGTCGACGACCTTGACCTGCCCGTCCGGCAGCATCACGCCGATATCGCCGCTGCGGAAGAAGCCGTCCGCGGTCATCGCCTTAGCGGTCTCATCGGGGCGATTCCAGTAGCCGGCCATCACCTGCGGCCCGCGGATGCAGATCTCCCCCGATTCGCCGAGCGGCATGTCGTTGCCCTCGGCGTCGCGAATGACGACTTCCGTCGAGGGGATCGGATAGCCGATCGTGCCGCTGAACTCCTGGATGTCGGGCCGGTTGATCGTCGCCACCGGCGAGGTCTCGGAAAGCCCGTAGCCTTCGATGATCGGCCGGCCCGTCACGGCCTTCCACTGCTTGGCCACCGCAGCCTGCGTCGCCATGCCGCCGGCGACGGCGAAGCGCATCTCCGAGAAGTCGACTTCCTTGATCTCGGGATGGTTGGCGAGCGCGTTGTAGAGCGTATTGACGCCGGAGAAGAGCGTGAAGCGGCTCGATTTCAGCGTCTTGACGAAGCCGGGAATATCGCGCGGATTGGCGATCAGCAGGCTCTTGGCGCCGATGCGCAGCATGAACATGCAGCAGCAGGTCAGCGCGAAGATGTGGTAGAGCGGCAGCGCCGTCACCATCACATGCTGATAGTCGTTGCGGCCGAGCGGCGGTTCCAGCACCCACTCCAGCCACAGGCCGGCCTGCTGGACGTTGGCGGCGACATTGCGATGCGTCAGCGTCGCGCCCTTGGCGATGCCGGTCGTCCCGCCCGTATACTGGAGAAAGGCCACATCCTGCGACGTGACCGTCACCGGCATCATATGCGCCCGGCTCTGCAGGATCTGCTGCAGCGGCGTCGCGCCGGGCAGGTTGAACGGCTTGACGACCTTCTTGATGCGGCGCGCGACGAAATTGACGATCTTGCCCTTGAAGCCCATGAGATCGCCGGCCGTCGCGATGACGATGGCATCGAGCTTCAGGTTCGGCTTCGCCTCCTCCACGACATGAGCGAAGTTCTCGATCACCACGAGCACGCGCGCACCCGCGTCATTGACCTGATGGGTCAGCTCGCGCGCCGTATAGAGCGGATTGACGTTGACGACGGTGAACCCGCCGATGAGCGTGCCGAAGATCGCCGCCGGATAGGCCAGGATGTTCGGCATCATCAGCGCGACGCGATCCCCCTTCTTAAGCCCCTTCGCCTGGAGCCAGCCGGCGAAGGCCTCGGCCGCGCGCAGGGTCTCGGCGAAGGTGATCGTCTTGCCGAAGCTCTCGAAAGCAGGCCGGCCGCCATAACGCGCGCAAGCCGTGAGGATCAGGTCGACCAGCGTCCCGATCTTGGCCTCGTCCAGTTCCGGCGGTACCGCCGGCGGATAATGCGCAAGCCACGGGCGCAAGTCGTGCTTGGCGGGCGTGGCGCCAATCGCGTTCATCTTCCCCTCCCTGTCGCACGGTTACCCGTCAGTGCCGGGCTCCATGCCTTGTCGTCGTCATAGAGTGCGGAACGGTGAGCCAAGGTGCAAGCATCGGTTCTCGTTCCGCTTAATGTTCATATATAAACTGTCTGAAGGAGACAAACGCAAGCAAAACCGGAAGCCAGGGCCTCCGGTTTTGCTTCTTGCGGCCATGACGGCTTCAGCGTGCCTGGGCGGCAGCCAGCGCTTGCGCGGAAACCACCGCCTCGGCCGGCTTGCCGGCGAGCTCGGCCAAGTGGTCGAAGCGCGCACTGAACGAGCCCACGCCCGAGGTCGCCGAGCGCAGCTCGACGATCAGCCCCGGCATTTCGGCTTCCGGCACCAGGGCCCTGATCTGGTCCCAGCCGCGCCAGCCGGGTCGCGTATCATAGCCGAGGATCTGCCCGCGCCGCCCGGAGATCAGCGCCGATGCGCGCGACATCGCTTCCGACGGGATCACGACATCCACGGAGAGGATCGGTTCGAGCAGGACCGGCTTCGCCTGCGGCATCGCCTCGTTCATCGCCAGCCTCGCCGCCTGCCGGAAGGCCATGTCGGAGGAATCGACCGTATGGTAGGAGCCGTCGGTCAGCGTCACCTCGACATCGACGACCGGGAAGCCGAGCGGCCCCTTTTCGCAGAAGTCGCGCATGCCGGCCTCGACCGAGCCGATATACTGGCGCGGCACCACTCCGCCGCTGATCTTATCGACGAAGCCGATGCCCTCTCCCCGCGGCCGGGGCGCGACCTCGATCACGACATCGCCGTACTGGCCATGGCCGCCGCTCTGCTTGCGGTGCCGGCCGCGTGCGCCGGCCTGGCCGCGAATGGTCTCGCGATAACCGATCTGCGGCGGCCGGCTCGTCACCGTCACCCCGTAGCGGCCGGCGAGCTTTTCGAGCGCGACGCGCAGATGCATCTCGCCCTGCCCGGACAGGCGGGTCTCGCCCAGCTCGGGAATCTGGGCGACGGAGAGCGCGGCATCCTCCTCCGTCAGCCGCTGCAGCGCGGCGGCGAGCCTGACATCGTCCTTGCGGTCCTTCACCGCGATCGCGACGGCATGGACGGACTCGGGCGGCGCGATGGCGCTGACGAGATTCGCGCGTTGCTTGCCGAGCATGAAGGCATCGCCGGTGCCGATCCCCTCCAGCTTGGCGAAGGCCGCCAACTCGCCTTCCTCGGCGGCCGGCTTGCGGCTCTGCTCGGCGCCTTTCAGCGCCAGCACGCCGGCGATGCGGGCCTCGGCCCCGGTCGACGAGGTCACCACATCGCCCTCGGCCAACCGGCCGCGCATCACCCGCGCCAATGAAAGCTTGCCGCCCTGGCTCGAATGCCAGGTCTTCATCACCTGGGCGAACGGCGGACCTTCCGCCAGGATGCCGGTGCGGCCGCGCGTCTCGGCGAGGCCCGGCGCCTCATGCCGCAGCGCCTTCAGCAGCCGCGTCACGCCATTGCCGCGCTCGGCGGCGCCGATCAGCACCGGCACGACATGGCGATGCTGCAATTCGCGGGCGAGATCGTCGAAGACGCGGTCGCGCGGCGGCTCCATATCGGCGAGCAGCTCCTCCATCAGCGCGTCGTCGTAATCGGCGAGCCGCTCCAGCATCGAGAAACGCGCCTCCTTCTCGCGGCCATTCTCGTCCACCGCCAGCGGCACGATCTCGCTCGGCGCATGCTCGCGATAGATGAAGGCCCGCTCCAGGGCGAGATCGATGAAACCGATGGCGATGCCGTTCTTCCAGATCGGGATCTGGCGCAGCAGCAGCGGCGTGCGGGAGGCGCGCTGCAGGATGGCCAGCGTTTCACGCACCCGGCGCGGAGCCGTGTCGATCTTGTTGAGGAAGAGGAAGCGCGGGATATCGGCCTCCTCGAGTTCGCGCAGCACGAGCTCCAGGGCCGGCGCCTTGCGCTCGTCCGCCTCGCAGACGACGACCGCCGCATCGACCGCCGGCAGCACATGGCGCATCTCGTGCAGGAACTCGACGGAGCCGGGACAGTCGACGAAATGGAAGGTATCGCCGAGAAAATCGACCGTCGCGACGCTGGGCTCCGTGCTCATCTGGTGCGCGCGCGCCTCGGGCGCCGCATCGCCCACCGTGTTGCCGCCCTTGACCGAGCCGGGGCGCGACAGCACGCCGCAGCGCATCAGGATGCTTTCGAGCAATGTGGTCTTGCCGCTCTGGAAGGGGCCGACGATCGCGATGCATCGCGGCCCCGCGCGTCTGGTGCCGCCGGTCGCGTCTCCCCTGCCGTTCTGTGCTGCCATGACGTCCTCCTTCGGGTTGGACCGCGCGGAGGAAAGGCTTCGCTCTCATCGCGCGGATGAAGGCCGGCGCGGCGGGAAGCTGGCCCCGAGCGCCGGTCAGGCGGCGGTCGCACCGGCCCGAACCAGGTCGGGCGGCCGTCGAAGAGGCATAGGCAGGGACGTTCGCGCCGTTCGGAGGTAGGCGCAAGGGAATTGTCTGCTGCACTGCAACAGCCGGCGGGGCGCGCTCCTGCCCTGCCTGCGACGGCAAGTGGATCGCCTGGTTGGGGACGCTATTCAGGCCAAAGGACTAGTTGACTGGCTGGGGCTCCGGAAACGTCCACTTGCCGGAGAGGATCTCGGCCCGCGGCCGATAGAGACGAACCGTATAGTTCCATCCCTTCATGATCGGCAGACAGTTCGGAATCTTGCCGTCACAGCCGCCGAACTGGATCGTCGCGCTGCCGTCACCGCCCCTGCTCGCGGTGATGCTGTTCAGCGAATAGGCGTTGTAAGGATTTTTCTCGTAGTACCCTTGCGCATCATAGACGCTGACCGACCAGAACGCATTCACCGGCACGTTCTTGACGTTGAGCTTGTAGACGGTGCTGCCGTCGTTCCTGGCCGGCGTAACGTTCAGATATTTCGCGTCCTTCTCGGGATTGCCTCCCCAGCCGGCAGCCGTTCCGATGAGGTGACGCACCGGGTCGACCTCCGCCTTGGAACCGAAAGCCCCGTCGAAGCTGTTGAGCGTCGACCCCAGGACCAGCAAGGCGTCGCGCACCTTCTTCCGGCTTTCGGCATCCCAGCGCGGCAGCTCCAGCTTGCCGTTGTTCTTCTGGCTGACTTTGACCGCGTCCTGCAGCGCGTGAACCTTGCGCAGATCGGCGGGATCGTTCGGATCCACGAAAGTGCGGATTCCCAGAAGCACATAACGAGTCCCGACCTTGTCGCGGGTGAAGCGATGGGTGCCGGCCCCATAGACCGTCGCGGCGTAGTGATCCTGGCTGACGGACATCAGCGACATGAAGCGCTTCCCCGCATCCGGCAATGTCACCGTCACGGGCCCGGCATCGAGGTCGAACACGGCCGAGGAATAGAGCGTGTCGCGGTTCAGGCGGATGACGGACTGCTGGTCGATCGACGCCGGATCGCGCCGATGGAGAAGCTTGCCCAGCCCGCCGGCCTCCTGAACGAAATTCGCAAGGTAACTGTCCGACTCCGCACGGACGAAGTTGTCGACGGTGACGGGCGTGGCACTCTGTCCAAGCGCTCCCGACAGGCTGCCCGCCAAAGCGGTGACGATCGTTGACGCACGGATCATGTCCATTCCTCCAAGCTTGCTTTCGAGCCAGGCCGTCAGCCCGGATTCCCGGCCCTATAATGCGCGACCAGCGCATTGGCGTGACCATGCCCCATCGCATGCTCCGCCTTGAGCACCGCGACCATCTCGGAATGCTTCTTCTCCCGCATCGCATCGATGATCGACAGCCAATGAGCGATCGGCTTGCCGTAGTTTTTCTCGATGGAGGGAAAATACGAGGCTGGGCCTTTGACCTTCTCGGTCGACATCTCAAGCACCTTCCTGCGCGGCCGGACGTCCGTCATCCACGGATACCTGATCCTGCGACCCGCCTCTACTTCGGCACGCCATTGATGACGAACAGGGCGCGCGTGAACTGATCGGGCGGGAAATTCCCGAAACTGCGGGCGTAGATCTCCTTCACGCGGTCCGTCCGGTAGAGTTCCGCCAGGGTCGCATCGACGAGCAGGCGCAGTTTTTCGTCGCCGCGCGGCAAGGCCAGCGCGTAGGTCTCGAAAGTGAAATACTGGTCGGAAAGCTTCATGCCGGAGCGGTTCTGGCTGTTGAGCAGATGATAATTCAGGATGCCGCGATCTCCGAAATAGGCGTCGATCTTTCCTGCGGAGAGACTCCAGACACCCTCCGGATGCGTCTGCACAGGCACGATCGAAGCCTGGATTCCGAGCTGCGTCAGGGTCGCCTTCAAGGTCTCCTCGGTGGTCGTGCCCCGCAGGACGCCGACCTTCTTGCCCCGCAGATCCTCAAGGCGGACGACTTCGTTGGCCCGGTACAGAACGCCGGCGCCGTCGATGAAGGTCGGGAGCGAGAAATCGACGATGGCGCGACGCGACATGGTCATCGATGTCGGGTCGCAGAGGATATCGATCTTGCCGTCTTTGACCGCCTCCAGGCGATCCGCCGATGTAACCTCGACATATTCGATCTTGAGCGAAGTGAGGTTCTGCGCCTTCTTCAGGCCTGCTGCGACTTCGCGGCAGAGATCGACGATATATCCGGACGGCTCGCCCCTGACCGAACGATAGGAATAGGGAGGCGCATCGACCCGGAAGCCGAGCCGCAGCGTGCCGGTCTCGCGCGCCCTTGCCAGAGTGTCGGCCGCCGAACTGGCCGTCGATATCACCGTGCAAAGAAGTGCGATCAGAAAAGCCCGCATGGTCGCCTCCGCCTTTGGCAGGAGCGGACCATACGCCGACCGGATCGATCGAAAAACACCGTTTCTGAAATCTTGGCTGACGAAGAGCGCATTTTGGCGCGATTCCGGCAGCGTGTCGTCTGCCGAACCAGTGAACAGCCCGGGTATTAGCCGCGGTGCCGGCTCAAAGGCTGGCGCGGACGCCTCACAGATTCCGCCTCTCGCCCCGCAGCGTCGCCAGCCCGATACCCGCCGCATCGAAGCCGCCATCCACTGCCAGCACCTGCCCGGTGATGTAGCTCGCCCGGTCCGAGCACAGGAAGAAGATGGACTCCGCCAGCTCCTCTTCCAGCCCGTAGCGGCCGAGCGGGATCGCATCGCGATAATCGGCGCGGATCTCGGGGCTGTGCACGGCCTTGGCCATCGCCGTCTCGACCGGCCCCGGCGCGACCGCGTTCACGCGAATCCCCAGCCCCGCGAGTTCCGCCGCCTGCTGCTTGGTCAGATGCGCCAGCGCCGCCTTCGAGGTGCCGTAGGCAACGCGCAGCGTCGAGGCGCGCAGGCCCGAGATCGAGGTGATGTTGACGATGGCGCCGCCGCCATGGTCGGCCATCAGCGGCGCGGCAAGCTGCGTCGCCAGAAACGGGCCGGTGAGATTGACCGCGAGCACGCGCTGCCACTCCTCATGGGTCGTCTCGAGCAGCGGCTTGAACACCGCCGTGCCGGCATTGTTGACCAGCGCATCGAGCCGCCCGAAGCGCTTGGCGAGCCCGGCGAAGGCCGCCTCCAGCTGCGCGGGATCGGCCACATCGCAGGTGAGCACCTGCGTCCGCTCCGGCTGCGCGATCTCGGCCGCGGCCCGCGCGAGCCCCTCCCCGTCGATGTCGAGCAACCCGACCTGCCAGCCTTCCGCAAGGAAGCGCTTTGCCGTCGCAAGCCCGATGCCGCGTGCGGCACCCGTCACGAGAGCGGTCCTGGTGGCTTGGTCGGTCATGGCCTTACGTCCCGTCAGAGTGATATCCGGTTCGCGCAAGGCTATGCATGCCACGCTGATCGCCAACAAGCGGTTCGCTGCCGCCGCGCTTTGCCGGCATTGCCGCTCGACAAATCCGCGCCGCTCCTGTATGGCCGCGCTCTCAACTGAAAACAGCGCGCCGTAACGCCAGCGTGCCCGCACGCGAACACGGCCATGGAGAGAACCATGAACATCATCGAACAGCTCGACCAGGAGCAGATTGCCAAGCTCAGCGACGGCAAGAACATCCCGCAGTTCCAGCCCGGCGACACCGTGCAGGTCAACGTCAAGGTCAAGGAAGGCGAGCGTACTCGCGTCCAGGCCTATGAAGGCGTCGTGATCGCCCGCAACGGCGGCGGCCTCAACCAGAGCTTCACCGTCCGCAAGATTTCCTATGGCGAGGGTGTCGAGCGCGTCTTCCCGCTCTTCTCGCCGAACCTCGATTCCATCAAGGTCGTGCGCAAGGGCAAGGTGCGCCGCGCCAAGCTCTATTACCTGCGCGACCGCCGCGGCAAGTCGGCCCGCATCGCCGAGCGCGTCGATGCCAAGCCCGCCAAGGGCGAGAAGGCCGCCGGCAAGTAAGCCGCAGCCTCAGCGTGAAAAATTGGAACGCGGTCCCTCGGGGCCGCGTTTTTTGTTACCTCGCACAGATGCATTCCCAAAACGCATATCAAACATCCAGACTGTCATTTGATATGCATATATCGCGAGTATAAGTACGCAAATAATTAGCATCCTATTTATATTGGCATCATGGACCTCGCCCCGCTTCAAGCCGCATTCACCGCCGAGCTCGCCGCCGTCAACCGGAAGCTGAGAGCGCTCGTCGACGAGCGCGCCGGCGGCATGGGCCTGACCCTGTCCCGCGCCCGCCTGCTCATGGAGCTGGCCAAGGCCGACGGCCCGATCCAGTCCGATCTGGCCGGCCTGCTCGACATCGAGCAACCGACGCTGGTGCGCCTGCTCGACGGGCTCGAGCGCAACGGCATGATCGAGCGCCGTGCGGTCGAGGGCGACCGGCGCGCGCGCCGCGTCTTTCTGACCGAGAGCGCCCGCGCCCAGGCGCAGGACATCCTGGACTTCCTCGCCGAGCTGCGCGCCGGCATCCTGCAGGGCATCGCGCCGGAGGAGCTTGAAATCGCGCTCGACGTCCTGCGCCGCACTTCGCGCAATATCGCGGCCGGGCGGAGCGCCGCCCCATGAGCGCGACTGAAACGGCACCAGAACCGGTGGCAGCGCCGTTCGGCCTCACCATGCCGCCGGCCCGCGCGCTGGCCTATATGCTCGCCTCCGTGACGCTCGCGATGACGCAGCAGATCGGCCAGAACATCGTCAACACGAACATCTACCAGATCCAGGGGGAGCTCGGCGCCACCCTCGCCGAGACCAATTGGCTGATCGCCGCCTATATGGCGCCGAACGTCTCGCTCTCAATCGCCCTGATCAAGATCCGGATGCAGTATGGCCTGCGCAATTTCGCCGAGATCAGCCTGGCTGGCTTCGTCTTCGCGACGCTGCTCAACTTCCTCTTCGTCCGCGATCTGCAATCGGCCGTGGTGGTCCGCTTCATGAGCGGCATGGCGGCGGCCCCGATGTCGTCGCTCGCCTTCTTCTACATGATCGAGCCCTTGCCGCCGCCGAAGAAGCTCACCGTCGGCCTGTCGCTGGCCCTCACCAACACCACGCTCGGCATCCCGGTGACGCGGCTGATCTCGCCATGGCTGCTGGAGATCGGTGGCTTCCACGGCCTCACTCTGTTCGAGATGGGGCTTGCCCTGCTCGCCTTCGGCTTCGTCTATGCGTTGCCGCTGACCTCGCCGCCGCGGGTGAAATGCATCGGCCCGCTCGATCTCGTCAGCTACCTGTTCATCGCAATCGGCTTCGGCTCGACCGCGGTCGTGCTCGCGCTTGGCCGGATCTACTGGTGGTTCGAGGCGCCCTGGCTCGGCTGGCTCCTCGCCTGCGCCGTGATCTGCCTGATGCTGGCGGCGATCATCGAACTGCACCGCGAGAGCCCGCTGATCGACATACGCTGGCTGACGAGCCCGACGACGCTGCACTTCGCCGGGGCTCTGCTGCTGCTGCGCGTGCTGCTGGCGGAGCAGACAGTCGGCGCGTCCAACTTCTTCCAGGCGCTCGGCATCCAGAACGAACAGACGCTGTCGCTCTATGGCGTGATCCTCGGCGCAATCCTCGCGGGAGGCCTGACCTGCGCCCTGCTGCTGCGGCCGGGCCGCGAGAACTGGTTCTACGGCGTGGCGCTGGCCTGCGTCTCGCTCGGCGCCTGGCTCGACAGCGGTGCGACCAGCCTGACGCGGCCGCACGACATCTATCTGAGCCAGGCGCTCGTCGCCTATGGCTCGGGGCTCTACCTGCCGACGGCGATGGCGCAGGGCATGGGCAGCGCCATCGCGCGCGGCCCCGTCTATATCCTGAGCTTCATCACCATCTTCCTGTTCACGCAGAGCATCGGCGGCCTGCTCGGTTCGGCCATCTTCGGCAGCTTCATCACCCTGCGCACCAGCTTCCACTACCATGTGCTGGCCGAGCACTTCACGATGTCCGAGCCGCTCGTCGCCCAGCGCATCGGCCAGCTCGGCGGCAGCTACGGCCATGTCCTGACCGATACGTCCCTGACGCGCGCCGAGGGCGTCGGCCTGCTCGCCCAGCAGGCGACGCGGGAAGCGACCGTCCTCGCCTATAACGACGCCTTCCTGCTGATCGCGCTGCTTGCCGGGCTCGCTCTCGCCGCCCTGCTCCTCCATCTCGCCGTCCTGCGCCTCAAGGTGCGCCCCGCCACCGCCCCGGCCCTTGCCGCCGGCTGACCCATCGCACCGATCATGACCCGCCTCCTCCGCTCCGTTTCGACCTATGTCGCGCTCGCCATCGGCCTCGTCGGGCTTTCCGTGATCCTCTACGCTTGGCGGCTGCCGCCCTTCGCCAGCGCCGTCGAGATCACCGAGAACGCCTATGTCCGGGGGCAGGTCACGATCATCGCGCCGCAGCTCGCGGGCTATGTCGCGGAGGTGCCGGTGCAGGACTTCGCCACGGTGAAGCAGGGCGACCTGCTCCTGCGCATCAACGACCGGATCTTTGCTCAGAAGCTCGAACAGGCCCGCGCCAGCCTCGCGGCCCAGCGGGCCGCCCTCGCCAATTCCGATCAGGCTCGTGCGGCGGCGGAAGCCCGCCTGCGCGCCGCCGTGGCGAATGTCGCGAGCGCCGAGGCGGCCTTGCGCACCGCCGAGGCGAACTGGGGCCGCATCGAGCCGCTGCGCGAGCGCGGCGTCGTCAGCCAGACCAGCACCGACCAGAGCCAGCAGGCGCTCGATCAGGCCCGTGCCTCGCTGGCCGCCAACAATGCCACCGCCGAGGTGGCGCGGCAGGAGATCCAGACCGCCATCGTCAACCGCCAATCGCTCGTGGCGGCCGTCGAGGGCGCCGAGGCCAGCGTCCATCTCGCCGAGATTGACCTCGGCAACACCCGCATCCTCGCCCCGCAGGACGGGCGGCTCGGCGAGGTGTCGGCCCGGCTCGGCCAGTATGTCTCCGCCGGCACGCAGCTGATGGCGCTGGTGCCTTCGCAGATCTGGGTGATCGCCAACTTCAAGGAGACGCAGCTTCCCGGCATGCGCGTCGGCCAGCCGGTGAGCTTCACCGTCGATGCCCTGCGCCACGCCCGGCTGACCGGCAGGATCGAGCGCTTCTCGCCGGCAGCCGGCTCCGAGTTCAGCATCATCCGTGCCGACAACGCCACCGGCAACTTCATCAAGATCGCACAGCGCGTGCCGGTCCGGATCGCCATCGATCCCGGGCAGCCCCTGGCTAGCGAGCTGACGCCGGGAATGTCGGTCGTCGTCAGCGTCGACACCTCTGCGCCACGGCGATGACGCGGCTGCGACGGCATCGATTGTCCGGCTTCATTGGAACTGCTACATAGTGGCCATGTCGCCGTGTGAGCATCATTTGCAGCGCTTCAGCGCCGTGCAGGGAGAGGGCCATCTGCCGCCCCTGCCGACGACGCAGGATTTTGCCGCGCTGCATGACCATGCCCGCCTGCCGTGGCGCTTTTTCGGCCGCTTCACCGCTTCCATCGCCGCGGGCCTTACCGGCGCCTGAGACCGGCCGCTTCCACGCGGCCGGCGACAGGCATTTGCCCCAGCGCGCCGGAATGACCCGTGCGGCGATGCACCGATTTTCCAGACCACGTTTCACCAAGACCGAGACCAAGCCATGACTGCGTCAACAGGCCCCCGCACCCTCTACGACAAGATCTTCGACGATCACGTCATCGACCGGCAGGACGACGGCACCTGCCTGCTCTATATCGACCGCCACCTCGTCCATGAGGTCACGAGCCCGCAGGCCTTCGAGGGCCTGCGCATGACCGGTCGCAAGGTCCGCAGCCCCGAAAAGACGCTCGCCGTCGTCGACCACAACATCCAGACGACCGATCGCTCCAAGGGCATCCAGGAAGAGGAAAGCCGCATCCAGGTCGAGGCGCTCGCCAAGAACGCCCGCGACTTCGGCGTCGAGTATTTCAACGAGCTCGACAAGCGCCAGGGCATCGTCCACATCGTCGGCCCCGAGCAGGGCTTCACCCTGCCCGGCACGACGATCGTCTGCGGCGATTCGCACACCTCGACCCACGGCGCCTTCGGCGCGCTCGCCCATGGCATCGGCACGTCGGAGGTCGAGCACGTCCTCGCCACCCAGACGCTGATCCAGAAGAAGGCGATGAACATGCTCGTCCAGGTGGACGGCACGCCCGCACCCGGCGTCGGCGCCAAGGACATCACGCTCGCGATCATCGGCGAGATCGGCACCGCCGGCGGCACCGGCTCGGTGATCGAATATGCCGGCGAGGCCATCCGCGGCCTCTCGATGGAAGGCCGCATGACGGTCTGCAACATGTCGATCGAGGGCGGCGCCCGCGCCGGCATGGTCGCGCCCGACGAGAAGTCCTTCGCCTATCTGAAGGGCCGCCCCAAGGCGCCGAAGGGCGAGGCCTGGGATGCCGCCCAGCGCTATTGGGAGACGCTGAGCACCGACGAGGGCGCGCATTTCGACCGCATCGTGAGGCTCGACGCCGCCAACCTGCCGCCGATCGTCTCCTGGGGCACGAGCCCGGAGGACGTGATCTCGGTGCTCGGCGCCGTGCCCGATCCGGAGCAGATCGCCGACGAGGTCAAGCGCGCCTCGAAGAAGCGCGCGCTCGACTATATGGGCCTCACCGCCGGCACGAAGATGACCGAGATCCCGCTCGACGTGATCTGGATCGGCTCCTGCACCAATGGCCGCATCGAGGATCTGCGCACGGTCGCGAAGATCGTCGAGGGCAAGAAGATCCATGAGAGCCTGGACTACGCCATGATCGTGCCGGGCTCCGGCCTGGTGAAGCAGCAGGCGGAGCTGGAAGGCCTCGACAAGATCTTCCTCGCCGCCGGCTTCGAATGGCGCGAGCCGGGCTGCTCGATGTGCCTGGGCATGAATCCGGACCAGCTCAAGCCGGGCCAGCGCGCCGCCTCGACCTCGAACCGCAACTTCGAGGGCCGTCAGGGCTATCGCGGCCGCACGCACCTCGTCTCGCCGGCGATGGCGGCGGCGGCGGCGCTGACCGGCCATTTCGTCGACGTCCGCACGCTGGGCTGAGCGGCAAAGGCGGGGAGATCATCCATGTCGAAAGATCCCCGCGAAGCCGCGCGCGAAGCCGAGGCCAAGGCGACGCTGGAGCGCGTCAAGCGCGACAGCGAAACCTTGCTCGGCTCCTCGATGAACCGGGCGGCACAGCATTTCTCGGGCGCCGACGCGCCCGAGGGCGACCGGATCGAGCTCTGGGGCCGGCGCATCGGCCGCTCCCTCTCGCTGCTGGGCGTCCTCGTGCTGGCCTGGTGGCTCGGCCATCAGCTGCGATACTGGTGACGGGGATATGGACGCCGTGGCGATCAAGAGCACGGATATCGACTGGGACGGGGCCAAGGCCCCTTCGCTGGACGCTTTCGAGCTGCTGGCGCAGGCCGCCTTCGACCGCCTGCCGGACGAGTTCCGCGCGCTCTGCGCCGATGTGATCTTCAACGTCACCGAATTCCCCGAGGACGACGTGCTGAAGGAGCTCGAGGCTGAGAGCCCCTTCGACCTGCTCGGCCTCTTCAGCGGCGTCGGCCTGCCGCAGCAGGGTTTTGGCCCCCAGACCGGCCAGATGCCCAACACCATCCATCTCTACCGCAGACCGATCCTCGACTACTGGGCGGAAAACGACGAGAGCCTGGGCGCCATCGTCACCCACGTCATGGTCCACGAGATCGGCCACCATTTCGGCTTCTCCGACGAGGACATGGAAGCCATCGAACAGGCGGCCGGCTGAGCCGGCCTACAAGCAAGGACAAGAACCCATGCAGCCCTTCACCACCCTGACCTCGACGCCCGCCCCCTTGAAGGTGGTCAATGTCGACACCGACATGATCATCCCGAAGCAGTATCTGAAGACGATCAAGCGCACCGGGCTGGGCACCGCGCTGTTCTCCGAGATGCGCTACAAGGAGGACGGCTCGGAAAATCCGGATTTCGTGCTGAACCAGCCGGCCTATCGCAAGGCCGAGATCCTCGTCGCCGGCGACAATTTCGGCTGCGGCTCCTCGCGCGAGCATGCCCCCTGGGCGCTGCTCGACTTCGGCATCCGCTGCGTGATCTCCACGAGCTTCGCCGACATTTTCTACAACAACTGCTTCAAGAACGGCATTCTGCCGATCAAGGTCACGCCCGAGCAGCTCGACATGCTGTTCGACGATGCCGAGCGCGGCTCCAATGCGACGCTGACGATCGACCTGGAGAACCAGACGATCAAGGGACCGGACGGCGGCGAGATCAAGTTCGAGCTCGACCCCTTCCGCAAGCACTGCCTGCTCAACGGCCTCGACGATATCGGCCTGACGATGGAGAAGGCCTCCAAGATCGAGGCCTTCGAGGACAAGCTGAAGCAGCGCGCCTGGGCGTGATTCCGCCCCGCAGTGAATGACATGAAGGGTCGCGCGAGCGGCCCTTTTTGCTGCGCCGGGCCGACGAGCAATCCCGCAGCGCATTGTGCGATCCATCCCATTGCCGCCCCGCCGCGCCGCTGCCACCGTATGGCCGGAAGGAGTACGACATGACGACCGATGAAGCCGGCATCGACAGGCGCATCCGCACCAGCTTCGAAAAGCAGGGCCTCATGCACACGCTGGGTGCCACGCTCGGCCAGGTCACGCCGGGACAGGTCGAGATCATGCTCGTGCCGCGCCCGGAAATCTCGCAGCAGCACGGCTTCGTCCATGCGGGCGCGGTCAGTTCCATCGCCGACAGCGCGGCCGGCTACGCCGCCCTCAGCATCATGCCGGCGGATCGCGGCGTGCTGACGGCCGAGTTCAAGATCAACCTGCTGGCCCCGGCGACGGGCCAACGCCTGATCGCGCGCGGCAAGGTGGTCAAGGGCGGCCGGACCCTGGTGCTGGCGCAGGCCGAAGTCTTCGCCGAGAACGACGGCAAGGAAAGGCTCGTCGCCCTGCTGATGGCGACCCTCATGGCGATCGAGGGCCGCGACGGCATCGTCGATTGAGCGTCGGGGCCGTCAGACGACGACCGTGATCGTCTCCGCCGCGCGCGTCAGCCCCGTATAGAGCCAGCGCGCCCGGTGCTCGCGGAAGGCGAAGCTCTCGTCGAAGAGCACGACGTCGTCCCATTGCGAGCCCTGCGATTTATGCACCGTCAGCGCATAGCCGAAGGTGAACTCGTCGGTGTGCTTGCGCAGCTCCCAGGGCACCTCCTCCTCGGTGCCGTCGAAGAAGTTCGGCAGCACCGAGACCTTTACCGCCTTGGCGCCGGTGTCGTCCTCCGGCGTCACCCGCATGGTGACGAGCCCCTTCTTCGAGGTCTTGATCTCCTGCACGATCCAGGAGCCGCCATTGAGCAGGCCCTTGCTCTTGTCGTTGCGCAGGCAGACCAGCTTCTCGCCCGCGACCGGGCTGTTGTCGGTGCGGCCCATGAGCTGGCGGATGCGCGCATTGTAGTTGCGTCGCGTCTTGTTCATCCCGACCAGAACCTGGTCGGCCGCCATGACGATCTCGGGATTGACCTCGTCGCGCCGGATCACCCGGCTCGGCCCGTAGTCGCCGAGGTCGAGCCGCCCGCCCTCGCGCACGATCATCGACATGCGCACGATCGGGTTGTCGGCCGCCTGCCGATGGACCTCGGTCAGCATCACGTCCGGTTCCTGCTCGGTGAAGAAGCCGCCGCCCTTGACCGGCGGCAGCTGCGCCGGATCGCCCAGCACCAGAACCGGCGTGCCGAAGGAGAGCAGGTCCCGGCCGAGCTCCTCGTCGACCATCGAGCATTCGTCGATGATGATGAGCTTGGCCTTGGCCGCCGCGCTTTCCCGGTTGAGCACGAAGGTCGGGCTTTCCTCCTCGACGCCGCGCGAGCGATAGATCAGGGAATGGATGGTCTGCGCGCCGTGGCAACCCTTGTTGCGCAGCACGAGCGCGGCCTTGCCGGTATAGGCCGCGAAGACGACATCGCCGTCGACGGCTTCCGCGATATGGCGCGCGAGCGTCGTCTTGCCGGTGCCGGCATAGCCGAACATGCGGAAGAGCTGCGGCTCGCCGGCCTGCAACCAGCGCGCCACGGCGGTCAAAGCCGCATCCTGCTGGGGCGACCAGCTCATCGCGAGGGAAACGTCGAAAAAGGCATGATCCAGATGGGGCCGAGTCGCGCTCCAAAGGCAAGCCCGATGCAGCGACCCGGCTCCGCGTGGCGCGGATTGCCCATATCCGAGCGGCAGCCTAGCTTCGCGACATGAAACCTCGCGCCACCCGGATTCTCCTGCTCTGCCTTGCACTTGCACTGGCTGTCTACGCGGCCTTCGCCCTCTCGCCCTGGCCTTCTGCCCTGCTGACCCGTCTGGCCTTCGGCTACGGCGCCTCGAAAACCAACGCCGCCCTGGCGAAACACGTCCCGCCGGGCATCCGCGAGCAGCTCGACATTCGCTATGGCGCGGCGGAAGAAGCGCGGCTCGACATCTACCTGCCGCCTGACGGCATCCAGCCGAAACGGCCGACCGTAGTCTGGGTCCATGGCGGCGGCTTCGTCGGCGGCGATCGCAAGGACGTCGCGCCCTATCTGAAGATCCTGGCCGGGCGCGGCTATCCCGGCGTCGCGGTCGGCTATACCCGCGCGCCGGACGCGCGCTATCCCGAGCCGGTGCTGCAAGTGAACGAGGCGCTCGGTTTCCTGCAGCGCGAGGGCCAGCGCCTCGGCCTCGATCCGTCCGGGATCGTGCTCGCGGGCGACTCGGCCGGCGCCCATATCGCCGCCCAGCTCGCAGCCGGCCTAACCGGGAAGGACTATGCCGAGCTGCTCGGGCTGAGGCCGGCCATCGATCCCGCGCGCCTGCGCGGCGTCGCCCTGCTGTCGGGAGTCTTCGATCCGACCGCGCTCGATCTGACCGGGCCCTTCGGCAGCTTCATCCGCTCCGTGCTCTTCGCCTATTTCGGGACGGCAAACCCGCTCGACAGCGACCGCATCACCGAGGCCGCCGTACCCCGCTATGTCACCGAGGCCTTCCCGCCCAGCTTCATCTCGGTCGGCAATGGCGACCCGCTGGCACCGCAATCCGTGGTGATGGCGCAGGCCCTGCGCGATCGCGGCGTCAAGGTCGACACGCTGTTCTTCCCGCCGGAGACCGAGCCGAAACTTTGGCATGAATATCAATTCGACCTCGACCGGCCTGAGGGCAGGCAGGCACTCGACCGGCTGACGGCCTTTCTGGCCGGGCTCGGCGGCTGACGGAACCGGAGAAGCTGCCATGCGTGTCGAAGTGAACGGCGTGCGCCTCTACGTCGACATCGAGGGCGCCGGCCTGGTTCCGGACGGGGCACGGATGCGCGAGAAGCCGACCCTCCTCCTTCTGCATGGCGGCCCCGGAGCCGACCACAGCAGCTACAAGCCGGCCTTCTCGGCCCTGATAGACATCTGCCAGATCGTCTACTACGACCATCGCGGCTGCGGCCGCAGCGAGGACGGCCCGCGCGAGAACTGGACGCTGGCGCAATGGGGCGACGACGTGAAGGGGCTTTGCGACGCGCTCGGCATCGACAGGCCGATCGTCTTGGGCATCTCCTTCGGCGGCTTCGTCGCCCAGGCCTATGCGACGCGCCATCCCGGCCACGCGGCCAAGCTGATCCTGATCAGCACCGCCGCCAAGGTCGATTTCCAGCAGATCTATGCCGCATTCGAGCAGTTCGGTGGCGAGCAGGCTGCTGCGGTGGCACGGAATTACTGGTCCGCTCCCTCGGATGCGACGCGCGCGGTTTGTCGGGAGGTCTGCGTCCCGCTCTATTCGACACGCCGGGAAAGGCAGGACAGATCCTGGATGGCCCGCGCCATCACGCGCAACAACACCGGCGAGCATTTCAACGGCCCCGACAACGAGCACGGCCGCTTCGATTTCCGCGAAGCGCTTGGTGGCGTTTCCTGCCCTGTCCTCGTCATGGCCGGGGACAGGGACCCGATCACGCCAATCGCCTTCAGTGAAACGATCGCGGAAAGCCTGCCTCCCAACCTCGTCCGCTTCCGGCGTTTCGCCGATTGCGGCCACGGCATCGTCGCCGACGATCGCGAGGGGGCCTTGCAGGCGATCCGGGACTTCATCCTCGACTGACCGGGAAGCCGGCCCCCGATCATCAGGGCAGCACCCTCACCATGCGATCTTCTCGCCCTTGTAATCGCGGAAACTGTTGGTCTCCGCCATGCCGGAAGCGTCGATGGTGCGGATCAGGCCGCCGGCGCTCTCGGCCGGCGTGATATCCGCTCCGCCGCCGCCCATATCGGTCTGCACCCAGCCGGGATGGAACAGCAGCACGCTGACATTGCGATCGCGCACGCTGTTGCCGAACACGACCATCGCCATGTTCACCGCCGCCTTGGACGAACGGTAGATCAGCGCATTGCCGGGATTGGCGCCGATCGAGCCCATGCGGCTCGATATCGTCGCGATCTTGCGGCCCTGCCCGGCCTCGACATTCGGCAGGAAGGCCTGCGCCACCCGGATGGGCGCGTAGACATTGACCTCGAAGACCTCGCGCCAGCCGTCGAAATCGACATCGAGTCCACTCTGCCGGTCACGCGGGCCGTAGAGGCCGGCATTGTTGAGCAGCACGTCGATGGCGCGGCCTGACAGTGCGTTCCTGGCGGCCGCGACGCTCGCATCCGAGGTGACGTCGAGTTCGATCGGCGTGAGAGCGCCGGGATGCGCGGCCGCAAGTTCGCCGAGCGCCCCGCCCCAGGGATTGCGCGCCGCGGCGATGACATGGTCGCCCCGGCGCAGCAATTCGATGGTGAGCGCGAGCCCGATGCCGCGATTGGCGCCGGTGATCATCCAAGTCTGGGGCATGCTGGTCTCCTTATTTGATCAGAGAACCTGCCGGGCGCATCGATCAGAGGAAACCGCCACTCATGCAAGGGCAACCCGCCACAGACGCAGAATGTGCGTTCCCCCTTGCATGAATATTCAAATGATCCATATGAATATTCACATGAGGTTTCATATGGAGACACCGATGCCGCTCTATATACGGGACGACGATGTCGATGTCCTCGCTGGCCGCTTGCAGCGGATTACCGGGACGCGCACGAAGACCGAAGCGGTACGGCGGGCGCTGGAGCATGAGCTTGACCGGCTGGAAGCAGCCCGCCCTCTGCGCCAGAGGCTCACCAGAAGCTTGGCCATGGCCGACGCCATGGGCAGCGGGACGAGTGATTTCGATCTGAAATCCTTCACCGATGCCCTCTGGGATGACGCATGATCTATCTGGATGCTTCGGTCATCGTCGCGATCCTCGGCCGCGAAAGCGATGCCGATACGCTCATCGCCCGCATCGAAGCCGCGGAGCGCCCTTTCCTAGTCTCGCCGACCGGCCTGTTCGAAGCAGCCATGGGGCTGGCTGCCAAAAAGGCTCGCGAGACCGGAAAGACGTTGGACGCACAGCTCATCGACCTGGCGCAACAGGCCGTTCAGCAGTTCGTGGCGGACATTGCCGCCAACGAAGTCGCCATCACTCCGGCAATCGGCACAGCCGCGCTGGAAGCCGCCAGGCGCTACAGCCGCGCCGTAGGCAGCGCAGCCGCGCTGAATTTCGGCGACTGCTTCGCTTATGCCTGCGCCAAAGAGTACGGCGCAGCGCTGGTCTACAAGGGCAACGACTTCGTGGAGACCGATCTCGGCTGATACCGGTTCAGCGCCGGTGTCAGCCTGCTCCGGTCAGCCTTTCGCTTTTCCATAGCCGCCGGCCGTCGGCGTGATGACCGTCACCGCCTCGCCGGCCTGAAGCAGCGTCTGGTCGGAGGGCTGTAGTTCCTCGACTACGCCGGAGAGCCTGCGCACCAGCGTCCGTCCGAGTTCGCCCGGCTCGCCCCCATCCACGCCGAAAGGCCGGACCTTCCGGTGCGAGGCGAGGATCGCGCAGTCCATCGTCTTCAGGAAGCGGATTGTGCGGCTGGTGCCGTCGCCTGCCGTCCATTCGCCCTTGCCGCCGGAACCCGGACGGATGTGGAAATCCTCCAGCACGACCGGAAAGCGCGTCTCCAGGATTTCCGGGTCGGTCAGGCGCGAGTTGGTCATGTGGACATGCACGCCCGATGTGCCGTTGAAGCCGGGACCGGCCGGGGAGCCCGAGCAGATCGTCTCGTAATACTGATATTGGTCGTTGCCGAAGGTCAGGTTGTTCATCGTGCCCTGCGAGCAGGACATCGCCTTGAGCGCGCCGAACAGCGTGTTCGTCACCGCCTGCGACACCTCGACATTGCCCGCCACCACGGCAGCGGGATAGCGTGGCGCCAGCATCGAGCCTTCCGGCACGACGATCCGGATCGGCCTGAGGCAGCCGGCATTCATCGGGATCGCGTCGTCGACCATGACGCGGAAGACATAGAGCACGGCGGCCCGCGTCACCGGCGCCGGGGCGTTGAAATTGTCCGGCCGCTGCTCCGAGGTGCCGGTGAAATCGACCGTCGCCTCGCGCTTCTCGCGGTCGATGGTGATCTTCACCTTGATCGCGCAGCCCTGGTCCATCGGATAGGTGAACTCGGAATCGTGCAGCTTGGTCAGCAGCCGCGCCACGCTCTCGGCCGCATTGTCCTGGACATGGCCCATATAGGCCTGCACGACATCGAGGCCGAAGGAGCCGATCATCTTCTTCAGCTCGGCCAGGCCCTTCTCGTTGGCGGCGATCTGCGCCTTCAAGTCGTTGACGTTCTGCACGACGTTGCGGACGGGATAGCGCGCCCCGGTTAGCAGCTTGACCAGCTCCTCCTCGCAGAAGCGGCCCTGATCGACGATCTTGAAATTGTCGATATAGACGCCCTCTTCCTCGATATTGGTCGCCAGCGGCGACATCGAGCCCGGCGCGGTGCCGCCGACATCGGCATGGTGGCCACGGCTCGCCACCCAGAACAGGATCTCCCTGTCCTCGGCATCGAAAACCGGGGTGCAGACGGTGATGTCCGGCAGATGCGTGCCGCCGTTATAGGGCGCGTTCAGGCAGTAGACGTCGCCCGGCTTGATGACTGGGTTGTTCGAGATCACCGTCTCGACGGAGCGATCCATCGAGCCGAGATGCACCGGCATATGCGGCGCGTTGGCGACGAGCGCGCCGGTCTGGTCGAAGACGGCGCAGGAGAAGTCGAGCCGCTCCTTGATGTTCACCGAATAGGCGGTGTTCTGCAGCGTCACGCCCATCTGCTCGGCGATCGACATGAACAGGTTGTTGAAGATCTCGAGCATGACCGGGTCGGCCTTGGTGCCGATCGCCGCCTGCTGGATCAGCGCCTTGACGCGGACGAGGACGAGATGGTCGCGGGCGGTGAGCTTGGCGCTCCAGCCCTCCTCGACGACGACGGTCTGGTTCGGCTCGATGATGATGGCGGGGCCGGCGACGCTCTGGCCGGGCTTGATCGCCTCCCGGCGGACGATCGCAGCATCGTGCCACTGGCCCTTGGCGAAGAAGCGCGTGCGCTCGGCCGCGACCGGCTCGCCCGCCTGCTCGCCAGCCGCCGCCTCCTCGAACTTCGCGCCGCCACCGACGGCCTCGACCTCGACGGCCTCGACGACCAGCGCCTTGGTCTCGTCCATGAAGCCGAAGCGCGCCTTGTGCGCAGTCTGGAAGGCCGTCTGCATCTCGGCGCGTGTGCCGGCAGGGACCGCGATCGCGGTGTCGGTACCGGAATAGCGGATATGGGCGCGGATATGGATCGCGATATCGCCCTCGGCCACGCCCTGGCCTGCGACTTCTGCCTTCGCATCAGCGGCGAGCTTCGCGGCGACAGCTTCGATCGCGGCCTTGGCCTCGCCGTCGAGCGCGACATCCAGCGCCGACGTCCGCGTCGAGCGGATTTCGGCGAGACCCATGCCATAGGCCGATAGCAGGCCGGAGAACGGGTGCAGCAGCACGGTCTTGATGCCAAGCGCGTCCGCCACGAGGCAGGCGTGCTGGCCGCCGGCACCGCCGAAGGAATTCAGCGCATAGCGGGTGATGTCGTAGCCGCGCTGGACCGAAATCTTCTTGATCGCCTCGGCCATGTTGGCGACGGCGATCTGGATGAAGCCATCCGCGACCTCCTCCGGCGAGCGCCCGTCGCCGACCTCGGCCGCCAGCACCGCGAACTTGTTGCGGACGATGCCGACATCGAGCGGCTCATCCTGCTTGGGGCCGAAGATCGCCGGGAAATAGGACGGGATCAGCTTGCCGACCATGACATTGGCGTCGGTCACCGCGAGCGGCCCGCCACGCCGATAGGCGGCAGGGCCCGGATTGGCGCCGGCCGAATCCGGCCCAACGCGGAAGCGCCTTCCATCGAAATGCAGGATCGAGCCGCCGCCGGCCGCCACCGTATGGATCAGCATCATCGGCGCGCGCATGCGTACGCCGGCGACCTCGGTCTCGAAGGCGCGCTCATATTCGCCGTCGAAATGCGCCACGTCGGTCGAGGTGCCGCCCATGTCGAAGCCGATCACCTTGTCGAACCCGGCCGAGCGGCCGGTCTCGGCGAGGCCGACGACGCCGCCGGCCGGGCCGGACAAGATCGCGTCCTTGCCCCGGAACAGCTCGGCGGCGGTGAGCCCGCCCGAGGACATCATGAACATCAGGCGCGCGCCGGTGCGGGCGATATCGAGCTCCTCGGACACCTGCTGCACATAGCGGCGCAGGATGGGCGAGAGATAAGCATCGACCACGGCGGTGTCGCCGCGTCCGACCAGCTTCACCAGCGGCGAGACCTCGTGGCTGACCGAAACCTGCGGGAAGCCGATCTCGCGGGCGATCCGGGCTGCGATCTGCTCATGTGCCGTGTAGCGGTAGCCATGCATGAAGACGATCGCGACGGCGCGGAAACCGGCATCGTATTGCGCCTGCAAGGCGCTGCGGACCGCCGCCTCGTCGGGCGCGCGTTCGACCGTGCCATCGGCCAGCACGCGCTCGTCGATCTCCTCGACCGCTTCGTACAACGCTTCGGGCAGGATGATCTGCTTGGCGAAGATGTCGGGCCGCGCCTGGTAGCCGATGCGCAGCGCGTCACGGAAGCCCTTGGTGGTGACCAGCAGCGTGCGGTCGCCCTTGCGCTCGAGCAGCGCGTTGGTCGCGACGGTCGTGCCCATGCGCACCTCGCCGATGGTCCCAGCCGGGATCGGCTCGCCCGCCTTCAGGCCGAGATGCTCGCGGATGCCCTGCACGGCCGCGTCGCGATAGGCGCCCGGATTTTCCGAGAGCATCTTCCTGGCATGGAGATTGCCAGCCGGATCGCGGCCGATCACGTCCGTAAAGGTGCCGCCGCGATCGATCCAGAAGTCCCAACACGCTGCCGACATAAGACGTTCTCCCCTCCGTCAGGCCAGCGGATCATCAACGCTGACATTTCATCGATAAATCGTCGATGAGTTATTGACAAGACAATTCCGGCGGATACGATGCGAAATGTGACTGGAACATGGCTGAGGGGCCGGGCCAGCGCGAAAGCGGAGGATGCGACGATGCGAGCAACCCTGGCAACCGGGCGCGCATGCGCCATCGACCGGCAGGAGCAGCGAGTGCCATGATCCGCCGCACGCTCGATGCCCTTTATCTCTGGGCCGGCTATGCGGCCGGCGTTTTCCTCATCGTGATCTTCCTGCTGATGATGGGCATGTCGGTCGGCCGCGAGATCGGCCTCAACATCCCGGCCGGCGATGATTTCGCGTCATGGTGCATGGCGGCCATGGCCTTCCTCGGTCTCGCCCACACCTTCAAATCCGGTGACATGATCCGCGTCGGCCTGCTGATCGACCGTTTCCATGGCCGCAAGCGCTGGTTCTTCGAGGTGTTCTCGCTGATCCTCGGCCTCGGCTTCTCCGGCTTCTTCGCCTGGCATGCCCTGGTGATGACCTGGCAATCCTTCGAGTTCAACGACGTCGCGGGCGGCGTCGTGCCGATGCCGCTCTGGATTCCGCAGCTCGGCTATTCGGGTGGGCTCGTCATCCTGTTCATCGCGATGCTCGACGAGTTCGTCCATGTCGTGATCCGCGGCCAGGAGCCGCGTTACGAGAAGCCCCCGGCGCAATCCGACGAGGAAATCGTCGAGCGCGCCATGGCGAGCGGAGTGTGACGCCATGGCGATGATCGAAATCTCGGGACTATTGCTCCTGCTGCTCGCCGTCTTCCTCGCCGGTGGCGTCTGGATCGCCATCTCGCTGATGGCCTGCGGCTGGGTGGCGATGCAATTTGTTGGCGGCGGCATCCCCGCCGGCTCGGTGCTGGCGACCACCATCTGGGGCAACAGCGCCTCCTGGACGCTGGCCGCGCTGCCGCTCTTCATCTGGATGGGCGAGATCCTCTACCGCACCCGGCTCTCCGAGGAGATGTTCCGCGGCCTCGCGCCCTGGCTCAACTGGCTGCCGGGCCGGCTGATGCACGTCAACGTGCTGGCCTGCGGCATCTTCGGCTCGGTCTCGGGCTCCTCCGCCGCGACCTGCGCCACCGTCGCCAAGATCGCCCTGCCGGAGCTGAAGAAGCGCGGCTACAACGAGACCGTCTCGCTCGGCTCACTCGCAGGCGCCGGCACGCTCGGCATCCTGATCCCACCCTCGATCACCATGGTGGTCTATGCGGTCGCGGCGAACGTCTCGATCATCCAGGTCTTCCTCGCCGGCTTCCTGCCCGGCCTGCTCGTGATGGCGCTCTACTCCGGCTACATCATCGTCTGGCATCTGCTGCATCCGGACCAGTCGCCCCCGCCGGAGCCGAAGATGAGCCTTCGCGACAAGCTGAAGGAATCGGCGCAGCTCATCCCCTGCATGCTGCTGATCGCGCTGGTCTTCCTCTCGCTGCTGCTCGGCTGGGCGACGGCGACCGAGTGCGCCGCCTGGGGCGTGCTCGGCTCCTTCGGCATCGCCTGGTGGTCGGGCGCGCTGAGCAAGGAGGCGTTCTGGCAGAGCGTGATGGGCACCACGCGGATCACCTGCATGATCATGCTGATCCTGGCCGGCGCCTCCTTCATGTCGACCTCGATGGCCTATACAGGCATCCCGACGGCGCTGGCGGCCTGGGTCGACTCGCTGCACCTCTCGCCCTATGCGCTGATCGCCGCGCTGACCGTGATGTACATCATCCTGGGCGCCGCGCTCGACGGCATCTCGATGATCGTGCTGACCACCGCCATCGTCATCCCGATGATCAAGACCGCCGGCTTCGACCTCGTCTGGTTCGGCATCTTCCTCGTGCTGATCGTCGAGATGGCCGAGGTCTCGCCGCCGGTCGGCTTCAACCTCTTCGTGCTGCAGACCATGTCGGGCAAGGATTCGAACACAGTCGCGCTGGCGGCCCTGCCGTTCTTCTTCCTGCTCGTCGCGGCCGTCGCGATCATCACGGTCTTCCCGCAGATCGTGATGGTCTTGCCCCAGATGGCCTTTCCGCCTCAATGATACCGCATCAAAACCAAGGGAACGGAGACAACACCATGCATCGCAAGGATTTCATCAAGGGCCTCCTCGTCGCCGGCGTCGCGGCCGGCGCCCTGACGCTCGGTTCGCTCAATGCGTCGGCCCAGACCAAGTGGAACCTGCCCAACGCCTACCCGTCGGACAATCCGCACACGGAAAACCTCGTCCTCTTCGCCAAGGACGTCGAGGCGGCGACGGGCGGCAAGCTCTCGATCACCGTTCACGCCAATGCCGCGCTGTTCAAGGCACCCGAGATCAAGCGGGCCGTCCAGACCGGCCAGGCCCAGATGGGCGAGGTGCTGATGTCGCTGCACGAGAACGAGGATCCGGTCTTCGGCGTCGACGTGGTGCCCTTCCTCGCCACCAGCTTCGCCGACTCGCGCAAGCTCTATGCGGCCTCGAAGGCGGCGATCGAGAAGAAGCTCGACAGCCAGGGCGTGAAGCTCCTCTTCATGGTCCCCTGGGCACCGCAGGGCGTCTACGCCAAGAAGGACATCAACAGCGTCGAGGACATGAAGGGCCTCAAGTGGCGCTCCTACAATGTCGGCACCGCCCGCCTCGGCGAGCTGCTCGGCATGCAGGCGGTGACGATCCAGGCGGCGGAGCTGCCGCAGGCGTTGGCGACCGGCGTCGTCAACTCCTTCATGTCGTCGGGCGGCACCGGCTATGATTCGAAGGTCTGGGAGTCGCTGACGCATTTCTACGACGTCCAGGCCTGGATCCCGAAGGACGCCACCTTCGTCAACAAGGCCGCCTTCAACGCGCTCGACAAGGCCACCCAGGATGCGATCCTGAAGGCCGCCGCCGCCGCGGAAGAGCGCGGCTGG
Organism: Hyphomicrobiales bacterium; assembly: GCA_930633495.1. Taxonomy (NCBI): domain Bacteria; kingdom Pseudomonadati; phylum Pseudomonadota; class Alphaproteobacteria; order Hyphomicrobiales; species Hyphomicrobiales bacterium. The sequence continues at coordinate 4,031,207 of CAKNFJ010000001.1, read as the reverse complement.
AAGATGTGGCAGGAGAAGGCCGGCTGGTATCTCGACCAGCTCAAGGCCAAGGGCATGAAGGTGCAAGCCCCCTCGTCCGAGCTTGCCTCAGGCTTCAAGAAAGCCGGCGACACCCTGACCGCCGACTGGCTGAAGAAGGCCGGCACCGACGGCCAGGCGATCGTCGACGCTTATAAGAAGATGTAAGGCGAGCGGCCAAGACGGGCACGCAGCTTACGTCCTTCTCCCCTCGGGGGAGAAGGTGGCAGCGCGTAGCACTGACGGATGAGGGAAGGGCAGGCTCGACCTGCCCGGCCTTCACCCCGTCGCACCACCCTCACCCGTCTGCTGCGCAGACACCTTCTCTCCCGAGGGGAGAAGGAAGGCTCTCGCCCCTGCCCTCTCCCTCCGGGAGAGGGTTCCCCGCGCCTCTATCGGCAAGTAATGAAATGCCTGATCCGACGCCAGTTCCCGACGATCTCGGCCCGATCGTCTCCTCCGGCCATCTCGCCTCGGGAGCGTTGCCGGCCCTCTCGGAATTCGAGTTCGCTCTGAGCATGACGGTGCATGCCTTCCAGCGCTGGATGATCCGCTGCATGGCGGCGGCCGGTCTCGCCGATCTCTCGCCGCTCGACGTGCTCGTGCTGCATAACGTGAATCATCGCGGCAAGCCGAAGCGTCTCGCCGATGTCTGCCTCGTCCTCAATATCGAGGACACGCATCTGGTGAACTATTCGCTGAAGAAGCTGGAGCGGCTGAAACTGCTCAAGGGCGGCCGCAAGGGCAAGGAAAAGACTGTCGAGGTCACGCCGGCCGGCGAGGAAGCCTGCCGGCGCTATGCCCAGATTCGCGAACAGCTCCTGGTGAAGTCCGTCCGCGCGAGCGGCGCCGATCCGGCCCGGCTGTCGGAGATCGCCGCCGCCATGCGCTCCCTCTCGGGCCAGTACGACCAGGCGGCGCGGGCGGCGGCGAGCCTGTAGGCTGCATCAGGGCTCGGGCAGGTCCTTCTGCCGTCCGACATAGTCCTCGCGCAGCGGGTCGTAGACCGACCAGAAGCCGCGCGGCTTCACCCCGGTCAGCTGGTCTTCGAGCAAGCCCAGATGCAGATGCCAGCCGCTGGAAACCGTGGCCATCCGCGCCTTCGTCCCAAGCCTGCGATGGGTCAGCACGAGGCGCACCTTGTCACCCGCTTCCGACAATTCGAATTCGACGTCCGAATCCGGCTCGCCCATGCCGACCCAGTTGAAGGCGAAGCGGCGAGGCGGCTCCCAGGCCGTCACCGTCCCGGTCATCAGGGAACCCTCGTCGTTCATTTTCCGGGCGCTTTCGGGCGGCCGCTCGTCGGTGATCTCGGAGTGCTTGAAGAACAGGGCGACCTTGCCGCCGACATGCGGTTCCGTCTCCCCGCCGCAGAACCACTTCGAGCGCTTGCTGCCCTCGGTGATATAGGCCCACACGCGCTCGATGGGGCCCGGCAGCAGGCGCTCGAAACGCACAGCCCCGCTTTCCAGCACGACACCGTATTCGCTCATTGCATTTCTCCCTCGTCTGTCTCCGGCTTCGCGAGTTCCTGTTCCAGCAGGTCGAGATGGCGCCCCCAGAAGCGCCGCACGCGGCGCAGCCAGGCATCGAAGGCATCGAGCCCCGCCGGGTCGAGCCGGTAGATCCGCTGCTGGCCGCGGATCTCGACCGTCACCAGCCCCGCCTCCCGCAGCACCTTGAGATGCTGGGAGATCGCCGGCGCGCTGGCGCTGAAGCGTGCGCCGATATCCCCCGCAGACAGCGGCCCCTCCCCCAGCATCTCGACGATGCTGCGGCGGGTTTGGTCGGCCAGGGCTGCGAAGTGATCCATGTCGAATATTTGCCACACCACTTAATTAAGTCAATACTTAAATTAAAGATGCAACCGTCCCATGCTGCGACGCAGGATTGCGCCGGGCCCCGGAGTCGGCCAGTGGTGGCGCGCCTCTGAGAACCGATGCCGACCATGACCTCCCGCAACGCCTCGCTCGCCGGCATCGCCATGATGCTCCTCGGCATCCTGCTGTTCTCCCTCAACGACGTGATGGGGAAGTGGCTGGTCGCTACCTACACGGTCGGGCAGGTGCTGGTGCTACGCAGCGCCGCCGCGCTTATCGTCATCCTGCCCTTCGTCTTCAAGCAGGGCGTGCACAGGACGCTGCGGCCGGAGCGGCCGGGATTGCAGGCGCTGCGTGTCCTCTTCGGCTCGGGCGAGGTCGCGCTGTTCTACCTCGCCGTCAGCTATCTGCCCCTCGCCGACGCCATGACGATCTGGCTCGCTGCCCCGGTCTGGGTCGTCATCCTGGCCGCGCTCCTGCTCGGCGAGCGGGTCGACGGGCGGCGCTGGCTCGCCGTCGCGCTCGGCTTCACCGGCGTCGCGGTCGCGCTCAACCCGAGCAGCGCGAGCGCCTCGATGCCGGCCCTGATCGCCGTGCTCGGCAGCTTCCTCTTCGCCGCGATGATGATCGCTGGCCGGCAATTGCGCGGCACGCCGGATGTGACGCTGGTGACATGGCAGACGCTCGGCGCCCTGCTGATGGGCCTGGCGCTGCTCCCCTTCGGCTGGGTCACGCCGAGCCTGAAGGACGCGGCCTTGCTCGGTCTGCTCGGCATCGTCGCCATGACCGCGCATATCTGCGTCACGCGCTCGCTCAAGCTCGCCGAAGCATCGGTCGTCGTGCCCTATCAATACACGCTGATCGTCTGGGCGCTGATCTTCGGATGGTTCATCTTCGGCGACTGGCCGACGCCGGCGATGCTCTGCGGGGCCGCCCTGATCGTCGCCGCCGGCCTCGCCCTGCTCATCCTCGAGCGCCGGGCCGCCCCGGCTCCGTCGGGCCTCGAAGCCACCGGAGCCGGCGCACCCTGACTGGATCTGCGCCGCTCAGTAAAGGCGCGTGCGATAGGCTTCTTCGAGATTGCGGTCGGCCTCGTCGCCATCCACCGCCTTGGTCTGGTCGGCGATGATGCGGCCGAGCGTCGGGAAGCTGTGGCGCGGCACCTGCGAGGCCGGGTCCCACAGCTTCGAGCGGATCAGCGCCTTGCCGCAATGGAAATAAGCCTCCTCGACATCGACGATGAGGCCGGTGACCGGCGCACGCTCCATCATGGCCGAAGGCGCGAGCAATTCGGCGTCGCGTGTCGCCCGCCCCTTGCCGTTGACCCGCAGCGTCTCGGGAATCCCCGGAACCATGAAGACGAGGCCGACACCCGGCGCCGACATGATGTTGCCGAGGGAGTCGACCCGGTTGTTGCCGCGCCGGTCCGGGATCAGCAGCGTGCGGTCGTCGAGCACCCGGACGAAGCCGGGGCCGTCGCCGCGGGGGCTCGCATCGGCATTGCCCTGCGCATCGCAGCTCGCCAGGACGAGGAAGGGCGAGAGCGCGATGAAATCCCGGCAGAACCGATCGAGCCTGTCCAGCACCTTGCCGGTCGCCAGCGGATGGACCGGGCCGATATGGCTGCGCAGCAGATCGGCATCCGCGATGCGCGCCTCCGGGTCGTCGAAGCAGTTCGTCATGGTCTCTCCCCGTATCTGCCCGTAATCTGGCCGAAGCCGGGCAGGCGCGCCAGCACGGCTTCCGGCGGAATGCCCCGACCGGCCCGCATGGCGGCGCGACTGTGGCGAAAAGCCCCCGGCGCGCCGCGTTATCACCGGAAAAGAGCATCTTTTCTTGACCCCCGCACGCCGCATCGCCATCGTGCCATCCATATTCGCCCTCCTGAACGAGGCCTGATTCCATGCGCCGCGCCTTGCTGCGAACCGCCCTTGTCTCCCTCGCCTGCCTGACGGCCCTTGCCGCCGACGCGGCGAGCCGTCGCCCCGTCCACCCCGCCGACCGGGCGGAGGAGCGCATCATCCCGATGAATGGCAACATCCCCGCCTGCGAGGATCCGGCCGTGCTCGGTGAGCTGACGAGCTGGTTCAACTCGCGCGAAGAGAAGTTCTGGGGCCCGCTGCGCGCGGTGACCTACGACCGGATCGCGCAGATCGGCTTCCGCCCCTGGGGCGACGACCTCATTCCGCGCCGCTTCTGCACCGGCCGCATTCTCCTCAACGACGGCAGCTTCCACCGCGTCGATTATTCCGTCCGCGAGCGCCTCGGCCTCTTCGGACTGACCTGGAACGTCAACTGGTGCGTGAGCGGGCTGGACCGCAACCGGGCCTATGCGCCCGACTGCCAGATGGCGCGGCCCTGAGCCGGCCGATCCCCGTATGATGAAGCGCCTCGCGCTGGCGGCCCTGTCGCTGCTCTGTCTCGGTGCCGCCGCGTCGGCGCAAGGCTTCGGGCAGCGCGGCGGCGCGCCCGGCGATTTCGACTTCTACGTTCTGGCCCTGTCCTGGTCGCCGGGCTTCTGCGAGCTCGACGGCGACCGCGGCCGCAATCGCGAGCAGTGCGGCGACGGCAGCGGCCTGCGCTTCGTCGTCCACGGCCTGTGGCCGCAGAACGAGCGCGGCTTTCCGAGCGAATGCGGCCCGGCCGGCCGTTCGCCCTCGCGAATCGCACTGCAGCAGGCCGAGGGTCTTTTTCCCAGCGAGGGCCTCGCCCGCTATCAATGGCGCAAGCACGGCACCTGCACGGGGCTGAGCCCGGGCGACTATTTCCGCGACGTTCGGCGCGCTCGCGACATGGTGGCGATCCCACCCGCGCTCGCCAAGACCGAGCGCGACCAGAGCTGGACGGCGATCGATCTGGAACGTGCCTTCGTCGCGGCCAATCCCGGTCTGCGCACCGACATGATGTCGGTCGCCTGCAAGCGCGGCGTGCTGCAGGAAGTCCGGATCTGCCTCAGCCGGGACCTGCGCGAATTCCGCACCTGCCAGGAAGTCGACCGGTCCGGCTGCCGTGCGCGTGAATTCACGGTGCCTGCACCGCGCTGAAAGCCGTCGCACCGCCGGCTTTGCCGCTTCCGGAGCGGAGCGGCATGCTCTACCAACGCGGAATGAACTACCGCCACGGCTTCCACGCCGGAAATTTCGCCGATGTGTTGAAGCATGTCGTGCTGACCCGTATCCTGCTGCATCTCGGCGTGAAGCCCACGCCCTATCGCATCATCGACACTCATGCCGGCAGCGGCCGCTACGATCTGAACGCAGAGGAGGCGCTGCGCACGCATGAGTGGAAGGACGGCGTCGCGCGGATCGACCAGTCGCCCCTCTCCGCCGCGGCGGAGGAATTGCTCGCCCCCTATCGCGCTGCGCTCGCCGGCATCCGGGCACTGCATGGCCCTGGCGCCTATCCCGGCTCGCCCTGGTTCTGCCGCCATGCCATGCGGCCGGCCGACCGCCTGATCGCAGCCGAGCTCCACCCACCGACCTATCAGAAGCTCGTCGAGGCGATCGGCCGCGACAGGCGCTGCAAGGCGCTCGCGATCGACGGCTGGACCGCTCTCAGGGCGAATGTTCCGCCCAAGGAGCGTCGCGGCCTCGTCCTGATCGATCCGCCGTTCGAACAGAAGGACGAATTCGCGACTCTCTCGGCGCAGTTCATCGCCGCACACCGCAAATGGCCAACGGGAATCTACGCTCTCTGGTACCCGATCAAGGACCGGCGCGCAGCGGAAGGCCTGCTCGACGACATCCTCGATGCCGGTATCCCGCGGCTCTTGCGCCTGGAGATCGAGGTCGACCGCCCCGAGGCCGCCGGCGGGCTCGGGGCCACCGGGCTGCTGATCGCGAATCCGCCCTGGCGCCTTGCCGAGGAGACCGAGATTCTGCTCCCTGCCCTGACCGAACGGCTCGCACAGGGGCCACGGCCGCGCTATCTCTGCGAACCGATCCGCTCCGACGGTTGATCGCCGCTGGATCATCGAGTCCGAATATCCTATTCAGCCCGGTGATCCAGTGCTTTGATTTGCATCGGCTTTTCCGAAAACCGCATTCCACTTTTCGGGCCGATGCCCCGCTTCCAGGATTTCGCCGATGCTCGTCCTTCGCTCCTCCCCTGCCTCGCCCTTTGGCCGCAAGGTCAAGATCGCCGCCCTCGAACTCGGGCTGATGGACCGCATCGACATCGTTCCGGCCGATACGACCGACCCCTCCGAGCCACTTCGCCAGCAGAACCCGCTCGGCAAGATCCCAGCGCTGATCCTGGAGGACGGCACGACGCTGTTCGATTCGCGCGTGATTCTCGACTATCTCGACCATCTTTCCGGCGGAAAGCTGATCCCGACCGGCCAGGAGCGCTTCCTGCAGCTGCGTCTGCAGGCCCTGGCCGACGGCATCTGCGACGCGGCGCTGCTGCAGGTCTATGAAGGGCGCTTCCGCCCCGAGGAGGGCCGCAACGCGAACTGGCTCGCCCATCAGAGCGGAAAGGTCGCGCGCGGCCTGGCCGCGCTGGAAGCCGCGCCTCCTGCCTTCAGCGGCCACCCGCAGATCGGCGAAATCGCGCTGGCCTGCGCGCTCGGCTATCTCGACCTGCGTTTTGCGGGGGGCTGGCGCCCCGATCATCCGAAGCTGGTCGCCTGGCTCGATGATTTCGCGGCCCGCGTTCCGGCCTTCGAGGAAACGCGCTTCAAGGGCTGAGCACCGGAAGCTCCATCGCGCCGTCCCTGGCCGGCCGCTCTTTCAGATTCTCTCGATGCCGGCGGCTGAAAAGCTGTCGGCATTTTTGTTGCGGGATGCCTGCGGCGGCCACCGCCCCAAATCCAGACAACAAAAAACCCGGTGGCCGAGGCCACCGGGTTCGTTCTGTCTCCGAGAGGAGAAGATCAGAACTTGTAGCTGAGGCGGGCGCGGACCACCGAGAAGTCGGTGCCGACCTTGGCCTGGCCGAAGCCGTTGTTCAGCACGTTCTTCTCGCCGAGGTCGACGTAGAGATACTCGACGCCGCCAACCAGGTTGTTGGTGAAGGCGTACTCGAGACCGCCACCGATGACCCAACCGCCGGTGTGCGAACGGTCAGCCGAGAAGGCGAGAGCCGGGATCGAGGTCTTCACGTTGCCGTAAGCCCAACCACCGGTGATGTAGGGCAGGAACCGGTCGAACGCGACGCCGAGGCGGGCGCGGACGGTGCCGAAGTACTCGGTCTTGACGCTGGCGAGGCCGAGGTTGCTGCCGTTGCCGAGATCAGCGCCCTGGAAATCGGCTTCCGCGCCGATCACGAACTGGCCGATCTGGTAGTTGTAGCCGATCTGGCCGCCGCCGACGAAGCCGTCGAGATCGCCGATCTGGCCGAGGTTGTTGCCGTTCACATTGCCCCAGCCGTAGCCGGCGTTGGCACCGACGTAGAAGCCGGTCCAGGTGAAGACAGGAACATAAACCGGAGCAGCAACCGGGCCCTTGCGCGACGGCAGATCGGCCGCCGAGGCGGCGCCGGCGGCGAGGATGCCGAGCGCGGCAACGCTGGCGAGCAGATACTTCTTCATGACAAACTCCTTAGTTGTCGCGGGCACCGGTGGAACCGGTGGGTGATTTCGATAGCCCCTTTATAAGACCGGGCATCGGATTTGTCTGTTGCACCGGAAGCACATCTGCCTTGCAGACCGCGGCAGAAATGCGGCACGAATGCGATAACTGCACGCAAATAGGTAAAGCCAGGTTAACCACGCCCCCTCTCGCCTCCATGGTAAATCGAATACTAATAGAGCGCCAGACCCGTTTCGATGAACGCCACGAGCCCGGACTACAACGCCGCCACCCCCGCCAGGTTCCATCCGATTCCTTTGGTAAAGCAACGCTTTAGCACAGCCGCCTTGCCGCTCCGGGCCGGGCATGCTTAAGCCTTGAAACCACAAGGATCGAACGGAACCGTGCCGCCTCTCTCAGTTTTCATCATCGCACAGAATGAAGTGGACCGGATAGGCCGCGTCATCGAGGCGGCTCGCCCGCTCAGCGACGATATCGTGGTGGTGGATTCGGGCTCGACCGACGGAACCCAGGCGCTGGCGGAATCGCTCGGCGCGCGCGTGATCTACAATTCCTGGCCGGGCTACGGTCCGCAGAAGCGCTTCGCCGAGGAGCAGTGCCGTCACGACTGGCTGCTCAACCTCGACGCGGACGAGGTGCTGCCGCCCGATCTCGCCGCCGAAATCGCCGCCCTGTTCGCGAACGGGCAGCCATCGGCCGACGCCTACAGGATTCGCATCGCCGAGATCTTCCCCGGCGAGAAGGCGCCGCACCGATTCGCCTACGCCCTGTCCCCCGTGCGGCTCTACCGCAAGAGCTGGGGCCGCTACTCGCCCTCGCCCGTGCATGACCGGGTCGATCTGCGGCCGGGCACCAAGGTCGGGCGCCTGAAGGGAACGGTCCACCACTTCTCGGTCCGCTCGCTCGGCGAGCAGATGGAGAAGCTCAACGCCTATAGCGATGCGCAGGCCGACGATCTTGACGCGCGTGGCGAGACGCTCTCCGCCTTCCGGCTCTTCGCCGAGTTCCCCGCGAATTTTTTCAAGGCCTATATCGGCCGCCGTCACGCCCTGCGCGGCATCTATGGCTTCATGACCGCGATGAACTACGCCTTCTACCGCTATCTGCGCGTCGCCAAGCACTGGGAGCGACGGTTGCAGCGGCGCTCCCTCACCCAGCCCGGCTCTGCGCCGGCCGACCGCGCGCCCTCCAATGGCTGAGGTCGCGCTGGTCACGGGCGGCGCGAAGCGTATCGGCCGTGCGATCGTCTCGCGATTGGCCGGCGCCGGCTACTCCATTGCGATCCACTACGACCGTAGCCGCAACGAAGCCGAGACGCTGGCAGCCGAGCTGCGCGCGGCGGGCGCCACCTGCTGCACGCTCGCGGCCGATCTCGCGGACGCGCAAGCGGCCTCCGCCCTGATTCCGGCGGCGGCGCAGGCACTCGGACCCGTCACCCTGCTGGTCAACAGCGCCGCGAGCTTTGTCGGTGACGACGTCCGCTCGCTCGACGTGGCGACCTGGGATCGCCAGTTCGCGATCAATCTGCGGGCGCCTTCGCTGCTGATCGGAGCCCTGGCGCAACATCTGCCCGAGGGAGCGGACGGCGCGGTGGTCAACATCGTCGATCAGCGCGTCTGGAAGCTGACCCCGCAATATTACTCCTATACGCTGACCAAGGCGGCGCTGCTCACCGCGACCCGGACGCTGGCCCAGGCACTCGCGCCGCGGATTCGCGTCAATGCGGTCGGCCCCGGTCCGACCTTCCCCAACGCCTATGATGGCGCGGCCCTGATGGAGCGCGAGGCGGCCGCCACCCTGCTCGGCCGCAGGGTTTCTCCGGACGAGATCGCCGAGGCCGTGCTCTACCTGGCGAAAGCGCGCTCAGTCACCGGCCAGATGATCGCCGTCGATGCCGGGCAGCATCTCGGCTGGCGCACACCCGACATCGTCGGCTGATTCTCAAGCGGCTGCATCGGGCCGATAAGGACCGCGCCCGCTCGCCAGCGCCGAATCGAGCAGTTCGAGCCGGTCCTGCCCCCAGAACACCTCGCCGTCGAGCACATAGCTCGGTGCCCCGAAGACACCGGCTTCGACCGCCTGCCCCAGCGCATCCTCGTAGCGCTGCCGGACCGTCAAGCTGTCGGCCGCCGCCAGCAGCGCCGGGCCGTCATGCCTCGCCCGCCCCGCGCAGGCGAGAAGGGGCTCGGTCCCGCTCATATCCTCATCGCGCGCCCAGAGACCCGCCATGACATCGCCGATGAAGGCAAGCGGATCACCGCCGGCGGCGAGAATCGCGATCGTCATCCGGTCGGCCAGCGACGGATCAAAGGGGAAATGCTTCGGCTGCAGCACGAGCCGCAGGCCACGTCGCTCGCGCCAGCGCTGCAGATCGACGAGCCGATAGCGCTGGCGGACTGGGTGCCGCTTCGGCAGGGGCAGCCCGCCTGTTTCGTCGAACACCGCGCGCAATGGCATCGGCCGGTAATCGATCGCGCAGCCATGCCGGCGCGCGATGTCATGAAACATCGCATTGCCGAGATAGGTCCAGGGCGAGTGCAGCGAGAAGTAATAGGTAATCGAGCGGGACACAGCGGCCTCCGAGGCTTCTTCGGGACCGAGTGTCGCCGCTGGCCCGACCGCCGCGCAAGATCCGGACCTGCATGGCGCAGCACCCGGCTCCGCAAGAAGCCGGGCCCGCAGCCGGATGCGCCGCTCAGGCGGCCTTGTTCTTCAGCGCGCCGATGATCGCCGTCAGGATGGCTCCGCCGGCGCCGCCGCTGATCAGGTTGGTGAGAACGCCGCCGACGCTGAGATTGCCACTCTGCGCCGCCGCGCTGATCGCCGGCAGCACCAACGGAACGAGCTGGCCCAGAACGCCACCGCCGACCAGGCCGGAAATGGTGTTGCCCAGTGTTCCGAGGTCGAAGCTGGGACTGGCCTTGCCGGCCGCGTTGCCACCGATCGCGCCTGCGATCAGATTCATCAGGATCTGTTCCATCTCGTCCCCCGCATCTCGAAGCACCGCCCGAAGAACGTCTCTGAGCCGGGGAAGCGGCGCATTCCGGCCGGCCTGCGACGACGATGACTCGGCTCGCGGGCTGCGACAAGCGCGACGGCCGATCCGTCAGCCGCTTGCCGTCTCGTCGAGGGCAATCGCGGAAATCAGGCGGCCATAATCGGGCTCGCCACGATGCGTGGTGCGCCGATAGCTGAAGAAGCGCCGCTCGTCGCCATAGGTGCACAGGGCGAGATCGACGAACCGACCGATTCCCGCCTCCTGCGCCTTCAGCCCGATGAAGGCCGGCAGATCGAACATCGCATGCGCGGCCCTTTCGGAGGGCGTGAAGAAGCGCGAATAGGTCCGGTTCTCCGCCTTGAAGCGCTCGAGGAACTCCGGCCCGACTTCATAGGCCTTGGCGCTGATGGTCGGCCCGAGAACAGCGGTGATGCGTTCCCGCCGGGCGCCGAGCTTCTCCATGGCCGTCACGGTGGCGCCGACGACACCCGAAAAGGCCCCCTTCCAGCCGGCATGCGCCGCGCCGATCACACGGGCCTCGCTGTCGGCGAACAGAATCGGCCCGCAATCGGCCGTGGAGATGCCGAGCGCGACATGCGCCGCCGCCGTCACCATGGCGTCGGCCTTCGGTCGCTCGCCGGGCCACGGGTCGGTCACGACTGCCACATCGGGCGAATGCACCTGATAGAGACTGACGAGATGCGTCGGCTCGACGGACAGATGCCGGGCCATCCGCAGCCGGTTCTCGGCAATCGCGGCCGGATCGTCGGATGAACCCAACCCGCCGTTCAAGGAGGCGTAGATGCCGGTCGATGCGCCGCCCTCGCGCGTGAAGAAGGCATGGCGGATGCCGGGCTCTCCGGCGAGTTCGCGGGCGGTGATGAACATGGCGTGGTCCGGTTTGCGCGAAGCCGCGAAGGCTTCGCTGAAGTCAGCCCTGATCTGGCAGCCTATGAAGGTCAAATCCGGGCAAGGGCGGCAGGTTCCGATGCGATAGCGCGAGAACCTTGAACAAATCGCCCATGCCGGTCTCGCCCGGTTCGATCAGCCGGTCGAAGGCCGCGGAGATCGCCGCGCGTTGCGTCGCATCGGCCTTCACCGAAAGCGCCTGCGCGCGCTGCGCGAGCCCGAGCGCTAGCAGGAAATCGCGCTGCGTCGCCGGCCCGTGCAGCGCCGCGCCGGCCTGCAGCGCAGCCTGCCCCACCCGCTCGAAATCGACATGGACGGTGAGGTCCGCCTCCCCTGGTTCGGCCAGCGGATCGGCGAACGCATGCCGCTTCATCGCCTGCAGCGTATCGCCGAAGCCCGATCGCGCCGAGCCATAGTCGATGAACAGCCCGGCCCCGCCTTCGCTTGCGACATGGCCGGCGACCTGCGCGACGATGTCGAGCGCAAGCGTCGGCTGTTCGAAGGTGGCTCCTGCCGGCGCGACGGCGCGCAAGCCCTCCTCCCGCCCCGAGGCCAATCCGAAGGCGAGATCGCCATGGTCATCGAGCCCCACCAGCCGCTCGCGCCAGCCTTCCGGCGTCATCACGAACTGGTCCAGCGGCAGAGCATCGAGAAATTCGTTGGCGACGACGATCACCGGGCCGCGCAGCGCATCCGCGACATTGTCGTGCCAGGACGGATCGACGCCGCTCAGCGCCGCAGCCTGCCGCCGGCGCAGGACCGGACTGGTCTCGACGAGATGGACCGAGACGGCCGCGCGAAAGCCGGGCACGCCCCGCGTCGCCCGCAGCATGTCGGCCATCAGCGTGCCACGCCCGGGCCCCAGCTCGACGAAACGCAGCTGCGACGGCGCCCCCATCGCCTGCCAGACATGCGCGGCCCAGAGCCCGACCAGCTCACCGAACATCTGGCTGATCTCCGGCGCGGTCGTGAAATCGCCGTCCTGTCCGAAGGGATCGCGCGTCATGTAATAGCCATGGCGCGGATGGCCGAGCGCCAGCGCCATGTAGCGGCCGATGCCGATCGGCCCCTCCTGCCGGATCAGCTCGACGATCTCGGCCTTGAGCCTGCTCACGCACGCACCTCGCCGGGCGCCGCTGCCCGGCTGCGCAGAACGAGCCAGAGCCCTGCGAAGAACACCGGCAGCGACAGCAGCATGCCCATGGTGATGCCGCCCGAGAGCGCATCGACCGAGGTACCGAACAGGAAGCCGAGCTGGGCATCGGGCTCGCGGAAGAATTCGCAAACGATGCGGGCGAGCGCATAGCCCATGCCGAAGACGCCAGCGACGAGACCGGGACGCCTGAACCCGCCGAGGCGGACGACGAGATTCACCAGGATGAAGAGCAGGAGGCCTTCGCCCAGCGCCTCATAGAGCTGGCTCGGATGGCGCGGCACCGGTCCGCCATGGGGGAAGACCATCGCATAGGGAAAGTCCGGCGCCGGGCGCCCCCACAGCTCGCCATTGATGAAATTGGCGATACGGCCGAGGAACAGCCCGATCGGCACGACAGCAGCCGCCAGATCGAACACCGACAGGGCCGGATAGCAGCGCCTTTTGGCGAAGAGCCATAGTCCCAGCGTCGCGCCGATCAGGCCGCCATGGAAGGACATGCCGCCCTGCCAGATCGCGAAGATATCCTGCGGGCGCTCGAGATAGCGTTGCAGATCGTAGAACAGCACGAAGCCGATCCGTCCGCCGAGCACCACGCCGAAGGCGACGAAGAGCAGCATGTCGTCGAGCTCGACCGGCTGAGGCCGCGCTCGCCCGCCCCACAAACCTTCCGACGCGACGAGCCGGCGCGCATACCACCAGCCGCCGAGGAGCCCGACGACATAGGCGAGCCCGTACCATTTGATCGACAGCGGCCCGAACTGGACCGCGACGGGGTCGATCATCGGGAAGGGAATGGCAAAGACGGGCATGGTCAGTATCCGGCAGCGGGCGCACGGTGATGGCCGCGCCCCCGCTGAATGGTCAAGGAAAAAGGCTTGCCCGTGGCAGGCTGTCTCAGAGCTCGACGATCAGCTTGCCGAAGTTCTTGCCTTCCAGCAGGCCGATGAAGGCCTCGGGCGCCTTCTCCAGTCCCTCGACGATGTCTTCCTTGTATTGGACCGCGCCATCCGCGATCCAGCGCGCCATGTCCTCGCGGAACGCGGCCCCCTGCGCAGCGACGAATTCGCGCTGGATGAAGCCGCGGATCGTCAGGCTCTTCGACAGCACCTGGCGCATCAGCACCGGCAGCCGGTCGGGACCCGGAAAATCCCCGCTCGCATTGTATTGCGCGATCAGGCCGCAGACCGGGATGCGGGCAAAGGTGTTGAGCAACGGGAAGACGGCATCCCAGACATGCCCGCCGACATTCTCGAAATAGACGTCGATGCCATTCGGACAGGCGGCCGCCAGCTTGGCCGCCATGTCGGGATCACGATGGTCGATCACCGCGTCGAAGCCGAAAGTGTCGCGCACGAAGGTGCATTTCTCGGGGCCGCCGGCGATGCCCACTGCCCGCGCCCCCTTGATTCGTGCGATCTGCCCGACCGCCGAACCGACCGGCCCGCTCGCCGCAGCGACGACGACCGTCTCGCCCCGCTTGGGCTGGCCGATGGTCAGCAAGCCGGCATAGGCGGTGAAGCCCGGCATGCCGAGCACGCCGAGCGCCGTCGTTACCGGCGCCTGTGCCGGATCGAGCTTGCGCAGTTGCGCGCCCTCCGCCACCGCATGGGATTGCCAGCCCGAATAGGACAGCACCAGGTCGCCGGGCTTGAAGGCAGGATCGCGGCTTTCAAGCACCTCGGCGACAGTGCCGCCCTCCATCACCTGCCCGATCTCCGTCGGCGCGGCATAGGATTTCGCCGCACTCATCCGCCCCCGCATATAGGGGTCGAGCGAGAGATAGCGAACCTTGAGCAGCACCTGCCCCGGCGCGAGCGCCGGAAGGGCGGCATGCTCCAGCCGGAAGTTCTGCGGGCCGGGACGACCCTCCGGCCGGGAGGCGAGAACGATCCGAACGCTGTCAGATTGGGACATGGGTTTCGATCCTCGGTGATGAATGGCGCGAGCCCGTTCCATCATATTGGCCCAGCCCGAAGCGAAGGGCAGTCTCTTCGCCCTGCGTTCGAAAGGTGCCGCTGGCGCGCCAGCGGCATGGCGAGGCGTGGGGGGGCGCTGCGCTCAGCCCCGGTCGCGACGCTCGCGCAACCGGTCGAAAGCCGCGGGTCGCGAGCGCGCCCGCCACGCGGCGATGACGGCCCCGGCATTGGCGTCCCGGTCCTGCATCGCATCTACCTCGACATCGTAGAGGCAATAGGAATGGATGCGATGAAAATCGCGCCGCGCATCGCCGATCGGCCTGTCCCCGCGTTCGCGCTCGCGACGTTCCAGTTCGGCGAGCTCGCAATGCACACCGACGAAGAACACATCCTGCCCGGCGAGTGTGTCGGCGAGCCGGAGCAGCCAGCTTTCGCTTTCCATGATGTGCTCGACGATGAGATCGTTTCCGGCCTCGACATAGGCGAGCAGCGAGCGTTCGAAACCGAGGAAGAACGCCTCCCGCATCTCCCGCCAGTCAAACTCTCCGCTCTTGATCCGAGCCATCGGCAGCACGCCGGAATCGCGCAGATGATCGATCGAGATGTGCCAGAACGGCGTGGCGATCCGCGCCTGGATAGCGCGGGCCAATAAGGACTTGCCGCTGCTCGACGCACCATTGAGCAGGATGATCCGGCCCGGCACCGGAGATGGCCTGTTCATCGAACGCTTGTTTTCATCCCCGAACTCGCGCTTACCCGGCCGAAAAGCCGACAGGCGGCACCTGTTGATGGCCGCCTGTCCGAAGCATCGTCAATAGGGAACATTTAGAGTGGCTTGATCGTGGCCCGCCGCGGGCGCTTCGCCGCCCCAGCGCTGCTGGAGGCGGCCTCCTTTGCCGCAGCCTCCTCGGCATCTCGGGCCAGGCGCAGGGCCCGAAGCTTCTCGGTCTTGAGACGGGCAGCACTGGCTTCGTCCTCAACCGCCTGCCACGCGACAAGTGCTTCCTTCCTGCGCTGCTCGGTCTTCTCGAACGCCGCCTGCGCCCGCGCCTTGATCTCGTCCAGTTTCATGTTGCGGCTCGACATTGCGAGACTCCTGCTCAAGAGCGCGAATCGGCCGTTTCCGGTCAGATGGCAGCCGGGCGCGATGCTCCGGCGCGGGCCTTTCCGACAGGCACCTTGCGCTTCGGCGCCGGCAGCAGACCCTCGCGCTGCGCCTGCTTGCGAGCCGCCTTCTTGGCGCGGCGGACGGCTTCCGCCTTCTCCCGGGCACGGCGCTCGGACGGCTTCTCGAATTCGCGGCGCTGCTTCATCTCGCGAAACACGCCCTCGCGCTGCAGCTTCTTCTTCAGGACGCGCAGCGCCTGCTCGACATTGTTGTCCCGAACGAGAACTTGCATGGTCATCCTTTCCAGAAAGCACAAAGGGCCGGGCTTTTCGCTCCCGACCCTTCACTCACCGCTTGGTGCGAAACTTCGTGTCGTGGCGCCAGTACATCCGTGGTCGCCTCAAAGCGTCGTCGTTCCGCGTCCTCGCAGTCATTCAGCCCGCAGATTGTCGGCCGAGCTCTTGCCCGAACGTTTGTCCTGAACGATCTCGTAGGAGATCTTCTGGCCGTCGCGCAGATCGCGCAGACCGGCGCGCTCGACAGCGCTGATATGGACGAAAACGTCCTGCCCGCCATCGTCAGGCTGAATGAAACCGAAACCCTTGGTGGCGTTGAACCACTTGACAGAACCAGAAGCCATGATTGCCTCCCGCAGACATGATTATCCAAGCCCCATGGAACACATGCGGCGGCGAATTCGATCAGAGGAAGAAAATCATCAGCGTGTCGCGCTCAGATGGCGCGAGCGGCCAAGTCATCAGGCCTAAATCGAATTCAATAGATAGGGCGTGACTGGCCGGATGTCAAATCGAGAACGAAAAGACGATTTCAGGAAAACGGAAACGGGCCGCGCAGCGGGCGAAAAACAACATTGAAAAATCATCGCCGATTCTTCTCGAAATCGATCTCATCGAGAAGCGCGCACTTGTTGATTCAGCGTTGAAACAGTGGCTCTCCTGACATGACGAAGCCGTTCCGGCATCCTACATGCAGGCCATGAGTCGCGAACGCCAGGACGATCTGCCACAGGACGAATTCGAGGACGAGGAGGACGCCCTCCCCGCCGAGCCGTCGCTCGAACTCGCCGAGGCCGCGCCCGGCGCGCTCAAGGCCGGCATCGAGGTGATCCAGCAATTCGCCAAGCACCTGCCGAACAAGCCGGGCGTCTACCGGATGTTCGACCGGGCCGGCGAGGTGCTCTATGTCGGCAAGGCCAAGAGCCTGAAGAACCGCGTGACCTCCTATGCCCGCGGCATGGCGCATACCAACGCCGTCGCCCGGATGATCGCCGAGACGGCGAATATGGAGTTCGTCACCACCGGCACCGAGACCGAGGCGCTGCTGCTCGAGTCGAACCTGATCAAGCAGCTCCGGCCGCGCTACAACGTGCTGCTGCGCGACGACAAGTCGTTCCCCTACATCCTGCTGACCGGCGACCACGACGCGCCTGCGATCCTCAAGCATCGCGGCTCGCGCCAGCGCAAGGGCGATTATTTCGGCCCCTTCGCCTCGGTCTGGGCGGTGACGCGCACCATCGACGCGCTGCAGAAGGCGTTCCTGATCCGCACCTGCTCCGATTCCTTCTACGAAAATCGCACGCGCCCCTGCCTGCTCTTCCAGATCAAGCGCTGCGCCGGCCCCTGCACCGGCGAAATCTCGATCCCCGATTACCAGGCGCTGGCCGGCCAGGCCCGCGACTTCCTCTCCGGCCGCTCCTCGGCGGTGAAGCAGCTCCTGTCCGCCCGGATGCAGGAAGCGGCGGAAGAGCTCGAATTCGAAAAGGCGGCCCGTTATCGCGACCGCCTCGCCGCGCTCTCGGCCGTGCAGGCCGGGCAGGACATCAACACGCAAGGCGTCGAGGAAGCCGACGTCTTCGCCATCGACGAGCAGGCCGGGCACTTCTGCGTCGAGATCTTCTTCTTCCGCAACCACCAGAACTGGGGCAACCGCGCCCTCTTCCCGCGCGCTGACCGTTCGTTGACGCCGACCGAGGTGCTGGCCTCCGTGGTCGCGCAGTTCTACGACGACAAGCCGCCGCCGCGCCTCGTGCTGCTCTCGCATCCGGTCGAGGAGATCGAGCTGATCGCGCAGGCCTTGTCGGCGCGCGCCGGCCGCAAGGTCGAGGTCGCTCATCCCAAGCGCGGCGAGCGCGCCGACCTGATGGCCCATGCCGTCAAGAACGCCCGTGAGGCGCTCTCGCGCAAGCTTGCCGACAATGCCGGCCAGAGCGCGCTGCTCGCCGCGCTCGGCGCCGCCTTCGGCATGGAAACCGCGCCGCGCCGGGTCGAGGTCTACGACAACTCCCACATCATGGGCACCAATGCCGTCGGCGGCATGATCGTTGCTGGGCCGGACGGCTTCGTGAAGAACCAGTACCGCACCTTCAACATCTCGGCCGACACCATCGCCGGTGACGATTTCGGCATGATGCGCGAGGTGCTGACACGCCGGTTTGCCAAGCTGGCGAAGGAGGCTGAACTGGCCGCTCCAGCGAGTGATGGGACCGGGACGAGCCCTCCTCCCCCTTGTGGGGAGGAGTTGGAGGTGGGGGTGGTGCCGCTTGGCGCCCCCTCGCGGGGCAACCTCTCACCAAGCGGCACCACCCCCACCTCCAACTCCTCCCCACAAGGGGGAAGGGAGAAGCGTGCGACATCCAAGGCGAAGCAAGACCCCGACGGTTTCCCCTCCCGCCCCGATCTCGTCATCGTCGACGGCGGCAAGGGCCAGTTCACCGCTGCGCTCAAGATCATGAAGGAGCTCGGCGCAGCCGACATCCCGCTCGTCGCCATCGCCAAGGGGGAGGATCGCAATGCCATGCGCGAAACCTTCCACATGGAGGGTAAGGAGCCCTTCAAACTCCAGCCGCGCGATCCAGCCCTCTATTTCATCCAGCGTCTGCGCGACGAGGCGCATCGCTTCGCCATCGGCACGCACCGCGCCAAACGCAAGCGCGAGACGATGAAGAACCCGCTCGACGAAATCCCCGGCATCGGCCCCTCGCGCAAGCGCGCACTGCTGCTGCATTTCGGCACCGTGAAGGCGATCCAGCGCGCCAAGCTCGACGACCTCATGCGGACGCCCGGCGTCAATGCGGCAACGGCGAAAGCCGTACATGATTTCTTTCACGATGCTTGAAAGTTCTGCCACATTCACGCTGTTGCGTGTTGACGCTGCGATGGCCGGATTGCTTTGGTGTTCGACGTGACGATTCTTCCAGACGCCATCAGGCGGCGCGGCCCCTGGTCGCTGCCCAACCTCCTTACCTACGGGCGGATCCTGGCGATCCCGGCCCTGGTGGCGATTCTGTTCTGGCCGCGCGACGACTGGATGCGCTGGTTGGCCCTCGCGATCTATACGCTGGCCGCCATCACCGATTATCTCGACGGCTACATTGCCCGCGCCTGGAGCCAGCAATCGGCGATCGGCCGCATGCTCGACCCGATCGCCGACAAGCTGCTCGTCGCGGCGTTGCTGCTGATGCTCGTCTATACCGGCCAGATCCATGGCTGGACCCTCTGGGCCGCCATCGTCATCCTGTGCCGCGAGATCCTGGTCTCGGGGCTGCGCGAATTCCTGGCCGATCTCAAGGTCAGCGTCCCCGTCAGCAAGGTCGCGAAATGGAAGACCACGGCGCAGCTCTTCGCGCTCGGCTTCCTCATTGCCGGCCCGGCGGGCGACAAGGTCCTGCCCGGCAACACCACGATCGGCATCGTGCTGCTCTGGGTCGCCGCCGGCCTGACGATCTACACCGGCTGGGACTATTTCAACGCCGGCATCCGCCATCTCGTCGCAGAGGACGAGCGCACGCCATGAGCACCGCGACCGCCATGGCGGCAGCCGGCACGCGCCCCGTCCGCATCGTCTATTTCGCCTGGGTTCGCGAGCGCGTCGGCCTGACGGAAGAGACACTCGACATCCCCGCCGACCTGGCCACCGTCACCGATCTGGTGCGCTGGCTGAAGGCACGCGGTGAAGGGTACGAAGCCGCCTTCGCCAACGAGACCGTCGTGCGCGCGGCACTCGACCATGTCCATGCCAAGCCGCATGCAGCCCTCGGCAGCGCCCGCGAGATCGCCTTCTTCCCGCCGATGACCGGCGGGTGAGATCAAGCCGTGTCCCCTCTCATCCGCATCCAGCGCGAGGATTTCTCGCTTCAGGACGAGATCGACGCGCTGGCTGCCGGCCGCGCCGATATCGGCGCCGTCGTCTCGTTCACAGGGCTGTGCCGCGACGAAGCCGGCATGCTCGCGGCTCTCGAGCTCGAGCATTATCCGGGCATGGCCGAAGCCGAAATCGCCCGCGTGGCCGACGAAGCCCTCACACGCTGGCCGCTGCTGGGCCTCGTCGCGATCCACCGCTACGGGCTGATCCGGCCCGGCGAGCAGATCGTCTTGGTGGTCGCGGCCTCCGCCCATCGCCGCGCGGCGTTCGAGGCCGCCGATTTCATGATGGACTACCTCAAGACACGCGCCCCGTTCTGGAAGCGCGAACATCGCGCCGACGGCACGCTCGGCGGCTGGGTCGAGGCCAAGACGGATGACGACGATGCCGCGCAACGCTGGGAACAGGCGCCCTGACGGATTGAGGCTGCCGGCTCTGGCGACCGGCCTCGCCCTGCTGCCGGCGCTGGCGATCGCCGCCGAACCGGAGCCCAAAGCTTTCCGCGACTGGATGGCCGGATGCGACAATGTCCGGCACTGCACGGCATTGTCCCTGCCGCCGGAGGTAGCCGATCCGATCGCCTATCTGCGCCTGGAACGTGCGGCCGGGCCGGACGCGCCGACCGAGCTCGTCCTGCGTCTGCGTGGCGACTGGAAGCTTCCGCCCCGGTCCGTCCAGCTCAAACTCGACGGCGCGCCCTTCCCGGCCAATGGCAAGCCCACGCCGGCAGAGGCCGATGGCGACACGCTCTCG
Source organism: Hyphomicrobiales bacterium (assembly GCA_930633495.1). NCBI lineage: Bacteria > Pseudomonadati > Pseudomonadota > Alphaproteobacteria > Hyphomicrobiales > Hyphomicrobiales bacterium. The sequence goes on along the minus strand of CAKNFJ010000001.1, from coordinate 4,010,837 downwards.
CTGAGCTTCCGGCCGGCCGAGATCGGCACGCTGATCGAGGCCGCGCGCAAGGCGACGAAGCTCGCAGTTTCGGCGCCCGGCCTGACGGCAAGCATCTCGCTCTCGGGGTCCGTCGCGGCGATGCTCTGGATCGACGAGCAGCAAGGCCGGTTGAACACGACTTCGGCGCTCATCCGGAAGGGCGCCGGCACGAATGTCCCTGCGGCCCCGGCCCTCCCGATCATTGTGGCAAAGCCGGCGAGCGGCACTTTATCGGAGAAGGACGGCAAGGCTCTGGCGGCCGCGTTGCGCCAGCTGATCCGGCAACGTGACGCCGATCTCTGTGACGACGACGAGATGCTCGTCTCCTCCGACGAGGCCTGGCCTCTCGACGGCGAACGCCGCCTCGTCGGGCTCGCCTGCTCGCGCGGCGCCTACAACGTTACCACCGGCTTCTGGACGGTGGAACGCGGCGATGCTGCAACGGCGAAACCCGTCGTCCTGCCGGCTGGCGAGGGCGACGCCAGGAACATGCTGACAAATGCGGATTTCGACCCGAAGACCGGCCGCCTGACCTTCTTCGCCAAGGGCCGGGGCATCGGCGACTGCGGCGCGACCGGCGGCTATGCCTGGGCGGGCACGGCCTTCGTCCAGACCGAATTCAGCATGATGGGGCAATGCCGCGGTATCGGGTCCGACGACTGGATCACGCTCTACCGAAGCAGCGTGAAGTAAGGAGCGTCATTCTCGGGTCGGAACAGGGCTCCGCACCGAGAATCTCGTTCGGGCCGCACCTTTATCTTTCCGGGGCTTCGCATAGCGAAGAACCCGGAACCCACGGCTGGGTGAGCGCTTCACAACAAGGCATCAGATGTCTCACCCAGTCGTGGGTTCCGGGTTCGCGCCTGCGGCGCGCCCCGGAATGACAACGAAGTACAAGACTAGCAAATGATCACGCCGCCTTCGTCTGCGGACGCACCGCGGCCGAGTAATCCTCCATGATCACCTTGCCCATGTTGCCGGTGATGAAGTTGTACGGGCCGATCTCGGAAACGAGCGTCACCTCGGCGGCCGAGCCGGTGATGAAGCACTCGTTGAAGCCTTCCAGCTCCTCCGGGCGGATGCGCCGCTCGACCACCTCGAAGCCGCGCTGCCTGCACAGATCGATCACCGACTGGCGGGTGATGCCGTTGAGGAAGCGGTCGGCCAGCGGGGTGTGGACCACGCCGTCCTTGATGAAGAAGATGTTGGCGCCGGTGCATTCGGCGACATTGCCTTCCCAGTCGAGCATCATCGCGTCGGCATAGCCGGCGCGCTCGGCCTTATGCTTGGAGAGCGAGCAGATCATGTAGAGGCCCGCCGCCTTGGCATGAACCGGCGCGCAGGCCGGGTCGGGCCGGCGGTAGTCGGCAACGTCGAGACGCACGCCCTTCAGCTTCGCCGCCATGTCGAACATGCTCGGCCACTCCCACACGGCGATCGCGGTGTGGATCGTGTTGTTGCGGCCGGACACCGCCATCATCTCCGAGCCGCGCCAGGCGACCGGGCGGACATAGGCATCCTTCAGGCCGTTCTCCTTGAGGCAGAGATATTTGGCCTCGTCGAGCTCGGCGACCGAATAGGGGATCGTGAAATCCATGATCTCGGCCGATTTGTGCAGACGTTGCGAATGCTCGGTGCACTTGTAGATCACGCCGTCATAGGAGCGCTCGCCCTCGAAGATGCACGAGCCGTAGTGCAGCCCATGGGTCAGTACATGGATCTTCGCGTCCTTCCACGGCACGAGCTTGCCGTCGAACCAGATGACGCCGTCGCGCTGGTCGAAAGGAATGACTGACATGGGACCTTCTCCTGGGCGCTTCCTCGCCCCGAACTCCGGCACAGCCGGCTTGGGAACGCAAGCATGGGTCTTAAGCTGCGCCATAACGACAGGTTTTGAAATAATCGTTCGCTCAGCGCCCTTGACCGGTAATCTTCCGTCTGAGATATGTCAATAAGGCTGACCCAAATTTTTGGAAGCGCAGTTTTGACCCTGTCCGAGCACCACGCCGACGACACGCCGCCCAAGCCCTCGTCCGAGGCCGTTCCGCATGACCTGATCGAGCTGTTGTTCTTCGCCTATCGCGACTTCGTCGGCGACCCCGACAGGATCCTTGCTGAATATGGCTTCGGCCGGGCGCATCACCGCGTGCTGCATTTCGTCCAGCGCCGCCCAGGCCTGACCATCGCCGAGCTGCTCGACATCCTGCAGATCACCAAGCAGAGCCTGAACCGCGTGCTCAAGGAGCTGGTCGAGAAAGGCTACATCGAGCAGCGCACGGGCCGGCAGGACAAGCGCCAGCGGCATCTCCACACCACCACCGCGGGGCAGGAGCTGGCATTGCGCCTCGTGCGACTGCAGGCCGAGCGCATCAACCGCGCGCTCGACGGGGTCGGCCCCGAAGCTGCCGCGATCGCCGCGCGATACTTGTCCGCCTTGATCGACCCGGCGGAGCGGCCGAAGGTCGAGCGCCTGCTCGCGAAGCCCTGACGGCGACCTGCCGCAAGCATTGTGCTATGGGAGCCGGGCACCGTGACCGCTCCGGGCGCAGCGGATGCAGGGAGAAGCCGTGAGCATGATCGCCAGCGAGACCGTAGCGAAACCGGCCCGCAAGCCGTTGCCGGACGAGGCTCCCCACATCCTCGTCGTCGACGACGACCGTCGCCTGCGCGATCTGCTCGGCCGCTTCCTCGGCGACAACGGCTATCGCGTCACCACGGCGGCGAATGCGGCGGAAGCCGATACCCGGCTCGGCAACCTCGTCTTCGATGCGATCGTGCTCGACGTGATGATGCCGGGCGAGAACGGCTTCGACTTCGCCCGCCGTTTCCGCGGCGGCTCCGCCGTGCCAATCCTGATGCTCACCGCCCGCGCGGACGGCAAGGACCGCATCAACGGGCTCGAGATCGGCGTCGACGACTATCTCGCCAAGCCCTTCGAGCCACGCGAATTGCTGCTGCGCCTCGGCAACATCCTGAAGCGCACGCTGGTCGTCGAAGCGGCCCAGTCCGGGACGCGCCCCGATTTCGTCCGCTTCGGCCCGTTCATCTACGGCCTGACCCGCGGCGAATTGCGCAAGGGCGACGAGACCATCCGCCTCACCGAGCGCGAGCGTGACATCCTGACGGCGCTGGCCGAGCGCGCCGGCGAGGTCGTGCCGCGCGAGGAACTGGCGGCGCAGGGCTCGGCCGCGAACGACCGCACCGTCGACGTGCAGATGAACCGCCTGCGCCGCAAGATCGAGCGCGACCAGACCGATCCGCTCTATCTCCAGACCGTGCGCGGCGTCGGCTACAGGCTGGTGACGGACAGGACGTGACTCCGCTTCAGCATGGCAGGAAGGGGCAATCGGCATGGCGCGCCGCGTTCGCCATGCTGCGTCCCGTCATGGCCTGGCTCGAGGCGGCCTGCGGCCATGTCGGCAAGCGCCTGCGCCCGGTCCTGCGCAGCATCGGCCGGCCGTTGCAGGTCGTTGCGCGCTACATGCCGAAGGGGCTCTACCCGCGCGCCCTCGTCATCGTCATCGCGCCGGTGGTGCTGCTGCAATCGGTCATCGCCTATGTCTTCATGGAGCGTCACTGGCAGACGGTGACGCAGCGCCTGTCCTCGGCGGTCTCCGCCGACATCGCCATGCTGATCGATGTCTATGAGAGCTACCCGCAGGATGCCGACACCACAACGCTGTCGCGCATCGCCGCCGAGCGGCTCGGCATGGACCTCGACATCATCCCTGATTCCGACCTGCCGGCGCCGGGGCCGCGACCGTTCTTCTCGCTGCTCGACAACGCACTCTCGACCGAGCTCAGCCAGCAGGTCGCCCGCCCCTTCTGGCTCGACACCGTCGGCCGCTCCAGCCTGATCGAGATCCGCATCAAGCTCGGCAAGGATGTGATGCGCATCCTGACCCGGCGCAACGCGGCCTATGCCTCCAACAGCCACATCTTCCTGCTCTGGATGATCGGCACCTCGCTGATCCTGCTGACCATCGCCGTGCTGTTCCTGCGCAACCAGATCCGCCCCATCCTGAAGCTGGCGGATGCGGCGGAAGCCTTCGGCAAGGGCCGCGACGCCGAGTTCCGCCCGCGCGGCGCCCGCGAGGTCCGGCGCGCGGGCAACGCCTTCATCGAGATGAAGCGGCGCGTCGAGCGCTCGATCGGCGAGCGCACGACGATGCTGAACGGCGTCAGCCACGATCTGCGCACCATCCTCACCCGCTTCCGGCTCTCGCTCGCCCTGATGGAACGCTCCTCCGAGATCGAGGCGCTCGAGAAGGACGTCGACGAGATGAGCCGGATGCTCGAAGATTATCTCTCCTTCGCCCGTGGCGACGCCGGCGAGACCGCGGTCGAGACCGATATCCGCTCCCTGCTGGAAGAGTTGAAGGCCGATGCCGAGCGGCAGGGCCACCAGACCGGGCTGGAAGTCGTCGGCGATCCGCTGGTGGTGATCCGCCCGGACGCCTTCCGGCGCTTGCTGACCAATCTCGTCTCGAACGCCGCCCGCTATGGCGACCGCATCGCTATCAGGGCCGCGCATGATGCGCGCTACCTGATCGTGATGGTCGACGATGACGGCCCGGGCATTCCGTCCGACCAACGCGAGGACGTCTTCCGCCCCTTCTTCCGCCTCGACGAGGCGCGCAACGTCGATGGCGGCGGCACGGGCCTGGGCCTCGCCATCGCCCGCGACATCGCCCGCTCCCATGGCGGCGACATCATGCTGGGCGATTCGCCGCTCGGCGGCTTGCGCGCGACGGTCCGTCTGCCGGTATAGGCCCGCCCGGAAAGCGGAAGCGCGCCGTCATGCTCGGGTCGAAGCTTCGCTCCGCCCGGGAATGACGCAGCCGAAAGCTCTAAAACAGCCTGCCGCCGTCCGGCACGGCATGGCCCGGGCCGACCAGCACGACCTCGCCATCGACGTCGGGAATGCCGAGCGTCAGGACTTCCGACATGAACCTGCCGATCTGACGCGGCGGGAAGTTGACCACCGCGAGGACCTGGCGGCCCGGCAGATCCTCGGGCCGGTAGTGCCGCGTGATCTGCGCCGAGGATTTCTTGCGGCCGATGCTGCCGCCGAAATCGATCACGAGCTTGAGCGAAGGCTTGCGCGCCTCGGGATAGGGCTCGGCCTCGACGATCGTGCCGACACGGATGTCGACCTTGAGGAAATCGTCGAAGCCGATCTGGGCGGCCGGTTCTGCCGGGGCGCTCAAAACTCCTCCCAGCCCTTGTCGCGAGGATCGAGATCCGCCCTGCGCGCGGCGACGGGAGCGCTCGAAGCCGAGGCCCTAGCGGGTCGCGGCGCGACCGCGCGCGGCGCGGCCGGAACGGACGGCGCGATCGCGGCCTGCATGGTCCGCGCCATGGCCTTGAGCCCGGCGACGTCGGAGCCGAGCTGGAAGCGGGCGACCAGTGCCGAGAGACGGTCGGCTTCCTGCGACAGCGAATGGGCAGCGGCGGTGGATTGCTCGGCCATCGCGGCGTTCTGCTGCGTCGCCTGATCCATCTCTCCGACGGCGGAGTTAACCTCCTGCAATCCCGAGGCCTGCTCCTGCGCGGCCCCGGCGATCTCGGCGACGAGCCCGGTGACGCGGGTGATCTCGGTCGCCATGCGCTGCAGGGCGCTGCCGGTCTGCCCGACCAGCGCGACGCCCTTCTCGACCTCGATCGCAGAGGCGTCGATCAGCGTCTTGATCTCCTTGGCGGCGGAAGCCGAACGCTGCGCCAGCGCCCGCACCTCCGAGGCGACGACCGCGAAGCCCTTGCCGGCATCGCCGGCACGCGCCGCCTCGACCGAGGCGTTGAGCGCGAGCAGATTGGTCTGGAACGCGATCTCGTCGATCACGCCGACGATCTGCGAGATCTCCTGCGCCGATTTCTCGATGCCGCCCATCGCCGTCACCGCGTCGCGCACGATGCTGGTCGACTGCTCGGCCTCGGACTTGACCTGCACCGTCGCCTGATTGGCAAGGCGGGCGCTCTCGGCGGTCTGCCGGACCGTGGCGGTGAGCTCGTCGAGCGCGGTCGCGGTCTCCTCCACGGAGGAGGCCTGCTGCTCGGTGCGGCTCGCGAGGTCGTCGGCCGCCTGGCTGATCTCGGTGGAGCCGGCCTTCATGCTCTCGGTATTGGTCGCGATCTGACGCATCGCATCCTGGAGCTTGGCGATGGCGCCGTTGAAGTCATCCCTCAGCTTGACGTATTCGGCGCTGAACGCCTGCTCGATGCGGTAGGTCAGGTCGCCGTCGGAAAGCCGCTCCAGCCCGGTGGCCAGCGCCTGCACGACACCGGCCTGCACGCGCGCATGCTCGGCGCGGTCGGCCTCGTTGCGGCGGCGCTCGCCATCGGCTGCATCGCGATGACCGGCGGCCTCCTGCTCGGCCCGCAGCTTGTCGGCTTCCATCGCCTGCTTGGCGAGGGCCGCATCGCGGAAGACGACGAGCGAGCGGGCCATCGAGCCGACTTCGTCCGCGCGCTCCTGATGGGCGATGGCGGTATCGAGCTGGCCGGAGGCGAGCCCGTCCATCGAGCCCTTCAGGGAATGGAGCATGCCGGACGCGCGGCGGCTCAGGACAATGACGAGGCCGAGCATGAGAAGGCCGAGCGGAACCAGCACTTTGGCCACACCCGCGACCATGTTCATGAAGGCCGCGTCGACGTCGTGAACATGCAGGCCGGAACCGACCAGCCACTGCCACTTCGGCACGCCGACGACGTAGGAGATCTTCAGCGAAGGCTCCTTGTCCCCTGCCTTGAGCCAGCCATAGTCGAGGAAGCCCTGCCCCTTCGCCTTCACCAGCGCGATCATCTCCTGGACGAAGAACTTGCCATCCGCGTCCTTGAGCGGCTTCATGTCCGTCGACTGGATCTTCTTGTTCGCGTGCAGGACGCTGATGCCGTCGTAATTGACGAGGAAATAATAGTTTCCATCGTCGAAGCGCGCGTTTCCGAGGGCCTCCATGGCCATCTTCTTGGCATCGTCTTCCTTGAGCTCGCCGGCCTCGACCCGGGCCAGATAGCCCTTCACGGTCGTCGCAGCCGCCTCGACGATGTTCTTCATTTCGGCGCGCTTGAGCGCGAGCATCTCGTTGCGGGCGGCATTCAACGTATAGCCGACGCTGCCGACGGCGATCAGCACGGCCAAGGCTGCGATCAGCGCGAATGAGCGGCTGATCGACAAGGTCGCAAGCTTCTTGAAGAAAGACATACGCGTGTCCTGCGCGGGATGGGGCCTTTCACCTCGCGCAAATTAACTAAAACGCGCTTAACACCGACTCATTTCGGCCATAATCGTGCGGCGCCGCGCCGGTCAAATCGCCGGCGCGTAATCCTCGTTGTCCTCGCCGCGCTCGGGGGCACGCTCGCGCCGGCGCGCCTTCAGCGGCCGGCCGGAGCAGATCGCACGCGCGAGCCCCCTGAACGGTGCCGTGAGCCGGTGCATATCCTCGGCGCGAGCCAGGATGCAGCTGGCCAGTTTCAGCTCCCGATCGAGCCGAGCCATGGTCTTCGACAGCTCGGGCTCGTCGTCATCGAGCCAGGTCTCGGAGACCCTCGCCATCAGCAGCACCGCGCCCTGCACCCGCAGATGGCCGAGCGCGTCCTCGGTCGGAATTCCGGCGGAGGCCAGCATGTAGCGCCAGGAATTGACTGCACCGCGATTAAGCGCCGCCAGCGCCAGCGGATCGCGCCGGATCGCCGGCGCGATCTTGCGCAGGCCGGCCTTGTAGGGCGCCATCGCGTCCAGCCGCCGCATGACGAGATCGAACATGCGTTCCCTGGCCGGCTCCCCGGCCAGATCGTCCGAAGCCTCGGCCAGGATCGCCTCGTCGACGAGGCGCGTCAGCCCGCCTAGCATCGCGAGCTTGGAGGGAAAGAACCCGCGCAGCTGCGCCAATGTCAGCCCCGCCTCGGCGGCGATATCGGGCAGTTCGATATCACTCCATGGCCGCTCCGCCGCGAGCGTCATCAGCGCATCGACGGCACGCTTGCGCGGATCGACCGGCTTGGACGCGGATTTCGCGGCAGGCTTGGGAGCGGATTTCGGCGCTTCGCCTTCCGGCGGAGTGGAAACGGGTTTGCGGGCCATGGGACAGCTCCTCTCGCTTCGCGACGAGAGGAGATTAGGCCGCCATCGTGGCGCGGAGAAGGACAATCAGCCGGAAAGCTCGCCGGCGCGACGTTTCGCTGCAGCCACGGCCTTGCCCATCAGCGGCTTCAGGCCGTCATCCGCCATCAGGACCTCGAGCGCGGCCGCCGTGGTTCCGCCCGGAGAGGTCACGTTCTGCCGCAACGTCCCGGGCGGCAGCGGCGACTGGAACAGCAATTCGCCGGCCCCTTCGACGGTCGCCCGCGCCAGCCGCTCCGCGACATCAGCCGGCAGCCCGGCGGCGGCCCCGGCGGCGGCCAGGCATTCGACGAGGTGGAAGACATAGGCCGGGCCGGAACCGGAGACCGCGGTCACGGCATCGATGAGCCCCTCATCGTCGAGCCATTCGACCTTGCCGATGCTGGCGAGCAGCGCATCGGCGGTGGCGCGCTGCGCCGCGCTGACGCCCTTTCCGGGGGCTGCGGCGGTTACGCCGCGCTGCACCGAGGCCGGCAGATTCGGCATCGCGCGGATGATCGCGGCCGCATTCGGCAGGCGTGCGGCGAGGTCACCGAGCGTCTTGCCGGCGAGAATCGAGATCAGCAGCGTACGGGGGTGAATGAAGGCTTGGACCGCCGGCGCCGCGGTATCCAGCATCTGGGGCTTGGTCGCGAGCACGACGACATCGGCGGCAGGGATGTCCCTGGCGGAGGGATTGAGCCGCATCCCCTTCTCGCCGGCGAGCTCGACCATCTCGTCCGAGGGCTTCGGGTCGATCAGGCTGATGCCCGTCGGATCCATGCCAATGCGCAGCCAGCCCTCCAGCATGGCTCCGCCCATCTTGCCCGCGCCGATCAGGACGAGCGATTGCGGAAGGGGGTTCGACATGGCGGCCTCGCGACGGCTGAACGGCTCCCGGACCCGCGCCCGAGATTCTCCGCGCACAGCCTTCCCGTTACGCCGCCGCCGGGTCAAGCCCGCTGCGGCGGCATATCTGCCGTCAGGCTTCGCCGACGGTTTCCAGGATGGCGCCCTCCATGCCTTCCTTGGCGGTCTTGCCGGCCCAGACGACGAACTGGAAGGCCTGATAGTAGCGCTCGCAGGCTTCGACCGCCGTCTTCACCAGCGCCGCCGCCTGTTCGTCGGTCGGCTCGGCACCGCCGGAGAGCAGGAGCGCATGGCGGTACATCACCACGCTCTCGCTGCTCCAGAGATCGAAATGCCCCAGCCAGAGCTGCTCGTTGACGAGGCTCACGAGTTGCAACACCTCGCCGCGGCGCCGCTCCGGCACCTTGAGATCGAAGGCGCAGGCGATATGCAGCGCCTCGACCTCGGCGAGCCAGGTGATCGCGACGTGGTAGTCCGACCAGCCGCCCGTCACCATGACCGACAGCTCGTCTTCGCTGTCGCGGTCGAAGGTCCAATCGTTGAGGGTTGCGAGCCGCTCGAACAGATCGAGCGGGTTGGAAGGCCGATCCTGCTCGGCGTCCAAATCGAGGTCCATCATGCCCTAGGTCCACCTTCCGGGGCTGGCGCCCCGGCGCGTTCGAGAAGAGGAACACGGCGACTGGAAAGCCGAAGGAACGCTACACACCTCGGGAACGCCCCGGGAAGGGCATTCCATCCGCCGGACCGGACCAAAGCCGCCCGACGAATCAATTCTTTCCACCGACGATAGCGCAGGCGCTGCGACGCTCCCAACACGGCGCGAAGCTCCGCGGATTCGGCCGGCCGGCTCAATCCCTCCGCAGGGCTGTCCACAGCACATGGCTGTGGACATGACGCCGCGACATGAAGGCTATCGTTTGCCTGCAGGGCCGGTCAGGACTTGCCGAGCTTCTCCTCCAGCGCGGCGAGGCGCGCGGAGAGCTTGTCGTTCTCCTCCCGCGCGATCAGCGCCATCTCGCGCACCGCCTCGAACTCCTCGCGGGTGACGACGTCGAGATCGCGCAGCAGACGCTCGATCTGCGTCTTCACGACGGTCTCGACCTCGCGGCGCACCCCCTGCGCGGCGCCTGCCGCGTCGGTGGCGAGGCGGGCGATGTCGTCGAGGATGCGGTTGCCGGGGTTCACCATGGCTCTCTCCCATCGGGGCGAAACTCTCTGATGAAAGCCTATAGGCAGGGTGGACCCGTGCCGCAATTGCGACCGCGAACCGGGCTTGCCGGCGGGCAGCGGGAACGGTCACATGATCGCTGACTGAAGGAGACGCGCCATGGCCCTGCATTTCACGCCCGCCGAATTCACCCGCCGCCGCGACGCGCTCCTCGCCGCCATGCAGGCGGAGCGTCTCGACTCGCTCTTCCTGTTCCAGCAGGAATCGATGTTCTGGCTGACCGGCTACGACACCTTCGGCTTCTGTTTCTTCCAATGCCTCGTCGTTCGATCCGACGGCACCATGGCGCTTCTGACCCGCTCCGCCGATCTCCGGCAGGCCCAGCAGACCTCCAACCTCACCGATATCCGCATCTGGAAGGATGGCCGCGATGCCGATCCGGCCAGAGACCTCCTCGCTTTGGCCCGCGATCTCGGCCTCGCCGGCAAGCGCATCGGCGTGGAGTTCGAATCCTACGGCCTCGTCGCCTCGAACTACCGCAAGCTGGAGGCCGCCTTCGCCGGCCAGGCGGATCTCCACGACGCCTCGACGATCGTCACGCGGCTGCGCGCCGTGAAATCGGCCGAGGAGATCGTCCATGTCCGCCGGGCCGCCGCGCTCGCGGACGCAGCCGACCGGGCCGCGCTCGGCATGATCCGGGCCGGAGCCGACGAAGGCGAGATCCTCGCCGCCCAGCACAATGCGATCTTCGCCGGCGGCGGCGACTATCCGGCCAACGAATTCATCATCGGCTCGGATCGCGACGCCCTGCTCTGCCGCTACAAATCCGGCCGGCGCAAGCTCGCGGCCGACGACCAGATCACCCTCGAATTCGCCGGCGTCGACCGGCATTACCACGTCGCCGCCATGCGCACCGTCGTGGTCGGCGAGCCCCGCCCGCTGCACCGGCCCTATCACGCCGCCGCCCGCGACGCCCTGCTCGCCTGCGAGGCCGAGCTGAAACCCGGCCGCACCGCCGGCGACGTTTTCGCGGCCCATGCCCGCGTCTTCGACGAGCACGGCCTCTCGCAGCACCGGCTCAATGCCTGCGGCTATTCGCTGGGCGCCAAATTCACGCCGTCCTGGATGGATTGGCCGATGTTCTACCAGGCGAACGACTGGGAGATCGTGCCCGGCATGGTGATGTTCGCCCACATGATCCTGATGGATTCCGACAGCAAAACCGCGATGTGTCTGGGCCGGACCTATCTGGTCGGCGCGAGCGGCGCGGAAGCGCTCAATCTGCCCGATCTGGACCTTATCCTCCGTTGAGCCTAGAAATGTCCCACAGGGAATCTCGAAACGGTCCACAGCCCAAAGGGCGGGAGGCGTCATGATCAACCGTTTGAGCGGCCTCGTTCTGGGGCCGGTTTTCGCGCTGGTGCTCGCCGGATGCCAGGAAACCACCCAGACCGCGGCCCGTCCGCGCGTCGACGCGCCGGGTGTTCCGGTCTCCGTGCAGAGCATTTCCGGCGCGCCGGAGGACGTTACCTCCAGCTTCGCCGGCCTGCTCGGCGAGGCCGCCGCCGAGCGCAAGATGGAAATCGTCCCCGGCAACAAGCCGGCGCGCTTCCGCGTCAAGGGCTATCTCACCGCCCAGCCGACCGAGGACGGCCAGACCGCGCTCGCCTTTGTGTGGGACGTCTACGATTCGACCAAGCAGCGCGCCCAGCGCGTGCAGGGCGAAAGCATCGGCAAGCGCAGCGGCGGCTCCGACCCCTGGGCCGGCATCGACCAGACCGTGGTGGCCAAGGCCGCCTCCGACTCGATGGACGCCATTGCGGGTTTCCTTGTCACGACGCCTGCCGTCGAGGCGCTGGACAAGGCCGGCAAGCCGGACAAGGCGGAAAAGCCGGGCAAGCCCGGCACCAAGGTGGCAGCCACGGCGGACAAGAAGAGCTGACCACCCCCTCCCGGCGACGCAGCGCCAGTGGATTCCGCGCCACGCCGGAACGGCGAGCGCATTTTGAGCAGCGATATTGCAGCGCAGCGGTCGACTCCGTGTCATCGCGCTGTTAAGAGCCGTTCGAATTGAGCCGGCCCCGCCGGCTCGTGCCCCGCCTTGTCCAACGGTGCGCCACGGCATGCCCTCTCATTTCAAAGTCGTCGCCGGCAACTCCAACCGGCCGCTCGCGGAAGCGATCTGCAATCACCTGAGCATTCCGCTCGCCAAGGCCACCGTCCGGCGCTTCGCCGACATGGAGGTCTTCGTCGAGATCCAGGAGAATGTGCGCGGGCAGGACGTCTTCATCGTCCAGTCCACCTCCTTCCCGACCAACGACCACCTGATGGAGCTGCTGATCATCGTCGATGCGCTGCGCCGCTCCTCGGCGCGCCGCATCACCGCGGTGCTTCCCTATTTCGGCTATGCGAGGCAGGATCGGCGCGCCTCGGGCCGCACCCCGATCTCGGCCAAGCTCGTCGCCAATCTCATCACCCATGCCGGCGTCGACCGCGTGCTGACGCTCGATCTCCATGCCGGCCAGATCCAGGGCTTCTTCGACATCCCCACCGACAACCTGTTCGGCGCTCCGCTGATGGCGCGCGACATCAAGGACCGGCTGGAGTGGAAAAACGCCATGGTCGTCTCGCCGGACGTCGGCGGCGTGGTCCGAGCACGCGCGCTCGCCAAGCGCATCGACGCCCCGCTCGCCATCGTCGACAAGCGCCGTGACCGGCCCGGCGAATCCGAGGTGATGAACATCATCGGCTCGGTCGAAGGCCGCTCCTGCATCCTGATCGACGACATCGTCGACTCCGGTGGCACGCTGGTGAACGCCGCAGAGGCGCTGCTCGCGCAGGGCGCCAAGGAAGTCTACGCCTATATCACCCACGGCGTGCTTTCGGGCGGCGCGGTCGCCCGCATCGCGTCTTCCAAGCTCAAGGAACTCGTCATCACCGATTCGATCATGCCGACCGAAGCGGTGAAGGTCGCGCGCAACATCCGCGTCATCCCGATCGCCGGGCTGATGGGCGAGGCGATCGAGCGCACGGCGAGCGAGACCAGCGTGTCCAGCCTGTTCGACTGAAGGTGTCCCGTTGAGTTCCGGCGCCCTCGTCCTGTTTTCCGGCGGCCAGGACTCGACCACGACACTGGCCTGGGCGCTCGATCGTTTCGACACGGTCGAGACCGTCGGTTTCGACTACGGCCAGCGCCATCGCGTCGAGATGGAGTGCCGCCTCGCCATCCGGGAGAAGCTGCCGGCGCTCTCCGCTCGCTATGCGGAGCGTCTCGGCCCCGACCACGTCGTCGATCTGCAGGCGCTCGGCGCGATTTCGGACACCGCCCTGACGCGCGAAACCGAGATCGCCTTCACCGATGCCGGCCTGCCGACGACCTTCGTTCCGGGCCGCAACCTGATCTTCGTGACCTTCGCCGCCGCCCTCGCCTATCGCCGCGGCCTCAAGCATATCGTGCTGGGCGTCTGCGAAACCGACTACTCGGGCTATCCCGATTGTCGCGACGACACGATCAAGGCGATGCAGGTCGCCCTCGGCCTCGGTCTCGACCGCCGGCTCGTGCTGCACACGCCGCTGATGTGGCGCGACAAGGCGCAGACCTTCGCATTGGCGCGCGAGCTCGGCGGCCAGGCCCTGCTCGATCTCGTCATCGACGAAACGCATAGTTGCTATCTCGGCGACAGAACCACCCGGCATGACTGGGGTTTCGGCTGCGGCCATTGCCCGGCATGCGATTTGCGAGCAAAAGGCTTCGCAGCCTATCTCGCGACACCCGATGACAGCGGACCCAGCTATGAATCCTGATCGGCAGAGACTGACCGAAGGCGCCGTCGCCCTCGTCCTGTTCGGCCTCACCATCCCGGCCGCCAACTGGCTGATCGGCAATGCCGGCACCGTCTGCGTGCCGAACGGTCCCTGCCTCGTCCCGGTCTGGCCGGGGGTCATGGCGCCGAGCGGCGTCCTGATGGTCGGTCTTGCGCTGGTGCTGCGCGACATCGTCCAGCGCCGCCTCGGTACGCTGGCCGGTCTCGGCGCGATCGGCATCGGCACGCTGATTTCGGCGACACTCGCGCCTGCGGCGATCGTGACCGCGTCGGCGGCCGCGTTCCTGCTGTCCGAGCTCGCGGACTTCGCGATCTACACGCCGCTGCAGCGCAAGCGCTTCCTGACGGCCGTCTTCGCCTCCGGCGTCGTCGGGCTTGTGGTCGACAGCCTCGTCTTCCTGCAACTCGCCTTCGGCAACCTCGACTTCCTTGCCGGGCAGATCATCGGCAAGGCCTGGATGGTGCTGTTCGCGCTGCCGCTGATGCTCCTGCTCCGTCGCCGCGACGAACGGCTCGGCCTTATCGCCGCCTGAGGGGCGACACCGCCCCTCCGTCGCCATGAACACGGCCTGATGCAACAGGGTTGAGATTGCGGCGGTTTTCGCCTATGAGGCAACCGCGCGCCCCGCTGACACCCTTGGAGGCTCTGGACGCGCAAGCCGATGGCCGCCACGAGGCGGCCTTGTCATTTACAAGTCAAGGACATCCAACATGACCGCCGTGAAGCAAATCGAGGCTTCGGCGCGCGCACAGGTCGGCAAGGGGGCCGCCCGTGCCGTTCGCCGCCAGGGCCAGACGCCTGCCGTGATCTATGGTGGGGGCGCCGCTCCCGAAGCCATCGCGCTCGACGCCAACAAGACCCGCCAGCTGATTTTCGGCGGCCACTTCCTGACCACGATCTTCGAGATCAGCGTCGCCGGTAAGAAGCAGCGCGTCATTCCGCGCGATTACCAGCTCGACCCGGTCAAGGACTTCCCGATCCATGTCGACTTCCTGCGCGTCGCCAAGGGCCAGACCGTCACGGTCCAGGTTCCGGTTCACGTCGTCGGCCAGGAGTCGAGCCCCGGCGTCAAGGCCGGCGGTCTGGTCCAGATCGTCGAGCACGCCCTCGACGTCACTGTCGAGCCCGACAACATTCCGGAGTCCATCGACGTGTCGGTGGCCGGCCTGAACGTCGGCGCCTCGGTCCATGCCGACGCGATCAAGCTCCCGGCCGGCGCCAAGCTGAGCATCGGTGCGGACGCCACGATCGTCACGATCTCCGCGCCGACCGTCGAGGCCGAGCCTGCCGCCGACGCTGCCGAGGCCTCGGCCGAAGCCAAGGCCTGATGAAACGGCGCCAGCCGGCGCCGCTTTCACCACATTCAGCCTATCGAGACGGCCGGGCCAGCCCCGGCCGTTTTGCTATGGCATCGGACCGAAAAGTGGTTTCCGGTTTTCGGACGAATCCGATGCTGCACTGACAAGCCTGCCGGAGTTCCGCCATGCTGATCTTTGCCGGTCTCGGCAATCCCGGCGCGCGCTATGCCCGCAACCGGCACAATATCGGCTTCATGGCCGTCGAGGAGATCGCGCGCCTGCATCGCGCCTCGCCCTGGCGCACACGCTTCCAGGCGGAATCCTGCGAGGCGACGATCGGAACCGAGAAGGTCATCCTGCTCAAGCCGCAGACCTATATGAACGAATCCGGCCGCGCGATCGGCGAGGCCGCGCGCTTCTTCAAAATCGCCCCCGCCGACGTCATCGTTTTCCATGACGAACTCGACCTTGCCCCCGCGAAGCTCAGGGTGAAGCTCGGTGGTGGCAATGCCGGCCATAACGGCCTGCGCTCGACCACCGCCGCGATCGGAAACGATTATCGCCGCGTCCGCATGGGCATCGGCCATCCCGGCGACAAGGCGCTCGTCCACTCCTATGTGCTCAACGACTTCGGCAAGGTCGAGCAGCCCTGGGTCGAGGACCTCTGCACCGCCTGCGCCGACCATGCCGCCCTGCTCGCGGTCCATGACGACACCGGCTTCCAGAACAAGATCCACCTCTTCATGGATGCGCGCGGCCACGCCGCCGTGAAGCGGCTGGGCGAGAAGACCGCCGACTGATTTCCCGCCTAACAAGAACGCGGGTCATCCCGGACGAAGCAAAGCGGAGATCCGGGATCCATTCCTGAACCTCGATCGGCAACGCTCCGGAATGGATCCCGGATCAAGCCCGGGATGACGGCGTGGTTCTGGAGTTATAGCGGCAATTTCGCTCCCGCCTTCGCCACCGTCACCCGGCTCGTGCTGTAGCTGCCATCCGCCTGCCGGTTCGCCGTCATCGCGACCTGCGCGCCGGGCTTCAACTCGCTCGCCTGGGCCGGTGCCGCCATCAGGATCGTCGCCTCCGGAGTGATCGTCACTTTCTGCTCCCCGCCCGGGTAACTCAGGACCAGATTGGCCCCGTCGACCAGGGAGACCGTTTCAGCGACAGTCGCGTTCGTCATGGTCGCATCCGGCAGCACGCCCCAGGGCCGGTGCCCCTCCCCCGTGCCGCGCATCGCCTCCGGGAAGATCACCACCTGCACCGCCAGCAAGGTCCCGTTCGGCTGCGGCTTGGCGCCGACCCCGATGAAGGCACCCTTGGCAATATCCGCAGCCTTGGCCGCCACCATGCCACCAACCGAGAAGCCCGGCGCGAGCGCCACCTTGATTTCCCGCCCATCGGCAGCCTTGAGTTCCAGCGTCGTCCCTTCCATCCGCTCGACCGTGCCGCGCAGCCGCGTCCCAGGCGCCTGAGCAACCGCTAGGCTGCCAGCAAGGGCAAAGACCGAAAGAGTGAGAGGCAGACGAAAACGCTTCATGGCGAGGCTCCGAGCGGCGCGGCAACCGCGTCGACCCGATCCAGCACCCGCGCCCACTGCGGCGCCATGCACGTTCGCGTGAGGGACACGGCCGTCATCAGGCGCGCGGCACTTGTCTTTATCGCGCAAGCCCCCCAATAAGGCCGCAACTTTCAAAGCTTCACGTCCGGCGGCAGTCGAACCCGCCGCGGGCAACGGAACAGGCGATCATGGGCTTCAAATGCGGAATCGTCGGCCTGCCGAATGTCGGCAAGTCGACCCTCTTCAACGCGCTGACGCAGACGGCGGCGGCCCAGGCTGCGAACTACCCGTTCTGCACCATCGAGCCGAATGTCGGCGACGTCGCCGTGCCCGACGAGCGGCTGGAGAAGCTCGCGACAATAGCCGGCTCGAAGGAGATCATCCCGACCCGCCTGACTTTCGTCGACATCGCCGGCCTGGTGCGCGGCGCCTCGCGCGGCGAAGGCCTCGGCAACCAGTTCCTCGCCAACATCCGCGAATGCGACGCCATCGCCCATGTCGTGCGCTGCTTCGAGGACGGCGACATCACCCATGTCGAGGGCAAGATCTCGCCGGTCGACGACATTGAGACGATCGAGACCGAGCTGATGCTCGCGGACCTCGACAGCCTTGAGAAGCGCATCGTCCCGCTCGAGAAGAAGGCCAAGTCCGGGGACAAGGAAGCCAAGGAAGCGGTCGACCTGATGAGCCGCTGCCTGACCCTGCTGCGCGACGGCAAGCCGGCCCGCCTCGTCCAGCTTTCGCCCGAGGAGCGCCGCCCCTTCGAGTTGCTCGGCCTGCTCTCCTCCAAGCCCGTGCTCTACGTCTGTAACGTCGAGGAGGCCAGCGCCGACAAGGGCAACAATTTCTCCGAGTTGGTGAAGAAGCGCGCCGCCGAGGAAGGCGCCGTCGCCGTCGTGGTCTCGGCCAAGATCGAGAGCGAGATCGCGGTGCTGCCGGCCGAGGAGCAGACGGATTATCTGGAGGCCGTCGGGCTTGAGGAGCCGGGACTGAACCGCGTCATCCGCGCCGGCTACAGCCTGCTCAACCTCGTGACCTATTTCACAGTCGGCCCGAAGGAAGCCCGCGCCTGGACGATCGAGAAGGGCACCAAGGGCCCGCAGGCCGCCGGCGTGATCCATACCGATTTCGAGAAGGGCTATATCCGCGCCGAAACCATCGCCTATGACGACTACATCGCCAACAAGGGCGAGGCAGGCGCGCGCGAAGCCGGAAAGTTCCGCCTCGAAGGCAAGGAATACGTCGTCGCCGACGGCGACGTACTGCATTTCCGTTTCGCGACCTGAGAGAGCCTGACGCCGATGCTGCAATTCGAGGATTTCGTCGTCGGCGAGAGCGCTCGCTCGCGCAGCATCGCCGTCTCGCAGGACGACATCGTCGCCTTCGCCTCGCGTTATGACGCCCAGAGCTTCCATGTCGACCCGGAAGCCGCCAAGACGAGCTTCGTCGGCCGCCTGATCGGCTCCGGCTGGCATAGCTGCTCGCTCTTGATGCGGCTGATGGCGGAGAGCTTCCTGCTGGACTCGACCGGCATGGGCGCGCCCGGCATCGAGGAGGTGAAGTGGCTGCGCCCGCTCCTCCCCGGCGACAGTGTGACGGCACGCCGCACCGTGATCGAGACCAAGGCCTCGCGCTCGCGGCCGGAAATGGGCCTCGTCCGCTTCCGGCTGGAACTCATCAACCAGCGCGACGAGCCGCTGCTGGAGCAGACCAACTGGATCATGTTCGGCCGCAAGGGCTCCGGCATCGCCCCGCAGCCGAAGGGCGACTGGCTCGCCCATTCCGTGCGCTACGAGCGCCCGGCCGAGGAAAGCCCGCTCGAGGCACCGGCCCAGGCGCCGGGGCCGACCCGCTTCTTCGAGGAACTGGCGATCGGCAGCCGCCACGAACTCGGCAGCCTCGTCTTCACGCCCGAAGAGATCGTCGCCTTCGCCCGCAGCTTCGACCCGCAGCCTTTCCACATGGACGAAGCCGCGGCCGCAGCCTCCTCCTTCGGCCGGCTGGCGGCATCAGGCTGGCATACGGCCGCCGTCTGGATGGCGACGATGGTCTCGCACCGCAAGCGCCAGCTCGCCGCCACGACGGGCCGCGAGGCCCGGCTCGGGCCCTCGCCGGGCTTCAAGAACATGCGCTGGTCGAAGCCGGTCTTCGCCGGCGACCGCATCACCTATTTCTCCGAGGTGATGGACAAGCGCGAAAGCGCCTCGCGCCCGCAATGGGGCCTGTTCTTCCACCGGAACACCGGCATCAACCAGAACGGCGAAGAGGTGTTCAGCTTCGACGGCTGTGTTTTCGTCGAGCGCAAACCGGCCTGAAGGCGCCAGGCCGAACCTCAACCGACCTTGCCGTAGCCTGCGAACTTCGCGCCGACGCGCTCCATCTCCGCGTCATCGAGGATGACGGGCTGAAGCCCGGCGGCGAGGATGTCGAGATATTGGCCGGCGAGGTTCTCGACCTCCGCGACGATAGTGTGCGCCCCGGCAAGCGTCTGCCCCAGCGCGATGACCCCGTGATTGGCGAGCAGCACCGCCTTGCGCCCTTCCAGCCCCTTCACGGCATTGGCGGCAAGCTCCGGCGTGCCGAAGGTGGCATAGTCGGCGCAGCGCACATCGGAGCCGCCGCACAGCGCGATCATGTAGTGGAAAGCCGGGATGCCGCGCCGCGCGCAGGAGAGCGCTGTGGCGCGCGGCGAATGGGTATGCACGATCGCCTGCGCGTCCGGCCGTGCCTGGTAGATCGCGACATGGAACGGCCATTCCGAGGATGGCTTACGCGACCCGCTCAGAACGGCCCCGTCCGGCGCGAGATGGATCAGATCCTCCGGCCTCGTCTGCGCATAGGGCAGCCCGGAGGGCGTGATCAGCAGCCCCTCCCCGAAGCGGGCAGAGACATTGCCCGATTTCGACGGGCAGAACCCGGCCCGATCGATCGCCTGCGCGACCGCGACGATCTCCTGCCGCAGCTCCGTTTCGGTCATGCCGTCGCCCTGTTCGCGAGATCGGGAAAGAGATGCGCGAGCCCCTCCGCGCTCGCGGCGCAGACCCCGCGTTCGGTGATGAGCCCGGTGACGAGCCGCGCCGGCGTCACGTCGAAGGCCGGGTTGGCGGCATTGCTGCCCGGTGCGACGACACGGACGGACCGCACCTCGCCATCCTCGGCGAGCCCCGAGAGATGCGTCACCTCCCGCGCCGCCCGCTCCTCGATCGGAATATCGGCAAGGCCGTCACCGATACCCCAGTCGATCGTCGGGGACGGCAACGCCACATAGAACGGCACACCGTTGTCCTGCGCCGCCAGCGCCTTGAGATAGGTGCCGATCTTGTTGGCGACATCGCCTTGCGCCGTCGTCCGATCCGTTCCGACGATCACCATATCGACCGCGCCGCGCTGCATCAGGTGGCCGCCGGCATTGTCGGTGATCACCGTATGCGGCACGCCATGGGCACCGAGCTCATAGGCTGTCAGCGCCGCGCCCTGATTGCGGGGCCGCGTCTCGTCGACCCAGACATGGATGGGCATACCGGCATCATGCGCGAGATAGATCGGCGCCAGCGCTGTGCCCCAATCCACGGTCGCGATCCAGCCGGCATTGCAATGCGTGAGAATATTGACCGGTTGCCCTGACGGCTTGCGCGCGGCAGCGGCCCGGATCAGCGGCAGGCCGTGTTCGCCGATGGCCCGGCACAGCGCGACATCCTCGTCGCAGATCGCCGCTGCCTCGGCATAGGCCGCCTCGGCGCGTTTCTCCGAAGGGAGCGGCGCCAGCACCCCCCGCATCCGCTCCAGCGCCCAGCGCAGATTGACCGCGGTCGGCCGCGTCGCGCCGAGAAGCCCGAGCGCCGCCGCCAAGGCGGTATCCGAGGCATCCGCACGCATCGCCAGCGCCACGCCATAGGCCGCCGTCGCCCCGATCAGCGGCGCCCCGCGCACCACCATGGAGCGGATCGCATCGGCCGCCTGCTCGGGCGAGCCCAGCGCGACCGTCTCGAAGCGGAAGGGCAGTCGCGTCTGGTCGATGACCACGACGCGCCAGCCATCCTGCGCCAGCCAGATCGTCCTGTAGTGCTGCCCGTTGATCTTCACGGCTTCAATCCCCGGAGAAGGAGACCAGCGTCCGCACCGGCACGCCCAGGCGGCGGATCTTGTCCGAGCCACCGAGGTCGGGCAGGTCGACGATGAAGCAGGCGGCGACGACCTCGGCCCCGAGCCCGGCGAGCAGGTTGACCGCGGCCTCGGCCGTGCCGCCGGTCGCGACGAGGTCGTCGACCAGCAGGACGCGCTCGCCCGGCTGCACCGCGTCGCGGTGGATCTCGATCTCGTCCGTGCCGTATTCGAGCGCATAGGTTGCCCGCAGCGTCTCGAGCGGCAGCTTGCCCTTCTTGCGCACCGGGATGAAGGCGGCGGAGAGCTGATGCGCCACGGCGCCGCCGAGAATGAAGCCACGCGCCTCGATGCCGGCAATCTTGGCGATCTTCAGCCCGGCGAAGGGCTGCACCAGCTCGTCGACGGCGCGCCGGAAGGCCCGCGCATCGCCGAGCAGCGTCGTGATGTCGCGAAAGACGATGCCCGGCCGGGGATAGTCCGGGATCGCGCGGATGCTGTCGGCGAGGTTCATGGGCGTCGTCTGGTCCATAGACTGCGGCGCCTCCTCATAGCGTAAGGTGCCGTCACGGCGAAAGTCGCAACCGCTGCGCTCGACCGGCCGGACGTGCCCTGTTCAGTCGCGCCAGTAGCGCCGCGGCGCACGCCATCCGCGTTCGTCGCGATAGATCCTGCGTTCCTGGACCCAGCGACGGCCCCGGTCGTCTTCACGGATGATCGTATCGACGCGGGTATGCACGCCATTCGACGAGTTGGAACTCGAATTGGACGAGGTATTGCCGGCAAAGGCGGGGCCGGCAACCAGAGCAAGCAGCACGCTGGCGATTTTTCGCATCGGTCTTCTCCAGGACTGATAGACCGGCATCCGGCCACCCTGGAGCTGAACAACGGCCGAACGACCCGAGTTCCGCAATCAGCGCACAGCCAGAACACGCCCGGCCACCGCATCGAGCTTGGCCAGCAGCTCCGGATCGCGGAATGCCGGCGCGGTGATGATCGCGTTGTCGAGCGCATTGTGCGAGCCGGCCGGACAAGGCTCGCGCTCGGCCGGGAAATCGGCGGCCAACCGCGCGACGAGGCGGCGCGCCTTGTCCGCATTCTCGTGCAGGACCTTGACCACCGAAGCGACATCGACCGCGCCATGCAGCTCGTGCCAGCAATCATAATCCGTCACCATGGCGACGGTAGCGTAGGTGATCTCGGCCTCGCGCGCGAGCTTGGCCTCCGGCATCGCCGTCATGCCGATCAGATCGTAGCCGAGGCCGCGATAGGTCGTCGATTCGGCATAGGTCGAGAATTGCGGCCCCTCCATCGTGACCAGCGTTCCGCCGCACACGAAAGGCAGTTCCTCCGCTTCCGCCGCGGCCGCGATCCGCCCCTGCAATGCCGGGCCGACCGGGTGGGCGACGGAAACATGGGCGACGCAGCCCTTGCCGAAGAAGGAGCTTTCGCGCCGGCTGGTGCGATCGACGAACTGGTCCACCAGGACGAGGAGCCCAGGATAGAGCTCCGCCTTGTAGGAACCGCAGGCCGAGAGCGAGACGAGGTCGGTCACGCCCGCCCGCTTCAGCACGTCGATATTGGCGCGGTAATTGATTTCGGAGGGCGGAATGGCATGGCCGCGCCCGTGCCGCGGCAGGAAGACGATGGTCGTCGCGCCGATCCGGCCGATCCGCAAGCTGTCCGAAGGCTCGCCCCAGGGGCTGTCGATGCGCTCTTCGCGAAGATCGCTGAGGCCCGGCAAATCGTAGATACCCGATCCGCCGATGATTCCGAGAACGGCTTCGCTCATGATCGATTCCCTGTTTCGGCGCGGAAAGGACCACCTTTCGATGACGGTCGCAATACGGTGGGCAGGATGCCGTCATGCTCGGGCTTGACCCGGGCATCTCCTGCTGAAGAAAGCTCCGGAATCTCCTTCTGTCCGAGATTCTCGGCCCTACGCTTCGCTTCGCCCGAGAATGACGTCCTGACAGCAAAAAGGCCCCGTCTCCGGGGCCTTTTCCTCAAACGGTATCCAGCCGGATCAGTGCGCCGGAGAGCCGTCCGGCATGCGCGACCACACCTTCTTCTTGGTGTAGTAGAGCAGCCCGGCGAAGATCACGAGGAAGAGCATCACCTGCATGCCAAGACGCTTGCGCGCCTCCAGATGCGGCTCCGCCATCCAGACCATGAAGGCGGCGACGTCGCGGGCATACTGGTCGACCGTCTCCGGCACCGGCGACTTGCCGTCTGGCCCCTTCGGATATTCGACCTGGCCGTCGGTAAGCGGCTTCGGCATCGCGATCAGATGGCCGGGCATATAGGTGTTGAAGTGCTGCCCGGGCAGCAGGGTGACGCCCGCAGGCGGCTCCTCATACCCGACCAGCAGGGCGTGGATGTAGTCCGGCCCCTGCTCCTGATACTGGGTGAAGATGTCGAAGACGAAGGTCGGGAAGCCGCGGACATAGGTTCGCGCCTTGGCCAGCACCGAGAAATCCGGCGGATAGGCACCGCCCTGGGCAGCCCGCGCCGCCTGCTCGTTCGGGAACGGCGACGGGAAGGCGTCGGCCGGGCGGCCCGGCCGGTCGAACATCTCGCCCTGATCGTTCGGGCCGTCCTTGATCTGGTAGGTCGCCGCGAGCGCGGCAACCTGGCCGGCCGAGAACTCCGGCCCGCCGGGCTGCGACAGGTTGCGGAAACGGATCAGGCTGGCGCCATGGCAGGCGGCGCAGACTTCCTTGTAGACCTTGAAGCCGCGCTGCAACTGGGCCCGGTCGAACTTGCCGAACGGTCCCGAGAACGACCAGTTCAGCTGCGGCGGCTTGACGCCGCCCTCGGCGGCCTGGGCCGCCGGCTGGAAGAGCGCCAGCGACAGGCCGGCGGCGAGCCCGGTGAGGGCGAGACGAAACGATGTTCTGCTCATGGTTCCGTCAGCCCTTGACGTTCGGTTCGGCAGCGGTGGCGCTCGCGATGCGCGCCGCCGAGCCGTTCTTGGCGGAGGCGGCCAGCACCGCATCGGCGATCGAGGTCGGCAGCGCCTTCGGCCGCTCGAACAGGCCGACGACGAAGAGCGCGACGAAGAAGCCGAAATACAGCACGGTGAAGATTTGCGAGGCGATGACGTAGCCGCCCTCCGCCGGCATGGCGCCGAGATAGCCCAGGCCGATGCAGACCACGACGAAGGCCCAGAAGAGCTGGCGCGCGATCGGGCGATAGCTCATCGACTTGACCTTGGAGGTGTCGATCCAGGGCAGGAAGGCGAGAACGACGATCGCCGCGCCCATGGCGAGCACGCCGCCGAGCTTGTCGGGGATGGCGCGCAGAATCGCGTAGAACGGCAGGAAGTACCACTCCGGAACGATATGGGCCGGGGTCGCGGCGGGGTTCGCCGGAATGTAGTTGTCGGCGTGGCCCATGAAGTTCGGCTGGTAGAACACGAACCAGGAGAACACGATCATGAACACGACCATGCCGAAGATGTCCTTGACGGTCGCATAGGGCGTGAAGGGCACGGTGTCCTTCGCGACGTTCTTGACCTCGACGCCCGACGGATTGTTCTGGCCGACGACATGCAGCGCCCAGATGTGCAGAACGACGACGCCGAAAATCATGAACGGCAGCAGGTAGTGCAGCGAGAAGAAGCGGTTCAGCGTCGGGTTGTCGACCGAGTAGCCGCCCCACAGGAAGGTGACGATCGTCTCGCCGATCACCGGCAGCGCCGAGAACAGGTTGGTGATGACGGTCGCGCCCCAGAAGGACATCTGGCCCCAGGGCAGCACATAGCCCATGAAGGCGGTGGCCATCATCAGCAGGAAGATGACGACGCCGAGGATCCAGAGCACCTCGCGCGGCGCCTTGTACGAGCCGTAATAAAGCCCGCGGAAGATGTGCACATAGACGGCGACGAAGAACATCGAGGCGCCGTTCGAGTGCAGGTAGCGCAGCAGCCAGCCATAGTTCACGTCGCGCATGATGTGCTCGACCGAGTTGAAAGCCATGGTCGCATGCGGGGTGTAGTGCATCACCAGGATGATGCCGGTGACGATCTGCGCCACGAGCATGAACACGAGGATGCCGCCGAAGGTCCACAGATAGTTCAGGTTGCGCGGAACCGGGTAGGACACGGCCGAATCATGCGCCAGGCGGATGATCGGCAGGCGCGCGTCGAGCCAGCGCTCGATACCGGTCTTCGGGACGTAGGAACTGTGACCACTCATGAAGAATGCCTCAAGGCTGTCTCATCTTGGCGGGAAAGCGTCGAGCGCATTGCTCAGCCGATCCGGATCTTGGTGTCCGCGGTGAAGGCGTAGGGCGGCACCGGCAGGTTGAGCGGAGCCGGCCCCTTGCGGATGCGGCCGGAGGAATCGTAGTGCGAGCCGTGGCACGGGCAGAACCAGCCGTCATAGTCGCCCTTGGGCTCGCCCGGGGCGTTGCCGAGCGGCACGCAGCCGAGATGGGTGCAGTTGCCGTAGACGATCAGGAAGCGCTCGTGGCCGGCCTTGGTGCGCTGCTGGTCGGTCTGCGGATCGCGCAGCGTCGCGATGTCGACGGCGAGAGCCTCGTCGACCTCCTTCTTGGTGCGGTTGCGCACGAAGATCAGCTTGCCGCGCCAGAACAGCTTGATCGCCTGGCCTTCGGCGATGGGCGAGAGATCGAGATCGATCGGCGCGCCGGCGGCGACGGTTTGCGCGTCGGGTGCGAGCTGGCTGATCAGAGGGATGACGACGGCACCGATGCCGACGGCGCCGGCGGCGCCGGTCGCGAGCATCAGGAAATCGCGACGGGTTGTTCCGGTCGATGTATCGGTCGCGTGCGCCACGATCCAATCCTCTTACACGTCTTGCGAGCTGGAACAGCTCGAAATTGTCGCCTCTCGCCCTCATAGGGGCGCGCCGCGACCGCCGCAATGCGGCGGTGCGTCACCTTGGGCTCTTTGACATGCAGATTGGACGAAGTCTACTGTCGCGAACCTCCCGCCCATGCATGGCGCACAGTTCGCTGGCGAAGGCCTCAGACGGCGAGCTTTTCCGGATCGGCGGCGGCGAGGAATCCGCCCGACTGGCGCGCCCAGAGCCGGGCATAGAGCCCGCCTCGTGCGATCAGCTGCTCATGGCTACCGGTATCGACGATCCGGCCCTGATCGAGCACGATCAGCCGGTCGAGCGCGGCGATGGTCGACAGCCGATGCGCGATGGCGATCACCGTCTTGCCCTGCATGAGCGCCGCGAGTTGCTGCTGGATCGCCGCCTCGACCTCCGAATCCAGCGCCGATGTGGCCTCGTCGAGAATCAGGATCGGCGCGTCCTTGAGCAGCACGCGCGCGATCGCGATACGCTGCCGCTGGCCGCCCGAAAGCTTCACGCCGCGCTCGCCGACGCGCGAATCGAAGCCCCGCCGACCGTCCTGGTCGCCGAGCCCGAGGATGAAGTCATGCGCCTCGGCCTGGCGCGCGGCAGCGGCGATCTCCGCCTCGCTCGCGCCCATGCGGCCATAGGCGATATTGTCGCCGATCGAACGGTGCAGCAGCGAATTATCCTGCGTTACCATGCCGATCTGCGCCCTCAGGCTATCCTGCGTGACGTGGGCGATGTCCTGGCCGTCGATCAGGATGCGCCCGCTGTCGAGCGGATAGAGCCGCAGCAGAAGGTTCACCAGCGTCGACTTGCCGGCACCCGACGGCCCGACGAGGCCGACCCGCTCGCCCGGCCTGATCTGGAGATCCAGCCCCTCGAACAGCCCGACCGACCGGCCATAGTTGAAGCGGATGTTCTCGAAGCTGATCGCGCCCTGCTCGACGACGAGCGGCCGCGCATCCGGTGCATCGCGCAGATCATGCGGCTTGGCGATCGTCTCCATGCTCTCCTGCACCGAGCCGATATTCTCGAAGATGCCGCGCACCAGATGGATCAGCCAGCCCGACATCTGCACCAGGCGGAGCACGAGCCCGATCGCGGCGGCGACCGCGCCCGGCGTCATCTCGCCCTGGCTCCAGAGCAGCAGCGCGAGCCAGGCCGTCGCCACGACGAGCAGGCTGTTCATCGTCTGCAGGATGACACTGACGCCGGTGATCAGCCGCGAGAGATTGAGGAAGGAGGCATTCCAGCGCGTCAACGAGTCGCGGACAGCGGAACGCTCGGCATCGGCACGCGCGAACAGCTTCACCGTCAGGATGTTGGTGTAGGCATCGACGATGCGCCCGGTCGTGCTCGAACGGCCGAAAGAGTTCGCCTCCGAGCGCTGCTTGGCGCGTGGCACGAAATAGATGAGCAGCGTGACATAGGCCGCGAGCCAGGTGACGACCGGCAGCGCCAGCCACAGGCTCGTCTTGCCGAAGAAGCCGATCGCCACCGTGGCGAAGACGAGCGCGTACCAGAGGTCGTCGATGACCTCGATCGTAGCCCCGCGGATCGACTGCCCGGCCTGGATGACGCGTGCGGACAGGCGCCCCGCGAAGTCGTTCTGGAAGTAACCCAGCGCATGGCCAAGCGTGTAGACATGGTTGCGCCAGCGGATCTGATTGGTGATCTGGGGCACCACGACCTGATCGACGATGGCGTGGTTGGCGAAATAGATCAGCGGCCTGACCACTACGAGCAGGAAGGCGGCGCCGGCGAGCACCCAGCCATGGTCGCGGAAGATCGTTTCGGGTGACTGCGTCGAGAGCAGGTCGACGAACCAGCCGACCATCAGATACATCGCAGCCTCGATGCCGCTGAAGCCGAGGCCGGTGATCATGATCAGGGCCATCCAGCCCTTCACGCCCTTGATGTGGTGCCACATGAAGGGCCAGACGCCGTGCGGCGGCGTCTCCTGCTCGTCGAAGGGAGCGAAGACGTCGATCCGGCTTTCGAGCCAGCGGAAGAGCGGGGCAAACATGTCCACCCTCCTCTGGGTCGGCATGACGACGGAATTGAGACAGCGGATATGGGCGCGCTTCGGCCCGGCGGCCAGTCTTCTTGACGCATGTCGGCC
Source organism: Hyphomicrobiales bacterium (assembly GCA_930633495.1). NCBI lineage: Bacteria > Pseudomonadati > Pseudomonadota > Alphaproteobacteria > Hyphomicrobiales > Hyphomicrobiales bacterium. The sequence continues at coordinate 3,982,941 of CAKNFJ010000001.1, read as the reverse complement.
CGCCGTCCCATGACAGCAGCCATGCTCCGCCTCGCCCTTTTCCAGCCGGATATTCCGCAGAACGCCGGCACGATGATCCGCATGGCGGCCTGCCTCGGCATCGCTGTCGACATCGTCGAGCCGGCGGCGTTCGACGTTTCGGACCGGCATTTCCGCCGCTCCGGCATGGATTACCTGGAGCGCGCGGCCGTGACACGCCACGATTCCTTCGCCGCTTTCGATGCCTGGCGACGCGAACACGGGCACCGTCTCGTCCTGGCGGAAACGGATGGAGCGACGCCGCTGCCCGACTTCGCCTTCCAGCCGGACGACATCGTCCTCGTCGGCCGCGAATCGGCTGGCGTCACGCCCGCGGCGCAGGCTGCGGCCGACGCCAGCCTGCATATTCCGATGCGCCCGCTTTTGCGTTCCCTCAATGTCGCGCTGGCGGCAGCGATGGTAATGGGCGAGGCGTTGCGACAGACAGGCGGCTACCCGCGCCGCGATGGACAAGACCATGAGCAAGCCCACGCCCGTTGAATCTCCCCGCGCCGACCGGGCCGTCGTCGAGGCGATGAAGCCCCGGGCCGCGGCCTGGTTCGAGAACCTGCGCGACCGGATCTGCGCCGCCTTCGAGGAAATCGAGGACGAGGCGGCTGGCCCCTTCCCGGCGGAGACCGACCGGCCCGGCCGCTTCGTCCGTACGCCCTGGCAGCGCACCAACCATGACGGCGTGCCCGGCGGCGGCGGCGTCATGTCGATCATGAAGGGCCGGGTCTTCGAGAAGGTCGGCGTCCATGTCTCGACCGTCCACGGCAGCTTCCATCCAGATTTCGCCGCCCAGATTCCCGGCGCCTCGGAAGACCCGCGCTTTCATGCCACCGGCATCTCGCTGATCGCCCATCCGTGGAATCCGCATGCGCCGACCGTCCATATGAACACGCGCTTCGTCGTCACCACGAAGCCGTGGTTCGGCGGCGGGGCCGATCTGACGCCGGTCCTCGACGCAAGGCGCGATCAGGACGACCCCGATTCGCGGGACTTCCACGCCGCGATGCGCCGCCCCTGCGAGAACCACCCCGCCGTGGCCGATTATCCCCGCTTCAAGCAATGGTGCGACGAATACTTCTTCCTCAAGCACCGGAACGAGCCGCGCGGGATCGGCGGCATCTTCTACGACTATATCTGGACCGGCGACGCGGAAGCCGATTTCGCCTTCACCAAGGCCGTCGGCGAGGCGTTCCTCGACATCTATCCCAACGTGCTCTGCCGCAATATCGGCAAGCCCTGGAACGAGGCCGAGCGCCATGAGCAGCAGGTCCGGCGCGGCCGCTATGTCGAGTTCAACCTGCTCTATGATCGCGGCACGATCTTCGGGTTGAAGACCGGCGGCAATGTCGACTCGATCCTGTCCTCGATGCCGCCGACGGTGCGCTGGCCCTAAGTCTGCGCCGCAGCGTCGAGCAGCGCGAACTGTTCCTCGCGGCCAGCCGGGCAACCGGCTTCGATCCAGAGCCGGCGGGTCTCCGCGAGGACCTGCCCGATCCGCTCGCCTTTCGGCACCCCGCGAGCCAGCACGTCCTGCCCGCGCGGCAGGAAGACCGATGTCCTGCCGAGTTCGCCGGTGAGATCCCGAACCTCGCGAACGGTTGCCTCGTCCGCCGATGCGGTCAACAACGCCAGGGCATGGGCCGCCGCATCGGCGCCGGCACGATCGGCGACGAAACGCAGCCGCGCCAGCACGGGCAACTGCGCCTGCCCACCCAGCCCTTCAAGCGCCAGCGCGATCCGCTCGATCCGGTCGAATTCCTCGTTCGAGAGCCGCAGCCGCTCGCGCAAGCGCGGCGCATCCTCCCGCACCGACACGGCAAGCGCCGCCAGCCGGAACGCCGGATCGATCGGTTCGCCGGCCATGGCTGCGAAGCGCGCGAGATGCGGCACCGCGCCGATCACCGGTATCAGGAGCCCCGCCCCCGCCATGGCTTCGAGCGTGGGAGCAGCCCGGGGCGCGACCAGCAGTTTCATCAACTCGGCCCGCACGCGCTCCCGCGACAGGCCGCCAAGCCCCTCGCGGCCGGCGATGCAGGCGCGCATCCCTTCGGCATCCGGCACGCCCTCGCCATAGCGGGCATGGAACCGGAAGAAGCGCAGGATCCGCAGGTAATCTTCGCGGATGCGGGTTTGCGCCTCGCCGATGAAGCGCACGCGCCGCGCCGCCAGATCGGCCAAGCTCGTGCTGTAGTCATGCAGCCTGCCGTCGCGATCGAGCCCCAGCGCATTGATGGTGAAATCGCGCCGCAGCGCATCCTCGGCAAAATCGCGCCCGAACACGACCTTGGCGCGGCGCCCGTCGGTCTCGACATCGCGCCGGAGCGTCGTCACCTCGAAGCTCGTCCTGCCGGAGACCAGAGTCACCGTGCCGTGCTCGATCCCGGTCGGCACAGCCTTGAAACCGGCCTTGCGGCCACGCCTGATCGTCTCCGCCGGCGGCGCCGTCGTCGCGAGGTCGACGTCGTTGGCCTGTTCGTCGAGCAGGAGATTGCGCACCGCCCCGCCAACGATGCGGGTTTCCTCGCCCTCCCCGTTCAACGCTGCCAGAAGACGGGCCAGAACCGGCTCGCCCAGGAAGCGGGCGACGGCCTCGCTCCGGTTCATTTGAAGCGGCCGGGCACGAGCACCCCGTTTTCCATATGCGGCGGCTCGTAGGCACCCTGGCTGCGCGGCGCGATGAAGCCGGTATAGGCCAGGGTTCCGATCGCCAGCAGCAGGCCGACGACCGCGAGCCAGAAGGCATGCCGGCTCCAATGCTCGACATCGAGGGGGTTGCGCCGCTTGATGACGAGATAGCCCGCGAAAACGCAGAAGGGCAGGACGAAGAGCAGGACCTCTTCGATGATCGCGCGCAGCATCGGCTTCGTCGTTCCCAGGCGCTTTTGGCGCAAACAGTTCTAACCGGCCAGACGCTCGTAAAGATTACGGATCATGCCGGCGGTCGCCCCCCAGATATAGCGACCCTCGAACGGCATCGCATAGTAGGTGCGCAAATGCCCCTTCCACTCGCGCCCCTCCCGCTTGTGATTGGCGGGGTCGAGCAGGAAGGAAAGCGGCGTCTCGAAGGCCTCGTCGACCTCGTGGTGATTGATCGCCAGCGAGAAGGGAGGCTCGACCAGCGCCACCACCGGCACGATGCGATATCCGGTGCCCGTCAGATAGGCATCGAGAAATCCCAGCGTGCGGATGCGCTCCCGCGACAGGCCGATCTCCTCCTCCGTCTCGCGCAGGGCGGTGACGACCGGCGAGCCGTCGACGGCATCGACGCGCCCGCCCGGAAAGGCGATCTGTGCCGAATGGTTGCGCAGCGCCGCGGCACGCTGGGTCAGCAGCACGGTCGGCCCCGTCTCGCGCGGCACGATGCCGATCAGCACGGCTGCCGGCACCGCGCGTTTTTCGTCGGGAATTGGCACGGGTTGCGGTTGGTTCTCATGGTCGCCGCGCGGGCGGGCGATGACGTCGCCGAGCGCCGGCGGGTCGGCGCGCAACCGCTCCCGCGCCAGCTTGGCGAAGGCTTCCGTGCTGAGGTTCAGGGCCTGGCCGTTCACGTCACATCTCGATGTCTTCGATCTCGCTCGCCGGCAGGGCGGGGTAGAACAGGCCGGATGCGGCGATGCCAAACATCGCCTGCCCATCGACCTGCCGTACCGTGCCCAGCGCGAGCAGATCGTAGGTCAGCGCCCGCGTCAGCCGGGCCCAGAGTCCGCGCCGGACATGGACATAGGGCTTGAGCCCGTCCCTGGCAGCCCGCTCGAAACGCAAGGCATGGTCCGGCCCGACGCAGAGCAGATCGTCGACCTGCGTGCGGAAGGCGATGCCGCGCCCGTCGCCCTCGCCGTCGAGCTGCATCTCGACCGCCTGGAACGGCGCATCCTCGACCCTGATTCCGACTTTTTCGACCGGGGTCACGAGAAAGTAATCGTCGCCCTCGCGCTTCAGCACCGAGGAAAACAGCTTCACCAGAGCCGGCCGGCCGATCGGCGTACCCATGTAGAACCAGGTGCCGTCGGCGGCGATCCGCATGTCCAAATCGCCGCAAAACGGCGGATTCCAGCGCTCCACAGGCGGCAATCCGCGCTGCTTGCCGGGGCCGAGCGCCGCCATCAGCCGCTCCATCGCATTGCCCTGACCGGTCATGGCGGCTTGCCCTCCCTCGTCTGCGGCATCCGCACCACATCGCCTTTCTGCCTTGACCTCCACATAATCGTGAAGCCGAGATGATGTGTACCGTGCCATTCGGCGCTTGAGCCGCCGGAGTGGCCCGTCCACAGTCGACGGCGGAACGGATCGACGCGCCCATCCGGCGTGCTGACAAGCCGGCGCAACGCGCCGCGACAGTGAAGGAGACCGACATGGCGGCGCAAGCCCGCGCGAGCGAGAGCACATCCCCCATCGATCTCGACAGCGGCATCGTCGAGGCGGCCGAGGCCGCGCTCGGCGCGATCGGCGCGGCCCGCAAGGAAATCGGCCAGGTCATCTTCGGCCAGCAGGCGGTGGTCGACCTCTCGCTCGTCACCCTGCTCGCGGGCGGCCACGGCCTGCTCGTCGGCGTGCCCGGCCTCGCCAAGACCAAGCTCGTCGAGGCCATGGGCACAGTGCTCGGCCTCGCGGCGCGGCGCGTCCAGTTCACGCCGGACCTGATGCCCTCCGACATTCTCGGCTCCGAGGTGCTCGACGAATCGGGCGACGGCAAGCGCCATTTCCGCTTCATCAAGGGCCCGGTCTTCGCGCAGCTCCTGATGGCGGACGAGATCAACCGCGCCTCGCCCCGCACCCAGTCCGCGCTGCTCCAGGCGATGCAGGAGCATCACGTCACCGTGGCCGGCGAGCGCTACGACCTGCCGGCGCCCTTCCATGTGCTGGCGACCCAGAACCCGATCGAGCAGGAAGGCACCTACCCCCTGCCCGAGGCGCAGCTCGACCGCTTCCTGCTCGAGATCGACGTCGGCTATCCCGACCGCGAGGCCGAGCGGCGCATCCTGCTCGAGACCACCGGCGCGACCGAATACAAGCCGTCTCAGGCGATGACCGCCGAGACGCTGATGTCGATCCAGCGCCTCGTGCGCCGCCTGCCGGTCGGCGAGGCCGTCGTCGATGCGATCCTCGATCTCGTCCGCTCCGCCCGTCCCGGCGAGGGCGATGCCGCCATCACCGACAAGCTGGCCTGGGGGCCCGGCCCGCGCGCCAGCCAGTCGCTGACGCTCGCGGTGCGCGCCCGCGCGCTGGTCGAAGGGCGCCTCGCCCCGTCCGTGGACGATGTCGCGGCCCTGGCGCTCCCCGTTCTCAAGCACCGTGTCGCGCTCACCTTCGCCGCCCGCGCCGATGGCGAGACCGTCGAGGGCGTGATCGGCCGGCTCGTGGAACGGCTGGGGTAAGCCGATGCTGCGCACGCGCGTCCTGGGTCCGAGCGAGCGGAAACCCGCCAGACCGATTCTGTCGGAATCGCTCGATCTTGCCGCGCGCCTGCCGCGCCTCATCCTCGAAGCCCGCCGCGTCGCGGCCAGCATCCACGGCATCCATGGCCGGCGCCGGTCAGGCCCGGGCGAGACCTTCTGGCAATATCGCCCGCTCGTTGCCGGCGAGTCCGCCTCGCGCATCGACTGGCGCCGCTCGGCCCGCGACGGCCACCTCTTCGTGCGCGAGCGCGAATGGGAAGCCTCGCATTCGATCTGGCTCTGGATCGACCGCTCCGCCTCGATGGGCTTCGCCTCCTCCCTCGCGATGGCTCCCAAGATCGAGCGGGCGCTGGTCGCCGGCTTCGCCCTGGCCGAGACGATGGTCGAGGGTGGCGAGCGCGTCGGCCATCTCGGCCTGACGCGGGCACTCGCCTCACGTCGCATCGTCGAACTGCTGGCCCAGGCCATCGCCGCCGACAGCCGGAGCGGCGAGGCGGACCTGCCTCCCGCCGAACCGCTGCCGCGGCTGGCCGACGCCATCATCATCACGGACGGGCTTTCGCCCTCCGCCTCGCTGGCGCAGCGCATTGCGACCATGGCGTCGAGCGGCGCACGCGGCCACCTCCTGCTGATCGCCGACCCGATCGAGGAGACCTTTCCCTTTACCGGCCAGGCCGAGCTTTTCGATCTGGAGGATGGCCTGACCTTGCGTGTCGGCGATGCCGATGCCTGGGGCGAGGAGTATCGCCAGCGCCTCGCGGCCCATCGCGATGCGATCGCCGAGGCCTGCCGCAAGGCCGGCTGGACCCTGACGCTTCACCGCACCGACCGTCCGGCAAGCGAAGCCGTCCTGCGCGTCGCCAGCCTCATCGCCGCCTCGCGCGGCGCATCGGGTTTCTGAGGGAGCCGCCATGTTCAGCGCCCTCCCCCTGACCTTTTCCGCGCCTCTTGCACTGGCGGCGCTCGCGCTCCTGCCGGCGCTCTGGCTGATCCTGCGCGTGACCCCACCGCGCCCGCGCCGCATCGACTTCCCGCCGCTCAAGATCATGGCCGATCTGGTCGCGAAGCGGGAAATGCCGGCCCATACGCCCTGGTGGCTGCTCGCCATCCGCATGGCCGTCGCCGCCCTCGCTATCCTCGCCGTCGCCGGCCCCATCTGGAATCCGTCGCGCGAAGGCGCCCCGCTGCGCGGCCCCGTCCTGCTCCTCGTCGACAATGGCTTCGGCGCCGCCCCGGACTGGACGGACCGCATCGCCGTCGCCGAATCCAGGATCGCCGCCGCGACGCGCGAAGGCCGCCCCGTCGCCATCGTCGGGCTCGCGGAGGCACCGGCGGCTATCGCGCTGACGGAGCCGCGCAGCGCGCTCGACCGGCTGCGCGCGCTCGCGCTGCAGCCTCATGCGCCCGACCGTTCCGCCCATCTGCCGCGCATCGAGGCCTTTTTGCAGACGGCCCCTGAGGCCGAGATCGTCTGGATCGCGGATGGCCTCGCCATTTCCGACGACGGCAGCTTCCAGGCCCGGCTGAAGCCGTTCGCCGATGCCAGGCGCCTGTCCATTCACGCCGGACCGCCCACCCAGCTCGCACTGGCGGCAGCCGAGAACCTCGCCGGTGCGCTCAGCGTGAAGGTGCTGCGCCCGGTGGCGAGCGCACCCGCGACCGGGCAGGTCCGCGCCCTCGACCTGAAGGGCCTGCCGCTTGGCGACGCGGCCTTCATCTTCGAGGGCTCCAGCCTGCAGACCACGGCGCGGCTCACCCTGCCGATCGAGGTGCGCAACGCCGTCTCGCGGCTGGAGATCGTCGGCGAGAACAGCGCCGGTGCCGTCGCCCTGCTCGACGACCGTGCCAAGCGGCGCCGCGTCGGCATCGTCTCTGGCGCGACCGCCGACACCGCCCAGCCGCTGCTGTCGCCGACCTACTACATCTCACGCGCGCTGCAGCCTTTCGCGGAAATCCGCGAGCCTCGCCAGGGCTCGACCGATCCGGTCGGCGAGCTGCTCGCGCAGAACCTCTCGGTGCTGGTACTGGCCGATATCGGCGCGCTCGACCGCGACACCAGCGCCAAGGTCTCCGATTTCGTCGCCCGCGGCGGCGTGCTGCTGCGCTTCGCCGGTGCGCGCCTCGCCGCCTCCTCGGACGATCTGACCCCGGTTCGCCTGCGCCGCGGCGGGCGGACGCTGGGCGGCGGCCTATCCTGGGAGACGCCGCGCAAGCTCGCGGCCTTCACGCGCGAGAGCCCCTTCTACGGCCTGACCATCAACGACGACATCCGCGTCAGCCGCCAGATCCTGGCCGAGCCCGAACCGGAGTTGTCCCGCAAGACCTGGGCGGCCCTGGAGGACGGCACCCCGGTCGTCACCGGCGAGCGGCGCGGCGACGGCGTCATCGCCATGGTCCACGTCACGGCCGACACCACCTGGTCGAACCTGCCGCTCTCCGGCCTGTTCGTGGAGATGCTGCGCCGGGTGGTGAACCTCGCCGGCACGGGCCCCGCCGCCGAAGCGCAGGGCGACGAGATTCGCGTCGAGACGCTGTCCCCGACCCGCGTGCTCGACGGCAGCGGCCGCTTCCGCGCCCCACCGGCGACCAGCCAGCCCGTCCCGCGCAATTATGCCGGCCGCGGCACGCTGGCCCACCCGCCCGGGCTATACGGCCCGACCGACGGCACCTTCGCGGTCAATGCCCTGACCCCGGGCGACACGCTGGCCGCGCTCGATCTCGCCAGCCTCGGCGCGCCGGTCCTGCCGATCGACGAGCCCGTCGCGCGCGATGCCCGCCCGCCTTTGCTCGTTCTCGCCCTGCTGCTGCTGATCCTCGACACGCTGGCGACGCTCTGGCTCGGCGGCCGCCTCGGCCTCGGCCGTGCCCGCAAGGTCGCGGCGCCGGCCGCGATCCTGCTGGCACTGGCGCTGGCGGGTGCCGTGTCGCCCGATCCCGCCCGTGCCCAGCCCGCGCCCGGCCCGCAGACGGAGGCTCGCCCGCCGGTCCCCCGCGCGCTCCTCGCCAATGGCGCGGTGACGCGGCTTGCCTATGTCGTGACCGGCGACAGGGCTGTCGACGACATGTCGAAGGCCGGGCTCGCCGGACTCAATACCGTGCTCGGCTCGCGAACGGCGCTGGAACCGGGCGAGGCCGTCGGCGTCAATGTCGAACGCGACGAGCTCGCCTTCTTCCCCGTGCTCTATTGGCCGATCGTCGCCGGCCGGCCGATTCCCTCGGCCGAGACGCTGCGCAAGCTCGAAGCCTATATGAAGGGCGGCGGGCTGGTGATCTTCGACACGCGCGATGCGATGAGCGCCCGCCCGGGCGGCGGCACGACGCCCGAGGGCGACCAGCTCAGGCGCATGCTGCAGACGCTCGACATTCCCGAGCTCGAACCGCTGCCGCGCGACCACGTCCTGACCAAGACCTTCTACATTCTCGACGAGCTCGTCGGTCGCTACGACAGCGGCACGACCTGGGTCGAGACGCTGCCCCCCGCCGATAGCGACGGCCGGCGCCCGGCGCGGGCCGGCGACAATGTCTCGCCCATCATCATCACCGCCAACGACCTCGCCGCGGCCTGGGCCATCGACAAGCGCGGCGAAGGGCTGGTGCCGCTCTCCGGCTCCGATCCGCGCCAGCGCGAAATGGCGCTGCGGGCCGGCATCAACCTCGTGATGTATGCCCTCACCGGCAACTACAAGGCCGATCAGGTCCATGTCCCGGCCCTGCTCGAACGCCTGGGACAATGACGATGTGGAGCGTTTCCTTCGCCCCGCTGGTGCCGCTGCCTCTCCTGATCGGCCTCGCCGTTCTGGCGGCGCTGGCCGCAGGCGCCGCGGTCGTTCTGGCCGGGCGCGGCGCCATCCTGCGCGCGCTGGCCCTCGTGGTTCTGACGCTGGCGCTCGCCGACCCCTCGCTGGTCTTCGAGGACCGCGAGCCGGTCAAGGACGTCGTCTCGGTCGTGGTCGATCGCTCGGCCTCGAACCGTCTGGCCGACCGCTCCGCCCAGACCGACGCCGCCGTGGCGGAGGTCGAGCGGCAGCTGCGCGGCATCCCCAACATCGAACCGCGGATCGTCGAGCTGCGCGACGCGCAAGGCGCGAGCGACGGCACGCGGCTGTTCGAGGCCCTGTCGTCGAGCCTCGCGGACGTTCCCTCCGAGCGCGTCGCCGGCGCCATCACCATCACCGACGGCCTCGCCCATGACACCCCGGCCAATGCCGAGGCGCTCGGCCTGCGCGCGCCGCTGCATGTCCTGACCACCGGCCGCAACGCCGAGATAGACCGCCGCATCGTGCTGGTCGATTCACCGCGCTTCGGCATCGTCGGCAAGGATCAGGTCATTCGTCTGCGCGTCGTGGACAAGAACGGCGCGAGCCGCGCCGGCCTCACCATCCGCCGCGACGGCGAGATCATCGCCCGCCGCGACGTCGCGACCGGGCAGATCGTGCAGGTGCCGATCCGCATCGATCGTGGCGGCCCGAACGTCGTCGAGATCGAGGCCGCGCCGCTCGACAACGAGCTGACGCTCGCCAACAACCGCGCGGTTATTACAATTGAAGGAGTCAGGGACAAACTTCGCGTATTGCTGGTCTCGGGCGAGCCGCATCCGGGCGAGCGCACCTGGCGCAACCTGCTCAAGGCCGACGCCAATGTCGACCTCGTCCACTTCACCATCCTCAGGCCGCCCGAGAAGCAGGACGGCACGCCGATCAACGAATTGTCGCTGATCGCCTTCCCGACGCGCGAGCTGTTCCAGGTCAAGATCAAGGAATTCGACCTGATCATCTTCGATCGTTACGCCAACCAGTCGATCCTGCCGCTGCTCTATTTCGAGAACATCGTCCGCTACGTCCGTGACGGCGGTGCGCTGCTGGTCGCGGCCGGCCCCGAATATGCGGGCTCGCAGACGCTGGCACGCACCCCGCTCGGCCAGATCCTGCCGGCCGTGCCGGATGGCAGCGTCATCGACGAGGCCTACCGCGCCCAGGTCAGCGAGCCCGGCAAGCGCCACCCCGTGACCCGGGACCTGCCGGGCTCGGACGTCTCGCCGCCGCGTTGGGGCGAATGGCTGCGCATGGTCGGAGCACAGGCTCGCGCCGGCGCAGCCCCGGTCATGACCGGCCCCGGCGAGCGCCCTCTCCTGATGCTGGCCCGCGAGCAAAAAGGCCGCGTCGCGCTCTTCCTCTCCGACCACGCCTGGCTCTGGGCACGCGGCTTCCGCGACGGCGGACCCTATCTCGACCTGCTGCGGCGGCTCAGCCACTGGCTGATGAAGGAGCCGGAGCTGGAGGAGGAGGCGCTGCGCGCCACGGCCCGGGGCGGCACCATCGAGATCGAACGCCAGACGCTGAGCGACAATCCCGCCCCCGTGACCGTCACCGGTCCCGACGGGCAATCGCGCTCCATCACGCTCGAAGCGGGGCGGCCGGGGCTGTTCACTGCGCGGTTGCCCGCGAGCGACCAGGGCCTCTACCGCCTGACAGCGGACAATCTCACGGCCTTTGCCAGCGTCGGCCCCGAAAACCCGCGCGAACTGATGGAGGTGGTCAGCGATCCGGCCGCGCTCCAGCATCTCGCGCAGGCCACGGGCGGCTCGTCGCGCCGCATCGGCCATGAGAGCGGTTCGGGCGTCACCGTGCCGCGCATCGTGCCGGTGCGCTCGGGCAGCCAGCTCGCCGGCAACGACTGGATCGGCCTCAGGATCAGCGATTCCGGCATCGTGCGCGGCGTGCAGATCTCGCCGCTCTTCGTCGGGTTGCTGGGTCTGGCGATCCTGTTCGGTGCGCTCGTCGCCGGCTGGCTCGGCGAAAGCGGCCGGCGCCTCAGGCGTCAGGCGTGAAGCGCGCCGAGATCACGGCGCCGCGGCGCGCGTTCAAAACGCCCTCGACCAGTTCCAGCGCCAGGAAGCGCGCCGGATCGGCCGGGCCGGGCAGCACCAGCTGCCCCGGCGGCAGCACCTTGAAGCCGAAGCGCGCATAATAGGGCGCATCGCCGACCAGCAGCACCAGGTCGTGCCCATCCTCGCGTGCGGCCTGAATGGAGCGCTCGATCAGCGCGGCGCCGATCCCCCTGCCCTCGAAGGCGGGATCGACCGTGAGCGGCCCGAGCATCAGCGCACCGAAGCCGCCGGCGATGACCGGCGTCACCTTGACCGAACCGACGAGGAACGTTCCGACATGCGCGGTGAAGGAGAGAGCCGGATCGGGCGGCACGCCTTCGCGCAGCCGGAAAGCGGTGCGGGCGAAGCGGCCCGGCCCGAAGGCGCGCTCGTGCAGGCGTTCGATGGCGGCGGCGTCCACGGGAAGCTCGTGGCGGATCGTCAACGGCAGAGATGTCATGGCAAATCAGGCAAAGCGAGAGACGTCGATCGGCGGAGGCAAGCGCGTGCGGGCGCATTGCCGGAAGGCGCTGTCAGCGCGTCGGTCGTCGCAGGTCGCGGAGGCTGTGCCCGTTGCTCATGGAAGGCGCCTGTAGCAGAGACCGGCAAGCCCGTCCATCGCGCTTTCGTCCTACCAGTCGGCCGGCGCGGGGATGCCTGCCGCGATCTCCTGAAGCCGCCGCCGCGTCGCAGGTGTCGTCCCTTCCGGCAGGCGGTCGAGCGGGAAGAAGCCGGCCTCGGCGATCTCGCGATCCGGCTTGCGGGCGCCTTCCACCACGAAGGAGCGGACGACGAAGAGCGCGACATGGTCGCGACGCGAGATCCGGCCGTTGAAGAAGATGCCGTGCAGAACAGGCGCGCCCTTGAGCGTGATGTTGCCCTCTTCCGCGAGTTCGCGTTCCAGCGCGTCCCACATGGTCTCGCCGACCTCGACGCCGCCGCCGGGAAGGTACCAGCCGGGAATATAACCATGCCGGACGAGGAAGACCTCGCCGCTATCGTTGAGCACGACAGCGCGGACACCAAAGGTCAGCCCGCGTGCCAGCCGGAAATAGACGTGCAGCACTGCGGTAAGCAGCCTTTGGCCGACGGAGCGGCGCTCCTCGGTTCCGGCGGGCTCTGGTCGGCTCTGTGACGGCATCGGAACGACTCTCAAGGCCGGGTTAATTGTCTATGCAAAGAACGCATGACGGATCGTCCAACAACTCGCTTGTCCTGTCACGAACGCGACCCAAATAGGGAGCATACAACAGCCGAATCCGCTGGGACCTAAGACCATGTTGCTCTCGTTCATCGTTTCGTACCTGAAGGCCAAGCCGGCCTATGTCTGGAAGCCCGCCCTCACCTTGACCGATTCCCGTATCGTGTCGGAACTGACCGGCGCCGCCAACTGAGCTTTCCGCAGCCGCCAGTCCGGGCGCGTCAAAGCGTCGGACCGAAAAGTGGAACCCGCTTTTCGGGGTGTTCCGATGCGTCGACAGATTGATGGATCACCGTTGGTGCGTCCTGCCGGACGCGCAGTGATCCAAGACGCGCTTGACTGACGGCAGGCGGGAAGGGCAAGCGCTTGAGCGTGTTCAAGCTCGCGCATCTGTCGGACCCGCATCTCGGCCCGCTCGCCGGATTTTCGCTGCATCAGCTTTTCGGCAAGCGCGCGACCGGCTACGTCAACTGGCGCCGCAAGCGCCGCCACGCGCATGACATGGATGTCCTGGCGCGGATCGTCGCCGACATCCACGCGCAGCGGCCGGACCACATCGCCTGCACCGGCGACGTCGCCCATATCGGCCTGCCCGACGAATTCAAGACCGCCATCGCCTTTCTGGACACGCTCGGCCCGCGCGAGACGGTCAGCTTCGTGCCCGGCAATCACGACGCCTATGCCCGCTCCTCGCTCAAGCCGCTCGCCGGGCTGCTGGCGCCCTGGTGCGCCGACGACGAAGGGCGCGCCGGCTATCCCTGGTATCGCCACCGCGGGCCTGTCGCGCTGATCGGCGTCAACAGCGGCGTGCCGACCCTGCCGCTGATGGCGACGGGCCGCGTCGGCAGCGAGCAGATGGGACGAATCGAGACGCTGCTCGACCGCGCCCGCGACGAAGGCCTCATCCGCATCGTGCTGATCCACCACCCGCCCTATGTCGGCGGCGCCAAGCGCGGCCGCGAACTGGTCGATGCGGCAGCCTTCGAGGCCATGCTGAAGCGCAAGGGCGCCGACCTCGTCGTCCACGGCCACAATCACAGCTTCTCGCTGGCCTGGCGCCCCGGCCCCGGCCATGACGTGCCGATCGTCGGCGTGCCCTCCGCCTCGCTCGGCCCGCGCGGCCATGGCGAGCTCGGCACCTGGCATCTGTTCCGCATTGAGGGCGATGCCGCCGCTCCCCGGATCACGCTGGAACAGCGCGGCTTCGAGCCCGACGGCACCGTCATCCGCCGTCAGGAGATCGTTCTGGCGAAGGGCGCCTGAAGGCGTCATCCCGTGCGCGCTGCAGCGTGAAACGCTGCTGCGCAGACACGGGACCGCACGACGATAGAGGCTCCCATTATCCCCTGCCCACCGCGTGGCACCCTTCCTGAGAACGGTCCCGTGTCTGCGCAGCGGCATTCCATGCCGCAGCGCGTACGGGAAGACACCGCCCTCAGACGCAGCGTCCGCCGTCGACGGCCAGCACCGAACCCGTCACCATGTCGGCCTCGTCCGAGCACAGGAACAGCGCCGCATTGGCGATATCCTGTGGCGTCGAGAACCGGCCCCATGGAATCGAAGCCGTGAACTGCGCGCGCCGCTCGGGCGTATCCTCACCCATGAAGGTGGCGAGCAACGGCGTCTCTCCCGCGACCGGCGCGATCGCGTTGACGCGAATCTTGTCGGGCGCGAGCTCGACCGCCATCGACTGCGAGATCAGGTTCGCGGCGCCCTTCGAGCCATTGTACCAGGTCAGGCCCGGGCGCGGGCGCAGGCCCGCCGTCGAGCCGATATTGAGGATGACGCCGCCGCCATGCGCGCGGAAATGCGGCACGGTCGCCCGCGCCATCAGGTAGATCGACTTGACGTTGACGGCGAAGATCCGGTCGAACTCCTCCTCGGTCACCTCGGTCATCGGCTTGTTGCGATGGGTGGTGCCGGCATTGTTCACGACGATGTCGAGCCGCCCGAACTTGGCGATGATCTTCTCGACCGCCTTGTCGACGCTCTTGGCCTTGCCGACATCGCAGGTCACGGCGAAGGCCTTGCGGCCGATGGCCCTCGCGGCTTCCTTGGCCTTGTCGCCATTGATGTCCAGCACCGCGACGCGTGCGCCTTCACGCACGAAAGTCTCGGCGATGCCGAAGCCGAAGCCCTGCGCCGCGCCGGTCACCAGCGCTGTCTTGCCCTTCAGTCTCATGATCGTTCCTCGTGCTCTGCGATTGCGCGATGTTTGAAACGATTGAGCGCGGCCGTAAATGCGCTTTCGCGCGCGGGCAGGTGCGGAAATCGAATGGCTTAAGAACCTCGACGGAGAACCCCTCTCCTGTAAGGAGAGAGGGGCAGGGGTGAGGTGTAGGCCCCTGGACCAGTAAGACACGCCCTCACCGCGCAGCGGTCAGGTCATAACTACCGCGTCAAACGGCCTACCCTCACCCTGCCCTCTCCCTCCGGGAGAGGGTTCCCCGCGCCTTTCCCTATCTGTCGTTAAGCCCCGATCTCTTCCCGCAGCATCTCCAGCTCCAGCCAGCGCTCCTCGGCCTCCCCGATTTCGCGCGCCACCTCTTCGAGCCGCGCCGTCGCCTTGGCGAAGAGCTTTGGATCGCGCGTATAGAGGTCGCCGGCCACCGCAGCGTTGAGCTTCGTGGACTCCGCCTGCAAGGTCTCGATCTTCTTCGGCAGCGTCTCCAGCGCGTGCTTCTCGTTGAAGGAGAGCTTGCGTTTCGACGCAGGCGCGGCTGGCATCGCGGCAGCGACCTTCGGCGCCGCAGGCGATGCCTTCTCGACAGCCTTCATCTTGGCGCCGACGCCACGGCCACGCTGCGCCAGCATGTCGGAATAGCCGCCGGCGAACTCGGTCCAGATGCCGTCGCCATCCGAGATCAGCACGGCCGAGACCACCCGGTCGATGAAGTCGCGATCATGGCTGACCAGCAGCACCGTGCCCTGATAGTCGGCCAGCAGCTCCTGCAGCAGGTCGAGCGTCTCGAGGTCGAGGTCGTTGGTCGGCTCGTCCAGCACCAGCAGATTCGAGGGCTTGGCCAGGGCACGGGCCAGCATCAATCGCCCGCGCTCGCCGCCCGAGAGCGCGCCGACCGGCGTGCCGCGCTGGATCGGCTGGAACAGGAAGTCCTTCATGTAGGAGACGACATGGCGCGGCTGCCCGCCGACCATCACCTGGTCCGAGCCGCCGCCGGTCAGCGCATCGCCGAGCGGCGTCGCCGGGTCGAGGCTTTCGCGGCGCTGATCGAGCGTCACCATCTCCAACGCCGTCCCGAGCTTGACCGTGCCGCTGTCGGGCGCGAGCGCGCCGGTCAGCAGGTTGATCAGCGTCGTCTTGCCGGCGCCGTTCGGCCCGACGATGCCGATCCGGTCGCCGCGCGCCACGCGCAGCGACAGGTTCTTGACGATGGCGTTGTCGCCATAGGCCTTGGCGACGTCGATGGCCTCGATGACGAGCTTGCCGGAGGTCTGCGCCTCGCTCGCCTCCAGCCGGACATTGCCTTGCGCGGCGCGGGCGGTGCGGCGCTGATCGCGCAGCGCATGCAATTCACCGAGCCGGCGCTGGTTGCGCGTGCGCCGGGCGCTGACGCCGTAGCGCAGCCAATCCTCCTCGCGCGCGATCTTGCGGTCGAGCTTGTGGCGGTCGAGTTCCTCTTGGGCGAGTACGTCATCCCGCCAGGCTTCAAAGTCCCCGAAGCCCCGCTCCATCCGCCGCGTCATGCCGCGGTCCAGCCAGATCGTCGCGCGCGAGAGCGAGGTCAGGAAGCGCCGGTCGTGGCTGATCAGCACCATGGCCGAGCGCAGCGATTTCAGCTCCTGCTCCAGCCATTCGATGACGGGCAGGTCGAGATGGTTGGTCGGCTCGTCGAGCAGCAGAATGTCCGGCTCCGGCGCCAGTATGCGCGCCAGCGCGGCGCGACGCCCCTCGCCGCCCGACATCGAGGCCGGGTTCTCCTGCCCGGTCAGGCCGAGCTCGTTCAGCAGATATTGCGCGCGATAGGAATCGTCGCCCGGCCCGAGCCCTGCCTCGACATAGGCGAGCGCCGTATCGAAGCCGGTGAAGTCCGGCTCCTGCGGCAGATAGCGGATGGTCGCGCCCGGCTGGACGAAGCGCTCGGCATGGTCCGGCTCGACCAGCCCGGCGGCAATCTTGAGCAGCGTCGACTTGCCCGAACCGTTGCGGCCGACAAGGCAGACGCGCTCGCCGGCCGAAACCGCGATCTCGGCGGCTTCGAGCAGCGGCTGTCCGCCGAAAGTGAGCGCGACGTCGCGCAGGTGCAGCAAGGGGGCCATGGTCCGTCCTGTGTTCCGGCCTGCGGGATAGACCGCCACCGCCGCCCTGTCACGCCCATACCAATGGCACGGCCCTTGCCAGAGCCGTTCCGCCCCTTATCGTCATCCGGGACAGAGGCTTCATGAGTCCGCGAACCATGCCCAGCGAACGCCCCATCGGGATCGGCCACAATGGCGGCCCGCCGCTGAAGGAACGCAAGCGCCGTTCGGCCACGGGCGCGGGCAAGGTCGGCCGCTATTTCGACTGGCGCTTCGCCCATCGCAAGGCCTGGAAGAAGCCGCGCGACATCGCGCTGCGGCGCGAGGAGAATGCCTCGTCACTGGGCCTCACCTATGAGGAGTATTCGCTCGAAATCATGGAGCGCGGCTATTATCCGCAGCCCGAGCATGTCGAGACGATCAAGTCGAAGCGGGCCCAGCGGCGCAAGGATCGCGGCGTGGTCGGCCAGTCGCTCAAGGGCATGAAGCTGAGCTGAGCGCTGCCGTCATTCTCGGGCGAAGCGAAGCGCAGACCCGAGAATCTCATAACGAGAAGACACTGGTTTCCGAGATGCTCGGGTGAAGCCGGAGCATGACGCCGGCTTCAGCCACCCAGCCAGCTCCGCACCAGCCGCGTCGCCGGCTTTTCGAAGAACCGGTAAAGCAGCAGTGCCGCGACCACCGAGGCGGTGAGCGCGAGCACGATATAGGGCAGCGGCGCGTAAAGCCCGGCCCTCAGAGCGACCTCGCGCAGTCCCCGGATCACGAAGGGATGGACGAGGTACAGCGCATAGGATGCGTCGCCCACTGCCGCCAGCGCCCTGACCGGCCACACCGGAACGATGCCTTCGCGGCCACAGCCGGCGGCGAGCATCAGCAGCACGGCGGCACCGCCGCGCCAGAGCACGCTGCTCCATGGACCGTCGGTGCCCGGCATTTGGGCGGCGACGATCAGCACGCCGACACCCGCCGCGGCGACCGCGACGCGCAGGGCGCCATGCAGGCGAAAGCCCTTCTGCCGCAGCACGGCAATGCCCATCCCTGCCGCGAATTCGAGCACGATCGGCTGTCCCCAGAAGGACAGGGGCAGCGGCAGCGGCCCCGCTAGCCTCTCCCCGGCCACCAGAAGCGCCAGCACCGCCGCGATCGCCGGTAGCGCCCAGCGCCGCGGCAGGGCCAGCCCGGCGGCGAACAGGACGTAGAACAGCATCTCGTAGTTCAGGGTCCAGCCCAGCGAGTAGACCGGCTGGACCAGCCCCTGCGTCGAGACGACCGGCCAGAACAGGTAGGAGCCGAGGATCTGTGCAAGATTCGGCGCGCCCGAATTGAGCACGGCCGGCACGGCGAGCCCGACCAGCAGGAACAGCGTCGTCATCGCCCAATAAAGCGGGACGATGCGCGCCAGCCGGCGCTTCAGGAACGCACTCCCGCCGCCCGCGCGCCCGAAAAGGTCCTGCGAGGCGTGGACCATGATGAAGCCGGAGACGACGAAGAAGATATCGACGCCGGCCATCCAGGGCAGCAGGTCGCTGCGGCTGAAGCTCAACCCGGCCCGCGCAGCCAGCATGGCAGCGTCGGGCTGCACATGATGAATCGCGACCATGAAGGCTGCGAGCGCGCGCAGGACCTGGATCGAATGGATGGGCTGCACGCGAACCTGTGGCGAAGCGGTGGGCGGAAGGCCCGCTCAGCCAAACCACAGCCGCTTCGGGTCGTCGAGCCCGAAACGATGGAGGTTGGCCGCAATGGCGGCCAGCCCCTGCTCGGCGGCATCGTTTGCGGTGACGACATGCAGGGCGAAGCGCCCGGCGAGCTCCTCCATCGGCGGCTTGCCGGAGAAGGCGGCGCGGATCGCCGCCTTCTCCGCAAGCGACAGCAGATGCGGCGCGATGCCGCCGGCGATGAAGACGCCGCCCGTCGCCTTGAAGACCAGCGCGAGATCGCCGGCGACCCGCCCCAGAAGCCGCCAGAAGCAGACCACCGCCATCAGCGCGGCCGGGTCCCCGTCATGCGCGAGGCGGGAGATGTCGGCGGCGCTGACGTCCGCCTCCAGCATGCCCGAGGTCCGCGCCACGGCCTTGTGCAGGCGCACCAGCCCATCCCCGCTGAGAAGATGTTCGACGGTCAGGCGTGGTATGCCTTCGCTCAGCGCCGGCCAGATTCGCTGCTCGATCTGGTCCTCGGGGCCGATGCCGATATGGCCGGATTCGGTCGGGATCAGCATGCCGCGATCACCATGCGTCAGCAGGGCAGCAGCCCCGAAGCCCGTCCCCGGACCGAGGACGAGCCGAACGCCTTCCGGCTCGGGCTGCCCCTCGACCAGCGTGGCGACATCGCCCGGACCGAGAACGGCGAGCGAAGCGGCCAAGGCTTCGAAATCGTTCACCAGCAGGCCCTGCGTCAGTCCGAGCGCGCCAGCGATCCGCGGTCCGTCCAGATTCCAGACCGCATTCGTCAATTGCGCCTGCCGGCCGTGCAAAGGCCCGGCAACGGCGAGCACGGCGGAACGCGGCTTCTGCGAAACATCGGCGAGGACGTCGGAAAACGCGGCCTCCGCCGTCGGATAGCTGCCCGTGCCGACCCGCGCGAGCGGCCGATGCGGGCTTTCCGGATCGGATACCAGCGAAAGCCGGCAGTTCGTGCCGCCGATATCGGCGATCAGCACCGGATAGGAGATCGACGGCGGGCGCATCAGAGCGGCTTCCGCCACGGCGCGAACCAGCCCAGCCCCTCGAGCGTGCCGCGTTCCGGCCGATATTCGCAGCCGACGAAGCCGTCATAGCCGAGCCCGTCGAGCTCGCCGAACAGCGTCGGATAATCCGGCCCCGTGTCGTCGGGCTCGTGCCGCCCATTGGCGCGGGCGATCTGGACATGGCCGACGAGCGGATAGAGCGCCTTGAGCCGCACCGGGACGTCGCCATGGATCAGTTCGCAATGGTACATGTCGAACTGCAGCCGGACATTCGGCCGGCCGGATTCGCGGATGTAAGCCGCCGCCTGGTCGAAATCGTTGAGGAAATAGCCCGGCATGTCCTTGCCGTTGATCGGCTCCAGCAGGAGGTCGATGCCGTGCTCGCCGAGCTTGTCGGCGGCATAGGCCAGCGAGGCGCGATAGGTCTTCTGTGCGACAGGGTCGTTCGGATCGGCGAGCCCGGCCATCATGTGCAGGCGCTTGACGCCGGTTTCGTGGACGTAAGCCAGCGCCTTGTCGACCGATGCCCTGAACTCGTCCTCGCGCCCCGCCAGGGAGGCGATACCGCGCTCGCCGCGGGCGAAGTCGCCGGGCGGCAGGTTGTAGAGCGCCTGCGTGAGTTCGCCGCCCGTCAGCGCGAGCCCGACCTGCTCGGGCGTATGCTCATAGGGGAAGAGGAATTCGACCGCCTCGAACCCCGCCTCGGCGGCAGCCTTGAAGCGATCGAGGAATTCCCACTCGGTGAACATCATCGACAGGTTGGCAGCAAAACGCGGCATGAAGGTCTCTGCAGGCTGAGCGGTCGCAATCGCGGCAAGCTAGCGCGCGAAGCGGGCCGCGTCATGGCCAAACGCGGCAGGGAGGGAATGCGTTCCCGTGAAGTTGCCGTCTCCGTCATGCTCGGGCTTGACCCGAGCATCTCGGAAACCAGCGCCCTCTCGTCATGAGCTTCTCGGGGCAAGCCCGGGAACGACGGCACCTATGGCTTCGGCGACGGGTTCGGATCGGCCGAGAAGCGCCGGAACACCATGTCGGGCGAGGAGGTGTTGTGGCGCGAATGGGTGGTGCGCCCCATCCAGATGTCGGTCGCCTTGCCCCCCGGATAGGACATCAGCGCTTCCTCGCGCCACCCCTTGGCGCCGGGCTCGCGCAACGCGATGCGGGCGACGTCGTTGTTGAACTCGGTGACGTACATCGAGCGCAGCGCGACGAAGGCCCGGCCTCCGGTCACCGGCTTGTCGAGCACGGCATCGAGCACCATCCGGTTCTCGTCGACGCTGTCGAGCCTGAGGCTGCCGGCCGAGCCGTCCTTGAAGCTCAGCCTGAACGTCAGGGTCCTGGGATCGAAGGCGATCTCCCTGATGTTCACCACCGGGCGCCCCTCCTGCTCGATCGGCCCGAACAGGAACGAGGAGCCATAGGACGAGAAGCCGAGATGCTCCGGCGGCAGCGGCCGGGCGCGCCAGTAGCCATCCTGCGGATAGACCACCAGAACCTCGTAGGACCTGTCCTTGCCGAGCTTCCAGAGCTGAACGAGGTGCAGCCCCTTCTCGACCCTGTCGCCGACGCGGAAGGTGGTCTCGGCCGGGCGCCAGAAGGTCGGGAAGGTGTAGCCGACGAGCCAGTACTCGATCGTCTCCCAGAAGGTGGTGCGGCGCGGCGGGGTCGGCGGCGCGAAGGACGGATCGCCCTTCATGTCGCAATTCGCCCAGTCGGCATCCCAATTGTCGCGCACCAGCCCAGCGATATAGGCCGGATGCGCCGCCTCGATCTGGAAGCGCCGCACCTCCGGCGAGATCGCCTTGATCGTGACGTTGTCCTTCTCGGCGCAGAGCACCGGCTCGGATTCGTTCCGCACCTCGACGGCGACATCGCCGGCCGCGGCGGCAGGGCTCGCGAAGCCGGCGAGAAACGCGATGAAGGCAGCGGCGCGCAGGCGCGAAAACGTCATGAGACCCCGGTCTCAGCTTTGAAGGATGGCGTAGACATCACCCGAGTTGGCGGCATGAGGCAAGCCGCGCAGATAATCTCCCATCGCATCGGCGCTTGCGGTCTCGGCCAGTTCGAGCCTCTGGCTCTCGCCGATCGCGACGTTGAAGCGGTAGGGCCCGAGCGTCTCGAGCAGGGCGAGGCAGGCCTCGGCGACCTCGCGCTGAATCGTCGTGAACTCGAAGGAGATCACCGGCACGGCCCTGGTCAGCCCCGCCAGCACATGCGCCTCGAAGCCCTCGACATCGATCTTCAGCAGCCTCGGCAAACCGTAGCGCAGGACCAAATGGTCCAGCGTCGTGCAGGGCACGGTGATTTCGTGATCCCAGACCTGCCCCTCCCAGCCTCGCGCCCCGCCCGCAGCACCGATGAAGGCGGCCGAGGCCGTCGACACGGTGGGGTTGGCGCTGTTGATCCGCAGGCTGATCGAGCCTTCATGGTCGCCGCAGGCAGCCTCGACCAGCGTCACCATCGGGTCGCGCCGATGGATCAGCCGGATGATCCGGGCAGGCCCCGGCTGCGGCTCCAGTGCCACGACACGCGCGCCCAATCGGCGGAAGGACGAGATCCGGTCGCCGACATGCGCGCCGATGTCGAAAGCGAGATCGCCGGGACGCAGGAACGCGCCATAGAGCCGGTCCATCGCCGCCTGGCGTTGCTTGTCGCCATGATAGATGCGCAAGGAGCGCGAAAGCGCCTTCACCGTTCCCTTGATATAGGGAGTGGTGCTCATGCCCGCTCTCCCGCGCCGATCGCGGCCAACACCGGCGGCTCATCGAAATCTTCCGGGATGCCGCACAGCCCTGCACGGGCGAGCCAACCTCCCAGGGCGGGCCAGGCCGTCAGCATGGCGAAGGGGATCGCGAGCAGATAGCCCGCCGTCAGCGGCAGCGACCAGACCAGAACCGCGGGCGCCAGCATTCCGAGCGTGACGAAGAGATAGGTCCCGAACAGCAAATGCGGCCACAGGCCCGCAAACGCCGTGGCGAAGGACAAGGCGCGGGCATCGCGCGCCTGCCCGTTCCAGCCGATCCGGACCTTTCCGAAGGCGAGGCCGATCATGAACAAGGTGGTGCGGAAGCTCGACACCGCGCCTTGCAGGAAGGCGAACACCACCTCGATCGCAGCCGAGGCCAGGAACCGCATTGCGCCGCCATAGCGCCGCATACCGCCCCGCGTCAGTAGGATATCGGCGAAACCTGCAAGCTTGGGCGCGAGATACATCGTCAGGAACAGGAGATAGAGGCAGGCCGCAAACACGCCCCGGTCATCGGTGAGCCCCTGGTCTTCCACCACCTTGAGCGGCAGGAGCGCGATCATCAGCGTCCAGGCCGGCAGGCCGAGGAACATCAGGATCGCCCAGAGGAGCTGGAAGCGGCTCATCGGCTTGAGACCGGCCAGGTCGAGCAGCTTGAGATATTGCAGGTTGCCGAGGCACCAGCGCAGGTCGCGCTTGGCGAAGTCCAGCATGGTCGGCGGGTTCTCCTCCCAGCTCCCACCCTCGACCGGCAGAACGCGCACCTCGTAGCCGGCCCGGCGCATCAGCGTCGCCTCGACCTGGTCATGGCTCATCACCGCCCCGCCGAGCGGCGGCCCGCCCGGCAGCACGGGCAGATGGCAATGATCGCGGAACGGCGCGATCCGCACCAGCGCATTGTGCCCCCAGAACGGCCCGCAATCACCGCCCCACCAGGCCGAGCCCATCGTATAGGGCCGCATGCCGTGTCGCATGCCGAACTGGAAGATACGGGCGAAGGCCGAGCGGCTGGGCATTCCGACCACGAGACTCTGCAGGATTCCGAGCTTCGGCCAGGCCTGCATCATCCGGGCCATGCCGACGATGGTCTCGCCCGCCATCACGCTGTCCGCATCGAGCGGCAGCATCAGCTCGTAGCGCTCGCCCCAGCGCTCGCAGAAATCGCGGAGGTTGCCGGCCTTGAAGCCGGCATTGTCGTCGCGGCGGCGATAGGTCAGCCGCGACGGCTCGCCGATCTCGCGCGCCCAGGCCGCAGCTAGCTCTTCCTCCGCAATCGCGACGGCCGGATCGTCGGTATCGGACAGCACGAAATAATCGAACCAGGCCCCCTCGCCCGTCGCGTCGAGGCTCTCCTTCACCACCTTGAAGCGGCGGAACGCCCGCGCCGGGTCCTCGTTGCGCAAGGTCATCAGCACGGCGGTCCGCAGCGAAAGCGGCGTCGGCCGCGCGCCGGCTGCGGCAAAGGGCGCGACCTCGGCAAGCCCGTCCTTGCGTCCATGCAAAAGCCAAAGCCCGATCGCGGCATTCCAGAAGCCGAGCACGGTCCAGGGCGCGCCGAACAGGAAAGCAACGAAGATCGCAACATCCGCAACGCTCCAGCCGCCGGCAGAGAGCACATGCGCAAGACCCGCCAGCAGCAGAGCCAGCGTCGCGAGGTTCAGGACCAGGATGAGAAGGCGCCGTCGGAACAAGACCGTTTCATTCTGCAGCCCTGCCGGCGTCAGGCCCTGCACCTCGACCTCTTGCATCGTCCGCTGGAACGTGGTCGGAGCGGAACGCTGGCTCGTGGCAGTCTCTGTCATGGGAGGCAGACAGGCTCGGACGGAGGGGCGGACGCGATGGCGCGGGAGCTAAAGCCTGCAACCATGATCGATGCAAGGGCCAAAGCTCTCGCGCTTTGGTATACGGCGCCCCGTGAATGCAGCCTGAATGACGTCGCCCTGCCGGTTCCCGGCCCCGAGGACTGCCTCGTCACCACGCTGTGGAGCGGGCTCAGCCGCGGCACCGAACGCCTCGTCTTCGAAGGCCGCGTGCCGCCGTCGGAACAGGAGCGCATGCGCGCGCCCTTTCAGGAAGGCGATTTCCCCTTCCCCGTGAAATACGGCTATTGCGCCGTCGGCCGTGTCGATGCCGGCCCATCCGACCTGCTCGGCCAAATCGTCTTTTGCCTGCATCCGCATCAGAACCGCTTCATCGTCCCGCGCCAGAGCCTCGTCCCGGTGCCGGAGGCCGTCCCGGCCCGGCGCGCCATCCTCGCCGCCAATATGGAAACGGCCCTGAACGCGCATTGGGATGCCGGCACCGGCCCGGCCGACAGGATCGTCGTCGTTGGCGGCGGCGTACTCGGCCTGCTCGCCGCCTGGCTCGGCGCCCGCCTGCCGGGCAGCGAGGTGACGCTCGTCGATGTCGAGCCCGCCCGCGCCGAGCTGGCGAGGCGGCTGGGTTTCGCCTTCGCCCTGCCCGAGGCCGCCCCGCGCGATGCCGATCTCGTCTTCCACGCCAGCGCGACGGCCGCCGGCCTCGCCACCGCAGTAGCATCGGCAGGCACGGAAGCGCGGATCATCGAGCTGAGCTGGTATGGCGAGGGCGCGGTGCCGGCCGCGCTCGGTTGCGCCTTTCATGCGCGCCGCCTTCAGCTCGTCTCCTCGCAGGTCGGCATGGTCGCGCCGTCGCGCCGGGCGCGCTGGGACCATGCAAGGCGGGCGCGCGCGGCAATGGCGCTGCTCGCCGACGAGCGGCTCGATGCGCTGATCACCGAGGACATCGCCTTCCAAGACGCGCCACGGCGCATCCCGGAACTGCTGGCGCCTGGAGCCGCTGGCCTGACCGCCGCGATTTGCTATGAAGCGCGGTCATGAGCGCGCCGCAGGCGTGACGACCGTCCCGGAGATCCCATGTTTTCCGTCGAAGTCCGCGACCGCATCATGATCGGCCATTCACTGCCCGACCCCTTCTTCGGCCCGGCGCAGAACATGCACGGCGCGACCTTCGTGGTCGACGTCGCGTTCTTCCGCGAGGCGCTGAACCGGCAGAATGTCGTCGTCGACATCGGCGCCGCGCTTTCCGTGCTGGGCAGCACGCTGAAGCCGCTGAACTACCAGAACCTCGACACCCTACCGCAATTCGCCGGCGTGCTGACCACGACCGAATTCCTGTGCAAGCACATCTTCGACGCCATGGCCGCCGCCGCGAAATCCGGCGCGCTCGGCACTGACGGCGCCGGGCTGGCGAAGATCCGCGTGACGCTCCACGAGACCGACCTCGCCCGCGCCAGCTACGAGGGTGCGCTGGCGTGAGCGCCATCGTCTTCGCCATCCCCGGCGACATCGACGCGCCGACCGGCGGCTATGGCTATGATCGCCGGCTGCTGCAGGAATGGCGCGAGACAGGCGTCACCGCTCGCCACCTTGCCCTGCCCGGCTCGTTTCCATTCCCGACGGCGGAGGATCTGGAAAAGACCGAATGCCTTCTGGCCGAAACCACCCCTGACGACATGCTGCTGATCGACGGCCTTGCCTTCGGCGCTTTTCCCGAAGCGTTGGCCACGCGGTTCTCGCAACGCCTCGTTGCCCTCGTCCATCATCCGCTCGCGCTGGAGACCGGCCTTGCCCCGGACCGAGCCGCCACGCTGCGCGCCAGCGAACGAGCCGCGCTGCGCCATAGTCGCGCCGTCGCGGTGACGAGCCCGGCGACCGCGCGCATCCTCGCTGCCGAATTCGACGTTCCCGAAAACCGGATTTCCGTCGCCGTCCCCGGCGTCGACCCGTCCCCGCGCGCGAACGGAAGCACCGGCGACGAGCCGCTGCAACTGCTCGCGGTCGGGTCGCTGATTCCGCGCAAGGGCTATGACATCCTGATTGCGGCATTGGCCCGGATCGCCGCGCTGAATTGGCGCCTGACCATCGTCGGCTCATCCGAATACGCGCCGGAAACCGCCGCGGCGATCGGGGCGGCGATCCGCTCGGCCGGGCTGTCCGAGCGGATCGCGCTTGTCGGAGCCGTGCGGCCGGAAAAGCTCGGGGCGCTCTATGACAAGGCCGATCTTTTCGTCATGCCCTCGCTTTACGAAGGCTACGGCATGGTGCTGACGGAGGCCCTCGCCCGCGGCCTGCCGATCGTCTGCACCTTGAGCGGCGCCGGAGCAGAGGCGCTGCCGGACACGGCCGCGCTCAAGATCCCGCCCGGTGACGCTGCGGCACTTGCCAAGGCCCTCGCAAGGCTGATTGATGCGCCGGCCGAGCGTCGGCAGCACGCCGATGCCGCATGGGCGGCGGCCGGCGCCTTGCCGCGCTGGCAGGACACCGCCCGCATCGTCGCGCGGGCCTGCCTGGGCGACGGCAGCCGGGAGGTGGGGTGATGGCTGGTTTCTCTCCGGAATGGCTCGCCTTGCGCGAGCCGGTCGACCATGCGGCGCGCAATCCGCAGGTGCTCGCGGCGGTCGGCGCGCATTTTTCCGGCAAGCCCTCGCTCTCGATCCTCGACCTCGGCTGCGGTGCCGGCTCGAACCTGCGCGCGTCCTATGCCGCCCTGCCCGACCGCCAGCACTGGACCCTCGTCGATCACGACACCGATCTGCTCGACCATGCGCGCCGCCGCCTCGCGGAATGGGCCGACGATACGCGCGAGCAGGGCGAGGAACTCGTACTCGCCAAGGGCGACAAGCTGATCACCGTCGATACCCGCAGGGTCGATCTCGACAGGGATCTCGAATGGGTGCTCGGCTGGCAACCGGACCTCGTGACGGCCGCCGCCCTCTTCGACCTCACCTCGCGGCGCTGGATCGAGCGCTTCGTCGCCGCGCTCGCAAGCCAGCGCCTGCCGCTCTACGCCGTGCTGACCTATGACGGGCGCGAGGAGTGGCAGCCGGAACATCCGGCCGACGCCGGCATGCACGCCGCCTTCTCCGGCCATCAGCGCGGCGAGAAGGGCTTCGGCCCGGCGGCCGGGCCGGAAGCTTGCGAGATCATGGCCGAGGCTTTCCGCAAATCCGGCTTCGCCGTCTCGACCGGCGACAGCAGCTGGCTGATCGACCACCGCCACCCCGCGCTGCGTGCGGCCCTGGCGGAAGGCATCGCCGAGGCCGTGCGCGAAACCGGCCGCCTCGACCCGACGGCCGTCGCGGATTGGCTAGCCGCCCGCCGGGACGCGCAATCGGCCCGGATCGGCCATCAGGACCTCTGGGCGCGCCCGGTCTGAGGCCGCTGGGAGCATCGGCCCGAAAAGTGGAACGCGGTTTTCGGAAAAAGCCGATGCGAAATTGGAGAGCTAACCGGCTCCGGGCCACATCCGGCGCAGAACGCCATCCTTGCGGATGAAGCGGTGATACAGCGCCGCCGCGATATGCAGGATCGCAAGCGCGCCGAGCGTCAGCGCAAGCTTGCCATGGATGCCGAGCACGCGCTGGGCCGCCGCCTCGTCCGGCTTCGTCAAGGCTGGCAGGCTGAAGAGATCGAAGATCGTCAGCGCCGGAAACAGCGAGACGCCGATCCAGCCCAGCAGCGGCACGACCAGCAGCAGCCCGTAAAGCAGCCAGTGAACGAGGTGGGAGCCGGCCCTCTGCCACCATTCCAGCGTCGGCTCGTCCGGCGGCGCACCATGCAGGAAGCGATAGGCCAGCCGCCCGGCCGTCAGCCATAACAGCAGGAATCCCAGGAGCTTATGCCCGCTGTAGAGCCCGTTGGTCAGCCCGTCCCACAGGTTGAGCACATTGCCGCGATAGCTCATCGTCACGCCGACGGGAATCATGACGAAGACCGCGATCGCCGTGATCCAGTGCAGGGTGCGGGCGGGAGCGCTATAGCCGGCGCTCGGTGTCTCCTTCGGCATCGCGCGACCTCCGGGTTGCCGCGGGGAACGGTATTCATCCCACGTTCAAGCTCATGAGCCTATACGAGACTGCTCCGATCAGGTTCCCGTTCCCGATGCTCAGGCCCTTCGTTCCGTGGAACCCCGCCCTGTCGGGAACGTTGCTGGAAGGGCCGCCCAAGAACCCCTATATCGTTCTGCGATGGTGCCTCTGATGCTCCTCGGCCGCTTGCCGGCCCAATCCGACGGACTTCCCGATGCCTGAGTCGCGTACGCTCTTCGGCCCCTCCCTCGAAACCGCACGCGTGAGCGTCGACCGGGCGATCGCCGAGTTTCGGGCCGGACGCCCCGTCCTGCTGAGAAACGCCGACAGCCTGTCCCTCGCCCTCTCGGCGGAGCTGGCCGAGGAGAGGCTCGTGCAGGGCATGGACAGGCTGGCCCATGGCGGCGCCCATCTCGTTCTGAGCGGAGCGCGCCTGCGCCGCCTCGGAGCGAAAGGCCGCAGCGAGAGCGGCATCTTCGCGCTGCCCACCCTCGATATCGCCCGCATCGAAACGCTCGCTCTCAAGATCGATGCGCGCATGGACGCACCCGTCGCGCCGGCCTCGGCCAGCGACGAGGCGGCGCTGGAGCTGGCGCGCCTGTCGCTCGTCCTGCCCGCCGTCATCGCCACCCCGGTCGATGCCGCCGAAATCGCCGGCGAGCCGCTGGTCGAGGTCACGCTCGATGCCGTCAACGGCTATCGCGCCGGGCAGGCCGCCTCGCTGAAGATCGTCGGCCGCGCGCCGGTGCCGCTCGAAGGCGCGCCCGAGACCGAGTTCGTCGTCTTCCGCGGCGGCGAAGGCCTGCGCGATCAGGTCGCGATCATCGTCGGCAAGCCCGATCTTTCGACCGCCGTGCCGGTGCGCCTGCATTCCGCCTGCCTCACGGGCGACCTCTTCGGCTCGCTGAAATGCGACTGCGGCGATCAGCTGCGCGAGACCGTGCAGTGGATGGCCGAGAACGACGGCGGCATCCTGCTCTATCTCGACCAGGAAGGCCGCGGCAACGGCATCTCCAACAAGATGCGCGCCTACAAGCTGCAGAGCCAGGGCTGGGACACCTATGACGCCGACGAGGTGCTCGGCTTCGATCTCGACCAGCGCCATTTCGATTTCGCCGCGACCATGCTGAAGCAGCTCGGTGTCGCGCGCGTCGTCGCGCTCACCAACAACCCGCAGAAGATCGGCGCCATCGCGGCGGCCGGCCTCGACGTGGCGGCGAGCCAGCGTGTGCTCGGCCGCCCGAACGCCCACAATGTCCGCTACCTCGCCTCGAAGCGCGACCGTGCCGGTCATTTCATCGACATGGACGCGCTGATGGCCCGCGCGGCACCTAAGGATTGACTGCGGCCGCCCCCGCCGACGGGGCAGGCTGATGCCCGCGCCCGCGACGACGCCGGCCGACGACCCTGCGCCGCGCTGGCCGCTCGCCAGCGTGGCGTGCATCGTCGTTCTGTGCTGGCTCGCCCTGTCCTGGCCCTGGCTCTCAGGCATCGTCACCATCCCGTGGGACGCCAAGGCGCATTTCCATCCCCAGCTCCAGTTCCTTGCCGATAGCTGGCACCGTGGCCTTTCGCCGTTCTGGGCGCCTTATGTCTTTTCGGGCTCGCCGCAGGTCGCCGATCCGCAATCGCTGATCTTCTCGCCCCCCTTCGCGCTGATCGCCGCGCTCAACCCGACCCCCGATTTCCGCTGGAGCGACGGCGCCGTGCTCGGCACCTTGCTCGTCGGCGCCCTGGCGATCGTGCTGATTTTCCGCGATCGCGGCTGGCACCCGGCCGGCGCCGTCGTCGCGGCCCTCTCCTTCGCCTTCGGAGCGGCGGCCGCCTGGCGCATCCAGCATGTCGGACAGGTACTGAGTCTCGGCTATTTTGCCGTCACGCTGCTGCTGCTCTCCCGCGCGCTTGGGCGCGGCTCCGTCGGCTACGGCTTCGCGGCCGGGCTGGCCTCCGGCTTCATGGTGCTCGGCCGCGATCAGGTCGCCCTGATCGGCGTCTATGTCCTCGCAGGGTTGACGATCGCCGCCATCCTGATGGCCCGCAGCCCGTGGCGCGCCTTCCGCGCAAGTATCCCGCTGCTGCTGGCCGGGACGCTCGGCGCCATTCTCGTCGCAACCATCCCCATCCTGCTGACGGCCTTCATCGCGCAGGAGTCGAACCGCCCCGCCATCGATTTCGTCGAGGCAGGCAAGGGATCGCTGCACCCCGCCGCGCTGCTCACCGGCCTGATCGCCAATCTCTACGGCGCGGCCGGGCCGCTCGCCGATTTCTGGGGCGCGCCGAGCCCGGCCTGGGAGGCGCGCTTCAGCGCGCTTAGCCTCTTCCTCGCCCGCAACATGAGCCAGCTCTATCTCGGCCTGTTGCCGATGGGGCTGATCCTGACAGTCGGGCTGGTCAGGGGCGCGCTCTGGCGTCGCGAGATCGTTGCGCTCAGCGTGGCGGCGCTGATCGTCCTGCTTTATGCGCTGGGCCGCTACACGCCCGCCTTCCGCCTGCTTTTCGAGCTGCCCGGCATCAGCTTCTACCGGCGCCCGGCCGATGCCCTGTTCATCCTCGGCGCGCTGCTCGCCATCCTCGGCGGCTACCTGACGCATCTCGTCATGACCGGCACGGCGCCGAAGGCCCGGCCCTGGCAGATCGCCCTCGAAGCGCTGGCTTTCGCCGCGGCGCTCGCTCTCGCCATCTGGCTTGCCTGGACGGTCGGGCGGCTTCCGCTCGCCATCTCCCCGCTCGTCATCGCGCTCCTGTGCGGCATGCTCACGCTCGGCGGGCTCGTCGCCGCCCGTGGCCTGGCGCAACGCGGCTCAGCCCTGGCCGCCACCATCGTTCTGGCCATGACGCTCGTCATGGATCTCTCGGTCAACAACGGGCCGAGCGAATCCACCGCCCTGCCGGCCCAGACCTACGACGTGCTGCGCAAGGACAGCACCAACGAGACCATCGCCCTGCTGAAACGCGAGACGGCGCGCACGGCGGCGCCCGACCGGCGCGACCGCATCGAGCTCGCCGCGATCGACTTCCATTGGCCGAACGCCAGCCTGGTCCACGAGCTCGACAACACGCTGGGCTACAATCCGCTGCGGCTCGGCCTCTACAGCAAGGCGACGGGCGCGGGCGACCATGTCGCCCTGCCCGATCAGCGCAGCTTCTCGGCGCTGATGCCGGGCTACCGCTCCCTGCTCGCCGACATGCTCGGCCTGCGCTTCATCGCGACCGGCGTGCCCGCCGAGCAGATCGACAAGCGGCTGAAACCCGGCGATCTCCGGCAGATCGCCCGCACGCAGGACGCCTATGTCTACGAGAACCCGCGCGCGCTGCCGCGCGTGCTGCTCGTGACCGAGGCGCAGAAAGCCGATTTCGATACCATTCTGTCGAGCGGGCAATGGCCGGCGGGCTTCGATCCGCACCGCACGGTGCTGCTCGACCGCGCCCCGCCGCCATTGGCGACCGCTGCGATCGGCCCGGCCAGGGTCGCCATCCGGGACTATGGCACGACGTCGGTGCTGCTCGCCGTCGACGCGCCACGCGGCGGCTATCTCGTCCTCAACGATGTCTGGCATCATTGGTGGCAGGTCGAGATCGACGGCAAGCCGGCCGAGCTGCTGCGCGCCAATGTGCTGTTCCGCGCCGTCGTGGTTCCGCCCGGCAAATCGACGGTGCGCTTCGCCTTCCACCCGCTGGCGGGACTGTGGCGCGATATCGTCGAGCGCCTGCGCCCCGTCCGGCCAGCGCCGGCCGGCTAGGTCAGGCCAACGCGGCCATCGCCGCGACCGGCTGGACCGGCAGCCCGTCGAGCACCTTGGCGAGCCCGGCCGGATCGACCTCGCCGCCGCGCATGGTCTCGTCGCGGTGGATGCCGCCCGCGATGAACAGGCTGTCGAAGCCCATCAGCCGCGCGCCGGCCAGATCGGTCCTGACGGCATCGCCGATCACCAGCACCTTGTCCGGCTCGACACTGCGTCCGCCGCGCGCATCGGCGGCGGCGGCAAGCGCGAGGTCATAGGCCGGGCGATAGGGCTTGCCGGCCCAGGCGACCGTTCCGCCGAGTTCCTCGTAGATCGTCGCCAGCGAACCGGCGCAGGGCAGCAGATCCTCGCCGACATGGACGACGAGATCGGGGTTGCCGCAGATGAAGGGCAAGCCGCGCCGCGCAAAGCGCTCGAGCAGCGGCCGGTATTGCTCCGGCGTCTCGGTGCGGTAGTCGTTGAGCTCGGTCGCGACGACGATGTCGGCCTGCTCTTCGTCGACCAGCGCGACGTCGAGCCCGGCGAAGACGGCCCGGTCGCTCTGCCAGCCGATATGGTAGACCTGCTTGTGATGGCTCGTCGCCACGAGCGAACGCGTGACGTCGCCGGAGGTCACGAGCCGGTCCCACGCCTCGCGGGGCACGCGCTTGGCATCCAGCAGGCCGGCGACCTGCTCGGACGGCCCCGGCGCATTCGACAGCAGGGCCACCGCGCCGCCACGGGCCCGGAAGGCCATCAGCGCCTCACAGGCCGGCTCGAGCGCCCAGAGCCCGTCATGGACGACGCCCCAGACATCGCTGATCAGCACATCGTAGCCGGCGAGGAGATCGCCCGCGCGCTTCAGGACGGGAACGTTCATCAGCGCCGTGCTTCGGCGGCGATGCGCGCCTCGACATCCGCCCGGCGCGGCAGCGGCGCCACCGCGCCGTAACCCAGTGTCGACAGGGCCGCCGCGACATTGGCATAGGCACCGGCCGCGAAGGCGTCGCCCGTGCGCAGATATTCGGCGAGGAAGGCGCCGTCATAGCAATCGCCCGCGCCTGTCGCATCAATGGCATCGACCTTGATCGGCCGGAAGCGCTCGCGCCGCACGGGCGTCGCGACCAGGGAGCCCTCATGGCCGAGCGTCAGCGCCACGACGCGCGCGCCGAGGTTCAGATAGAAATCGACGATCGCATCCGGATTGTTGAGGCCGGTCAGCTGCGTCGCATCGTCGAAACCCGGCAGCACGATATCGGCCAGGCCGCAGGCGGCGTGGATGATCGCCCGCGCGCGGGTCAATGGCCAGAGCTTGAGCCGCAGATTGGTGTCGTAGGCCGTCAGGACGCCGGCCTTGCGCGCGGTCTCGAAGGCCTCGAACACCGCGTCGCAGGCACTCGCCGAAATCGCCTGGCTGATGCCGGACGCCTGGATGATGCGGGCGGAGCGGATCAGGTCGCGCGGCAGGTCGCGCGGGCCGTAGAGGCTCGCCGCCGAACCGGCGCGCAGATAGGAAAACACATGGCCGGATGGGCCGTGATCGACGAAATAGAGTCCCGTCGGTGCACTCGGATGGGTCGAGACCCGAGCGTCGTCGACGCCCTCCCGTTTCCACAGGGCCCGGATCGAGTGGCCGGCGCTGTCGTCGCCAAGCGCGCCGAGATAGCCCACCGACATGCCCTGCCGGGCAGCCGCCACGGCGCAGTTCGAGGTGTCCCCGCCATGCCCGAACAGGAAGGCTCCGGTCTCGGCCCTGGTCGCATTGAACTCGCCGAGCGGTTCGCCCAGGCACAGGAGGTCGAATTGGCTGTCCGTCACGATTGATACCATTCAGGTGGCGCCGGCGCGCCGGGAGGCTCTGCCTTCCTAGAACATCGGGCCGGAAAGTGGAATCCACTTCTCGGATATGCGCCGACTATTCGGCCGCGTCGCGCTTCGGCGACAGGCTCATCAGCCGGTCTGCCAGCCGGACGATCTCCTGGCGCAGGGCGGCATGGGCCAATTCGCCGCCCGCGGCCGCCTTGCGCAGGCTCGATATCTCGTCGAGCAAATGAGTCCGGTCGTCGCGCGCCTGGCTCAGTGCGCCCTCAAGGGTCTGGAGCTCCGCACGCAGAAGCTCGATCCGGCCTTCGCGCTCGCGCTGGCTGTCCTGCAAGGTCACCATCTCTTCGCTGTTGCGCCGGCGCAGATCGGCCAGCTTGTCCTCTGTGGCCGCAAGCGCCCGTTCCAGCGCCTGCGCCTTGCCCTGCAAGGCCCGGTGATCGGTATCGGTCTGCTCCAGCCGCGCGGCGAGCTGCTGCGCTTCGACCGAAGCGGCGCTCGCGCGCGCATCGGCCGCAGCAAGCCCGGCCTCGGCCTGTTCGGTGCGCGCGGCAAACGTACCGGCCCGGAGCTGCTCGCCGTCGCGCTGCGCGGTTGCCGCAGCCAGCTCCGCCTCGCTGACGGCAAGCCGCTGCTCCAGCGCCGCCAGCCGCGCGGCGAGCTCGTCGCGCTTGCCCTGCAGCACCATGATCTCGGTCCGGTCCTCGACTTGCGCGACCCGCAGCTTCTCATGCGCGTCGCGGCTGCCCGCAAGCTCGGCCTCACGCTCGGAAAGCAAGGTCTCGATCCGCCGGACCGTCTCGCGCTCGCGCGCCAGTTCCTCGCCCCGCGCGCTCAGATCGGCGCCAGTTCCCGTCAGGGCCTGCCGGGTTTCGGCAAGGTTCTGCTCCAGGCTCGCCAGATCGGCGAGCCGCTTCTCCAGCGTCGCGGCGGTATCGGCATGGCCCGATTGTTCCCGCTGAAGCGCAGCACTGGTATCGGCGAGCGTGGCCCGGGTCGTCGCCAGTTCGCCGTCGAGTTCGCCGATCCGGATGTCGCGCTCGCCACGCTCGCGCTCCAGGCGGCCGATCGTCATGTCGCGGCGCCCGAGCTCCTGCATGGCTCCCGCCTTGGCCGCGAAGCCCCGCTCGGCCTCCTGCTCGACGGAGCGCATGCGCAGCGCGAGTTCGGCGCGAAGATGATCCCTGTCCGCGGCGATTTCAGCCAGCGAGAGCGGGAAGGCGGCCTCGGCGCGCTTGCGCGCCAGACGATCCGCCCGCCGCGCCAGCGCCGGCACCGCGGCCAGCGCCAGCAAAGCCGCACAGAGGAAGCCGAGCGCGAACAGCATGGCGGCTTCGATCAAGATCCAGAACTCCCGAACGCGGCGTCGATACAGGCTCCGGCCGAATCTGCCACGCCCGCTTCGTCATGGCCAGTTCCCGTCACCGGCCTCCCCTCGACCGGCTCAGAAGGGGTTCCAGGTCGCCTGCGGCGTGAACTTGAGGTAGCCGAGATTGACGCCGAGGCGCCAGCCGACGCCGGTGCGGATCGGCACGACCGTGATGCCTTCCGCCGTCATGGCCGTGAAGCCGAACCCGCCGATGAAATACGCGGATCCATCCACACCGGCGAAGCGCTGGTAGAGCGCATCGACCGTCGGCAGGTTGTAGACGAGCATCATGGTGCGGGCGCCCTCGCCGCCGAAGTCGAAGCCGATCGAGGGCCCCTGCCAGAAGACCCGACGATCGCCGGCATTGCGCGTGAACAGCTGGCCCTCGCCGAAGCGCAACCCGCCGACGAAGGCGCCTGAAGCCTCCTGGCCGAGCACATAGCCGTTGGGCTCGCCCCAGCGGCGCACGGCTTCCTCGATGGTGAGCGCCAGGCCGCGCGAGACGTTGCCGAAGAACTTGTGGCCGGAGCCGACCAGCTCGTTCTGCGAAAACGAGCGCTGCTCGTTATAGTTCTGCGCGAAAGCCGGGAGGGACAGGCCGGTCAAGCTCGTACCAGCGACGGCGAGACCGCCCTTGATGAGACTGCGGCGGGTCTGGTTCATAGGCAAGAACTCCGGACAGAGGGTCCGGCCGGGCCGGACGCCAGAACGGTTTGATCGCCCGGCCGCCGGGCACCGGCTTCGGTTGCGCGGCAACCTGTTCCGGGTGGGTGCGAGGCAGGCCGGAAGGCGGGCCGATTCTGGGCTGTCCGCCGCTCGTCCAGACGTCCAAAGGCAACGTCTGGCGAAAACGAATCAATTCGGTAACCAGTTTGATACGCTGCAAATCTATCCAAGGCGTGAAGATTCCGGAGAACGGGCCGGGATGGGATCGCGAGGATTTGACGGGATGAAGGCCGCAACAAGGCAAGGCTTGGCCGCGCTGGCCGCCAGCATTGTCTGCCTGCTCGCAGCCCCTTCCGCGGCTATCGCCGACGTGAAGGTGTCGGAGCCCGCCTCCGCGGCTCCTCTGGCCGCAACGGCGCTACCGGCCGGCTTGCCCGCCCTGCCAGCGGTCGGCGAGGTCATGCAGCGCGACCTGCGCACCGGCCTCGCCATCAATGGCTTCGACCCTGTCTCCTATCGCCTTGGCGGCGGACCAGCCGCCGGTCGCCCTCAATACGAGCTCACGCATGACGGCATCGTCTGGCGCTTCGATTCGCAAGCCAATCTGAAAGCCTTCGAGGACGCGCCGGAGGTCTATGCCCCCGCCTTCGCCGGCTTCGATCCCACAGGGGTCGCCAACGGCGTCGCCGTCGACAGCAACCCGGCCCTGTTCGCCATCGTCGGCCGGCGGCTCTTCCTGTTCCGCTCGGCACAGAACCGGCAGAGCTTCCTGCAGAACGCGGAAATCCTGGCCAATGCCGAACAGCGCTGGGGATCGGTGCAGCGTTCCGTCGCCCGCTGAACCGTCAGCAACCCGCAATGGCGCGCCGGGCGAGCGCCTCGCTCGACGCCGCGACGAAGGGCGGGTTGCGGAACTGCCGCTCGATCACGCCGTAATGCGGCAAGGTGCCGTCCAGCGTCAGCACGACTCCGCCCGCAGCCGACAGAATGGCGTCGCCGGCGGCGATATCCCATTCCATGGTCTGGCCGCAGCGCACATGCAGATCGGCCTCCCCCGAGGCGATGAGGCCGAACTTCACGGCCGAGGAGACGGGGACGCCCTTGCTGCAGCACATCGTCGCCGCGATACCGTCGCTTCGGCTGTCGCCGTGAAAACGGCTGACGAGGACCACGGGGCCGTCATCGGGCAAAGCGCGCACGCCGATGCGGCGCGCCTCGCCCAGAACGCTGCCATCGGCGGCGAAGTCCTGCACATAAGCATGCACGCCCGCGAACCAGAGCCGGCCGATGGCGGGCGCGGCGATCGCTCCCGCGATCGGCCTGCCGTCACAGACGATCGCGATGGCGACGCAATAGCTGTCGCCGCCCGCGAGGAATTCGCGCGTGCCGTCCAGGGGATCGAGCAGGATGAAGACCTCGCCCGGCGCGACGCTGTCGACGCTTTCCTCGCTGACCACGGGAAAGCCGGGGAACAGCCGCGCCAACGATTCCTTGGCGGCGTGGTCGGCGGCAAGATCCGCCGAGCAGACCGGCGAACCGTCCTGCTTGAGCTTCACGTCGCGCGCGGCCCGCTTCGCCAGCAGGACGGTTGCGCTCGTTCTGGCAGCTTCCGCAAGTTTGCGCCCCAGCCCGTCGCTATCGCGCAGGCGGGGATCGTCACGGCCGATCATGGCGGCCCATCCTTTGAACATTCGCCCCGAATATGGCGATTAACCACATGAAAACCAAGATGGCAGCATATCTGGCGGCATCGCCGCCCCACACCCGGCGCATCGCAGCACGCAGGATTTCGCCCTCATGACCGCCATCTCGCTCGACTCGCTCGATCTGGCCGCTCTTCTCTGCAGCCGCGTCTGCCATGACGTGATCAGCCCGGTCGGCGCGGTTGTCAACGCGCTGGAGGTTCTGGAGGAAGACGATCCGTCGATGCGCGACTTCGCGCTCGAACTCATCAAGAAGAGCGCCCGCAACGCATCGGCCCGCCTGCAGTTCGCGCGTCTCGCCTTCGGCGCGGCGGGATCGGCTGGCGCGATGATCGACCTCGGCGATGCCGGCAACGTCGCCAACGGCTTCCTGAACGACGAGAAGCTGTCGCTCGACTGGGAGGCGCCGCGCGCCCTCCTGCCGAAGAACCAGGTCAAGCTCCTGCTCAACCTGCTGATCATCGCGTCGCAGGCGGTGCCGCGCGGCGGCAAGCTGATCTCGCGCGCCACCGTCGACGGCGAGCAGGGCTCGTTCGAGATCGCGGCCACGGGCTCGCACGCCCGGATCCCGGCCCATGTCGAGGAACTGCTGGCCGGCAACGCGCCGGGCGGCACGATCGACGCCCACGCGGTCCAGCCGGTCTACACCGGCATGGTCGCGCGCGCCGCCGGAATGGACATCGCGATCGCGATCGACGGCGAAACCGTGACGATCAAGGCTGCGAAACCGGCCTGAGCGCAGCCTTCGACGGGCGATCTCAACCGATCATAAACCCATCTTCTGCTTTAGTCCCTGTACGGTTCCGCGTTGAGTGATGGTCCGGCATGGACGAGCTGCTGCAAGAGTTCCTGACCGAGACCGGCGAAAACCTCGACACGGTCGATCGGGAACTCGTGCGCTTCGAGCAGGACCCGAACGATCGGGACGTGCTGCGCAACATCTTCAGGCTGGTCCACACGGTCAAGGGAACCTGCGGCTTCATCGGGCTGCCGCGGCTCGAAGCCTTGACCCATGCGGCCGAGTCGGTGATCGGGCAGTTCCGTGACGGTGCGACGGTCAAGCCGAGCGCCGTCACCGCGATTCTGGAGACCATCGACCGCATCAAGGACATCCTCTCCGAACTCGCCGACAAGGGGCAGGAGCCCGAGGGCAACGACGAGCGGCTGATCGGCGAGCTGCTGGCTCTGACCCAGCATGCCCGCAACGAACTCGCCCACACCCAGCCGGCCGAGGTGCCGCTCGATCCGGTCGCGGCCTATCTCGCGCGCCACGGCCAGGTCGCCGTCACGGCCGAACCCGCATCAGACGATATCGTCTTCCGCAGTGCTCCCGAGCCGCAGCGCGGCCGCAACGGCCGGATCGAGGGCAGCGAGCCTGCAGCCTCCTCCGAAGGCAAGGGCGAGAACGTCCGCAACGGCGGCCCGGCGACCCTGCGCGTCAACGTCGATACCATCGAGCATCTGATGACCATGGTCTCGGAGCTGGTGCTGACGCGCAATCAGCTCCTCGAGGTCTCACGGCGGCAGGAGGATGCCGGGCTCAAGGCCCCGCTGCAGCGCCTGTCGCTGATCACCGCCGAGCTGCAGGACAGCGTGATGAAGACGCGCATGCAGCCGATCGGCAACGCCTGGTCGAAGCTGCCGCGCATCGTGCGCGACCTCAGCGCCGAACTCGGCAAGCGCATCGAACTCGCGACCGAAGGGGCAGACACCGAACTCGACCGCCAGATCCTCGACCTGATCAAGGACCCCCTCATCCATATGGTGCGCAACTGCGCCGATCATGCGATCGAGCTGCCGAACGAGCGGCGCGAGGCCGGCAAGCCCGAGCAAGGCACGATCCGGCTCAGCGCCTATCACGAGGGAGGCTCCGTCACGATCGCCATCGCGGATGACGGGCGCGGGCTCGACGTCGGGCGCATCCGCCGCAAGGCCGTCGCCCAGGGTCTCGTCGGCGAGGCCGAAGCCGAGAGGCTGAGCGACGCCCAGATCAGCCGCTTCATCTTCCTGCCCGGTTTCTCGACGACGGACGCCGTCACGGCAGTCTCCGGCCGCGGCGTCGGCATGGACGTCGTCAAGGCGAATGTCGATTCGATCGGCGGCACGATCGACATCACCAGCCGTCCCGGTCTCGGCACGACCATAACGGTCAAGATCCCACTCACCCTCGCCATCATCTCGGCGCTGATCGTGGTGGCGGGCAATGAGCGTTACGCCATCCCGCAGATCGCGGTGCGCGAGCTCGTCCGCGTCAAGGCGGGCGACGACAATCGCATCGAGGAGATCAACGGCGCCCCGGTGCTGCGGCTGCGCGGGCGGCTTTTGCCGATCGTGTCGCTGTCCGAGCTGATGGGCGCGCCGAAGCGGCACGGAGGCGAAGGCTTCATCGTCATCACCCAGATCGGCGAACGCCAGTTCGGTATCCTCGTCGACGGCGTCTTCCACACCGAGGAGATCGTGGTGAAGCCGATGTCGAGCAAGCTGCGCCACATCGCTCTCTTCTCCGGCAACACCATCCTCGGCGACGGAGCCGTCGTCCTGATCGTCGACCCCAACGGCGTCGCCGGCCTCATCGGCGCCAGCCTGTCGGGCGAGACCGCCCCCGAGCCGCAAGCGGCTTCGCCTCTCGCACCCGGCACCGAAAAGGCGACGATGCTGGTTTTCCGGACCGGCACGGAGAGCCTTCAGGCGTTGCCGCTCTCGCTCGTCGCCCGGCTGGAAGAGGTCGAGGCCGGCCAGTTCCAGCGCGGTGGCGGCAGAACCTTGCTGCACTACCGCGGACGCCTGATCCCGATCACTCCGATCGCGGATACGCAGCTGCGCAGCCAGGGGATCCAGCCGCTCGTCATCGTCTCCGACGGCGACCTCACCGCCGCGCTCGCGGTGGAAGCGATCGTCGACATCGTCGAAGACAGCTTCGAGCTCGACATGGCCACCACCGACGAGCCCGGCGTGATCGGCTCGGCTATGATCCGCGGCCGCGCCACCGACCTCATCGATCTGGCACACTACCTGCCGCTGAACGGCCCCGGCTGGTTGACGGCGAAGCGCGGCTCCGCTGCCGCCGCGCGGGTCCTCCTGGTCGAGCCGTCCGATTTCCTGCGGGACATGCTCAGCCCGATCATGAAGGCATCGGGCCAGCATGTGACCATGGCCACCGACTTCGATATCGCGCTGGCGACGGCCGGCGACGGCTTCGCCATCGCCCTGCTCGATCTCGACCGCGACAGCGACGCCGCCTTCGCCTTTGCCGCGGCGCTGCGGAGCAAAGCCGACGGCAAGGCCCTGCGCATCCTGGGGCTCACCACCTGCGAGACCCCCGATCTCCATATGCGCGCCGCGCAGGCGGGTCTCGACGAAGTCCTCGCGAAGTTCGATCGCCGCGCGCTGCTGAACCAGTTGAACGCCGGAAATACCGACATGAGGCAGGCGGCATGACCGGCCCTGCTCCCGACCGCGCCCTCTCCGTCTCGCCCGCAGGCTTCGGCGACTCGCTCGACTATGTGA
Source organism: Hyphomicrobiales bacterium (assembly GCA_930633495.1). Classification (NCBI taxonomy): domain Bacteria; kingdom Pseudomonadati; phylum Pseudomonadota; class Alphaproteobacteria; order Hyphomicrobiales; species Hyphomicrobiales bacterium. The sequence continues at coordinate 3,942,117 of CAKNFJ010000001.1, read as the reverse complement.
CGGTTCGGATCGGCGAGCAGCTGCTCGGCCTTCCGATCGGTCGCGTCCAGGACGTCTTCATCACCAGCCGCATCACCGCCGTTCCGGGCGCGCCGGGCGAAATCGTCGGGCTGCTCAATCTGCGCGGGCGCATCGTCACCGCGATCTGCCTGCGCCGGCGCCTCGGCAAGGCGGTTGCGGCCGGGCCGGGCGCACCGGACACCGGCGAACTGACGGCGATCGGCATCGATCACGGTGGCGAGGCCTATGCCCTGATCGTCGATGCCGTGGGTGAGGTGATCCGGCTGGACCGCTCCACCTTGGATCCCCTGCCCGTTCACCTCGACCGCGTCTGGGCGGCACTGGCGACGGGCGTTCACCGCCTTGCCGACGAACTCCTCCTCATCCTCGATCTCGATGCCGTTCTCGATCTCGACCTTCCTGCCGCAGCCTGAGCGGCAGCCACGCATTTTTGGAGACCGCCATGAAATACTGCCTCGTCGTCGATGACTCAGCGGTGATCCGCAAAGTCGCCCGCCGGATCTTGGAGGGCCTCCAGTTCCGCATCGCTGAAGCCGAGGACGGCGCGCGCGCGATCGATTCCTGCAAGGGCGAGATGCCCGATGCCGTGCTGCTCGACTGGAACATGCCGATCATGGACGGCTACGAATTCCTGCGCACGCTGCGGCAGATGCCGGGCGGCAAGCGGCCGAAGGTCGTGTTCTGCACCACGGAAAACGACATCGCCCACATCGCCCGCGCGATGCATGCAGGCGCCGACGAGTACATCATGAAGCCCTTCGACAAGGAAATCGTGGCGTCCAAGTTCCATCAGGTCGGCCTGCTCTGAACCGACAGGTTTCGATGCGGCCACCCGACAGACGAACACCGGCATGATGACGCCTCGCTCTGCCACCGCTGCTTCCGCCAACCGGCACAAGACGGTGGTGATCGCCGACGATTCCGTCGTCGTGCGCGGACTTTTCGCGCGCTGGCTCGGAGAAGCGGGCCATTTCCATGTCGTCGCCGTGGCCGGGGACGGCGAAACCGCCGTTGCCCACGCGACGCGCTACAAACCCGACGTGATGGTGCTCGACCTCGACATGCCGGGCGTCGACGGAGCAGCCGCCCTGCCGCAGATCCTCAAGGAAAGTCCACGCACGGGCATCCTGCTCGCCGCGACCTTGAACGAACGCAATACGCGCATCGCGCTTGAATGCATGACCAAGGGCGCGATGGACGTGGTCTCCAAACCGGACAGCCGCGCCGGCATGACCCTGTCCCTGGATTTCCGCAGCGAGTTCCTGCTCAAGCTCGGCAACATCGTCCATACCAATGTGAAACCCGGCGGCCTGCCGCCCGAGGTCGACGTCATCGACCTTCCGCATGCCGGCCCGGTCAACCTGCGCCCCCTGGTCTCGGCCATGCCGCGCTATCTCGTGATCGGCGCCTCGACCGGCGGCCCGCGCGCCGTCGCCAAGGTACTGTTCGACATCGGCGAGGGCCTGAACGATCTGACGACACTGGTCGTCCAGCACATGCCCCCCCTATTCACGGCTTCCTTCGCCGAACAGGTCGCAAATCAGGTCGGCGCGCCTGCGCGCGAGCCCTTCGACGGCGAGCGCCTGATGCGCGGGACGGTCTATATCGCGCCAGGCGGCCGCCATCTCGGCATCGACCGGCGCCTCGGCCACATCGTCGCGCGGATCGGTGACGAGGCCCCCGTCAATTTCTGCCGGCCCGCGGTCGACGTGCTGTTCAACGACGCCGCCCGCCATCTCGGCGCCGCAGCGCTCGGCCTCGTGCTCACCGGCATGGGCAGCGACGGCACCGAGGGCGCAGGCGCCCTCCGGCGCTCTGGAGCGGCCGTCCTGGCCCAGGACGAGGCGAGCAGCACGATCTGGGGCATGCCGGGTTCGGTGGTCCGGGCGCACCATGCCAGCACCGTCATCCCCCTCGACGAGATCGGTGCCTCGATCCGCTGCCTGGTCCGCGGGGTGCAGCCGGCATGACCGAAGCCGACTTCGCCTTCCTGCGCCAGCTCCTCCTGCAGCGCTCGGGCCTGTCATTGACGGCCGACAAGCAATATCTGGCCGAGAGCCGCCTGGGCATCCTCTGCCGGAGGCGCGGCCTCTCCGATATCGCGACGCTGGTCACCCGGCTGCGGCTGGGCGGCGACCGCTTGCTGGAAAATGCCGTCGTCGATGCGATGACGACCAACGAAACATTGTTCTTCCGCGATCGGGCGCCCTTCGACCTGTTCCGCGACGTCCTCTTGCCCGAGCGCCTTTCGGCGAATGCCGCCAGCCGCTCGCTTCGCATCTGGTGCGCGGCGGTATCGAGCGGTCAGGAAGCCTATTCGCTAGCCATGCTGATCGACGACGTTGCCGACCGGCTCGCCGGCTGGAAGATCGAGATCATCGGCACCGATATCTCGGCGGAAATCCTCGAAAAAGCGCGCTCGGGGCTTTACAGCCAGTTCGAGATCCAGCGCGGCCTGCCGATCCAGAGGCTGCTGAAGCATTTCGAGCAGCGCGGCGACAAATGGCAGGTGTCGGAGCGGCTGCGCCGCATGGTCGATTTTCGCCAGCACAACCTGCTGGAGCGGAACGACCATTTCGGCCGCTTCGACATCGTCTTCTGCCGCAACGTGCTGATCTATTTCGACGTGCCGACCAAGGTGAAGGTGCTGGACCTGCTCGCACCGCGCCTTGCCCCCGACGGTGCCCTGGTGCTCGGCGCCACGGAAACCGTTCTCGGCCTCGCGACGGGCTTCGCCTGCGACCCCGATCATCGCGGGCTCTACCGCCGTGCGGCCCCTCCCCCGCAGGCGCGGATGGCTGTCGCGACGCACGGCCTTCAGCCCGGCCTCGCTCCCCTTATCGGCTGGCGCGCCTGAGCGCGGCTCTCAGTTCCCAGCATGCTCGCCCTTGTGGCGAGCATCCATGTCTTGAACACGAGCTTCGGGCAGCGAAGACGCGGATGTCGGCGCAGGCCCGACCATGACGGAAGCGGGACCAGCCCGGTTCAGCCGAGAAAGCGGCCGGCCTGCGCACAAACAAAAACCCCGCCTCTCGGCGGGGTCCCGTCGACCTGTCGTGTACATCCGACGATCAGGTCAAAAACTGTATGCCGTCGTTTCATGACCGCCCGATGACGGGCGGGCGACGGAATTGCGTCAGGCCGGGATGCGCTCGTCGGCCTCGGACGGCTCGCGCAGCACATAGCCGCGGCCCCAGACGGTCTCGATGTAGTTCTTGCCGTCGGACGCGTTCGCCAGCTTCTTGCGCAGCTTGCAGATGAAGACGTCGATGATCTTGAGCTCGGGCTCGTCCATGCCGCCATAGAGATGGTTCAGGAACATCTCCTTGGTCAGCGTCGTGCCCTTCCGGAGCGAGAGCAGCTCCAGCATCTGGTATTCCTTGCCGGTCAGATGCACGCGGGCGGCATCGACCTCGACCGTCTTGGTGTCGAGATTGACGACCAGGTCGCCGGTGGTGATGACCGACTGGGCATGGCCCTTCGAGCGACGCACGATCGCATGGATGCGGGCGACCAGCTCGTCCTTGTGGAACGGCTTGGTGAGATAGTCGTCGGCGCCGAAGCCGAGGCCCTTCACCTTGTCCTCGATGCCGGCGAGGCCGGAGAGGATCAGGATCGGCGTCTTGACCTTGGCGACGCGCAAGGAGCGCAGAACCTCGTAACCCGACATGTCCGGCAGGTTCAGGTCGAGGAGGATGATGTCGTAGTCGTAGAGCTTGCCGAGATCGACGCCCTCTTCGCCGAGATCCGTCGTATAGACGTTGAAGCTCTCGGATTTGAGCATGAGCTCGATACTTTGAGCGGTCGCGCTATCGTCCTCGATCAGCAGAACCCGCATGTCCACGTCCCCAATTTCGCCCGCAGGGCAGGTTTGACCGTTGCTTACGCCCGGACCGTTCGGCCCTTGACGACGACGCACTTGCCCAATGAAACGCCACGCGACACGCTACGAGGAAACTGGTTAACAAACCGTGATTCCCGAGCGCAAGCGCTTCCTCGGAGAAAGTTAACGATCCTTGTCGAGGTGAGTCGAATTTGACACGGATCGGATGACTCTCGCCCGCGAAAACGCCTTTTCGCGGAGGATGCTTCGGGAAACAGGATCAAACGGCCCTGCAACACGTGGCAGCCTCGATCCGCAGTGTTAATCACAGAGCTTAACAGCTGGTAAATGAGCGCAATTTGTTAGGAACCCTTACCAAATCATCCACAGGGGCACTGCGCCCCTAATCCCGCCCGCCCCGGCAGGCAAGGACGACACCATTTCATGAATTCTCCCTCGCATGGTCACGACCGGCTCTCCGCTCTCGCTTCGGCGATCGAGCACCTTGAAACCGTCAGCGTCTATGGCCGCGTCATCGGCGTGCGCGGCCTGCTCGTCGAGGTCGCGGGGCCGATCGGCGCCATGAGCCTCGGTGGCCGCGTCGGCATCGAGATCGCGTCTGGCACGCGCGTTCCCTGCGAAGTGGTCGGCTTTTCCGGCGAGAAGGCATTGGTCATGCCCTTCGGCGGGCTCGATGGCGTGCGCCGCGGCTGCCCTGTCCATGTCGACCGCGCCCAGCCGGGGCTTCGCCCCACCTCCGCCTGGCTCGGCCGCGTCGTCGATGCGCTCGGCCGGCCGATCGACGGCGGCCCGCCGCTGCCGCAGGGCGAGGCGCTCTACGCCTTCCGCAGCGATCCGCCGCCGGCCCATGCGCGCCGCCGCGTCGGCCCGCCGCTCGATCTCGGCGTGCGCGCCCTCAACGCCTTCCTGACCTGCTGCATCGGCCAGCGCATGGGCATCTTCGCGGGCTCCGGCGTCGGCAAGTCGGTGCTGCTTTCGATGCTGGCGCGCTACGCGCAGGCCGACGTCAATGTCATCGGCCTCGTCGGCGAGCGCGGCCGCGAGGTGCAGGAATTCCTTCAGGAGGATCTCGGACCGCAGGGCCTCGCCCGCTCCGTCGTCGTCGTCGCCACTTCGGACGAGCCCGCGCTGATGCGCAAGCAGGCGGCGCTGACCACGCTGACGCTGGCCGAATACTTCCGCGATCGCGGCCAACAGGTGATGTGCCTGATGGATTCGGTCACACGCTTCGCCATGGCCATGCGCGAGATCGGTCTCGCCGCCGGCGAGCCGCCGACCACCAAGGGCTATACCCCGACCGTCTTCGCCGAATTGCCGCGCCTTCTGGAGCGTGCCGGCCCCGGCACGGGCGACGGGGCCATCACCGGCCTCTTCACCGTGCTGGTCGACGGCGGCGACCATGACGAGCCGGTCGCCGACGCGGTCCGCGGCATCCTCGACGGCCATATCGTCATGGAGCGCGCCATCGCCGAGCGCGGGCGCTACCCCGCCATCAACATCCTGAAATCGGTCTCGCGGACCATGCCGCGTTCCTGCGACCCGGCTTATTACCCGGTCGTCCAGAAGGCCCGCGCCACGCTGGCAACCTATTCCGACATGGAGGAGCTGATCCGCCTCGGCGCCTATCGCCAGGGCGCGTCGGCCGAGGTCGACGAGGCGATCCGCCTGAATCCGGCGCTCGAAGCCTTCCTCAAGCAAGGGAAGGACGAGGCGACCCCGCTACCGGAATGCTATCGCCAACTCGCCGCCGTCATGAATGGCGGAGCCTGAGCCCGATCGAACCCAATTCACAGGATGTCCCTGCCATGATCGCCTCGGTTCTGATCGGCCTCGTCGCCCTCATTCACATCTACATCGTGGTGCTCGAGATGTGGCTGTGGGACACGCCGCGCGGCCACAAGGCTTTCGGGCTCACGCCCGAATTCGCCGCGCGCTCGAAGGTGCTCGCCGCCAATCAGGGGCTCTATAACGGCTTCCTCGTCGCCGGCCTGATCTGGGGGCTCTGGCTCGGGCCGGCCGGCTTCGCGATCAAGCTGTTCTTCCTGGCCTGCGTCCTCGTCGCCGGTCTGTTCGGCGCGGCGACAGCCAGCCGCAAGATCCTCTACATCCAGGCCCTGCCCGCCGCACTCGCCATCGCCGCCCTGCTGGCCGGCGTCTGAGCCGATCAGGCCCGCGCCAGCATCCTCACCAGCGCGAGCATCGCGCCAAAGCCGACCGCCTGGATCGCGGCCGAAACGATCAGGGTGAGATCCGCCCCGAGCCGCTCGACCATCACCGCGAAGAGAAGCGGCGCTGCGGCGAAGGCCATGTTCTGCGGCACGGTGAGCTTGCCGAGCATCGCGGCGAAACCGTTGCGGCCGAACAACGCCAGCGGCAACGTCGCCCGCGCGATCGAGATCACGCCGAGCGCCGCACTGAACAGCGTCACGAAAATCGCCGCCGCCGTGATCGTCATCGGCACGAAGGGCAGCGTGAGGCACAGCACCGGCCCCAGCAGGAGCCCCAGCAACGCGACCTTCTCCGCCGGCAGGCGCTCGCCGAACGTGGCGTCGATGGCCCGTGCAGCAAGGGTCGCCGGGCCGCTCAGCGTCGCGATCCAGACGGCTTCGGCTTGCGTCAGCCCGGCCTCCTGGAACAGGCTGATCAGATGCAGCGGCAGTCCCCAGGAGACGAGCCCGCTTGCGGAAAAGGCAAGCGCGACTAGCCAGAACGCCGCCCTGCGGGCCTCGGGCGCCACGCGCCCGCGTTCCCCGATGGAGGCTTCGGGTGCAGCCGCGGAAGCGGGCGAATGCCGGTAGCGCGGGATCGCGGCATAGATCGGCAGGACGATGATGAGCTGCATTGCGGCGAAGACGAGCAGTGTCAGCCGCCAGCCGAAAGCGTTCATCAACACGGCGGTCAGAGGCCAGAACACGCTGGAAGCGAGGCCCGTCACCAGCATCATCAATCCGATCACGCGTCGCGTCCGGTCTCCCATTAGCTGGGCGACGGTGACGTTGCCTGTATTGGCGAGCGACATCGCATGCCCGAGCCCTATCACGAACCAGCTCGCGAGGTAGCTCACCGGCCCCTGTGCGGCTGCAAGGACGGCGAGGCCCAGCGCACAGATGATCGCGCCGACGCACATCGAGCGGCGCGTGCCTTCGCGGTCGAGCAGGCGCCCGATCGCCGGGGCGACCAGCGCCCCGGTCACCAGCAGGATGGTGATGCCGCCGAAGACGATCTCGGCATTCAGGCCGATCTCGCGGTCGAGCGCCCCGACCAGCACCGAGGGCGAATAGAAGGTCGAGCCCCATCCGATGATGCGCGTGAGCGCAAGGCCGGAGAGCAGGGGGCCGTGCCCGCCGAAACGAGGAGAGGCAGCCAAGATGGGATATCCAAAGGCAAGGGGCCGGGCGGCCACGGCTCACTCAACTAGATCAAGTTGACAGGCTGAGGCAGCAACCGCGACGCGGCTTGAGCATGCAGAAAAAGCAGCCCGTCGCGGTAAGGAAAGGTCAACCTCCTTGCGCCATGCTGCGCCTCGTCTCGCGGATGGAGTTCAGGCCCGTGCCGAGGGGTCGGCAAGGGCCAATGCGTAATCAGGAGTTGAAAACGACATGAAGTCGCGAGAGACGCTTCTGCGGCTGAAGCGCTTCCAGGTCGACGAGAAACGTCGCCGGGTCAGCCAGATCGAAATGATGATCGCCGACTTCCACAGGATGGCGAGCGATCTCGACCGTGAGATTCAGGCCGAGGAAACCCGCGCGGGCATCGCCGATCCGGCCCATTTCGCCTATCCGACCTACGCCAAGGCGGCCCTGGGCCGTCGCGACAACCTGCGTCAGTCGGCCGACAACCTGAAGGGCCAGCTCGAAGAGGCGAAGGCCGAGCTCCAGGAAGCCTTCGAGGACATGAAGAAGGTCGAGATCCTCGACGATCGCGAGCGCGCCACCGAGCGCGCGGCGGAAGCCGCCCGCGACCAGTCGACGATGGACGCGATCGGGTTGCGCCCCCGCGCCTGACCGGCTTTCCAAGAGATTACGAGGATTCAGATAAAGGGCGGCGCCTTGCGGGTGCCGCCCTTTTCTCATGCGATCACGGGGTGATGTGCAACGCTGTCGGCCCGCATATTCCCGTTCAGCCGCGGGTCGTCGTCGATCTCGACGCCACGCTTGAACACCGTGAAGCCCGAGCGCTGGTAGAAGGCGAGCGCGCCGGGATGATCGATCGTGCAGGTATGCACCCAGAAGCGCGCGATCGGCTTGCTCCAGGCAAGCGCCAGGGCGCGGTTCATCAGCCACCGCCCCGCTCCCTTGCCGAGGACCGACTCGTCGAGCCCGAAGAAGGCCAGCTCGCCTTCGCCGGCCGTCCTGAAATCGAGCTCGAGCAGACCGACGTCGCGTCCGTCGAATCGCGCCGCATAGGCTTCGACGGCCGGATCGGCCAGGATCGTCCGGATCTCCTCACGCGGCGTGAGCAGCCGGCTGAACCACATCCAGCGCTCCCCCAACCCGCGATAGATGGCGAGATAGCGCTCGACCTCGCTGCCTGTGATCGCCTCCAGCGTGAAGCCTTCGGTTCCGGGCGGATCGGATCGTTCCGACGGCGGCGCGAACATTTCGAGCGAGGTCACGATCGAGGCGATCTTGCCGGGCGGGATATCGGTGACGCCGGCGAGGTTGACTGTCAGGGTCTGGGACATGCGAAACGGCGGTGGCCTTGGCTCGTAAAACGGACGGGTTGCCGCGATCATGACATGATCCGGTTCGAAAGATCACCGTGCGATGATGCATGACCGGCGTGAATTCCCAGATTCGACAAGGCTGCCGCTGTCCGGTCCCGGGCTGCGTCGTCTGGTCTTTGCTCTGCTGGTGATGTGCGTCGCGGTCCTGCCGCATGTCACGCTCGCCGCTTCGCTCGCTCACGGCCTGAGGCCCACCGGAACGCACCATGCCTCGTCGCCGGAAGCGACACCCGCCGCTTCGCCGCAGGCGGCGGCTCCCTGTCACGACGAAGCGAAGCCCCGGCCCTCGCCCTCGGCCGGCCCAGCCTGCTGCATCATGGGCTGCGGGCTGATCGCGGAGGCGCCCCCGGCCCCGCAAGTCCGGGTCCCCGTCGCCTGGTCGAGCGCGGCGTCGCGACATGTCCCGCTCTCACGGGGCCTGTCGACGGAGCCGGCCGAGCGCCCGCCGCGGCCCGAGACCGGCCCGACCTGACCCGTTTTCAGTCGGATCGCGAGGCCGATCACGGCCCGGTCCGCTCTTTCATCATTCAAGGATCAAGACAGATGAACCGTACCGCTATCGCTTTGGCAGCCCTGCTTGCCGTCGCCCCGCTCACCGGCGCGGCCCTGGCCCAGCAGCATCACAACCACGGCACCTCGGCTCCGGCAAAGACGGAGAGCGCCTCGACCAAGGCCTATCGCGACGCCAATACGAAGATGCACAAGGATATGGACATCGCCTATTCCGGCGACGCCGATGCCGATTTCGTCCGCGGCATGATCCCGCATCATCAGGGCGCGATCGACATGGCCCGGATCGTCCTCGCCCACGGCAAGGACCCGGAGATTCGAAAGCTGGCCGAGAGCGTCATCCGCGATCAGGAGAAGGAAGTCGCGATGATGCAGGACTGGCTGAAGAAGAACGGCAAGTAAGCCGGGCGAACGGCGTGGGCAGGCGCCTTCCGGCGCTTGCCCTCGTCACCGTGCGCTGGCACAGAGAACGACAGGTTCGCGCCGCAGCGGTGACGACGTGGGCCGCTCCGCCATCCGTCACCATCCCCACCCCCGCGGCCCGTATGAAACGTTATCTCGACTACCTCTGGCCGATCATCGGGCTCGTCGCGGTGGTTTGGTCGGTCGAACTCCTCTGGGGCAAGCTCAAGGCCGAAGCCGGGTCGGATGCGACGATCGAGGCGCTGCTCGCCGACGCCAGCCTCTGGCAGAGCATCAAGATCATCGCCCACCGGATCGGCCACAAGATCGCGGTGATTCCGCCTGAAGCCTTCTTCCACGCCGCGCTCGCGACCCTCGTCGCCTATGCCGCGCTCGCCTGGTACGACCGCATCGCCCTGCTCCATCTCGGCAAGGAGAAGGGCATCTCCTGGTTCTATATCTCGCTCTGTTCCTTCGTGACCTATGCGCTTTCCCACAATATCGGCGCCTCGGTCTTCTCGGGTGGAATGGTGCGCTACCGGGCCTATACGGCGAAGGGTCTGACCGCCGGCGAGGTCGCCGTCCTCGTCGCGCTGTGCTCCTTCACCTTCGCCTTCGGCACCATCTTCCTGATGGGGCTCGTGCTGCTCTACGAGCCCCAGATCCTGCACCCGCTGGAACGGATGTCGCGCTGGTTCGCGATCAGCGACAACACCGCGCGCCTGATCGGCGCCGGCATGCTCGGCTTCGTCGCGCTCTACACGATCGGCTCCTGGCTGCGCTTCAAGCCGCTGAAGATCGGCAAGTTCGAGATCATCTATCCGCGCCTGCCGATCGTTGCGCGGCAGTATCTCGCGGCCCCTCTCGAACTGGCGGGAGCCGCCGGCATCATCTATTTCGCGCTGCCGGACCAGGGCAATCCGGGCTTCCTGATCGTGCTCGGCGCATTTCTGCTGTCGTTCTCGGCCGGGTTGCTCAGCCAGGTTCCCGGCGGCGTCGGCGTGATGGAGGCCGTCTTCCTCGCCGTGATGCCGGGCGTTCCCGCCCCGGCGGTCTTCGCTGCGCTGCTGATCTGGCGGCTGTTCTATCTCATCCTGCCGCTGGTCTTCTCGCTGCCGATCGTGCTGGCCTTCGAGCGGGCGCAGCTCAAGCGCAGCACCCGCATCGCCCCGCCGCCCTGAGGCGCCCCTTGGCTCAAGTGGTCACAGGCCGCGCCGGCCGGCGCCGCAGCGCGATGGCGGCGGCACCGAACATCAGCAAGGCCCCGGCCGCCTCGGACCAGCCGAACGGCTCGTGCAGGGCGAGGACGCCGACGGCGACGGCAATCGCCGGGCTGATGAAGGCGTAGAGCCCGGCCCGGAAGGCGCCCCAGTCGCGCAACAGCCGCATATAGATGGTGAAGCCCATCAACGAGCCGCCGACCACCAGGAACGCGACGGCGGGCAGGACCGGCCACTGCACCAGCTTCGCCAGGTCGCCGGAGCCGACCGGCTCCACGGCGAGCGAGACGGCGATCAAGCCGCCGCCCCCGATCAAGGTCTGCCAGCCGGCGAGCGTCAGCGTCGGCATCGCCCCCACGATCGGCCGCGACAGCACCGCACCGACGCAATAGAGCAGCGTTCCGGCCGCCACGGCGGCCAGCCCCCATGCTTCGAGCGGATCGCCCTGCGCGGCCGAGAGCCCGCCAAGCGCCCGCGTCGCGAACAGAAGACCGAGGCCGACGGTGCCGAGCGCGATGGCGGCGAGCTTGCGCCCGGCGATCGGCTCGCCCTCGAAGGCACGGCTCGCCAGCAAGGTGAAGATCGGAATCGTCGCGAAGTTGACGATGGCGGCAAGCCCGCTCGGCGCATGCGCCGTGCCCCAGAACAGCAGAGCGTAGTTGCCGGTGTTGAGCAGCAGCGCCGTGCCGATCAGGCGCGGCCAGGCCGCGCGCGGCACTTTCGGCACGTCGCGCCCGGCCCAGAGCAGCATCAGGAAGCCGGCGATGGTGAAGCGCGCAGCCGCGAGGAACACCGGCGGCACATGCGACGCCCCGACCTTGACCGGCAGCCAGGTCAGCCCCCAGACGAGGCACATCACGGCGAAGAGAGCGGCATTGCGCGACATGGCTTCCGCTTAGCCGCGGCCCAGGGCGCTGACCATTGCGCCGCGGGCATCGGCCCCCCGTGGAAAGCGGAGGCTTCGGAAGTTCTAGACGCTCCCAACCGTCTTCAGCCGCATGCGCGGATGGATCTCGGCCTGTGACAGCACCGGCGTCTCGCGCCGGAAACGCTCGATGATCTGGCGTGCGAAGGGGCGCGCCATGGCCGAGGTGACGAGCGCCGGCATCTCGCCGATGCGGGCCGCATCCTCGAACTTGTCGCGGACATGGCGGACGAATTCCTGCAGCCGCGACGGCTGCATGGCGAGATGGCGATCCTCGCCCTGGCCGATGATCGATTCCGCGAAGACGCTCTCCCAGGCCGCGGAAAGCGTGATGATCGGCAGGACCCCGTTGGCGTCCGAGAACTGCGCGCAGATCTGGCGGGCGAGCCGGGCCCGGACATGCTCCGCGATATCCCGCGGGTTGCGGGCGCTGGCGGAAACCTCGGCGATGCCCTCCATGATGGTCGGCAGGTCGCGGATCGAGATGCGTTCGGACAGCAGCAGCTGGAGCACGCGCTGGATGCCGGTGGTCGAGATCTGGCTCGGCACGATCTCCTTGACGAGATCGGCATGGTCCTTCGGCAGCTCGCGCAGGAGCTTCTGCACCTCGCCATGCGAGAGCAGCTCCGGCATGTTCGACTTCAGCACTTCCGTCAGATGCGTCGAGATCACCGTCGCGGCATCGACCACGGTGAAGCCGCGCAGCTGCGCCTCGTCCTGCAGGGCAGCGTCGATCCAGGTCGCCGGCAGGCCGAAAGTGGGTTCCAGCACGTTGTGACCGGGCAGGTTCACCGAGCCGCCCATCGGGTCCATCGCCATGTACTGGCCGGCATAGACGATGCCGTGGCCGGCATCGATCTCCTTGATCTTGATGAAGTAGTGGTTCGCCTCGAGCTGGACGTTGTCGACGATGCGCACCGCCGGCATGACGAAGCCGAGCTCGGCCGCAAGCTGGCGGCGCAGCGCCTTAACCTGATCGGTCAGCCGGTCCTGCCCGCTGGTGGCGTTCACCAACGGCAGGAGCCCGTAGCCGATCTCGATCTTGAGCTCGTCCATCTTGAGGAGGTCGTTCAGCGTCTCCTCACGCGGCGAGCCATCGGCCGCGGTCGCCATACCGGGCTGCGTCGCCCCGGCCCGCGCCTGCTCCGCCGCGCGTGCCTTGGCCGCACGGGCGAAATGGCGGGCCAGAAAGCCGGCGCCGGCCGCCAGCGCCAGGAAGGGCATCATCGGAATGCCGGGTAGCAGCGCGATCAGCAGCATCACCGCCGCCGACATGCCGAGCGCCTTGGGATAGCCGGAGAGCTGCTTGCCGAGCGCCTTGTCGGCGGCGCCGCGCACGCCCGCCTTCGAGACGAGCAGGCCGGCGGCTGTCGAGACGATCAGCGCCGGGATCTGGCTGACAAGGCCATCGCCGACGGTGAGCTGCGTGTAGTTGGTCGCCGCCTGGCCGAAGCTCAGCCCCTGCTGCGCGACGCCGATGATGATGCCGCCGAGCACGTTGATAAAGGTGATCAGCAGGCCGGCGATGGCGTCGCCGCGCACGAATTTCGAGGCACCGTCCATCGAGCCGAAGAAGGAGGATTCGTCCTCCAGGGCCTTGCGCCGCACCTTGGCGGTGTCCTGGTCGATCAGCCCGGCCGAGAGGTCGGCATCGATCGCCATCTGCTTGCCGGGCATGGCGTCGAGGGTGAAGCGTGCCGCGACTTCGGCGATGCGGCCCGAACCCTTGGTGATGACGACAAAGTTCACGATGATCAGGATGGTGAAGACGATCACCCCGATCACGAAATTGCCGCTCATGACGAAGCCGGCGAAGGCCTCGATGACATGGCCCGCCGCCGCCGTGCCCTCGTGGCCATGCGCGAGGATGAGGCGCGTCGAGGCGAGGTTCAGCGCGAGCCGGAACATGGTGACGATCAGCAGAACCGTCGGAAAGGCCGAGAACTCCAGCGGCTCCTCGATGAAGAGCGCGGTCATCAGCACCAGCACCGACAGGATGATCGAGAGCGCCAGCATCAGGTCGAGCAGCAGCGCCGGCAGCGGGAAGATCAGCACCACGAGGATGCCCATGACGCCGATGGCGAGGAACAGGTCCGGCCGGTTGAGCAGCTTTCCCATCGCGCTGCGATCGGGAATGCTGAACCCTCGTCCCTGACCCGCCGTCACATCGGTCATCGACCGCTCCGCCCGCCTGATGCCTGCCCATGGCAGCACGCGCTCCGAAGCGGAGCGCGACCCGGCAATTCTTGCCGGGTTCATGGTGAACGATTGGTTAAGTCCAGCCGGGAGCGTCTGTCCCCGAATGCGCCATCGGAACCTTCACGGGCGCGCACCGTTAGCGTTTCGAGCCCGGTTCGTTCGAAGCGAGCGTCATTGCGAGCGGAGCGAAGCAATCCAGGGAGGACCGGGTTGAACCGTCCAACCCGGTCCTCCCTGGATTGCTTCGTCGCTGCGCTCCTCGCAATGACGGCGCCCGCGAGCACTGCAAGTGAGGAGCGGATGGTGTCGGCAACCTTGTCCAAGCAGGATCGCCCCGTCATCGAAACCGATGTCCCGGCGCGCCTCGATCGCTTGCCGTGGTCCCGCTTCCACACGCTCGTCGTCGTCGCGCTCGGCGTCACCTGGATCCTGGATGGGCTCGAGGTAACGCTCGCCGGCTCCGTAGCCGGCGCGCTGAAGGAAAGTCCCGTCCTCAAATTCACCAATACCGAGATCGGCCTCGCGGGCGCCGCCTATATCGCCGGCGCCGTGCTCGGTGCCGTCCTCTTCGGTTGGCTCACGGACCGTCTCGGCCGCAAGAAGCTCTTCACGATCACAGTCCTGGTCTATCTCACCGCCACGGCCGCGACCGCCTTCTCCTGGAACGTCGCGAGCTTCATCGCCTTCCGCTTCCTGACCGGCATGGGCATCGGCGGCGAATACACCGCCATCAATTCCACCATTCAGGAACTCATCCCGGCGAGGGTTCGCGGCTGGACCGATCTCGTCATCAACGGCTCGTTCTGGGTCGGCGCGGCGCTGGGCGCGCTCGGTGCCATCGTCCTGCTCGATCCGGCCCGGATCGATCCCGAACATGGCTGGCGCCTCGCCTTCTTCATCGGCGCCGCGCTGGGCCTGATCATCCTGTTCCTGCGGCAATGGATCCCCGAGAGCCCGCGCTGGCTGATCAGCCACGGCCAGCCGGAGCGCGCTGCCGCCATCGTCGCCGACATCGAGCGCCGCGCCGGCTTCGTCGCACCGGCCGGCGAGGCGCTGGCTCCGACCCGGCTGCGCCCGCGCAACGCGACCCCGCTCGGCGAGGTCTTCCATGCCCTGTTCGTCGTCCACCGCGAACGCGCGCTCGTCGGGCTCGCCCTGATGCTGTCGCAGGCCTTCTTCTACAACGCGATCTTCTTCACCTACGCGCTGATCCTCACCGACTTCTACAACGTGCCCGCGCAACAGATCGGCTGGTTCATCCTGCCCTTCGCCGCCGGCAACTTCCTCGGCCCGCTACTGATCGGACGGTTGTTCGACACGATCGGCCGGCGCGTGATGATCGCCGCGACCTATGCTTTGTCGGGGCTGCTGCTGACCGGCACCGGCTATCTCTTCTGGAAGGACTGGCTCACCGCCTCACAGCTCACCCTGTGCTGGAGCGTGGTCTTCTTCTTCGCTTCGGCCGCCGCGAGCTCGGCCTATCTCACGGTCTCGGAAACCTTCCCGGTCGAGATGCGCGCACTCGCCATCGCGGTGTTCTATGCGATCGGCACCGGCGCGGGCGGCATCGCCGGCCCGTGGCTTTTCGGCATCCTGATCGACACCGGATCGCGCGGCAGCGTCTTCGGCGGCTACCTGCTCGGTGCCGCGCTGATGCTGGCGGCAGCCGCCATCGCGGGGCGCTTCGCCGTCCGCGCCGAACGCCGGCCGCTCGAAAGCGTCGCCCGCCCGCTCAACGCCGTGGATTGAGCGGAACGCGCCCGTCGTAACCATAGGGACGGAAAACGTGCCCGAGGGAACCAGGGATCATTTAAATGCATTACTATCCAACCGCATTCCCGCTTTAGGAATGCGTGGGAAGAAAGTGGTGCGAACAGCCTGGAGGTCGTTGTGGACAGACGTTCATTCCTGATGACGCTGGTCGGAGGTTTTGCCGCTGCCGGCATGGCTGGCATCGCCACCGCCGAAGCAGCCCAGCCCAAGCCGGCCCTGAAGCCGGAGGCGGAGCCCGCCCGCGGCGACGAGGCGGTTCCGGCCGAGATGAAGGAGGCGCTGGACAAGACCGACGCCGAATTCAGCCAGTACTATTACTATCGCCGCCCGCGCTACTATGCCCGGCCGCGCTACTACTACCGGCCCCGGTATTATTATCGCCCGCGCTACTACGCCCGGCCGCGCTACTATTACCGCCGGCGCTATTGGTGATGCCTGCTCGGATCAGGCGGCGCTGATGCGCGTCTGACCCGGCTCCGCCACGGTGACGCCGGCGGCGGTATATTCGCTGAGCTTGTTGCGCAGCGTGCGGATCGAGATCCCGAGGATCTTGGCCGCATGCGTGCGATTGCCGAGACAATGGTCGAGCGTATCGAGGATCAGCTCGCGCTCGACATCGGCCACGGTGTTCCCCACCAGCGATCTGGTCATGGCTTCCGCAGTCTGCGCCGCACGCGCGGCGGGATCGCGCGCGGGGGCCGAAGACAGCGCCTCCCCCTCGGGCGTCAGCACCGCGGTCGCCGCGATCTCCGGCCCGCTCGCCAGCAGCACCGCCCGGTGCATCGTGTTTTCCAGCTCGCGAACATTGCCGCGCCAGGCGCTGCCGACGAGCAGCTTACGCGCATCGGTGGCGATCGGCCGCTGCGGCAGACCGTTCATATCGGCGTATTTCTTCGCGAAATGCTCAGCCAGAACCAGGATGTCGCCCGGCCGCTCGCGCAACGCCGGCAGGCGCAGATGCACGACGTTGAGGCGATAGAGCAGGTCCTCGCGGAAGGAGCCCTCGCGCACCGCATCAGTGAGGTTGCGGTTCGAGGTCGCGATGATGCGGATGTCGACCTTGACGGGCTGCGAACCGCCGACGCGGTCGATCATCCGCTCCTGCAAGGCGCGCAGCAGCTTGGCCTGCAGGCGCACATCCATCTCGGAAATCTCGTCGAGCAGCAGCGTGCCGCCATTGGCCTCCTCGAACTTGCCGATGCGGCGGGCGATGGCGCCGGTGAAGGCCCCCTTCTCATGGCCGAACAGCTCGGATTCGAGCAGGTTGTCGGGAATGGCCGCGCAGTTCACCGCGACGAACGGCCGGTCCTTGCGCGCCGATTTCTGGTGAAGGTGACGGGCGATCATCTCCTTGCCGGTGCCGCTCTCGCCGGTGACGAGAACCGGAGCCTCCGAGCGCGCGATCTGCGAGGCCAGCTGCACGACGCGCTCCATCGCCGGGTCGCGCCAGATCAGGCTGGACTGGTCGGCGGCGACCGCCTCCAGCACTGCCGCGATCAGCTCGGGATCGGGCGGCAGCGGCACATATTCCCTCGCGCCGGCCTGGATCGCCGCGACGGCAGCGCGCGTATCGGTCGAGGTGCCGCAGGCGACGATCGGGGTGCGGATGCGTTCGCCGTCGAGCGCGGCGACATAGGCCGCGATCGGCTGCGCGACGTCGACCATCAGCAGGTCGGCGCCCTTGGCGCGCAGCACCGCGAGCGTCTGCTCCAGACCCTCGGTATGCGTCACGGCCGCGCCATGCGACATCGCGATCTTGGCCGCGGCGATGATCTGTCCCTTGAGACCGCCGGCGATGATAAGGCGCATGGCTCAGGTCCTTTCGTTCTGCGTCACGACGGCGGAACGGGCTCTCACCGATCCGCCTTGATGATTTCCGTCATGGTCACGCCGAGCCGGTCCTCGACCACGACGACCTCGCCGCGCGCCACCAGGCGCTCGTTGACGAAGATGTCGATCGCCTCGCCGACGCGCCGGTCGAGCTCCAGCACGGCGCCGGGCACGATCTGGAGCAGGTCGCCTACCGCCACCTTCGAGGAGCCGAGCACGGCCGAAACGGTGACCGGCACGTCGAAGACCTGTTCCAGGTCCTCCGCCGTCTTGACCGGCACCGGACCGGAGCGTGCGACCGAGTTCTGGTTCTGGTCGAAGGACAGGTCGGCCTGGTTCAGCGGCGGCAGGTTGAGGTCGTTCTCCTGGCTCATGGCTCAGACTTTCATCGTTCCGTTTCGGCCTGCCCGAACACATGGGCGACCGCCTGCTCGATCAGGGTAGAAAGCTGCCGGCTGTCGAGGACGAAGCCGCCCTCCGCCCATTCGATGCGCCCGTCGCCGAGCGCGATATCCGGTTGGCCGAGCACCATCAGCTTGCCCGCGAAGCCGTGCTCCGTCGCCAGTTTGCGGGTCAGCTCCTCCGCCGCCTCGACCATCGCCTCGTTGACGCGCAGCACGAGATGCGGCGCGCTCCGCGCATGGTTCAGGCATTCGCGCACGGCGCCCGCCAGCGCCGCCAGCGGCTTCTCCGCCAGCGCCGCGCTCGCCAGGGCGTTTGCCGTCGCGAGCGCGACATGCACCGCCTGCTCCTCGATTGCCTCCATCCGCACCGCCTCTTGCATGAACAGCCTTTCGGCCGAACGGGCGAGCTGGGCGGTCATGCCGGCCAACTGCGTCTGCGCCTCGCGATGCGCCTGCTCCTGCCCGGCGCGAACGCCTTCCGCCCGGGCCGCGGCGAGATCGGCCTCGCTCGCCGCCTTGCGGCCACCTTCGCGGAAATCGGTTCCGAACATGAACTTGGTCGCGGACGCCATCTCAGTACACCAGCTCGTCGTCGGCATTGCCCTTGGACAGAATGATCTCGCCCTTGTCCGCGAGATCCTTGGTCATCTGGACCAGCTTGGTCTGGGCTTCGTCCACTTCCTTCAGGCGCAACGGACCCAGCCCCTCCATGTCGTCCTGCATGTTCTTGGCGGCACGCTGCGACATCGCGCCGAAGAAGAAATCGCGCATCGACTGGCTCGCGCCCTTGAGCGCGCGCGCCAGCGTACTCTTGTCGGCTTGACTCACCAGCGTCTGCAGTCCGGCGGAGTCGAGCTTGCCGAGATCCTCGAAGGTGAACATCAGCGCCCGGATGCGCTCCGCCGCGTCCTGGTTCGAGGCATCGAGCGCCGACAGGAAGCGGATCTCCGTCTGCCGGTCGAAACCGTTGAAGATCTCGGCCATCATCTCGTGCGGGTCGCGCCGGCGCGTCTGGGTCAGGGTCGAGACGAATTCGGTGCGCAGCGTGTTCTCGATGTGGTCGAGCGCCTCCTTCTGCACCGATTCCAGCCTGAGCATGCGCCCGACCACCTCGATCGACAGATCGTTCGGCAGGTTGCGCAGCACGTTGGCGGCATGGTCGGGTTTGATCTTCGACAGGATCACGGCGATCGTCTGCGGATATTCGTTCTTGAGGAAGTTCGCGAGCACGACCGCGTCGATATTGCCGAGCTTCTGCCACATGTTGCGGCCGGCAGGCCCGCGGATCTCCTCCATGATGAGCGCGACCTGCTCGGTCGGCAGGATCTTTTCGAGCAGCGAGATCGTCCGGTCGAAGGAGCCGGTCACCGCGCCCGCGCCCGAGAGCTTGCCGACGAAATCCAGCATCAGCCGCTCCACCTCGTCGGCATCGACGGTGCCGAGCTCGGCCATGGCGCGGGTGATGATGCGGATTTCGTCGTCGTCGAATTCCCGCCAGATGGAGCGGCCGAAATCCTCGCCGAGCACGAGCAGGATCACCGCCGCGCGCTGCGGGCCGGTCATCTCGGCCGCGCTCATCGCGCCGAAGCCGCCGCCCTCGACCCCTCCCAGGAGAGCCGTGCTGCGCGTTGCGATCGATCGGTTCTCGGCCATGGTTCAGCGCCCCGTCACGCCGGAGCTTTCTCGTGGATCCAGCTCCGCAGCACCGCGACCGAATCGGCCGGATTCTGCGACACCATCGCCCCGATCTTCTCGACCGACTGCGCCTTGAGCTGGCCCTTGATCTGCGCGATCGCGAGCATGCGCTCGGCGGGCGCCTCGACATCCGCCAGCACCTCGCCGCCCGGCCCGACCGTCGTCACCGCCCGGCCCGGATCGCCCGTCGCCGCGTCCGGCCCCACCAGCGTGCCGTTGCGCACGAAGGACGGCATCGCGCGCACCGCGCTGTTGTCGGACGCCAGAACCTGCTTCAGCAGCGGCCGCACCACCGTCATCAGGACGATCAGCGTCAGCAGCGAGATCACGCCGAGCTCGGCGAAGCGAACCAGGTCCTCCCGGGTGAAGGAGGTGAGCTGCTGCATCAGCGACTGCTCGGTCAGTTCGTTCGGCGGTGGCGGCGCCTCGGCAAAGCGCAGATTCACCACTTCGACCTTGTCGCCGCGTCCCTGATCGAACCCGACCGCGGTCCGCACCAGCTCCCCGATCCGGTCGAGCTCCTCCGCATTGCGCGGCTGGTACGACATCTCGCCACCCGCCGCGCGGCTGTAATTGCCGTCCACGAGCACCGCGACCGAGAGTTTCCTGATCCGCCCGCCTTCGAGCACTTCGGTGCGCGTCGTCCGGGAAATCTCGTAATTGGCGACCTCCTCGTTCTTCGAGGAGTTCTCGCGCTGGGCCTGCTGCGCGCCCTGGGCCTGCTGGGCGCCCGGCAGCTCGTTGCCGACCGTGACCGCACCATTGCCGCCCTCGTTCGTCGTAGAAGCCTCGGTCCGGTTCTGGCTGGAGCGCAGGACCCGGCCTTCCGGATCGAAGCTCTCGGAACGGCTCTCGACGCGATTGGTGTCCAGCGCCGCCGAGACCTGCACGCGCGCCCGCCCGTAGCCGACGACGCTCGCGACGATATCCTCGACCTGCGACTTGATGCGTTTCTCGATCGCGGTCTGGCGCTCCTCGATGCCGAGCCCGATCAGGCCCTGGTCGCTCTGGGCGCCGTCCGCCAGCAACCGCCCGCGCTCATCGACGATCGAGACGCGCTCGGGCCGCAGCCCGTCGACCGCCGAGGCGACGAGATGGCGCACGGCGCGAACCTGGGCCGCATCGAGATCGCCGGCGAGCTTGAGCGCGATCGAGGCGCGGGGCGGCTCGCGGTCGCGCTCGAACAGCCGCCGCTCCGGGATGACGAGATGCACGCGCGCCGCCTGCACCCGGCCGATCGAGCGGATCGAGCGGGAAAGCTCGCCTTCCAGCGCACGCAGATGGTTGATGTTCTGGACGAAGCTGGTCGAGGAGAAGGCGTCGCCCTTGTCGAAGATCTCGTAGCCGACGCCTCCGCCGGCCGGAATGCCCTTGCTGGCGAGGTCGAGACGCAGGCGCGGCACGTCGGCCTTCGGCACGAGCACGGTCTGCCCGTCGCCGCGCAGCTCGTATTTGATGCCGCGCGTATCGAGATCCCGCATGATTGCGCTGACGTCCTGGCTCGAAAGGTCGGTGAACAGCACGCTCATCGCCGGCTGGGACATCTTCAGCATCACGAAGCCGAAGAAGCCGACGAGCGCCAGCGTCACCGCCAGCATGGCCGCCAGCCGCGCCGCGCCGAATTTGGCAAACTGCTCGATCAGGCCGTTCACGCCGCCATCCGCCCCACAGAATCGAAGGGACGGCGCACTTGCCCGGCCCACTAGGCAAGTTTTTCCCAGTGCATGGTTAGCAGCCGGTTAATTTTTGGGGGCGTGCCGTTAACTTTCCATCCGACGACGGCGGACCAAAGAAAAAGGCGCCGGACTGGTTCAGTCCAACGCCTTCGAAAACAAAAAGAAAATCTGCGGCTTATTGACGATAGTGCTGGATCCGGGTCGTCCGCAACCCGGCAAGGCCGTGCTGGTCGATCGACATCTGCCAGCTCAGAAACTCATCGACCGTCAGCGTGTAGCGCTGGCAGGCTTCCTCAAGGCTCAGCAGCCCGCCGCGCACCGCGGCCACCACCTCCGCCTTCCGCCGGATGACCCAGCGCCTTGTATTCATCGGGGGCAAGTCCGCGATCGTCAGCGGACTTCCGTCCGGTCCGATCACATACTTCACCCGCGGTCGCAATGGCTCGGTCATGGTACTCTCACACAACTCAACAGAGCTACTGAGGGCAGCTTAGGTCGGTGGCTTTAAAATTTGGCTAAGATGATCGTTCGCATGTGCACGAGCGATTCGCCCCGCCCTCACTCGCTGCGCACCACGCTCTTCACCTTGTCGATCGGCACGCCGATCGAACCGATCTTCAGCATCGGGATCGAGGAGGTGAAATCGACGCCGTCGACGATGCCGGTGATCTGCGTCTTCGCCGTGACGGACTCGCCGGCGACGTTCTTGGCATCGATCGTGATCGTATACTCGCCATCCGACGCCTTGGAGCCGGTCGAGGTCGTGCCGTCCCAGCTATAGGTCTGGTCGCCCGCGACCAGGGTCTTGGTCGCGGTCTGGACGACGTTGCCCTTCGAATCCTTGATCGTGATGGTGGCGGTTCCCGCCGAGGCCATATTGACCTTCCAATCGGCCTTGCCGCCGATCAGCCGCGTCGTGGCGCCGTCCGCCGTGATGCTGGCGCCGATGAAGCCGACCGCGTTGGTGGCCGTGCCGGCCGCGCTCAGGCTGAGCAGGGAGCCCAGCGTCTCGTTGGTCTTGAGCTGCTGTTCGACGCCCGCGAACTGCACGAGCTGGGCCGTGAACTGGTTGGTGTCGAGCGGGTCCAACGGCGACTGGTTCTTGAGCTGCGTGGTCAGCAGCGTCAGGAACTGGTCGAAATTGTTGGCGATACCGGACGAACTGCCGGTGACCGTGCTGCTGCTGGTGGTCGACGTGCCGGATGTGCCGCTTGTCCCGGAAACCGCCATGACGCTTGTCCTCGCTCAAATGCTGAGATCGACGCCGCCAAGCCGCACCAGGCGACGCTGCGGGGCGGGATCGTTTGAAGGCTGTGTCTCTTCCGCCCGCTCAGCGCCCTGCTGCGAACGCGGGCGCTGCGGCGTCTCGTCGTGCTGGCGGTTCTGGCGGAAGGCCGACTGATCGGACGGATCGCGCAGGCTGATGTCGACGCCGCCATCCGACGGCTTCAGTCCGGCCTGCTCGAAGGCGCGTTCCAGCGTGCGGGCATCGCGCTGCAGGAGGTGCAGGGTCTCGACCCGGTCGACCACGAGCTTCGCGCTGACCTCGCCCTTGTCGGAGATCGAGAGATTGACGTCGACGCGCCCGAGCTCACCGGGATCGAGCCGGATGTCGAACTGCTTGGCCCCCGTCATCGCGCGCAGGCCGATCTCGATCGGCACCACATGGATCGGCGTCGGCTGACCGGCCGCCGCCTGCCCCGGCGCATTGCCGGCGCCGCCCGGCATCGGGTTCGGATCGAGCGGCTGGACCAGGCGGTCATGACCCGGCTTGCCGGCACCCTGCTGCAGCATGGCGGAAAGATCGAGGGGACCGAGCGCCTGCTGCAAACTGTCGAGCGGCTTCGGATCTGTGCCGGCGGGAGTGGCGGCTGTTGCATCGGCCTGCGGCGCCGCGCCGGCGAGCAACTTGTCTTCCGCTCCCTTGATCTCGCCATGCGCGCCAGTTGCTGGCGGCATCTTGCCGTCCACGAGCTTCACATCGTCCGCGGCGATGGCTTCACCGTCCCCTGCCGAATGCGCCCCAGCCTTGGCGAAACCGGGAAGCGGCAGCGGCAACCCCTGCGACTTGGCCCGATCACCCGCGACGATCGTGGAAGCATCCGCCAATTGGGTGTCCCCGGCAGCATCGGCCCCAGCCGTCGCGACCGGCAACGGGAGCATCGGCATAGGATGCGGCATCCCGACGCCGGTCTTGATCTGGTCGACGCCCGGCTGCGGATCGGCCGCACCGGCAGTACCATCATCGGCCTTGGCCTCGCTGGACGGCTGATCGCCCTCGCCGGATGCGGTTTTGCCATCGGGCTTCGGCTTGTCCTCGCTGCCCGGCACCGCAGCGACTTCCGCCTGCGCAGCCGCCATGGCGATCAGAAAATCGATCCCCGTGCCCGAGACAGCCGCGTCGAACCTGTTATCCGCCGGCGGCGGGGCTGGCGATTTGGCAACGACATCGCCCGGTTTCACCACGCCCTCGCCCTTCCCCTCGACGGCCGCCGGCTTCGCCGCGGCCTCCGCGCCCGAAGCCTCTGCGCTGGCCTCTTCGGCCGGCTTGGCGTCCGCGCTTTTGTTCGTCGCTACCGAACTCGCATCCTGCCGCTCCGGCAGGGCGAAGGCTTCGCCCTCCCCGCCCTCGGCACGGCGGCGCGGAGCGGGAGCTTCCGAAACGCGCTGATTGGTAAAGACGGGCTGGATCGACATGAACGGTTCCGTGGCGCGGAGGGCGACGCGCCCGCTCATCGCTAGCAAGTCGCGCGCCAGAAACAGGCCTTTCGGAATCAAGGGCTTAGCCAGAAAGCCCGATCACGCGGCGGCAAGAAGCGCCGACGGGCCGGCAGGATTTGCCGATCCCGCTGGCAGCATCCGGCCAAAGCCGGTATAGAGCCGGCTGACGCGCGAAAGCCGCCATTCCGAGCCACGGACACCTCCGCCGACGATGACCACGCCCCGCAACTCCCTCGACATCGCCAAGCCGCCCGCGGCCACGCGCGTCGTCGCGGCGATGTCCGGTGGCGTCGACTCCTCTGTGGTGGCCGCCCTGCTCAAGCGGGAGGGCTACGACGTCATCGGCGTCACGCTGCAGCTCTACGACCACGGCGCGGCCGTCCATCGCGCCGGTGCCTGCTGCGCCGGACAGGACATCCATGACGCACGCCGCGTCGCCGAGGCCATCGGCATCCCGCATTACGTCCTCGACTACGAGAGCCGCTTCCGCGACGCGGTGATCGAGCGCTTCGCCGAGAGCTATCTGGCCGGGGAGACGCCGATCCCTTGCGTCGAGTGCAACCGCACCGTCAAGTTCCGCGACCTGCTCGATCTGGCGAAGGAACTCGGCGCCGATGCGCTGGCGACGGGCCACTATGTCGTCAGCCGCGATCTCGGCAACGGCCATCGCGGCCTCTTCCGGGCCACCGACACGAGCCGCGACCAGAGCTATTTCCTCTATGCCACGACGCAGGAACAGCTCGACCTGCTGCGCTTCCCGCTCGGCCACATCGACAAGACCCAGACCCGCGCGCTCGCCGCCGAACTCGGCCTCGCCATCGCCGACAAGCCGGACAGCCAGGACATCTGCTTCGTGCCGAACGGGCGCTATGCCGACGTCATCGAACGGTTGAAGCCCGGTGCCGCCCGGCCCGGTGATATCGTCCATCTCGACGGCCGCATCCTCGGCCACCATGACGGCGTGCTCCACTACACCGTCGGCCAGCGCAAGGGTCTCGGCATCAGCGCGGCCGAGCCGCTCTATGTGCTGCGTCTGGATGCCGATGCCGCGCGCGTCATCGTCGGACCGCGCGAGGCACTGAGCGTGCGCGAGGTGCGCCTGCGCGATCTCAACTGGCTCGGCGAAGCCTCCCTCGACGCCCTCCCGGCCGAAGGGCTCGAGGTCGCCGTGCGCGTCCGCTCGACCCGCGCCCCGCGCGAAGCCCGATTGTTCCGCGACGCGGAGGGCCTGCGCATCGAGCTTGCCGGCGATGAGGAGGGCGTATCGCCCGGCCAGGCCTGCGTGATCTATGCCGATGCCGGCCCCGGTTCGCGCGTCCTCGGCGGCGGCACCATCCAGCGCCGGCCGCTCGCAATGCCGGCCGCCGCCGCGCCGGCGGCCCTCGCCCTGTCCTGACAGGCCCTCGCTTTTCTCTCGGATTCCTCAACCATGCCGGTGACCTACGATCTCGACGGCCAGAAGCGCGTCTACGCGACCTGGGCCAAGTTCTATGACCGGATCTATCAGCGCATGCTGGCCCGCCCCCAACGCGAGGCGGTTGCGGCAGCCTGCGGCTGCGGGCCGGACATTCTTGAGATCGGCGTCGGCACGGGCCTCACCCTGCCTTACTTCACGCCGGGCACGCGCGTCCTCGGCGCCGATCTCTCGCTCGATATGCTCAAGGTGGCGCACCGCAAGGTCGTCACACAGAAGCTCGATCATGTCCGCGGCCTGATGGTGATGGACGCCTGCCGCCTCGGCTTCGGCGACGAGCGCTTCGATGCCGTCACCGCGCAGTTCGTCATCACTCTCGTCCCCGATCCCGAACAGGCTTTGACGGAGATGGACCGCGTCCTGAAGCCGGGTGGCGAGATCATCATATCCAGCCGCCTCGTCGATGACGGCGGCATCCTGGCGCCTTTCTGGAGCGCGCTCGCGCCCTTGTCGAAGGCTGTCGGCTGGAGCTCGGATTTCAAGGTCAGCCGCCTGACGGACTGGGCGAAGGCGACCGGCCGCTACGAAACGGTCCATGTCGGGCGCGGCTATTTCAAGGTCGTCCGGCTGCGCAAATTCGCCTCTGCGGATAACGCGCGATCGAAGGCTTGACGCGACCACGCCGCGGCGCCTATATCGCGCCTCGACGACGGGCCGGCCCAGCCGGCTAGGATGTCTGTGGCGGGGTAGCTCAGCTGGTTAGAGCAGCGGAATCATAATCCGCGTGTCGGGGGTTCAAGTCCCTCTCCCGCTACCATCGCTCCCCCCGACAGGCCCGATCTATCCGGGCGTCGGCAGAGGGGGCGCAATCGAGCCGTTATCTCGATCATGGGAGCATCTTCGGCACGCTTTGGAATGATCGCGACGGACTTCATCAGCGACCGAACCAAGACCGCTGCGGGGCTATCGGCTTCCACAGTCCCCAGCTTTGCTCGCGCACGAAGCTCTTGAACTGTCCCGAGATAGTTCGACACGGTTTCCGGGTTAATCTCCAGATCGTCAGACGTATGGTCCAGGGCCAACAATTCCCCTCGGAGCGTTTCCTCTTCGATTCGCCCTTGTTGGCAGCGCTGGTCAATTCTGATCGGGTCGCCGACACCTCGGGCCAGAAAATCTGTCAGGCGGTCCATCTCCTCCGCTACTTTCTTGAGACGCTCGTGAACCTCGTTTCGCCGAATCTGCGCGGCCTGAAGGCGGGACGATCGCTCTTGCCTGTAGTCGAAATGAGCCTGCCGGATGACAGTCTGGCCCTTAAGCTCCTGCACAAGCGCCGACAGAACCGTACTCTCAACCCATGTCAGATAGTAGGTACGGGGCTCAGGGCAGGTCCCGCTTTCTACATGACGTGAGCATCGGATACGTACACGTCCGCTCTTATCAACTCCTGCTGTCGAGAAGCCTCCGCCGCAGCAGGAGCAGCGCAGAAGCCCTGACAGAAGCCGGATATTACGTCGTGTTTGCTCAGGTTGCTTGATCGATCGGTCGTGCTTCAGCGCATTGGCCAACTCAAACGTATCGGCTGGGATGATAACAAGGTCTGGGCGCTCGGCGCGTATCCAGGCGTCTCGGGGATTGGGCCGGGATACTCGACGACCATTGGCCGGATTCTTGACCATCCTCACTTTGTTCCAGACGAGGCGGCCCGCATAAAGTTCATTCTGGATAATCCCGTTGCCTCGTGCCGAAGAGCCGTTGATCGTCGAGGCGTTCCAGCCCTTTCCTCGGGGCGGAGGCACGCCGTCCTCGTTCAGCGCATGAGCAATTTGTCGAGGCGTTTGGCCCGAAAGATAGTCAGCAAAAATCCGTCTGACGATCGCGGCCTCATCCGCGATGATCTCCGGCTCGCCACGACGGGTTGGACAAGGCCGATAACCGTAGGCTCGGCCTCCTGCGTGCCTTCCCGCACTGACGAGTCCAAGCATGCCTCGCCTAACCTTCTTCGCCCCGTCTTCGCGGAACAGTTGAGCAACGAGCCCCCGAAGTCCGATAAGCACGGTATCAGCGGGGCGACCGCCGTCGTTCACTCCGATGATCTCGATACCCAGGAACGTGAATATCTTATGGATTTGACCCAAGTCGGCTATATCGCGCGACAGCCGATCAAGAGCCTCAACAACGAGCACGTCGAACGCCCCGAGGTTCGCCTGGGCAAGCAGCGTCAGCAATCCAGGACGACCAGCAATCGATGCCCCTGAGGTTGCTCGATCTTCATAGACTGACAGGATCGAAAGCCGCTCCTTCCGGGCATACCCACGGCAAAGCGCTACCTGATCTGCAATCGACCGCTCATTCTGAAGATCGGTGCTGTATCGCGCATAAATGACCGCTTTTCGCATGGTACTCCATATCTGTAGGCTTCCGACCGCCCCATTGGAGCGGTCGGAAGCGCTGCCAACAAGGGCGAATCGAAGAGGAAACGCTCCGAGGGGAATTGTTGGCCCTGGACCATACGTCTGACGATCTGGAGATTAACCCGGAAACCGTGTCGAACTATCTCGGGACAGTTCAAGAGCTTCGTGCGCGAGCAAAGCTGGGGACTGTGGAAGCCGATAGCCCCGCAGCGGTCTTGGTTCGGTCGCTGATGAAGTCCGTCGCGATCATTCCAAAGCGTGCCGAAGATGCTCCCATGATCGAGATAACGGCTCGATTGCGCCCCCTCTGCCGACGCCCGGATAGATCGGGCCTGTCGGGGGGAGCGATGGTAGCGGGAGAGGGACTCGTCCGGGGCGAAGCTCTCGATCTGCCGTCATTTTCGTTGGTCGCGCCGTTGACGGGCGATGCCTGACGAGCAGCTTGGGGTCACCGATCTTGCGGCCCGACCGCAGGATCGTCCCTGTTGGCCAGCATTTTAATTTCGACATTCCGAGGGCTGCTGTGCCCTTCTGATGAGGCCGGAGCATTAGCCGGTCGCGCTGGCTCGAAGAGCGAGGCGGCGCGCGCAGACCTCATTTCAGATCGATATTTGGACCATTGCCATGACCCCATTCTCAGCGCTCGACGCGCTCAACAAGCTCGCCAACGCCACTGCCATTCCCGCGACGATCTCGGCTTCGGCGCAGGCATCTCCGGCTGCCCCGGCCGGACGGCCTCTGTCGCGGTTGCCTGCCTTCGACGAGATCACGCTGGCCAACGCCTACATCTTCGACAACTCCGACCGGGGTAAGAACTTCGAGTGGATGTGGTGGCGGGCGACCTTCCAGGTCTTCACCGAGACCACGCCCTTCACGCCCAGCCACCAGAACGCGGCCTGGGAAGGTAATGCCGTCTTGCGGCACCCCGACGTGTTCTCCAACGTGATGGAGAAGTACGCCTACGACAATCCGACGATGTTGCCCGCTGACCTCTGGGACGCGGCCTACATGCCGGTACTTCGCCAGACCGCCTCTATGCCGGTCAACGGGGAATGGCCTCGTCTGGGGCAGGTGCAGATGGATGGCTCGGGCACCTACTACGAGTTCGGCTCGATCGCCCTCGCCCAAGAGACCACGCATAGCGGGTTCTTGCTCGATTTGATCCTGCCGGGCGGGACCATCACGTTCCAGAACTTCACGATCCTGCCCAAAATCCCGATGAAGCCCATTATGCGGGCCAGCCATGATCCGCACCGGCTCTGGCTGAACCGTAAGGGCCGGAAGGCCAAGTCATGACGGAGGTCGAGCAGGCGCTGGTCGCAGCGCTCAACGAGCAGCGCCTCATCATCGAGGTGCTGGAGCGTCGTCTGGCAAAGGTCGAGGCTGAAGAGCGCTTTGCCCTGACCGAGGACACGCCCCAGGTGGTCATCGAGTTCTTGGAGGCCCTGGGCGGCAGCATGACCGTTCTGGAGAAGCGTCAGGACGATCTCGAACAGGTCGTTGAACGTCGTGGCCTGGGAACGTCCTGGTCACCCAATCGGGATGCTCTGATGAAGATCGTCGAGGCGGATGAGCGGAGGTTGGGTTGATGTCTGTGTGATCTCATCTCGCATGAGCAAAAACACAAGCACCAACACAATCAGTATCAATAGCATTATACTAACACTAGAGCCTCCCGGATGGGCCGCTCGATATAAAGCGGTTCGTCCTCGCTTCGCTCGATACGAACACTAAACCGCACTACGTCGGCCCTGCCTCCGGGATGAAGAGAGCCGCGCGACCGGGTGAACGGGCCAGGGCAGAGCACATCGGTGGCCTGTCCTGGTCATCCGTCGAGGGGCGCTTTTTGACTGACTCGTGTGTGCGAGATCGCAGCGCGATGATCTCCCGGACCGTCAGGCCAGTGCGCTCCGCCCGCCCTTCACGGCTCGATAGATCGTGCTGGGCGCGACGCCGACATGCTCGGCGATCTCGCCGACCGTCAGCGTCCCTTCGCTAAGCAGCGTCTTCGCGACGGTCAGCTTCACCGGGTCGAGGGCTTTCGGGCGTCCGCCGACGCGACCACGGGCACGGGCTGCGCGAAGACCGGCCTGGGTACGCTCGCGGAGAAGCTCGACCTCCATCTGGCCCAAGGCCCCGAGCACGTTGAACATGAAGCGGCCCGCCGGGCTGGTCGTGTCGAAGCCCTCGGTGATGCTCCTCAGGCCGATCTCGCGCGCCCGCAGGTCTTCGGCGACATCGAGCAGGTGGCGGATCGACCTCGCCAACCGCGACAACGAGTAGATCGTGATCACGTCGCCTGGGCGAGCATGGTCGAGCAACTTCTTCAGTTCGGGGCGGTCAGCCTTCAGGCCGCTCGCCGTCTCGATGTACAGCTTCTCGCATCCGGCTGCCGTCAGCGCGTCGATCTGCAAGGCATGGTCCTGCGACGCTTGTGAACACCGCGCGTATCCGATCTGCATCCCGCCTCCCTCGCAAAACTCGTCGAGATGACGCTCTCATGAGAAAGAGGTTTTGCAATCGAATTTTGCGACACCGTCGCCAGCATAATCCCGGACGATCACGCCGCCATCACCAGCGTCGCGGAAACGACCGTTTGTGAGAGGGTGGCGATCGCGATGGTTCGGTGGTGACGGGAACGCCCGCCGACGCGATCCGGCGTTCGACGACGGGTTCAGAACAGGAGCATCGGCACTGGCTCGCTGATCGCGCGTGGAACAGCAGAGAGTTCTCCGTCGTCCTCGGCGCGATCGCGACTTCAGAGAAGCGAAATCACCAGAAGGGTTTCGCAACACATGGCCCGCCGCTATCGTCATGAGATTCGGAGAGGCCGACTTGGGCAGTGCAATTGAAGCGCATTTGTGAGATTCAGAATGAATGTAATGCTCTAGGTGAGTCGCAGAATTTGCCGAAGTTGACCGAGGAATCTTTGGTGTTTTGGCCTGATCTTGCGTGCAAAAAATCTTTCAACCCCAATGAGGTTATCTTCAAGGCGGGAAAGCCTAATCAATATCGTCTCCTTGTCTCTTCAG
Organism: Hyphomicrobiales bacterium; assembly: GCA_930633495.1. NCBI lineage: Bacteria > Pseudomonadati > Pseudomonadota > Alphaproteobacteria > Hyphomicrobiales > Hyphomicrobiales bacterium. The sequence goes on along the minus strand of CAKNFJ010000001.1, from coordinate 3,911,314 downwards.
GGATGGTGAGGAGATACAAGACCCTCGCGGATGGTCGCCGCCAAATCCTCGGATTTTCGATACCGGGAGACTGGATCGCATCTTCGCTCGGAGAAGAGTTCAGCTTTTCCGCCGACGCAGTTGATGCGGTCCGAGCGTATTCCTTCACCCGTGATTCGGTGATCGCCTTGCTTGTCGGGCAACCAGAGGTCTTGGCTCGCTTTCACGATCTAGCACATGCTGAATTGGCGGCAGCCGAGGAGCACATGCTGCTGCTCGGACGCCGACGCTCTGAAGAGAAGATCGCTTGTTTTCTTCTCACGATGCGCGAACGGTGGGCGCGATTGGGGAAACGGTCGGTAACAGTGCATTTGCCGATGTGTCGTCGCGATATCGCCGACTATCTCGGAGTTTCCATGGAAACGGTCAGCCGGACGTTGGCCCGGTTTGCGCGCGACGGGATCATCTTGCTAGTTCCCGAGGGTGTACGGCTGCTCGACACTGGAAGCCTTGAACAGCTTTCTGGGCTTGAAGTCTCGACGAAATAGGCGGCTGCCTTGCGGCAGGGCCTTGGATTTCGCTACCGATTTCATGAGCAACCTGCGGCATCGTTCCATTTGCGGCGCGGAAGTTTGCCAATTCTTAGATCGTCGATGCCAATGTCGCTGCCGAGGGGCAGCGCATGTCGTTTCGACGAGACATTGCCGGGATGAGCACGGTCCAGTGGGCCGTGGTGTGCGGGTGCTCGTTCATCGTCGCTCTGGGAGCAGGGCTCGGACTGTTGACGCCTTCGCCGGAGCGAATGGATCAGATTCGAAGAGAATTTCTACCTGCCGAACCTCAGGCGGTAGTTATCCGCCCAGGCTCGCGATCTCTCAGCGAAACCCGGCAGGTACCGTTCAGGATATGCGGTCGCGGGACTGGCGACTGCGTCGTTGACGGAGACACATTCTGGTATCGCGCGGAGAAAATCAGAATTGCCGACATCGACGCCCCGGAAACTGAGCAGGCCAAGTGCGCCAGTGAAAGAGCGTTGGGCGACCGGGCAAAGTACCGCTTGGCCCAGCTACTGGCAGAAGCGCCTTTCTCGCTCGAAGGCTATGGCTCCCGAGATCGGGATCAGTATGGCCGCCTGCTGCGTGTGGTTTACCAGAACGGACGCTCCGTAGGCCAAATCCTAGTAGCCGAGGGATTGGCTCGACCATGGCAAGGCCGACGCCGACCGTGGTGTTGATGATCGCCAAAGGCCGGGAGGGGGCGCGACACCTCCTGAAATGGGGTAGGCAAGCCTGCGATCAGTGCGGAGGGGCCGAGCCCTAACGAATCAGATCGCCAATGGCGTTTGTTTTCCAGGGGAGAGGCAACTCGCTTTGGGCGCAGTAGCGCGCACCATAGCGAAAGCCGTCAGGAGCGATCATCCTGAAGCTCCGTGGGCTTCGAATTTCGTAGATGTCCGTTCGCGTGCCGCCTTCGCCGCAGTTCTGGACCACCCGGTAACGTGCAGGCCCCAAGCTTTCGATCGCAACGAAATTACATAACTGCCTCGCCACCCCCATGGCGTTGCGCCGCAAAAGGCTGAGTGTGCCGTTTGACGCGTCCCCGCAGGGCGTTTCGTCAGCAACATAATAGCCGCGCTGCAACGGTAACTCGGGCTTTGCCGCCGCCGCAGAAGCTCTGGCGGCTGCGGGTGGCTCCGTTCCTCGTGAGTCTTGCGCCCCGCATCGCTCGAACCGCTTCGGGCTGAACTCGATTCTGTTGATTTCCGCCGAGAAGTGACCCGGGGTTTCCACTGAGAAGTGACCCGCCCAGATGGTGTTTGTGGTTCAGGTTGCGGTCAAGTTTTTGGCTTTCTCCCTGGCTGGCTTGTCGGGTTTCGCGGAGCTGTTCCTGAAGCGGAAGCTGTCGTTTCCGGTTTCGATGATGTGGCAGTGGTGCGTGAGCCGATCGAGCAAGGCGGTGGTCATCTTGGCATCGCCGAAGACGGTGGCCCATTCGGAGAAGCTGAGATTGGTGGTGATGACGACGCTGGTGCGCTCGTAGAGCTTGCTCAGCAAGTGGAAGAGCAAGGCACCACCCGACGCGCTGAAGGGCAGGTATCCGAGCTCATCGAGGATGACGAGATCGGCGTAAGCGAGCCCGGCGGCCATCTGTCCAGCCTTGCCCTGGGCCTTTTCCTGCTCGAGGGCATTGACGAGTTCGACCGTGGAGAAGAAGCGGACCCGCTTGTGATGGTGCTCGATGGCCTGGACGCCGAGAGCCGTGGCGACGTGGGTCTTGCCGGTGCCCGGCCCTCCCACCAGGACGACGTTGTCGGCGTCCTGGAGGAACTCGCAACAATGCAGTTGGCGAACGAGCGCCTCGTTGATCTCACTGCTGGCGAAGTCGAAGCCGTTGAGGTCGCGATAGGCCGGGAAGCGCGCGGCCTTGAGTTGGTAGGCCGTTGATCGGACCTCTCTTTCGGCCATCTCCGCCTTCAGGAGTTGCGAGAGGATCGGCACGGCGGCCTCGAAGGCCGGCGATCCCTGCTCCGTCAGTTCGCCGACGGCCTGGGCCATGCCGTGCATCTTGAGGCTACGCAGCATGATGGCGATGGCGCCGCTCGCAGGGTTATGACGCATGGCGCACGTCCTCGGCTTGGCGCAGGGCGTCATAGCGTTCGACATTGGCGCGCGGCTCGGTGGTCAACGCAAGGACCGAAGGGGTGTCGACCGTCGGCGTGGTCAACGGCGTGCCGTCGACCAGCCGGTGAAGGAGGTTGATGATGTGGGTCTTGGTCGGCACGCCGGCCTTCAGGGCCAGTTCGACCGCCGTCAGCACGATGTGTTCGTCATGCTGCAGGACCAGAGCCAGGATCTCGACCACCTCCCGCTCGCCACCCGGGCTCTTGAGCAGATGCTGCTGCAGGGATCGGAAGGCTGGCGGCATCTCGGCAAAGGGAGCACCGTTACGCAGAGCCCCGGGTTTGCGCTGGAGGACCGCCAGATAATGTCGCCAGTCGTAGACTGTCCGGCTGAGACGATCATGCGAGCGGGTGAAGACCCGGCGATGTTCGCAGATCACCTGTCCCTCAGCGACAATGAGGATGCGATCGGGATAGACGCGCAAGCTGACCGGGCGGTTCGCGAAGGACGCCGGCACGCTGTAACGATTGCGTTCCAGATGGACCAGGCAGGTTGGGGAGACGCGCTTGGCGTACTCGACGAAGCCATCGAAGGGGCGCGGCATCGCCATCAGGTGCCGGATCTCTTCAGTCCAGACATCGGCAACCGTTCCAGGTTGGGTGCCGTGCGCGGTCTGCGACCATAACTCCCGACACCGGGTCTCCAGCCAGTCGTTCAGTGCCTCCAGCGACGGGAAGTTCGGCAGAGGCTGCCAGAGTCGATGCCTGGCATCCTGGACGTTCTTCTCGATCTGCCCCTTCTCCCAGCCTGATGCCGGATTGCAGAACTCGGCTTCGAACAGGAAGTGGCTGACCATGGCCGAGAAGCGGATATTGACCTGGCGGTCCTTGCCGCGGCCGACCTTGTCTACGGCCGTTTTCATATTGTCGTAAATGCCCCGCCGCGGCACGCCGCCCAGCGCCCGGAAGGCGTGGTTATGGGCGTCGAACAGCATCTCATGGGTCTGCAGCGGGTAGGCTCGCAGTGTGAAGGCGCGGCTGTAGGACAGCTTCACATGCGCCACCTGCAGCTTGGTGCGCTCGCCAGCGATGATCGCCCAGTCCTCCGACCAGTCGAACTGGAACGCTTCACCCGGCACAAAGGCCAGGGGGACGAAGGTGCCACGGCCGCTGGTCTGCTGCTCGCGCAGGCGGGCTGCCTTCCAGTCCCGGGCAAAGGCCGCGACCCGATTGTAGGAGCCCTCATAACCGAGCAAAATCAGATCGGCATGCAACTGGCGGACCGTGCGCTTGTGCTTGCGCGACTTGCCGCCTTCGATCCGAAGCATCGCCGAGAGCTTGTCGGCATAGGGATCGAGTTTGCTCGGCCGGTCGGGAACATGAAACCGGGGCTCGACGCTATCCGCACGCAGATACTTGCGAACCGTATTCCGCGAGAGCCCCGTGCGCCGGGAAATCTCCCGGATCGAAAGATGATTCCGCCCATGCCAGCGGCGGATGACACTCAATAACTCCATGTCGATCACTCCGAGGTCCCCCGCATAGCCCGCGTGAGACGTGGTCAAAACATGGGTCAATTCTCGATGGAAAAATCCCCGCCTAACGGGTCAATTCTCGACGGAAATCAACACTCTTCAAGCTGCGGCTTGGATACCCCGAACTTGTCGGTCCAAAATCGCACCTCGTCGTCTTCAATGAGGTTGATGCGCGAGCGGTCTTGAGGGCCGCCGCTCTTAGCGTCTGCCGTTTGCGCCTCAGGGGCAGAGATTAAGTCGCGCTGGGGCCGCCGCGGCAGCTTGGCAGCTTGGGTGAGGAGGTAATTCTGAGCCTCTCGGCCAAGTGCAACGGTCGCTCCTAGTCTTTTTGCCAAATGCTCAGCGGCTTCAATGGTTTCAAATAGGTCCGGCGACTGTCCGTACATCGCCCCAGTAGCGTCGCGGGCGACCCACTCTTCGCCGATCCGCTTTACGGTGAGTTGCCGGGCCATTTCATACCTTCCTCAGGGTATGGAACCCCGCCAAGGCGGGGCATGTTCCGGCCGCAACTGTCGAAAGCCAAACTGGAACGAATCGCCTCGGGCGCGGTTTGCGACTCGGTGCGTTGCGGAGTTGCGTTCCATGTGTGCGCGTCAGGTTCTCAGGGCCGGGTTGAGCGGAGATAAGCTCAAGGGGCCGCTCACCCGGCGGCGGAAGATCCAGCGCGACCTCTTCAGCGACCCGATGCCTGATCGCGTTGAGCCCTGCCTAGCCCGCCTCGCCAGTAAGGCGCCGGCCGGTGCCGATTGGGCATTCGAAGTGAAATGGGACGGCTATCGGCTGGCTGTACACATCGAGCGGAGACACGTCCGCATCATCACCCGCGCCGGCCATGACTGGACCAACCGGTTCCCGACCATTGCCCGTGATGTCCTCGATCTGGGCGTCGATAGCGCCATTCTCGACGGCGAGGCAGTCGTGCTGGATGAGCGCGGCGCCGCAGACTTCGGTGCATTACAACGGGCGCTCGGCGGCCGTGGCGGCAAGCGACCGGCGGCTGAAGCCGTGCTCTACGTCTTCGATCTGCTCTATCTGGACGGCCAGGATCTGCGCATTCTCGAACTGGAGGAACGGCGTCAGATGCTCGAACAGTTGATCGGACGCACTCCTCACGGAGCAATCCGATTCAGCGAAGAGATCGACGCCCAGGGCGAGCCGTTCCTGCAGCAGGCCTGCAATCTCGGCCTGGAAGGCATCATCGCGAAGCGCCGTGATGCGTCTTATCATTCAGGGCGAGGCGGCGAATGGCTCAAGATCAAGTGCAGCCAGTCGGAGAGCTTTGTCATTGTCGGCTACGAACCATCTACGAGCGCACTCGGCGGGATTGGACGATTGCTGCTTGCCGCGCGCCAGGGCGACGCTCTCATTTATGTCGGCGGTGTCGGCTCTGGCTTCAGCCACGCCGACGCGACGGCCCTGCGAAAGATGATGGACCGGATAGCCATCCGTGAGCCTGTCGTCACGATGGCCGGCAAGCGCAAGAAAGCCCGATGGATTTCCCCCCAGCTTGTCGCAGAGGTCGCATTCCGCGCCTGGACAGACGACGGAAAGCTCCGCCATGCGTCGTTTAAGGGTGTGCGGGACCAAGCCGATGAGGCCAATGTGTTCGAGATGAACTGACACTAGACCGGCTCCGGGCTTCATCTGGTATCATCGTAGTGGTGGGCACGATTGAGGCCGATCGTCCTCTCAGGCCTCGAACTCCGCGACGTGGCGCCGTGAAACCACCCCTTCTTCCAAGAGCGTCATGGTCAACCGGTGCTGAGAATGAGGATGATCGTTCTCGACGTCTGATTGCCTCCATGCGAGAAGAAGCGACCGGCCGCCGTCGTGGCGCTCGTAGGCCCGCTGCCGCTTATGCGGCTCCATCTCTCTGAGGCCAAGCTCTGGAGCAAGCGAAGTAGTCGTCTGATAGTTTTTCCGCTCCTTGCTGAGGGTTGCGGATTCGACAAGTTTGTCGAAAGCAGCGTCGAGAGAGAGCATCACTGTCTCCAGCCTGACCCCTCAGCCGTTTCCAGTAGACTACAAAATGGAAGGGCGCGAAATAACATATGACGGGTCTGGGGCCGTCGATCATCATTTCTCGCATCGATTTTGGTCGAGTACACGCGCGGCGCGGCATGTCGGTGAGTTTGCCCTGCCCTTCGTCAGTCCTTGTGAAGCTTTCCCAGATTTCCCGGCAGCCCTGTCACTGCAACATCGTCAGGCGTGAGCAAGCCCTCATCCCGCTCAGGGCCATGGGCATTTTGACACTTGTGTGCATCATCCCACTCTCGAATCTCGGATATCAGGCGCTGATATTCCCGGCCTTGCTCGGAATCGGGAAGAGCATCGCTCAATGCCGCCGCGCGATGGACGGCTGCCTGATATTCCTCGTGGTTGGCAATTCGCATGGTAGCCTCCTGATAGCGAGCCAAAGCATCGCCTCGATTTCCGGTCGGTCAGGGCTTAGGCCGCGGCGCCTGTAGATCCGTCGGGCTTTTAGGAGCATCTCTGGGGTCGACCTGTCCGGACTGCAACTCGCGTTGCGTCTGCAGGTGGTTCAGGTTGAAGCCGACGAAAATTGCAACGATGACGAAAGCAATAATCGCAACAACGCCTATCGCGACTTTCGTGGCTTTCTCGCGCGGAGGTGGTTTGTCGATTGGCATCCGACTACTCGCTACCGTCGCCGCGGGGGACATCGTCAGAGCTGCCTGGCCCGCGGCCGGATGCGGTGATTACGGCTAGCGACTCTTCGTAGACCTTCACGGCAGCATTGATCTCCGCCAGTTCCCGTTCGACTTCGCCACTTTCTTTGTGGCCAGCAAGGGAAATGGCGCGGTCAAGCGCAGCGTTCAGGTCGTCTTCGTTGCGGATCACGAGGCGAGGCATCATTGGTCCTCCACACGCAGCCGAAGCATTGACTGCCAGAATTACAGTTCGGCGTGCCGCCCATCCCAAGCCTTGATAGCGGCCCGTAGAGCGTCGGCTTCCGCCACCTCACCCTCGGACTGCTGCCCCGCTTCCAGTGCGTTCAATCGGTCGACTGCAAGCGCATAGTCCTCCTGTGTCTCCAGTTCGAAACGCGGAGCAGGCTCGCTTGGCCTACCGTCTTGCTGATGGTCGGTCTTGGCTTTCATGGCCGCCCTCCTCCCATGCAAACACGGGAGGCAGCTCGTCGTTCCAAATCCGAGTGCCGCACTGTGGAATGCGCGGCGCGATCGGGCATGAGGCACCGAAGCGACCGAATAATGGGAGGTGCGACAATCTGTCCAAATCGGCGCAGAGGCGCTCACCAGCGTTCACGCGCAGGCGAGATAAAAGTTGGCCTTTTTGCTGGCCTCAATAGATCATAAAAATTGAAAAATACTTTTCTAACAGGCACTTATGCTGACTTTAAAAGTCCCTCTCCCGCTACCACTACCCTCCTCCTCGAAATCCCCGATAATCCGGCAAAATCGGCCCGCTTTGGCCGAATTTCGGCGCATCTAGCGCCAGATGCCGCTTTCGGCCGTTCCGGCTCTGCCCGGCTGATTGCGTCTCAAATCCGGGCCCGCCCGTAGTTGCCCGCAGCGCGCCTGTACAAAATCCGTACAAAATCGAGCCCGGATGCTCTAGGCCTGTTCACTGCAGCAAGCCGCGGAGATGGTGGAGCGAGTCGGTCTTCGCCCGCTCCAGCTCCTCGGCCATATCCCGGAGAATGACTTTGGCTGCCTCATCGGCAGCGACGCGGACCGCGAACGGCCCCCATGAGGCGAGGCCTGGACTGCCGTTCACGGAGCGGGTCACCCACCAGCCCTCGTCCCGCAGCTCCAGCCGCGCCTCAAGATTGATGGTCAGCGACATCCACGCCCCCTCAGAGGTCGCCCCCGTAGGGCCGGCCCTTGTTGATGATCGACTTGATCATGCGGATGTCTCGTTCCCCGGATCCCCAGCCCGGGTCCCGGGCTGCGAGGTTTCTGACCTTCGCCAGGATGGTCTCGAACTCAGCAGCGGTCACCCCAACCGACAGCGCAAACACGCGGACCTCCGCGAGGTCCTTTTCGAATTGCCAAGCCTTGTCCATGAACCCTCTCGCGACCGCCGACGGACCAAATCCTACCACACGCGTCATCCCCGGCCCCTTCCGAAAAGACGGAAGGATCAGCCGCAGCCGATAACAGGGGGCTAACCTTCAAAGCGATAGCCGCCCCTCACGGGGCCAACATTGCAGGCGATCTCACATTGGAAGCGTAAGACGACGCCTCTGAGCGCGGACCGCTCCTAACCACATTGTCGGGCGCGGTAAATGAAGTGAAAGATCAGGCCCTTGCGTCACGTCGGCCATGCGATCCTTCATGATTGAAGGGAGCACCGGCACCAGTTCGGCTATCTTTTAGAGGGCTTCGGGACGGAGACCTCTAATAGACATCCGCCTGATAGCGTCCGGCCTTCCGCAGAGCCGCGATATAGGCGGTCGCGTCTTCGGCGGAGCGCCTGCCCTGCTCCACGACGACATCGACCAGGGCGCGCTCGACATCCTTTGCCATGCGCTTGGCGTCGCCGCAGATGTAGAAATGCGCGCCTTGTTCGAGCCACGACCATAGCTCGCTGCCGCGCTCGCGCATGCGGTCCTGGACATAAATCTTCTCGCCATCGCGCGACCAGGCCAGCGTCAGATTGGTGAGGAAGCCGGCATCTTTCATCGTCTGCAATTCGTCTTCGTAGAAGAAGTCGCAGCTACGACGCTGATGGCCGAAGAACAGCCAGTTGCGGCCCGGCGCCTTCGTCGCCTGCCGGTCATGCAGGAAGGCACGGAACGGCGCGACGCCCGTGCCCGGGCCGCACATGATGATCGGCGTCGCCGGGTCGGCGGGCAGGCCGAAGCCATGGGCCCGCTGGACATAGACCGGCACCTTGTCGCCGGGCGCGACGCGTTCGGCGAGGAAGGTCGAGGCCACGCCCCAGCGCGGGCGGGAGCCGATCCTGTAGCGCACCGCATCGACCGTCAGCGTGATGCGGCCGGGCGTGGCGTTGTGCGACGAGGAGATCGAGTAGAGCCGCGGCTGGAGGGGATCGAGCGCCTCGACAAAGGCCTCGGCCGAGAGGCGGGCCTGCGAGAACTTGTGCAGCGTGCCGAGCACGTCGAGCCGGTCGAGATCGCCGTCCGGGTCTTCGCCGACGGCAAGACGCCTCGCCTTGGCGCGCGCCTCGCCTCCGGTGACGTAGGAGATAAGCTGGAACAAGGCGTCGGGCGCCGGGCCGAGCGCGCAATCGGCGACGAGCTTGTCACGCAGGGACTTGCCGCCGATCTCGGCATCCGGCCGCGCGCCCAAGAGTGCGATGACCGCGTCGACAAGGCGGGCATCGTTCTGCGCGACGATGCCGAACGCGTCGCCGACGACATAGTCGAGCCCGCATTCGGAGAGGCCGAATTCGATATGCCAGGTCTCCTTCTCGGAACCCTCGCCATTGAGCTTGCGACGCGAGAGGAAGGTTGCGAACGCCGGGTTCTCGCGACAGCGTCCCTTCGGCCCCAGCTTCGTGGCCGATGCGGTCTCGGTGGGGACGGCCGGGGCGGATGCGCCGGGCTCTTCCATCAGGCTCTTGATCTGGCGCAGCGTCTCCTTGCCGCCGGGCGCACAGAGATTGAGCCGGCCCTCGGCACCTGAGGCGATGGCGGCGGAATAGGTCTCGCAGACATAGCCACATTGCCCGCAATCCTGCTGGGCCATGGCGGCGTAGAGCTTGCGCGGCAGCGGCTTGCCCTCGGCAAGCTTCATGCGCTCGGGCATCTCCATCGACGGATCGTGCCAGGGCGCGCCGTCTTCCGCCTCCGCCATGACGACGGCGTTTTCGGCCAGCGACAGCGCCGTCGCGCCGGTGTTGTCGAGCGAGAGCAGCCCGGCGAAGAAGCCGTTGAGCCAGGAGCGCTGCTCCTCGCTGAAGGGAGCGGTCTCGGGCAGCACCTGGACGATCGGGCTCGGGCTCTGGACGGTCATGCCGCGTCTCCGATTTGCGCGACCATGGCTTGCAGCGCCGCGATGTCATGGCGGCGGGCGAAGGCGACGAAGCTCTCGTCCGGCGCGGCGCGATGCGTCTGCCAGCTGCGCAGGATCGCCTCGACCAGGGCCGGTGCATCCTCCGCCTTCACATTGGTTCGGAATTCGCGGCCCATCCCGCCCTCCGCGCCGAAGCCGCCGCCAACGAACACATGGTAGCCAGGCACGGTGTCCCCCTCGTCATTGACGGGGACCTTGGCGCCGATCAGCCCGAGATCGCCGATATAATGCTGAGCGCAGGAATTATGGCAGCCGGTCAGGTGGATATTGACGGCCGTGTCGAGCGTGATGCGCGGCTCGCAATGGGCGGCGATGGCGAGCGCATCCTCTTTTGTGTGGGCGCCGGCGAACTTGCAGCCAGTCGCGCCGGTGCAGGCGATCAGCCCGGCACGCAGCACAGAGGTCTCGGCGGAGAGACCGATGGCTTCGAGATTGGCGAGCACGTCGTCGACCTTCGCGTCCGGCACACCGGAGATCAGCAGGTTCTGCCAGACGGTCAGGCGGATGTCGCCGTCGCCGCATTGACTGGCGATGGCGGCGATGACGCGCATCTGCTGCACGGTCAGCTTGCCGACGGGCAGCGCCACGCCGATCCAATTGAGGCCGGGTTGGATTTGGGGATGAACGCCGATATGGGCGAGCCGGTCATAGACCGGGCGCGGCCTGACGAAGGCGCCGTCGAGCCGGATCAGCCGGCAGCCGAGCTTCTCCTCGACGGCGGCGAGGAATGTGTCGAAGCCCCAGGCATCGAGCACATATTTGAGCCGGGACCTGTTCCGATCCGTGCGGTTCCCGTTGGCGATGAATATGCGCACGATCGCATCTGCGACCGCAATCGCGTCTGACGGGGCGACGATCACGCCGGTATCGCGCGCGAGGTCCTTGTGGCCGGTGATGCCGCCGAGCGCGAGGCGATACCAGATGCCGGGCGCGACCGGCTGCTCTTCGAACGACGCGCCTTCCTCAACCTCGATCGCCTGGAAGCCGATGTCGTTGGTGTCCTCCAGCGTCGCGATGGAGCCGGCGCCGTCGAAGGCGACGTTGAACTTGCGCGGCAGCCCGTAGAGCGAGCGGTCGTTCAGGATGTGATGGTGCCAGGCGCGGGCATGGGGGCGCGTGTCAAGTAGTTCCAGCGGGTCGATGCCGGCTGTCGCCGAGCCCGTGACGTTGCGGATATTGTCAGCGCCCGAGCCTTTCGCCGTGAGCCCGAGATCCGCAAGCCCCTCCAGCAGCAGCGGCGCGTTCTCGGCTGTGATCTCGCGGACCTGGAGATTGGCGCGGGTGGTGACATGGCTATAGCCGCCGCCGAAGCTCTCGGCGATGTCGGCAACACCGGCGAGCTGCCAGGCCTTGAGGATGCCGTTCGGGATACGCAGCCGGCACATGTAGCTGTTCTGCGCAGGTGCCACATAGAACAGCCCGTGATAGCGCCAGCGGAAATTGTCCTCCGGCTTCGGGTAGGCACCGGAGGTCGCCTGCTCCTTGAAGCGGGCATAGGCGTCGAAGGGATGTTCGGCTGCCTTCCATTTCTCCTGATCGACGAGCTTGCCGCCGGCCGCGACCGTCCGCGCCTGCGCCTCGGCATGCTCCCGGTCGGGGCCGCTAGGCTTCGCCGGAGCGTTGCCGGGCGCGCCGCCGAGCGGTCCCAGGCCTCGCGCCGTGCGGGCCGACTGCATGCCGCTGACGAAGCCTTCGAGATAGCGCTTCTGGTCGGGGGTGAAATCGTCGCTCATCGCCGGCGCCGTCACGCCGCCTCGACGAAGCGATGGCGCTCGTAGAGGAATTTCAGCACCGCCTCGCGCGCGGCGATGTAGGTGCGGTCCGAGACCAGTTCCAGCCGCTTGCGCGGGCGGGCGAGGCGCACGTCCAGCACCTCGCCGATGCGGGCGGAGGGGCCATTGGTCATCATCACGATCCGGTCCGAGAGCAGCACGGCCTCGTCCACGTCATGGGTGATCATGATCATGGTGTTGCCGAGCGCGGCATGGATCTGCATCACCGAGTCCTGCAGATGCGCACGGGTCAAAGCATCGAGCGCGCCGAAGGGCTCGTCGAGCAGCAGGATTTTCGGCTCCATGGCGAGCCCGCGCGCGATGCCGACGCGCTGCTTCATGCCGCCGGAGATTTCGCCGGGCCGCCTGTCCCTGGCATGAGCCATCTGGACGAGGTCGAGATTGTGCATGATCCAGTCATGCCGCTCGGCCTTGCTCTTCTTAGCTCCGAAGACCTTGTTCACGGCGAGCGCGACATTGTCATAGACGGTGAGCCAGGGCAGCAGCGAGTGGTTCTGGAAGACGACCGCGCGGTCGGGGCCGGGCGCATTGACCTCCTTGCCCTCGAGCAGGATCGCGCCCGCGCTGACCGGCGTCAGCCCCGCGATGATGTTGAGCAGGGTCGACTTGCCGCAGCCGGAATGGCCGATGATCGAGACGAACTCGCCCTTGTCGATGACGAGGCTGACATCCTTGAGCACTTCGGTGGTGGCGGCGCCGCGCTGGAAGCGTTTGTCGACATGGTCGATCTTGAGATAGCTCATTGCCTCGCCCTCAGTTGGTTGCGGTGCCGCGGGTGACGACATGGCCGACGAGAGCGACGAGGCGGTCGAGCAGGAAGCCGACCACGCCGATATAGACCAGCGCCACGATGATGTCGGACAGGCGGGACGAGTTCCACGCATCCCAGATGAAGAAGCCGATGCCGACGCCGCCGGTCAGCATTTCCGCCGCGACGATGGCGAGCCATGACAGGCCGACGCCGATCCGGAGCCCCGTGAAGATGTAGGGCGCGGCCGAGGGCACCATAATCTTGAAGAAGAACTCGATCTGGTTCAGCCGCAGAACCTGCGCGACATTGCGGTAGTCCTGCGGGATGTTGCGGATGCCGACGGCCGTGTTGATGATCACCGGCCAGATCGCGGTGATGAAGATCACGAAGATCGCCGAGGGCTGGCTGTCGCGGAAGGCGGCGAGCGACAGCGGCAGCCAGGCGAGCGGCGGCACGGTGCGCAGCACCTGGAAGACGGGATCGAGGCCGCGCATCGCCCAAGCCGACTGGCCGACCAGCGCGCCGAGCAGCACGCCGACCACCGCCGCCAGGCTGAAGCCGATGGCGACGCGCTGGAGCGAGACGAGGATGCGCCAACCCAGCCCGATATCCTGCGAACCCGCCCAGTAGAACGGCGCGACGATCAGATCCTTCGCCTCCTCCCAGATCTTCGTCGGCGGCGGCAGAGAGGATTGCGGACCGGAGGCAGCGAGCTGCCAGAACAGCAGGATCAGTGCGACCGTGATCAGCGGCGGCAGCAGGTTGAAGAGCACATTCTTCCCCCAGGGAGCGAGCTTCGCCGCGAAGGGCTTCACCGGAGCGGCGGGCAAGACGACGACCTCCGGCGGCTTGGCGGGAAGCGTGACGACCGCTGCACCCGCCGTCGCGCCTTTCAAGACAGGCTGACCCATGTTCCGCTCTCTCCTCTGACCGAGATTATCCGTCGCGTTCGTCATGCCGCCTCGCTCGCGCGCGTCTGCGCGCCGATGCGGCGGATTTCGGGGAGGCAGGAGCCGCAATTGGTCCCCGCCTTGAGTTGCTGGCCGACCTCCTCGGCCGTCGCGGCGCCGGCCTCGAAGGCGGCGCGGACGGCGTTGAGGCCGACGCCGAAGCAGGCGCAGACGGTCGGTCCGGGATCGGTACCACCGGGATTGCGTCCCGAGAGCAGGGCAAGCCTGCTTTCCACGGTGGCCGTAGGATCGGCGAAGACGGCCTTGACCGTATCCCAGAGCGGCGCGCGCCCAGCTGGTGCGAGGAAGAGGGTGGCCTGAAGCCGGCCATCCCGGAGGACGGCACAACGATAGCTGCCGCCATCGCGGTCGATCAGCTCGGTGAGCCCCTCCGCGCCGAAACGCTCGCGCATCAGAGCCGCTATGGCATCGATGGAAGCGTCCGTGCCGAATAACCGGCCCTCGCCGCCCTGCACGGCAAGTCGCGCCCACCAGCTCTGCTCCGGCAGCGCGAAGGCATCGCGCGAGAGGACGAAGCCCTCGAAACGGTAGGCGACCGGCGCTATGGAAACCGGCGTCGCCTTCATCTCGGGCTGGCCGGAGAAGGGATCGCAGGCCGGCTGGGTCAGCGCGCCGATCCGGGCGTCCGAGGCGGTCTCGCCCGACCAGTGGATCGGCGCGAAAAGCGAGCCTTCGCGGACGCCTGCATCGGCTACGACCTTGAGCACCGCACCGCCATGGCCGCTGGCGAGGCGGGCGAAGCCGCCCTCGGCCAATCCGAAATGGGCGATGTCGGCCGGATGCGCATGGACCGAGGGCTCCGCGATATGCGCGCTGAGCCGCGGGCTGAGGCCGGTCCGGGTCATGGTGTGCCAGTGATCGCGAACGCGGCCGGTGTTGAGCAGCAGCGGGAAGGCCTCGCTCACGGTCGCTGCAAGCTTCGGAGCGGCGACCGGGCGCATCTGCGCGCGGCCACCGGGGCCGAAGAAATTTCCGTCGCCGAAAAGCCGCGCCGTGCCCTCGGGGCGATGGGCTGGGGCGGGCCACTGCACCGGCCGCAGCGCATCATAGGCCACCTTGTCGAGACCGGCATGGGCGCCGATGTCGAAATCGCGCGTGCCCTCGTTCTCGAAGGCAGAGAGTGCCGCATGCTCGGCATAAATCTGGTGCGGGCCGGTGAAAGTAAAAGCTGCGCCGAAGCCGAGGCGCTTCGCGACCTCGCAGACGATCCACCAATCCGGCTTCACCTCGCCGGGCAGCGGCAGGAAGGCACGTTGGCGCGAGATGCAGCGCTCGGAATTGGTGACGGTGCCGTCCTTTTCGCCCCAGGCGGCCGCCGGCAGGATGTAATGCGGTTTGGCGGCGAGCGTATCGTTCGAGAGCACGTTCTCGGAGACGATGAAGAGGTCGAGGCCGGCGAGCGCGGCACGCACCTTGTCAGCATCCGGCAGGGAGACGGCCGGGTTGGTCGCCATAACCCACATCGCGCGAATGCTGCCCTCGGCGACCGCCTCGAGCATCTGGACGGCCTTCAGGCCCTCGCGGCGAGCAATGTTTGGCGCCCGCCAGAAGCGCCGGACGCGGTCAGTCTCGTCGGCTGCGTAGCCCATATGCGCGGCGAGCATGTTGGCGAGTCCGCCAACCTCGCGCCCGCCCATGGCGTTGGGCTGTCCGGTCAGGGAGAAGGGGCCGCAGCCGGGCCGTCCGATCCGGCCGGCGGCGAGATGGCAGTTCAGGATCGCGGTGACCTTGTCGGTTCCTTGTGCCGACTGGTTGACGCCCTGGCTCCAGGCCGTGACGACATGCGGCGTGCTGGCCCAGAGTTCGTAGAAGCCTGAAATCTGCTCAACCGGCAGGCCGGTCAGGGTGGCGACCGTAGCCATGTCGGGCGCGATCTCGCGCGCATTGGCGAGCGTCTCGTCAAATCCCGTGACATGGTGCGCGATATAGGTGCGGTCGATCAGGCCGCGGTTGGCGAGGTGGGCGAGCAACCCCGCGAAAAGCGCCGCATCGGAGCCGGGCTTCAGGGCCAGCATCATGTCGGCGTCTTCCGCCGTGGCGGTGACGCGCGGATCGAGCACGACGAGGCGCGCGCCGCGCTCGCGCCGGTTGTCCTGCATCCGCCGGAACAGGATCGGATGGCACCAGACGGTGTTCGAGCCGACGAGGACGATCAGGTCGGCGCTGTCGAAATCCTCATAGGCGCCGGGCACGGTGTCCGAGCCGAAGACCCGGCGCTGCGCCGCCACTGTCGACGACATGCACAGCCGCGAATTGGTATCGACATGGGGCGTGCCGACGAAACCCTTCGCCAGCTTGTTGGCGACGTAATAGTCCTCCGTCAGGAGCTGGCCGGACAGGTAGAAGGCGATCGCTTCGGGGCCGTGTTCGGCGGCAATGCTGCGCAGCCCGGCAGCGACGGCATCGAGCGCCTCGTTCCAGCCGACCCTGTCATAGCCTCCAGCGGCATTGCGCTTCAGCGGGTGCAGCACGCGGCTGCTCAGCCCGAGGGTCTCGCCGAGCGCCGAGCCCTTGGAGCAGAGCCGTCCGCGATTGGCCGGATGCTCTGCATCGCCCGCGATGGTCGCGCCGCCCAGCCCGTCCGGCGTCGCCCGCACGCCGCAGCCGACCCCGCAATAAGCGCAGGTGGTGCATGTCGCAGCCGGCGCGAGGGGAGCGTCGTGGCGCATCAGGCCGCCTCCCCGACGCAATAGCTTTCGCCGAAGGGCAGGTCGGCGCGGATAGCGCTGATATTCTGGCCTGAGCGGATCAGCCGGAGATAGAACAGCGCGCCCTGCGTATCGCCGACCAGCACGCAGCCGGCGAGGCGGCCATCGCGCAGCACGAACTTGCGGTAGATGCCCGCGGCCGGGTCGCGCAGCACGACCGTCTCGGCGCCGTCGCCGGCCTCGAATTCCCCCGCCGAGAAGACGCCGACGCCGGAGACCTTGAGATTGGTCGCGAGCAGCGAGCCCCGATAGGCGCCCTCGCGGCCGGCAAGCCGCGCGGCCAGCACCCGCGCCTGCTCATAGGCCGGCTCGACCAGCCCATAGGCGAGGCCGCGATGCTCCGCACATTCGCCGATGGCGAAGATGGCGGGGTCGTCGGTAGCGAGGCCGTCATCGACCAGGATACCCCGCCCCACGCCGAGCCCGGCGGCGCGGGCGAGTCCGACATTCGGCCGCACGCCGATGGCGATGACCACGAGATCGGCAGGGATTTCGCTGCCATCCGTCAGCTCGACCGCCTCGACATGGTTCTCGCCGCGGAAGCCCTTCGTTTCGACGCGGAGACGCACGTCGATGCCGCGCACCGCCATCGCCGCGGCGAGCAGGCCGGCGCCCTCATGGTCGAGCTGCCGTTCCATCAGCCGATCGACGAGGTGCAGCAGCGTCACCGATCCTCCGGCGCGGGCGAGCCCATAGGCCGCCTCGAGCCCGAGCAGCCCGCCGCCGATGACGACGATGCGGGCGCCGCGCCGTGCATAGGCCTGCATCGCGCCGACATCGGCCGTATCGCGGAAGGTGACGACGCCGGTGAGATCGCCGCCGGGGAAGGGCGGCCTGAGCGGCGTCGAGCCCGTCGCGAGCACGAGCTTGCCATAGGTCAGCGTCGGGCCGCCACGAAGCGTAACCGTTTGCGCCGCGCGGTCGATGCTCTCGACGGAACGGCCGTAGAAGGTCGAGATGCCGCGCATGCGCCACCAGGCAGCAGGCTTGAGTTCGATCTCGCCTTCCACGATCTCGCCCGCCAGCAAGGGCGATAGCAGGACGCGGTTATAGGCCAGCCGCGGCTCGTCCCCGATCACCGCGATGGAGTAGCGTCCGAGCGCATGCTGGCTGAGTTCGTCAGCCAGCCGCGTCGCGGCCATGCCGTTGCCGACGATGATCAGGGGCTCGGCCATGGCGTCAGGCCACCCGCTTGATCTTCAGCGCCTTGAGGTAGTCCATCGGCGCTGCGGGATCGAACTTCGTGCCGTCGAAGAAGGTCTCGACGCCGCGGGAATCGGCAGTCGGAGCACCGGCCACGCCCAGCATCTTCGCGGCCTCGCGCCAGAGATCGGCGCGGTTGGTCTTGTCGACCAGCGCCTTGATGTCGATCGTCGGATCGAACTTGCCCCAGCGGATATTCTCGGTGACGAACCAGGTGTCGAGGCTCTTCCAGGGATAGGAGGTCGTGCCGCCTTCGCCCCAGAACTTCATGTAGAGATTGGTGCCCTTCGCCTCGCGGCCGTTGCCGTAGTTGACGTCGCCGAGCAGGCGCTTGTTGATGTCGTTGGTGGGAACGTTGAACCACTGGCGCTTGCCGACGATCTCGGCGAGTTCCTGGCGGTTCTCCATCTTGTCCGCCCATTGCTGGGCTTCCATGACGGCCATCAGCATGGCCTGCGTCGCCTTCGGGTTCGCGTCGACGAAATCGGCGCGCATGCCGAGGATCTTCTCGGGATGGCGGGCCCAGAGCTCGCCCGTGGTCAGTGCGGTGTAGCCGATGTTCTGGTTGACGAGCTGCTCGTTCCACGGCTCGCCGACGCAGAAGCAGTCCATGGTGCCGACCTTCATATTCGCCACCATCTGGGGCGGCGGCACGACGATGACCTTGATATCGGTATCGGGATCGATGCCGCCGGCCGCGAGCCAGTAGCGGATCCAGAGGTCGTGGGTGCCACCCGGGAAGGTCATGGCGGCGGTCAGTTCCTTGCCGGCGGCCTTCTTGCGCTCGAAGGCCTGCTTCAGCGGCGAGGCGTCCTTCTGGACGTTGAGGTCCTTGTACTCGTTGGAGACCGAGATCGCCTGCCCGTCCTCGTTGAGGTTGAGCAGCGTGTACATCGGCAGCGGCTGGCCGTTCTGCATCACCTTGCCGGTCGCATAGAGATGCGTCTTCGGGCGCAGGATGTGCCCGCCGTCGATGCCGTTGTTCTTGAAGCCGAGCGCCATGTTGTCGCGCGTCGCGCCCCAGCTCGCCTGCTTGGCAATGTCCATGTCGGGCAGGCCGTGCTTGGCGAAGAGCCCCTTTTCCTTGGCGATGATCAGCGGCGAGGCATCGGTGAGTGCGATATAGCCGAGGCGCGTGCCCTTGACCTCGGGACCGGTGCCCTGCGCGAAGGCTCCCGAGGGCAAGGCGGCCTTGGCCGCCGCGAACAGGGCGGCCGTACCGGACAGCTGGAGGAAATGCCGCCGGCCGGCGTCGACCGCGGGAAGTACGGCCGCCTTGGTACCGGTCTTGAAGCTCTGCGTCATCGATCGCCTCTCGGTTGCTGAAAAGCCGCCTGTCTGATCCAGCCCCGAACGCGTAAAACGCCGCGCGAAAGACGCCTCGGCAGGCGCATTCGACAGCGGCGTTGCTGTATCGTCCGGATCGGGGGGCGCGGGCAGCGTTGGCCGCGTCACGTCATTCTTTACAAGGATCGTGCCAACCGCTGTACGGCCGCCTCAGTCTTGAATTGCAATAGATTGCGGGCCGAGTGCGCGCGGGCCGCGGTTCGACTGCTTTGCTGCGGCGCACAATAGAGGCGCATCTGCACAATTATTGAGCTACGTCTCGCTTGCAGCAAGAATGCTCGCGAAAGAGGCAGGCAGGAATACGCCCCGCGCGATATCGCGCGTCTGCGGCGTCACCGCGACCTGCCCGGCCCGCTCCATTCCCGCAAGCACCCACTCGGCATCATCAGGATCGGGGCGCAAGGCTTCCCGGTCGAAACGGATGAACCGCTCGACCTTGCGTGTCGGCCGGTCGGCGCCCTGGATCAGCTCGCCACGCAGGATGCGTTCGATGAGCTCTGCAGGCAGGGCGAGCCGGTCCGGCGCTGAGAGATGATGCGCCATGCGCGAAAAATTCTCCGGGCGGCAGGCCCAGGCGCTGGCCTTCAGGATCGCGGCGCCGAGCTTAGAAACGGCGACAGGGCGCCGCTGAGCGTCGTCGGCGCGCCAGGCCAGTACCTTGTCGTGGCAGTCGCGGCGCAGGTCGACGCTGGCATGGACCATGGCGCCGACACCGGCCGCCACGGCGGCCGAATTCCAGGGCGCGCCCGCGCAGAAGCCGTCGATCCGCCCGCTGGCCAGCGCCTCGACGGTCTGTGGAGGCGGAACGACCTCGAACCGGATGTCTTCGCCGAGCTGGAGACCGCCCTTTTCCAGCCATTCGCCGAGCAGGTAGATATGCGTCGAGAAGCCGAAGACCGCCGCGAAGGTCAGGGGCGGCAGGCCGGCGGCGTGGCGACGCGCGACCAGCGCAGCGAGCGCGCGGGCCGAGACGGCGGTGTCACCCAGATCGCCATCGGCGAGGCGCGACAATTCCTCGAAGCGCCGCAGCGAGACGGTGATCGCGGCCCCGTCGCGATTGAGCGCCAGCGGCGCCGCCATGGGGGCTTTTACCCCGCCGATGCCGAGCGTCGCGGCGATGGCCGCGGGGCCGAGCATATGGGCGGCGTCGAACAGGCGCACATTCAACTTGTCACGCAAGTTGGACCACGAGACCTCACGGACCAGTTCGAGATTCAGCCCTTCAGCCTCGGCGAAGCCTTCGTCCTTCGCCAGAACGACCAGTGCGCAATCGACCAGCGGCATGAAGCCAACCCGCAGGTGCAGCGTCGTCATTTCAGCATCTCCGCGGCGGTGATGAGGGAGCGGGCGATGTCGACGAGCTTGCGCTTCTCGTTCATCGCGGTGCGGCGCATCAGGGCATAGGCCTCGTCTTCCGAGAGGCCCTTCAGCCGCATGACGATGCTCTTGGCGCGATCGATCGTCTTGCGGTCCTCCAGTTGCGAGCGGGCCTCGTCGAGTTCCTCGCGCAGCTTGCGAAAGGCGTTGAAGCGGCTGATGCAGGTCTGCAGGATCGGCTGCATCCGCTCCTTCTTCAGCCCGTCGACGATGTAGGCGGAAACGCCGGCCTCGACGGCCGCTTCGATCGAGGCCGAATCCGATTGGTCGACGAACATGGTGATCGGACGGCGGACATGGCGGCTGACGAGGAACATATCAGCCAAAGCATCGCGGCTGGGGTCTTCGAGGTCGATCACCACGACATCAGGATCATGGGCTTCGATGGCGGCGATGAGGCCCGTCGTTGCGGAGAGGCGGACGAGCTGTTGGTAGCCCGCTTCCCGCAGGCCTTCCTCGATGATGGTGGCTCGAATCTGGTTCGCATCGACGATCAGGATTCGCAGATTGGGCACCATGCCTTTCGATCGTTCCTTTGGAGTGATCCGGCATCACTCAATCAGGAATCGTGCCATCACTACTCTCTGGAAGGCGAGGATTGGGGAAATCGCCTCAGCCGCGCCAATTTCTCTAGGCCTTGGTGAAGGCGCATCTGGAGGCGACGTCAAAATTTCGGAGCGAGGCACAGCCTGCGTGCGGTGAAGAGCTTGTTCGCTCCGCCTTGGCAGAGTCCGCGACTTGCAAATACGAACGCCGAGTCGAGGCATGTTACTTGGGTACTGGAGCGCTATTATAGTGGGTCCGACAGGCTGGCCGCCATCTCTACTGGGTTTTTGGACGGCAACCTCGTCCCCCAATTTCGTTGGAGGCTCGCGGTAGCCCAGTCGGACAAATAGCTCTTCGAGGGGCGCTATCGAGTTGAGCAAAATGCCCGGGCGCAGCAGGACGGTTCACTCCGCGGTTGTGCCGAAATGCAGACTAATGCATCGAGAACCGGCTCAATCGACGATGTGATAGCCGCCGTCGATGTAGAGTACCTGGCCGGTGATGAGCCGGGCCGCGTCATGCGCGAGAAAGGCGGTTGCGGCGCCGACATCGTCGATGGCGACGAGCTCGCGGGCTGGCGCCTTGCGCTTGGCCTTCTCCAGCAGGGCGTCGAATTCGGGGATACCCGACGCGGCGCGCGTCGCCAGCGGGCCGGGCGAAATCGCGTGCACGCGGATTCCCTTCGGCCCCAATTCGGCGGCCATGTAGCGGACGGCGGATTCGAGCGCCGCCTTCGCCACCCCCATGATGTTGTAGTTCTCCACCACCATCTGCGAACCGTAATAGGTCATGGTGAAGAGTGTCCCGCCGTTCTTCATCAGCGGCTCGGCCAGTTGCGCCATGCGGATGAACGACCAGCAGGAGACCTCCATCGTCTTCAGGAAACCTTCGAGCGGCGCATCGGTGACGCGCCCGGCCAGCGTGTCGCGCGGCGCGAAGGCAATCGAATGGATGACGAAGTCGAGTTCGCCCCAGGTCTCGGAAATCTGCTCGAAGACCTTCTCCATCTGCCCGGGAACGGCGACGTCCAGCGGCAGCACGATCGGAGCGTCCAGCTGTCGGGCGAGCGGTTCGACATGGGGTCGCGCTTTCTCGTTGAGATAGGTCACGGCCAGCTCGGCGCCGAAAGCGCGGAACGCCCGGGCGCAGCCCCATGCGATGGAATTCTCGTTGGCTATTCCAACGATCAGGCCCCTTTTGCCCTCCAGCAGTTTCGCCTTCACGGTGGGAATGGTCATGGCGGCCTCGGCTCAGTGAGTGGCGGTGATCAGTCTCAGGGTGTGGCCGGCTATCATCAGCTCTTCGTCGGTCGGAACGATGTAGAGGCCGATGCGACTGCCGGGCGTCGAGATCAGCGATGAGCCGGCGGTGTTGGCCTTCGGATCGAGCTCCGCCCCCAGCCACGCCATGCGACGCACGATCCGTTCCCGCAGCTCCGGCGCGTTTTCGCCGATACCCGCCGTGAAGACGAAGGCGTCGAGCCCCCCGAGCGCTGCCGTCAGCGAGCCGATGTTGAGAGCGCAGCGATAGACGAAATGCTCGATCGCGAAGGCGGCGCGCGGGTCTTCGCTCGCCAGCAGATCGCGCATGTCGTTGGAGATGCCCGACAGGCCCTTGAGGCCCGCCTCGTGATAGAGCAGCTTCGAAACGGCCTCGGCGGACATTCCCTTCTGCATGATCAGGTGCAGGACAACTCCGGGGTCGAGCTGCCCGGGGCGTGTCCCCATCGGCAGGCCATCGAGCGCCGTGAACCCCATCGTGCTCTCGACGCTGTGTCCGTCCAGCAAGGCGCACATCGAGGCGCCGCTGCCGAGATGGGCGACGATCACCCGCCCGGCGGAAAGCTGCGGCGCGATCTGACGGAGGCGCCCGGCGACATACTCGTACGACAGCCCATGGAAGCCGTAACGCCGTATGCCCTCGCCGTGAAACGCCAGAGGCAGAGCGTAAAAATCGGCCAGATCGGGGTGATTGCGATGGAAAGCCGTGTCGAAGCAGGCGATCTGCGGCACGTCCGGGTTGATCTCCATCGCAAGCCGGATCGGCAGCAGATTGTTGGGCTGGTGCAGCGGCGCCAGCTCGGCATAGGTCGCCAGCTTGTCGAGAAGCGCGTGATCGATGATGGTCGGCGCGGCGTAGTCGGGCCCGCCATGCACGACGCGATGGCCGATCGCCAGCAGGTTGAAGCCCTCCAGGCTGCGCAGCCAGCTTCGCGTCCTGTCGATCGCGACCGGGAGGTCAAGAACCTCCTCGCGCTGGAAGGTCAGGTCGATCAGGGACGTGCCCTTGGCATCCGAGGCACGAAGACGCGGCCGTTGCCCGATGCCGTCGAGCTGCCCTCGAATCTGGCGCGTCAGCTGCGATTGCGAAACCGTGAAGATCTGGAATTTGAGGCTCGACGAGCCTGCATTCACCACAAGGATCGCGTCCATGGGCTCAGACCGCCGCCACGGAGGACGTTCTCCGCCGGGCGGCGGCGTAGAGCGCGGCCACGGCGCATGACGCCAGTCGCGTCCGGACCGAGTCGGCTCGCGAGGTCAGCACGATCGGCACGCGCGCTCCCAGGACGATGCCGGCGGCATCGGCATGGGAGAGGAAGGTCAGGTTCTTGGCGAGCATGTTGCCGGCCTCGAGATCGGGGACGACCAGGATTTGCGCACGCCCCGCCACCGGCGATTCGATGCCCTTGATGGCGGCCGCTTCCGGCGAGATGGCGTTGTCGAAGGCGAGCGGACCGTCGACCAGAGCGCCCGTGATCTGGCCGCGATCGGCCATCTTGCATAGCGCCGCCGCCTCCATCGTGGACGGGATCTTGGTCGTCACGGTCTCGACGGCCGACAGGATCGCGACCCGCGGCACGCCAAGGCCGATCCCGGCCCAAAGATCGACGGCGTTCTGGACGATGTCCCGCTTCGCATCGACATCGGGGAAGATGTTGATCGCCGCGTCCGTGATGAAGAGCGTCTCGGCATGGCCCGGCACGTCCATGATGAAGACGTGGCTGATGCGCCGTTCGGTGCGCAAGCCCGTCGCGGAGGCTGCAACCTCCCGCATCAATTCGTCGGTATGCAGGCTCCCCTTCATCAGCAGTTCGCCGCGCCCTTCCCTTACGAGCTTCACGGCCTCCGCCGCCGAAGCATGGCTATGCGGCGTGTCGATGATCTCGACGCCCGCAAGATCAAGTCCCTCGGCCGTGGCGACGTCGAGGATTCTCTGACGCGGCCCCACCAAAATCGGTGTGATCAGCCCCTCGTCGCGCGCTTCGAGCGCGCCGCGAAGCGAGGTCGCGTCGCATGGATGGGCGATCACCGTCAGCGCCGGGGCGCTGCTGCGGGCCGCCGCGATCAGCCTGTCGTATTTGGAGCCCGCCGGCATGGTGCCGGCGTCCGCCGTGCTGTCATTGGATGAGCGCATGGCTAGGCCCCCCGCCGCGCGGCGACATGCAGCTTGCCGGGCGGATTGGCCCCCATCGGCGAAGCCAGCTCGAACAGCCGCCGGACTTCCTCGAGGCGCTCCGCGGCCTCGCCCGAAAGCGGCCCTCGTGCCGTCGCTACTTGCTCGACGAGCTTGAATGCGGCCGCACGGGCATCGCGGTCGGGCGGCAGCAGGCCCGGCAATGTCCGCAGGGCCTCAGCCTGATCGATCAGCAGCATGAAGAACTGTTCGCGCGTCAGCGATTTGAACTCGCTCAGCGTCAGGCGGCGGGCATGCTCGCCCTGCCTGCGCAGCCGCCGGATCGCCTCGAAACTGCGCTCGTCCGCGCTTTCGCGTGCCATGCCGACATAGAGCAGCGCCCGCACGCAGGCATGGAGCATGTCACCGGATGCCATGCCGGTGCGCAGCTCGTCGATCCGCTTTGCCAGGAGTTCTGCGTGTAGCTTGCTCTTGGGCGCACTTCGCGGACGGTGTTTGACATTCGCATCGATGCCCACGGCCGATTGCAGGAGCGGCGATCCATAGACGCCACGGAAGACCTGCTCGGACATCTGCTCGACCATCTGGCGCCAGCTGTCGAGCGCGCTGACGATCTGCTCGGAGGCGGCTTCCTGCATCTTGAGGAAGACGTTGTCGTCAGCCACTGGCTGGCGCTCCAGGCGCGCCTGCGGTGCCGCCATGTCGAGCCAGGACAGGAACGGATTCCGCGTGCCGAACACCTCGTACTGCAAGCGCAGCGGGTGCAGCGCGCGCATCGCCTGCGCCATGACGGGATTGGCAGTCGCCTGGACCCATGGCTGAACCAGCGCCCGGTAGAGCGACAGGTTGACCTCCGACACGCGGGCGGCGGTCGCGAAGCGGCGCTCGTCGTCGAGGTCGTTCCCGCCGAGCGCGCGGATGTCGTCGAGGGTTCGCGCCTCGCAGCGCATCACCCATTCGCCGCTCACCAGATCCGGGTTGGCCTCGGCCCCGCCCTTCGGCTCGAACACCGCCTCGTAGAGGCCGGGCGGCAGGACATCGATGAAGTCGATATTGGAGGCGAATTCGTCATGCTCCTTCCGCGCCACCCCGGCCGATACAAAGATGCCGAGATGCCCGATCTTGTCGTGGATGGCGTAGACGATCGTCTGCCCATAGGAACGGATCTCGTCGACGCTGCCATAGAGGTCGAGGATCCAGTCCAGCGCCTGCTGGGGCGGAGTGATATTGTCGCCTTTCGAGCAGAAGACGACGATCGGCGAGCGGATGTTGCGAAGGTCGATGGCCGTGCCGTCCGAGGCCCGGATCTCGCCGCAGGCCAATCGGTTGCCGATGAAGAGCTCATCGACGATGAACTGGATTTCCTCGGCGTTCAGCGTGACATGGCCGCCCCACCATTTCTCGAAGCCGAGATAGCGCTCCACCTCCGTGTCGATCTTCGAATAGAGGTTGTACTGCTTGCTCCAGAGCGTGTTGGCCGGGTTCTGGTTCTCGAAATTCTGGACCAGCCATGCGCCGTCGAAGGTCCCCGCGCCGAGATCGCTGGTGAGGGCGGTCAACCAGCTCCCGCCCAGCAGACCACCGGCATAGCGCATCGGGTTCTGGCCCTTCACCCCCGCCCAATAGGACAAGGGCGAGCCAGCCAGAATGATCGGCCCGAAGAGCTCGGGCCTGAGAGCCGCCAGGATCATGACGGCCCAGCCGGCCTGGCAGTTCCCGACCACGCATGGCTTGCCGTCCGCTTCCGGATGGCGCGCGATGACGGCCTCGAGAAAAACCGCCTCGGCGAGCGCGATATCCTCGATGGTCTGCCCGGGCACGGCTTCGGGCAGGAAACCAACGAAATAGCAGGGATGCCCTGCCTTCATCGCCACGCCGATCTCGCTGTCGGCCTTGAAGCCGCCGATGCCCGGTCCATGGCCGGCGCGCGGATCGACGATGACGAAGGGACGCCTAGACGTGTCGATGACCGTGCCCTGGGGCGGCACGATTCGCACCAGGACGTAATTCACCGGCCGAGCAAGGTTGCGCCCGTCGCAAACCAGTTCCGCATCGTAATCCAGGACATTGGGCGCGAGCTGAGCCAGGTGCTCCTCATATTGGAGGCCGCGCTGCCGCAACGCGTCCAGGAACAGAACAAGGCGCTGCCCGGCATCGGTCGCGTAGGAGAGCGCGTCGGCGAAGGCGTCCGAGGGTTTTTGTGCCATGGCCGCACTCCGGAGCTGTTTCAGGTTTGAACGGACTTTCGACGTCGCTGTCGGGGGATCATCCATCAAAACTGATGTTGGAGCACGCCCAACGCCACGTCGCTGTTCAGTCTTAGCCCAGCGCGCATTTCCCCCGACATGTGGTGCTGCCTCTGCCGGGCGGCTCCACTGCCTACGACACTCACACCACCATATCGGGCGGCGTTGGCGTATTGTCCTTAGGAACAGCTTGCTTTGGCAAAACGACCCGTCAGGCCGCACCGCGCACGGACATCACCGACCGTCTGCCAAAGCTCGCTAGGCCGAGCTTTCCTTCAGCCAGGCCAATGCGCCGGCTTTCTCATTCGCCGGAAATCGACGGATATCGGCGGCCACGAAATGCTTCGCGACATGGGGAGCGAATTTCAGGAGTTCACTGTCCGAGACGATCGCGACGCGCTCGACCTTGCTGTGGTGCCCCATCACGAACTCCAGATGGGACATGAGCGCTCCGATGCCATCCCAGCCTGGGAAGGAAGCTGCATCGACCATCAGGCCTTTGAGCGACCCTTCGGCGTTGATGTAGGGATCGACGATGCCGGACAGCCGCTCGAAATCCGCCTTCCTAAGCGGCCCGTGAGGCGTCAGCGTCACGATTCCCTCGTCTTCGAGAAGATCGATCTGGAGCATTCTTCCTCTCCACCCGTGACGAAGTCCGGCAAAACCACCGCCAGTTGCATGTCGGCACGCGCTCCACATTGCAGGCGCCGACGGCCTCCTTCGGCCCGACCTTGCCGGCGAGCTGAAGCACGTCGACATTCCAGATCAGGTCGGTGGCTTCGACGATGTATGGCGCCTTCTCAAGCGGAAGGCGATCGCATCAGCGGCGGCCGGCGCGGTTGACCGGGCCACCGCGATTCATCGGCGTTCCGGGGCGTACTCCAACGCCCGGCGCCCCGACACCCGGGGTCGCCACGGCCGCGCGAGCGACCGGCCGTGGATGCAACACGACACCTGGCCTTGCGATGCAGCCGACCGGATAGCCGACATATTGGCAATAGACCACCGCCCGGACTTCTCCGGTGCCTGCCAGGGTCATCGAGGCGGCAAAGGTCGCCAACAGAATTGGGAGCTTCATTTTCCCCTCCGTCAGACACGTTTTCACGCGCACCTGCCCGATGAGACGAGAGGCCGTCGACCAAGGCTGCCTCGCGCGCACGGACAGGCCTGTCAGATGACGCCCGAGGTCGGGCGTCGCGCTACTGTACTTGAGGACAAGACTTGAGCAGCTTGTCGAGTCGGCCCGAAAGGGCCGAACAGGTAACGCTCCCAGGAGCAGACCTTCGCCAGTCCCGATTGGGTCGGGAATGGCCGTTGCGCCTATCGATGGGGAACGTCCGGTTTTTGCCGGTGCGCCAATTGCCGCTAGTGTGAAGGGTTTCGGATGCCGGCCCTTGCGAGCGTGTTCGGACCGGGCTGAGGGCCGGCGTCCGAAAGCCTCCAGTGGAGGAAGTCGCGGCCCGGGGCCGTGCGCTATGGGGATTTCGCCGCGCGGCCTGGTCGACGGGATCGTGCGAGACGCGGGACGGCGGCGCGATGCTCCGTCCGGGATGCCCGGGAGCCCGCGCTTGGCTGCCCATCGAACGTATCCGGGCCCGCCGCAATCTCCGTTTCCGCCATCGGGCCGAACAGGATTGCCCGCTCTCTGGCTGAGACCGGTGGTGGTCCGTCTGGGTGTCGTCCCGGCGCCATCGTCATGAGGTGTCGATCCTGACGGCGAGGATGTTGCGCGGCGCTGTGCCCGGCGCGAAGCGCTCGACGAGGATCATGCGACCGCCGCAGCAGGGGCAAGGAGGCCTCCGCTCATCGACCGGATCGGATTGTTCGGCCGAGATCTCTGCTCCACGATCTGCCGTCGTTGCGGCCGGCGTCGCCGCCGCGATGATCTCCCTGATGCGGGCGATGGTACCGGCGCGCCGGCTGGAGGCCAGCAGGCCGTAATGGCGGATTCGGTGGAAGCCGTCGGGCAGGACGTGGAGCAGGAAGCGGCGGATGAACTCGTGCGCCGTCAGCGTCAT
This sequence comes from Hyphomicrobiales bacterium, assembly GCA_930633495.1. NCBI lineage: Bacteria > Pseudomonadati > Pseudomonadota > Alphaproteobacteria > Hyphomicrobiales > Hyphomicrobiales bacterium. Next base: position 3,882,783 of record CAKNFJ010000001.1, on the reverse strand, counting down.
GGTCTTGCGCCAGGCCTTGCCGGCGGAGCGGGCGCGATAATCCTTCCAGCGGAACGTGACCCCGTGCCGGTCCATGCCGACGAGGCGGCTGTTGGCAATGGCGACGCGGTGGGTGTAGCGAGCGAGATAGGCCAGCACGGCCTCGGGGCCACCGAAGGGCCGCTTGGCATAGACGACCCAGTCGGCCCGGCGCAGCGGCGCCAGCAGAGCGGCGAAGGCATCCGCTTCGACCAGATGGGGAAGATCGCCATGGAAGGCGAGCCGCCCACCCGCGTGCAGGGCAGCGAGTCCTTCGAGGAAGAGCCGTCGGAACAGCCGCGAGAGCACGCGAACGGGCAGGAAGAAGCCGGGCCGGCACGCGATCCAGCGCGCGCCGTCGGGCGACAGGCCGCCGCCGGGCGCGATGATGTGGAGATGGGGATGGTGCGTCATCGCCGATCCCCAGGTGTGTAGCACCGAGGTGAAGCCGATGCGCGCGCCGAGATGCTTCGGGTCGCCGGCGATGGTGGCAAGCGTCTCGGCCGCGGCCCTGAACAGCAGACCATAGAGCTCGGCCTTGTTCTGGAAGGTGATCGCCGCGATCGGCGCCGGCAGGGTGAAGACGAGATGGTAATAGGCCACGGGCAGGAGATCGGCTTGCCGGTCCGCGAGCCAGTCCTTCGCCGCGGCGCCCTGGCAGCGCGGGCAGTGCCGGTTGCGGCAGGAGTTGTAGGCGATCGTCGCGTGATCGCAGTCGCCGCAGCGCATGACATGGCCGCCGAACGCGGCCGTTCGGCAGGCCCGGATCGCACCGATGACCTTGAGTTGGCCGCGGCTGAGCCGATGGCGCGCGAGATAGGCCTCGCCATGCCGGTTCAGGATGTCCGCGACCTCCAGCGAAGGCCGCGCCATGATCGGCGCGGGACCGCTATGGCGGAGGCGGCGGCGCCAGCAGGGAGAGCGGGCTCGTCACCTTGCGCAGGGTCTTGAGTGCGACACGGGTGTAGATGGCGGTGGTGTCGAGCTTTCTGTGGCCGAGCAGGACCTGGATCACCCGGATGTCGGTCTTCCGCTCCAGCAGATGCGTGGCGAAGCTATGCCGCAGCGTGTGCATCGACACCCGCTTGTCCAGCTTGGCCGCAACGGCCGCCGCGTGGCAGGCCCGGTTGAGCTGGCGGGTCGTGATCGGCTGTCCCGGCTGCTGGCCGGGGAAGAGCCAGCCGCGCGGCCGCTTCACGCGCCACCATTGCCGAAGGAGATCCAGCAGGTCGGGCGCGAGCATGACGTAGCGGTCCTTGCGGCCCTTGCCCTGCTCGACCCGGATCAGCATGCGGGCGCTGTCGATGTCGGCGACCTTGAGATTGGCGATCTCCGAAACCCGCAGTCCGCAGCCATAGGCGATGCTGAGCGCCGCCCGGTCCTTCAGGCTCCGCGCGTGCGCGAGCAGCAGCGCCACCTCCTGCGTGTCCAGCACCACCGGCAGGCGATCAGGTGTCGGGATCCGCGCCATACGGTCACCGAAGCCGGTCCGGCCCAGCGTGACATGGAAGAAGAACCGCAGCGCCGTGCAGGCTTGGTTCATCCGGGAATAGCTGGCGCCGAGCGAAGCCAGGTAAAGCTGATAGCGCCGCAGATCCTCCGGTTCGGCTCGGTCCGGCGGCAGGCCGAGGAAGGCCGTGAACTCGCGGACCTGCCGGACATAGTCGCGCTGCGTATGCTCGCCGAACCGGCGGATGGTCATGTCCTCGATCATCCGCTGGCGCAGCGGAGTGACGGTGACGGCATCGGTCATGGAAACCTCCGAGGATCAGGGAAAACGACCCCGAAATCCTCGAATGCAGCGCCTCACAGGCGAAATCTCAGCGATGACCCAACCGAAGCGCCCTGCCGCGAGAGCGGCTTAGTCCAGTGGCGCGATCCAGCTAATCCAGAAGGATCCGACGAACGTCTGCTTCCCAGTTCAATTGCCTCCAATGGCAGTTGCGACAATGAGGAAGATCTCGTCGACGCCATCCAGCTGAGAACCTTGCCTTCCGCCATCATGTCCTTGACCAGGCCGGCGACGTCCTCGATCGGAACGGTGGGATCGACGCGATGCCGGTACAGAAGATCGATGCGGTCGGTCCGCAGACGCTTCAAGGAGCCTTCAACCGCTCAAGGTACATAAAGCCTTAATGCGAGAGTTACCATTCTCCGCCATATTCAACTGACCCAGCCGTCGAGCCAGGCTCTCAATTGGACAAAAGCTCCCGCCAGTGAAGACGGATACTGCAAGGCCGGCTGGCCGATTCCTGGCGATCGAGATGCGCGAAACCATCGGCAAACGCGCCCGCCTGGCCGCATGGAGCGGCCTGGTCGCAGCCGCCATCATGGCCGGGACTGCCGGCTTTGCGCTTTGGCAGGGGCGGCAGACTGCAGTCGACGTATCACGGCAGCAACTCAGTACACTCGCTGCGCTGCTCTCCGAACAGACCCACCAGACGCTCGCGACTGCAGATCTTGAGTTGCGCGGCTGGTCTGAAGCCGCCAGTGGGGCCGATATCGCTTCGCCGGAGGACTTTCGCGCGAAGTTCGGCACGCGCCAGCATTTCGACGCCTTGATTGAGCGTTCCCGCACTATCCCACAGATCGCAGCGGTGACGATCGTCGACATCCAAGGCGAAGTCGTCAACTCGACACGGTCCTTCCCCCCGCCCCCGGCCAGCCTGAAGGACAGGGGATCCTTCCTGGTCCGTCTGGCTGATCCCGCGCTTGGGCTGTATTTGGCCGCGCCCGCCTCCGGCCCAAGCGCAGCAGGAAGGACGATGGCCCTGTCCCGCAACATCAGGAACAGGAATGGGGCCGTGGTCGGCCTCGCCATGGTCGAAATCGAGACGGGCTTCCTAAGCGCCTTCTACGACAAGGCGCGTGCCAATGCGCTCGTCCATATCGCGCTGTTCCGCCGCGATGGCGCGTTGCTTGCTAGCCTGCCGAACTATGACGACGCCGTCGCCCGCTCGCCCGCCGGCCGTTCTCCCCTGTTCCGCGATCTGCCCGATGCGGCCGAATCCAGTGGCGCCATGTTTGTCGGGCCCCACATCGCCGGCCCTCAAGACAGCGAGGAGGGGCTGATCTCCGTGCAGGCTGTTCGCGGCTACCCACTCCAGATCAGTATCGCGGCGCCTGGAGAGTTGGTCTTTCACTACTGGAGGAAACGCGCGCTGATCCTCGGCTGCATCGTGGCCTTCTTCGTCTTCCTGATCAGCGTCCTGACCTTCTGGATCGCCAAGCTGTTGCGGCAGCACGGCGTCATGCTTTCCGAACTTGCGGCTTCCGAAAAGACAGCCGCCGACCACATGCAGGAACTGCAGATCCGCGAGGGGCGCGAGGCGCTGCTGCGGCGCGACGCTGCCATAAAATCTCGCGTAACGGCCTTCGACGCGCAATTGCGCAGCTCTCTCGACCGGCTCGGCCAGATGATCGAAAGCGTGGCGAGCTTATCGGAGAGCATGATGGCGGCGGCCCAGCAGGCGCGCGAAGGCAGCGAGAGGGCCGAGGCTGCCTCCGGCCGCACCGCCGACCATGTCGCCAGCGTAGCCGCGGATGCTGAGAGCATGTCCAGTGCTGGACACGAGATCGCGGCACGCGTGGCGGCCTCGGTCAGCACTGCCGCTGACGTGATTGCAGAAGCCGACCGGACCGACCTCGCTATTGCGCAACTGGCGGAAGCGACGAACCAGATCGACAACGTCTCGGCGCTGATCAGCGAGATCGCCAGCCAAACCAATCTCTTGGCTCTCAATGCCACGATCGAGGCGGCCCGCGCCGGCCAGGCCGGCCGCGGCTTTTCGGTCGTCGCCTCCGAGGTCAAGTCGTTGTCCGCCCAGACGAGCGGCGCGACCAGCGAGATCGGCCGCCAGATTGAGGCGATCCAGATGGCGAGCCAGCGCTGCATCGAGGCGCTCCAGAGTATCCGGGGCCGTATGCTGGACGCACGGACGATCGGCCAGAGCGTCTCCGAAGGGATAGGCAGGCAGAGCCGCTCGACCGCCCAGATCGCGCTTACCATCCGCGCGGCGGCCCATGATGCACAGGGTGCCCTGTCCAGCGCCAGCGCCGTGCGCCAGGCGGCCGATTTGTCCAACACCAGCGCGGCCGACGTGATGGCGCTGGCGCGCGACCTCGACGGCGAAGCGCGACGTATCAGGAATCAGGTCAGCGAGTTCTTCGGGACACTTGACGCGGCTTAGCCGAGATTCCTTTGCCTGCAGGCTCGGATATCCCTTTCTAAGAGACAGTCCCAACGTCGGCTGCTGTCGCGCGGTAGGTCGCGCGCGTGAGTTGGATCAGTTTCGGTCGTACTTTCGCGCTTTGGAGGTCCGCCTTCGGATGGGACGCCAGAGTCCGCTTCTCTAATCAGGCAGTTGGGTCAAGCTCGGATTGCACCTCTATGCCGGGGTCTCGATCGTCGATGCCACCTCGCTCATCGTCTATGTAGCGGCCACGGCCTTCGGCCTGACGGGAGCGGAAACACCGGACGAGATCGAGGCCAGACCCGGCGTCATGGACAAGCTGGAAGCCTTGCGCCGCCGGGCTGGTGTCCTGCTCGGTCTCGGAGCGACCCCGGAAGCAGTTGGCCTTCAGACGCCGCGCATCGCGATGGTCGCCGCTCCGGCGTCGTTCAAGGCACTCGATGGAGAAACCCGCGTGAAGCGAAGGCGCAGCCCCCGTCACCGCCCGCCGCTCCCGGTCGATCTGACGTCCTTCGGTTGCGTCTTGAATCGCGCGTCCGGCGAAATCCTTGCCGAACGGGGCGCTTCTCGGCGGAAATCAACATGCGCCCGGCCCTGCTGGTCGCTTCACGATCCATCCGACGAGCCGACAGACGGCGCTCGTCGCCGGCCGCCGCGGTTCCGATGAGACCGTCTGAAGAGCGTCGTGTGAACGGCCTGCAGGATCGGCTGCGGCCTTCCCATCAAGTACCCTTGAGCTTCCGTACAACCCGCCCGATGAACGGCATCGAGCTGGTCGAGCCTTTCGATGCCTTCCGCGGTGGTCGCCATGCCGAGTTCGGCAGCCAGCGCCGCAATGGCCGCCACGATGGCGGCACTGTCTGGGCGGACCGTCATGTCGCGCACGAACGAGCGGTCTATCTTGACCTTGTCGAGCGGGAAGAGGCGTAGATGGCTCAGGCTGGAATAGCCCGTACCGAAGTCGTCGAGCACGATGCGAACCCCGAGATCCTTGAGGCCGCGCAGCGTCCCAAGGTTCCGATTGTCATTGGCCAGCAGCGCTGTCTCGGTGATCTCGAGTTCCAGCCTGGCCGGATCGAGCCCGGTTTCGTTCAGGATGTCGCGCACAGTTGCGATCGGATCTCCGAAGATCAACTGCACCGGGGACAGGTTGACGGCGATCCGCAGATCGCCCGGCAACTGGGCTGCGTTGGTGCAGGCTTGGCGAAGGACATGCCGGCCGATCTCGACGATGAGCCGTGTTTCCTCCGCCAGCGGGATGAATTCGGCAGGCCCGACCAGCCCCCGCTTCGGATGACGCCAGCGCAGCAAAGTCTCGAAGCCGCATAGTTTGCTCGACCTCAGATCGTAGATCGGCTGGTAGGACAGCTCGAATTGCTGCTCCTCGATGGCCCTGCGCAGATCCGCTTCCATGCCGAGGCGTGCGCGCAGCTTCTCGTCCATCTCGGCCGTGAACACGCAGCAAACCCCACGCCCCTGGGCCTTGGCCTGATAGAGCGCGAGATCGGCCTGCTTCAGCAGGAGGTCCGCATCGAAATCGGGAGCCTCGGCAATGGCGATGCCGACGCTCGCCGAGATGGCGATCGTCCGCTCCTGAATGAGATAGGGCTGGCTGAGCACCTCGATGATGCGGGCTGCCAGCACCTGCGCCTGCCGTGGCTGCTCCTGATCGAGACTGAGAACCGCGAACTCGTCCCCGCCGAGGCGAGCGACGCATCCCGCATCCTGGACGCAGCCTGCCAGGCGCTCGGCAACGGACAGGAGCAGCAGATCGCCGACGGGGTGCCCGAGCGTGTCGTTGACGTCCTTGAAGTGATCCAGGTCGAGGAAGAGAAGGGCGACCGACATATGAGCGCGGGGCCGCAGCAGCGCTTGTGCGATCTGGCCCCGGAAGGCGAAGCGGTTCTGCAAGCCCGTCAAATCGTCATGGAGCGCCAGGAAACGGATGCGGCTTTCCTGTTCGATCAGGGCCGTATTCTGCTGTCGCGCCTCCGCCATGGCCTCGTTCGCGCGTGCGTTGGCGGCCGCCAGATCGGCGAGCGCGCCCTTCAGCGCGGTGATGTCGGTCCGGATTCCGACGATCCCGCCATCCGTCATTCGCCTCTCCGTGATGAGAAGCCAGCGGCCGTCCGGCAGCAGACGCTCGATCGATCCGCTGCCCTGCCGATGCCAGGCGGTGATATCCCTCACGAACTCCTCGGGATCCCCGGTCGCCTGAGGATATTGGCCCAGCTCGACGCCTTTGCGGATGATTTCCTCGAAATGCGCGCCCGCCTTCATGAAAGGCGCGCTGACGACATAGAGGTCGCGATAGCGCTGGTTGCATGTCACCAGGCGGTCGGCCTCGTCCCACATCACGAAGCCGTCGGACATAGCCTCGATCGCATTGTCGAGGACGGCTGCGGCTCGTGCTCGCTCGGTGTCCACATGCTCTCGCTGACGAATGGCGAGCAGGATCGCTCCCGCGAAGGCCGAGAGAAGCAGGGCGGCGATTGCGGCAGCCAGTATCGTCCGGCCGCGATCCTTGCGCCAATCGGCAAGGAGCGTCGCAGTCGCTGCCGACAGAACGACACGGATGTCGCCATAGAGCGAGGAGCGCACGACGTTCAGGGTGGCGGCTTCGCCTGTGCTTGCCTCGACCAGGAAGGCTCTGCCGTTCGCCGCCTGCTCCGGCAGAGCAGAAGCGCGGGACTTGCCGATCAACAATTCATCATGCGGCAACGCTGCGACGAGCTGCCCGTTGGCGCGTTCGAGGAAGATTCGCGTGCCGGGGTCGACGCCGGTTTCCGCCAGCAATCTCATCAGGGTATGCAAGGGAACCTCTGCGACAGGAACGATGCCCTGCCAGCCGGGAATCTTGCGCGCGACGTAGAGCGACCAATCTCCGGTCGCGGCGTTGCGAAGCGGGCCGATCAGATTCGTCGGGGCGTGCCCGAGCACGGCGACGTCGAACGGCAGCCGTTGGCGGGAGCGGCTTGATCGGGCGGACGCCATGATGCTCCCATCCGGTCCGATGAGCAGCAGGTCGCGAAAGGCCATCGTCTGGAAGTTGAGGCCACGAAGCAGGCGGCTGGCAGGCTCTCTCTGCCGCGGATCGATCTGCGCGAGATCGAACAGGGTCGCGAAACTCGCCAGCGCGCCGTCGACTTGCAGAAGCTGTCGGTCGAAAGCGTTCTCGACCGCGACCGCAGAGGATTCGAGAGACTGCTCCGCGGCACGCCAGGCCGCCTGTTCCCTCTGGCGAACGAGATGGCTTCCTCCGACGGCCGCTGCCGCCAGGATAACCGCCATTCCCGCCACGACCATGAGCTTAAGGCGATTGAGCATCTATCCTCATCGATCCGAAGCGATGCCTGTCATGGTGCCTTGCCCCGGATGGCGTGGAGCGGCTCGAGATAGGTGTTCCAGGACGATACGCAATCCTGCCCGCAACGCTCAAACCAGCGCGGCAAGACGACCTCGGCGAGAAGCTGCCGGCGTCGTGCCTCATCGGCAGGCGAGGCCGGCACGATGGTCATGGGCCGCTCGGGTGGGCCCGAGCACGCGACCGCGCCGGCGTTGCAAGCCAATCCGCGCTGCGTATCGGCCTCCGCCTGCGACCAGATCCTCGTTTCGAGCTGGCTTACGCCGCGCCGGATGATCCCGCGCGCGTCCTCCGGCAGCGTATCCCAATAGGCGGTGTTTGCCGCAAAGATCGAAACCCCCCACCCCAATGCAAAGGTATGGACGGAGGTGGTGACATGGGGCAGGCCGATCTCATAGCCGCTCAGCGTTCCGGTGATGGCGCAATCGGCGACACCGTCGCGCAGGGCGGTCAGGATTTCCGCAAAGGGCAGGATCACCGGCACCGCGCCGATGGCGGCCATCAGTTCCGACTGTCCGACCGAAGAGGTGCGTATCTTCCGGCCGGCGAGATCATCGAGTCCCTTGAAGGGCCTGGTGCAGAACAGAACCTGAGCCGGATAGGCGTAGATCCCCAGCAGTTCGATGTCATAGCGAGTGCGCAACACGGTCTGCATATGGTTCCGAAAAACGCCCACGGTGCGACGCAACGTGGCCACGTCCGGATTCAGGGCCGGCAGGTCGACGGCACTCAGTTCCGGCTCCTCCCCGGCGACGACACTCAGCAGCGCGGTGCCGAACGACACCACGCCGAGCCGCATGAGCTGGAGCATTTCCTGATTGCGCAGCCCACCGGCATCCAACGGCCGGATCGTCGCGCTGATCCGCCCTGCGGAAAGCGCCCGGATCTCCGACTGCCAGAAGGGCTCCTCGATTTTCAGGTACTGGGTAACGCCGGCGAGCCCGCCGATGATCTGCAATTTGACCGTTTCGTCCGAGCGTGCCTGGGCAAAGGCCCCGCAATTCGCAAGGGCGAGCATCAGGGCCGCGAGCCGACCCGCCAGGCGTCGCTTCTTGTGCGGCCGAGACGCTGCCGCATTTGCGCGGGCCTTATCCATCCGCTTCCCAATGCCAGTTCTGCTTCGATCCGGACAGTGTTCAACCTCGGCGGTTAAACGGTGTTAAATCAAGAGCCGAATGTTGTGCCGATACCTCTGGCTGGATGCCGAACGCGTGTGAATACAAACCGGCATCCGGCTCCTGGCAAGACGCCGGCTACCGCTGCTGGCGCCGGCTGACCGCGCGTCTCTCCGGTTGGAATGTCGAACAGGGGGGCGGAAACGACCGTAAGCGGCGGGTGCGACTGGAGCTCGTCGCCAGCGAGCGCCCTCGCCTCGCTCGGAAAGGAAACAAGGTACTTTCGTGAGGCGTCAATGAGCATAGCAGCGCCAGCTGCAACAACCGGCAGAATGCCGTCAGCGCGTGCTCACGCCGCAAAATGCCGGGTTGTCGGGACCCGAACCAGGGCGCGAGTGCCATGGACATCCGCTTCTCGGTATCGCGCAATGACCGGAAGCGATACTCACCGATCCAACGGGTGCCGATGGCAGGAGGCGCTCCGGCTTTGCCTCAGTGCTTGTGGAGGATTTCGCCGAGGAACTTCCGGGTCCGCTCGTGGCGGGGATTGTGGAAGAACTCCTCGGGCGGCGCTTCCTCGACGATGGCGCCATTGGCCATGAAGATGACGCGGTTCGCCACCTGCCGGGCGAAGCCCATCTCATGGGTGACGCAGATCATGGTCATGCCCTCGTCGGCGAGCGCGATCATGGTGTCGAGCACCTCCTTGACCATCTCGGGGTCGAGCGCCGAGGTCGGCTCGTCGAACAGCATCACCTTCGGCTTCATGCAGAGCGCGCGTGCGATCGCGACACGCTGCTGCTGGCCACCGGAGAGCTGGGCAGGATATTTCTCCGCCTGCTCCAGGATCTTGACCCGGCCGAGCAGCTTGCGGGCGGTGGCCTCGGCCTCCGCCTTGCTCACGCCAAGCGAACGCATCGGCGCCAGCATGCAGTTCTGCAGGACCGTCATATGCGGGAACAGGTTGAAGTGCTGGAAGACCATGCCGACCTCGCGGCGCACCGCGTCGATGGTCTTCGCGTCATCTCCCAGCCTGGTGCCGCCGACCCGGATCTCGCCCTTCTGGTAGGTCTCCAGATGGTTGATGCAGCGGATCAGCGTCGATTTGCCGGAGCCCGACGGGCCGCACAGCACGATGCGCTCGCCCTTGCGGACCGTGAGGCTGATATCGGTCAGGGCCTGGAACTCGCCATACCACTTGTTTACGCCTTGCATCGTGATCATCGACGCTTCCTGTTTGGCGGCTTGTTCGGTCATGGCGAGCCCCTTTTGGTTTTGTGACGTCAGCTGGCGATGAACGAAATGTCCGGCACCCTGTCCGGGAATGTCGGCAGCGGGTTCTTCATCCACCTCGGATAGATCTTCGCCAGCTCGCCATTGGCTATGATCTTGTCGATGAAGGCATTGACCGCGGCATTGATCTCCTTCTCGCCGAGCCGCGTGCAGGCGCCGTTGTAGAGCGTCGTGAATTCGAGCTTGTTCTCGAACACGCCCGGCTTCGTTTCCTCGAGACGGGGAATGTAGAAGATGTTGCCGCCGACAGCCTGGACCTGCCCGGAGAGGAGTGCCTGGATCGTCGGCGCGTCGCCGTCAAAACGGCGGATCGTCGTGCCGGGAGGAGCGGTCCGGGTCACGTCGCTGTCCTGCACGCTGCCGCGCGCCACACCGATCGTGTACTTGCCCATATCCGCATGCGTCTTCACCACCATGTCCTTCGGCGCGATGAAGGTGATGACGTTGGCGGCATAGGGCTTGGAGAACTGCACCGCCTTGGCGCGCTCCGGCAACATCGCCATCGTCGCGAACAGCACGTCGACGCGGCCCGATGTCAGCGCCGGAATGCGGTTGGCGACGGCGAGCTGAACGAATTCGACCGGCACGCCGAGCTCCCGGGCGAAGAGTTCGGAAATGTCGGCATCCAACCCCTCCTGCTTGCCGACGGAGTTGACGAAGCCCCAGGGCGGATTGTCGCCCTGGATGCCGATGATGACCTTGCCACGGGTCTTGATCTCGGCCGGCGTCACCGCCAGAGCCGGTTTGCTGATCAGCATCGGCGCTGCGAGCGCTGCGGCACCGGCCAGGAGGATGTCTCTGCGATTGGCGGTCATGGTCGTCATGTTTCTCTCCCTCTTTCTCTTTGCTTGGTGGTTGGTTCAGGCGGCGAACGGGTGTCTCAGCGCGAGGCGATGGCCATGCGCCGTTCGAGATGCGAGCCGTAGAGCGAGAGCGGCCAGCACAGCAGGAAGTAGAGGATGCCGACGATCCCGAAGACGAGGAGCGGCTTGAAGGTCTGGTTGGAGACGATGTTGCCGGCGCGGGTCAGCTCGGTGAAGCCGACGATGGCGGCAAGCGAGGTGCCCTTGATCAATTGCACCAGGAAGCCGATCGTCGCCGGCAGCGAGATCCGGATCGCCTGCGGCAGGACGACGTCGCGCATCCGGGAGACGTATTTGAGGCTCAGCGCCTTGGCGGCCTCGGTCTGGCCCTTCGGCACGGCCTCGATCGAGCCGCGCCAGATCTCGCCGAGATAGGCGCTGGCATGCAGCGTGAAGCCGATCGCGACCGCGACCCAGGCATCGAGCTTCAGCCCGATCAGCGCCAGCCCGTAATAGACCACGAAGAGCTGCATCAGCAGCGGCGTGCCCTGGAACAGGGCGATATAGCCGGCCGTGCCGCGCTCCAGCACAGGCTTGCCCGAGGTGCGCATCAGCGCGATCCCGAGCCCCGAAGCCGAGCCGCAGACGAAGCCGATCGCGGAGAGCGCCACCGTCCACTTCAGGCCGGTGAGGAGGAAGAGGAATTCGTTCCAGCCCATGGCGCCCTCACTTCACCGGATAGCTGAAGTAGCGGGCCGAGATCGCCGAGAAGAAGCGCATCATCACCCCGGAGATCACGAGGTAGAACAGCGTGATCGTGCCGTAGACCTCGAAGGAGCGGAAACTGTCGGACTCGATCCGCTGCGCCACCGAGGTCAGCTCATAGGCCGAGATCGCCGAGGCGACCGAGGTGGTCAGGGTCAGCAGCACGAACTGGCTGGTCAAAGACGGGAAGATCGCCCGCAGCGCCGGCTTCAATACGATCAGCCGGAAGACCTGCGCCCGGTGCAGCCCAAGGGCCAGCCCGGCCTCGATCTGGCCCTTGCCGATCGACTGCACGCCGCCGCGGATGATCTCGATGGCATAGGCGCCGCCATTGATGCCGAGCGCGATGATCGCGGTCGGCGTCGGATCGAGCCTGAGGCCGGTCAGCGGCAGGGCGAAATAGATGAAGAAGATCTGCACCAGGAAGGGCGTGTTGCGGATCACCTCGACGAAGGCCCGCACCAGGAAGCGGATCGGGGCGAAGCGGGAATCCCGCAGCACCACGCCGCCGATGCCGATGACGATCGCCAGCGCCATGCCGCAGATCGCCAGCAGGAAGGTGCCGAGGCAGCCCATCAGCAGATCGGGCATCCCCTCGATCACAGGTGTGAAATCGAGCTTGTAATTCATGGCTCCTCCCCAGCGGCCGACCTTCTCAAGGGGTCGATCCGAACGCGTTGGCCTAGCTGCTCCCCCGGTGACGCCTCGTTTCGGCGCTCCCGTCTCTCCTGCGGCGCGGCCGCCGGCATCGGCCGGCGCGCCTTCACGGCCTCCCAATCAACTCCGTTCGCCGCCGCGCCTCATGTGGCGAGGGCTGCGTTGCGATCACGCAAATCAATCCGCTTGCCGGTTGCGGCCGCCTCGGCGACGGCGAGCGTCGCGATCAGCGTGCGCGCTCCGTCCTCGACCGGCTGCAGGGACGGCGTCTCGCCACGGATCAGGTCGCGGAAATGATCGAGCTGGGCGATGTAGGGATCGATCGACGGCGCATGGATCCGCTGCGCCAGGGCCGGCTGGTTCCAGTTCGGCTCGCCATTCGCCTGCGTCCACAGCACCAGATTGGGAAATTCGAGCGCGCCGCGGCTGCCGATGAAACGGTAGCTGCTCTCGCCGCTGAACGGGAATTCGGGGGACTCGCCTACGCCCTGCTCGGTCGTCCAGGGCGAGACCGCGCTGTCGCTGAGCAGGAAGGTGCCGACCGCACCGTTCTCGAATTCGATCAAGACGCCGGCCGTATCCTCGACCGCGAAACCGCGCTGGCGGTTCGAGAGGATGGCGCTGACGGAGACGATCTCGCCGACGGCAAAGCGCAGGAAGTCGATCTCGTGGATGAGGTTGATCAGGACGGGCCCACCGCCGGCCTGCGTGCGCCAGGGCGCGATCGCGAAATAGGGATCGGGCTTGTAGACCGCCCAGATCGCGGACACGCCGACGAGATTGCCGATCCGCTGCTCGCCCAGCAGGGACCGCAAGGTCGCGACCTGCCGGTGGTGACGCCGATGGTGCCCGACCAGGGATCGGATGCCGGCCTTGCGGACCTCGGCGATCAGCGCCGAAGCCGATTCCAGCGTGTCGGTGACAGGCTTCTCGACCAGGATATGGATACCGCGCCGCGCACACTCGATGCCGTTCTCGGCATGGAGCTGGTTGGGCGAGGCGATGATCACCGCCTCCGGCCGCGCCTCGTCCAGCATCTGCCGGTAGTCGGCGAAGACGCGCGCATCCGGGTTCTGTGCGGCGACCTGTTCGGCGTTGACGTCCGCGATTCCGACAAGGTCGAAATCGGGATGATCGGCGATCTTCGCCAGATGCTTGCGACCGATCAGCCCCGCGCCGATGACGCCGATTGCGATGTTCGTCATGCTCCTGCCGTTCCCTGCTCTTGCAATCCGCCTGTCGGGTTCGAAGTCCTGCCTGCGGCGCCATGCGGAAGGCCGCGCAGCAGGCGTTGCGTCGTCTCATAGGCAACCGCGATGCGCCGGCGCGCATCGGGTCCCCGCATGGGCAATTCGACACTGAGCGCCGCATCGGCCGGCAAGGCCTCCAGCAAGGCGGCGAGCGGCAAGGTGCCCTCGCCCGGCGGAAGCCTGCCCTCACGGGCCTCTTCGATGACGGCAGCATCGGTCGTGGGCACGTCCGCCCCGGCGTCGCAGAGCTGGGCTGCGCGCAGAAGCTGCGCCGGCACGGCCTGAAGATCCGCGGGGCTCCCGCCGGAGCGGCTGAGATGCAGCGCATCCACGAGCACGGCGGCGTTCGCCGCTCCCGCCCGGCGAATGACCGCCAAAGCCTGTGCCAGGGTTCCGACGGCGCGCCAGCACATGAATTCCAGATCGACGCGTAGACCGAAGGAGCCGGCAAGCTCGCAGAGCGCCGCGAAGTTCGCTGCAAGCCGCGCACCGTCAGGATCGTCGCCGGACACCGTCACCGCGGCCGCGCCGAGCGCGGCGCCGACTTCGAACATCGGCGCAAAGGACGGGACGTCGATCTCCGGCGTGATCTGCACGAACTCGATCTCGTTCAGGCGCAGACCTTCGGACATCAAAAGGGCGGCGAATTCACGCTGCGCCTGTGTCCCAGCCGCGAGCGGATAAGCGATGCCGCCTGTCAGTGCCGGGTGAACGCGCAGGCCGATCGATCGGAAGCCGGCCCTCGCCGCCTCCCGGGCCAGTTCCGGCGGGGGCAGCTCCAATGCCGTCAGATGGGCGAGGCCGAGATGGATCATCGGCGCTGGCCGCACTGCGGCCGCAGGGAGGGCGCGCCCGTGGCGGGCTTACCCGCACGCAAAGCGGCGGAAGCGGACAGGGCAATGCGAGCAAGCGCAGGAGCGATCATGTTCCCTCCCCACTATTAACCTACAGGATAATTACGAGACAATTATCCTGTAGGATAATTGCTGTCAAGCGGCGTTGAATCGGCTAGGGAAGGCGGGGACCCGCTGCGGGGTGTCGGGAAAGGCGAGGACCGGGCATGAAGCCCATCAAGGCGAAGGCGCCGATGCGGGGCGAGGATGCGCCGATCCGTCGACGCGACCGCGAAAAGACGAAGAGCGAAATCCTGCAGATCGCCTTCGAGGAATTTGCCGAGAACGGGCTGCTCGGCGCCAATGCCGACGCGATCGCCGCGCGGGCCAACATCACGAAGCGGCTGATCTTCTACTACTTCAACTCAAAGGAAGAGCTCTACAAAGCCGTGCTGGAGATGGCCTACGGCAAGATGCGTGCAGCGGAAGAGGATCTCCATCTCGATGCGCTGGAGCCCGAGGCTGCGATCCGCCGGCTCGCCGAATTCACCTTCGACTTTCACCAGGCCAATCCCGAATTCGTCCGGCTTGTCGCGATCGAGAATATCCATCGCGGTCGCCACATCGGGCGCAGCGAGAAGCTGATGCAGATGACGCGGCCGGTCGTCGGCCAGATCGAGCGGGTGCTCGCGAAGGGCAGGAACCTTGGCGTCATCCGCCCCGGCATCACCGCACTTGAGCTCCACGCGACGCTGAACGCCCTATCCATCTTTTCGGTCGCCAACCGGCACACCTTCGAGGCGCAGTTCCACTGGGACATGTCGTCCCCGGAGGCGAAAGCCCGCCGGCGTGCAGAAATTGCCGAGATTCTCTGGCGTTATGTGCGCGATGACGGGCAGAGCCCGAAACATATGATTTGACCGAAGATGGTGCCGCCTTCCTATCGTCCTTCCGAAGCGATGCCCTGCGACTCAGCCTGAAGCGAAGTCAGCAGTTCGCAGGCTGGGTACCGTGACGAAAACCCGCTCGCCCCGGCAACCTGGACGATCCGAGCGAAAATATGCGTCTCGAAATCCAAGGCAGGCCGCGCGCTTGTCGATACCTCCTTCGGATAAAGAAAGGCACATGTTCAATCCACCAGCCGATAGGGCACGGCTTCGCGGATATCCGCATCTATTCGGATCGATGCGCCTGCCGGCGGGAAGGCCCGTTGCGAGCAGTTGGGCCGCTCGCAGAGACGGCAGCTCGTCCCGATATGGACGATCGACTTCACGTTCTCGGTGTCCAGTTCGTCGGCATAGACAAGCTGTCCGGCATCGGCCAGTTCGCAGCCCAGGCCGATCGCGTATCGCCGGCGCGCCGCGCTGTGGCCGATCCCGGCTTTCGTGATGGCCTGCGCCAGTGAGAGATAGCGCGTCCCGTCCGGCATCTCCGCGATCTGCACGAGCATGCGATCGGGCGTTTCGAAAGCCTGATGCACGTTCCAGAGCGGGCAGGCTCCGCCATAGCGCGCAAAGCGCAGGCGCGTCGCGCTGTGGCGCTTGGTGATATTTCCGGCGCGGTCGATCCGAAGGAAATAGAACGGTATCCCCCGTGCTCCCGGCCGCTGCAGCGTGGAAAGGCGATGAGCGACCTGTTCGAGGCTCGCTCCGAACAGATGCATCAGGATGCCGAGGTCGTGGCGGTGCAGCCGGGAGGAATCCAGAAACTTCCGATAGGGCAGGATCAGGGCACCGGCGAAGTAATTGGCCAGGGCGACCGAGCAGACGGCGTTGGCGCTCTCGCTGCGGAAACTGGCCAGCGTCAGAACCTCGGCCGTCACGTCCTGCGCCTCGAACAGGGCGAGCTGGTGTGCAAGCGCAAAGGTTCGGCTGGAAGCGTCCGCGCAACCATCGATGCGGAGGATGCGGGAAGCCCTGTCGAACTGCCTGATCGGCCGATCGAAACCGAAGGATCGCTCGATCCTGACAGAAAGCCGATGACGCAGTTCGAGCCTGCCGATCAGCGCGTCGGGCAATGCGGAGGTATCGGCGCCGAGCTCCGCATAGGTCTCCTCCGCCCGCCGGTCCAGATCGTCGACATAGTTGCCGATCCGGTGAAAGAAGTCGCGGACTTCGTCGTACGGAAAGGCAACGGCTCCGGCGAGATCGCCCGCCTCGGAATGCGAGAGGGTTTGATCCAGGGCCTGGTACTTGTCCTCGAGCGCCCGGTGGGCGGCCTGCAGCCGGACGACGGCCTTGGCGACGTTCGGCGCCTGCTGGATCGCGGCTTGCAATTCGCTCGAAGGCAGGACCGGGTAAGCGAGCGCGGGATCGGACAGCGCATCCTGCAGATCGACGAGCAGCCGATCCTCGTCGCTGTTCGAGATCTGCGAGATGTCGACGCGAAAGACCCGTGCCAGCTCGACGAGGACGGCGGCACTGAGCGGCCTCTGCGATCGCTCGATCTGGTTCAAGTAACTCGGCGAAATTCCGATCTTCCGGGCAAGAAGCTGCTGTGGCCAGCCGGCCTCCTCACGCAGCCTGCGGACAGCCGGACCGGCGAAGACCTTGCGTTTCATTTTGCAAATTTGCCCTTTTCGCAACTTTGCAAATTGGCACAATTTTGCGAGACAGGCAAAGCGGCATTGTCTTACTGCGCCGGGAATGCGCAGTCGTCGGGCTCCGGTTTTGCCATGAAAGACATTCTCGAACAGCTCGAATCCCGGCGCGAGGGGGCGCGTCAGGGTGGCGGCGAGCGTCGCATCGAGGCGCAGCACAAGCGCGGCAAGCTGACGGCGCGGGAGCGCATCGAGCTCCTGCTCGACAAGGACTCCTTCGAGGAGTTCGACATGTTCGTGCAGCATCGCTGCGTCGATTTCGGCATGGACAAGGCCGAGAAGATCCCCGGCGACGGCGTCGTCACCGGCTGGGGCACGGTCAATGGCCGCACCGTCTTCGTCTTCTCGAAGGACTTCACCGTCTTCGGCGGCTCGCTCTCCGAGACCCATGCCCAGAAGATCACCAAGATCCAGGACATGGCGCTGAAGATGCGCGCGCCCATCGTCGGCCTGTTCGATGCCGGCGGCGCCCGCATCCAGGAGGGCGTCGCGGCGCTCGGCGGCTATGGCGAGGTCTTCAAGCGGAACGTCCAGGCTTCGGGCGTGATCCCGCAGATCTCCGTGATCATGGGACCCTGCGCCGGCGGCGACGTCTATTCGCCGGCGATGACCGACTTCATCTTCATGGTCCGCGATACCTCCTACATGTTCGTCACCGGCCCGGAGGTGGTGAAGACCGTCACCAACGAGACCGTGACCTCCGAGGAGCTCGGCGGCGCCAAGGTCCACACCTCGAAATCCTCGGTCGCCGACGGCTCCTTCGAGAACGATGTCGAGGCGCTCCTGCAGGTGCGCCGCCTGCTCGATTTCCTGCCGGCCAACAACACCGCCGGCGTGCCGGAATGGCCGTCCTTCGACGTGCCCGACCGCGTCGACATGAGCCTCGATACGCTCGTCCCCGACAATCCGAACAAGCCCTACGACATCAAGGAGCTGATCCTGAAGACGGTCGACGAGGGCGACTTCTTCGAGATCCAGGCGGCCTATGCCGGCAACATCGTCACCGGCTTCGGCCGGATCGAGGGCCGCACCGTCGGCATCGTCGCCAACCAGCCGATGGTGCTGGCCGGGGTGCTCGACTCCGACGCCTCGCGCAAGGCCGCCCGCTTCGTCCGCTATTGCGACGCCTTCGAGATCCCGATCGTCTCGCTGGTCGACGTTCCCGGCTTCCTGCCGGGCACGGCGCAGGAATATGGCGGCCTGATCAAGCACGGCGCCAAGCTGCTCTTCGCCTATTCGGAATGCACCGTGCCGCTGGTCACGATCATCACCCGCAAGGCCTTCGGCGGCGCCTATGACGTGATGGCCTCCAAGCATATCGGCGCCGACGTCAACTATGCCTGGCCGACGGCGCAGATCGCGGTGATGGGCGCCAAGGGCGCGGTCGAGATCATCTTCCGTGGCATGGATTCGGATGGCATCGCCGCCAAGACGAAAGAATACGAGGACCGCTTCATGTCGCCCTTCGTCGCGGCCGAGCGCGGCTATGTCGACGAGGTCATCATGCCGCACTCGACCCGCCGCCGCATCGCCCGCGCGCTGGCCATGCTCAGGACCAAGAGCGTCGAACGCCCCTGGCGGAAACACGACAACATCCCTCTGTGAGGCAATGAAGTCGATGACCCATGCTCGTCAGACGCCCGAGGCAAACGTCCAAAACGTGGCAGACAGGTTGATCGAGATGATCGACCGGGCCTCGAATACCCAGCAGGCCGCAGAGATGCTCGACGAGGTGTCTCATCTCCTGTGGCTCGCGAGCAGCTTGGACCCCGAGGCAGAGAGCCAGATAGGCCGGTCGCGGTATGTCTCTCAGGCCCCGCGTGACGAGATCTGAATTCGCTGCTGCCGATCGCTCCTCTGCTGAAGAAGACCAGAACATGTTCACGAAGATCCTGATCGCGAACCGTGGGGAGATCGCCTGTCGCGTCATCAAGACGGCGCGGCGCATGGGCATCAAGACGGTTGCCGTCTATTCCGATGCGGATCGCGACGCGCTGCATGTCGAGATGGCCGACGAGGCCGTGCATATCGGCGCGGCTCCCGCCGCCCAATCCTATCTGCTGATCGACAAGATCATCGACGCCTGCAAGGCAACGGGCGCTCAGGCCGTTCATCCGGGCTATGGCTTCCTGTCCGAGCGCGAGGCCTTCGCCCAGGCGCTGAAGGATAACGGCATCGTCTTCATCGGCCCCAACCCCGGCGCCATCGCCGCGATGGGCGACAAGATCGAATCGAAGAAGGCGGCGGCCGCCGCCAAGGTGTCGACGGTGCCCGGTTTCCTCGGCATCATCGAGAGCCCCGAGCATGCCGTGAAAATCGCCGACGAGATCGGCTACCCCGTGATGATCAAGGCTTCGGCCGGCGGCGGCGGCAAGGGCATGCGCATCGCCCATTCCTCGGCCGAGGTGGCGGAAGGCTTCGCTCGCGCCAAGTCCGAGGCCGCATCCTCCTTCGGCGACGACCGCGTCTTCGTCGAGAAGTTCATCGTCGATCCCCGGCATATCGAGATCCAGGTGCTGGGCGACAAGCACGGCAACGTCATCTATCTCGGCGAGCGCGAATGCTCGATCCAGCGCCGCAACCAGAAGGTGCTGGAGGAGGCGCCGTCGCCGCTGCTCGACGAGGCGACCCGCAAGAAGATGGGCGAGCAGGCCGTCGCGCTGGCCAAGGCCGTGAACTACGACTCGGCCGGCACGGTCGAGTTCGTCGCCGGCCAGGACAAGTCGTTCTACTTCCTCGAGATGAACACCCGTCTGCAGGTCGAGCATCCGGTCACCGAGATGATCACCGGCATCGACCTCGTCGAGCAGATGATCCGCGTCGCCTATGGCGAGAAGCTGGCGATCGGCCAGGATGATGTGAAGCTCGACGGCTGGGCGGTCGAGTCCAGAGTCTATGCCGAGGATCCGACCCGCAACTTCCTGCCTTCGACCGGCCGGCTCGTGACCTACCGGCCTCCGAGCGAGGGGCCGGATGGCGAGGCCATGGTGCGCAACGACACCGGCGTCTTCGAAGGTGGCGAGATCTCGATCTATTACGACCCGATGATCGCCAAGCTCGTCACGCATGCGCCGACGCGCGAGGCGGCGATCAAGGCGCAGGCGCGCGCGCTCGATGCCTTCGCCATCGACGGCATCCGCCACAACATCCCCTTCGTCGCCGCGGTGATGCAGCATCCGCGCTGGATCGCCGGCAATCTCTCGACCGGCTTCATCGCCGAGGAGTTCCCCGAGGGCTTCTCGCTGCCGGTGCCGGTGGCTGAGACCGCTCTGCGCATGGCGGCGATCGCGATCGCCTGCGACCACCGCATGAACCAGCGCAAGCGCAACGTCTCCGCGCAGATGGAGGGCTGGCGCAGGGTTTCCTTCGACCGGCAGCGCATCGTCCAGCTTGGGCCTGAGCGTTTCGAGGGCGAGGTGACCGAGCAAGGCGGGTCGGTCACCATCGCCTTTCCGGGCCGCAGCGTCAGCGTCACCAGCGACTGGGTGCCGGGCGAGCCGGTCTGGCACGGCACGCTCGACGGGGTGAAGATCGCGGCGCAGGTCCGGGCGATCCTGAACGGCGTCGCGCTCGGCCATGCCGGCGCCTATGCCGATGCCCATGTCTACACGCCGCGCGAGGCGGAGCTTGCGGCGCTGATGCCGGAGAAGGTCGCGGCCGACACCGGCAAGTTCCTGCTCTGCCCGATGCCGGGCCTGGTGAAGTCGATCGCGGTTGCGGTCGGGCAGGAGGTCAAGGCCGGCGAGCCGCTCGCCATGGTCGAGGCGATGAAGATGGAAAACGTGCTGCGCGCCGAAAAGGACGTCACCATCGCCAAGATCCTGGCCAAGGAAGGCGACTCCCTCGCCGTCGATGCCGTCATCATGGAATTCGCGTGACGTTACCCGCCCGATCCGATCTTCCGTATCTTTCCGCTTTTGGGGCGCCGTCGTCTGAGGCGTGGCGCGGTGCGGTTGAGAAGGTGCTGAGGGGTGCGGATTTTGAGAAGCGGCTTGTGGGCCGCAGCGCCGACGGCATCCGCATCGAGCCGCTCTATCCGGCCGCCGCGCCTGCCGCGCGGGCCTTGCGTGCCGAAGCCGGGCGCTGGCATGTCGCGGCCCGGCTCGACCATCCGCAGCCGCGGGAAGCGCAGGCACTGGCGCTGGCCGATCTGGAAGGCGGCGCCGACACGCTGACGATCAGCTTCGCGGGCGCGCCGGCGGCCCGCGGCCATGGCCTCGTCGCCGCGGATGTCGCGGCGCTCGATGCGGCGCTCGACGGCGTGATGCTCGATCTCATCCGGCTGCGGCTCGATCCGGCGCCGCAAGGCCGCATCGACGCCCTGCTGCTGGCAGCGCTGATCGAGAAGCGCGGCCATGCGCCGGCCGAGCTGTCGGTGGCGTTCGGCCTCGATCCGATCGGCGTCTTCGCCGGGGGCGGCTCGCTGGCCGTGCCCTGGCCCGAGATCGGACGCAAGCTCGCCCAGACCATCCGCGCCCTGAAGGAGCGGGGCTTTTCCGGCCCGTTCGTCACCATCGACAGCCGTCCTTATCACGAGGCCGGCGCCAGCGAGGCGCAGGAACTCGGCGCGGCGCTGGCCACGGCCGTCGCCTATCTGCGCGCGCTCGAAGCGCAGGGCATGACTCTGGCCGAGGCGCGCGACGCGCTGGCCTTCACGCTGGTCGCGGATACCGACGAGTTCCTGACGGTGGCGAAGTTCCGGGCCGCAAGGCTGCTGTGGAACCGCATCCAGCAGGCCTGCGGGCTGACGCCGGCACCGGCCCGGATCCATGCGGAGACGGCGTGGCGCTCGCTGACCCGGCGCGACCCGCATGTCAATCTGCTGCGCGGCACCATCGCGGCCTTCTCGGCCGGCATCGGCGGCACCGATTCGCTCACGGTCCAGCCCTTCACCGCCGCGCTCGGCCTGCCCGATGCCTTCGCGCGCCGGGTCGCCCGCAACACCCAGCTCATCCTGCTCGAAGAGAGCAATCTCTGGCGCGTCGCCGACCCGGCCGCAGGCGCCGGCGGCTTCGAGGCCCTGACGCAGGCGCTCTGCGAACAGGGCTGGCAGGCCTTCCAGGAGATCGAACGGCAGCGCAGCGGCGATCTCGGCGGCATTCTCGCCGCGCTCGCCGGCGGCCACATCCAGAAGACGCTGGCCGAACAACGGACCAGCCGCGCCGTGGCGGTGGCAAGCCGCCGCGAACCGATCACCGGCACCAGCGAGTTCCCCAATCTCCGCGAGGATGCCGTCGCCGTGCTGGAGATCGCGCCGGTCGCGCGCGCCGAGCGACGCCCCGCCGGCAGCCTTGCCGAGCAGAACCAGAGCGAGCTCATCCGCTCCTTCGTCGGTGGCGCCGGCCGGGCCGATGCCGCGATCGCGCCGGGCGCGGCTCTTCGCGCCGACGCCCTGCCCTCTTTCAGGCTGTCGGAGCCGTTCGAGGCGCTGCGCGACAAGGCCGACGCCCAGCCGCAGCGCCCGGTCGTCTTCCTGGCGACGCTCGGTTCCATCGCCGATTTCACCGCCCGCGCCGGCTTCGCCCGCAACCTGTTCGAGGCCGGCGGCCTCGCTGCGCCCAGCGGCGACGGCTTCGCCAGGGACGGCGTGACCGATCTCGGTGCCCTCACCGACGCCTTCCGCGCCTCGGGCGCGAAGCTCGCCTGCCTGTGCGGTTCGGATGCGGCCTATGCCGCCGAGGGCGCAGCCGCAGCAGAAGCGCTCGCCAAGGCCGGCGCGACGGTCTGGCTCGCCGGGCGCCCGGCCGAGACCGAGGCACTGAACAAGGCCGGCGTCGCCTCGTTCATCTTCATGGGCTGCGACGTGATCGAGACCCTCGAGCGCGCCCAGGCCATCGCCTGCGCCTGACCGGAGATACGCGTTTGACTGCCATCGCCCTCACTATCGCCGGCTCGGATTCGAGCGGCGGCGCCGGCATCCAGGCGGATCTGAAGACCTTCGCGGCGCATCAGGTCTATGGCGCCAGCGTGATCGTGGCCCTGACCGCCCAGAACACCAAGGGCGTCAGCGCCATCCATGCCGTGCCGCGCGATTTCGTCGCCCGGCAGATCGATGCGGTCTTCGAGGATCTCGGCGTCGGCGCGGTCAAGATCGGCATGCTGGCCACGGCCGAGTTGATCGAGACCGTCGCCGCCGGGCTCAAGCGCCACGGCGCGAAGAACATCGTGCTCGATCCCGTCATGATCGCCGCCTCCGGCGCGCGGCTTCTGGAGACCTCTGCCGTCGAGGCGATCCGCACGCATCTCTTCCCGCTCGCGACATTGATCACCCCGAACCTGCCCGAGGCCGCCGCCCTGCTCGGATCGAGCATGGCCGAGACCGAGCAGGCCATCGACGAGCAGGCCGCAAAGCTCGCGGCGCTCGGCGCCGCCAATGTCCTGATCAAGGGCGGCCATGGCAGCGGCGACACCAGCAGCGACCTTCTCCTGCTCGCCGGCGGCGCGCGCCAGCATTTCAACGCAGCGCGCCTTGCGACCCGCAACACGCATGGCACCGGCTGCACCCTGTCCTCCGCCATCGCCGCGAACCTCGCCAGGGGGCTGACGCTGCCGGAGGCGGTCGGCCGGGCCAAGAGCTACATCTCCGCCGCCATCGCCGCCGCCGATCAGGTCGCGGTTGGCCATGGCCACGGGCCGGTGCATCATTTCCACCACTGGTGGGACAAGACCGACGGGAACCAGCCATGACCGCGATCCCGGATTTCACGACGCTCGCCTTTGCCGGTTCGACCCGGCCGACGCAGGCCGAACTGCCCACAGGCGAAGCCTGGCAGACGCCCGAGGATATCCCGGTCAAGCCGCTCTACACGGCCGCAGACCGTGACGGCCTGCCCTTCGTCGAGACCCTGCCCGGCATCGCGCCCTATCTGCGCGGCCCCTACCCGACGATGTATGTCAACCAGCCCTGGACGATCCGGCAATATGCCGGCTTCTCCACGGCCGAGGATTCCAACGCCTTCTACCGGCGCAACCTCGCCGCCGGGCAGAAGGGGCTCTCGGTCGCCTTCGACCTCGCCACCCATCGCGGCTATGACAGCGACCATCCGCGCGTCGGCGGCGATGTCGGCATGGCCGGCGTCGCGATCGACTCGATCTACGACATGCGCACCCTGTTCTCCGGCATCCCGCTCGACCAGATGAGCGTGTCGATGACGATGAACGGCGCCGTCCTGCCGGTGCTGGCGCTCTATATCGTGGCGGCCGAGGAACAGGGCGTGCCGCAGGCCAGGCTCTCGGGGACCATCCAGAACGACATCCTCAAGGAGTTCATGGTCCGCAACACCTATATCTACCCGCCCTCGCCCTCGATGCGGATCATCGGCGACATCTTCGCCTTCACCTCGGCGAACATGCCGAAGTTCAACTCGATCTCGATCTCCGGCTACCACATGCAGGAGGCAGGCGCGACGCAGGACCTCGAGCTCGGCTACACGCTGGCCGACGGCGTCGAGTATATCCGTGCCGGCCAGCGCGCGGGCCTCGGCGTCGACGTCTTCGCGCCGCGCCTGTCCTTCTTCTGGGCGATCGGCATGAACTTCTTCATGGAAGTCGCCAAGATGCGCGCCGCCCGCCTGATCTGGGCCAAGCTCGTCAAGGATTTCGGCGCTGAGAACGAGAAGTCCCTGCCCTTGCGCACCCACAGCCAGACCTCCGGCTGGTCGCTGACGGCGCAGGACGTGTTCAACAACGTGCCGCGCACCATGATCGAGGCGATGGCGGCCACCCAAGGCCACACCCAGTCGCTGCACACCAACGCGCTCGACGAGGCGCTGGCCCTGCCGACCGACTTCTCCGCCCGCATCGCCCGCAACACCCAGATCCTGCTGCAGCAGGAGAGCGGCACCACCCGGATCATCGACCCCTGGGGCGGCTCCTATTACGTCGAGCGGCTGACCGCCGCGCTCGCCGAGAAGGCCTGGGGCCATATCCGGGAGGTCGAGGCGCTCGGCGGCATGGCCAAGGCGATCGAGGCCGGCATCCCCAAGCTCCGGATCGAGGAAGCCGCGGCCAAGACGCAGGCGCGCATCGATGCCGGCCAGCAGGCGATCATCGGCGTCAACCGCTTCAAGCCGGAGAACGAGGCCTCGATCGAGGTGCTCAAGGTCGACAACGCCGCCGTGCGCGCCCAGCAGCTCGACAAGCTCAGGCGCCTCAAGGCCGAGCGCAGCGAGACCGAGGTCGAGGCGGCGCTGACCGCGCTCACCAACGGCGCCGCCGGCAACGGCAACCTGCTCGACCTCGCGGTCAAGGCCGCCCGCGCCAAGGCCACCGTCGGCGAGATCTCGCTGGCGATGGAGAAGGTCTTCGGGCGCCACAGGGCCGAGATCAAGGCGATCTCGGGCGTCTACAAACGGGAGGTCGGCGACATGAACCCAGCCGTGACGCGCGTCCAGCTGCTATGCCAGGCCTTCGAGGAGGCGGATGGCCGCCGCCCGCGCATCCTCGTCGCCAAGATGGGCCAGGACGGGCATGATCGCGGCCAGAAGGTCATCGCCTCCGCCTTCGCCGATCTCGGCTTCGACGTCGATATCGGCCCGCTCTTCGCCACCCCCGACGAAGCCGCGCGGCAAGCGGTCGAGAACGACGTCCACATCGTCGGCGTCTCCTCGCTCGCGGCCGGCCATCTCACCCTCGTGCCCGAACTCAAGGCCGCCCTCGCCAAGGCCGGCCGCCCCGACATCATGATCGTCGTCGGCGGCGTCATCCCGCCACAGGATTTCGACGCGCTGAGCGAGGCCGGAGCCTCCGCCATCTTCCCGCCAGGAACCGTCATCGCAAACGCAGCCGAAAAACTCCTGCACGAGCTCAACCAACGCCTCGGGTACAAACAGAACACGGCCGCTGCAGAATAGAAAAAGAAAGGCGGGCGCTGCCCTCAAGGCCGCGCCCGCCCTGCACGCCCCGTCCCGCATATTAGAATATCGCCAATCTTTGGCGCATGGGCTAATGGCGTGCCTGCCTCGGAAACGCGAGCAAGCGGTCGCAGATGCGCCATACGCCCAGAGCGCTGCTTCCGGCAGCGAGCCAAGAGCCCTTCCCGGGCAGCCCCGTCGTGCCGCCGGCACAGGGCGGCGCGTTCGCGCTGCGCAATGTCAGGCTGCAATATCTGCGGGCTGCCGCCGCGCTGTCGGTGCTGCTCTACCACGCCTCCGTCATCGTCGAGCGGATCAACGGCAACTCGGGCTTCCTGAGCATCTTCGGCGGGTTCTGGGGTGCTTACGGCGTCGCGGTGTTCTTCGCCCTCTCGGGCTATCTGATGGGAGAGCTCATCCAGCGCGACGATCCTGCCCGCTTCATGGTGAACCGCCTGGCCAGGATCTACCCGCCGATGCTGCTCGCGGTGGCGATCTTCTGGGTCGCGTTCTTCGCCGCCGGCTTCCTGCGCAGCATCGATCCCATCGGGCTGCTCCTCGCGCCCGCCGGCTCGCGGGACTATTTCCTCGCCGTCGAATGGACGCTCGTCTACGAGATGAGCTACTACGTCATCCTCGCGCTGCTGGGCTTCGCCGGCCTGCGCCGCTTCGCATCCTGGCTCGCCGCCGGCTGGATCGCCGTCATCCTCATCATGCTGGCGAAAGACGGCCTCGTCCGCGACGACACGCTCCCGCTGCTCAGCGAATTGCCGCTGCAGGCGATCAACCTGCCCTTCCTGATCGGCTTCCTGTTGCCGGACCTCGCCCGGCGCGGCTGGCTGCCGCCCGGTCTCTGGCTCGTCGCGATCCCGACGACGCTGGCCGGCGCCTATCTCATCCCCGGCGATCCACGCATGACAGCAGTGTTCCCGGCGATCCTCATCGTCGCGGCGGCCGTCCGCACCCCGAAGCCGGCCCCTGAAACCAGGCTCGGCAAGGTCGGAGAGCGCCTGGGGGATGCGAGCTACATGCTCTACCTCTGCCACATGCCGCTGATGACACTCTTCGGCGGCTTCGCACCGGCCTTCATGCACAGCTTGGCGCTTTGGTTCGGCGGAATCGGCGCTTCGATCGCATTCTCGCTGGCGCTCGCACCGGCCGATCTCGGCATGCATCGCTGGTTCAAGGCCAGGATCGCGGCGGCCCCGGCATCCCGCCTTCGCGCGCTGGCGCTCGGCTTCATCGCGATATTCATCGGCGTCGCCGCCTATGCGGAAATCGACGAACGGGGGAAGCGGGCGGCCTACGCCCAGGCGGTCGAGGTCGTCACCAGCGGAAAGCCGGTGGTTTCACCGACGATTCGCGCGGAGATCGACTCCGTCGACCGGCTGCCGGACGGCACATTGGTAGTGCGCGGATATGCCGTCGACCTCGACCGGCCGAAGCTCGCCTCGCACGCCGCCATCCTGCGGAACGGCAGCGTCGTGGTCATGGAACGGTCGCGGCGGATGCGAGCCGACAAGGCGCAGGCCTGGTCGCGGCCCGATCTCGCGGGCGTTCGCTTCGGTTTCGTGCTGATGCTGCCGAAGAACGCGGCCTGCGCGGCAGGTGCGTTCGAGCTGCGCGTCGCCCTTGAGGACGGCCGGCTCGTCGTCCCCACGCTCGCGCCGGCCGTTAGCTTGTGCCAGTAACCTCTCAGCCTGCGGCGGCGAAGGCTGCGCCGACGATGCTGCGCGCTTCCTCCTGGATGCGCGCGAGATGCGCCTCGTCCCGGAAGCTCTCGGCGTAGATCTTGTAGACCTCCTCCGTGCCGGAAGGGCGCGCCGCGAACCAGCCATCCGCCGTGCTCACCTTAAGGCCACCGATCGCCGCGCCGTTGCCCGGCGCCTCGCTGAGGATCGCCGTGATCGGCTCGCCCGCGAGTTCCTTTGCGGTGATCTGCCCGGCCGAGAGGTTCTTGAGCACCGCCTTCTGGGCCGCCGTCGCGGGAGCATCGACGCGCGCATAGCAGGGCTTGCCGAGTTCAGCGGTCAGCTTCCCGTAGAGCACGCTGGGATCGGCACCCGTCTTCGCGGTGATCTCGGCCGCCAGCAGGCCCAGGATGATGCCGTCCTTGTCGGTCGTCCAGACGGAACCGTCCTTGCGCAGGAAGGAGGCGCCGGCGCTCTCCTCGCCCGCGAAGCCGAACTCGCCCGAGATCAGGCCGTCGACGAACCATTTGAAGCCGACGGGGACCTCGACGAGCCGGCGGCCCAGCTTGGCCGCGACCCGATCGATGATCGCGCTCGACACCACCGTCTTGCCGATGGCCGCATCGGCGCGCCAGCCCGGGCGATTGGCGAAGAGGTAGGCGCTGGCCGTCGCGAGATAGTGGTTGGGATTCATCAGCCCGCCGCTGCGGGTGACGATGCCGTGGCGATCCGCATCCGTATCGTTGGCGAAGGCGACGTCGAACCTGTCGCGCATGCCGATCAGGCTGGCCATCGCATAGGGCGAGGAACAGTCCATGCGGATCTTGCCGTCCCAATCGGCGGTCATGAAGCCGAAGGTCGGATCGATTTCCTGACTGACGATGGTTGCGCTCAGGCCGTAGCGATCGATGATCGGCTGGTAGTAGTCGAGCCCGGCCCCGCCGAGCGGATCGATCCCGATCGAGACGCCGGCCCTGGCGATCGCCTCCATGTCGACCACCTCGGCGAGGTCGGCGACATAGCCGCTGATATAGTCGTACCGGCGGACATGCTCGCTCTTCAGCGCCCGCTCATAGGGGATGCGGCTGATGCCGGCGAGCCCCTCGGCGATGAAGGCGTTGGCCTTCTTCTCGATCCAGCCGGTCGCATCCGTATCGGCCGGGCCGCCATGCGGCGGATTGTATTTCAGGCCGCCATCGGCCGGCGGATTGTGCGAGGGCGAGATGACGACGCCGTCGGCCTTTCCGGAACTGCGGCCACGGTTGTAGGTGAGGATCGCATGCGAGATCACGGGCGTCGGCGTGAAGCCGAGCTTCTCGTCGATCATCGTGACGACGCCATTGGCGGCGAAGACCTCCAGCACCGACTCGAAGGCGTTGCGCGACAAGGCGTGCGTATCGATGCCGAGGAAGAGCGGGCCGTCGATGCCCCGCTGCCGGCGATACAGGCAGACCGCCTGGGCGATGGCGAGGATATGCGCCTCGTTGAAGGATCTGGCGAAGGCGGTTCCGCGATGCCCGGAGGTGCCGAAGGCGACCTGCTGCGCGCGCTGCGCGGGATCGGGCTGGTCGTAATAGGCG